>JAHFBG010000005.1 GCA_023250155.1 Candidatus Melainabacteria bacterium
TCTTCAAGTAGGGCTGATTTTGGGGCCCACAAAAATCTTAGTTTACAAACTTAAAATGCCTTATTTGATCCTAATTCTGCATTCTATGAAAAAAAGTAATTGTTAAGTGTCAAACGTGCGTTAATTTCTCCTAAAATAACTCTTTTTTTGAGTAGTCTTTATCCTAACACCTTTCACTAACTTCGCCCATTAACTCTTTTTTCTTTTTTGGCAAGTAGTTCTCAGAGGTGATTATTCTTTTGCCTGCTTTTTGTTCTAATTCTCGTCTTGCATTCCCTGCAACTGTACCACCTTCTTTTGCAGCTTGAAGATTTTCCGGGAAGCCTTGAGCATCTCTTTTTACAGTAATTTCTCTTGTTGAGGCTTCACCGAGCATACTAAATATAAGTTCTAAGTCAGACATATGGTCTCGTAGATTTTCTTTACCTTTTAAACTTTTATATTTTTTGTAATCACCAGGTGTCATTCCAAAAGTTGCTTTTGATATTTCTGAAGTTAAAATCCCATATTCTTTTGATTGCTTAACTCCTCTTTTGCCCCATTCAGAAGTTAACTCTTCCCTGATTGCAATACTACGCATCCTTTTTTCAATCCACTCTGGTGGATAACCTTTTGCTTCATACAAAGCTCTGGCTCTTTTAGATGCAAGTTCAGGGTTTTCTATTTCTTGTATTCTTTCATAACCAACTTTTGCTAGCCAAAGTTTAAACGGCTCAGCTTTAGGAGATGGAATTGACTGAATAATTCTAAGCATTGTTTCAGTATTAGCAACATCAGTAAAGTACTTTTTGCCATCAGAAGCCTCAAGTTTCAGTTGTCCGATTTTCTCGGACAACTGAAGACACCCTTCTTCTTGCAGCTTTTTCTTAAGGTCAGACCAGTATTTTCTTGGTCTAGTACTATCTGTTAAAACCTCAATTACATCAATGATTGAAAACCACCATTCATTTTGATGAAAAACTTTTCTGATTTTTTTACCTTCAAACAGAGCTACTTTTGTTATAGCGAGTTCATTCTTTTTATTTTCTGTCATGGTTTAATTCCCTTGTAATTTTTGCTATATCTATATTACATCTTAAATTAACTTTATGGATTAATTTTCTAAAACAATAATTTCAGACCTTAATAGCCACTGGGGGTATTTGGGAACAGAGAGTAGCTATTGGACTTAAAAGAATGGTGTTATACTCCTACAAAAGAATTAAGAGCTTTATTGAATGTTTATTCATCTCTAATTATAAAATAGTTGAAACACAAAAGGCTAAGTTAATATTAAAGAACACATGAATAAGAAGTCTGGTTTTAATAATCTTAAAGTAACCCAATGCCTCAAAAAAGATTGGAGCTATATTTTAGAACTCTTACATGAAACGAAATTAGCCCTTTGGTTAACTGGTAAAGAAAAATATCAGGATTTTTATATTGTTAAAGATTTAAATACTAATAAAGCAATCGCTTGTTTTTCTATTTCTAAAAGAAGTTCAGTAGGGATTTTAAAGAACTTTGCTGTGTCTAAAACACTACAAAGGAAAGGTATAGGAACTCATATAGCAAATAAACTTATTCCAACAGTTGCAAAAACGCTTAAAATAGAAAGACTATATCTGCAAGGCAATAATAAAAAACCTTATACCTCAAATAGTTTCTGGGAAAAGACTGTCTTTGAACATATAGAATCCAAGAAAATTAAGGATAGGTATTTTAAAAAATACTTTGACTGGTTAGTGAAGAAATATACTTCTTCTGTTCTATATAAGGAATCCGTTTTTTATCTTGAATTATAAAAATCCCTTACATAATTCTCCCAAAGTTTTAATAGCACTCTCTATTTCAAGATTGTCCCATTTGCATGCAGCACTTAACCTGATGTAATTTGAAAGGTCTTTTCTGGTTGAAAAAAGTACTCCAGGAGCAATGCTTATTTTCTTCACAAGTGCTTGATTATATAGTTCAATAGAATCAATGGTTTTAGGAAGTTCAATCCACAGAAACGCCCCACCTCTTGGCTTTACAATTTTTGTTTGCTTTGGAAAGTATTCGCTAATAAATTGAAGTAGTAGTGAGAGTCTAGAGTTGTAGATTTTTCTTAAATTTTCTAAACATTTGTCGTATGCTCCACATCTAATAAATTCAGCAATTGTAATTTGAGATAGGGTTGATGTTGACATTGAATACATGTACTTTAGTCCTTTTATACTTTTAAAGTATTTACCAGGAGTTATCCACCCTATCCGATAGCCTGGCAAGCCTGTTTTTGAAAATGAAGAAAAATAAAGTACTAAACCTTTTTTATCAAATGATTTTATAGGCTTTGGTCTTGGCTTATTAAAATAAAGTTCACCCCATACATCGCCTTCTATAATTGGAATATCTTTTGAAGAAAGTAAGTCATAAACTGTTTCTTTTTTGCCGTCTGACATTACAGAACCTGACGGGTTATTTATTGTTGGATAAAGGACACAAGCTGAGATATTATGCTTACTCAGTACTTTTTTCAATGCATTTATTTCAATTCCATCTCTAGGATTAGTTGGCACCTCTAAAATTTTCATTCCAAGATTTTGAATTTGTTGTAAAAGAATGTAATAAGTTGGAGATTCAGTAATTATTGTATCTCCAGGTTTACAGATAGCCTTAAGTGCAAGGGTAATTGCTTCTACAGCACCACTTGTAATAATAATGTCATCAGGAGTTATGCTGACATTCCACTGTGCCATTCTTTTTGCTATTTCAAGCCTAAGTTTATAATAGCCCGGTGGAAATTCATATAAAATCCCAGCACTTTCAGAATGCCTAAGGATAGAAGTCTGAATGCGATTTAATTTTTTTGTTGGTAAAATATCTTCACTTGGAACCCCTGCTCCAAGTGAAATTAAGCCTGGTATGTTTGACTGCTCATGAATATTTAACACAAGATCATCATTAGTATATTTTCTTATCACTGCTTCTACAGAAGGTGCATTTGGTTCTTGGAATTCAATTTGTGGTCTACTTCTTACATAATGTCCTGAACCAACCTTGGATTGGATGTATCCGTTTCGTTCTAGTTCAGAATATGCAAGCAATACAGTGCTTATACTTATTCCAAGATCTTTACTTAACTTTCTAACTGTGGGTAATCTATCAAGAGGTTTAAGTATACCTTTATGAATTTGATTTGAGATATTTCCTACAATTTTCTCATAAAGGAATTTATTTTTTTCATTATTCATATAATTTTTCTTCTTTTTATTCAATTGTTATGGTTAACTATTATTTCTTTATTAAGATTGTACCCGTTAAATGACCTTAACTAATACCTTGTAATAGGGCTATTTATCTCATAAATCAGCACTATATGTAATATTAGCTTTTTAATAATAAAAATTGTTATGGTCAGAATTAGAAAAATTGTATCTTTTATCTCTTAGTTGAATTGTTTATTATCAAAGTGTATTTAAGAAACAATATAAAAAAAGGAGAATTAATATGAGTAGTTTAAAAATCCCATCAGCACTACAAAGGATATTAAAACGAGGGATACCAGAACCTACTGTTCCCGAACCAGTAAGAAAATTGTTTTCTGAGAAAACACTTGATAAGGTTTTTGCTGGTCAAGGTCAAAAAAAAGCAGTCTTTATTCAATTGGCTTCTATGGCTATAGCTAAGACTGTTCCCCCTGGCTTTGGTGATTTAATTCCAGGACTTAATCAACTAGATATAGATAGATCAAAAGCTGATTGGATAAATGAACACTTACAAAGTGTTGAGATTATGTCAGATGATATTGAATCTGGATGGGCAAAAGACTTGCCTAAAGACATTACAGAAAAAATATTAAATAGAATAATTGATGATCTGAAATTCTTAACTCAAGATCCATACAAAAACTTTGAGGACTTCATACCTACACCGTATATTGTTACTGGGGTTCATGGTAAATTGCCTGATCTTTCTAAGAAGAATAAAACCAAGATGGATTTAACAAGATCTTTTATATTACAAACCTTGCTTGAACATAGGGAAAAAAACTGGGACGAAGCAAGACGCATTGTCACATGGATTCAACGCTCATATGGTTATAGTGATCTAAATAAGGAATTAGACAATATGTTTCTTATTCATGGAGATATATCCTATATACCGATAGAACTAAAAACTTTTCAGAACAATGCTCAGCGGATATCTTGAAAAAATCCACAACTACAAAGTTTTTGGCACCATGCAATACTTACTCTATTGACCAAAATTAAGTTTCTGATAGGGAAGATTAGCTTTTGGTTTGTACTTTCTCTTTAAAGCCCACAAAATATGTGCCAGTCTTTTCAAGGATTTACCTTTTAAATAATCATTCAATGTAGCTTCTGTACCAACTCTTGAAATCATTACTTGAAAATAGGGCTTTCTCCTCATCCAGCTTAGGATTATAGATTTCTGTTCTACTGTAAAACTAAAAAATATTTACAGGTTCAGAAAGCATCAAGTGCAGGTTTTTTCGCAAGCGAAAAACCGGAACGTCGTTAAGTGAGACCGTAAAAAGCGAAGCATTTCATTATGAAATGCGGAGCGCTATATAAAAAATGTCCGAGAAGGGACTTGAACCCTTACGGTTGCCCACACGCCCCTTAAACGTGCGCGTCTGCCATTCCGCCACTCGGACTTTTATACCAGAAAAAATCTCAGATCAAATAAGATTTTTCCTTTTCTTTCTCGACGCTCAAGATATTCCTCATCGGAACATCTCTCGCTCATCTTAGCCTATCAATCAAACTTTTAAGGGGATTTAAGTTTCACTGAAAGCTTACAGCTAAATACTGAAAGCTAATTAAACATTCTACAATACTTAAAACATTCTAAAACTATTTAAAAAGAAGTAATTACGATTTATCATTTAAAGTGTTGAGATTTAACAAAATGAAGCCAAAAATTCAAATATATGACACTACCCTCCGTGATGGCGCTCAGATGGAAGGGATTTCTTTATCTGTAAATGATAAGTTAAAAATTACAAAATTACTGGATGAGCTTGGGATAGATTTTATAGAAGGTGGATGGCCTGGATCAAACCCAAAAGATAGTGAGTTTTTTAAAGAGGTCATCAAACTTGAATTGAAAAACTCAAAAATAGTGGCTTTTGGAAGTACAAGACGTGCAAACAGTAAAGCCCAAAGCGACTCTATTTTAAATGCTTTACTCCAAGCTAAAACTGAATATATCACTATAGTAGGCAAAAGCTGGGACATGCATGTAGACATTGCATTAAATATAAATGAAGAAGAAAACTTAAGAATGATTTATGAAAGCATTGATTTCTTAAAGTCTCACAATAAAAAGGTTTTTTTTGATGCAGAACACTTTTTCGATGGGTTTAAATCAAATCCAGAATACTCTGAAAAAATACTAAAGCAAGCTCTAGAAGCAGGTGTTGATGGAATAGTTCTTTGTGATACAAATGGTGGCTCACTCCCTAATGATATTAAAAATGGTGTTTTAAGAGCAAAAGAAATCACAAAAGATAAATGCATCATTGGTATTCATGTTCACAATGACTGCGAATTAGCAGTTGCAAACTCACTTACAGCTTATGAATCAGGTGCCACTCAAATACAAGGCACTGTCAATGGTATTGGTGAACGCTGTGGTAATGCAAATCTAATCTCAATCATTCCAAATCTTGAAGTTAAATACAATGAAATTGTTTTACCAAATAGTAACTTGTTAAAACTCACATTGATTTCAAGACAAATATCAGATATTTTAAACTTAAATCCAAATGACCATCAACCCTTTGTAGGTACTTGTGCATTTGCACATAAAGGTGGACTTCATGCCAGTGCTGTAAAAAAAGACTCAAGAACTTATGAACACATCCATCCTGAGCTTGTAGGAAACACAAATAAAATCATTGTAAGTGAACAGGCTGGTATTTCAAATATTTTATCCCTTGCAGAAAAATATAAACTAGACCTTGGTGAAGAACCAAAACAAACAGCACAAGAACTATTAAAGCAATTAAAAGAACTAGAACATAAGGGCTATCAATTTGAAGGTGCTAGTGCTAGTTTCGTTCTTTTATTGCTTGATCTTTTAAAACAAAGACCAAAGTTTTTTGAACTTGTTGACTATAGAGTTATAACCAGCTCAAAACAATTAGCAGAAGCTACAGTAAGAATAAAAGTAAAAGGTGAAGTGATCCATACTGCAAGCTTAGGAGTAGGTCCTGGAAATGCTATAGATAATGCTTTAAGAAAGGCTCTCACACACTACTATCCTGCTTTAAAAGAATTTCAACTGGTTGACTTTAAAGTTAGAATACTTGATAGCCATGATGGGTCTGCTGCAAAAACCAGGGTTCATGTAGAAAGTTCAGATGGAAAGACAAAGTGGGACACACTTGGTGTAAGTGCAAACATCATAGATGCTACATGGTTAGCTATAACAGATAGTATTGAATATGGGTTGTGGGTTAAATTAAGACAAGAGATGCCAAAAGAAAATACAAGTAAAGTAACTCATGGCTAGATTAATTCAAGATTTAGAATGTAGAATTAAGAATTAGAAATCAGGAAACAATCTTCAGTCATCGTGTCTATCCTAAATTTTGCCTTGATGTTTTTATAATAGAGGTCAAAATACTGATTAATTCATTTATTTCAAGAAGTAATGGCTGAACATAGCTTACATCTAACAATGAACTATCTCGTAATAATCTTAACCAATAGTTAGTTTCATGAGCTTCTTTTAAAGAGATTGAAAGCTTTGCTATAAAATCTCTTTTACTTTGACCATGTAAAGCCTCTTCAACATTTGCTCCAATGCTTGTTCCTGATCTAACAATTTGCTTGCCTATTACATATTCATTATTAGCAATCAGCTGTCGATACAAAGCTATAATTTTCAATGCAAAACTATAGCTTTTATCTTTAATTGGATTTTTCTTTTCCATATTTTTCTTAAATTCTCAATTTTTAATTCTTAATTCTCAATTTGTTCTCACATATCTCCCATCAGTTGATTTCTCAATTAAACACCTAAGTTCTAGTATCGATAAATGCTTAGAAAGTTCTTGTACATTTATTTTTGTCTCTGTTAGTAGCTCATCAAAGCTAAGCGATACAGAGGAAACACACTTAAAAATATTTTGCTGAATCTCATTTAGTCCTTGAGGTTCTTCACAAGGAGTTTTCAAATCAAGTTTTATTTGTCTATCCTCACCAATCTTTTCCATAATTTCATTCACTGAGGTTAAAAGCTCAGCTACACCTGATTTTATTAAAGCATTTGGACCTGAAGACATAGGTGAATCAATAGGCCCTGGTAGTGCAAATAAAGGTTTTCCGTATTTAATAGCAAATCTTGCAGTAATCAATGCTCCACTTTGTAAATCACCTTCTATAACAAGAACTGCGTCACTTAAAGCACTGATTATACGGTTTCTTTGTGGAAAGTTCCAGGGTGCTCCTGTAACACCAGGACCATACTCAGAAACAATTAAATTCTCTTTCTCTAAGAGCTTTCTATATAGCTCTTTATTTTCACTCGGGAAAATCACATCAACACTTGTTCCAAAAACAGCAATTGTTTTTCCTGATTTTATAGCACCTACATGTGCACTTGTATCAATACCTTTAGCAAAGCCACTTACAATAGTTATTTTATATTCTGATAAAAGAGAGGCAATTAGTTTTGTATTATTTGTTCCATAATTTGTACAATTCCTTGTTCCTACAATTCCTACTGCTTTTGTTTTTTTTAAGAGAGAAATGTCTCCTTTATAAAACAGTCCATAAGGTGCATCTGGAATTGATTTTAGATGTTCTGGGTACTCAATATCACTCAATGAAACAAACTTAATATCATTTTTATTTAAATTATTTTTTATTTTTATTAGGTCTGAAGAGTCGATTATTTTTTTTAGTCTCTCTAATTTAAAAATATCTTCTTGTTTTATATCAAGAGCTGAGTCTCCACTCATAACTTGTTGAAGGCTGTTTGTTTTTTTATATAGCTTGTTTACCAATGACTTGCCAAAGTAGCAATCATCAGAAGAAGCTAATAAGAGAAATATGTCTTTATCATCAAACACAAATAAATCATATATTAGTTGTGTCAAAAAAACTGTAACCGTGGGTTACACAAGTAAAATTTAATCTTTTAACATTTTAGATTTTAAAAGAGAAATTGCTCTTGCATGAATTTGACTGGCTCTTGATTCTGAGAAGTCCAGAACTTCTGCAATTTCTTTAAAAGTTAATTTCTTGTAATGATATAGACCTACTACTGTTCTTTCTCTTTCAGGCAAGCCATCTATAGCTTTAGTTAGCCTTTCCTTTAATTCAAGCTCTTCTATCTCTTCTAAGATAGGCACTTCATTAGAAGAAACAGTATCTACTAATGAATGGCTATCATCTGAAAAACCTTCTTTTGGTTCATCTAAAGAATACGTTGCAATTTGTGCCTCTTGTTGAATAACTCTCAACTCACCAAGTGTAATGGAAAGTTCACCTGCAATTTCTTTATCAGTAGGACATCTGCTTAATTTGTTTTCTAAATCACTAATTACTTTATATAGGTTTTTTACTTTTTTCCTTGACCCCCTGCTTAACCAGTCTGAAGCACGTAATTGATCATAAATAGAACCTCTGATTCTTGCAATTGCAAATGATTGAAATTTAGAATTTCGGGAAGGATCAAATCTGTCCACTGCTTCAATTAATCCAATTGTTCCATAGCCAATCAAGTCTTCTCTCTCCATACCTTTTAAACTATTTACAGGCAATCTACTAACAATCCAGTTTACAAGATAAGCATATTTTCTAATCAACTCATCTCTCTTTTCAGAACTAAGTATTTGATTTTCATTTTCTGTTTTTTCTAGAAATTTTCTGCTTGCATACTTACAAACATTTACTTTATTATTTTCTTGAGCCTTAAATATATCTTGTGCTGTACTATTTATATGGGTTTTGCTATTTGTGATTTTTTTACTAAGATCTCTTAAACTCATAAGACCTACCTTTCAATATCCATTAAACTAATAATCCTTAATTTCCTTTTTTTCTTTATCGCCTATTCATATGAAGATAATTCCCTTAGGGATTCCTTATAGTCTCATCAATGGAGAGATTTTGAGAGAATTTTTGCAAAAATGCAAAGTGAACCTTCTCTGTCAATTTTAAATTGGGGCAAGACTTCATATCTATATACTCCTCTTCAAAGCCCACCTTAGCTAAGAGTTCTTTTTTCTTATTCTGCGCATAAATGCGCTTATATTCATCATTGATCCACTTTCTAATTAGCTTTTCTTCTTCTATTACCTCACCCTTTAAGTCCTTTTTCTTTTGGAACATATCACCTAAAGTCAAAATAAATAGCCCGACCAATAGAATTAAAAATGCAGCTAAAACTCCTATTCTTCTGTCATTTGTTAGAAACATACACCAAAGACAAAACGAAGTGTTATAAATCAACAATAATGCAACACAATCATTTCTAGTGTAAGAAAAACATTTGTTCTTAGTCATAAGATTACATATAGAACTCCCATGAGAATGAGAGTTTCATCCTTGTACATTAATCTCATTCCCTAAGAACATTTATATAAAAATAAATTTATTTAAATGAAAAGTAGTGCTAACTATATTAGATAAAGAAGTGGTTATGAGATCAATCTCTAATAAGCGACAACCCTATAATATATGAGTTTTCTCCAACATCAAGTAGAGTCAGCATTTGGGGAGATTTTCTTAAATTTCTCTAATAAAAAATAGTGCCACCTGTCACGTCATGCTAAAATATTTTTGCTGTAAATTCTAAAGGAGATAAATTAATGTATAAAATCGGTGTGTTATTAAGTGGTTGTGGTGTAATGGATGGTTCTGAAATTCATGAAGCAATTATAACCTTATTAGCCCTTGATAGAGAAGGAATAGAATATATTTGCATAGCACCAAATAAAGATCAAACACAAGTTATAAATCATTTAACTAACAAACCTGAAAATGAAAAAAGAAACATGTTAATTGAATCTGCAAGAATTGCAAGAGGAAATATAAAAGATTTAAGTCAGGTAAAAGCAAGTGATCTTGATGCCGTAATACTACCCGGTGGATTTGGTGCAGCTTGCAATTTAAGCAATTTTGCACAAGCTGGTGAAAATGCACAAGTACTACCAGAGGTAGAAAAGTTTTTAAAAGAAGTTCACAGTCTAAACAAGCCCATTGGCGCTATTTGTATTGCACCAAATGTACTAGCAAAAATATTTGGAGATAAAAATGTTGAGCTTACCATAGGTACAGATCAAGGTACTGCAAAGAAACTTGAATCCTGGGGTGCTAAACACATAAATAAAAATGCTGAAGAAATTGTTTTAGACAATAAAAATTTAATTGTAACGACTCCAGCATATATGCTTGCTAAAGGTCCTAAAGAACTAGAGATTGGAATAACAAAACTAGTTAAAGCAATTCATGAATTAATTAAACAGTCTAAAAAAGCGCCTGCAAGTTCAATAATATCTTAAAAAGACAGCTCCTATTATAGCAACTAATAAAATCTTAAGTTTTTCTTTAGCTTTTTTAATTGATTAAAGCAATTCTATTTTGTAATAATTAGAATCAATGAATCCTGTATCAAATCACCAACCCACTCTCTTTAGAAATGATTTTCGTGAGCCGCTCTTAAGCCTTCATAAGCCACCACGACTACAAATAGATTCCACAATTAAGATGGTGTTAGCTGTGGCAGAAAATGTTCACAAACATCAACCACAAGAAGATGTTTATAACGTAAATATTTTAAATTCTATATATAACTCATCTTTTTTATCTTCCATATTATTTATGAAACTATCTAAAGAATTAGGGATTAAACCAGAAATTCCTAATTCTCTTGAACCACTTAAGAAAAAAGACATAGAGTGGTTTGACAAACTTATAGAGAAATTTAAAGAGGATGATCCAAAAAACACCTCAAATACAATTGGAGATTTATATTGGAATCTTGCAAAGCTAGTAGAGTTTCACTTACATCCACATGATGCTTTAATCTTTCGATTAGCAGCTGCACTTGAAAATCATCCTGAAGGAATAAAATTTTTAAAAGATAATATTCCTGAATGGTTAAGAAAACAACTGAGAGATGCCTATAGAGAACTCCATAAATCTAAAGAAATTGTTAATTTATAGTGCAAAACTTTTTGATAAAAATTACATTAAAAAAAATTAATGTATGAAAATCTAAGATGTAGTAATATGATTGAACGTTAAATAAAATTAAGGATGAAGCTATGAAAGACGCATTGAAGGAATGGAATAGTACTTTAGAAGCACTTGGAAGCGGCAAGCTAATTGCCATATGGAGAAAAGGTGGCATTGAAGATACTCCAAATGTCAGAACACCTAATGAAGCTTTTAAAACTAAGAGTAAGCAATTTGTTTTATATCCTACTTATACACATCAAAGCATTGAAAAAATAAAGCCTGAATTTACTTCTGTACTAAATGAAAGAAATGTCATAAACAAAGACAATCAAGTTAAGCTTAAATATTGGGCTCTTGTAGAGGAAGAAATTATACCTGAATCTATTGATGAGCTTTTAGCTTTATCCAGTGAACTAGCAAATACTGATGAACACTTAGTTTCATCATGGAATCTTTATCCAGATCATAAAGGAAAGATTTTATTGCTTAGGGTTTATAAGCTTGGTGATCCTATTTTAATAACACACTCACCTAATTACAATGGCTGTAAGTCATGGATAGAGTTAAGCATAGATATTCCAAAGGTAGGCAGCAAAGCTGTTTTATCTTTTAAAGATTTCAATAAAAAATCAAAGCTAATTAAAACATTGATTGAAGAAGCTATTCAATTAAGAGCTAGCAGTACAACAGAAGAAATCGTTGATATAACAAAAGTTGAATCTTAATTACTGTAAATTATCATAGAACTTCACTCCTTTGAAGTTTTTCATATTCTTTATATCTTCATCAGCTACATAAAATCCTATTTTTCTTTTAGGTTTCTCTGGTGGCATCATTAACTGACGAATGGCATTAAAAATTGATTGAATCTCTGAGTCATGTTTTTCAATTTTGCTTTCAAGTTGTTTGAATTTTTCAGTAAGCTCTTTGTTGCTCTCAATCATGTCTCTGAGTTTAGTAAACGTTCTCATAATCTGAATATTTACCTGGATAGCTTTCTTACTGTTTAAAACACTGGAAAGCATAACCACTCCTTGTTCTGTAAAAGCATATGGCTTAAACCGCCGTCCTCCACGACCCTTGTTTGAGGTCACAATTTGTGACCTCAAAATTTCGTATTCTTTTTGATCTAACTGGAACATAAAATCTTCTGGGAATCTATCTTTGTTGCGTTTAATAGCTTGTAATATGCTTTAGTTTTAACTTCATAAAGCTCAGATAGAGTACTACCCAGCATAACTTTCTTTCCTCTAATAAGATATATTTTGCTTTCTATCTTTTCTGGTGATATTAATGCTGTGCTCATGCAATTAACCTTAAAACAATTCTTATAATTTGTGAATCAGGCAAAATAGCTGATTTGGTTAAGGTTTTTTATATAGGTTCAGAATATAGGTTCAGCTTGTCTGAACCTTCTCTCGGTCAAATATTTCGTTGGATCGGATTTCCTGGCAAAGCCAGATAAATCCTACATTTGCAAGTACAATGTTTTTCCCTTAACCCTAAGATTAAAAGATTATAAAATCTAATGATTTTTTTTTGCGCATGTTATTATAAATCTATAGTTATACAAATATTTAAGAAGGAGAATAATATGTCAACAATACCAAGTAATTCACCACCAGCATTACCAAGCAAAAAGCCTATTGATGTCAAGGCTTCTACAGAAAGCTTAGAACTAGTTGGAAGCGGTGATCCTACAGGAGTAGCTTCAGTAGTACATAATATAGCTCCAGGAGCAACTATAACAACTTATGATATTTCTCCAAAGAGTAATGAACTAGTTGAAAGTAGTAACCCTACAGGAGTAGCTTCAGTAGCACATAATATAGCCCCAGAAGCAACTATAACAACTTATAGTATTTTTCCACTTAATATTGGAACAACTCCTACTGCTAGTGCGCTTGTTGCATGGAATATAGAAGCTAGAAAAAAAGCTGGCTTACCTCCATTAACTCCACAAGAGCTTGATGAAGCTTTAGCAAAGACTCCTAAAGATATGATTGCTATTGCTGAGATTCTTGAACGTCTTTCTGAAGCTGTTGATGAAGGCAAAAGGAGCATTAAACTTCCTTCTGAAGCTGTTAATACCAACATTACGGCAACACCCTAATAACAGTAAGATTATTCCCTTCACCCGTTGCTAATAAAAATGGATTAGAATCAACTAGTTTTATAGCATTTAGTGGTTTTGACTTTGTAAGTATTCTTCCATCAGATTTTAAAAGTCTTAGTTTATTCTTTTTAAACTCTGCCACTTTTACTGATTTAGAATTGTTTACTTCAATTAAAGAACCAATACTTGCTCCTACAATGCCACTAGTACCTAAGGCTACATAAGCTATACCCCCAATTACAACAAGATCTTTTATCTGTGTTTTAATTTTTAAACTATTGCTTATAGGAATGTTTGTTTTATTGTTTAAATCATATAGAAGAAGCTTTCTATCGCCACTTGCTACAAGTACATCTGTAACTTTTCCACCTACTGTATATCTTCCTACATAACTAGTTTTAGAAAGTTTTTCTCTACTTACATCTATCGTTTGAACTGCTGCATTTACATCCACTACATTCAACAGAGAAAGTACTCCAACTCCATCATAAGCTGCTACAAACGGTCCTGCATTATCACCAAGTTTTCCTATTACTGAAATATGCTTTGTATCTCCAGGAAGTTTAAAGTTCACTACTCTTGGATTTTTCTCAGTCACTGAAAATATTACATCTACACCTTTTTGTCCTACTGAAACAATAGCTGCAAGCTGTCCATTTATAGTAGTAAGACCAAGCTCAAAACCATTTCCTGATAACGTGATTAGTGATTCTATATCTCCACTTATAGAGTTTATTAAATACAGTTTTTCATCTTTTAAAGCAAGAAGTTTTATTACACCAGCTACTTCAATTGGTTTTAAAACTTTTACCCCACTAAGTCCATTTACTTTGATAAAAGATTCACTTAAATTATCACTAACACTTTGACTATAATCCAATGATCTAATGCCATCATCGCTAGCTACAAATGCTGTTGGTATAGTACTCTGTGATAATATTCCACCAATTGCTGAAGGAAGTATAGTCAATGGATTTCTAAAATCAGACCCTGCCTTATTCACTAATGTTCTTGGTACAGCATTAAATAAATCTATTCCATAAATCGGACGTATGGTAAACAGTCCTTGTATAGTTGATCCATTTATAGAGCTTTGAAGATTTATTGGGATATAAAAAGGAAATAAAGAGCTTGTAGATGAAAGTCTTAAATCATCTATTGATACACTGTTTGAACTTAGAATATTTGTCTTTGAAAAATCAAGTCCATTTTGACTGAACAAATTTAACACCTGTGTATCTATAGGCTCATTTAAAAAAGTTGGTGTGCCTGTTATTTCTACTGGAATAGATACAGATAAAATATCTTCTAGTCCACTACTTGGTTCAATAGAAAAATTTATATTGGTTTTACCTGGCTTAAGTGCATTTATATTGTATTGGGTAGAA
Source organism: Candidatus Melainabacteria bacterium (assembly GCA_023250155.1). Taxonomy (GTDB): domain Bacteria; phylum Cyanobacteriota; class Vampirovibrionia; order 2-02-FULL-35-15; family 2-02-FULL-35-15; genus JAHFBD01. Next base: position 14,685 of record JAHFBG010000005.1, read on the forward strand.
AGCGTACCTGTTACAGATGAAATCCCTGCACCACCAAGATTTGCAAGTTCTGGATTTTCAATTTTAGCTGTAATTGAAGTAGTAGGCGGTATTGATGAAAACTCTGTGATTCCATCCTGAGATAAAACTTTTATTTTGATTTTATCGCTATTATTTCCTTCCTGTGTACTTAATGAAATACCAAAACCAGGTTCTGTCGCTAAAAATGGTTTTGCACTATCAGAAATATTTACTTTTACTTTGGCAGGTATAAACTCATTTGATTCATCACCAGATACAAAGCTTAAGTCAAACTCACCAGAAATAGAACTGTCTTTTCGTGAAATGCTTACAGTATCTCCGACCTGAAATAATGATGGGCTAACAATTATAGAACTACTGCTATCAGTATTTGCTCTAACTAATACCACTTGATTATTTGTAGACAATATTTTTAAGTTCGCTCTAAATTCATTTGAACTAGATAGATTCACTGTTTGTGGTTCTACTTTTAAAGCTGGAACTTTTGAAAACTGATTTAGCTGAATCAAATATTGATTTGAATACCCACCTTGAATAAGAGCTTCAGGAGTAGTTTTTATGTCTCTACCTTCAATTTTATTGTTTGATTCGATTTGGAGAAGTTCTGTAGTTTTAGATGGCAACTGTCCAAGACCATTAGTAAAACCACCAGTAACATAAATACCACAATTCACAAACTTGTTTAAATCAGCACTTGAAAAAAATCCTTGTGTTTTATTTTTTGGAGTGACTAAAACTGCTGTAGGAAGTATCCGTCCTGCCGACGACTCAAGAAAAGTTTTCTTTTCAATCTTTAAAGAACTACCACTAAAAGTAGACAGATTAGGTTCATAAACTTCAATAGTAGTAACCGGTGTAAAAACAAATGAACTTGAGTTTGTTCCTGCTTTAATATTTAACCCACCTACAACTGCCACGCTTCCATTAGGAAGCAAAACTGATTTATGCAAAAATCTTGGGACCTGAAGTTCTAAGTTTGCACCACTTACCTTTTCTAAAGCAATATTAAAAGTCTCATCATTTGGATTAAAAAACTGAATGGTTCCTTTTGATAAGCCACGAAGCTCATCCTTATTCCTACTTGAAAAGAAATCAGCATTCCCCCCTAAAAGTAAAACTAACCCATTAGTTAAAAGCGTAGCACTCTGCCCACCTGTTTTTTCCTTCATATCTGAAACATTTTTTACAGTTAAATTGGAAACATTTATTAATTCTGCTTTTTCAGTAGCTGGACCAAAAATAAAATCTGTTTGTTTTTGATTTGTAAAACCACCTGCTATTAAAATATTTCCATTTTGTAGAGTAGTCGCTGTATGTAAAAGTCTTGATGTGCTTAAAACAATTCCAGATGGTTGAACAGTCATTAAAACAGGATCATAAATCTCAATACTATTTAAAGCTCCAAGATTTGTTTTACTGATACGCCCTTGTCCACCCACAATTATTACTCTGCCATCAGGAAGAAGACTGGCTGTGTGAAATATTCTTGCTTTTTTTAGTTTTGCATTTTTACTTGACAATAAAGTACTTGTGGCTTGGTTTGTACCAACTCTTATTTCAAGAACTTCAAGTGTACTGTCAAGATTTCCATCCTTTGAAAATCCGCCAGCAAGAAGGATTTGCTCAACTGGTCCAGTAATCATGCCAATAGGCAAGTTAGTAATACCAAGATAAGTAGCAGTGTGCTGACTACGTGGGGTTTTTAATGTTACTTTACTTAGCTCATTCGTATTTTTCAAATACTCAGTTACACCAACTTCAGGATTAAATATTTCTACAGTATCAATGGGATCAGTTGCTAAAGACTTGCTACCACCTATTAAAAGTACTCTACCATCAGAAATTTTTGTAGTTGTGTTTCCACCTCTCCCCTGCTTAATGTTAGGAAGTAGAGAGTTTTTTAAATTTCCACTGGGAGAAGATCGAAAGCTAATTGTTTTAGTTATCAATGCACTTCCTGACCTGATCTCAATTGTTTTTTCACCAGAAGATACTGCTGGTGACACTATAGAAAGAGATGTAACATTCCCATCTCTATAAGGTCTTGGCTGATCTTTAAAGTCTCCAATATTTACATTTGTTCCAAGGTTTAGATTTAAGCTTGAAACATCTATGACTACAGGTTCACCGCTAGTATTAGGAAGGATGAAGTCACTAGCATAAGAATTAGGACAAATAAGCAGAGAAGCAAAGAGACAAAGAATAGTTAATTGAAAATTGATAATGGACAATTGATAATTAAAAAGCTTAAATCGTTTTTTCACCATAGTTATTGTTATTTTTAGCATTTTTTCTGGATTATATAAAGCAAGATAACGATAATGCTATCATTATTACCTATGTCTACCAGTGCTGAAACCAAACAATCTCTCTCAGGTCTTAAAGAAGCTGATCTTACTAAGCTTGTAAAAAGCCTGAATTGGCCTGCATTTAAAGGCAAATCAATTCATAGCTGGATTTATACAAAATGGGTTTCGTCTTTTGATGAAATGTCTGATTTGAGTATAAAAGAAAGACAGTTTTTAAATGAGCACTATAAATTAAGCCCACTGTCACTGGCTGACAAACAAACCAGCACTGATAAAACCATAAAATATTTATGGAAACTAGAAGATGGAACAGTAGTTGAATCAGTAAGAATGTTCTTAGAAGAGCATGAATCATATAGCGCCTGTATTAGTTCACAAGCAGGTTGTGCTGTAGGTTGTCCATTTTGTGCTACTGGTTATATAGGGTTTAAGAAGAACTTAAAAGCAAATGAAATTGTAGACCAGATTCTTGGTATTCAAAGAGATACAAAAGAAAGAATTAGCAATATTGTCTTTATGGGACAAGGTGAGCCGCTTTTAAATTATGATGAGGTTTTAAAAGCAATTTATTTAATTAAAGACTCAGTTAGTATTGGTGGAAGAAAAATTACTGTCTCAACAAGTGGCATTATTCCACAGATAAAAAAACTGGCTGAAGAAAAATTGCAGATTACACTTGCTGTTTCTCTTCATGCACCTGATCAAAAAACAAGAGAATTGCTTGTGCCCATTTCAAAAAAATATCGATTAGATGATCTGATGGAAAGTCTTCACTATTATTATGAAAAAACAAATAGACGCATAACGATTGAATATATTTTACTTGATGAGTTAAATGATCAGCCAGAAAAAGCTACTGAGCTTAGCAATTTAATTAAAGACTTACATTGCCATATTAATTTGATTCCATATAATATGGTAGATTTAGATAATAATCATTCTCCATTAAAAAGACCAAGTTCTGAAAAAATTCACAAATTTAAACAAATTTTAGAAACTAAGAGTAAGAAAAAAGTAACTATAAGACGTGAAAGAGGCGAAGATATTGCTGCAGCTTGTGGGCAGCTAGCTAATAAAGCATTGAACTAATTCTTTATTTTTTACCATTTGATAACCTTCCTATACTATGTTTAGGGTAATACTCAGGGGTAAAAACAGTAAAATTTGATAATATTAATTTTACAAAGAGTGAAATTAAGTGGCTCTTTTAAAAATTTGGGAAGAATATTACTAGAATGCAATTTGAGAAACAAAATAATTACACACTAATAAAATCCTGGTTTATATTTTTAGTAATATTTTCTTTTACGTTATTTAGTAATCAGACCCTTGAAAATGCAAAGGCTGGAATTGAAGTCAGCAATTCTCCAGACAGCCTAGAAGCTGAATTTGATAATGTTGATCCTGAGGAACTATACACAAAAGTTTGGGAATTAATTAAAAAAGATTTTGTTGATCAAACTTTCAATGGACAAGATTGGGGAATTTGGAAAGACAGATACCATGGTAAATTAAAAACACTAGCAGATTCTCATAAAGCCATTGAAACCATGCTTGCCAGTCTTGGAGACCGATACACAAGGTTTTTAAGCAAAAAAGATTTTGATGATGAAAAACAAGCTATTAATGCTAAGCTTACTGGAATTGGTATACAAATAGGCTTGGATAAAAGTCAAAGATTAATTGTAATTGCACCTATTGATGGAACACCAGCAGCAAGAGCTGGGTTACTTCCTAGTGATGAAATAACTGAAATAAATGGCAGTTCCACAAAAGGTATTTCAGTAGAAGAAGCAGCAAATCAAATCAAGGGCCCAATTAATACACAAGTCACATTAACCATACTTCGAAGCAAAGAATCTTTTAAGAAGATCATAACAAGAGCTGAAATCCCTATAAAAGCTATTGCCAAAGGTCATGCAAAAATCATTAAAACCAATATTGCCTATATTAGGCTTAATAGCTTTATTTCACAAGAAGCTACAAGAGAAATGATAGAAGCACTAAAACAGCTTTCTAAAGCAGATGGAATACTAATAGACTTAAGAGACAATCCAGGCGGACTATTAACTAATGCAATTGAAATTTCAGATATGTTTCTAAGTGATGGAGTTATAGTTAGTACAGTAGATAGAGATGGCTATATACAGTCAGTTACAGCTGATGATAAAACCATTACAGACAAACCAGTAGTACTTCTAGTAAATGAAAATAGTGCAAGTGCAAGTGAGATTTTTAGTGGTGCTTTAAAAGATAATCAAAGAGCAAGAATTGTAGGAAGCAAAACATTTGGAAAGGGATTGGTACAAGGTATAAACAAGCTAGATGATGGTTCTGGTGTAAACATTACCATTGCAAAATATCTAACCCCAGCTAAAGTAGATATAAATCAATTAGGAATTAGACCAGATGTAGAAATAAAACTTACAGCTGAAGATTATAAAGCCAGTAAAGGCGCATGGTTTAGCGATCCTAACCAACTCCCATCAAAAAGAAAACCAGAAGATGGAAAAGACATTCAGCTTGTAAAAGGTGTTGAAATTTTAAAAGATCTAATCAAGGTAAACACTAGCCTTGAAGCCAAAAAAGCCTTATCAGAAAAAGAAAAAGCATCACTATAAATCCTTCTTATTAAGAACCCATGTAATAGCTTCATCTTTAGTCTTTACTTCACCCACTCCAATTGCTTCATCTAAATCTTTCATTATCTGTCCAAGTTCAGGTGAGGGCTTTAAGCCTGTTAGTTTCATGATTTGATTTCCATCTAAAAGCTTAGGCTTTTTAGCTTTTTCAATTTCATTGTCTTTATATTTTCTATACTCCTCATATAAGTATAGAAGCAGCTTTTCATCTCGAACTAAAGTCTCATCTGAAACTTTAGGACCACGCGTTGCATAAAGATCTGCCATAGCTAACATTAAAAGTAAAGGAGTATCTTCATTTACATCTCTAAAGAATCTAAATAAAGCACGTTGAGTAATGGATGCTTCACCTTGTTGTAGTTGAAATGGTCTTAAGTGATATCTAACAAGTTTCGATAGTGTCTCAGTTACAGAGTTACTAAATTTCAATCTATCAGAAATTTCTTTTGTAATTGTTTCTCCTACTTTATCGTGTCCATAAAAAGTATGTTTTTCAGTGTCATTTATCTTTTTTATTTCCCAGGTACTAGGCTTCCCTAAGTCATGAAATAAACAACCAAGCTTTACTACTGCTTTAGTTTTCGGTGATTGTAAGAGCCCAAACTCTTTGTTTAATAGTTCTTGAGCCCATACAGGAATCTTAAGAAAATTTTGTTCACAAGTGTTTACTAATTCTACTGAATGATCAAACAACCACAAGTGATGATGATCATTTGGAGGAACTTTTCTCATAGGAGTTAATTCTGGAAATATTTTTTCAAGTAGTCCAACGTCTGCTACTTGTCTTAAATATTTAAAAGAATCATCACAGTCAAGTATTTTAAAAAGCTCAGTGGATATCCTCTCTGCTGAAACTGATTCATTAAAATAGTTTAGATTGTCTGGAATATACTTAAGTACAGAATCATCAATGTTGGCATTTAAACTTGAAGCAAAACGAAATGCTCTCAGAAACCGCAATGGATCATCTATAAGGTTTTCTAATTTAATAGCTTTTATTTTTTTTTGTTTTAAATCATCTAAGCCTGAGAATTTGTCTATTAAAACATCTTGTTCTTTTAAATTTATTGCTAGTGCATTTATAGTAAAATCTCGTCTTTTAAAATCATCCTCTAAAGCTTCTTTTTTAACCTGGGTAAAATCAAATGTATATGCAAAAACATTCTCATCCTTTAATACAAATCTTACTGTTTGAGTAACTTCATCAAGAATAAAATAGTTGCCAGAGAACTTGGCTACTAATTCTTTACAAACCTCAACACTGCTTTTGTCCACAATAACAAAATCTAAGTCATATGAAACTTGTTCAAGCATTAAATCCCTAACAAACCCTCCTATAATATATATCTCACATGGCATTGAAGATAATGTTTTAATTACCTCTTTAACCTGACCTGGTAAAGAGATATCATTAAAACTGGGTAAATTTAAAGTAGAAAATTTTAATTTCTGTTTATCCATAAAAATTCTGTGTTACTGCCTACCTAACATAATATTTCTAAATAAACAGCTTACAAGATAAGATTTTATCCGATTTATTCGGTAAAATCTGTAGGATGTTAATAAGTAGTAAACTGGGAGCACTGTGGAAAGCCGATTTTGGGAGCACAGCGAAAAAATCGGCGGTAGGTAGAAACAATCCTGCCAAGGAATATAGTAGTCTATAAATTATGAAAAGATGAAAACAAACAAAAAGAATATTATATTTATTAGCCTTTTTAGTATATCCTTACTTATATTATTAGTTGCTGTATACATTTTCATAAGTCAACCTCAGAGAAATGGCACAATTACTATAAAGGGTTTAAAAGACAAAGTAACTATATATTTTGACTCTCACGGCAGACCACATGTTCTTGCTAATAGCACTGAAGATCTAATTTTTACACAAGGTTACTTAACAGCACAAGATCGTTTATTTGAAATGGATATAGCACGTCGTGCTGCAAAAGGACAACTCTCTGAAATACTGGGAAATAAAGGATTAATAAGAGACACTTATGCTAGAAGAATTGGACTAATGCGTAGTGCTACAGAAGAGCTAAAAAGCTCCAGCAAAGAAACTTTGATTGTTTTAGACAGTTATAGTAAAGGAGTAAGTACTTACATCAATGAAAATAAAAATAGACTGCCTATTGAATTTAAAGTCTTAAATTATATTCCAGCTCCCTGGAAACCAATAGATTCAGTAGTTTTAATCAAACAACTTGCTGAAATAATTGACACAAGCTGGCAGCTTGATTTAATCAGACAAGAAATATATAAAACAATACCTACTGAAAAAGCAGAGGCTTTACTTGAACAAACATTTCCTGGAAATCCTATAATTAATTACAATGCAAAAAAATATTTTGTATTTGATGAGTATAGTTTTAAAAATGCAAGTTTATTACAAAAATGGAAAGACATTAAGCAAAAAGTTACCTTAAAAAAAATATTTACTGCACCTTATTTTAAAATTAAGAGAAAAGTAATTGAAGCAGCTGACTTTTTAAGAAATGGACAAGACCGCTGGGAAGGCTTTACATGGGGATCAAACTGTTGGGTTATTGGTTCTAAAGATTCACCTATCCTTGCAAATGATCCACACATGGAGCTTTCAAATCCAAGTTTTTGGTATCCAATCCATTTAAAATCTAAAGATGTAAATGCTGTTGGACTTAGTATTCCAGGACTGCCAGGACTATTAATCGGACACAATGGCATGATAGCCTGGGGCATTACCAGTCTCTCTGCTGATGTTCAAGATGTTTTTATTGGTGAGTTTAAAAATGAAAACTCTTTACTCTATAGCGATGGAACTAGCTGGCATAAAGCAAAAGTATTCAAATCAAAAATAAAAATAAAAAACCAAAAAGAACCATATATTCACAAGTCCATAATTACTGACTGTGGCACAGTTCTAGACAGAGATAAGAAAAAAGCCTTAGTGCTAAAGTGGAGTACAATTGAAGCCAAAAACTACGATAGTATAGGTTCAATTTGGAATCTATTAAAGTCCAATAACTGGAATGATTTTAGAAGTGCCTTAAAAAAATATAGTGGTCCTACCTTAAGCTTCCACTATGCTGATAAAGATGGAAACATAGGCTATCAGGCAGGAGGAGTAATTCCTCTTCGATACAATGAAAATGGAACTGTACCAATTCAAGGGTTTAACTGTAACAATAGCTGGCATGGGAATATTCCATTTGATGAATTACCTCATGCTTATAACCCTCCTGTTGGCTACATAGTAAGCGCTAACAATAAAGTAATTAGTCACGATTTTAAATATAGTTTAGGTGAGAATTTCATGTCACCGTTTAGAGCTGTAAGAATAAGCACTTTGCTTTCACAACTACAAAATCCAAATCTAAAAAAGAATAAAGAAATCCAAAAAGACATATACAGCTGGGTAGCTAACTATATTACAGTACAAATACTTGACTCATTCTATGATTCAAAAATCATCAGTCAGGATCTACTCCCTGTAATTCAGCTCTTAAGTAAATGGGATTTCAAGCTTGATACAGAAAGCCCTCAAGCATTTATTTTTGAAAAGACATATGAAAATTTATTTAAAAAAATATTGTTGAGCAAATTAGGACCCGATCTTACTAATGACTATCTAAAAGAATGGAGAGCTGGTAGCTTAGCTTTAATTAAAATACTTAGTGATGAAGATGTTTATTGGCTTCCAGATGGAATTAAAAATTATAAAACACTCTATTTATTTGCTCTACGTGATGCAGTAAATGAAATTAAAAATATCACAGGAAGCGAAGATCCAAATGACTGGAAGTGGGGAAAATATCACTCAGTAACATTTGAACATTTATTTAGCAAAACACTACCAATATTAGGACTCTTTATAAATGCTGGCTCACTACCTGTAAGTGGTAATAAAGACACTATAAGTGCATTTGGAACCAAGAATGGTTTAAAAGTTATTTGGGGACCATCTGCAAGAGTAGTCATTAATTTAAAAAATCCAAACAAAGCACACATACAGCTTCCTCTTGGCACGTCATCTCAAATAGGAAGTCCATACTATAAAGATCAAACACAAGGATGGATTAATAATGAGGATAAACCTTTTGTATATGATGATGACTTAATAAAATCTAGTGCTAAAGAGGTTTTAAGTTTGGAGCCTAATCTTGACTAATCTTTTCTATCCATAAATTCTTTATATTTTTTATTCATGAGAAAAATAAACAAAGATAAACAAAAACATACAATCCCACTAATTACAATCCCTATAATAGCTTCATCCATCATTATTAATTATCTAAACCTCTTTTTCATTAATACTTCAATGCTCTTAAATATAACGATTACATTATACCAATCCGCTGAAATAATTTTGCATTTTCCTGCCTTACCGCAGACAAAGTTTTGCTTTTGCTTGCACAGCTCGCAAAGCGCAAAACTGTCTGCTGGGCGCGGAAAAATAGTAAGTTTAATTGTGCGGATTGGTATTCAAGCATGATCAAAACACAAACATTTATATTAAAATATTTTCTAAGGAGAATAAACAAATGTCTAATGAAAGTAGTTTTGATATAGTTAGCAAAGTTGATTTACAAAATCTAGATAATGCAATTAACAATGCAGTAAAAGAAATTCAAAATCGATATGATTTAAAAAACACAAATAGCTCTATTGAGCTCGATAAAGGAACTCAGACCATTACGCTAATATCCAATTCTGATTTTCAGCTGGATCAAGTCACCCAAGTACTCTATCAAAAAATGGTAAAAGCAGGAATTGATATAAAAGCTATAAAATCCAAAGGTAGAGAAAAAGCAAGTGGTGACAAGGTAAGAGAAGTTTTTACACCTATTAATGGAATCGAACAAGAGGTTTCAAAACAAATAGTTAAAGACATAAAAGATCTAAAACTAAAAGTACAAGCTTCTATCCAAGGTGACCAAGTAAGAATCTCAGGAAAAAGCAAAGACGATCTTCAAACAACTATCTCAACTATCAGACAAAAAGATTATGGAATAGCTTTGCAGGTTACGAATTATAGGTAGGATTAAGAACATTAAGAAAAAACATTAAAATAAATTTATCTAACCTGAGGTGCAATTTAAGTTTTTCTTTAGATTTTCTATTGATTAAGAAATTATAGGTGTGTTACTTTAAGATCATCTAAACAAAACATTTAAGGAGATAATAAATGGCTATTAAGACACAACCTACAATAAACGCTCAAAAACAAGTCGCTCGCCTAATAAATGCTGCTTCAAAAGTACTAACAGAAGATGAACAAACAGCAGCTATAAGTTATTTAGCAGAAGGAACTAATGATCCTAAAGTCAGAAGTAGTCTGCTTAATGCTGCAAGCCATTCCGTTAGAGCAAGAATAGAACAACAAGATAATGTACAAGATCAAATTGTTCAAAAAATTCGTGGGTATGAACAATTATGCATTGACTTAAGTTCTTTATATCATAATTATTCAAATCTTGAACTAGGTTCATTCGGTAAAGTAGCAAACATACAAATTTATGACATGAGAAATCGCTCTGGTTATGAGAGTCGTAAACATGTCGATCTTAAATATGTTAATTATTTATTGGGTGGTTCTTTCCGTCCTATTAATCAATTAAACACTGATAATCCTTCTTTACTACTAGGTCTTACAGCACTCACTTTGAGAAGCTTAGAGTCTTATACTTTACAAGGATATGGAAAAGAAATGTCTCTTGAAGATTTAAAAGGAGATAATCCCCAGTTGAACACTTATAAAGGATACTCTAGTGAGAAATATGATAAACAGCTTTCTGAAATATTACAAAGAGCTAAAGAAATTGTAGGATTAGAACCATTTCCAGAAAATATAAAATAAGTTAATTACTCAACTTCCCTAACCAATTTTCTTTTTAATACAGCAACTAAAAATATTAATGCTACTATTCCAATGGCTATTAATAAAACAGTTCTTTCAAACTCAGCTCGTAATTGATCTCCTATAAAGCTTGCTGTATTTGCTACAAGAATATATCGAATACTTCGAACTGGAAAACTTACAGCTGCAAAAAGAATAGGATTAAATTTCATTAGGCCACTTCCAAGCGTCAGTGCTTTATATGGTATTGGGGTAAATGCATCAATTACAATTGCCCACACACCAAACTTTGTAAATAGTCCCTCAGCTTTATTTAAAAAAGCATTGCTTGGAAATATCTTATGTACTAATGGCCTACCACCAAATCTTCCTACACAATATCCAATACAACCACCTATAACAGAACCTAAACTACATATCATTGCAAGTATTGTCGGGTCTTTTACTTTCTGTATTGCTAATCCAGATAAGATGAAATCAGGTGGTAGTGGTAGAATGAATCCATCAAAAAAAGCATTAAGAAATAAACCAATGCTACCATATTGTTGAAAGAAATCTTTTATGCCATCTAACATATTGAATATGCCAAAACAAAACACTGCTACAAAAAACCTACGACCAATTATACTTGAACTTCACCAGTATACAGCAGGTAAATCAATTATTGAAATAGCAAATAAGTATAATTTAGATCCAAAACAAATTTTAAAACTTGGTAGCAATGAAAACATCTTAGGATCTTCACTAAAAGCAAAAATCGCTGCTACTTTTGCACTAGAAAAAGTAAACATATATCCAGAAGTTACATCAGAAGAACTAGCTAATAAAATTAAAAAAGTAAACAAGTTAAAAAACGTAGACGTAGTAGTAGGAAATGGAATGGATCATATTTTTGAAATGGTTGCAAGACTGTTTTTAAACAATGATGATGAAACAATAATTTCTGTACCTACATTTACATGTTATGAGCTTGCTACTTTATGGGCAGGTGCAGTGCCAAGACTAATTCCACTAGCAAAAGATGGATATCAAATGAATGTAAAAAGAATTTTAAATGCTATAAACAAAAGAACAAAAATAATATTTATTTGCTCCCCAAACAATCCTACTGGAAACCTAATGAGAACAGAAGATATAAAAACTATATTAGAAAATACAGACAAAATTGTTTTTCTAGATGAGGCCTATAGTGAATTTAGTGGTGTCACACTTACTAGCTGGATAGAAAAATATCCTAATTTGATAATTGGAAGAACATTTTCAAAACTATATGGCTTAGCTGGTTATAGAGTAGGTTATGCATTTATTCATAAGTCAATTGCAAGTTATTATTTTAATTCAATTACCCCTTTTGTAGTTTCAAGACCAGCACAAGCTGCAGCACTACATGCTTTGGATGATACATCATTTGTAAATAAAACTCTAAAGATGGTAAGAGAAGCCAAAGAGTTTTATTATAAAGAACTCTCAAAAGCAGGCATAAGTTATCTACCTACAGATGCTAATTTTATTACTATTCAAACTGCACCACAACTGTCAAAAGATGTAGCAGACAAGCTTATGGCAAAAGGAATTATTACACGAGAGTGTTCAGCTTTTGGTACAGGTGGAAACAAACTTCTTAGAATTACTCTTGGTACGAGAGAACAAAATGAGCGTGTTTTAAACGAATTGAAATTATTATTTTCATAATTTTCGTCGTAGGGAACAGTCGCGACTGTTCCCTACGGAAGTGACCTAATACGCCTGTATCCTCGTTGAATAATCTCTAATTATTCTTGCTGACTCTTCTTGAGCCAGATAGCCCCTAGCAATTTTACTTAAATTTTTAGTTTCCTGTAGAAATGAATCTTCATTAAACATATATCGAACCTGACTATATAAAGCTTCTACACTAAGATCTCTATAAGAAAGCATACTAGCTATACCTAGTTCACAAAGCCTCTTTGCATTTGATTCCTGTTCTACCTGTCCTGAATCTGGAACCACAAGCATTGGAATACCAAGTGTCATTATTTCCATAGCAGTACTGTGTCCTGCCTGAGTTATAACTAAATCAGAGTTCAAATAATAAATCCCGGGATTCTCTACAAAACCTATCAAATGTACGTTTGGCAAGTTCAGATCAGACTTAAAATCACTTAATACTACAAATAAAACATCAGTCATCTTCTTAGCAAGCAATAGAACTGCATCAAACAATGGTTTTCTATATTTATGACCTCCTAAAGCACAGACAATTTTTTTCTTGTAATTATGACAAGTAGAATGTGCGTAATTATTCTCTTGAGATTCAGTAAGAGATTTCCAGCTCCATGGCAACAATGGTCCAATAAATCTTTGTTTTTTCTTTACAAAGTTTTCATGATAAAGCAAAGGTAAGCACAATGAATATGGTGGCGGGAGATCTGGAATAAATATTTCATCAGCTGCTTGAAGCCAGTCTTTAACTACTTTTAAAACAAATGGTTCTGCTGCATTGGTTAAAACTGCTTTAGTACCAGCTCTAAGCCAGTCCTTAAATGATTTTTCAATTAAGCTTTCTTCTAGATCATTTATCCCCACATCAAAAAACGGAGCAAAAGTAGTTTGATTGGTTAGTAAAATGCAAGGAATTCCAAGTTTATGAGCTGCAAATACTGGTGCACTTCTTGAATCAGCAACCACACAAGTAATACCATAGTTTTGCATTATTTTCTTTTCTTCATTTATTAGTTGATTTATAGAAACTGGCCATGAACTATTCTTTAAAATAGTTAAACCTATATCAAAATTCCCATCCTTGCCTACAAAACTTATTTCAGGAGAAATTTCTACAGTAGAATAACCTGTCTTCTCCAACCTCTTTAACACATATCCATAGCTAGCTAAAACTACTTCTTCTGGGTGAAGCTGTCTTGCAATTGCTAACGCTCTACTTGAATGGCCATAACCTTCTCCATTTATTGAAAAGTAAACTCTATGCTTTAGTCTCTTTGGTAAAACATCACTAAAAGAGAAATGTGTAGTATTAGATTCATCTTTTATAATTTGTTCTTTCATATATTAGATAAGGTTATTATCTAAATTTTATATGACTTATTAACTATTAATCAAAATTTTAGAAGGATTTAACAATTCAAGTAATATAGATCGTTTATGCATAATTAATCATGCCTTTACTGTGTTACAATCCATGATGTTTAACACTATTTATGCCAATTGAAATGTTAGCAGAAACATCAAAAAAATCATTAATCAACCTAACCAGTGTTAGTTGTTATTATTACAATTTTATTGCAGTCAAGGACGTTAACCTAGAAATTGCAGCCAATAAAATCACTGCCTTAATTGGACCTTCTGGATGTGGTAAGTCAACCGTATTAAGGTCTTTAAATAGAATGAATGATACTGTACCAGGTGCCAAAATAACAGGTACAATACTGATTCACAATGAAGACATTTATAAAAATGGTATAGATTTAATAGAGCTTAGAAGAAAAATTGGAATGGTATTTCAAAGACCATTTCCTTTCCCCATGAGCATTTACGATAATGTTGCATATGGACCTAGAATGCATGGAATTAAAGACAAGAAGGTTTTAGATGAAATTATAGAGAAGAGTTTAAAGCAAGCTGCTTTATGGCAAGAAGTATGTGACAAGCTTGGAGATCATGCTTATGAACTTTCAGGTGGTCAGCAACAAAGGCTTTGCATAGCTAGAGCACTAGCTGTTGAACCTGAAATTTTACTATTAGATGAACCTTGCTCTGCACTTGACCCTATTGCTACTTTAAAGATTGAAGATCTGTTAAATGAATTGAAAAAAGAACTAACTATTGTAATTGTTACTCACAACATGCAACAAGCAAGCAGAATATCTGATAACACTGCATTTTTTTGGACGACAGAAGAAAGAACTGGGTTTTTAGTCGAATACGATGCAACTGCAAAAATATTCAGTAGCCCAAAAGACAGGCGTACAGAAGACTACATAACGGGAAGATTTGGATAAATGGCAGAAATCATCCCTCTTCACCAACTACAACATAAAATAGAGTTTTTACGCTCAAGAAACAAAGATATAAAGATAGTAGCTACCAATGGATGCTTTGATATTTTGCATATAGGGCATGTCAGATCACTTCAAAAAGCAAAGACATTTGGAGATATATTAATTGTGGGAATTAATAGTGATGCTTCTATTAAAGGGCTAAAGGGTGATTTACGTCCAATAAATAATGAGCTTGATAGAGCTGAGGTTCTAGCCTCTCTTGAATGCATTAACCTAGTATCAATCTTTAATGAAAAAACAGCTGAGAATTTTCTTGAAATCGTTAAGCCTAATATCTATGTTAAAGGTGGGGACTATGATTTAGAAACCTTACCAGAAGCCCTGTTGGTTAGAAAATATAATGGTCAAACCATTCAAATTCCATTAGTTCCAAATTCCTCAACTACAAAAATTATTGAAAAGATTAAAAAAAATTAAGCTTTCTCCTCTATCTTTTTGTATTGTCAATTTGCTAAGATAATATTAAGAAATCATTAAGAGACCTGATTTTATATCAAAAACAACTATTTAAGGAGATTATTATGAATAATAACGATAAAAAAGGACTTTCAATCACTTGGCAAATAGCTTATGCAGCACGCGAGCTAAGACATAAACAAAAAATAACAATTACATGCTTAAAAAGTGAAACCACCTCAATCATTGAACAATTAAGCTCATTTTGTAATTCAAAACCAGTTATGACAAACTCTATACTTAAACCAAATTCTAATGAAGTATTTCTTGAAATCGTTAATGCTTACTAGTTTTCATCTATAGCCGTATGGCACTCATCAAGTTTGTCTTCTAAGTTATCTGCGTATTCAAGCATTAAGCCAATTTTTCTTAATCTATCTTCCCTTACAATAATTTCCCGTGCTAATTCTTTTCTTTGTTGATAAAGTTCACTCAGTCCTTTTGCCAATTTTCTAAATTCTTCAGTAACTGTTATCATTGATACCTCACTTAGGTTCCACTTCCCAATACAGTTAGTTTCGGCTAACCTAAATTAAACTCAATACATAAGAAGGGTTATACTGCTAAGAATTTTAAAGTCATGAATTTGGCACGAATACAAAGGTTTAGCAAAAAGCAAGCCAGGGATATCCCTATAATAAACCATTAGACTTAGACTACAAATTGTAGTGCTTAAGAGGGAGTAACCTCAGGTTCAATTATTACTCCACGTCCAGTAACTCTTTTTCCAAAATCCCTAATTGTTTGCCAGAGAGATTTTATACTTTGAACAATTCCACCTTTTACTCCTTCAACATCAACAACCTGAGAAGGGAATAATTCATCAACAATAGGTTCTTTTTGAATATCTGTAATTTCTTTCCTGAAATTTCCTATATGATCTACAAATAAATCATTGATTATTGGATTAACATCACGCAAGAAATGAATTAAAGTAGAAAGCTTCCCTTCTGTTACAAACTTCGCTAATATTGGCATTGTTAGATTCTGAATAGAATAAGGAAGACCAAATGCATTAGTAACATTTTCAATAAAGCTTGGTGACATACTTTTAGCAAGAGAGACCACTTTTAAAACAATGTTCGCTACTATTTTTTCTTCAGTACTACCATTGAAAGGTTCTTTTGCTCCTGATTTTAAATAAGCATATAATTTTTTTATAAATAAAGGATTGTCCACAAACTTAGATGCAAATTTTTGATAGTTTACTTCTTTACCAGACATCCATAGAACACCATTTAAAAACCATGAAGACAAAGTGTTATTTTTTCCAAACAGTCTTTCAAAACCTTCATTTACTTTTTTAACTACTTGTTGTAGTTTATGTTCATCACTAGTTAGCTCTGTCAGTTTGATTTCACCAATAACATTTTCTGTTTTTTCATCCAAGCTCATTGCAGACTTATTATTATTTTTTACGGATTTAATCTCTTGAATCTCTTGTTTGAAATTACCGAGGATTTCTGCTAAAAAGTCACCAACCCAAGGATTTATTAACCTTACAAAATCAAACACTTTACCAAAGGTACCTTTAAATGCTCTTGCAAATAAAGGCATAGCTATATTTTGAACTGAAAATATGATTGGGAAAATACTAACAAACTTGCTTGCAAAGCCTGTTGTATAACTCACTACAAAAGAAGATAATTTTACAAGTTTCTTTTTTTGTTCAGCTTCTACATCTCCACGAAATGCACTCTCCAAGAGCTGTTTAGCTTCTGCACTTCCTTTTTCTTTTTTCAATTTTAAATACTCAGCAAATACCTTTATAAATCCTGAATCAGAAGTTAAAACTCTTTGCAATGGTTCATATCCACCTTCACTAAACCCCATTTTTTTAATCACAAGATTTAAAATCCATGCAGGCATATTAGTCCTTCTGTTATATGCCCTTGATAAAATAGCATTTGTATTTAAAAGGATTTTTTGTGCATCTTCCTCATGTGGTAATAAATCAGGAAAGCGATTTGTTTGTTCACTTACATATGAACTATCAACCTTGTTTTCATTCCCCGGCTCATGGGATTTTTCAAGTTCCTGCAAAGCTTCAAAAACATTTCTACCCACATTAGAACCTAGCTTTAAGATACCTTCAGTAGGCTCTAACTTAATATCATTTGGTTGAAAATCTGGACTGTTTACTACTTGTATAGAATTGATGTTGTTTACTTTGTCTTGATCTTCAGGACTGAATAGTGATTTCAATAGCTCTCTTGCAGATTCTAACCCAGAATTTAATATCGTTCCATTTCTCAAGCCAGATTTTAAACGCAACACATTATCACCTGAGTCTTCAGGAGGTAGATTAAATTGTAATTTTGAAATAATTGTCATAAATTGGTCATATACAAAACCAAAATATAGATTGGCCCTGCAAACTAATACCTATTGACTTAAATATTTTTATCTTATATTTTAATTTAAAAACTAAACTCCCTTCAAATTTAGCTTTTAAGCCGATTTTATCAATTCTTAACCTCAAAAAGAAATGATTTCTTAACCTTACAAACATTAATTAAAAATAACATTTTAATTAAAGCCCAAAGTTGAATAATAAAAGTCTATAAAAGTAATTAAAATCATAAAAAATTAGTTTATCTAAACTAAATAACCTATTTTTCTTAAGAAGAATTTGGGTAAAACAAAATTTAGGGACTACCATAATGAGGTTAAAAGGTTAAAGGAGATTATCTTATGAGTAATATTGCAATTGTTGGTGGCTGCGGCCGATTAGGATTAAACTTAGCACTTATAGCAGCAAATAAAGGACACAATGTAACAGCTATAGATATAGATGATGAAAGAATAAATGAAATCAAACAAGGTAATTTACCTTTTGTAAAAGAACAAGCAGAATTGTATTTAGAAGAAGCGTTGAAAAATAAAAAGTTAACTTTAAGCACAGAATATGATCAAGTTGCAAATGCTGAAGTTATTGTAATCACTATGGGTACACCTGTTGATTCAAATTTAAATCCAAGCTTAGAACCAGTAGCTGGAGTGATTTTTGATCTTTCTGAACACTTCAAAAAAAATCAGCTTATAGTATTTAGAAATGCAATAGCACCAACTGTAACAAACAGAATAAAAACACTAATAGAAGATAAAACAGGATTTAAAGTAGGAAAAGATATTCATCTTGTTTTTGCACCAGAGTTGGCTGAAGAAAATGGAAATCTTCATGATCTAAATAAAGCAGCACAACCAATTGGTGCTTTTGATGAAAATAGTTTCAGAGCTGCACAAAAGTTTTTTGACACTATTACAAAAGGACAAATCACCTGGCTTAGTCCAGAAGAGGCTCTCTTAGCTAAGCTTATGACTAATATGTTTGCATACATACAAGGAGCTTGTGCAAATGAGTTTTATTTAATTGCACAAAGTTTCAATGCAAACATAAATAAGATTTTAGATGCTACAAGCAATGCTCTTCCAGCACCAAATCCAAACAATGCAGGTCCAGGCATGCATAAAGAAGGATGGTCACTGGTAGAACGCTTACCATTTGCTGAGCTTGTAACCACTGCATTTAAAATAAACGAATCCATGCCAGCACAAATAGTGAAGCAGTTAGAAAACCATAGCTTAAAGAAAGTAGCTATTTTAGGTATGACAAACAAAGCTAATTACGACGATGCAAGATCATCACTTAGCTATAAGCTTAGAAAAATGTTATTTTACAAAGACTATGAAGTAGTGTGCTATGACCCTTATCTACCAGAGTTTGCAGACTCAGCTGTTTTGCAAAATACAGATGCTGTAATTTTAATGACTGCACATGATGAGTTTAGTAACTTAGAGAAAGTAAAAGGCTGGATAAACAATTCAAACTGTGTATTTGTAGATATTCATGGTTATTGGCAAGAGCTAAGAAATCAATCAGCAAATCAAGCACATGCTAATGAAAGTGTTAAAGCTAGGAAGAAATAAGTTCATCATTCATTTTAGGTAATTCTAATTTCAAAGCTCTTTGATTTGCTCTTTCTCTTATAGCAAGAACTTTTTCTGTGTCACTCTTTTCAGAACTCCATAGGCAGCTCAAGAAAACACTTGACATAAGCATATGATGATATATTAAATTTTCAATTAATTTAATAGTATTAAAACTTGATTCTAAATTAGTTGGGTGTATTGTAAGCTCCTGATAAGGAATAGAATCAAATAACTTATCTAGAAGATATTCATGATACTCAATTATTCTTTGCGAATCTTTCTTTAAGCGTTCCGTAATAGTTTTATCGTCATTTTTCATCCAAGATTCTCGCTCTTGCGCATGCTCTCTACCTAGACCCGCAACAACATGTCTTCTTAACTTATATGAACTAGCACTATCATTCAATACTTTGTACGGTATTAGCTCATAATGCAAATCAATTATATTTTCAGGAGAATTTTCTTTTAATCTTTCTTCGATTTCCAAAGCAGTGGTTTCTCCTATCATTATTTCATCAGAGCTTGCATAAGAAAATAATACTGGTGCTTTTTTGTTAATTTTTAATTGCTGAATCAGTTCTTCAATATCAGTTTCAGAAAGCCCTTTAGAGCTTAATTGCTTTTTAATAAAATCTGTTTTATTTCCTTTTATTAAATCTATCAAGTTTTTATATTTTTCTTTCTTTTTTAGAGAAACTTCATTATTTAGCACATCAAAGAAATTGTTTATCCCGGTGTCATTATTGTTTTGTGTATAATGCTTACCTTCTACAAAAAAATATTTCTTATCTACTATTCTTTGTACAATTAAATCTACCTCAAGAGACTTGTCCTTCTTTTTAGCTTTAGCTTTATCCTCATCTAGCTTAAGTTTTAAGCCAAAAGAAATTATTTTATAACCCTTATTTGTAAGCTCATCTGCATGATATAATTCGCCAGCTGGTCCTAAATTGTTTTGAACATTATGTTGCTGCTTGCAAAATGATTCTAATAAATCTTCAACAGCTGGAACATCTACAAATTTGCTTATAAGAGGAATTATTGAAGAGTCTAAATTTGGATTAAAATATATTCTAAGTAAATTTTTTATGCTTACATGAGCTAATTCATTTTGATAAAATTTATAAATAGCACTTCTAAAATGATGATCAGCTAGTACTTGCTTTCTTTTACGATCTAATTGCTCTCCTATCTCAGGTATTTGCTTTTCAGAAATATCATCATTCATTAGAATATCTGTAATAATTTGTAATTCAGTTGCTTTTCTTTCAACTCTATCTAATTGTAATTTCGCATAACTACTTACTTTTTGTTTTGACATAGTAAGAAATGTACTATAGAAATAAACCAATGAATTAAAAATAAGATCATAGTATCTCTTATAATCATTTTTTATCTTATTCTCATAAATCAATTTATCTTGATTCTCTATTAACTTACCCATAAAAAATATGGTTGGGAAAGAAGTGTTCTTTATTTCATCTTCCTTAAATTCAATACTTCGAAGGAGTTGCTGATAAGATTCATAAGTATCTCTTTTATCCACTATTTCCACAAGTTGACCAGGTAAAGCTATAGTACCTTGCATTTTCCTTAGAGAGTTTTCCAATTCATCAATCATGCAAATAAAAGATTTATCTAATTGATTTTTATTCTGTTTAGATTTAATATTATTTATTAGCTCTTCTCTGAAATCAAAAATCCTTGTACAGATTACTGATTGTTTCTCATTTAAAGATTGGATTCTATTGCTTAGTGAATTAGCTTTTGTACATTGTGATACAACAAAATTAATCTTGAAACATAAAAGATCTAATGCTTGAATCTTTATAATTTCCAATGCTGTATTTAAATTTTTAGACAGCTCGCTATCTTTATCAAGATTATTTATAGGATCAGTTCCTGGATCACAAGAAATAGATCGAATTTCCTTTCTAGTTTTACTATATAAATCTTGCCAATTTAGTCCTTGAATTCTCATAAATATACAGTTAATATGTCGCTTTAATAAAAATACTTTAATGCCGATTAGAAACAGTCTACAGTACCCATTTTCCTCTATATCTAAGTTTCACAATTTTTTAATAATGCTCTGATTAGCATTCCTTAACAAGTAAAAAATCAGCCAATCTGAAATAAATTTAATCTAACTGTAACCCACGGTTACACCCTACATTAAACATGTCATTGCGAGGAAGGACAAAGTATGACCCCCACGCTTCGCTCGGGGCAGGCTCCGCAATCTCCTTCCAATTCACATAAATGCTACAATCCTGGCATGGATAAACAATACTATGTTTATATCATGACCAACAAAAACAATAGTGTACTTTATACAGGTATAACAAACAGCTTAAGTAGAAGGATCTCCGAACATAAAAGAAATTTAAATCCTGGATTTACAAAAAAGTATAATGTTACAAAGTTAATTTATTACGAAGTATTCGAAAATGTTTGTAATGCTATAGATAGAGAAAAACAAATTAAAGGTGGCTCAAGAAACGATAAAATAAACCTCGTTAATAACTTTAACAAAAACTGGGAAGATTTATTTAGAAAAATCTAGTAATCATACTTGAAACATGAATTCGTTTGGGATTGCCACGCCTCATTTCATTCGGCTCGCAATGACATATACGCATTCACTTTCAACAACTGTCACAATTCTTCAATAACTGTTTATAGACCTGATCCTAAGAAATGGGTAAAATATAAAAAGAGGAAATAACCATGACAAGTCTAAAATGCCCTTCTTGTGGAGAAAATAAATTAGAGTTAAAAAAGATTAGTCACCTTGTTAATGGTGGCAATAACACAGCAATCATTGACTTGAATATTGAAGCTTGTCATAAATGTGGTGAAATTCTTTTTACAGAAGAACAAGTAAGGCTTATAGAAGAAGTAAAAGAAAAGTTAGAGAAAAATAAGACAGAGAATTTTATCCCTATAGGAAAAAATTTTAGGGTGGCCTAACAAAACGACTCTCCTATACCCATCTCTTCCTACACACTGCACAAAAAACTTTTAAATCTTGTTTTTTATAAAACCTAAAGTCAGAATAGTTTCTGTTTTTTGCTGAGTGTAGTTTTCCATCAGCTAATCCACGTATAAAAATATGAACCTTATCTTTATGGCAAAACTGAAAGTCCTCTGGTAATTGAAATTCATCGATCGGTACTCGATTAGAATTGTTTTTTCTTTTTAAAACACTTATCCAATTTATTAATGCTTTGAAGTAATTGTACATTTTGAATGTCTTATCCCATCTTTTAATAATCCATAGTATTATATTAAGATATAGAAATGGCAACAAAATTAAAAGGTTCACAAGCACTATTACAATGCCTCGTAAAAGAAGGGGTAAAAACTATATTTGGTTATCCTGGCGGTGCCGTACTTGGTTTATATGATGAGCTCTATAAACAAGATGATTTACAGCATATCTTAGTCAGGCATGAACAATGTGCTGGTTTTATGGCAGATAGTTATGCCAGGATCACTGGAAAGCCTGGTGTTGTATTGGCTACAAGTGGTCCTGGTGCTACAAACATAGTGACAAGTCTCTGCAACTCTCATATGGACTCTATTCCCATCATTGCTCTAACAGGACAAGTTCCTACCACTGGCATAGGAAAAGATTTCTTTCAGGAAGCAGATATTACTGGAATTACAATGCCAGTTGTAAAACATAGTTATTTACTGCTTGAAGCTACACAAGTCCCAAAGACAATTAGAAAAGCATTTTTAATTTCAAGTACAGGAAGACCAGGTCCAGTACTAATTGATCTACCAAAGGATGTTTTAAACTCTACCTTTGAATATACAGAAGGTATGGAAAACAAATTTACACTACCTGGATACAAACCTACGACAAAAGGAAACTCAAGACAAATCCACTTTGCATCAAAAGCTATTCTTGAAGCTAAAAAACCTGTTTTATATATTGGTGGTGGCGTTATTTCTAGTGGAGCATCTCCTGAAATATTAAAGCTTGCTGAAAGCTGTTCACTACCTGTTACACACACTATCATGGGCAAAGGTGCATTCCCAGACAACCATCCACTAAATATTGGAATGCTTGGAATGCATGGCACTGTTTATGCTAACTATGCCATCCATGATGCTGATTTATTAATAGCTGTTGGTGTTAGATTTGATGATAGAGTAACAGGAAAAATTGAAACCTTTGCACCAGATGCAAGAATCATTCACATTGATGTTGATCCTGCTGAAATTGGAAAAAATAGAAAAATGCAGGATGTAATAGACATCCCTATTGTAGGAGATGCAAAAAGTGTCTTAGCTGAACTAAATACAAAGTTAGCAGGGAAAAGTGGAGACACCGAAGCCTGGATGAATCAAATAAAAGAATGGAAAAAACAATATCCTTTAGATCTGCCTAAAGATAAAGAAAACATTTCACCACAACAAATCCTTCTTGCTTTAAACAAATATTTCAAAGATGCTATTTATACAGTAGATGTTGGTCAGCATCAAATGTGGGCTGCACAATATCTTGAAATAAACAAACCACGCCATTGGTGTAGTTCAAGCGGTCTTGGCGCAATGGGTTATGGCTTTCCTGCTGCTCTTGGTGCTAAAGCAGCACTTAAAGATATGGGATTAAATACACCTGTCATAGCTATAACAGGTGATGGTGGCTTCCAAATGAATTTTCAAGAGCTTGGAACCATGGTAGCTCATGATCTACCTGTGATTATTGTTTTATTTAACAACAACAATCTTGGAATGGTACGTCAATGGCAAGAGCTTTTTTATGATAAGCATTATAGTTATATTGACTGGGGCAAAGGAAGTCCTGATTATGTAAAGCTTGCTGAGGCTTTTGGAGTAAAAGGTATAAAAGCATCAAAACCAGAAGATGTAGAATCCATAATAAAAGATGCTGCAAAAAACCATTCAAATAAGCCTATTTTAATTGAATTCGAATTACAATATGAAGCAAATGTATGGCCTATTGTCCCACCAGGTGGAAGTAGTCATCAAATGCTAGGAGTAGATTCAGATACACTACCCTCAAATCCTACAAAAAAAGAAGAATTAGAAAAAATAATCAAAAGATAAATAAACATATTGTAATTAAACTTTAAACATATTTGGTTTTTAAAGCTTAAACCACTAGAATGATTCACAAGGAATTATTCAGCAATGTCGCTAGCAGTAGATGGGTCACACCCATATTCTATAAGTCAATCTTTTCAACCAAGAAAAGATAACTTTTCTTTACCTAAAAATACTACTCTTATTGAAACTATAACAAGTTCAAAAACTAAAAAATTTTTAAATTATTTTGCAAATGGTAGTTCATCTGTTTCTAGTCTTATAACTTTTTTAAATGGCAACTTTAAGTGGTTTGACTCTATACAAGAAAAACTAGAATCTCTAAGTGAAGTAGTGTCAAAAACTGCACTTACAACAATTGGTTTTGTAGGTTCTGTTGATTTATGGCAAAAGAAAAATCCTGTTACATTTTTAGGCTATGCACTGCTTGTTCCTATCTCACTACTTTCCAAAGGATACGATTCCTGGGTAGCAAGAGGATTTTCATATGGGGCTTGTAATGCTGTAGTAGTCATTGATAGACGAGAAGTAGTAGATGACAGTGGTGAACCTATTTTAGACAAAAATGGAAAGGTTCAAACATTAAGTGGTGACTTTAGTGATAAGGGATGGTGGAATGGTTTCACTACTACTTTTAAAGAGTGTGGAAAAATGCTAAAAGAGCTTTATAAAAAGCCTTCTAGAATTTCAAATTTCTCACATGCTACCCTTGTAGCATCTTTATTCCAAATGCTTGGACCTATACCAGGATTGTTTGGATATAAAACTATTGAAGCCACTATACGAGATGTCTCATCAGCACTTGGTGACACTGCTTTACTCCTTGATAAAGATTCTAAAAATCAAGATACATCTACACAAAAACAAAATAAATTGCAAAGTCTAATAAATTTAAAATCACCGATTGTTCAGTCCAGCCTGCTTTGGATTTGTACTTCTGTTATTGATCTGCTAAAACGTTTTGATTTCATTTCAAACAATATTAACAACCTCACTGAGCTTTCAAGTTTCTTTGATAGAACAGCCAGTATACGATTTACTCAGGGTGTTTTGGATATTAAAAAGTCTCATTGATTTGACAGGTGCTTTAACCTAGGTTAAGAAGACTGTTTAAAAAGCCTTATTATTACAAAAGGTTAAAAGGCTTACTTGGCTAAATAGCTCTTAAAATCAATGTTTTATTATTATTTAACAATGTACAGTTTCTTTTTAGTGATCCGTAATAATAAAATTAAAGTAACATATTAATTTTTCTCCATTGGATTTAGTATTAATTTAATTATAATTAATGCTAATTCATTGAAGAAGAATATTATTATTAAAATTTATTTTTAAGGAAATTTTTAATGATCAATTCTATAAGTATACCTCTACAAAACACTACCAATTTACCTGTAGCTTGTATACAAGAGCCACAAGAAGAACCTAATATCTTAAAAAAGACTCATAGTTTGTTGATGGAAAATAAGGGAGCTATAAATATTGCTTCTAATGCTCTTGGGCTTTCTACTAATTTACTTGCTTTTGTAGAAGGTAATCTAGGCTTGTTTGGATTTGATGTTGAAAGATTTGAAAAAGTAAGTACTTTTTTTGCAAAGTTTGCAACTGCAGCACAAGGAGTTCTTGGAACAGCAGACACTTGGTCTAAAAAAAATCTGATTCCACTTTTAGGATTTGCACTTGAAGTACCAATTGCAATTTTTAGTGAAGGGCATAACTTATGGCTTGGCAGAGGGCTTTCACAAGGTATAGGACAATTTCAAGGTGTATTTGATCGTATTTTAGTAAAAGATGAGAACAATAAACCAATAGTCAAAAATGAGTTTGGTGATTATAAAACACTAAGTGATCAGTTTATAGAAAAAGGCTTTATGGATTCTATAACAACTGGTTTAAAAGAAGCTGGTAACCTATTTAAAAATCTAATTACTAAACCCAAAGAATGTATTGATTTTGCACACATGACATTTTTATGTACCTTCATGCAGGTAGGAGGAGCACTATTAGCATTTGCTGGGATGGACAAGCTAGGCGCTGGTATCAGAGATTTTGGTGGCGGTGCAGTTGATGTTGCATTTATGTTAGATAAAAAAGATAAGTACAGAGATCAAACGATTGCAGCAAAAAATCCAATCAAACCAAAAGATGTATCTTATGTGCCTGCTGGATCTGTCTGGATAGGATCTGCTATTGTAGATTTCTTAAAACGATTTGAGTTCTTTGATAGCAGATTTAAAAACCTTACTCAATTATCATTTTTCTTCGATCGTGCCGCAGCTATATTTTATTCCATGGCAAACTTTGCTACTGGAAAAAGTGGGCATTGATTATTATGGTAATTATATTCATCTGGTTTTATACAAGCAATAGCCCTTATTTGCTCCAGGCGACCATTAACTAACGTTAACGGTTCCCGCCTGTCGTGCATAATGGGCTATTGCTTTTCGAACCAGATAATATGTAGTAAGTATTTTATTATTTACTCATTAAATTCT
Organism: Candidatus Melainabacteria bacterium; assembly: GCA_023250155.1. Classification (GTDB taxonomy): domain Bacteria; phylum Cyanobacteriota; class Vampirovibrionia; order 2-02-FULL-35-15; family 2-02-FULL-35-15; genus JAHFBD01. Next base: position 41,517 of record JAHFBG010000005.1, read on the forward strand.
TAGTAACAATCTATAATAGACTCTATGACAGAAAAGATAGAAAACAAAAACAACACCATAATTCTCATTGACGCTCCAAATCTTGCATTTAGAATGTTCTTTGCTCTGGAAAGAACAAACATGCGTACTTTAGGAGGTATACCTACATGGGCTACTTATGGCTTTTTAAAAGCACTTTTTGACCTACTAGATAAAACAAAACCTAAAGCAATTGCCGCTGCCTATGACTGTAAAGAACCCACATTCAGACATATAGCATATGAAGAATACAAAGCAAATAGACCTGAAGAAATGCCAGAGGAATTATCTACTCAATGGCCTTATATAAGAGAAGGATTAGAAAGTTTTGAAATCCCTATTTATGAACTTCCTGGTTATGAAGCTGATGATGTAATAGGTACACTGGCAAAAAAAGCTTCAAAAGAAGGTTTGAATGTACTTATACTGACAGGTGATCGTGATGCCTTCCAACTAATCGATGATAGAACTAAGGTTCTTGTCCCATCTAAAGGGGAATTAAAAGAATATGGCAGGCAAGAAGTTTTTGACTACTGGAATATATGGCCTGAACAAGTAATTGATTTCAAGAGTCTTTGCGGAGATGCATCAGACAATATTCCTGGTATTAAAGGCATTGGCGAGAAAACAGCAGCAAAGTTATTGGCTGAATACAAATCACTTGACAGTGTCTTCCAAAATGTAAAAAACATCTCACAAAAATCACTACAAGAAAAAATTACTAATGGGGAAAAGAGCGCATATCTATCAAAGAAGCTAGCTACAATCGATCTCAATGTACCCATAGATATAAACCTTAAAGATGCACATCTTAATATGCCAAACACAGAAAAGCTTATACACTTCTTACAAAAATTTGAATTTAATAGCTTCATAAAAAGACTGCCAAATGTACTAAGTTCTTTTAACGAAGGAAAACCTTATGATATTAAAAACACTGAAAAGCTGACTATACATAGAGAGGGTCAACTAAAACTTGATTTAAATATTCCATCAACGAATGGTAATCATTCATCTGATATTCTAGACAATTTACAAACTCCTAATCTTAAAATAAATATAGTTGACTCTGAAGATAAATTACATAATTTTATTAGTGAACTAAAACATAAAAATTTTATTTGTATTGATCTTGAGACCACCTCTGTAAACAGCAACACTTGTGATATTGTTGGGCTTAGTTTATCCTTCTTCGAAAATGAAAAGGCTGAGCTTAAAAATAGTTCAGATATAAAAGCTTACTACATACCAGTCGGACACAATACTGGAAATCAACTCAAACAAGATCTTATTTTAAAGGAATTAAAACCTATTTTAGAAAATAAAGACAAAGTTAAAATTGCACAAAACACAAAGTTTGAATACAAAATACTTAAGAGACATGGAATTGATCTAGGTGAAAACATTTATGACACTATGTTAGCTAGTTATATATCAAACTCTGATGAAAAACATGGTTTAAAAGATCAAGCTGCAAGAATCTTAAGCTATAGAATGACTAAGATTGATGAGTTAATAGGTACTGGTAAAAAACAACTTTCAATGGCAGATATAGAAATAGAAAAAGTTGCTCCTTATGCAATCAGTGATGCAAACTACACTTTAGAATTAGCTAAATACTATAAAACAAATTTAGAACCGGCTCTTTCAAAAGTCTTAGAAGAAATTGAAAACCCATTAGTACCGATTTTATCTGACATGGAATTGACTGGTGTTCATATTGATACTAAAGTTTTAAAGGATTTATCTCATGAAATATCAAGCAGAGTGCATGAGTTAGAAGAGTATATTTTTAAAGTAGCTGAGGGTCCATTTAACATAAACTCACCACAACAGCTTGGAAAAGTGCTTTTTGAAAAGATTGGGTTAGAACATGAAGGAAAAATCACAAAAACAGGACAATACTCTACCGATGCAAGGACATTAGAAACATTGTCTCACCACGATAAAACAGGGATCATAGAAAAGATTTTAGAATATAGACAATTGAGTAAGTTAATTTCTACATATACTGATTCTCTTCCAGAGCAAATCAATAAAAATACAAAAAATATTCACTGTGATTTCAATCAAACCATTACTAGTACAGGAAGATTGAGTTCTAGCAATCCAAATCTTCAAAACATTCCTATAAGATCTGAGCTTGGGCGCAAAATCAGAAAAGCATTTGTTTCAAATTTTGATGATGGCTTAATTTTAAGTGCTGATTATTCACAAATAGAACTTAGAATACTTGCACACATGAGTGAAGACCCAGTTTTAATAAAAGCATTTAAAGATGATGAAGACATTCATAAAAGAACTGCTATGGAAATTTACGACGTAAGTGAAGATAAAGTTACCGATGATATGCGATCACATGGAAAGACATTGAACTTCGCACTTATCTATCAACAAGGAGCTTTTGCTACAAGTAAACAATTAGACATTAGTCAAAAAGAGGCTCAAAGCTTCATTACTAAATATTTTGAATCGTTTAAAAAAGTAAAACCTTTTTTTGAAAACATGTTAAAAGAAGCAAGAGAAAAAGGATATGTTGAAACTATCTATGGGCGAAGAAGATATTTTAAAAACCTAAATGTTAGAAATAAAGCTCTTCAGCGTGAAGATGAAAGAGCTGCCTGCAATGCACCCTTACAGGGAACTGCATCAGATGTTATGAAGCTTGCTATGATTAAGCTTTATAAAGAACTTCAAGAAAAAGAATATAAATCAAAACTAATTCTACAAGTACATGATGAGCTTGTTTTAGATGTTCATCCACAAGAAAAAGATCAAATAGAAAAACTAACCAAAGAAGCTATGGAGTTAGATCAGCCACTACATGTACCACTTGTAGTAAATATGTCTTGGGGGAAAAATTGGTATGAGTGTGGTTAAAAATGCCAACTGAAAAAGAAATATTAACCTTAATCAAAAAACTGGTTCCACATTCTAAGAAATATCTCCATGACGATGCTGCAATAATAGAACAAGATTTAGTAGTAACTACTGATACCTTAGTTGAAAAGACTCACTTCACTCTAAAAACATATACACCAGAAGAAGTTGGCTGGAAGGCATTAGCTATAAACTTAAGTGATATTGCTGCAATGGGAGCTAAGCCACTATATGCACTTATATCATTATCACTACCCGGATCAATCAAACTACCTTGGGTAAAAGCTTTCTACAAAGGGCTATTAAACTGTGCAAAAAAATACAAGACACAAATAATCGGAGGGAACCTTACAAGATCAAAAGAAATAAGCATCACTATAACTCTCATAGGAAAGGCAGTCAATATCGCAAAGCGATCCAATGCAAAACCTGGTGATATAGTTTTTGCTAGTGGTACATTTGGAGATAGTGCTTGTGGACTGCTATTACTTAGCTCACATCAGCACCTAAGTAGGATTGAGCTATTAGGAGTGAGGAATGAGCAGAACAAGCTTAATTCTCAATCCTCAATCCTTAATCCTCAATCCTTAATAAAGAAGCACAAACTCCCAACCCCTCAAATTAATCTTGGGCAAAAAATAGTAAGACTCTCAAATCGAGTAGCCCTTATGGATGCCAGCGATGGGTTAGCTGATTGTATTTTACAAATATCAAAAGAAAGTAATGTAAAAATAATAATTGATGAAGATAAAATACCTATTTCTAACAATGTTTACAAAATTTCTAAACTTCTCAAAAAAAATCCACTAAGTCTAGCTTTATATGGAGGAGAAGATTATGAGCTAGTTGGTACAATGAATCCACAGAATATAAAAAAGATAAAAGGATTAAAAATCATAGGTAAGGTAGTTAAAGGCAGTGGTGCTTTCTTACAAAGAAATAATAAGATCATAAAGCTTAATATGGGAAAAATATTTAAGCATTTTAATAAGTAAATAAAAGGAATAACCTAATGAAACTAATTTCATCAAGAAAAATAAAATCAAGAATTGCACTTGTATTATTACTGTCTTTTTGGATTTCAAATACAATTTCATTCTTTAGTCCAAGCGCTATAGCTGCAATAACAATTTCATCTCCTTCAGCTGGCACTTGTTTTCAGCATAGTGGCACTGTCTCAAATGGTGCTTTGGTTACAATATATTCACTTGGTACAATACAAATCAACTTAACAGCTGCTGAAGTTAATCCTGGACAAGACAATATTGCCAATATAGGCACCACCACTGGCTTTGCTCAAGCTACAAAAAATGGAAGCATTTCAAATAGTGGAGATATAATTGGTAATATTTTTTCTATATTACCTCCAACAGGTACAAATTTTGTTATTGTTCCAGGTTTTCAAGATACTACTGGTGGAAGATCAAATTTATTGTCTAGTATAAATGCAACTATTTCAAATGCAGTTTCAACGGATTCTACAGCTAGTGGAGCAGATAGTAGTTTAGGTATAAATGTAGGTGTTGTTACAACAGGCACAAGTGGTATCGGTAGAACAATTATTGCAATAGCAAGAGATGCTGATAGTACTGGGTCTGGTGCCAGTGCTGAGATCTATCCAAAGAGCGGTACTGGAAACAATCTTGTTACTATTAGCATTACGGGACTTGGCATTGCAGTACCGCCTACAGGAGAAGGTTTATTAAGTGGAACATTACAAGCAACATTAGATCCAACGCCACCAGCAGGAATAGGGTTTTCAGGAAGTCAAAATAATTCATCAGTAGCTAGTGCAATACCAGGATTAAGTGGAGTTTTTAATATTTGTACAGTTACATCACCACAAGGTCAATTAGAAGCTATTTTAGATAGCGATAATGATAGTAGTGATTTGTATGATAAAAGTCCTATAAGTTTAAATTTAATAGCTCTTGGACAAATAGGTTCAAACACTACCGTTCAAGTATTAGATACAACTACATCTAACAGTAGTTCCAGTATTAACTCAGCAGTAGACATTGAACCTATCCTTATACAAGGTAGTTCTGGGGTAGGAAGTTCTACTCGAGATCAAGTAATCAGTACAGGTGCATTATTTAGTGATATTGATAGTACTAGTGAAACTCCTCTTTTATCAGGACTTGATATTCCATCTATTTTTGGAAATTCAATTATTGCACCCATCACTATTACATTTAGCGATGATAATGCAATTGCCAGTACTTCTTTAAAAGCAGTCGATATTATTCTTAGCAGCTCTACTCCTGGCTCTTTACCACAAGCAAGTGGATTCTCACCAAGCCAAACTCAAAGACATGGGTTTTTAGGTGCATTAAGAGCAGCTTATTTTGAAACTAACAATTCTTCTTTTCTAGGCTTTCCACTCGGAACTAGCTGGGGAATTGCTTCTGTAAGGGGTGATACCTTAGGTACCCAAGAGTCAGCTCTTGCAAGTTATGGCTTTACACCTGTTGGTTCTAACATGAGTGCCTTTGGAAATAATGAAGAACCCTTTAATCATAATTTTGTTGACTTAAGACTAAGTTGTGACGGTACTACACCTAGTGCCGGGTGGTTTGCTATTTTAAATAGTCACTCAAGTACCATTGGAATCTCACCTGCCTCAAACCAGCTTATTAAAAGATCACTAGCAGGTACAAAAACTTTTGCATCCACAACATATCTCTATACTCAAGCTCTAACAAATATTACTGGAACAACTACTTCATCTAGATTTATCGCTGGAAATTCTGATTCAACGACAGGAAATAATGCAATTTTATATGCCTCTTGTTCTAACAATAGTTTGACATTAGTCCCCATCCAAAATGGGTATGATGGGGTAAAAGATATAATTGCAATTTCACCTAAACTAACTGTTTCAAATGTAAGTAATAGCTTTCCATCAGATGTAACGATACTTGCACAAGTTAGTGGAAATAATTTAACTGGTGTTACTACTATAAACCTTGCAAAACTAGCAGGAGTTCCAATTACAGGAATGGATGGACAAATATCAGTTCAAGGCATAGCTCTTGCTGAAAATGGGCAATTAGGAATTAATTGTTCTTCAAGTGGACAAAATAGCACTATATTAAATACTATTACAAACGGTTCATTTGATTCTATAGTATCAAGCGCTTGTACAAGTGGTTCTATTGCTCCAGCACCTTCATTTTTTACAGGAGGCACTTCAATAACAAATGGTGGTTCTTCAACAGTTCAAGGAGAAAGCCGAGGGGTTTTAATAAAAGAATTATCATCTACCTCATTTACAGAAATTGTTAATCAAATCGGTGGAGGAACTCAAGGCACAGTATTTGAAGTACAATTGCCCACTGGTTGTGATGTAATAGATGACAAAGATGATAACAACACAGCATCATCTACTTTACTTGGTGGAAATGATGTATCAAGATTTACTTTAACAACGACGACTGGTGTTTCAGCATCTTTTAGTGGAACAGGTTTTGGAGATGCTGCAACAACTTCCTCAAATGCAATCATCCCTGCTATAAACAATACACCAGCTAAATTACACTTTAATATCAATTCATTTAGTGGACAAGATAGTGTAGTAAATGATGCAATTTTAGTTAGAATCGATTCCCAAGATTTATTCTGTCCAGTAGGAATAACGGGAGACTTAAAAAGTACAGTAATAGTTCAAAATAAAGTAAATAATCCAACCGTTACTTTAAATTTGGGTAATGCAATATTAGGAACTGCCACACAAGCTTTAAGTATAGGTTTTGCTGATGATCTTGCGACTTCAATAAGGGGTGAAACATCTACAAATACTATGATTGGTGTAACTCCTACTCTGCTTGGAGCTAATTCAAATTCACACACTATAAAAATCAGCGAACTTGCTCAAAGAGCAATTCCAATTGGTGAAAGAGTTTCTGCTCGAAATTTAGATCCTGAAAACTCATTGCTTTCTACAGTACTAACCAAGGGGCAATTATGGTTAATCCCAACAAGCACTACGCTGTTTAAAGCAGCACCTTCTGCAAGTGATATTTTATTCTCAGATACTTCACTTCTTATTGATGGAAACCCTATACTTGTCACTGATTCAACAGTAGATTCTAAAGCTCCTATTGGATCAATTATTATTGGTGTTAAGAGAAATATTGATTCTAATGCAATAGATCCAATGACAGTATCTACAACAATTACAATAAGAAATTTAAAACTAGGACCCATATCAAATAACTCAACACTATCAGCAGAATTCTTTTCTCAAGATGCTGGTGTAGTTAGTAATACACCAGGAGCTGCAGCAGGAAATAACTCTACATCACCTACAGCATTTACTCCATTTGCACCAGGTTCTACAAAAGCACTTACACAATTAAATACTACTGGATTACAACTTGAGTCTAATAATATCCTCTCTTCAAGACTAACAGCCCTGGGAACACCACAATTAAACCCATTTACAAATTCTTTGTTTTCCATTATGAATGCAGATAATACTAAAATTGGTTTATTCAGTACAATACCACTAAGTACAGATTTAAAAATTACTGTATCAGGGATAGCTGGTGCTGTTGACAACGGCGCTGAAGTTCTAGTAACAACAGGAACTACTACTAATCCATACGATTCAGTAACTGTAGTATCTTCAGACGATGGTTCATTTATTGCAAGAGTCAGAGGTGATTGTTCTTCCTCTATGAGTGTAATTGTTAGTGTTAGCGAACAAGTTAGTGGTATTATAACTATTCCTATAACTAGGACTTTTAATTGCCAAATCAAAAGTCTATGTGATGAGAATTGTATATTGAATGAAATTGCTGGTACTGATGGTAAAGTATCATCCGAAGAGCTTTTATCCTACATAAGAAATCAAGGTGGATTAGCACCGATTATCTCTGAAGGAGGAGTAAAACTATCTGGCATAATCAAGGCTGCTAAAGCAGTACTTGGTTTAAGTTGAAATTACATGGGAAAAGGAATGAAATGAACGAAAGAATTGCAGCAATAGACATAGGTTCAAATTCATTTCACATAGTAGTTGTTGAAATAAATTCTGAAACACAGTCATTCACGGTATTAGACAGATTAAAAGAAACTGTAAGATTAGGTACATTTCATGAACCAAGTAATGAACTGAGTCAAGCTGATATGAAAAGAGGTTTTGAAACCTTAAAAAGATTTAAGAAATTAGCAGAAGGACATGGGGTACAAGAAATATTTGGTAGTGCTACAAGCGCCATTCGTGAATCTACAAATGGAAAAGAATGGCTACAAAAAATAAAAGATGAGTTGGGAATAGATGCTCATATTATTTCTGGTGTTGAAGAAGCAAGATTGATTTATCTTGGAGTTTTATCTACCACAGAACTTAAGAAGAAAAAAATTGGGATTATTGATATTGGTGGTGGCAGTACAGAATTGATAGTAGGTGATGAACAATTTATTTACCATTTATCAAGCAGCAAGGCTGGTGCATTAAGATTGACAGAAAAATATTTATTAAATGAAGCTGATCTAAATACAAAAATTGAAATGATGGAAAAACATATTAAGGGTTTATTATCTACAAAACTTGAGCAGATAAAAGACCTCGGGGGTTTTGATTTCTTAGTAGGTACTTCAGGAACCATTCAAACCTTAGCTAAGATAGATTTTAAAATGCAAAATCTCATTGACGCTGAAAGCATACCAAACTTAAATCAATATAAAATTTCATACGGTTCATTATGTAATATCCTCAAAAAAATGACTATTGTACCTAAAAGCAAGCGTGCAAGTACATTTGATATTAGTAAAAACAGAGCTGAAATTATTTTGGCAGGTCTAATCATTTTAGAAGTTATTATGAGAGAGCTTAAAGTAAAAGAAATTATTTATTGTGATAGAGCACTCAGAGAAGGACTTATCGTAGATAAGCTTCTACAAAAAGGAATAATAAAAGACAGACTACAATATCAACAAACCATTAGAGAAAGAAGTGTACTAGAGTTAGCTACTAAATATAAATTTGTAAAAGATCATGCCATGCAGGTAAAAAGATTAAGTTCAATTATATTTGATAAAACAAAAGGAATTTTACATAACTATAGTGACAAGGAAAAAGAATTGCTTGAAGCAGCAGCAGTTTTACATGATATTGGATCATTAGTTGCACATAATGACCATCATAAACACACTTATTACTTAATAAGATATACAGGGCTATTAGGATTTAATGATGAAGAGGTTGAAATTATAGCTAATATTGCTCGTTATCATAGGCAAAGCAACCCAAAAGATAATCATACAAATTTCCTAGGCTTATCAAAAGAACACAAACAATTGGTTAAAGAGCTAAGCTCCATTTTAAGAATTGCAGAAGGATTAGATAAAGGACATAAGTGTGCTATAAAAGATCTTGAAATGGTTATTAATTCTAATAAAAAGAAGCTAAAATGTAAGTTAAGTAGTAAAATAAGAGATTATGATTGTGCACTAGAGTTATGGTCAGCCGAAGGAAAAAGTAAAGATTTTAAAAAAGAATTTGGGGTAGATATTGATTTTGTTTTACAAAAAATGGGTAAATAACTTTTAGATATTAATTTTTATGATTTTAAGTTCTTTAAACAATTTAACTTATTAATGGCCACAAATCTAAAAAGTGGTTCATTTTCTAGTTTAAATGCCGAAGTGGTGAAATTGGCAAACACACTACGTTCAGGTCGTAGCGAGCGCAAGCTTTTGTGGGTTCAACTCCCACCTTCGGCACCAAAGAAAGTTTCAGTTCGTCTGAATCTGAAGTAGAACATAAAAAAAAAGGAGATATAATTTGTCAAGATTTGAAAAATTCGATAATAGAAGACCTTATAAAGAGCTTCCAATGATCAATGAGAGGATTCGTGCTCGTGAGGTTAGATTAATATCAGAAACAGGTGAAATGCTTGGAGTAATGGCTACTATGCAAGCTGTGAAAATTGCAAAAGATCGAGGTTATGATCTTGTTTTAGTAAGTAGTCAGGATCAAGAAACTCCTGTTACAAAAATAATGGACTATGGAAAGTATAAATTTGAAGCAGAGAAAAAAGCACGCGATGCTAAGAAAAAACAACATGTAGCAGATGTAAAAGAAATTAAAATGAGTTACAAAATTGAAATTCATGATTATATGGTAAATGTAAAAAAATCTGAAAAATTTTTAACTCAAGGAGATAAAGTAAAAGTCGCAGTTGCCCTTCGTGGAAGAGAGATGGAGCATAAAAATCTTGCTATAGATTTGCTCAATCGCTTTGTAAAAGATACAGCCCAATGGGGTATTCCTGAAAAACCTCCAAAATTAGAAGGTAAAACTGCTCTACTATTTTTAAACCCAGTTCCACATAAGAAGTAAAGACCTTGCATGCAAGGTCTCAGTGTGCAACGTCTGTACAATTGCATGCTGTAGAGACGTTGTGCACAACGTCTTTACGAGTTGATAGTCCTCATGCATTGTATAATTTAGTTTCGTTCATTAAGGAGAGTTATGCCAAAGCTACATACAAATCATGCTGCAAAAAAGCGTTTTAAGATTACTGCCAAAGGTAAAATATTGGCCAAAGGTGGAGGAAAACAACATATAAATGAACATATGTCTTCCAAGAAAAAACGAAAAATCAGAACGCCAAAATTTCAAGTTCCTGAAACCTTAAAAGATCATGTAATAAAGCAGTTACCATATGCAAGATATGCAAAATAAAACTGGAATGTAGTGTTTGCGAATAGAGTTTAAAATAAAAAGGATAAAAAAATGCGAATTAAGCGAGGAAGAGCAACTAGAAAAAGACATAAGAAAATACTAAAGGCTGCAAAAGGTTTTGTAGGCTCAAAAAGTAAGCTTTTTAAATCAGCAAACCAAGCAGTAATGAAAGCTTGGAAATATGCATACAGACATAGAAAAGAGAAAAAAGGAGATTTTAGATCTCTATGGATTACAAGGATTAATGCGGCTTGTAGAGAATATGGTTTAAACTACAGTAAGTTTGTAAATGCTTTAAATAAAGCAAACATAAAATTAAACAGAAAAATAATTGCCGATTTAGCTGTAAACGATAAAGAAGCTTTTAAGCAACTGATTTCACAAGTAAAAGCTGCTTAACCAACAACTTTAGATTTTAAATACTCCTGAATAAAATCATCTAAATCACCATCTAAAACCCGTTGAACATCACGGGTTTCATATTTAGTTCTTGCATCTTTTACACGTCCTTCATCTAAGACATATGATCTAATTGCATTTCCAAAGGTCGCTTGTACAGCTTCTCCTTTTAGTTTTTGAAGTTTTGCTTCATTTTCTTCTTCCAATTTTGCAAAAAGTTTACTACGTATAATTTCCATTGCTCTTTCTTTATTTTGTTGCTGGCTTCTTTCCTGATCACAACGCACTACAATTCCACTTGGTATATGCTTTATCCTTACTGCTGTTTCTACCTTGTTTACGTTTTGACCGCCAGCACCACCTGATCTCATAGTATCTATTTCCAGCTCATCAGGTTTGATTTCTACTTTCGTTTCAAGCTCAGGAAGAATAGGCGTAACTTCAAGCCCTGCAAAACTTGTTTGTCTACTGTCTTTGCCAGCTTTATACGGAGACTTGCGTACAAGTCTATGTACTCCTTTTTCTGCTCTTAAATATCCATAAGCAAGTGGTCCTGATATTTTAAATGTGGCACTTTTTATACCTGCTTGTTCACCATCTGATTTTTCTAAGAGTTCAAACTTAAATCCATGAAACATTTCAGCCCATCTTTGATACATACGAAGTATCATCTCTGCCCAGTCTTGAGCATCTGTACCACCAGCTCCTGCATTAATTGAAACAATTGCATCAGAAAAATCATACTCATCAGACAATAATTGCTCAATTTTGTAAGCATTTAGTTCTTTAATCAACTTATCAATATCTTTATTGATTTCACTTAAGATTGAATCTTCATTTTCTTTAGCTGCAAGGGAAAATAAATCATTTAATCCATTGATTATATTTGACCAGTTTAAAAATCTGTCTTTTTTGTTTTTTAAATTTGAAAACTCAGTACTTATTTTTGAAGCTGTTTGTGGATCGTTCCAGACATCAGGTTTTGCAAGCTCAGATTCTAGTTTTAAAATATCACTATCTATCTGACTTAAGTCAAAGCAACCCCCTAATAGCTTGCCAGGTATTATTTAATTCATTTAATTTTGATTGTAGTTCAGTGGTATCCATTTCTTTAAAGGATAGCATAGCTAAACTGGAAATTCTTCATCAGGGAATTCTTTTCTATATGATTCCCAAATCTCATAAAGTGCAACTTCATATGATTTAATTCTTTTTTTAGATTCTTCTACACTAGAAGAACACGCTGCTTTTTGAATTACCTCAAACTCATTTTGAATTCCATAACTTATCATCTCTAACAAAGAATTGTATTTTTTCTTTTTTTCTTCTGGCGATAAGTCTGTTTTTAAACAAAACAAAGCTGCTCGTCTTAAATTATCAAGTATTGAATCATCTAATTGTGTTCTTAAAAAACTTTTTTTATCTTCTCTTAAGTTTCCATAATCAATTTCAATAGGTTTTGGATCTGGCCCTCTAACAAAAACAAAACAATATGAGTTATGGCTTGTATCACCACGGGTTATTTTTTGAATATGATTCCCCATAATTATAATTAGTAAAGCATATGTAACCCAGATGCAATATTAAATTAACAAATATCACATTCTTGCTTTCTTAACCTTACTTGTCAACCTTAGTTCTTAACCAAATCAGTTACTTTACCTGATTATTTTATTTAAGTAGATCATGTAAGATTATTATTTACAAATTACAAAACAATATAAAGGAGAGCAATATGCAATATCTCACATTACAAGGATACCGACTTGTCAATCCACCAGTCCTAAGAGAAGCAAAAACTGAAGATACAAAAAGACAACTTCCAAAGATTACTCCAGAGGAAGAACGTGCTGTAGAACAATCCTGGCTAAACAAAGCTGATGAAACCGGTACAATTCCTTGGCCTAGTGCATAACAGGCTCAGCGAATCTTGCTTTCTTATTGATACTTGCTAACAGAACTGTAATATCAGCTGGTGAAACACCACCTATTCTAGCTGCCTGACCAATAGTAATCGGTTTTATTTTATCTAATTTCTCCCTGGCTTCATTCGATAAGTGCTCTAATTCTTTAAAATTTATTTCCTTAGATATTTTTATCTTGTCAAATTTGTTTTGTTGCATTATTTGTTGAAGCTGCCTATTTATATAGCCTTCGTATTTGATCTCGGTTTCGATTTCGAAAGAAGGGATAGGAATTACTGCCTCTCTGGGGCAGGATAACTGTTCTATACATTCATAAGTTATATTTGGTCGCTTTAACAAATCCTCTAGTGTAATTGGTTCATCAATAGCTTCACCATACTTAGAAAGTATATTATTAACTTCTTCTTGTGGTCTGACTTTAGTTTTAGCTAATCTGTCTTTTTCATTTTTTATTACTTCCATTTTGTCATTGAAAACACTCCACCTGAAATCATCTACCAGACCCAATTCTCTACCAATAGGAGTCATTCTTTGATCGGCATTATCCTGTCTTAAAAGCAATCTATATTCAGATCTCGAAGTTAGCATTCTATAAGGCTCATTCATTTCTTTTGTAACAAGATCATCTATCAAAGTCCCTATATAACTTGATTCTCTTTCAAAAACAAAATTTTCTAACCCATTCACATATCGTGTCGCATTAATACCTGCTACAAGCCCTTGTGCAGCTGCTTCTTCATATCCACTTGTTCCAAGCACTTGTCCTGCAATAAATAACCCTTCTACTTCTTTTGACATTAATCCATGATTAAACTGTGTACCTGGAAAATAATCATACTCTACAGCATAAGCAGGACGCATGATTAAAGCATCTTCAAGTCCAGGAAGAGAATTCACTATTTGCCATTGAATTTCTATGGGTAAACTTGTAGAACAACCTTGTAAATAAATTTCTTTTGTGTAGCGTCCTTCTGGTTCTAAAAACAAATGATGTGACGGTTTATCTTTAAACCTAACTACTTTATCTTCAATCGATGGACAATACCGCGGACCAACACACTCTATAATTCCAGTATAAATGGGTGACTTATCTAAATTAGCTAAGATTATTTCATGTGTTTTTTCATTTGTTCTTGTTAAGTGGCACGGGACCTGCTCGCGAGCTGGTCTATCAGGCAAGAATGAAAAAAACGATGGAGTTTTATCTCCATAATGTTCTTCTAAAACAGAATAATTTATTGTTCTACCATCAAGACGTGGCGGAGTCCCTGTCTTAAGTCTTCTTGATTTAAATCCAAGGGAAACAAGAGAATCTGTAAGCCCAAATGAAGCAAACTCACCAGCTCTTCCACCAGAACTAGATTTTAAACCTACATGCACTTTCCCAGACAAAAACGTACCTGTAGTAATAATAACTGTCTTTGAGTAAATATTCTCTCCGAGGGATGTCCCCACACCAATTACCTTTGTAACATTTGAAGAACTTTCTACAAGAAGATTAGTTACCATTGCCTGATAAATATCTAAATTGGGTATATTTTCCAAGGAGTGTTTTACCCACATTGAATATTCCTTTTTATCAGATTGAGCTCTAAGTGAACGTACGGCTGGGCCTTTACTTAAATTTAAAGTTTTTAACTGGAGATAAGTAGCATCACTAGCCAACCCCATAAGACCACCTAAAGCATCAATCTCTTTCACCAAATGTGACTTAGCCGGACCACCAACTGCAGGATTACAAGGCATCATGGCAATAGTATCTAAATTTAAAGCCAATAATAAAGTTTTAGCGCCTAACTTAGCGCTTGCATGGGCAGCTTCACAACCAGCATGTCCTGCGCCAACAATAACTACATCATAGTTTCTATCCATATTATTTGTACCTGATAAAGGTATAAGGTTATTTTACGCTAAAATTAAGTGCTTAGCAACAAGAGAAAAAGGAAAAACAGAGATAAAGATGACTGATTCACAGGATATAACAATAAAAGATTTAAATGGCATGAATATTGTCCGTAGAAATGGAAATACTAATAACAAACATATTATTCCAAGCATTAAACCTACAAATGTAGAAGGACACTATCCACGATTCTTATTACATGGAGCAGTTAACCTTTTACACGAAGACTTACGAGAGTTCAGTATTATCTTAGAAAGTTTTGTACCATATTTAAACAAAATTGGTATTCAATTAAAAGACGCAAGTCCACTTATAAAAGAAATAATTACAGGGACTGAAATATTTAGAAGATTGAAAGGCATCAGTCAGGTTGAATTATTACCATTTGCTTTTAAGCAAGTTCCTTGGTTTACAAGATATACACACTCATGTTTAACCTATGTTTTCGGGAGTCATGTCGTTGACAAACTTCAACCCAAATTAAATCTAAAACAAAATGACACTTTAATTGAAGCTGTTAAATTGTGTTTTTTAATTCATGATTTAGGACATGGTCCATTCAGTCACCTAACTGAAAGAGCTTTTAAAAAGCCAAGAGGAAAAGGTGGAAAGATTCCAAAAGAGTATGACCATGAATACTGGACTAAAATATTACTTCATGAGCTAAAGGACACTTTATTTGATACAAACAAAAATCCATACTGGACAAAAAACCCTTCACAACAAGACAAGGACAATATTGAAGTTCTTACTAAAGCTATGGAAATTACATCAAAAGAAGACTCTAGTATCTTCTCTCAACTTTTATCAAGTCAAATAGATTTGGACAGGCTGTCAAACTACCTTGGAGACAGGCTTGTAGTCAGCGCTATATTAGAAGATGATGATGTAAAGAACGAAAAGATGGTTAGCTATTTAAGTTCATTAAATGATGTTGTAGACAATATTAAACGCATCATGAACAATTTTCAAATCTTAGATAAGGATGAAAACAATAATAAGTGTGAACCTTATCTTGCTATTCATGAAGATGCAGTAAATCCTGTAATTCATTATTTGCTAGACAGACACATAATTCGATATTATCTTTTAAAACATTATCGCCGTGAAGCCGCAAACAATTTACTAGAAAAGATTTTACTTAGAGCACAAACTCTTGTAAGAAGCAATCAATTAGACTCTCTTGGAAAGACTGATCTTTTAGTACAGACTTGGTTGTTTGGAAATCATACAGATGCTGAGTTTATAGAATTAGATGACCAGCTTGTTTTTAATCAAATCAGAAAATGGGGGAAATACACAAATGATCCTGTTCTTCGTGATTTAACACTAAGATTTACTGCCCACAATTTCTTTTGTGCTTATTCTTGTGAACAAAATGGCAAGCCATCAAAACCAAGCAAAGAACATATAGAAGAAGCAAAAGAAAAAGTAATTAAAGAGCTTAAATCAAAAAGCTCATTAGCATTAGATGATAGTCTTATTGGCGAATATTATTTTACATATGATGAAACCACCTCAAAGCCTTATCACATAGATAAAAATGAAATTATGGTTTTCACTTCTGACAATAAAGTTAAAAAACTATCAAAATATATTCAAGACACAGATAATGAAATTGGAAAAGTACTGTTAGAAAGTGCCTTTGAAAGATACTTATTTATTGTGCCTTGTGAAATAAGTCTATAATTACAGTTCAAATATAACTATTTTGTACTTGATTCAAATTATTTATTGTAAATATTAACCTTAATTTAACTCTTATAGTGTAGATTCTAAGTCCATGACATTTGACCCATGACACTTGATCTAGAGCATTTATCCTATCTCATTTGTTTTGTCACATTTAATTGGTTTCATTTTTAAGGAGAAAACTATGTCCCTATCAACAACTCAGCGCAGAACTTTTACAACCTTACTTACTACTCTACGTAGTGATTCAATGCGTTCTCATGGTGGTCAATCAATTGCTAGAGAGATTGAAGATCATATGACTGATCTAAACAATGCAATTGATGATGCTACAGCAGGACGAGATGGTTCTAGAAGACAACGTCAAAATGCACAAGAGGAACTTGATGGTTGTTGGGCATGGGAACGTAGCAGAAAAAATACTTTGCGCCAACAGATTGCACAAAGCAGTAGTTTAGAAGGTGGCTTAAGTGCAAGAATCGATACACTGGCAAGACGAAGAAGTAGAATAATAGAATTATCAACAAGAGCAAATGATCAAAATCTAACTCCTGCACAAAGAGATCAAGCTTTAACTCAACTACGTGCATTACTAAGTCAACGAAATGCTGTAGGAACCGATGTCTTTACCCAAGCTAGAGATGCTTATAATAGAGCAAATGCTCCAGCACCACTTACACCACCAACTACACCACCAAGACCTGTACAACCAACAGCACCTCCTGCAGTAACATTGCCTAACAATACCCCTGCTGACTTGAGAACAGCATTTGGCGAGCTAAACACTGCTATAACTGAATTGACTCCTTTTGCAAATGGAGTATCAACTAATATTGCAAATGATCTTGCAAGCAGACCTAATGTCTTTATTCGCAGAGCAATGGATGCTGGGGTCACGGGCATGAACAACTTAGAAGGAGGTCTTAGAGCAAGAATAACAGACTTGACCACACTCCGAAATGATGCACTTGCAGCCATAAATGCTGGCAATTTTGATGGAGCCAGAGCTTTGCTATCTCAAACTTCTACATCTATTACTCCTATAGTTGCAAACGCCAGAGATGGTGGCGGAAGAGATGCCGATAGGCTCCATGCAGAAGCAGTACAAACAACAGCTACAATGGAAAACGTTGTACAAACTGCTAGATCTGTTCCAGGTCGTGCAGCTCAAGTAGTTACTCTTATTGGAACTGGTGGAAATACAAGACTAGCAAGTCTTGCAAGAAGAGGAATTGACTCCTTAGGTGATACCGTTGAATACGGTGCACAATTAACTTATGGAGTTCAATCATCTGAACAAGCATCAAACACATACAGAGATCGAATGGCAACAAATGTACTTGGACTTGTTGGAGATCAATTACCTCCTGTAGTAGGTCCACTTGTAGAGAATTTTGGTCAAAGTATATATAACCAAACAGTTAATGGCAATGGAAATATTGATATCGATGAAGCATCAAGGTTTGCCCTTAATAGAACTCTTCATGCTGAGGCTGCTATTGATTTTATAGCTAATCAATTTACACCACCAGCTCAAAATACTCCTTTAGGAGAGAATTCACCACCACTCACTGGTAATCCCACAGTTACACAACCAGCTGCAATAAACGGAAGGGTTCATGTCAACAATCCTGTTTCTTCACAACCTCAAATAGCTGATTCAGAATCTACTATTCATTATCCTACTTCTTCACAGCCTCAAATAGCTGATTCAGAATCTACTATTCATTATCCTACTTCTTCACAGCCTCAAATAGCTGATTCAGAATCTACTATTCATTATCCTACTTCTTCACAACCTCACATAGCTGATTCAGGATCTACTATTCATTATCCTACTTCTTCACAACCTTATACAGCTGATCTGAGATATCTTGACAACTATCCACTTTCTTCACAGCCTCAAATAGCTGATTCAAGACATCTTGATAATTATTCTCCACTTGAATCATATCCAACTCAAATACCAAGAACTACAGGACAACAACTACGTGGAGATCTTGGATATTGGGCAAATCAAAATATTCAAAATCAATTTCTTAGGATGTATATGATGACTATTGTAGCAATGATGATGAGATATCTCAGTAGTACTCAAAATCAAATGCAATTTGCATATTCTAATAACTACGCTAATTCTGGGACAAATCATAATCAAGCAGTTTTCAGTGCATAAAAATTGCTTTAAAATTGACTTTGAAAGATATTTATTTATTGTGCCTTTTGAGGTCACATTGTAGAGTTTTAATATTCCTAATGGTCTTTCTATACTTAAAAATAAAGTAGTTAGTCTCTTAGCAATAGAGTTTCAAGAGAGATTGAAGTAGGGTAACTTAAATCCCCATCCCATGAATATAGTCATCAAGGTTTTCTGGTGTATCTTTTTTGGTTTGTATGCCATTCTCTTCTAAGAACTTTGGGATTAGTTGTTGATCTAAGATTCCTTCTATTTTACTTGTAGTATTAGTTTCTTTAGATATGATTTTTATTGCACTTTCAAGTTCTTTAATTTTTGTAAGCAAACATTTTATAGCATCAGCTTCAGGATCAGGCATTAGATTATGATTTAGAGAATCTCTTTCTGAGATTTTTCTACCTTCATGAACCACTATACGAGCTGGGATTCCTATAACTGTAGAGTTTGGTGGCACATCTTTTATCACTACTGAGTTTGCACCGATTTGACAAT
Source organism: Candidatus Melainabacteria bacterium (assembly GCA_023250155.1). Taxonomy (GTDB): domain Bacteria; phylum Cyanobacteriota; class Vampirovibrionia; order 2-02-FULL-35-15; family 2-02-FULL-35-15; genus JAHFBD01. Next base: position 60,719 of record JAHFBG010000005.1, read on the forward strand.
TATCTCCTATTGTTATATTTCCAAGAATTTTTGCACCACAGCCTACTACTATATTATTTCCAAGGGTAGGATGTCGCTTTACTTTTTTTGTACTTGTACCACCTAATGTAACTCCTTGATAAATAATTACATCACTACCGACTTCTGTAGTCTCACCTATAACTACACCTTTACCATGATCTATAAACACTCTGTTACTGATTTTGGCACCAGGATGAATCTCAATTCCTGTAAGCCATCTAGAAAAGTGCGAGATAAATCTTGGGAGCACTGGTACTTGTAGCTTATAAAAAAAATGTGCAAACTTATGAAACATAAGTGCATGCAATCCTGGATAACAAAGCAAAACCTCAAGCCACATACCGGCTGCAGGATCTTTTGTCCGAATGTTTTTTATTTCATTGTTTAGCCAAAACAACATAATATTATTTGGACATTGCCATTGCAGGTTCTGCCAAATCAGCAAACAAAGCTGTTGATAAGTACCTTTCCCCTGTACTTGGTAGAATAGTCACTATTAGTTTTCCTTTATTTTCAGGTCTCTTACCTATTTCAAGAGCAGCAAATACTGCAGCTCCTGAGCTAATACCAGCTAAGATTCCTTCTTCTTTAGCTAGCTTACGTCCATATTCTAAAGCTTGATCACTTGAGACATGGAAGACTTCATCTATCACTGATCTATCTAATATATCAGGAACGAATCCAGCTCCTATACCTTGTATCTTATGAGGTGACGGTGAACCACCAGCCAACACAGGGGATTCTTTAGGCTCTATTGCTATAAGCTTCACAGAAGATTTTTTTTGTTTTAAAACTTGCCCACATCCTGAAATTGTCCCACCTGTTCCAACCCCACTAATTACAATATCTACTTTTCCATCAGTATCATTCCAGATTTCTTCTGCCGTAGTAAGTCTATGAATTAGAGGGTTTGCTAAATTTTTAAACTGTTGAAGCATAAGAGCATTTGGAGTTTCTTTTACTATTTCTTCTGCTTTTGCCACAGCACCTTTCATCCCTAAAGCACCTGGAGTAAGCACAAGCTCAGCACCAAAAGCTTTTAGTAATACTCTTCTTTCCATACTCATAGTATCTGGCATTGTTAAAATCAATCTATAACCCTTTGCAGCAGAAACAAAAGCAAGAGCAATTCCTGTGTTTCCGCTAGTAGGCTCTACAAGCACTGTTTGACCAGGTTTAATTTTCCCTTCTTTTTCAGCTTCCCTAATCATACTCACACCAATTCTGTCTTTTACAGAACCAAGTGGATTCTGACTCTCTAATTTACATGCAATTATTGTAGATGGATCTAGTCCATATTGTTTGTTTAACTTATTTAATCTTACTAATGGAGTGTTTCCTATTAACTCAGTTACATCATTTGCTAATTTCATAGAGTTCTCCTTTTTGATTGTTTTAATTATATAACAGTCATAGAGATCTGTTAAAAAATCGAAGATAAACTAGATACAAAAAGCCTAATCTTTAAAACAATCTATTAATATCAACTTAAGCAGTTATAAATGTAAGACTCACCTGCCAAGCGCAGGAGCCGGACAGCCCGAGGGAACCTCTTAATAACTTTTGTTCTAAGCTTTAATAACATAAGTACAACACAACTTAGAATTGATTTGCCAAGAACCCCGATGGCTTTGGAAGGCTCCAAGCTAGCATGGTGAGTCAACAATATGCTTAAGTTGACGTGTCTTGAAATAACTAGCTTTTAAACAATCCTTGTAACTTCTTAAACTCTTCACTTCCAGCTTCATAAGCCATTTCAAAAAGCACTGTTTCTACAGAGCTTACGATTCCACCAGCATTTGATATCTTTTGAATAGCAATGTCTTTATTATGTGAAAGTCTTGTAGTTATAGCATCACAAACTAAATGCACCTGAAATCCATTGTTCATTAAGTCTAAAGATGTTTGTAAAACGCATACATGTGCTTCAATTCCACATACTGCAACTTTGGAAATCTTTTTTTCTTTTAGTTTTTCTATAAACCCAGCTTGTCCACAACAACTCATTGTTTTTTTTGTAAAGTATTCAGCATCACTCAAGCACTCTTTCAATTCACAAATTGTAGGTCCAAGTTTTTCAGGAACATGCTCTGAAACAAGTATAGGTACTTTATATATATTCGAGCCTGAAAGTAATAATTTTATATGTTTAATAGTTTCATTGTTATTATGCAAAACAGGAATAAATCTTTCTTGATAATCTACAAGCAAGACTGCTGAGTTTTCTCTTGTGAACAGTGCTGGATGTCGCTTACCACTCATCGCGATGATCCTGTTCCTTTTTTTCTTCCATTTGTCGCTTTATAACCACTAGTTGCTTTTCTCCAATTTCTTTTTTTATTTTCCCTTTTGTAATCAATTCTTTTTTATTTCTTTGTTCTCCTTTTTTAACAAGCATTCTACCCTCATAAATCAATGCTTGTGCTTCTTGCAAGCGTTTTTGTAAATGTTTATCCGTAGTATCAACAATTGGAATTGTATTATTTGCAACAGCCATATTTTCACCCGGTGCATTGCCAGAATCACTACCTGTAAGCATTGAAAAAATATTTGCTAATGCTGGATTTCCAATCAATATACAAAAAGCTAAAATTACAAATACAATTTTTTTCATTGGTTAAACTAAAACTGGTACCTTATTTTCAAACTTACAAACCCCTTCAAAAGCATACGATGCATCCAATAAAAGCTCTTCTCCAAGTGCAGGAGCAATAATCTGTAATCCAATTGGAAGTTTTTTAGAATCAAATCCACAAGGAAGAGAAATGGCTGGCAAACCAGCTAAGCTAGCTGGTATTGTAGCAATATCTGAAAGATACATGCTCAGCGGATCTTCTACCTTTGCCCCAAATTCAAACGCAGTCGTAGGACATGTAGGAGAAATAAGAAGATCAACCTTTTCAAAAGAATTCAAGAAGTCTTGTGTCACAAGCTTTCTGACTTGCTGTGCTTTTTTATAGTATGCATCATAATAGCCTGAACTTAAGGCATAAGTCCCAAGCATAATTCTTCTTTTCACTTCCTGCCCAAAACCTTCTTGTCTTGTACTCATATACATAGGTAGAATTTCTTTTGCTCCACCAGTTCTATAACCATACTTAACACCATCATATCTAGCTAGATTTGAGCTTGCTTCAGCAGTTGCAACAATATAATAAATTGGGACAGCATATTTTACATTTGGTAGGGAGACTTCCACAATTTCTGCTCCAAGATCTTTAAAAATTTGAACCGATTTCTCTATGGACTTTCTTACTTCAGCATCAATCCCATCTCCCATCAGCTCTTTAACTAGTCCAATCTTTTTTCCTTTTATAGTATCTGAATTTAGTTTTCCTGTATAATCAGGCACTTCAATATCTAAAGAAGTGCTGTCTTTTGGATCATATCCACTAATGTATTGAAGAACTAAAGCAGTATCATAAACATTTCTTGCAAATGGTCCTACTTGATCTAAACTACTTGCAAATGCAATTAGTCCAAACCTGGAAACCCGTCCATATGTAGGTTTTAAACCAACTACTCCACAAAACCCTGCTGGCTGCCTGACCGATCCACCAGTATCAGTTCCAAGACTAATTGGTGCTTCTAATGCAGCCACACTAGCTGCAGATCCCCCAGAACTACCACCTGGCACAGTATTTAAATTCCATGGATTTTTTGTCTTCTTAAAAGCAGAATTTTCTGTAGAACTTCCCATTGCAAACTCATCCATATTTGACTTGGCTAAACATATTGCACCTGCCTCCCAGAGTTTTCCTGTAGCTGTAGATTCATATGGAGCAATAAAACTTTCTAAAATCTTTGAACTACACGTTGCAGGATAGCCTTTAACACACATTACATCTTTTACAATAACTGGCACTCCAGCAATAGGGCTTAGTTTTTCACCTTTAGATATACTCTTATCTAGCACTTCTGCTTGTTTAAAAGCCAAATCTTCTGTCAATGAATTTAATGCAGAAATAGAAGGTTCTGCTAATTTTATTTTTTTATAAAATGCCTCCACAATTTCTTTTGCAGAAATCTCTTTGTTTAAAAACATTTTATTTATTTCACGGGCTGATTTTTCTACTATATTATTTGTCAATTAACACCTCTATTTCACACAATATAACATTAAGTATTTTAGCATTTATATATTATACTTAATAATCTATGGAAATATTGTTGATTCGGCATGGGCAAAGCAATGGAAATAGTAAAAACATTGTACAAGGCACACAAGACGAAGGATTGTCTGAGCTTGGAAAAGAACAAGCAAATAAACTATCTGAATATTTTAATGTAAACGACCTAAGTGCAATCTATTCCAGCAACCTAGGACGTGCCATCCAAACTGCTGAGCCAACTGCAAAAAAACTAAATCTAAATATAAAAATTAATCCTGATTTACAAGAAGCAGGATTTGGTATCTGGGAAGGATTGACCTATGAAGGGGTAAGAGAACAATTTCCTGTTGAGTATTCTGCATGGCATAAGAACTATTATATTCGGCCACCTTGGTTTGAAAGTTTTGAATTACATCAAAAACGAATAAGAAAATCCATTGAAACTATTTTAAGCAATCATTCAATAGATGATAAGATAGCTGTTTTCACTCATGGTGGTAGTATAAAAACTCAAGTAGGCTTTTTCATGGCACTTTCAGGAGAAGATCTTGCTCAATTCACTATAAAAAACTGCAGTCTTACACTAGTTAAATTTAATCCTACAACAAGCTATATACATGGTAAGCTTCTTTACTATAATAAAGATGTAATAAGTTAAAAGAGAAGAATACATGGATGATCAAAAGTTAGATGCAGAAAGTGTTACACGAAATCAAGTCTATGGAAATCTAGACCACTTGCAACATCTCTTAAAAATAGGTTGGTCACCAGATAGTCATGTGATTAAAAAGTTTTTAATTGAAAACAATCTGACAAATAATGACGTAAAAGCCGCTATACAAAAGATTAACAACACATAAAGACAAAAGAAATACGTTTTTATCTTTAACTTTTGCAATAAAACTATAATGTTTATATAATAATAAGACGATAAATCACAGAAACAAAAAGGTAAAGAGGGTAAACAAATGGCAAAGAAAAATGATCGTGTAATAGTAACACTTGAATGTACAGAGGCAAAAAAAGTAGGTGCAACTCCTTCTAGATATACTACTACTAAAAACAAAAGAACCCAAACTGAAAGATTGGAATTAAAAAAATACAACTCTAATCTAAAAAGACATACTTTGCATAAAGAAATCAAGTAATCTTAGGAGACATTCAAGTGCTTACTAAAAGTTTTATATACTCCTTCAAGCGAGTAGCAAGAATTTTTATTGATCTATCTTTATTTGGACTTTCACTAATAATTGCATACAAGCTAAGGCTTGAGCATGATGTTCCATCTATAAGTCAAAGCTGGTACTGGCAAACTCAGTTACCATTTGTCATTTCAGTCGTGGTGATTCTAAGAACATCATTTTTATTCATCTTTAGAGTTTATAAGAAAATGTGGCGTTACACAGAAATTAATGAGATCTTAGAAATCGCCAAACCAATCATATGTTCCTCACTCCTTTTATTGATACCACGTATTTTAGGGTTTTCTGCACATAATCACATTTTCTCAATCCCAATAAGCATAATAGTTATTGACTCTGCATTAGGTTTAATACTTTTATCCTGTGCAAGGCTCTTAAGAAAATGGCAAATCTCAACACGAGAAATAAAAAAGCGTAAAAAGAATCATACCAAAAAGAAAAAAAGAACACTATTAATTGGTGCTGGACAAGCAGCATGTGAACTGGCACGCAAGGTATTACAACATCCTGAATTAGACATAGATATTATATGTGCCTTGGATGATTCAGAAAGAAAGCAAAACATTTATATCGTAAACAATATAAAAGTAGTCGGTCAAATAAAATCAATAGCTCAAATAGTAGACGAACATAACATAGAACAAATTATTATTGCCATTCCCTCTTTACCACCAAATCAACTTAGAGAAATTATTGAGCTCTGTCAGTCTACAAATTTAGAAACCAAAATCATTCCAGGAGTTGACCAATTAGCTGACGGCAAGGTGACTATAGAACAGATAAGAAAAGTAAGTCTTGAAGATTTACTTGGAAGAGAACTTGTTGATCTATCAATTCCTGAAGTTGCAAATTTTATAAACAATAAAACGATATTAATTACTGGCGCTGGCGGTTCAATAGGAAGTGAAATCACAAGACAGCTTATTAAAAACTTTTCACCTAAGAGACTGTATCTTCTTGGAAGAGGTGAGAATAGTATTTTCCAGCTATGCCAAGAACTAACTCTTATTGCTAAGACACCATTCACCCCTATTATCTGCGATATAAGAAATTACAAACATCTTTATAATCACTTGGATAGCATAAAACCAGATCTTATATTTCATGCAGCAGCACACAAGCATGTTCCACTAATGGAAGATCATCCACAAGAAGCCTTTGAAAACAATGTAATAGGAACAAAGAATCTTGCAGAAATTGCAGGATTATTAAATGTAGAAACCTTCGTAAATATTTCCACAGATAAAGCAGTAAATCCAATCAATGTTTTAGGTTCTACAAAGAGGCTTGCTGAGCTGCTTGTAAACTCATACGCCAAAGAAAATCCAAAAACAAAATATATTTCTGTCAGGTTTGGAAATGTTATTGGCTCCCGTGGTAGTGTGATTCCCATTTGGGAATTTCAACTGAAAAACAGACTCCCTCTTACTGTTACAGCAAAAGACACCTACAGATTTTTTATGACTATCTCAGAATCTGCTCAGCTTGTTATAAAAGCTGGTGCTACTGGAAAGACACAAGACATCATGGTTCTAGATATGGGCGAAGAGGTAAATATCTATAAGCTTGCACAAGACTTTATAAAACTTTCAGGCTACGATATAAATCAAGATTTAATTACCTTAACAGGATTAAGACCTGGAGAAAAATTAAAAGAAGAGCTTATTGGCTATTATGAAGGTGCAAACAGTACAAAATATAAAAAAATCTTAGTTATCCAATCTAAAGAATTGAACACAAGCATAATAAAAGAAGTTACAAATAAGCTTTCCAACTTATCGAGAGACTTAACACATATAACTTTCAAGAAAGATCTTATTCAAGAAGTAAAAGAGCTAAATGAAATAGATGCTAAAGTACTTTCAACAGCTACATATAAATAATCGACAGAAATCCACCATGTGAATTCACTTGGGATTGCCACGCCTCACTTCGTTTGGCTCGCAATGACATCTTTAATAGTGGGACGGGCTGAGATCAAATGGCTGCTCTACGTAACTACTTCTTTAACCTTCTCTATAACATACTCCTGAATATCCCTAGTGATTTCTGGATACATGGGAAGGGATAAAATTTCAGTGCATAGTTTTTCTGTGATTGGTAAAGAGTCTTCTTTATAACCTAGATAGGAAAAGGCTTTTTGTAAGTGAATAGGAATAGGATAATAAATTATAGTTTCTATATTGTTCTCTTTAAGCTTTTCATGTAAGTGAGTTCTGTTTTTTAATTTGATAGTATATTGATGAAAAACATGATTACAATTGGGTTTAATTGTTGGTGTAACAATTTCAGATATATCTTTTAAAAGACTAGTATAGTACTTAGCTGCTTCTTGTCTCTTTAAGTTCCACTCATTTAGATGTTTTAATCCTACTCTTAGAATAGCTGCTTGTATTTCATCAAGTCTGCTATTGAAGCCAATATACTCATGCTCATAACGTTTAGAAGATCCATGAACTCTAAGCTTTTTAATTTTTTCTGCAATGTTATTGTTGTTAGTTGTTACAGCTCCACCATCACCAAAAGCTCCAAGGTTCTTAGTCGGGAAAAAACTAAACGTTCCAATATCACCGAAAGTACCTACAGATTTATCTTTATATTTAGCTCCAATAGCTTGAGCACAATCTTCAATCACAAACAAATTATATTTTTTTGCAATCTCTAGTATTTTCTCTATTTCACAAGGTTGTCCATATAAATGTACTGGTATTATTGCTTTTGTTTTTTTTGTAATCAAAGACTCAATTTTTAATGGATCAATATTAAAATCATTCTCCAGAACATCTACAAAGATTGGTTTGGCACCCACTAGTGCAATAGCTTCACTAGTAGCAAAAAAACTATGTGAAACCGTAATCACTTCATCATCAGTTTTTATATCAAGTGCTTTTAAAGCTAAAACTATTGCATCTGTACCATTGGCACATGAAATTACATTTTTTACATTTAAATAAGAAGCTAGCTCTTGCTCAAATGAACTTACATTTTTACCTAAAATATAATGCCCTGACGATAGAACTTCACTAATAGCTTCATCAATTTCATCTTTAATTAGCTTATAGTGAGTACTTAAATCTACGATTGGTACTCTTTCTTTATAAGTTGTCTTTGTCATTACTTACGTTTACTACGTGCTATTTTCTTTCGCTTACGCTTTAAAACTTTAGATGCTCTCTTCATACCTTTTTGTTGTTTTTTCTTCATTGCTTTACCTCGATTTTCTAATTTGCCTATTTACCTAATACAATAGGATTATTAACCACTGTGATTTTAGACGGATTAATTTCTACCTTTGGTCCAGCAATCACTGCAGTGTGTCCGCTTTGTGGCAAGGCTGCACTAATTTTTGTAGCGCCAAGTTTCCTTGAATGTAAATCAACATCCACCACAAAATCTTTTTCGGCTTGATCCGTTAGTACTATTTCAACTCCTGGTCCACCTTCCTCCAAAGTCCCAGAACCAAATGATTTTGCAGTAATCCCTGGTCCTAAAACTGCATGTCCAAATGTCTCATCTAAGTCAATAACATTCTTATCAAAAAGCAATGGAATAAAAATAGACTCTTCTTTTTGAACTGGTCTTTGAATACTAAGCGTCACTTTACTTTGACTAAGTGAAAGCTTCTTTTTTGCATTTCCAACCTTTTCACTGACTACAATTTCACTAGCATTGTCTTTTAGAGGTAATAATGCCACCATAATATCTCTGTTTATTACTGCACCCTTAGATAATAAAGCAGGTTCATCAGCCACACTTAGCAATGAAATCTCAGATTGTCCTTCACTGATTGACTTTAAAACAACCTTTAGGTTTAGCTGTTCTGGCAAGCCACTTTCATCAAGCTTTAATAAGCCTACTCCAGTCCCTACCATATCCATAGAAGTAGATGCTACAGCAAGAATATTTTTAGCAGACAATCCATCAAGTCCCACAGACTCAAAATCTAAAATGTTGCTATCAACCTTAATAGGAATAAAAAGGGTTTGTTGATCTTTTGGTATGCCACTAACTGTTAGCTCAACAGTATATTGCTGAGGACTGGGTACAGACTTTCTTTTTTTGTCTAATGCAGGTTCTGCAGAAAAGACAAAACCTGGAAACAAAAAGATTAAGCTTACTAAACACAAAACATATTTTTTCATATTTTACCTACCAATTCAAAGTTAATTTTAGCAAATCATAAAAATTTAGCTTTAGTAGAAAACCTCAAAAAAAAGTGGAAGACTAATATATAGCCTCCCACTTTAAATACAGAGATTTAATCTCTTACGGAGAGTTACTACATGTTCCTCTTGTCGTAACCTTAGCTGCTGCTGTGCCTGCACTAGTAGATACATTTACGTAACTACCTTTGCCAAGACAATCGCTTGCAGCAAATACGGCTTTGACTGAAGATGCTTTTGCAGTAACTTCAGATGTATGACTTGTTGGGACTGTTTCAACTGTTGCATCTGTTAAATTTTTACCTTTAACAGTCAATGTAGTTCCAGTTGATTTGTTGTTTGCCGATGCTGAAGTTACTTTTGGTGCTTTACCAGTACCAGCTGTAACCATCAATGTACCTATTGAGGAAGCCATTCCATCTACACTCAACTGTAAATCTGCATCTGTGCCTGTAACATTAATGATTGCTACACCAACATTACTACCAACAAAATCTACCTTTTTACCATTTAAAGTAACTTTTGATGCTTTAGGTCCACTAATAGCAACGGCTACTTTGCCTGGTCCAGTAGCTGATGTAGGTGCTAGCAATGAATAGCTAGCTGGTGATACTCCACCAGAAGATGTTGTTGTTCCACCCGAAGACGATGAAACTGCTGCTGAGTTTGTAATAGTATCTGGGGTTACTTTTGTAGCAATACTACCTGTAACATCAGTTCCACCAGCTACTTCTACCTTTGTGACGCTAATCATTGTAGAACCTGCCATTGAACCTGCTTTTACCATTGCTGTAATGTTTGCAACACCATCTGTGATACTGCCACTCCATACTGCAGTTAATACTCCAGTATCAGTCTTAATATCAGTTAATAGTTGTGTTGCTCCATTACCCATAAATGTAGGTGAGGCACTGTCTAAATCTGCTACTGTTTTATCGCTAATTGCTACAGTAACATTAACTGCTGTAGTTCCTTTAATTGCATCACCAGTAACTGCAAATGTTACTGAATCTGCACTTAACATTCCACCAGCTCCACCACTTGTAGTGGTCATAGTTGAACCACTTGAAGATGTTGTTGTTGTTGCGGCTGCCACTGTAACAGAGCTTATATCAACTGTTGCTGATGCACCTGTTAAAGCTGCTCCACCTAACATATCTAATACCATTCCAACTGTTACGTTTGACATTCCAGCTACAACACCTTCTAAAGGGACTGTAACCATAAATGTTGCGGGTAGTGTTGCGCTTGTACTAATAATGCCTACGCCTGCAGACATACTGTCTGTAATTGCTAATGAACCACTAACGTCACTTGAAGCTGAAGAACCTAGTTTTACTACTGCTGTATCAACTGTTACTTCAACTGCTAGTCCATTGTTTCCAGCTGGGACACCACTAACAGTAATTACTGCTTGATTTGGTGTAGCTGTTTGTGCTTTTGCTGCATGCAAGTTTAATGTAAAAAAACTTACCATTAGTAAGAGCACTAAAACCCATGAAGTTGCTCTCTTTAACATTTTATTTTCCTCCAACCTTTCTTTTCTTTTTCTTAGTATTTTTGACAAATCTTTAAATTTTTTTAATGTATTGAAGATTTTTTGAAGCTTACTTTGTAATTTTTTATAAAAAACTGACGGGCCTCCCTCATTAAGAGAAAGGCCCATCCTGTTTTTACTGTTAGCTAAGGCCTAGTGCAGACTTAGCAGCTTTAATTACACCAGCTAGTTTAGATCCACCAGCGGTGACTATTGCTGAGAGTCCACCTTTACCTGTTACGTATGAAAGTACTTCTGCAACTGTAGCCTTACCGTCAGATCCAGCGATTTCAGTAAATACTGTATCTTCTGTTTCTCCGGTAGTTCCACCTGCACACAGTACTGTCTTAGTTACAGATGTGGTCTTTGAACCGCTTACTTGTTGAGTAACATTGACTGTTACGCTTGTAGCTGGAGATGCGCAATCTCCTCTAAGTTTTGCGGTAAATGAACCATCATCTGAAGATACTACTGTAGTTGAGTCATAGGTTGTTGACCCTGTAGTAATCACAACTTCTGCACCTCCATCAACTGATCCTGCAGTACCTGTTACGGTAATTACTTGATCTGTTGCTGGTGAACCACTTGAGCTTACTGCTGCACCGGCAGCTGTAATCTTTGATCCGTCTGCATTCATAGCTGATGTAACTATTTTTGCAAATGGATTTATTTGTGGAGTTCCTTGAGCAGTTAGTCTGGATGTTAGCAATTGATTTGCTAAACCACCAGTACCAATTTGGACTCCAGCTTGCTCGAGTTGGTTGAGTGCTTTGGTTGAACCTTGTGAATAAGGTGAGAACACTGTTGGAGTTGTTGCACTGTTTGCAGATGAAGAACCTGGAGTATTTACTACTACTCCTACATCTTGTGCATAAAACTCAACTGAAGAGACTAAGTCAGTGGTAGTACTTGTAGCACTTCCAAGCTTAAGATTCTTCACAGTAATTGTTGTTGTGTTTTGCATTGGATCTAGTGAACCTTGTTTGATTCCTATGATGAGTGTTCCAATTGGTGCATTTGCATCATTTGAAGCACTTGCAACTATTACTGGATTTCCATCAGCAACAATTGAAGCATCTGAGAAGGTAAGATCTGCTGCTACTGGTGCAGTAGCAAATGCTGTACCTGCTGCAGGCACTACCCAGATTTGTCCTCTGGTTAATGGTGTTGATAGGAATGAATTTTCTGGATCTAAGTTACGTGCTGATACTCTACCACCGATAGGTATAGATCTTGCACTTAACTCAGTAACCTTGAATGGATGTGATGTGGTTGTAGAACCGCCAACTAATCTTGGTGTAGAACCAATCATTGCATTGGTTGATACTTCACCTTTAGTTGACATTGCTACATCATCAGCAAATCCAAAGCTGAATGCTGCTGTTGCTGTACCTAACATTACAGTGCCTAAATTAGAAACAATCGTTGGACTGTTTAATTTGTTTTGAGCGACAACTGTACCTGTTAAGTCACCTGTAGTGCCTGTAGAACAGAACAAGTCTTGAGCATCAATCTTTAATAAGACTGCGTCAGTAGTTGTAGCGTCAGTTCCAACACCTGTTGCAGAGGTAAGACCGAATCTTACTTTTGCTGCTGTTGAACCTGCGGCTGGGACTACTATATTGGCAACTGATAATGCTGTATCTAGTCCTGCAAGAATACCAGCTGCTTGTGAAGCTGATACACCTGCTGTACTAGTAAGAGTGAACCTTGCTACGTCATTACCACCTACGTTGTTAGCACCATTTGTAGATGCTGTGTTGTTATCATCATTATCATCAATAACATCACATGCAGTTGGTAGTGATACTTCAAATACTGTAGCATTTGTACTGCCACCTACTTGATTTACAAGTTCACTAAAGCCAGTAGCAGTCAATTCTTTTACCAAGACACCTCTGCCTTCACCTTGTACTACTGGTGAACCATCGATGACTTGAGTACCGGATACTGAGCTTGCTGCTCCACCTGTGAAAATTGGTGGTGGGTTTGCAATAGCACCACTTGTACATGCTGAACCTACTGCAGAGTCTAGTGTACCTGTGCTAATACCACTAAGTACTACACTTGATGAACCACCACTTGTACAATCAACGGCTACGTTGCTTGATTCAGATAGTGCCACACCTTGTGCTGATACTAGTGTACTAGTACCACCTGTAGCTGGAACTCCTACGAGTTTGGCTAGATTTAAAGTAGTAGTACCGGTTAAGTTATTTCCACTTAACTGTGCAATTACATTGACATCTGATGCAAATGTATTGCTTATATTAGAAACTGTAAGTCTTGGTGTAACTGCAATAGTATCTCTTGTAGCATCAAACCCATTTTGAACTGGGAACAATGTCAATGTATTGTTAGAACATGATGCATATAAAAGAACGTTGTCTAGATTGGTTGTGTCAGCTGTAGATTGACGTCTACCAGCTAAGAATGTTGGATTTGTTGTTAGCGCACCAGGTGTAGTTCCTACAATGTTAGTGAGGGATTGAGTATAGAAATTGCTCAAACTACTAACTAAGAACTTAGTACCTGCTTGAGAAGCTGCAATTCTTTGAAATGAAGCTGTAGTTGTAGAAGTTGCAACAGATGAGCTACTTAAAATAGCAAACCATCCAGCAACTGGTGTAGTGTTAGCACCACAAAGTAATCTTAAATCAACAAGATTTGTACTAAATGGTTCATTCGCTAAAGTTCCTGGCGCAGCACCACCTGATTGATCAAGTAATCCTCCACCTGCTCCAGCTGCTGCACCAAGTGTGGTTGCATTAGCACCAACAGATTCTTGGATAGTGTAACCAGTTCCACCAGTAACGGCTTGAATTGCGGCAACACCCCATTGATTACCCGCTGCAAAGTCTGTTGTTGTTGTGTCTTGAAGAGCTAAAACAGTGTTGTCTAAGGTAGCTGCCCTTAATGATCCCAAGAAACCATGTCTTGAGTTTTGTGTTCCACTAAGTCCGGCTGCTGCTGGAAGTAGTCCTGCTGTTGTACTTTCAATAATAATATCTACTGCATTTAATGTCGTAGTAGCAGTAGCATTGTCATCAGAAAATGTAACTGTAATAGGTGCAGATACGTTATTTCCAAAAAGTGAAGATGAAACATCAAGAGCAGCTATTCCAGGAGCTTCTGCTGCTGTATCAATATCACTTGTTAGTTCACCTGTTGCAAATACTTGATCTTTTGTAGCCGATCCTGTACCTGTCTTACCTCTAATTAAGATAGGTTCTAAGTCTACAGATGGCCCAGCTGCTGCAGTGTTCGTAACAGTATCAAATATATTTACGCTTGTAGCTGTAGATATTTGGCCTAGTGCAATCAAGTTTGAGCTTGCTGCGTGTTTGTCATATAAATCAGCAGCATCATCATCAGAATCCGATACGGCTTCTAATTGGCCTGCTGGAGATGTAACTGTACATAGATTTATGGTTCCTGTTAATCCAGGAATTGCTGCTGCTGCTGTACCTGTAGTAGAAACAGAACCGTTAGCTGCCTGAACTGAAGTGGTTCCAATACCAGATGGTGGATTTGCATCAAGAGTAGCTTGTAATGTACCACTTAATGCGCCATCACCTGATGGTGGAATTGCAATTCCTAAACCTGTAATTGTAATTGTAGCTGTATTTGTACCAGTGTTTGTTTTTGGATATGTTTCAGTACCAAATGCAGTGGATGCTGAGTCAGCGTCTCTTGCAATAGCAACGATAGCTCTACCAATACCTGCTGTACCTGTTGTAACAACACCTACACTAATACCAAGACTACTGTCAGCAGTACCTGTAGTAGAGTCTTGGGAAATTGCATTTGATATTACAGCATTTGCTGTAGCAAGATGATTTGATGATCCTGCTGTACTACTGTTTTGGAAACCTGGGACTATAACAAAGTTTGTACCAGTAGGGGGGGTAAGTGAAAAAACATTCCCAATAACATCCCCTGGGGTTGAAATACTTCCTGCCAGTGTTGCTCGAGCATTTGGGGTTGTAGCTCCAACTGCTGCTACTGTATCTTGTGCAGGGGATATTTCTGAAGCTGTTAAGCTGATTTGAATTGTACCTATATTATAGACAGTTACTAATGCACCGCTTGCTGTTGTGCCTGTGTGTTGAAAACAGGTACCAGCTGATGGTGCTGTAATTGTTATAGCTGCTTGAGCACTTGGCCCAAATAGCGATAGGAGGTTTGAAAGCATAAATGCGAAAACAAACAACAGCGCTATCTGGCGCTTAGTCTTTTTCGTTGAAATCAATTTCATTAATTTCTACTCCTTTTTAATTTATTTTTGTTAACTTTATTTAACTTTTTTTGTGCTTAGGTCAATTTCACTTGCAAATTTTCCATATTTGTTTTATGGAATAAATTCAAATTAAATTGGACTAAACACGCCAGAATTAACAATACACCAGTTTGTTTGAACTTCAATCCTTTCATAAAGTTCCTGTTAACATGCTTTTTCTCACATAAAACGGTATCACGAATTTAATATGTTATTTATTCCATTGAACACTTAATAATATTAGCTATTTTAGGATTTGCGATAAAGCATATTTAGTCTGTAATTAGAATAATTTTTAGGAGAAATCCTAACTCGTTAAAAGACATATACTAATCAAAAAGTGAAATAAAACAGTTAATAAAAAATGCGAAGAAGTTAGTATATAAAAGAATCATTATCATAAATTAAGCAAGATTTAATATTTGAATCTACCTTCAAATGCCAAAAATAAATAAAAACCAAAATCAACATAAAAAAAAGAATGTTTTTGACACTAAGTTTTATTTTCTACTTTCTTCTTTACTTATAGTTTTTATTGTTTACTCATTTTCATTGTTTAGGCCCTGGCAGCCATTTGATGAGAGAGTATTTTACAGTGAAAGTCTTTTTCCAACACCTACAAGATTTAGTGAAATCGATGAGATTATTCGTTCATTTGTTTTAAATTATCACACAGAATCTATGAACACATTTTTTTCAAACCTAATGACAATAAGGTCTAATACTTTAGCTTCAATCTTAATCATATTTGTATCTTTCTTATTTAAGAACAATGCTTTCTTCTATCACTTACTTCAACTTGGAATTCATATAATGAATACAACTTTAGTCTGGGTTATTCTATATAAATGCCTGAAAATCTACATCAATAAGTCTCTAAATAAACTTGAATACTTGTTGATTTCATTTTTTACATTGGTATGGGGACTTCATAGTGCAAATACTGAAGCTGTTTTATTGGTGACAAACTGGGACACCATTCTCACTTATACTTTTTGCTTTCTTTTTATACTTTATGAAATTAATCTGATTTCAAAAAGTAGATTTCAAACTTCAAGAGTAAAAAGTGCAATCATAATATCAGTATTTACACTAATTATGTTCTTTACTGAATATGCCTATACTCTGCCTTTAATCATCTTATTTCTAACATTTTCATTAATACTTAGAATTACAACCAATATAAAGGAATCACTTCTATATTCTGCAAATAAATCTCTTCCTTATCTTATAGGATTGTTTTTATATATTATTCTTTCGCTATGTAAGCCGAATTCAACACTAGCTAACATTATCCATACATCTAACATTTCAAGTAATAACTTGCCCTTCCTTATATCTTCTTTTATTGAAAGAAATATCTGGCTTGTCCCTCAAATATTTATTCATTTTTTAAAAATAGTGCTTTTTCCTAAAGCACTTACTTTATATCAATCAAACCACGTACACCTAGCTAATACTTTTTTTGAACCATATTCAATCTTTTGTACTTGTTTTTATTTTTTATCAATAACCCTTCCTCTCATTTTATTCTTGGTTTTTAGGAATAAAAGAAGTTACGTTTTTATTTGTCCATTGTTTTATGCATTTTACTCTTCATTAATTCCATTTTTACATATAGTTCTACCTACATACTGCCTATCTGCAGACCGATACTGTTACTTCCCATCATTTGTACTTGTTTTCATTTTTGCTTGTATTGCTTTTTCAATGTATGACATAATATTTCCAAAATACTCAAAACAAGTGATTAGCATACTTTCTTGTGTTCTATTAATCTTAACTTTAAGAACATTAGTAAGAATTCAAGAATGGAATAATCCTTATCTCTTATATAAATCAGCCATAAGAATCGATAAGAATCCTCTCTATAAAGGACAAAAGCTAATTGTTTTTGCTGATTATGTAGGCTCATTAGGAAAACAAAAAGAAATGGAGGATTTGCTTACAGAAAGCTTACATGGGCTTCAGTCTGCACTAAAACAATTAAAGCATGAAAGAAAACAATATCCAGACCAGCCACAAACATTGAAATATTATGGACTAGATTTGAATGCCTTAATAATAAAGGCTGCATATGCAATTTCTACTATAAAAAATGATAACTATCAAGAACCTGCTCAAGATACTTTGAAATTTTATAAGCCCTATATAGATAAAAAGATTAACCTCGCTGGTATAAATGCAATTGACTTATATAGTGAGCTTTTAATAAAAGCTGGCGAAATAAAAAGGGCTAAAGAAGTTCTTGAACAAGGTTTAAAAATGTACCCATATTCGTCAGCATTGATTTTTGAGCTGGCTAATTATTATTTTCAAATAGAAAAAGATTTAAATAAAACTTTTGAAACACTTCAAAAAGCTTATAAGTATTTTCCAAATGATATAAATACATTAAAAAAACTTTTACTATATTATGAAACTATCCATGATAATAAAAACATAGCAAAGTTCTCTTATCTCCTTGGTTTAAGAACACACTCAGAAGAAAATTATCAAAAAGCTGCAATAATCTATCTAAACTCAAACGAGCTAACTCTTGCTCATAAAACTCTTAAAAAATTAGCTCAACTAAATAGCAGTAATCCTCTTACACTCTTGCTTTCAAGCAGATATCTTGATCTAACTGGAAACAGAAGTCAAATTCCTGAATTGCTTAATAGTGCTTATAACATAAGCAAAGCAAAAGGAAAGGATGAAAATGTTAGCGTTACAAAAAGTATTTTAGCCAGCTTGATTAATGTATATGCCCAAAAAGGTGACTTGGTAAATGCGAAAAAATATTTGGGTGATTTTGAAAATGTGAGAAATTTAACTGAAGAAGATCTAAAGCAAATCAATCTAATTAAGGCAAACCTTAATTAGAACTCGCGGATAGACAGAGGACAGAGCGAGAGCGTAGAGCGTTTAGCGTATAGAAGAACAGAGGCAGGAAACAAGAGGCAAGAAGCAAGGGTTTGTGAAAAATAAAAAGAATATCAGTTTACTACTTACAATACTTCTAACACTACTTGTATATATACCATCGATAAATAGACAGTGGCAATTCTTTGATGAAAGAATATTTTTTACTGAAGCATTATTTCCTATGCCTGCTTCATTCGCTGATTTGTATGAAACTATATCTACTTATGCATTTACTTGGCATATAGATTCTCAAAATGCGTTCTTCTCAAATATAATAAACACCCGATTTAATGTGGTTGGAGGTATTTTAAATATAATTATTTCCTATCTCTTTAAAAAAAATGTACTTTACTATCATGTTTTTCCATTACTACTTCATTTAATAAATACTTTTTTAATATGGCTTATATTCTATGAGCTATTTAACTTAAACAATTCTTCAGATAAAAAAAACTCTATTTACCCAAGCTTGTTTACACTGCTCTGGTCACTTCATCCAGCCAATATAGAAGCCGTTTTACTTGCCACTAACTGGACTCCTTTATTTACATTTAACTTATGCTTTGGGATATTGCTTTTTTATCTAAAAAAAATTGGCGACAAAAACCAAAACTTAAACTTTCTTGAAATAGCTTTTCTAATTGTCTCATTCATTACAACACTGTTTCATAGTGAGTATAGTTTCACGCTTCCAATTATTTTGTTTATATTTTTATTTAGCAATAAGTATAAAACAAGTATGAATATTCATAACTCACTAATGTATTCTCTTAAGCTCTGTTCCCCATTAGCTTTTGGTATTGTTTTTTATTTTGTGATCAATTTTTTAATGATCAAAAATGCACCAACGACTCATTTGAGTTTTTCTTTAGATAGAACACTATGGCTATCACCACAAATATTTTGGCATTTTTTAAAGCTAATATTTTTCCCGAAAGACTTATCTCTCTATCAAACCAATTTAATTTCTTTAGCTCATTCATATAACAACTATTTTGCTATATTCAAAATGATTATTTTCTTGGGGTGTATAATCTTACCTCTTTTGATTTTTACAATTAAAAGAAATAGCACCATGTTGATTTTTTATTGCTTTATTGTTTCACTGCTCACGTATCTCCACATCGCTTCACCAGCATATTGCTTAATAGCAGAAAGATATTGTTACTTTCCTATCTTTGCTTTTATTTTTTGTATTTTATTTTCAAATACACTTAAACAAATATTAAATAAACATAAGAAAATGTCAATTTCAATACTTGTAATTATTCTCTCTTTGTTTTTCATTAAAACTTCATTTAGGATAAACAACTGGAAAGATTCATTTGCACTGTATTCATCAGCGCTAAAGTGTGACGGGAACAGCCTTTACAAAGGGCAAATATATTCAGTGCTTGGATATTATTTTGATTCTATTGGTAAAAAGAAAGAAATGAAAATCTACATGAAAGAAAGCATAAAACATCTTTCTGATTCAATTAAAGAGCTAGAAGCAAAAAAAACAAATAATGAAATTAAAACTCTTAAGAGTTATGGACTTGATACAAAGTCACTAATTACAACTTGTGCTTTTTCAATTGCATCAACAAGACTAACCAATTTCAAGGAATCACCTAATAAAGTGCTGGATTTTTACAGACCTTACATTCTAAGCACGATTGAAACAGCTGGTGTTTCCCAACTTGATTTATATGCAAAACTTTTAATACTTACAAAACAATATGAGAAAGCATTAGAAGTATTAAAGCTATCAAAAGAAAAATATCCAAAAAGTTCTTTAGCAATATACACACTAAGCAATCTTTATCTAAAATTAAATAACTTAGCAAATGCAGAAACAATCATTCTTGAAGGCTATGAATACTATCCTTCATACAAAAGAATGTTGATTAGAATAATTAAACTCTCTGAATTAAAAAAAGACTATGTAAACCTTGCTAAGTACGAATATTTACTTGGCTTCAGAACACACTCAAAAGAAGCTTATCAAAAATCAGTACAACTTTATCTTTCACTTAACAATCTGAAGGAAGCAAAAAAAATATTGGACAAGTTACTGACATTAGACAAAGAAAATCCAATAACATTTTTACTTTTAAGCAAGTATTACTATTTAGCTAATGAACATAATAAAATACTAGATGCTTTAAATCATGCATATTTAGCTTCAAAAGACAGAGTCGTTACAGTCTCTGTTTATAAAAGTATTTTATTAAGTTTAATAAGTTTTAGTTTAAGCTATAACGACTTAATCAATACACAAAAATATATTTTAGAATTTGAATCTCTGCCTAATATCCTAAAAGATGAAAGACTATATATAGAAAATCTAAAGAATAAATACCATTTACAATAATCAAATGAAGGATTTTTTCAAACAAAACAAAATACAATTATTGTTTTTAAGCATAACGATAAGTATTGTTTTCTTATTTTATTTTAGAACTATTTTTTATGGCATTAAAACTTATGATGAATTGTTTGTTTTTAAAGAATCTTTATTTCCTATCTTTCATTCATTTTCTGAAATGTTTGAGTTCATTTCTCTTCTTGGTTTAAACCATCACTTTGAAGCAATGAATACACTTTATTCAAACATAGTTTCTTTAAGATGTAATCCTATAGGGAATTTTATGCAATTGTTTATAGAATGCATCTTCAAAAAAAATCCTATTTACTACCACCTCTACAGTTTAAGTCTGCACTTAATAAATACTTCTTGTGTCTTTCTGATAATTCACAAGACAGGAAAACTGCTAAACAGAACAATTTCAAGCAATACACCAACACTAGTTACAACAACCCTCTTTACACTGCTATGGGCTTTACATCCAGCTAATATTGAGTCTGTTTTACTTCTCACTAATGCAAATATAATTTTAAGTTATACTTTATGTTTTTTAATTTTTGTTTTTTATATATTCTTTTTCCAGAGAAATGAAAAGTTACTTCAACTTAACTTCGCTATAAAGTTTGCTATTTCTTTACTATATCTATGTGCATTATTCTTGGCAGAGTTTCACTTCGTCTTTCCATTTATCCTAATACTATATTTAACTTGCTTAAATATGTTTCTAAACCACCCTCAAGACAGCTTTAAAAAAGCATTTTTTAAAAGTCTTAGCTTATCCTGCAAATCAGTATCACCACTTTTGTTTGGGACAGGTGTGTTTATTTCTATTTTCACATTCTCAAGACTAAGTATTAATTTACAGAATCAATCTTCTTTAGATGTGATTTTAGAAAGAGTTTTCTGGTTATCACCTCAAGTATTTTTCCATTATATAAAACTTATATTTTTCCCTATCAAACTTTCTATTGATCAATCATTTCATGTAATGCTTGGTAAATCAATTTTTGATCCTTATAGTATTTTTTGTCTTATTTCTTTAATCCTAATTTTATTTTTATCATTTCGATCATTAATCTATTCAACTAAAAGATTCCATTTTTTCTTTATCGCCATCTTTCTCTTTTTTCTTTCATTGATTCCATTTTTACACATACTGGCACCTTTATACAATCTAGCCAGTGAACGATATTTGTACTTTCCTTCATTTGTATTAATCTTTGGATTTGCACACTATGTAATGCACCTTCTTTCAAGAAACAATTTAAAAACTACAAGTTTAGTATCAATTGCCCTAGTAATAATTACTTTAATATATTCAGTACGTGCTTATGTTAGAACTTTTGACTGGAAAGATAGTTTTACTCTATATAACTCAGCAATAAAGGCAACAAATAATCCCCTATACAAAGCTTTTAGATATTCAGGATTAACAAAGCAAGAAAAGATTTTTGCAAGATATCCACTACAAGAAGTAGAAAAAGAATATCAAGACTTAGCAGTAGAAAATGTACAAAAAGCAATAAACACTCTAAAAGAAGAAACCAACAAATATCAAGCTTCAACTCCTGCCATCTTAAAAGCCTATGGCTTAGACCCTGAAACACTGCTAGTAAAAGCAGGATTCTTTTTAGTTCAAATCCATTTAAGTCTTAGTAGAGATTTTGAATCAGCTTTAGAAAGAATGAAACCATATACAAATGATCTTTCATTGTTGGATAGCTCTGCTCTAAAACTGTATGGTTCTACACTACTTATAAATCATAAGTATGATGAAGCAGAAAAAGTACTTAGATATGGACTAGAAAAATATCCATTTTCTACAAGAATGATCTTCCCGCTATGTGATTTGATTCAATCAAAATATAATGATTTAGATGAAATAGAAAAGCTTGCACTAAGAGCTTTTCAGCTATATCCATATGATACATTCACACTTTTTGTTTTAACAAAAATCTATGAGTTAAAAAAAGATACAGTTCAATTCGCTAAATTTTCATATCTATATGGCTTAAGAACTCATTCATTAGAATCACTACAAAATGCATATAAATCATATTTGGTTTTAGGAAACAGTGAAGTGGCTAACAAAGTAAAAAAAAGAATCCTGGAAATGGAAAACTTAACCTATTAATTAATGAACCATAAAGCTAATAACATAACCAATATTTTTTGCTTTGTCACATTAGCTATAATTTTTATTTTTTTCTTACACACTTTAAACTATCCATGGAGATATTTTGATGAGAATATAATTTTTCAAGAGACGCTACAACCCATACCAAAATCATTTGGAGAAATATTTGAGTTCATTTCTGCATTTGGGATTCACAACTACAGTGAGTCTGCAAATGTTATCTATTCAAATATTTCAAATATCAGAGGAACACCTTTAGATACAATTTTTAATTTTTTTATTCTCTGGCTTTTTCAGAAAAATCCATTTAACTATCATTTATTTTCTTTATTGCTTCATGTTGCAAATAGTGGATTGTTGTTTTTAATATTACAAAGGATACACCATCCAAAAACGGAGACATGCCAAGGCATGTCTCTACGGGAAAATATATTAATATCGATTCTGACATTAATATGGGCATTGCATCCTGTAAACGTAGAATCGGTGGTTTTTACTATTAATTTTGGTGCATTGGTAACTTATTTTTTTTGCTTTTTGTTTTTTATTCATCGAGAGACATGCCGTGGCATGTCTCTACGGAAATCGGTTTTAATTTTTATTGTTTATTTGTTTCCATTGTTTTTAAATGAATACTCCGTAACCCTTCCAATAATTATATTTGTGATGTTGTTTTCACGAAAGACATTCCACGGAATGTCTCTACAAAACAACGAACATTCGTTCAAATCCTCTTTTATATTTGCCGCCAAACAAACGTTACCTTTGTTTTTGTCTCTGATTGTTTATTCTATATATTTTTTCATGTCACCAAAAATAAAAATCGTAGAAAATTATAGTCTGATTCTAACTTTAGAAAGAATGTTCTGGCTTTCTTCTCAAATACTTTTTCATGATTTAAAACTTATTTTTCTTCCAATCAATTTATCAATCGATCAATCAGCCCTAGTAAAATTTTCACCCGTATTATTTGCACCATATTCTATATTCTGTTTCGCACTAAGGGCTACTTTGGGTATAACTTGTTTGATTTCTTTATTTAACATTAAAAAGACTTGGGGTTTTTGTCTTTTTAATTTACTGGTTCCATTCTTCTTAGCTCTATTGCCTTTCCTGCATATTATTTCACCGATATACTGCTTATCTGCTGAAAGATATTTATATTTTCCGTTGGCATTGTTTATAATCGGGATTGGTAATATTTTGGTTTGTATTTCACAATCGCAACAGAGACATGCCAAGGCATGTCTCTACAGTTTTTTATGTATTATCTTGTGTGTATTTGGTACACGTTCATATCTTCGAACCCTGGACTGGAAAGATAGTACCACTCTTCTTCAAGCTAGCATTAACACTACATCAAGCAATTTAATAAAAGCATTACGCACACATACGATTGCAGAAAGCATGAAAAACATTGATGGGATTAAAGATAAAAATAAACTTGATTTTTATAATAAAAAAGCGCTTGTCTATTTAAAAAAAGCAATGCATGGTTTTAAAGAGGAAGAAAAACTCTACCAAAACAACACACCTAATATTTTAAAGTATTATGGATTAGATCCAAAGACATTAAAAGCAAAAACCGCTTTTTTGCAAGCTTCTATCGTTAATGAACTGTATAGTGATCCAATTAAAGCAAATAAAATATTTTCAAAATATATAGATGACCTGGCTGTAATAGATACAAATGTTTTGGATTTCTATTATAGAAACTTGTTTATCAATAAAAAACTTGATGAAGCAGAAAAAATACTAAATAAATCTCTAAGTCAAAATAGAATAAGTTCAATACTATTTGTAACCTTATCAGATCTACATGAGTATAAATATAATGACTTAAAAGCTACAGAGAAATATTTACTCGAATCGTTTAAATATTTCCCTTATGACATATTTACTTTATTTGGACTAAAGCGATATTATCAAATGACAAACAATGCTAGTCAATTCGCACATTATGCATATCTCTATGGGCTTCGAACTAGAGAAGTTACAAGTCTACAAGAAGCAGCATCTATATACCTTATCTTAAAACAAAATGATAAAGCAAAAAAAATCATAAAGAAACTAACAAAAGATTATCCAATCAATGAGGAGACTTTAAAAATTAAAACGGTTTATGAAAATCAGTTTGGGGCATTATGAAAATCAATCAAAGTATTTTGTTTTGCACTGCAATAGCAACAATTGTTTTTGTATTCTTTGCACATACTTTAAACTACCCATGGAGATTTTTTGATGAACAAATAATCTACAATGAAACGGTTTTTCCCATTCCTTCCTCTTTCTCACAAATCTTTGAATACATTTCCAGATTTGGACTCAATCATCACTTTGAAGCATCAAATGTTTTTTACTCTACTATTTCTAATATTCGGTGTAATCCATTTAATACCTTCATTTCACTTGTCACCTATTACTTTTTTCAAAAAAATGCATTTGCTTATCATGCATTTTCTTTAATTCTACATATGATCAACTCTTGTTTATTGTTTTTATTGATGAAAAATATATGCCGCGAACAGGATAAGACATGCCAAGGAATGTCTCTACAGAGAAATATATTAATATCGATTTTGACATTGTTTTGGGCATTGCATCCGGTTAATGTGGAATCGGTTTTATTTGCTGCTAACTGGGCTGCAATTCTTTCATACTGTTTATGCTTATTGCTTATGATTTATTTTAACTTTTACATTCAACTGAAAAAAAATAACTATATTCATGCAATTGGTATTTTCATTCTGACTATGATTCCTTTACTAAATTCTGAATACTCAATTATGATTCCACCAATTTTATTCTTATATGCTTTTAGTAATCATTCTTTCAATAACTCACAATCAAGTTTTAAAACCTCATTTAGCTTTGCACTTAAAAAAAATATACCGACACTCACGGCACTCATGATATTTCTTATTTCATTTTTTTATTTATCTTCCTCCACATCTATACATAGAGCTCTTACAAATAACAATTTTATAATTTCCATTGAAAGAATTTTTTGGCTTTCACCACAAATATTTTTCCACTATTTAAAACTTATTTTCTTTCCGCTTCACCTATCAATAGATCAACCATTAATGGTAAAGCTCTCTACATCACTATTTGAGCCTTATGCAATATTTTGTACAGTATTAATGTATTCATTGATTTCATTACTGTTAGTATCATTTTTCTTCTTAAGAAGGACTTTGTTTTATTTCTTATTTTCAGCCATGGCATATTTTTTCATTGCTCTTATTCCTTTTTTACAGATTCTTTCTCCCAGTTATTGTCTAGCCAGTGAACGATATTTGTACTTCCCATTATTAATGCTTGTTTTTGGGGGTTCACATTTTATTCTTTCACGACCACCATACAAAGACATGCCAAGGCATGTCTCTACAGTTTTTTTATGCCTTACCCTGTGTTTGTTTGGTACACGTTCATATTTTCGAACATTGGACTGGAAGGATAGTTTTGCACTGTTTGATTCTGCACTGAAAGAAGCTCCTAATCCTCTCATTAAAGGACTAAGATTAGAGTTCATAGGAAGTATGTTACTTGATTACAGTAAGGATGGTTCATCTCAAAATAAAGGAAAAGAATACATAGCTCAAGCTATAAAGACTTTACAAAATGGATTTATAGATCTTGAAGTTAAGAAATTAACGACCCAGGATAAAGTCCCACAAGTACTGAAATATTATGGACTTGATCCAAAAACAATACAAACAAAGATTGCATATCTTTTAGCTTTTACAAAACTAGGATTAGAAAAAGATCCAAAGGGTGCCTATGAAATTCTTAGTCCATACATGCAGGATCTCTCTATCACTGATACAGAGATTCTAGATATGTATCTAGGATTACTCTTTAGCAATAACAATCTTGATGAGGCAGAAAGGCTTTTAGACCATGCTTTAAAAACCAAATTCAACTCTTCATTACTCAATATCACTGCACAACTTCATTCACTTAAGTACAATGATTTCAAAAAAGCAGAAGAGTACTTAAAGACATCTTTTAAATACTTTCCATACGATACACAAACTCTTTCATACTTAAAAAACTTTTATCAGCAAACAAATAGATCAAGCGATTATGCATACTATTCATTTTTATATGGCTTAAGAACTCATTCATATACAGATCTTGAAAATGCATTTAAAACATATGCTAGTCTAAATAATACAAAAATGACTGCTGAGGTTTTAAAGAGTCTCAATTCTATGAAATCAAGAGTAAATCAATGAAAAATTTCTTAAGATCAATTAAAGATTTATTCGATATTAGACTAGCAATCTGCCTTATAGTAGTTTGCATTTTATTTCTACCTACTTTAAACCGTCCATGGCTAATTTACGATGAAAGAATTATCTCAGATAGTATATATTTTCCTAAGGCAAATTCATTCTCTGAGCTATTCGAGATCTTACAGACATTTGGATTACATCAACATGTTCTTTCTTCTAATACGATGTACAGCTCAAACTATATAACTAGAACTTGTCCTTTTGGCTTAATTTCCGGAATGCTTTTATCATTTTTTTTTAAAGCCAATTCTTTTTACTATCGTTTGTTTAATTTAGCTCTACACTTAGTTAATATAATACTTGTTTACTCAATTCTTAAGTTATTACTCAATAAAGTAAAACAAACAAATTTCATTGTCCCTGTATTGACTTTGCTTTGGGGTGTACACCCAGTAATGATGGAGTCTGTTTTACTTGCTATTAATTATGGTTCATTGATCTCTTACATGTTCTTTTTTGTTTTTCTATTAGACTTCTTAAAAAACAAAGAGAAAAACAACTCTCTTCTTAGACGGTTTTTTATACCTTTACTCTTTATGATCCCCATGCTCACCAATGAATATATAATCACACTCCCTCTTGTTCTATTTACATTTTCATTCTATGAAAATTATAAAAATAATGATTTTAAAAAATCCATATCTTTAACGATCACTCACACTAAACCTTATTTCATCGGGCTTTTCATATACATACTTTATTTCTTTTTTATATCTCATTACACCATTAGTCAGACTTCAAATCATAACTACTTTCTTCTACTAATAGAGCGTATATTCTGGCTCTCTCCTCAAATATTCTTTCACTTATTGAAGCTTGTTTTCTTTCCACTCAAGCTCTCAATAGATCAAGGGGTTTTTGTCACACTTGGAAAATCTTTATTTGATCCGTATCCTATCTTTTGTATTTTCCTTATGTCTATTTGGCTTTTTGTACCACTAGTAGTTTTTCTACTAAAAAGAAGACTAGCAAATTTATTCCTTCTAACCTGGTCTTTTTTCTTTGCTCTGCTCCCATTTCTACATATTCTTATGCCATCGTATACCCTTGCTGCAGAACGATACCTTTATGCTCCACTGGCGATGATGGTCATAGGGGTTGGAGTTATTTTGAGTGAAATGATTCATAAGGGGGGTGTACCGCGGTACGCCCTTACAGTAATCCTACTGTTATCGATTCTGTTAACAGGATATTTTATACGTTCATATAATAGAACACAGGACTGGAAAGATAATTACTCTTTCATTAATTCCTCTTATAAGACTGCAAACAATTCTTTCTTTAAAGCAGTAAGACTTGGCATGCTTGGAAAAGCAATATCAATCATAGAATCAAACAAACAAAATGAGATAAAACAATATTTCCAAGAGACCATTGTGCTCCTGAACAAAGCTAAAGAAGAAGCTTTAGAAAATAAAACCAAATTTCAAAAACACTTACCTTTAATCATAAAATCATATGGGCTGGATTATAATTCACTTCTTACAAGAATAGCGTTTCTTGAAGCCTCTTCCCTATGTCTTGAATTAAAACAAGATCATAAAATCGGGCTATCTATTTTAGAACCCTACATAAAAAACATAAAGAAAACAGATCCTAGAATTATAGAGCTATACACGCATTTTTTAAATGAAGATGGAAGATATAAAGAAGCAAGAGACGTATTGCTTAAAACAAACTCTATTTATCCAAAAACACCTTTTATTCTAATGGCTCTTGTTGATTTATTTTCAAAGTATGAAAATGATTTCAATAGTGCTGAAAAATATTTATTAGAAGCTTTAAAACTGCTGCCTTATGATAAGGATATTTTATTAAAAGCTTTAGGCTTCTATCAAGGATATAAAGATCCATCGGTCACTGCAAGATATGCATATCTATATGGACTTAGAGCACAGTCAAAACCTGCTTATGAACAAGCACTATCACTATATCTAAATCTTGGAGATATAAATAAGGCATCTACAATAGCTTCAAAACTATTAAAACTTGATCCTAATGATCCAGAACTTCTTTATTTCGTCAGTATGTTTTATTATAAAGTAAAAGATTTTAAAAAAGCAATTTCACTACTCAGCAATGGATATGAAATCTGTAGAAGAACCAATATCAGTGATGTTCTTAGACTAGAAATTGGCTATACTTTATCCAGGCTTCACTTACAAACAGGAAATAAAAATGCTGCAATAATTATTGCAAGAGATATACCTCAACTAGCTACAACTACAGAAGATCTTAAAAAACTAGCTGTATTATATAACTCACTTGGATTAACTGACTATTTAAATTACTGTTTAAACAAATTTAAACTTCTAAACAAAACAAATTAGAAATGAATAAAGAAATAAAACAAAAAAACTTTAGAACTTTAGTTGATCTGTTTATTTGCATAGTTATTGTTTTAGTCTTATTTATACCTACAATAAGTAGACCTTGGATCTCTTATGATGAGAGAGGCATCACTAATGAGTTGTATCTGCCCATACCAACCTCTTTCCAAGAGATATACGAGATTATTGAAAGTTTTGGTTTAAATTATAGTGTAACTTCTTCAAATACCCTCTACAGTTCAAATTACATAACAAGAACATGTCCACTAAGTACAATCTTAACGCTATCAGTTTTATATCTATTTAAGAGCAATTCAATTTACTATCACCTAATGAATTTGTGCTTACATTTAATAACTACTTGTCTTATTTTTATTATTTTAAAGAACTTGCTAAAAGCCTGTCCAAGACCGTTGATAATTCTTTTAACAATTCTCTGGGGAATTCATCCAGTAGAACTAGAGTCAGTATTATTATCAACAAACTTTGGAGCACTTATATCTTACATGTTCTTTTTTATCTTTCTATTAGACTTCTTAAAAAACAAAGAAAAAAATAAGTCCATTCTTCGACAATGCTTAATACCTCTACTCTTCATGATTCCAATGCTCACCAATGAATATATAATCACACTCCCTCTTGTTCTATTTACATTCTCATTCTATGAAAATTATAAAAATAATGATTTTAGAAAAGCTATTTCTTTAACCATCATTCACACTAAGCCTTATTTTATTGGACTATTTATATACATACTTTATTTCTTTTTTATATCTCACTACAGTATAAGCCAAACTTCAAACCATAACTATTTTCTTCTGTTAATAGAACGGGGTTTTTGGCTTTCTCCTCAAGTATTTTTTCACTTGATTAAGCTTGTTTTCTTTCCATTCAAGCTCTCAATTGATCAAGGAGTCTTTGTAACACTTGGAAAATCTTTATTTGACCCTTATTCTATTTTTTGTATTTTATTTATGTCTATTTGGCTTTTTGTACCATTGATATTTTTTCTATCAAAAAGAAAACTAGAAAATCTATTTCTTTTAACCTGGTCTTTTTTCTTTGCTCTATTACCATTTCTACATATTCTTATGCCATCGTATACCCTTGCTGCAGAACGATATCTTTATGCTCCGTTAGCAATAATGATCATAGGGGTAGGAATCATGTTAAATGAAAACATCCATAAGTACGGGTCCCGCCCACAAAGTGGGCGAGGCTCGCTCGAAAACCGAGTGGCACGACCCGCACCTACTAGTAAGGGCATACTGCAGTATGCCCTTACACTAATCATAGTGCTTTGTTTCATGCGCTCATATATTCGAACACAGGACTGGAAAAATGATTTCACTCTTGCCAATTCAACTATTCAAATCACTGACAACTTACTGTTAAAAGGTATAAGAACACAAGACCTAGGACAAACATTTTTAAAATCAAATCCCAATAATCTTACTAAAGCTTATAAACACTTCACGAAAGCTCAAGAATACTTCTACCAAGCCATAGAAAAACTAAAACAAGAAAAAAAAGAAAATCCAAAGATACCACTCATTCTAAAAAGCTATGGACTTGATTATGATTCTCTTAGTGTAAAAGCTATATATCTAATCTGTGTTGAACCGTTTAACAACAATTCAGAAAATAAAAAAGACTATGAAGATGCCTTGAGAATTCTTATCCCTTATTTAAAACACATTAAGATCTTTGATCCACGCACGCTGGAACTCTATGCAAATCTCTTAATAAAAAATAATGATCTAGAAAGTGCAAAAAAGATTTTTCTTTATGCTTACAATAAATACCCAACCCAGCAAACATTGCTAATTTCACTAATTCGGTTAAATAGAGATATTGAAAGAAACTTACCCGAAGCAAAAAATTATCTCTTAAAAGCTTTAAGGTTGTATCCTTATTCAAAAGATATATTGTTCGAAGCAGTAAGATACTATCAGACAGAGAACAATTTAGAAGAATATTCTAGATATGCATATTTATATGGACTACGAGCTCACTCTGCTTTTACTTATAGAGAAGCACTTACAGGATTTTTAACTCTTGGAACTCTTGATAAAGCCAAACAAGCTGTAGAAAAACTCTTGAGACTTGATCCAAGCAATCCAAGAACTTTATATCTTGTAAGTAGTTACTATATAAAAATACAAAACTATGATCTAGCCATTACACTACTAAATCAAGCATTAACACTTAATCAAAATAAAGACAAACAACTCGAATTTGATTTAAATAACTTATTAGCTAACTTATATCTGGCTCAGGGAAGCATAGAACAAGGCATTCACCACATAATAGAAGCATTAAATATAGACAAAGAAAATATAGTCAATAAAAACAAAATGAATGAACTAATTAAAAGATATAGACTAAACCTACATGTACCTTAAAACAAGATTGTTTAAAGATGCTTGTTGCTTTTATGATTATCAAATTTAATCATCTGTAAGTTAAAAATATTTTAAGACACAATTATGAATTGTAGCTTGCTGCTTTAAAATATCTTCACTAAAGGCATTAACAAATAACTTGTTTTTCTTAATCGTATGATCTATTTCCATGATCCGCTTCAGATACTTCGTAGCATCGATTTCACTTTGAAATAAAAGCATTACTTTAGTATTATAAGATTCTGGAAAAATAGCTACTTTTTCACTCAAATATACATTAAAAGTCCAATAAGCTCTCCTAGGAAAAGTAGAAATATATTTTTCTTGATCTGTAAATTCCAATAACATTGCTTTTGCATTAGGCAAATATTTATCTTCTATCTCAATAAGAGGCTTTAGCACACCTTCTTGAATTAATTTTTCAATCAATCCTAAATCAACAAATGGAGCTGTTCTACTATCTAAAAACAACCACTTAATATTTAATTCTTTTATTAAATAGGGATCTAATGTTTGTAGCAAAGTAATATACGTTGCTTTTCTAGATAAGCTTGAGCCATTAATAGAGTAACAAGGTATCCCTACATAACCAAATGGTAAAGAATTTATAGACAATCCACATTCATTGCTTTGTGAATGTTTTTGTAGATACTCAACAATTTCAGTAAATGATTTATCTGCATCTAATTTCCCCCTTAAGGATAATAATAAATTAGTTGAACTATTAAAAGTACTATCATGTAACCCAAGTTGAATTTTATTTATAAAATCATGATTTAAATAAATAGACGGGGAAAATATGCCACCTAAGACCAATGTTATAACTGGCTGGGAAATTATTATTACAACAAACAATATATTTTTGAATGTATTTAAAAATCTCACCCGCATTACAAATGCCATATTGAATATACACAGTATAAATAAGCAAGTTAAAAGCTCATGTGCAGGATGATAAAGCCTTAAAATGTCTGGGGGAGAAGTCTTTATTAAGACAAAAAATGGAATAATATATGAAATCAAAATAAATGACAGAATAAAATTTGTCCAAACAAAATTCTTTCGAATTAACCAGTAAACTACAAATATTGAAAATATAAACTGTAACCCTAGTTCACATAAAAAATCCCATGAGAAAAAATTTATAATTCTATGATGATTTAAATCACCAAATCTACCAAAGACCTCAAATTGAAATGGGTTGGATTTTAGAAGATAGATAAAGAAATCTGGAATATAAGTATAATTTTGACTTATTATTGTAGTTGCTAAACCATTAAAAACTATAATTGCTATAAAACAAATCAAACAAATCAGATTCTTAAGAACTAATGACTTGTAATTTGATTGGTTTTTAAATATCAGAAAGAGCATAGAAGACAATAATAAAGAAGCCATAAAAATATAAAGTATCCACTCTGCTGAATGAAATAACGCCAAAGAGGTAATGAGTATTGGTATTAAGTAAATAAAACTTGAAGTCTTACTTACAAAGTTAAAATACAAAAAAAGAAGTAGTAAAAAGAACTGAACACCTAAAGTAATTGATGCAAACATAATTCCAGCACTACCTAAATCACTCATGAAGCTTCCATGCATTCCAAGAGCACAGACAGATTCAAATAAAGACCAGCTATTAGTAACAGGTTCAATTTTAAAAATATATCGAATTAATGAATCCAGCCAAAGTAAGTTCCCCGCAAAATAAAAAGCAATACTCCCGGCTAAAGCTTGCAAAAATGATTTTCCCTCTGTAAAAAAATAAACGATGGCAAAGCAAGAGAAAAAGATCACAACTACTGAGGTAAGAACTACAAAATGAAATGAATTCAAAACACTAATATGCATGAGCTTAGACAATAATGCACTATATATATCAAAACCATAATGATATGGAATAAAAATAGAAGGCCATGAGTATGTCCCTGTGGGAAATTTATCACTTGTAACAAAAAAAGATGCCTGTGAAAGATGGTACCCAAAATCCCAAATAGATGACTTATTCAAAGTTAAGTAAGTGAAAAATAAAATAAAGGTACATATTATACTTAAAATTATTAGTTGTTTAAATTCTAATGTATTCTCAAATTTGAAAACTTTTTCCTTAAAAAAAAGTCCTACTGTAATCGAAATTAAAAATAAAATTAAAATCGATACTAAAGTAGCATTCTGTACACCAATGAAATAAGCCAAGCTATAAATTAATATTAAAAAAGATGCTGTACCAAATACAAAAGAAAAAGGAAATAAATAAACAATAGAGCTTATATCAAGCAAAGTTCTTAATACAACCCATCCAAAAAAAGGTAATATTAAAAATAACAATGAATAAATAGTTATCATAAAGTCATATCAATTATTGCTTATTTATAATATAGTGTCAAAATAGGTAAACAATGGCACTATCAATCTTAATAACAATCTGTTTTTTTTCAATTTGCACATGTTTTGGATTTTTTTATTTGAGCAAAATTTTGAAAATTAATTCTTTGCTCTTTTTAATATCATTCTCTACTTCACTAGGCATAAGTTCTTATATTTTTCTTTGTCATCTTTTATCATTTATCATGGGACCTTCAAAAGCTTCAGAGATATCTTTATGTGTGTTATTAGCCCTAACTATAATAATATTTCTAACTTGCAAAATAAAAGAAAAACTATTCTTAGAATTTAGCAAAAATAAATTTGGTTACATCATATTAATCACAATAATTATAATTGCATGCACTTTTTCTGCAATATATAAGCACAGTATTCATGATCAAGCATGGCATATCCCTCTTGCACAAAGCATTTACAAAAACTCTATTTATCCACTAAGAGATTTTTTAAGACCTGATTATGCTCTTATTTATCATTTTGGCGGAGATCTCTTTAGCGGAGCCATAAATCATCTTTCTAAAATTGGTATCTTTAATTCTTTTGAGGTAACATCTAGCATTTGTGGTGGCATAACATTCCTAAGCTTGTTTTGTCTAGCTTGGATACTAACTAAAAAATATAAGTTATCTTTAATTTCAGCATTTTGTTGTTATTTTGGCTCAGGCTTACTCTGGTTAAATGCTCTTAGTACTTATACTACCAAGAACACATCTAATCTAAGTTTCATAGAAATATTCTTATCGAAAGGTATATATGGGTACATTTATAATTCACCATCTATAACTACTTTTTCATCCTCATCTAGCCTAGGATACCCCATCCTGATTTTATGTTTTTTCTTGTTCTACATATTAACTAAGAAAAATAATTTGAAAGATTCCATTCTCTATATTCTTAGCTTGCCTATCTGTTTATTATCACTTAGCCTTTGTGCAGGCTGGTTATGCTTATCATTTCTAGCCAGTATATCCCTATACTTATTAATAATACTTTTAACAACCCTTATAAAAAAGAGAAAGATCCCTAGTCTGGCATTCGGCGTTTTTACAATGCTTTTTGTTTTTATTCTTCTGAATATTTTTTTTAGAAATGAAATGTACTCACAAGACCAATTTCTTGGACGTTCAAATATTTTCAATATTGTCCTTAAAGAAAATCCATTTACAGTAACTGCTTGGAGCAGTGGGGAGGTATTCACCAAAACTATCTCATGTTTTAGCTGGGATTTTATTCAGTCTTTTGGTTTAAGTCTTATACTCTTACCTATAGTTTTTATTTATTTATTAAAGTATAAAAATAAATTCTCTATATTGCTTTTTCTAGTACCACTTTTAACAATGCCACTGCCCCTATTATTTGAGTTCAAGCTAAGTCCTGTTGACTTTAATAGGCTGTTTGGTTTTGGAAATATCATGCTTATACTTTTAACAACAACTGGAATTGGTTTACTTTATAAGAACTTTACTAATAATAAGCTTCTTCTTATAACTTATGTCATGTTCTTTTGTCTCTCATCACTTGCTGGATTATTAATTGGTGTTTTATTTTGTCCACAAATGTATTCAGATGCAGTCTTTACCAAGACTGCATTGCACAACCTTAGCAAAACAAATTCCTTCGATGATTTATTCAAATTTCAAACAGAAATAACTAGAGACGCTCTAATGTCAAAATATTTATTCTCAGATAAATATAAAAGTGAGGTTAACTTCTTTACAAAATATGGTATGTCTTCTGATGTTGCTATAAGTAGTATCCCAGGTATTCCAATTTATTCTGGAGTTTATACTCTTATTCCATCAATGATGTATGGGCTAAAGAGTCAAATCTATTCTGGCTTTGACAATATTTATCCAACAGTTATTACTACACTAGATCCACATTTATTAAATGAACTGAATATAAAATGGGTGGGATATGATGAAGTATCAAAGAAAAAACTTCCTAAAGAAACACTTGACTTTCTAAATGACAGAAATATATTCATGTTGGTTTATTCAAGTCAAATCGAACCAGATCCTAAGAATAAAATCTCTTATCAAATATTTCAAGTGAGTAACTTAACAAATCAATTACAAAATTATAAAAGACAAGCAGGATGGATACTGGTAGATAAGGAAGGTAACCCAATTGAAATCATACAAAAACTTTATCCTAACATTAGCTTGTTTACTACAGAAAAAAATGCTCTTCAATACTTAAAAAAACTCATATCTCAAAATTTAAATCTTAAAACACAACTAATTACTGCACAACCAATTATTATTAAAATCACGCAAGAACAATTAGCTCAAAGTGGCTTATCTATAAAATTAGAGGAGCATATTAATTAATGTTTTGTTATATAAAGTTTTTTTTATTTTTAATTTCTATTTGTGGCTTTGGTTTTACATCTTTAGTTCAAGTGAATAAAATAAAATCACTTGTCTTGTTAATTCCATCTTCTATCATAATGGGTACAGCCTCATATTTATTTCTTACTCACATTCTTTCTTTCATTATGGGTCCACAATCTGCTTGCATAGTAAGTTTATTAGTTTTAATTGTTTGTACAATAACACTTTTAATTACAAAAAGGAGAGAGTTTTTAAAAATAGAGAATGAATTTACAAAGAATCAACTTATAAGTTTAATCCTCCTTGCAATATCAATATGTACTCTTACCTGGCTTGCTACAAGCAAGTTTGGTATCCATGACAAAGAATTTCATATTCCTGTCGCACTGTCTATATTTCACAACAATATTTATCCTCCAAAAGATTTTTATAGACCTGAATATCTTTTACTCTATCATTATGGGGGAGACATATTAGCTGGTGCAATAAATCATATTTGCAAGATAGAAATTCTTTCTTGTTATGAATTAACCTCAACAATTTTTAGTGGAACAACATTTTTGTGTTTTTTTGCACTGGCTTGGCTAATAACAAATAGTTTTCAAATATCAATTCTTAGTGCATTTTGTACTTATTTTGGCGGTGGACTTTTATGGCTGGACGCTATTATACGATATCTCTCAAACACACTACCTGCAAACTCTTATAAATGGGATTTTCTACAAACCCTTTTAAATATTGGCATCCATGGAGGAATAATTGATGCTCCATCTGTTGGCACATTTGTATCTACAAGCAGCTTTGGTAATCCTTTGCTAATTTTCTCATTGATACTTTTTTGGAAATTCTTCAATGAAACCAATATTAAAATTCAGATTGCAAATTTAATCTTTTTAACCATTTCTCTATTTAGTCTGTTCATCACTGCTGAATGGCTTTACATGACGTTTTGGGCAGGAATCATACCATTCTTACTATTTCAAGCATTTAAGAGAAAAAATCTTGGTATGAGTGTTGTATTACTTATATCATCAATAATTCTTAATAAAACCCTTGGAAATGCTTTATTCCTACAGGATTCTATTCATCATCTTGGTCGTGCAAATATTTTTAACATCGGTATAAAAGAAAAATTGTTCTGGGTTACAAGTTGGGGGAGGCTTAGTGATATAACAAATGAGTATAGAGAACTATCTTGTTTTTCATGGGATTTTATATCTGAGTTTGGCTTAAGTATGATTCTATTTCCACTTGTAATCATTTATTTATTTAAAGAAAGAAATAAACTTGCAATTCTTTTATTTCTATGCTCAATATTCACTATGTCACTACCCGTTATTATAGATTTTAAAATAAACCCTGTTGATGCTAATAGATTTTTCGGGTTTGGAAACTCCATGTGTGTGATGTTAATTATAATTGGCATAAATAAAATCTTTAATTCCTATACACTTAAAAAGTTTATAGTTAGTGTTAGCATTATCGGATTTACATTGTCTCCAGTCACAGGACTAGTTCTTAGCTCAATTTTTAGTCCTTATATTTATCTAAGTAAACCGTTTGTCCATCATGTTTTTAATGAATTGAAAAAAGTTAAATCAATTGCAGAACTACAAGTTAACTTGTTAGCTTTAAATACATTGTTTTCGCAAAATTACAGATTCTATACACTCTATCAATTTAAAAATATAATACAATTCTTAAAAGAACATAGCAAGCCAAATGATGTTGCAATTAGTAGCTCTACAGATATTTCTTTATATGCAGGTATTTATACTTTAATACCTGCCAATGCATGGCTTTATAAGGATCTTTTATATTCACCATTTGACAGCATTTATTTAACTACACTTACTACTCTAGACTATCATCTATTAAATGAGCTAAATATTAAGTGGGTCATTCTCAGTAATCGAGCTAAACATAATCTCCCACAAGAAACTCAAAAGAAACTATTAGACAATGATATTTTAAACTTAGTTTACATAGATAAGAATAATGATCTTGAAGTATATTACGTAAAAGCTCTAAGGAATATACTTCAAAATACTCCTCGTCAGACCGCTTGGTTATTAGTAAATAAAACTGGTAACCCTATTGAACCCAACATTCTACAAGAGAATAAAATTTCTTTATTTTCTACTTCATTTAATGCACTATCATATTTAAGCCAATTAATTAAATTGAAACTTATTGAAAAAAATGAATTGGTCACATCACAAGCTGTTGAGATAAGTAAACTTGAAGAACAAATAAATAAAGGTAATCTAGGAATCGCCCTGGATAGAAGATTTTAAAGTGTTATAACAATCTCAATGGTCTTTATAAATGCGCTTAATGACATATTATCCTAAAAATTTCTGCGGGAAACTCCAAATTTAATCTATTGATATAATGTTATTTTAAATCTAAGGGTTAATATAGGTCAAAAACTTGATTTCATATTTAAAAAATTTAAAAGATAAGGTAGACCGCCAAGTTGGTTCTGACTTTGTACAAAGAATTCTTCAATACCAAGGTGCAAAAGGATTAGTGAATCTTGTTAATGTTTCACTTACAGCTCTTCAGGAAGAACAGCCACCAAGATTAAATTATTTGCCCCCTTGTTTATTTGTAGAGGTAACAAACAGATGTAATCTTACATGTCCTACTTGCCAGCTTGGCACTGATGAAGCATATAGAGGTTATAACAAAGGTGATATAAGTTTTGAGAACTTTAAAAAAGTCATTGATCAAATACCTTCTCTTGTTTATGTAACACTACAAGGTGTTGGTGAACCTCTTTTAAATAAAGACATTATGAAAATGATCCGACATTGTACTGATAGAGGAATTGCTACTTATATAAACACAAATGGCACAATACTTACTGAAACAAAATCTCGCGAGCTTATTGAAGCTGGCTTATGCAATCTTTCAATATCAGTAAACAGCTTTAATGAAGATGTCTTTGCCAAAACAAGAAGTGGGGCATCTATTACAAAAATCGCAGAAAACATTAAAAAATTTATAGAAATAAAAAGAAGTCTAAATTCAAAAAAACCAATTGTTTCTTTTAGATCCATACTAATGAAAGAAACTGAGCCTCATATGGAGGAATTGATTTTAAAATCAAGTGAGCTTGGAGTAGATGTATTATATATCCAGCTTTTTATCAGTATGATAGCAGACAAAAGTCTCATGGAATCTTCACTATCAAAAGATGAGGTTGAAAGCTTTTCAGAAAAGCTTGAGCAATGGAAGAAACAAGTTAAGAATCTTGAAATTGTTACTGAAAGTTTTGGCAAATCATCTAACAATCTAGGACAATGTAAGCTTCCATGGTTCAGTCCAAATGTAACTGCTGAAGGGTATGTTACACCATGCTGCACCATCAGCAATCCAAGCATTATAAATATGGGCAATGTTTTTGAAACCCCTTTTGAACAAATTTGGAATTCAGAAAAATTTGTAGAGTTTAGAGGGGGCTTCTATAAGAAGCAGCCTACAGTATGTACAGGCTGTCCTAGCTATATATTAAAATCGGCTTCTAATGGAAAGCCTGTCTACAATTAAGCCTCATGAGAAAATATACTTTTCTCATTATCAAACTAGTTCTCTTTGTAGGAATTTGTACTTGGATAGTTAAGTCAGTCAATATCACAGAATCACTTAATGTACTAAAAAAAACAAACCTGCTTTATTACTTAATAGCTTTTTTATTAAGTAATCTATCCAATATTTTTCTAACAATAAAATGGCATCGATTATCAACACCACTAAATATAAAAAGCAATTTTTGGGAGTTATTATGTTTGAATTATATTTCCGTCTTTTATAGCATTTTTATTCCTGGGCAAGCCTCTGGAGAGGTGATTAAAGGACTAAAATTGATAAAAAAAGAGGGGTCTCATCAAACCATCTGGGTACCAATATTTATCGATAAGATAACCAATGTTTTAATCGTGTTTATAATAGGGTCCATTGCTACTTTATTAGATAGTAATTTCAGAAAAAATACAAGCTTAGTTATTTTACTTATTACAATAACAGCATTACTAGTGCTTTTGACTTTAATTCTATTCAGTGAAAATACAACAAAAATTGTAGATTTTCTAAAAAAAATCCTCATTAATATCCTAACTATATTTAAACTGAATACTCAATTTATTAAAAACTTTTCAGTGGATTATTTTGAAAATTATAAAAAACAAGATTTAATTCTCTTAGAAACATTAATGTGGAGCTTATTTATAAAAATTCCTCCTGTTTTTTCTTTGTATTTTTTAGCTTTGAGTTTAAATATTGATTTGAATATAATCCAATCCGCATGGCTATTTTCACTTGTTTCTGTCGTAAGCCTATTACCTATAAGTTTTTCAGGGCTTGGTGTTAGAGAAGGGACTATAATTGTTTTACTATCAAAAATTGGAATACCAAATTCATTCAGCTTGAGTTTGTCTATGCTAATCTTTACTACAGGAATATTAATGGGACTAATAGGAGGAGCACTAGAGCTGGTTTCTAGCTTTAGACTATTTAAGTCAAAATGAGTAAAAAGTCTTGGTTCATTAACAACTATCACATTTGGATTCCTCTTCTAATAACATTTTTAATATATGCAATTTCCCTAATCTACGGATTTAGAAACTTCGATGAAGACATTTTAATAAAGAACTTTTACACACATAAAACATTTCAAGAATATATTGAGAAATTTTTTTTAGTTCATGCTGGTGGTGCATCTAAAGCACATGGGTTTTCATTTTCAGGGGTACAGAATACTCATGTGTGTTTTCTTGGAATGCCAACCATTTATCTGGTGGCTTATCTCTTTAAAGCAAATCCTTTCTTATATCATTCATGGAGCTTGCTGTTACACTCTATTGCAGTAGTCTTTTTGGTGTTATTTGCACATCGATTAACTCAAGATAAAAAGATTGCAATGTTTACAGCATGCGCCTGGACATTACATCCTACAAATGTAGAGTCAATCATTTGGGCTACAAACTGGTTACAGTGCTTAGGAGCAGGATTTTATTTTTTCATCTTGTGGTGGATCACATCAATCATTCATAGTGACATGCCGTGGCATGTCACTACGCGACAAACCTTTTCAATAATGCTTTTCACTACCATAGCAATTTTATTCACCGAGCACACCATTACCATACCAATTGCAATTTTTGTAACTACTTTCTATCTCTTAAACAATTTAAAACAAAAAAATGCTTTGCAAAATTCTATAAAAACAAGCTTACCATCATTTGTTGTAATATTTAGTTATTGGCTTATAAGAAATCTAATGATTTCAAAAGCAATACAAACATCTTCAAGTAATGGGTTTCATGAACTCTTGAATAGACTGCTCTTTTTAACTCCACAAGTTTTTATACATCAAATAAAGCTTGTTTTATTTCCAGCAAATCTAACAATTGATCAATTGGATTTATTACATTTAGATCAATCATACTTCAGGAGCTATCACCTAATCTGCCTAATAACAATTGCATTAATTGGAGTAAGTATATTTCTTCTTAGAAAGAGTTTTCCATTCTTATCTTATGGACTACTGATGTACACGGTAACTCTCTTATCTTTTATTCAAATCATTCCACTTTACTCTATGTCAGCTGAAAGATACAACTATTTTGGCTCTGCATTTATTGTCCTTGGAATTATAAGTACAATATTTCAACTTAATAAATTTAAAAAAACAGCTCCTTATATAGCTATTTTATGGTGTTTAATACTAGGCATAAGAGGTGAGTTTAGAATATGGGACTGGAAGGATAGTAAAACACTATTCCGTAGCACAATCAACACAAGCAAATCATTCTTAAAGAAAGGGATTTGGACTTATAACCTTGCTATTTGTGAAGAAGATATAGAGAAAAAGAAAGTATTATTAACAGAGTCAAATATACTGTTGAAGCGGTTTATTCAACAACCTACAAAACGTTATGAGATTGACAAAAGCGTTGGTTTAATCCTTACAAAGTATGAATTAGATCCTGAATCACTACTAGCAAAAGCCTCTGACAGAATAGCTACTAACTATGAAATCTTAGGAGATAAAAAAAATCAATTAAAATATCTAAACAAAGCATTAAAATACTCAAGACCTAAATCCCAATCCAGAAGCTTAATCTATAAAAATCTTGGGACTTACTATTTTCAAGAAAGTAATTATAAAAAATCATTAGATTACTATTTTAGGAGTTATGAAATCTCACCTAATCCTACAATTTCATATGCTATAAGCATTTGTTATCTCAAGCTAAACGATTTTAACAACTATGAGAAGTACTTAAAAGAAGCAGCTTCTGTAATTTCTCCATATAATGTTTCACCATTTAAAACCTATGGACAGTTTCTAGAACTAGAAAAGCATGACTATGCAAATGCTCTTAAATACTATAAGATAGCAAGTTTACTTGAAAACAATGTTGAGCCTTATATCTTACTTAGTTCTCTTTATTTAAAACAAACTCAGATTAATAAAGCCTATGAAATTATAAAGAATGGACTTCATAGTTTTCCAGAAAATCCTACACTCATTTATTTTCGAGGAACGGTAAATTTAAATAAAGGTAAAATTAATGATGGGCTACAAGATTTAATCAATGTAATTAAAAAAACTGATACTT
Organism: Candidatus Melainabacteria bacterium; assembly: GCA_023250155.1. Lineage (GTDB taxonomy): Bacteria > Cyanobacteriota > Vampirovibrionia > 2-02-FULL-35-15 > 2-02-FULL-35-15 > JAHFBD01. The sequence continues at coordinate 103,810 of JAHFBG010000005.1, forward strand.
CAAATGATATTAAAATCGAGGCTTGCCATATTCTTGTTAACCTATTTCTTAACCAAAATGATTATAATAATGCTAAAAAATATAATGATTTGATTCTATCCATAAATCCCAACGATAAAGAAGCTAATGAGTTAAAAAGAACTGAAATTTATTGATTTTACAAAAGCCTTACAATGTGTTATAAGTTATACAACTTAGAAAAAGTAAGCTATGCAATATACAACAATTTCTGTTAGGTGATTTCTAACATTTAATAACCCAATTCATGAAAATCAGCCAATTAATAGGCTCAGCAATACTAAGTACCACTTTTATCGTGGGCTCACAAAGTATTTCTGCAGGTGAAAAAGATAAACAGCCATCAAAAACCTTAACAGAAAAGAGACTCCAACCTCCACCTAAAATAAAAATAGCCTTAGACCAATTTGATATTACAAAACAAGAAATTGTAGATGAGTTATTTAAGAATTTTGAAGATGTAAAACTCGGCAAAAGTGAAAGAGAAGAAATATCTAAATTTTTTAATGACAAGCTACAAACAATAGATCGACCTACTGAGTCTTTTACGAAGGGATGTTTTTTATTGTTAGAGCTTTCTCGCAATGAACGAAATCATCATCAAAAATTTATTGAGTGGCTAAACCTACAAGCAGAACAATCAATTCGCGATAAATCAAAAGAAAAGCAAAAAATCATAGAAAGTGCTATTAGAGAAGAATTGCGCATGGTAATAAAAACATTGAATCATATTGAGCTCTCTAAATCTTTGGTTATACCTTATACAAAACTAATAAAAGAAAATAATTCTAATGCAGACTTTCTAAAGAATGGGATACGAGTTTATGACCAATTTAAATCAAGAGGAAGTAAAGAAATCAATGACAACTCAATAGCACTACTTGACAATATCATAGAAGGATTATTAAAACTTCCGCGAAATGAACAAAAAGAACTTAAAGCTCAGATTCTTTTACTCCCTCAAAATAGTAATTTTCAGTCTGATAATGAAGCAGAACAAAACAGGCTTGTAGAACGATTATCAAAAGCATTATGTAAGAATAAAAATGTTGATACCGATGGATTGATACAATTAACTGATTCATTTTTATATAAGGTTCCTTATCTTGGTTCAACTCAAACAGCAACAAAATGGCATCCTTATACACTCTATAAACTAGTCAATGATAATAAAGAATATTTTGAAAAAAATATTAAAAATATTACTGAAACAACTCAAGATTCTAAAGATGAAAAGGCTAGATTAAAGGCAAGAGATGAGCTTCTACAAGCCTATATAACCTTCCAACATATTCCTAGAATAAAAAAGCTTTCTGATACTTACATTAATATAGATCCAAAACTTGTTAGTCTTGAAAACTTAGGTAAGCTACAAAAAGAAGTAAGTACTTGGTATAACGATAAGCTAGAAAGACCAATGTTTAAAAGTATTGTACAAGCATTAGAAAGTGAATCTGTAGAAACAACTACTTCAAGTAATGGAATACGATATGCTAAAAATGAAAGCTGGAGAGATCTTAACAAACACTTAGAAATCATAGTGAGGGTTAATCCTGAGCTAAAAAATGAATTTCGAGATGTCTTAATTAAAAGACTTGAAAATGATAAGAGTCCACAAAATAGAGAAATGGTATATGAAACAATTAAAAACATATTGTATAACCAAGCATTTATAGAACACCCTCCACTAATGAATCTTATAAAAAAAGGAATTGCTGAGGAATCATCAAATGGAGCTTATCTCATTGGAGAACTGCTGCCTTCTGGTTGGCGTCCTCACTCATTTGTCAATGCATTTGAAAACTATGATGTAATTAAAGAATTAGACCCAAAAGAAGTGTCAGCAATTGATGCTATCAAATTTGATCTTATTCGTACTGTAAGTGGTGACACTGATTTATACAAAATTTATCTACCGCGACATTCTTTTGAACCAACAAAAGATAAAACAATAGATCCTAAAACGCTTAGTGCTATCTTACAACTTAGAGAAAATGCATACATTGCACTTTCTTCTATTAATCTACACAGCCTTGAAGCAAGGGCTCATGATAAAAGAATTGATTACCTTGAAAGAAGAATTGAAAGGGTTGGAACCATTCAAACGCTTACCCCAACATGGGGAAAACAAGCTGCTTCTCTTACCATGCTTTATCTTCAATATAGCGATACTGTCTTACCTGAAAGCGAAGGTAAAATTTACTTTGAATCAAAGTTAGATTTTTTAAGGGGAAAATTTTTTGATGGTATTACAAAAACATATGAAATAGAAGGTGAGAAAAAAAAATACACAACTATACCCTTTTTCAATGCAGTATTAGAAAGTGAGTTCATCAGATTAAACCCAGATGAAAATAGAAAAATTATCGACCAGCTTTATCGTCAAAAAGCTACAAATGCAGAAATTAGAGATCAAATTTTCAGACAAGAATCAAAACTTCAAAGAAGATATATTGAAATGAAACAAACATTTGCATTAAATTTTTTAACTCTTTTATGTGAGCGTGACCACACAAAGTTTAATGAATACCTGCCTTATCTACAAAGACTAGGATATAGAAATGATGAGATTAGAGAAGTAGTAGCTATGTTTCTTGAAACGAAGGACTGAAAGCATCACTTGCTCTATCATGTAACATATCTTAAATACAAATAAGTCTTTAAAAAAACTTTATCTTTCTGTAACTCCTGGTTACAGTTTTTTTAAAGCTACCGGGGTATACTCCATAGGTGTAGGCTAAATATAACTTTTTAGGGGTATAATATGAATACAACAATGAATGATCCTATTGAACAAAGAGTAAAAACACTAGAATTGAAAGTCGAGTTTCTTGAAAATTGGAAAAATACTCCTTTTATTCAAGTAACACTTCCAGTCATACTTTCTATTTTCTTGGCTACTTCCTGGAATAATTTTGGATTTACATCCATTGATAAAAGATTTGACTCGGTAGAGAAGGGGATGAATAAACTATCATACAGAATTGGAAAGGTAGAAAATCGACTAGGTAAAGTAGAAAACCGATTAGGTAAAGTAGAAGATCGACTAGACAAAGTAGAGAATCGACTAGGTAAAGTAGAAGTCAAAATCGAAAGACTTAACTAGATTTTATTACTGCATTTGAATTAAGTTCTTTATAATCAAGCTCTTGATTATCAGACTCAATAAGATATTTTTTAAAAGCATCAGTACCAGGAATAGGTTTATATTTTTTTGAAACTATACTTATATCTCTTAAGAGATAATTTTCAAACTCTTCTTTAATAAAATACTGTTTCCTTTTATCTTCAATTATATGAAAGCAATTTCTTTCTAAGTACCTCTCTAAAAGTTTTTTTTCATCTGCTGCAATCACAGCAAGCACAAATAGCCATAAGTGATCAGTTGTTGCGCCTGCATTATATAACTTCTCACAAGTAGAAGCACCTATTCCAAACATTCGATAAATAGCTGGTCGTTCAATTCCATCTCGAAAGATTAGTCTTATTGTTTCTTTTTTCTTTTGTTGTAATTCATTAAACTTTTCTTCAATCTCTGTATCAGCAATAACGGAGTAAAGATATCGTTCAAGCTCTTCATCAGCTTGTTTCCATCCTCCATCTTCTAGGATAGAAATACAATCCATAGTCAAATGTTTTATAGGACAGTTTCTTTCAACTCTATTAACCGCAGCATCATAATAAAGCCTGATTTGTTCAGAAGATGCAGAAGCACCTATTAGTTCTGCAACTCCTTCTTCAAAGTCTTCTATAGGTAAATCATTTCTATGAAGGTAATTTATTATATGATCATATAACTCAGAATCATCATATAAACTAGTGGATAGAGAAATTAATTCCCAAATTGTTGTATCACTGAACTTATCAAAAGACTGATATGAAGAGTATTTAGGAAGTGAAGGAAAAGTATCTACTTTTTGTATAGAAACACTCATAAAGTACAAATATTATAGTTTATTCTTAGAGTAGTTGTTCACCTGATTTTATTACAAGCAATAGTCCTTATTCACTCCAGGTGAACAGTTTTACTTCTTATGATAAAGTTAGAGGTTAAACATCTTAAACATGTATTTCCATCATTGTTTGACATTAAGATCTTAATTGTGTTATAAATCTTTCAGTTAAATTTTTATATTTAAGAAGGCAATTATAAGAAATAAATCGTGATAAGTAAAATCACTCCAAATAGATTAATAGGTTCCCTAGTACTAGGTTCAGCTTTTATTGTGGGTTCACAAGGCATATCTGCAGATAAAAAAGAAAGTCCAAAAGTTTTGAATGAGAAAGGTGACAAATCCTTACCTAAACAAAATATAACATTAGACAAATTAACTCTTTCAAAAGAAGTATTACAAGAAAAACTATTTAAACAAGTTGAAATATTAAAACCAGGTACAAAAGAAAGAAAAGAAGTACTTGAGATTTTAAAACAAAAAGCTGTTTTTGAATTTGAATCTCCAAACAGAAATGAGATTGGGAAAAAGCTAATCCAACTTATGGAGAAAAATAAAAATGCAGAGAGTTGGAAAGATTTAGCATCAACTATTTTAGATATAATGGAGAAACAAGCATTAGAAAATAAAGAAATTTTACGTGTTGATAACTGGACGGGTAAGGTCGATAAAATAAAACTCAATGAAGAGTTAATGACTCCATTTGCTAAATGTTTAATATCTGCCTTTGATGATAAATCTCCTGAAGAGTTAAAGACACAAGCTCAAGTTCAAATAATCAATTTAATATATCCACCTTTTATATATAAAGAACCTTTCAAAGAATTTCATAAAATACTATTTCAAGAAATAAGTAACGTTCCAGAAGACAAACAAAAAGAAGTAGCAGTAAAGCTTCGTGACATCACTGGCATTCACTTCAACCATATGGCACATTTACAAAAGCATGAATATACTATCGTGTGGGAATTAGCTAGAACAATAGCACCTTCCTGTGAAACTATTTTAAAAACAAATTTAAAACTCCTAGCAAGTGATGATTTGACAAAAAAAACTATAGCAACAGATAACTTAATAGCTTTAAATAATGTTTTTAGTTTTTCATCGTCAAGATCAGTTTTACATAGAGAAATGAATGCTGTTAAACATATGGATCAGTTTTTCAAAGGAACACTAACAAAAGATCCTAAATTACTAAGCACTCAAGAACTAGAAGTCACTATTAAAGCAAGTCAAGCTCTTCTTGAGCTATGTAGTGAAAATCCAATTGAATACCATAAATCATATCAAAGCTGGCTACAAAAACAGATTGATAATATACTCATAGATACTTCTAAAGAAAAGCAAATTCTTATAGAAGATGCCATAGCACATGAGGCAAATCGCAGTTATCTCCACCCACCAGAAATAAGAAAAGAATTTCAACCACTTATAGAAAAATACACAAAACTAACCGTACAGAATTTAGATAATCCTTTATTTCTAGGTAAAGCTTTAGATACATTTATCATATTCAGGGATCGTATAGTGAACTCATCATACGACATAGACCCTAAAATAAAAAATAACCTTAGTGAATCTACTATCAACTTATTGGATTTTATAATTGATGGAATTAACAAACTCCCAGAAAGTAAAGAGAAAACTCTTCTTAGGAGTCATATACTTTCAATACCAGCTTACTTAAGCGCTGAAGAAAAAGCCAAACAAAATAAACTCATTGAAAAGCTCTCTGATTTTTACTGTAAGCAACCTCATAATATAGAAGAGTTTTTACAAGTTAGAGGATCCTTATTATATGAAGATCTTACATCTAGCTGGTCTCCTTATATGCTTCATAGTTTTGTATCTAAGAATTTAGACTATTTCGAAAAGAATACTAATCAAATTCTTGAATCGCACAAAAAGGCTAAAGAGCCAGAGCATAAGCTATCTACTAGAATCCAAGTACTAGAGCTCTATAAATTCTTTTCAAGATTAGAAGAGTCTGAGAATTTGGATGTGTGGTTAAAAACAAGAAATCTAAAAACTCGTTATGAGTTAGGTTCAAAAGAATTACAACCTCTAATATTGAAAACAAGTTCTTTCTTTAAAGAAAAACTAGAAAGGCCTTTGTTTAAAATCATCTTATCTGAGATTGACAATGAAACAGTAAAAAGTAAAAAAACAAAAAGTGGGCAAATCCTTACAGACAATGTAACCTGGAAAGCATTAAACCGAGAACTCCAAATCTTAGTAAAGCTAAGACCATCACTAAGTAGTGAAATCAGAGAAACTATAGTTAAGAGATTAAAAAAAGACTCAGATCCACACATCCGCGAAATGTGTTATGAAACTTTAAGAGCTACATTGTCTCGTGAACATAATATTGATAAAGATCTAATGAGTATTTTAAAAGATGGTATAGCTAAAGAAACCTCACCAGAAGCTATTCGTGGCATAAGTAAAGTTTTATCTGAATATTATATTCTTAGCAATAAAAAAGATGGCTCATATTTTAATCCATTTAGAGATCTTTCAAAAGTAAAAGACATAAAATACGAAGAAGTCTCACCCCTATTTACTATTACCTTAGACGCTATTCGTATATTAGGAGGAGATGGTGATTTGTTCAAAGCATATCTTCCTCACCATACATTTAAACCTGAAAAGGATGGAAGCATAAATAAAGATGATCTTAAAGCCATATTACAGCTTAGAAAAAACGCATTTCTTACCCTTGCAAATACTGGAATTAATATTTCTACATCTGCACCAGACTATAGAGATAGTGTAATGAACTATCTGGAAAGAAGATTAGAGAGATATGCTCCTCCAGATGACTTGATAAAAATCTGGGGAGAAGAAGCCACTGCTTTAATAAAAATTTACTCTACCCTTGATTCAACAACAAAAAGCAATTCAGAGATTCAATTTAATTCTAAGCTTGATTTTTTAAGAGAAAAGTTTTTTGAGGGCACTCCTACATACTATGAAATTGAAGGAAAAAAAAACTATACATCTCAATTCCACTATTCAACCATATCCTAGAATATGAATTTATAAAATTAAATCCACAGGAAAACAGAAAAATCATTGATGAAATATACAGAACTCCTAAGACAGGTGAACAAGTGAGAGAGATGATTTTTAAAGAAGCACCTAGACTACAAGGCAAGTATCTAAAGATGAGACAAGATTTTGCATTGACTATTCTAAACACCTTAGCTGACAGTCCACATACAAGTCTTAGTACCCATGCAGATTATTTAAGATTAATGGGTTATAGAGACTATGAGTTAAAAGAAGCTTTAGAAAATTTTATTCCGCAGTAGTTAAAAAAAGCATCTTTCATTCCACAGTGCCCTCCCTCAACTCCTCTGACCATTAACTAAGCGTTAACGGTTCCCCTCGGGGCATTCGGGAGTGGCACTGCTACATCATGCTTTTTTTTACACTTAATCTATCCCAGACCTACTAACAAATCTCTTTTACCAACTTCATGTTAATATAATCAACAATTATGGTCATAACAGAAGAAAAAACAAGCAAATCAATTAACGAAAGAGAAAACGCTGTAAGACAAACAAGCACAATAAGCTTAAACCTTTTTAATTATTGTTTTTTGATTTATTATTATTTAGTAAAAGAGATTAAAAAAAATGCTCATTATGCTAAAGGAGTATTGCTTGATGTAGGATGTGGATCTTCTCCATTTCAAAACTATTTTCTACCTCACATAGAAAAATATTTAAAACACGAACATCCCCTTGCTGTAAAACCAAACATTGAATATGACTATCTTTCAGAACTACCAGAAATAAACGCACCCACAAATTCAATAGATACAATAATTTCATTCTCAGTTTTAGAACATGTAAGCGAACCATTTGAAGCCATAAAGGAGTTTAAAAGAATTTTAAAAGATAATGGAGTATTCATGATATCTGTTCCACAGTATTGGCATCTTCATGAAGAACCCCATGACTATCTTAGATTTACAAAACACGTACTGAGAGAAAAAATTACTAAATTAGGTTTTAAGATCTTATACATGAAAGAAGAAGGAAAGTCTTTTGCTACTGTAGGCCAGGCTTTTTGTAATGCAATTATTTTAATGTTTGAATTAAAACATGTTAAAAATATTGTTAATTTTCTATCAGGAAAAAAAGTAGATAATATTGGGAAAAGTATTATTTATGCTATTTACAAATCTCCTTTAATTCTTTTAGCAATTATCCTAATACCACTTATCAATTTAATCTTTTTAACCTTAGATCAAATACTAGGTAGCCCAAGAGATACTATTGGGTATTTTGTTATTGCAAGAAAAGTTTAAATGTATTAACTGGTATTGCATCTCTGAATACAAAAAGCATCTTACACTCCATATTGCCTTCCCTCAGCCCCTCCGACCATTAACTAGGCGTTAACAGTTCCCGTCGGGACATTCGGGAATGGCAATATTAAATCGTGCTTTTTGTATTTAGTTATTTAGCCATCATTGACTTTTTAACAGACCCTGTAATTTGTTGTATATTAATATCCATGAAAGCAGTTATTCTAAGCGGTGGTTCTGGACAAAGATTAGCACCACTTACAAACACAATTACAAAACAACTTTTACCTGTTGCAAATAAACCAACATTGTTTCACATATTAGATCTAATCAAAGAAGAAACGCCAATAAAATCTATCTGTGTCGTTGTCAGTGAAGAGTATGGTCATAAGGTAAAAGAAACCCTCTTGAACTCAGAACATGCAAAATACTTTGAGTTTGATTTTGTGTTTCAAGACAAACCCCTTGGTTTAGCTCATGCTGTGCAGATTACAAATATGCATATGGGTGAAGAACAATTTCTTATGTTTCTTGGAGACATCTTAATAAACAAAGGAGAGCTAAAAGCTGCCTATGAACAGTTTATAAAAAACAAACCTGAAAGTCTTGTTTTAGTAAAAGAGGTTGAAGACCCAAGACCATATGGAATAGCTGAAGTTACAAATGGCAAAGTCACAAAGCTTGTAGAAAAGCCTCAGGACCCTAAATCTAATTTATGCTTGTCTGGAATTTATCTTTTTAATCCTTCCATTTTTTATGCTATTGCAAATATAAAACCTAGCTATAGAGGTGAACTTGAAATAACGGATGCTGTGGATTTTCTAATACAACAAAAAAACACAGTAGAGTACTACATTATAAAAAGCTGGTGGTTTGATGTAGGTACACCTGAAAACATGTTAAAAGGTAATGAGGTTTTATTAAATAACATTTCAAATACCATTAATTCAAAACTTAACAATACTGTCAAAATACAAGGAAAAGTATCGATAGATCAAAATGTCATCATTGAAGATTCTGAAATAGTAGGTCCTGTAATCATTGCAAAGAATGCTCACATAAAGGGTTGTAAGATAGGTCCTTATGTAAGCCTTGGTGAAAGTGTCACATTAAAAAACACAAAAGTTGAAAACTCAATAATTAGAGAAAACTCTAGGGTAAAAAACTTCACAAGGATAATTTCAAATAGTGTTCTTGGAAAAAATGTAGAATTGGCTCTTGAAGACAATACTCAAGCAGTAAGCGGAAACAGCAAAAAGGTAAAAGTAATTTTAGGAGATGATACAAAATGCACATCATTGTAACTGGTGGTTTAGGTTTTATTGGTTCAAACTTCATTAGACATCTCATCAATGAGAATAAAGATATTTTCATTACAAATATTGATGCCCAGACTTATGCAGGAAGGCTTGATAATTTACAAGATATTGAAAAACACAAGAACTATCAGTATTTTAAGGGAAACATTCAAGACTATGATTTCATTCAAAATATAGTTAGAACTTATAAGCCTGATGCCATAATTAATTTTGCTGCTGAAACCCATGTAGACAGAAGCATTACAAAAGCACAACCTTTTATTGAAACAAATATTATTGGCACTCACACGCTGCTTGAAGTAGCACTTAAAGAAAAGCTAAAAAAATACATCCAAATAAGCACTGATGAAGTCTATGGCTCAATTAATCCACCAGACAAATTCACTGAAACAAATTTAATCAAACCAAATAGTCCATACTCAGCCAGCAAAGCCTCAGCTGATCACTTAGTCAGAGCATACAATAAAACATATGGCTTAAACACTGTAATCATAAGATGTTCAAACAATTTTGGTCCTTATCAATTCCCTGAAAAAGTGATCCCATTATTTATTTCCAATGCTATAGAAAATAAAAAAGTCCCTGTCTATGGTGATGGTTTAAATGTAAGAGATTGGATTTATGTCTTAGATTTCTGTTCAGCTATTTCACTGATTCTTGAAAAAGGGAAATCTGGTGAAGTCTATAATGTAGGTGGTGATTATGAAACAACAAACCTAGAACTCACAAAAACTATTCTTAAAAGACTGGAAAAAACAGAAGAATTAATAAACTATGTAGAAGATAGACTAGGACATGATCGTAGATATGCCATGGACACTACAAAAATCAGCACAGAACTTGGCTGGAAGAAAAAACACGATTTTAATGAAGCACTAGATTTAACTATAGATTGGTATAAGAAAAACACAGTGTGGGTTGAAAGAAGAACTAAAGCATCTGTAGTTAGATAAATACAACATGAATCCCAGATTGCTAAACCTATTAATCAAAGAAGGAGAAGGCTTAACCACTGAGTTCAAAGAAAAAATCACATCTAACAATATATTTATACCCATTCTTGAGTTATAAAACCCTAGTTTATAACTCAATATCTTTAAAAAATTCCTTAAACCCTCTAACATTTCCAGGGAATTGTTTCTCTAAAACACTAAGCTAAAACAGCTTTAGTGATCTTACGCCCATCTATTTTTCGTTTCAAGAGCTTTTCAACAACTGGTTTAGATGGTTTATACATAGAAGATTTTATGAAGTTTTTATAAAGCAACACGGTGGATAAAAGAAAGATAAATGTTTGATTCTCTCTGTGACTTATTTGATTTTTTGGTGTATTTTTTAATTTTTCAATTAACTTAAGTACAAAATCCGAATTTATAAAATCAATCTTTTTTAACTCATTCTCAGATAATACACAAGACAGATAATCAATCGGTTTATCAGTGTGTAAAAAAGCAGCTGCATCTGGTGATCTATATGCATGTTTAGATTTTTCTATAACGCTCTTTGGAATACAACCTTTAAAAGCTTGCTTTAGAATGTATTTTTCTTCTACATCATTTCTTAACTTTAAATCTATAGGCAAAGAACATGCAAAATTTACAACATTTGGATCTAAAAATGGCAACCTGCTTTCTACACCATGTGAAAAGCTCATCCTATCACCCTGGGTAGACAAAAGATATCCAGCTAACATTGTTCTTGACTCTAAATACTGAGACTTTTGTAATTTTGTTAAGTGATTAAACTCATCCTTATGCAAATCTAAATATTTTTTTAAACAGTTAAGTCCATCTCCCAAAGAAGATAAGATACGAGTATTAAAGCTAGAACTATTAAATCTTGTTTCATGCGAAAACAACCCAGGTATTTTTTCATCTACTGATCTATCATAAAGAGCCATAAGTTTAGGAGCATTTTCCTGAAAGAATTCCTCATAAGGATTTAATATTTGTAGACGAGATTTCTTTTCTTCACTAGATAAACTATTCCATGAGATTCTTAATAATGTTTCTTTAAATAAATCATATCCTAAAAAAAACTCATCTGATCCTTCGCCAGTTAAAACGACTTTTATTCCTTCTTTTTGTACCATTTTAGATAAAAGATACATTGGAACAAAAGCTGTTCTAAAGACAGGTACCTCTGCATGCCAAAGTGCACTTAAAAAAGATTCTCTAATGTGATCATTGGTAACACACAAACTACTATGCTTTGTACCCAGATATTCGCTGACTTCTTTTTGATATTTTGACTCATCAAATAGAGGATCTTCAAAAGCAATTGAAAAAGTCCTTACAGTGTGATTTGAAAGCTTTGTAGCAAGGTATGTTGTAATCGAAGAATCAATACCCCCACTAAGGTAAGTACCAACTTCTACATCACTCCTCAAACGGATTTTGACACTATCTGACAGAACTTCTCTGGTTCTTTCAATAGCTTCATCTTCAGAGCCAGAAAAAGTAGATGTTTTAAAATCCAGAAGATAATAAGGTTCAATTTTTGCAGAGCCTTTTTCATCTACTAAAACATAGCTTCCAATTGGTACCTGATGAATATTTTTATATACAGTTTGATCTGGCAATGAGGTCCAGATAGTAAATGCTGAGCGTAATTGATCAAGATCAAAATCTATTTCTATATTCTTATGAGGAATAAATGATTTTATTTCAGAAGCAAAATACCATTGTCCATTAAGATTTGTATAATATAACGGTCTTTCACCAAACTTATCTCTTACTAAATAAAGCTTACATTCTTTTTTGTCATAAATTGCAAATGCAAAGCCACCGTTTAGTTGAATAAATGACTTTTCGCGCCAAGCTATAAAAGCATTTAATACAACTTCTGTATCAGAGTTCGTTCTAAATACATAACTAAGTTCTTCTAACTCGCTCCTTAGTTCTTTATAGTTATAAACTTCACCACTATAGACTATCCAGTAACGCTCAGAAACATCTGAAATAGGTTGTTGACCTGAAATTAAATCAATAATACTAAGCCTGGCTGTTCCAAAAGCAACTCTATCATCAAAGTAATATCCCATTTCATCTGGGCCACGATGAGTGATCATAGAGAGCATTTCACAAATCAACTCTGGATAAGTCTCTGGACTTTCATTAATATTATAAAATCCAACTATTCCACACATGATTTCTAAATCTCGCTAAGTGCTAGCCCAACCTTATCCATTTGGTCTGTTAATTCGGAGAAATCAGGGATTTCAGTTACTTTTTTAAGACCTAGCTCTCTATCCATCAATCCATATCTAACCTGTTCTGCAACTTCAAATTCATATGCATGAAATTTGTGTTTTTTATAGTGAATGGCAACTCCTAAATCATTCAGCAAGCAGTTGCTGGAATTTCTTCCAGTATCTTGTGGTTTAATCCAACCTAAGTCTTTAATTGCAGTAATGATATCTTCTTCACCTATTGAAAGAGTAAGCATAGGATTAATGATAGTTACAGAGTTTCTATTTGCATTTGAAATTAAACTATCTTTGATAAAGAAAAATTTACTTGAACCTTGTCCAAATAAACTATTATATTTCTCTAACAATGGCTTCTTTAATTGTTCTCTTTGTATTAAATTCATATTTAGCATAGAAGCATTTTTTGGCACCTGCCCACCAATATAACCACCAGCTACAATTGGAGCTTCATGCAATAGTGCAAGCTTTATCATATAGTTGTTTATTAAATTTATACATGAATTACAAACAGAACTCACTCTTTTAATAGCAGCTTGATTTTGAACACCACCAGTTGTGATACTTGTTTTATACATATTCATCATAAAACTAGGTGCGGGTTTAAACATTAAAAAATCTACCCCCAAAGCTTCAGTAACTATGTAACAATTTTTTACCGCCTGTGAAGACATAAAATCATTGTCAATGGTAACTGCCAAACAGTTTAAATTATAGTGTTTAGTAAGATGCATTAAAGTATATGTAGAATCTTTACCACCACTATAAGCTACAATACAGTCATATTCACCTTTTCCTCTACTTTTCTCAATTTCAGCTTCCATTAAAGCTTGTAGTTGATTCCTCTCAGACTCAAGATCTTTTGAATCAGGGGTTTCTTGGCAGTACTCGCAAAGTCCTTTTTCATTAAAACTTATATTCGGAAAAGTCTCTGGAATAGTACATCTAATACAGCGTTGTAACTCACTGGCTTTTTTCATTTGTTTTATCCTTTACAAATTTAGTTAATGCATTTAAAGATCTTATAGAATCTGATAGCAGTTCCTCATCTATTACTTTAATCTTATATTTCTTTTCAAGAAACAGAACCAACTCTACACAACCAAAAGAATCAATAACTCCAGACGAGAAAAGATCTGTATCTGGCGTAACATTTACACCATCAAAGTTAAAGAGGAATTGTTTTGTCAAATAACTTTCAATCTCTTTTTTTGCTTCATCTGTTTTAATTAGCATTTATTACCTCATTTGAAAAGCGAATTTTTTACTATACCCACATATGGTAGTAATACTCTTTTTTCCTTAGTTTTGTAAATCCAAGTCGATTAAAAAAATTCATTGAAACTAAATTATCTTCATAAAACCTAGTGGCTAAAGTGGTTACAGTAGTGTTGTCCTTTATTGATTTTATATTGTCTTTGACTAATTGCAAAGGTGCAAAACCAATACGATAAGTTGGTTTAACTAAAAGTTCTTGTAGAAAAAGTAAATCATCGCTTGTAATTCGTAAGAAATGAAACCCTTCTAACTTATTTTCTTTAGAGAAAAGTCCTAATGAGTATTTTGGGTAGGTATTAGCCAAATGCTTGAGTATTGTTAGCTTATGCTCTAGAACTGTTTCTTTTTTAATTTTTATATCTTTGGAATATCTGTTTGGTGGATAAATATCTAAAAGTTCTTTAACTTCATTCCAATTAGAATTGTCAAGCTCTTTAACCTTAAATAAAGATGGAATGTTTTCTATGTTCTTCCAAACCTGATTTATATCTGCTTCAACCTCATGTATAACACCTACATAAGAAAAACCATTTAGTTCCACAGGTTCTAACGAACTAAGAACTATAAGATTATAATTATTTTGTTGTGCAGCTTCTGAAATAAGTTTCTCATCTTCTTTTTTAAGATTTCTAAAATCTTCTAAAGTCAAATTACCAACCTTTGGTGCAATAACCCCTGAATCAAACGAATTTTCTTCAATTTTAAACTTCATATTAATACCTAAACAAACAACGATTAACTAATTCTAGCACTCTAATTTTAAGAAGGAAATTTTTCTATCTACCGCCGATTTTTTCGCTGCGCTCCCAAAACCGGCTTTCCTTAGTGCTTCCGGTCTGCTATTTATAATACCTTACAGATTTTACCGAATAAATCAGATAAAATCTTACCTTATAAGTTGTTTACTTAAAATTATTATGCTAGTTAGGTAATAACAATAAATTCATCAAGACCTTTTCTTTAGAAGGTTATTTGCTTTAATTCTTACAAACCTATCTGACTTGAAATCACATATAAAGGACGTTTCTTTACTTCAGAAAAAGTCTTACCAAGATAGATTCCTATAATTCCAAGAATAGTTATTATTACACCGGACAGGAAATACAGTGAAACAAATAAGCTTGTCCAACCTGTTACAGGAGATCCAAGAAATATAGCTCTAAGTAAAATATAGGTACCATAAACAAATGCAATAAAAGACAGACTAAAGCCAAGCATAGTAACAACTCTTAGTGGTTTGTCTGAATAAGAAATAATTGTCCCAATAGCTAGATGAATCATCTTTCCTAAAGTATAGGTACTAGAACCCTCAGTTCTTTTACCATGGATCACATCAATACTTGCAGTTGAAAACCCTGTCCATTGAACAAGTCCATGAATGTATCTGTTTTCTTCTCGAATCTGTTTCAAGTTTTCTACAACCTTCCTTGAAAGTATCCTAAAAGCACCAACTTCTGAATCACAATTCATATCGGTTAAATAATTAAAAACTTTATAAAATAACCAGTTTTGAAAAACCTTTATTAAAGAGTCTTTTCTTTTTCCACGTCTTGCTAAAACCACATCAAAACCTTCTTTAGCTTTGTTATAGAGCTTTATAATCTCTTCTGGGTTGTCTTGTAAGTCACAGTCTATAATAACAACCCATTCTCCCTTACATGTATCAAGACCAGCAGTAATTGCATTATGCTGCCCAAAATTTCTTGATAGTCTTATGCCTTTTACTCTGCTGTCTTTTTTAGAACTTTCTATTATTGATTCCCATGAATTATCTGGGCTACCATCATCTATTAAAAGTATTTCAAAATCATTAGTAATCTTGCTCAAAGTCTCAATGAGTTGAGCCACTAAAATATCTACCATCTTCTTTGCTTTATATACAGGGCTAACTACACTTATATCCATAAATAGTTTCTACCTAACTTGCTAACTCCTTACTTAATAGAACTTTTCCTCTTAAGAATGATCCTATACTATCAATTACATAATCTTGTTCTTCCTCTGTCATATCATTATAAAAGGGTAATCTAAGAAGTCTTCTACTAATATTCTCAGTAACAGGCAAATCTCCTTCTTTAAATCCTAATTGTAATCCCATTGGTGATGAGTGGAGAGGGACATAATGAAAAACACTTGTTATTCCCTGCTGTTTTAAATGGTTAATCAAATCATTTCTCTGTATCTCATTTTCAAGCATAATATAAAACATATGATAGTTTGACACACAATCGTGAGGAATAACTGGTAGTTGAATTTTTCCTTCTTTTTCTAAATCGTGCAACCCCTTATAATATCTATCAAAAATATTTTTACGAATGCTGTTTATCTTATCCATATTTTCAAGCTGTGCATATAAAAAAGCAGCCAATACATCTGAAGGAAGATAAGAGCTACCAATATCTACCCATGTATACTTATCTATTTCACCCCTAAAAAACTTGCTTCGATTTGTTCCTTTTTCTCTAACTATTTCAGCACGTTCTATAAATCTTTCGTCATTTATTACTAAAGCTCCACCCTCACCACAAATAAAATTCTTAGTTTCATGAAAACTATAACAACCAAATGTTCCTATAGTTCCTAAGAAATTATTCTTGTACATAGCATTAACACCTTGTGCAGCATCTTCAACTACATAGAGATTATGCTTCTTTGCTATGTCATTAATTTTATCCATGTTACAGGATACTCCTGCATAATGCACAGGAACAATCGCTTTAGTTTTTGATGTGATTTTTTCTTCAATTAAACTTTCATCTATGTTTTTTGTGTCAAGCCTTATATCTACAAAAACAGGTTTTGCTCCACGCAGCATAAAAGAATTTACTGTAGACACAAAAGTATAAGAAGGTGCTATCACTTCATCTCCCTCTTTTAAATCTATAAGAATAGAAGCTAATTCTAATGAATGTGTACATGAGGTAGTCAATAAAACTTTCTTTGCACCAAATACCCTTTCCATAAGGTCATGGCATTTTTTAGTGTACAAACCATCACCTGAAATCTTTCCACTTAAGACAGAACTTTTAATATATTCAAGTTCAAGTCCTGTAAATGATGGCTTATTAAATGGTATTTTTTTCATACTTATACTTTACTACTTAATAAAGAATCAATCTCATATAGTCTAGCTTTTGCTTTATCACTAAAGGGGTTTAACCGTAACATAATACGAAGTGTTTGTTTAGCTTCTTCATACATCTTATTTTCTACAAATATTCTAGCAGCTTGATAATACAATTCCTCTCCCGTTACAAAAAGAGCTTTATCATAAGAAATACTTTTTTCTAAATAGGATAAAGCTTTATCATTATTGCCTATTTTACTATAAAACAACCCAGCAAAAAGATATGGAAAGGATGACTTCGGATTTAGTTTGATATAGTTTTCTACTAAAGGTATAGCTTCATTATATTTTTTGGTTCTTAACACAATTTCAATAAACGTAGTATTGTAAGAAAGTTGAAACTTAGGATTATTGATTATAGCCTGCTTTGTAGCTTCCCAAGCCATATCCCACTTGTTTACTCGTACCAAGAAGCTTGCAATTTCATTCCATCCAATATAATTACCTTTTACCACTAATGCAGAATCAAAAGCCTTACTTAGATCATCAAAACGTTTTGTTTCTACAAGAAAATTAAATATTAATCTATAAACCAAGTAATTATATTGCATTTGCATTGGTCCATAGCTAATTGCAAGACTAGGTTTAAGATCTAGGAATTTATCAAGCCAATCTTCAATAATAGAACCTTTACTTAAAAAGCCAGATAGTCTATCTAATTCATTTTGTTTTCTTGCTTGCTCTATAGCAAGCTTAACCCATAATGGCTTATTCCATACAGGGGCTTCTTTAACACAATATACAAACTGATTTAGAAAATCTTTGCTAGATGGCATATAGTATAAAGTTCTACTAATCAAAAAACAAAATAAAGAAAGACAAATCAATAAAACAAGCTTACGTTTAACTATTGATTTTGTTAACAATCCAAATAAAGCCAAAGTTAAACCTAAACTTGGAATGTATAAATATCTTAAAGCCACTATTGAAAACAAAGGAATTATTTGAATTACTAATAACATAGAAATTAAAAACCATATTATACCTATGCTAAATAAAGGAATTGTTCTAAAAAATACTATTGCAAAAATTATTAAAGCAATTACAATACACTGGCAAAATATACTATATGGGCTCAATAAAGAATCACCTACCATATACCACTCAGCAGCACTGTCAACTAACCCGTATGGACAGAAAAATAGTTTTAAATAATGAACAAGTAATTGAGGAGAAAACCAAACTGCTCTAAATAAGATATCTTTCATTGAACCTATTTCCATCCACCTGGTTACTAGATTTGCACTTTCTATCAAACCACCATTAGTCGCTAGATACCTTACTAAAAAATAAACAGGATAAATTGAAATTATTGAAAATAATAATGAGAGATTTCTTTTTGTGATCAATTCTTCTCTCTTTAAAAAACAGAGAATAAAAAACAACAAAATAGGAAAAAATAAAAAATACTCTACAGACATTATCCCAAGAAGAAAAAATATATTACCTACTAACATTAGTAAATAACTTTTATATGTAATATTTCTATCTGCTACCTTTAAGTAAAGTAAAAAATAACTTAATATAAAACCAAATCCCATTATCCCTGGACCAACTACAAGCCTAGTTAACTGTTGTTGATTAACAGGGTGTATTGTCCACAAAGAAACAATTAAAACTGATATTAATTTACTGCTAGTAATCCGACAGAATAAAATTGTAGCTAATACACAAACGATACATTGTGCAAAATATTGATAAAGATGAAAACCAAATGGAAAGGCATTTTTACCAAAGAAAAAATTGATCAAAAAACACTGCAAACAATGAACTGGCATATAATGATCAGATACCATCCCTGTAACAGAATAAAAGGATTTAATCACTAATTGAAAGTCCTTTGTCTGTGGAGTAATTACAAAGGAATCATCACCCCATGCTTGTCCAAAATAAATTGATTGATAATATAAAAAGCAAAACAATAAAGATGGAATGAGAAAATAATATTTTTCCAATACTCTCAAAATATAGCTTGTAATGATTTTCATTTTGTTGCAACTATAAGTAAAGAACTACCAAAAGGAAACCGCATACCAATTTTAATGAGTATTGTTTCAAGATTCAATATTACTTCAAAAACTGTATTTAAAATAGTATTTAACTTAAACTCAGAATAAAGATCAAATTTACCATTTAGCAATTTCAACCTCATCCTGGATAGTGTAATAAAAGGTAGTAAAAATGCTACAAAAGATGTCGAAGTTAGAACTTTAAATCCAGCATTTTCTATCTTAGTTTTTAATTCATTGATTCCATATCGCCTCTTGTGAAAGCTTACTTCATCAACCTTACTCCATAAGAATTTATGTTGTGGAACTGTTAAAATCAACCCACCACCAGGCTTAATTGCTTTGTACATTTGCTCCAAAACTTCTTCATCCTCTTTAATATGTTCTAAAACATCAAACGCTCCCATTACATCAAACTCTTCTTTAAATGGTATTAATCTAGCATCCATTTGAAAGAACTTAGCCTTAGTTCTTTTCTTAGCAAACTCCAATCCTTCTTTAAATATCTCACTTCCATATAAATCTAAATCAGGAAAAGCTTTTTCAATTCCAGAAAGAACAAAACCTGTTCCACAACCTACTTCAAAGAAATCTGTTGCATGTGGAAAATATTTACCTAAAGTCCATACTATTAACTTGTTTCTACTACAAAACCAAAAATTAGATGCTTCCAAGCTTGCTAGATTTTCAAAATAACCAGAAGCAAAACCTTCATTAGCTTGTGAAGAATCATTTGAAAAGAAAAGAAAACCGTTATTGCTTTGTGGCTCATATCCACAAGCTGGACAAATCCAATTATTTCTTTCAAAGTCTTTTTTACAACTTATACAAACCTTCATATTAGTTTTATCTTCTACCCCAAACTTAAACTTCACTAATAACATCAAATCCTTTAAAGCAATAAGTTTTTTTATTGTACCAAGAATACTCATAATTACTAATTTATAGTTCGTGGTTCATGATGAACTATGAACTATTGATGAAGCTATTAAGATATTAATTCCTCTCATATACAGCATAAATATCAGCACCATTACTTGATGAGTCATTGACTTGTATCTCAGTCTTTATATGATAATTCTTTAATAAAAAAGAGTTTAACCAATTTAAAAATAACTTCATCTTTTCAAGATGCCAGTCTTGTAGATGTACAGAATGAGGTAAAACTATAATCTTTGGCGGCATGCTCAAAAAGTCTTTCTTTACAAGCTCAATACTATTATCAATGTATTGTTTATATGAAAAATACTCAGAAACTGCAGTAGTAGAACACAACCTTTTCATATAAACATACATAGTAATTGGAAAATATACAGCTTGGGCTTTACTGTTCGGCAAATCCAATATATAAACTGTATCTTTTTTATTTGGTATAAAACTATTAATTAAATCAGCAACAATAGGTACATAGTATACCCTGTTTGGATTCTTTTCTTTTCTTGTGACAGGATCTTCAAATGATTCTGGCTGATAAAACATATTCAATTTAACACTTTCACTAATTTGGTTTAATAATGCAGGAGTCACTAAATATAATCTATGTATAAAAAAGACAATAACAAGTCCAAATACTAAAATCTTTAAAAATTTGACTGAAGGAAAATAGTTAAAAATATCTTGAATTAACAAGATAAGAAAGATTGACACTGGTACCCATACTAAGATGTAGTAATAAGCACCATAACCACCAGGCGCTATGACTGCACAAATATTTCCAAAACTCCATATACTTATAAGTACAATAAATATATGAGAAGGATTGCTTGAACGAGTAAAACAAGATCTAAGTCCTATAAAAACCATGCCAAACAAAGATATACCAAGCAATAAAAGATTGCTTAATATAGATTGTGCATTGTGGACAGTTGAAGAAACATCTCTTCTTAAAAACATATGAATGCTAGAAACAAATGATTGAGCTGATTTTACAGCATCATCACTATAGACTCCTACATCAAAACATCTATGCCAATAAGCCACTAAATCTACTTTGTAGAGATAGATTCCTAGATTAAATAACAATAAACCAAGCAACATTCCACCAAACAAACAAAACAAATTGCTACTGTTTTTCTTAATTAGCTCTCTTTTAAAGATTGTCAAATACACTAACCAACACATATAAGCAATGAGCAATACACCACCACTAGCTTTAAACATAATAGGCATAGAAGCAAATAGACCTGCAAGCACAGATAGTAAAAAAGCGTTTGTACCCTGTATAGCTTTAAGTAAAGAAAAAAATGACAACAAAGAAAATAAAACAATAAAATACTCTGCTTCCAATGTAAAAGCAGATTCAAATTCGTGTTTCAATCCCCATCCTCCAATGGGTGTTAGCTGAACTAGTATCCAAACTAATACAGCTAATCCTACATAAAACTCACTGGTAAACAAAGTCTTGCATATTAAAAACATTAAAATACCAATCATTATTACAATAAAGGTTTGAATAAAATGAACTACAATAATAGACCACGTACCAAATCCAAACAGTTTCAATACCAATGCATAAACTAAAATCAACAAAGTCAAACAAGGTCTTTCTGGTGGATGAAAATGTAATCCATTTAAATAGTGTTGCCCCCAAATAAAATAAAAACCTTCATTTTGACTGCTGCAAAGAACTGAGAGATTAAATGGTAACTTTAGTAAAAAGTAAAACACCAATGAACCAATAAAAATATAAGTACCTAATCTATTGTAGAAATCTTTATTTAAAGCTGGTTTGAACATATTCAATCAACACTATTATAATGGGAGCTTATAAGAAAATGTGAATTTGTTTTGCCCTATACAAATAAGGTATAATTTACTAACTAATGTCTAAAAGCTTAAAAGTCTTAATGGTAAACTACGAATTCCCTCCTATAGGTGGTGGGGGCGGTACTACCACACGTTTCCTAGCTAAGTATATGGTAAGACTTGGATTAGATGTTTCTCTGATTACATCAAAACCAGGAAATGACAACACTCTAATTCATCCTGATGGATTTAAAATTTATTATGTAGGTCCTACAAGGACCAATCACACTACTACCTATATATCAGAGCTAGCACGTTTCATGGGAACAACTATTTTCTATGCAAAAAATCTTATTAAAACCATAAATCCAGACATCATACATTGTTTTTTTGCAATACCCTGTGGAGCATTTGGGCTTTATTGTAAAAAGACTTTCAATATTCCATATATAACTTCTACCCTGGGTGCTGATGTTCCTGGTTTTAATATAGGAGATAAAAGATTAAATGCTTATCACTTTTTAACACAATCTCTTACAAAATCAATCTGGAACAATTCATCTTTTATAGTAGCAAACAGCTCATCACTAAAAGAACTCTGTGAAAAGTTTATGCCAAGCCTTTCATTAAAACATCATTCAATCACTAATGGCGTTGATACAGAAGTGTTTTACCCAAGCTCATTACACAACACACCTGAAAACAATATCGTAAAACTACTATTCGTTAGTCGATTAAGCTCACAGAAAGGTGTTGAAACATTAATCAAAGCATGTGGAATATTGCTTCAACGAAAAGTTTCAAACTTCAAATTAACTATTGTTGGTGATGGTCCATTAAAAGATAGAATGTTTTCATTGATTAATGAGTATAAATTAAAAGATAAAATTGATTTCCTGGGATGGGTTAGGCTTGAAGAACTACCAGATATTTACAGAGACTCTAATGTTTTTATTTTGCCATCTGTTATGGAAGGTATGCCTAGCGTAGTTCTACAAGCCATGGCTTGTGGGCTTCCCATCATAGCTTCTAAAGTAAAAGGTTTTGAAGAGGTCTTAGAGGAAAATGTAAATGGTTTATTAGCTGAGTATAATGATGAAATAGCTTTTGCTAATGCCATTGAACAATTAATAAAATCACCTGACTTATTAAACAAAATGTCTAAAAACAGTTTTGAAAAGTCTAAGCAGTTTTCATGGAAAACAATTGCTGAAAGATATTTAGAGCTTTATGAAAAGGCTTTATACACTACTATAAAGTCAAAAGAAGTGGCACCTGCTATTTCTTCCTAACAGTAAGAACAATCGGAGTGTACATCTGAAAAGCATTTAAAACATCTGCTACTAAAAATGATATTTTTAATTTTTGTACTAACTGTACAAGTGGTCTAATAGTACGAAGTGAAGCCCAGTCACTATAATTTCCTATAGTCAAGCGATTTTTAAATATATCTTTCCCCCAGCTTAAAACCTTAGCTTTGTCACTAATCTCTTTTAAGATTTCTCTAATGCTAAATGGGCTAATTAGTTGTAAAGTATCTATGTAATCAGGATTTTGACCAATTAGTTTAATATAAATCTTAGCTAAAAATCTATTCGTTAAGCATGGCCAAAGTACTCCATAATGCCCTTCCCAAAATGAAAAATAATTTGGGACTACAAACTGCAAATAACCACCAGGTCTTAAAATACGAAGTGATTCTCTTAGTACAAGCCTTGGATCTTTTACATGTTCAAGCACATTTGTAGAGTAAACTAAATCAAAACTATTGTCTTCAAATGGTAACTCTTCAGCAAACCCTTTCACCACTATATCTTTAGGCAGGTTATATTCTTCCAGTAATGCTTTTGATATTTCATTGAAGGGTGAAAACTCATCTTTTGATGGCTCTACACCATAAGCATCAATATTGTATTTTGTTCTAGCTGTTATTAAAAAAGTACCAACACCTGCACCAATTTCTAAAAGTTTTTTCCCTTGAAAACTATAAGACTCCTGTTTATTTACTTCTGACTGAAATAACTCAATTTGCTCTATAGCTCTTTCAGAAGTTAAGAACTCAGCCGCAACTAGCCTAGTATCTCTACTTAAAAGCTCACCAACTGATTCTTTTAAAGCTACTGCTAATTTATCTACTATTGATTTATCTTTTGAAATTAAGGTAACCATTATCTCTTTCATTATGACTCAAGCAACGTGTATATTCAAGAGTAAAGAATGTACATTCTTCTTAACCAAGTTAAAAGTAAATACTAGGAACCTAGAGAACAACACAATCAACAATACAAGTATAATAATTAAGTCATGAAAGAAAAAATGCTTAAGTATCTTTGTTGTCCTGAATGTAGCTCTAATATAGAGTTAGCTAGACATAAAGGAATTGACTCAACAAATCATATCACTGAGGGTGAATTAGTTTGTACTGGATGCAAAAATACTTATCCCATTATAAGTGGCGTGCCATTTTTCTGTTTAAATACAGATGATAAAACAGTAGACTTAAATAGAAAGAATTTTGCCAGTGAGTGGAACTACTTTACATCCTCAATGGGAGATAAAAATGAACAGCTTGCAAAAGATGAATTAGAAAGTTATTTTTCTCCATTTGTTCAGTTTAAAGATTTAGAAGATAAGAGTGTTCTTGAAGGTGGTTGTGGTGGTGGAAGATTAGTTTATGCAGCAGCAAAATACTCAGGGGCAAAAGAGATAATAGGCGTTGACTTATCAAATGCAGTAATAACAGCTTTTAAAAACACCAGACATCTCCCTAATGTTTCAATTATTCAGGCAGATATTACAAATCTACCTTTTAAAAAAGATAAAATGTTTGATTTTATTTATTCTGTTGGTGTATTACACCACATGCCAAATCCATATTTAGGTTTCAGCTCTTTAGTAGAACATTTAAAAAAAGATGGCAAGATCCTTGCCTGGGTATATGGAAAAGAAGGAAACTCACTATACATAAACTTTGCAGACCCAATAAGGAAACTAATCACTTCAAGGTTTCCATTTAAAGTAAATCTTTACTTATCATGTTTTATATCACTTATCGTATGGGGCATCATATTAGGTTTTTATTCTCCACTCAATTTAATATTGAAAGAAAAAAATACTAATAAAGTCTTACCTTTTAATGAATACTTTAACTATTTTAGAAAAAGAGGATTTAAAGATTTTTGGAGAACTGTTTTTGATAAAATGGTTCCAACAATTTCATACTATATTTCGCATGAAGAATTTAAAACTTGGTTTGAAAAAAGCAATCTAGAATATGAAACATATTTTCGAAATGGGCATAGCTGGACTGGGATTGGAAAATCTGCTGTAGGTCTGAGTCGCGACTCAGACCTACAGCAACATGGGTTTAAAACAACGTATAAATAAACGGTGCTAATGCTGAACCTTCAGTAAAAACAATTAAAGCACCAAGCAAAACTAAAAAAACAATAATAGGAGTTAACCACCATTTTTTTCTTGTCTTTAAAAATTCCCAGAACTCTGAAACGATTGAAAGATTGCTCATAATTTCTTATCCCTTAGTATAAAAAACATTCTTAGTCACTAAAAAATTATAAACGTATTTTGCAATTTCATGGGACATTTCAGGAGAATAATGATCTATGTCTATATACAATGGTTTTTTCATATTTTCCTGTATATCAGCCAGCCATAAGAAATCATTTCCCATATTATGCTTCTTAATAAAGTCTTCCATATAAGCATAACCATACTTAGAATACATAAACCTACCAAATCCCTTACCTGCAAATATATGATATTTCAAATCATATTTATAAGTAGGAACGGGTTGCCATATGAAAAATGTTTTTACATTGAAATGTTCACCTATTAGTTCAATGATTTTCTTATTCATTACATATCTTTCAACTACAGTTCTTATCATAGGTAAATCATTGTACTCAGACTCACTACTAACAGCTCCTTTTATTTTTGCTTCACCCTCATGTCCTTTTTTAAAATTTTTGATGGCTGAAAGCAAAGGTAAACTAAGCAAATCAGTACCTTTATCTTCCATAAATTTTCTTAGGTTTTCTGTAAACAATGGCTCATCACTATAATAATAAAAATCATTTAAACCATCTATGAAAATCGCAACATCTGGCTTTACACCTGATGTTATAAGCTTTTCAAATAGTATTCTTTCTTGTGATGAAAAGTAATGACCTCGTCCAAAGTTATAAATATAAGCATTTTTCTTTGAGTTCTGATTCCCACAAAGCTCTTGTAAATAAGAAGCAATGGTTTCATTGTCAGGAACACCATAATTAAACGTAGTTGACCCACCAAATAAAAAAATATTTAAGTTTTTAGGATCAGGCGGCCATGGACCTTGATTTTTTGTAACTCTAAAACCATTTTCACTTACATTAACATACTTACCTTTACATGCCCTCTCTTTAAACTGTGTATAAGGCTCATAAACATAAGGTCTAGACCATGTTTCATATAAGAATTTGGGTATCTCTGACTCTTTCAAAGTAGCATACAAAGGTATAAGTTCTTGCCTATATCCTAAAAAAATCTGCTCTCTATAATAAGCCGCATCTTTAAGTAAAGAAAAGCCATACAAAACACCGTTAAAAAATATAAACAATAAAATCGAGCTAACAATTGTTATTGCAGAATATTTATAATACTGCCCCATCTTTTTCAGTGACAAGAAACTACTTTTCAAAAAGACAATAACAAATCCTAATACAATTAGACTCAGGCTTATTAGCTCTAAAGGGATTCTATAACTTAACTCTACGATTGCATATGGTGAAACAAATTTTTCTAATACAAAGCGACTCGATATTATACCCAAGAAAATAAAAAATATTCCGACTATGGTTTTTAAGTTTTTCATGCTTGCCTCATTAGAACTGTCTTTCATAGTTTAACTTATTGAATGATTCTTTTTTTCTTTTTATCCAGTATGTTTGTAACTCTTTATTAAATCTTAGATTTAAAGAATCTTTTGAAGTCATTTTATTTAAGAGACCAAGTGGTGTAACCACAACATAAAATAAAAGACATAAAATGACTCTTGTCATAACAGCACCAATAATAAGTCCTACTGCCATCCAGATTTTTTGAATGGGTTTAAGAATAATAGGAATTAACAATCCTGATAGTATAAAAAATAATGACAAAATAAAGAAATAAATATAATGCTCTTTATGTCTCCACCACAGGCTTCCACCAATGAAGCCAAATACAACACCAACTACTATTCCAAACTCTCTTAACTCTTTCTTTCCACTTTTTATATTTTTAATTTCTTCTAAAATCATCTTCTTTTCCTTCTTAGTCACGATCAATCGTATCCCTCCTATATCAATCTAACTCAAACTCTTTTTGCCAATGAATATCTTCTTCTAATGGCTTTTGCTCTTTTTTATCTACAAGAAAATTGCCCATGATTAAGTAATCCATATTCGTTCTCATAAAGCAAAGATACGCTTCTTCTGGAGTACAAACAATAGGCTCTCCTCTAACATTAAACGAAGTGTTTATTACCACTCCACAACCATCCTTTTCATTTAGCTTGGAAATCATTTTATGATATAAAAAATTGTCAGCCTTATCTACAGTCTGAACACGTGCAGAGTAGTCTACATGGGTCACTGCAGGAATAGTAGATCTGGCAATATTCAGCTTATCAATTCCAAAAAGACTTTCTTCATCTTTTGTCATTTTACGTCGTATTTCTTCTTTTACTGGAGCGACTAGAAGCATATAAGGACTTTCAGAAGATAAATCAAAATAATCTTGCACTTTTTCTTTTAAAACAGACGGTGCAAATGGTCTAAAACTTTCTCTAAATTTTATTTTTAAATTCATTTGTTCCTGCATCTTTGGAGATCTGGCATCACCTATAATCGACCTAGCACCAAGGGCTCTAGGACCAAATTCCATTCTCCCTTGAAACCACCCTATTACTTTCTCACCACTAATTAACTCAGCAACCTTTCCTGCAATCTCATTGTCACT
Source organism: Candidatus Melainabacteria bacterium (assembly GCA_023250155.1). Classification (GTDB taxonomy): domain Bacteria; phylum Cyanobacteriota; class Vampirovibrionia; order 2-02-FULL-35-15; family 2-02-FULL-35-15; genus JAHFBD01. Next base: position 131,785 of record JAHFBG010000005.1, read on the forward strand.
TAATTCAATATAAGGAATGTTTTTTGTTTTTAAGAAATTCTGTATATAGTTCTTATCAAAACCAGGTCCAAGATATGAACCTTTCTGAGAGTCTTTTTTTCCACTTGCAATTCTTTTATTTCCAAGGTACTGATACCAAACAAACAATGCAGCACCTAAAGCACTACCAGCATCTCCGGCTGCTGGCTGTATCCATATATTTTTAAATGGACTATCACGTAATATTCTTCCATTTCCTACACAGTTCAAAGCCACACCACCAGATAAGCACAAGTTTTTTAATCTTGTTTCTTTATGAGCATATTTAGCCATTCTAAGCATAATCTCTTCAGTGACTTCCTGTATCGATCGTGCAATGTCCATGTCTTTTTGAGTAAGCTTAGTCTCTGGTTTTCTTGGTTTGCTATCAAACAATTTACTAAATGCAGCATTGGTCATAGTAAGCCCAACACAATAGTCAAAATACTTCATGTTCAATCTAAATGATCCATCTTCTTTTAAATCTACTAATTCACTTAAAATAAGGTCTTTGTATTTTGGCTCTCCATACGGTGCTAATCCCATAAGCTTATATTCACCAGAGTTGACCTTAAACCCTGTATAGTATGTGAATGCAGAATATAATAATCCTAATGAATGGGGGAATTTTATCTCTGAAAGCAACTCTATTGAATTATCTCTACCAATTCCCATGCTAGTAGTTGCCCATTCACCAACTCCATCCATGGTTAATATCGCTGCTTCTTGGTATGGCGATGGAAAAAAAGCACTGGAAGCATGAGACTCATGATGTTCTGGGAATATAAGCTTTCCACCATAGTTAAGTTCTTTTTGAATAAACTCTTTCATCCACAACTTTTGTTTTATCCAAAGAGGTATTGCTTTTAGAAAAGACTTTATACCAAACGGTGCATATGTCAAATATGTTTCTAAAATACGCTCAAATTTAATAAATGACTTCTCATAAAATGCTACAAAATCTAAATCAGATACTTGTATTTTTCCTTCTTGTAAACAATACTGAATAGCATTCCTTGGAAAAGCTGCATCATGTTTCTTTCGTGTGAATCGCTCTTCCTGAGCAGCCGCCACAATAACACCATCCTGCACCAAACAAGCTGCACTATCATGATAAAAAGCTGAGATTCCTAATATATTCATCGTGAGTGATCTATTTGATAGATTACAACATGTTCCTGTTCATTGTATCCAAGCGGCTTATACATCCCATTTAATATAGGTTTACCTTGGATAATAAGATCTTTATTGTTTTGAAGTAACCAGTCACTAGATCTTAAAAACAAGTATTCAATTGGCTCTGGTAAAATCTTATTAACTTGCATTAATTGATCATTTGTAGCATCTTTAAAGATCTGAATGACTGGATAAGTCACATAAGTAGTATGTATTCCATCGTTAAAGTATATAAACCGAGGTCTTGATCCACCTAATACCTGTTCAATTAATTCAGCTCTTCGTTTAGCTGGAATATGATAGTAATCTTCATTATAAACATATTGAACTATTGTTGATATAAAAAGAGGGGAGTAAATAAATATAAACAAGAGTGACACCAATGCATTCAGTATTTTAGGATGTAATTGCTTAAAAGATTTAACATATTCACTATTTGCTCTAAATACAATTACTACTAAACAAAGATAAACAGGTAAATAGTAGTAATTATAACGCCAAATATTTGAATGATATGACCTAAATAAAACATCAAAAATTAAATTAAAACTAATTATAGAAGAAAAGGAAAATAAAACAAAAATTCTTTGAATAGAAGAAAGATACCTCCATCCAGAAAATGACAATAGGAACACCAAGAAAAGCATCAGAATATATAGTCCTAAAAATACAAAACAGGAAGTTAGATGTAGTATTTCACCTGTATATGGAAGATAATTTGTAGGGTAAATAAAATAAGGTAAAATAATCATTTTAAAAAAGTAAATAAGGTTTTTAATTACATTGCCTGTAAAATCATTAAAATACCCACCTAAAAAATTTGCATATACCTGAGTAAGATCTTGTTCTGGTGAAAAGTTCATCATGGGTGCAACAGGAAGAAATATAAATTTGTTGGCAATACAAAAAAGAATCACAAATAAGCCAAAAGAAGAAGCTAAAAAAGCAAAAAATGGGATTTTTGTATTGATCATTTTCCCAGTAATATTTGTCCTATAAGCCGCTACTATAAAACAAAGTATTCCAAAGAAATAACCTATATACAAGCTCTTATATAAAAATAAAATCAATAAAGAAAGTGAGATTTTAAGTATCGTCCAAAAATTAAATGCACCTTTATCATAATCTTTAAAAATTAAATAAACAAATAAACAAAGCAACAGGCATCCACACTGTTCCATCATTGCAGTGTCACAATTTTTTAAAATACCCGGAGTAAATAAATATGAGAGAGAAACAATAAAAGCCAATTTATGACTATCTTTTACAAGAGTTAAAATAATAAAATACATTAGTATGCAAACACCAAGTCCACATAACCAATTAGCAAAATAAGCTACATACATTGACACTCCAAAGATTTTAAAAAATATTGCTAAGAAAACAGAATAGAGTGGGTAGTTAATAATATGTGTAGGATAACCATACTTTATAAGACCCATTATGGTATACGACCTTGCTTCAAAATCACCATCCTGAGCTATTCCTCTGGCTATAGACATATAATTCACTTCATCCCAGCCAAGTTTTTGCTCAAATAGAACTTGAACAACGACATAAGTTATTAACCAGATTAATATAATTAGTGAAACATAAACAATGTTTTTTTTGTCAGGCATTAATTTTGTTTTCATTTCTAGCAATTGCTCCTATAGCTGGCTCTTGTAATCTATAAACAACAACTTTATTCTCTAAATCTACCCCATAATATACATAAGAGTTATCAACTATAGGTTGTCCTTTTAATATGTTAGCTTCATTTTCTTTAAATAGTGGATTTTCTGGCTGAAGAAATAAAAACTCTATAGGCTTTGGAAGTTTGTGATTTATAAGTTTAAGCTGATCATTAGACATATCCATTAAAACAACTCTCATTGGATATAAATCCCAATTGGTATGCTGTCCAGTATTGAAGTAAATAAACATAGGATTTATATTTCCAACAAATTTTCTTACTATTTCAGCATTTTTATGTGCAATACCATGATATAAATCTTTATTCCATTGAGAGATTCTCAAGGCATCTAAATTGAGTGGAACATATACAAGTAGAATAAATATCAAAGCAATAACACTACTGCCTTTTTTATATTCACACATAAAAGGTAAAAAATATTTTCTGTTGACCCATAAAATGATTCCTGATGAAATTAAAAGCAATGGTACATAAAGTAAATTATACCTACACCTAACACCAATACAACTACCTGCAATTAAATTAAAAATAGTATTTAAGATCAAAATTGAAGTTATTGTAAGAACAATAAAAGCTCTATGTACAGGCAAAAGCTCTTTCCATGATAGAAATAAAAAAACTACGATATAGATGAAAATTAAATAATATAATCCAAATTCAAGCCAAGCCGGACTAAAATTATACATTGCTTCTGTATCCATTCCTAAGACTAACATTGGAAACCTTGGGAAATAATATATAACCACATTTTGAATAAAGCCACTAAAGTTATTAATTGCATTATTAATAGGATTATGAAAAAAGCCACCTGCAAAATCTGCATACGTACCCAAGATTTCTGTCTTTCTATCAAAGTTCATCATAGGTGCTAAAGGAAGAAAAATATATTTTGTAAAAATAAAATAAATACTTGAAAACACACCAAGATAAATAAATAGATGTGCATACCAAGGTCGTTTTGTTTTAACACTTAATCCCATTTGTTTCACATTACAAAGCATAAAAATAAGAATAATAAAACCAAAAACAATACCGATAAAAAGACTCTTAAAGAAATAAAGCCATATAGCTGCTATTGCCAGCAAGACTATATTAATCTTACCTTTTGAAATATCTTTAAATATAAAATAAGTAAAAATAGACACTAAGGCACAACCTGGAACCTCCATCATCGCTGAATCACAATAGTCCACAATCCTAGGTAAAAATAAAAAAGTTATTCCTGTAAAAAAAGAAAACAGTCTATGATTAGTCATTAATAGCATAGTTAAATAAACAAAAATACAAACCACTAAACCACAAAGCCATGTTGAAAAGTAAGCTACATTAATCGATGTTCCAAATAGTTTAAAAAAAATGGCAAGATATGTAGAGTAAACAGGATAATGATGAGTATGCTGTGGAAAAGGATATTTAATCGTGCCTAAAACGGTCGTAGTTCTAGTACTGAAATCAAAATCTTTTACTATGCCTTTAGCAGTAGATAAATAACTGTTTTCATCCCATACAATTTTTTGCTCCCAACAAAGTGTACAAATCACATATATAATCAGCCAAATAAAAAAAATTAAAGCAGGGTATAAATATTTGGCTTTATCATTATCTATAGAAAATACCTTTTCTATAGGATTCTTACCCACATTACTTATCATTAAAAATCCTTTTTTTCATTAGGACAGCAATTAAACCTAAAGAAAGTGTAAAGAGTGCAATGCCTTGTACAATAACATAAACCATAATCCCAAAAGAAACACTTAAACCTTCTGTAAAAACAGGAACTAGCAATGCTACCAAACCTAACATACTAATCACTCCTGCAATTAACATAAACAATTTAATAGGATTATAAAGTGTAATAGTCTCAGTTAGAATTTGTGCAGATCTTAAAATATCTCGAACATACCTTACTTTAGACTTTCCGATACGTGGTCTGTATTCAATGGGAAAATAATATACAGATAAGCCTTCAAGAATAAAAATCAGTGTAGTAGACAATGAAAAAGAAAATCCACTAGATGTATGTGGAAAATATTTTATAATGGTTGATTTTCTAAATACTCTAAGACCAGAGTTTACATCAAGGATCTTTTCTCCTGCCACGAACTGAGCTAATTGTTTAAAACAATATCTTGAAAGTTTTTTTAAGAAAGGGTCAAAGCTTTTTAAATTTGTTCTTTTCCCAATAATCAAGTCATATCCTTCTTCAAGTTTTTTCATCATCAGTAAAATGTCTTCAATAGGATATGTGCCATCAGCATCTGTAATTGCAATAATATCTCCAGAGGCAGCAGCAATACCTTTCTTTATAGAAAATCCATAACCTTTATTGTAAGGATTTCTAACAAGCTTAATATCTGCTCGATTTTTTAAAATCTCATGAGTACCATCAAATGAGCCATCATCTACAATTACTATTTCCCATAAAACTTTTCCTAATAAGAATTTAATCTCATCTATTGTTTTTTCAATCGCACCTCTCTCATTAAAACAAGGAATTACAAGTGAAATTTTTTCTGTTTTGTCTGCTTTTTCCATTGTATTTTTTAATTATATTATAAGAAGGTATTACTCATCTTACTTAACACTTTTAGACTTTGTATATCAATATCACTTATCTCATCAACAGTATTTATAGTCATTCAATTCATTATATCTAAGGGTTACCTATTTTTTAATGCTAATAGTTAAATACATTTCTGTTATAATGTTTTTTGCTAAAATTAAGTACTCTTCTATAAATATAAAGAAAAAAATAAAATGCCAGCATTTACACTTAAAAACTCAAAACCCGGCGAAGACTTCATTTTATGGAATGAAGAGATGTCCAGGACCTATAACCAAGAAGAGTACTATGAGAAGTCTAATTTTGCCATAATATGGATTGAAAAAAAAAGATTGGCTGCAATAAGTAGTTTAATTAAAAACCACTTAGAACAAGCTAACCTCACAGATCCAACAATCCTAGAAGTAGGATGTGGGACTGGTCAGGTCCTTGAAGAGATTGCACATAAAATAAAAACTAAAAACTTGATTGGAATAGATCCTTTAGAACATTGGTTAAAAAAGGCTAAAGAAAAGCTCAATGGCAAAGCTAAGTTAATGAAGGGGTTTGGAGAAGATCTTCCATTTGAAAATAACTCTATAGACTATATCGTTTGTACAGAAGTTTTAGAACATGTAATAGATCCAAAAGTTGTTTTAATGGAATTTAACAGGGTTTTAAAAAAAGAAGGCTTAATAATAATTTCAATACCAAATGAAAAATTAATAAATAATTTAAAAGAGTTAATAAATTCTTTTAAGCTTTATAACAAGCTATTTCCAAACATTCAAAAAGACAATGATTGGCATATACACGATTTCGATTTAAAGCTACTAAATCATTACATTCCAGATAAATTAGAAATCCTTCCACCTATACACTTTATTCCTCATTACTTCACACCACTTAGATATGTAATAGCTCTTCGAAAGAAAACTGCTAATTAAAGTAAAGCCTATACTTTCCAAATTACATGCCACCACTTTTGTTTTGAGAATTGATAATTAAAAATCTTTCAAAATCTACTGGCTGACCAAATAAAAAATTTACCCCAAATTGTGTCTGTTGGCGAAGCGCATCCCAATTCACCAATAGTTTAAAATCTTTTGGTCCAACCTTTGCTCTAACTTGTCGTTCTATAAGTTCATCTGCTTTTACATTATAAGTCCCATAGCCACCTAATGTAACCCATTCAGTTAGCTTTACATCACCATCGAGAGAAACACTTTGCATACCTTGAATAAATTGATCATAAAACAATGGTGATTTACCACTTACATATCCTTGATCATAACCAATCTCAAATGTAGCAGGGCCCACCGTGTTGTCTAATAAAGGACCTCCTGTAAATATTCCTTGGAAATCCCCCGTGGAATATGCCCTGAAAGCATTTCTAGTTCTAACTCTTAGAGCAGTATTGAATTTTTCAGCACCTAGTTTAAATATAGGCTTACTCACTAATGAAATTTGTTCTTCTGTTTTAAATGCAGTATTTTGAAAATTCATTTGATCTCCAGAACCTTTTAAAAACTGTTGGTAGCGTGATGGCAAAATACCCGGGCTACTTTGTACCCAGCTACCAGCAGTTCTAAAATTTATACCGGATTCTGAAAATGGAACTTTGATTTTCCTCTTATCTACCAATTCAACATTTATTTGTGCCAATGTACTACCTAAAAAACCATCATCAAGGTAATAGTTATAAGCACTGCGAAACTCTGTATGCCTCCCAAATCTTTGTCTAAATTGACCAATAAAACGTTGTTTCAAAGAACCATAGGAACCCTCTAAAATTGTAGATGGTCCATAAAAACCAACCATACCACCAAACCCTAAAGCATTACTTGAACCAAGCTGCCCAAATGGAGATAAAGAAAGAATATGGTAGTCTGTAACATTCAAATTAAATGTAGGACCAAAAGCAAGTCCACCCAATGCTCCTTGTGTACCAAAAGTAGGAGCAATTAATGGTGCAGTTCTAACTTTTGGATCTGAATTAACAGTAGTCGTAAATTTAGGAGTGACAGGAAGAGAAAAATTCTGAAAGTGTACTCTTGCTCCATACACAGTTAGGTTATTGATTTTTTTAGAGTTATCATAAACAATCTTTTCTGCAGTGACCCTATACTTTGGAGACTTTGATACATCATCCCATACAGGTCGTGCTTTTGAAGCTCTTGATTGTTTTTGGCTATAAAATGTACGAGGATGCTTTCTTGCACCAAATCCTTGAGCTACCCTAATAGGTTCATCCAGTCTCAATCTTCCATGTTCATATTCAATTTTATCGTCTGGTGAACTAGCTACATTTCTTGATCTAATTACAGCCCCTTCTAAAACAGTCTTTGGCTGAGTTAATAAGTATTTGTTTGATGTTACATCAAATTTAAAAGAATCTCCAACTGTAACTATCCCACCACGTGTAATTTTAATATTTCCTTTTGCTTCCACATGCTGATCTGAGCCATAATAAATAATTTCATCAGCTTCAAGTTTTGCTCCCTGATCAACAATGTGTGCAGTTGCCATACCATATGTAATATAAACATTAGATTCATGATCATATTCAACATCATCACCCTCAAGTTCAAGATAAACAGCTTTTGCCTTTAAGGTAGTATCTGAGGATTGATTTCCAACTACTGATTGCTGATTGTTTTTTTTATGGAATGGATTTTTTAAAATACTTGCTCTTACTTCTACAGGAAGCACAAAGATAAAAGAAAAAATTAAAACAACCAATAAATAAGTTTGCTTTTTCATAAGTCTAAGTACTAATTATATTCTACGAGACATATGTAAAGATTAAGAAGTGCCATACGCTATTATACTCATGTGATTCTAAAGAAGTTAAAACTTACCAATTTTAGGAATTACTTAGATTTCGAGGAAGGATTTCATCATTTAAAAACCATTATTATTGGCCAAAACGCACAGGGTAAAAGTAATATACTTGAAGCTATTAACATTCTTGCTACTAGTCAATCTGATAGAGCAGAAAAAGATAGTAATCTCGTATATTGGAATAAAGAGTACGCTCTTATATTTGCAAATATTAAAACAAAAGAAGATGACTTAGATATTGCTCTGCAAATAAATTCAACAGGAAGAAGAAAACTTAAAATGAATGGTGTAGCAAAAAAGGCTCCACAAGCCGATCTTGTAGGAAATTTTTTCAGTGTAATGTTTTCTTGCGATGATTTATATCTTATTAAAGGCTCGCCATCGATTCGAAGAAACTGGATTGACAATGTATTATTTCAGCTTGACACAAAATACCATAAAGCTCTTCAAAACTATCAAAAATCAGTAGTTCAAAAAAACGCTCTTTTAAAAAAAGCACAAGAAGGCAACCTGTCAAGAAAAGCATTAAAGGAACAATTAGATATTTGGAATGAGCAAATTTTAAACTTTGGCACAGAGGTCATTTATACCAGAATAAATTTTATAGCCGATCTACAACCCATAGCAAAAGACTTCCAGGACAGGATTTCAAAACAAACTGAAGATTTAGATATGATTTACAAGTCAACAATTCAGAACTTAGCACTCAGCACTCAGCTATCAGCTATCAGCACAGAAACAGAGAAGCAGGAGACAGGAGACAAGAAACAGGAAACAGAAGACAAGAAGATCATGCCTCATGCCTCATGTCTCAATCCCCAATCCTTGAGAGAATCCTTCAAACAAGCTCTTGATAAGTCCTTTGACGAAGAGTTAGCCCGTGGTCAGTCAGTAATAGGTCCACATAGAGATGATTTAATATTTCTAATAAATAAAAAAGAAGCTAAATCATTTGCAAGCCAGGGACAACAAAGATCCTTTGTACTTTCTATAAAACTTGCTGAGTTACAGATTATTGAAAACAGGAAAGGTGAAATCCCTGTTTTACTTTTAGATGATGTATTTGCAGAATTAGATGAAAGTAGACAGGATTTTCTATTACATAATTTGCCTAAAAATATACAAATTTTTTTAACTACAACTCATCTAAGTGATGTTCAAAAGGAGTTTTTACAAGAGGCACAAATATTAGAAGTAGAAGCAGGTAAAATAAAAGTAAAACATTTATAATAAGTACAATGCTTGAAAATACTTTCGACAAAAAAACAAAAAGACAAAAAAGTAATCTCACAAAAATAAGTGAATTAATTACCGTTGTTAAGGAAAATCTTGGCATTGAGCAAAGCTTAAAAGTAAAAGCATTAAAAGAGTTGTGGCCTTTAGTTACAAGTTTCAACATTTCAAAACAAAGTCAGCCAGCATATTTTGACAGAGAAAACAATCTTGTCATTTCAGTAAAGAGCGGGACTCTTGCAGTAGAACTGTCTATGCAAAAAAGTAGTATTTTAGAGCGTTTAAAACAAGCAACAAAAGACACAAGCATTACTTTTAAGGATATTAGGTTTATAAATAGGTCCTAGGGGGCTTTATATACAACAATTGTTTTACAGATAGTTTTTTATCTAATGAAATGATAAAATAAGAGTTCATAAAATAAAAGCTCAACAATTAAACTATGTCAAAAATAGACACTGCAAAAGATAAAGAACTACAAGGAAATGGCTCCTATTCAGCAAGTGATATTGAGGTTTTAGAAGGATTAGATGCTGTAAGACGTCGACCTGGTATGTATATTGGTGGTGTTGATCAAAAAGCTTTACATCATTGTGTCTATGAAATCGTGGACAATTCCATTGATGAAGCTTTAGCTGGCTATTGTACAGATATTAAAGTTTCTATAAATACTGATGATTCTATTACTGTAGAAGATAATGGACGAGGGATTCCTGTAGAAAAGGTTTCAAAGACTGGCTTATCTGGCGTTGAGACGGTTTTTACCGTATTGCATTCTGGAGGAAAGTTTGGAACTAATGCTAGCTACAAAGTTTCTGGTGGTCTTCATGGAGTAGGAGCATCTTGTGTAAATGCAGTTTCTACTAAAATGCAGGTAGAGGTTTACAGAGATGGGCAGATCCATTTCGTTGAATTTTATGGTGATAATTCAGATGGAATTGCAGGACTTAGCAAAAAATCTCTTAAAGTAACAGGAAGAACTGATAAAAGAGGAACTAAAGTTACCTTTTGGCCTGACCCAAAAATCTTTAAAGAACAAGAGACCGGTAAAATGCCTATTTGCAATAGAGAGGTAATAGCTGCAAGACTACGTGAAATGGCATTTTTAAATAAAGCATTAAAAATAATTTTTACTGATGAAAGACTTCAAAAATCTGATCCCCATTATGAAGAGACTTTCTTTTATGAAGGTGGGATTAAAAGCTATGTCCAGTTATTGAATTCTACAAAGCCTTGTCTCCACAAAGAAGTTATTTATTTTGAAAGCACTAAGGAGGATGTTGTAGCTGAAATTGCAATGCAGTATACAGATACTTACAGTGAGTCAATTTTTGCCTTTGCAAACAATATTAACAATCCTGATGGAGGTACACATCTAACAGGCTTTAGAAATGCTCTAACAAGAATTATAAATGATTATGCAAGAAAGTCAGAACTATTAAAAGAAAACGATCAAAACCTCGTGGGTGAAGATGTTAGAGAAGGACTAACTGCAATCATTTCTGTAAAAGTCAAAGACCCACAGTTTGAAAGCCAAACCAAAGTCAAGCTTTTAAACAACGAAGTTCAAACTGCTGTAATATCTATTTTAGGTCAAGAATTAAAAGACTGGCTAGACAGAAATCCAAAAGAGTCAAAAATTATTATCCAAAAAGCAATGCAAGCTAGAGATGCTCGTGAAGCAGCAAGAAAAGCTAAAAACCTTATACGAAGACAATCTGTACTAGAGTCTGCTGGTGGACTTCCAGGAAAACTTGCTGACTGTACTAGTAGAGATCCTGAGCGATGCGAAGTATTCATAGTAGAAGGTGATTCGGCAGGCGGTTCAGCTAAGCAAGGTCGCGACAGAATGTACCAAGCTATTCTTCCGCTTAGAGGAAAGATATTAAATGTTGAGCGAGCAAGAATTGGAAAGATTTATGACAATACTGAAATCCAAGCATTAATTCAAGCCATTGGTTTATCTACCATTGGAGATGACGTGCTTAGACCAAATATCGATGAGTTGGACTTGGATAAGATAAGATATCACAAAGTTATAATAATGACAGATGCCGATGTAGACGGAGCTCATATTAGAACGTTACTTTTAACCTTCTTTTTTAGATATGCAAGACCTATCATTGAAAATGGATATATGTTTATTGCTCAACCACCTTTGTATAAAGTTGAAAAAAATAAAAAGGTTACCTACTGCTACAACGAACATCAGCTAGAATTAGCAAAAGCAGAATTAGGCGACAAAGCAAGCATACAGCGATTTAAAGGACTTGGAGAAATGATGCCAGAACAATTATGGAATACTACAATGAATCCTGAAAAAAGGACATTAAAACAAGTTTCTTTTGAAGATGCAGCGGAAGCAGATAGAATATTTGATGTTTTAATGGGAGATGCTGTAGGTCCAAGACGTGAATTTATAGAAGAGCATGCGGGTTTAGCCATTCTTGATGTTTAATTCCTTAACCAATAAAAAGTTTAATTTTTTATGTATTGATTATAGTACTTAAGTACGGTATTATTTTTACTAATTTATGATAACCAGAATACCAAACCAAACTCCAAATTTGGATCTAAACCAACGCACGAGAAAATATCTTGAGTTGGTAAGTCACTCCCATCCTGACGAATTAAAAAAACTTGGTGTAGATACTACTAACCTTGATAAATTAAATGGTGAAGCTGTAAAAAAGTTTGCAATGCTTGTAAAACCAATTCAAATCCAGGCTTTCTGTGAGCTATTAAAAACTTTCAATACTCATGAACTTGCAGAAATGACAAACCCTAATACAGGAGTTGTCCATATAAATGAAAGAATTGTTGCAGCACAACTCTTAATCGAAAAAGGAATTTCACCTGAGGATAGACAACTTGAGTTAGATATCGTTAAGGATGAAGAGGATTTTCCAATAGCAGGCAGCAACTATGATAAAGATACAAAAGAAAATGATGGATTATTAAGAGCGGAACTTGTTGAGGCACTTATAAAATCTGGCGACAAAAGTCATGAGCTTATAGAAGCACTTAAAGAAATACTAAATAATATGATAGCTGAACCGTCATTATCTAAGATTCTTGAAAATGGCTTAAATACAAAAAATCATAATTTTTATTTTACCGCCTTTTTATACTTCTTATCGGAACTATATCATCTTGACAAGAAATCTGCCGAAGAAATAATGAAACCATTTGGTATTTCAAAGGAAAGTCTTAATCCTGGATTTATCTCTAATTAATAGTGATGTAATTTACAATCAACTTTGTAATCATTCTTGTGCTTTTTACATATTGATTTTAAGTCTTTCTGTTACTACCTACCGCTCGTTTCGCACGAATGCTCAACTCGCTCTTCTTTCACATCGCTTTTTGGTGAATAAATCACACAAAAAACTTAGTTATGCTCTTATACACTGTAGCTAAGTAGTAACTCTTTCTGTTAAACTCTTTAAAAGATGAGTAGTTATGCTGATTTATCTATTCTGGAAAGGCAATATAAATGGTAGAAACCCTTGTAAAAAAAGAAACGAGTGAAAATCCCTTATTAACACATATGAATGGAAAACGAACAGTAAAAATATTTTCAGGCCGAGCAAATGTACCTCTTTCTACGGACATTTGTAATTATCTAAACTTACCGCTTGGGAAAATAAAAATAGATCCTTTTTCTGATGGTGAGTTATACGTTCAGATACAAGAAAGCGTACGTGGTTGTGATGTATTTGTAATCCAGCCTACATGCCCACCCGTAAATGAAAATATAATGGAGCTTTTAATTGTAATTGACGCACTAAAGAGAGCTAGTGCAGAAAAAATTACACTAGTAATGCCTTACTATGGTTATGGTAGACAAGACAGAAAAGCTGCTGGCAGAGAAGCTATTACAGCAAAACTTGTAGCAGATTTACTTGGTCAAGCTGGTACGACAAGAATACTTGCATTAGATTTACATGCTACACAAATAGTAGGATTTTTTGATGTTCTTGTAGATCATTTATTTGCAACACCTGTATTAGTAGATCACATAAAGTCATTAAATTTAAAAGATATTGTTGTAGTAAGCCCTGACGTAGGTGGCGTAACAAGAGCTAGAGCGTTTGCTAAAAAATTAAACGATGCTCCTATTGCTATTCTTGATAAAAGAAGACCAGTAGATAAACACAATACAGTTGAAGTCATAAATATCATCGGAGAAATTAAAGGTAAGACTTGCATCATAGTAGATGACATGATTGATACAGCAGGGACCATTACCCAAGGTGCAGAGCTCTTAGCTAAAGAAGGTGCTAAAGAAGTCTTAGCTTGTTCTACACATGCTGTTTTATCTGGTCCAGCAAAAGATAGAATTGACAAATCTCCATTAACTACTTTAATAGTAACAAACTCAATACCAGTACCATCTGAAAGAAAACCTAAAAAATTAACGACATTAAGTGTAGCTGGTTTACTTGCTGAAGCTATTAAGAGAATTCATCTAGATGACTCTGTTAGTGAGATGTTTGAATAGTACAGTGTGTCTGTACGCATGGACTTAACCATATAAGATATAATACTTTATGTTTTCTCATTAGAGACAATAAAAAGTAAATTCTAAGCAAAGGATGTTGCGATGAGCAATATTCTTTGCGTCGAGAGGGAAAAGGAAAAATCTTGTTTGATCCGAGATTTTTCCGATTAAAAAGAAAAGGGCAGTTAGCGCAGTGGTAGCGCACCTCGTTTACACCGAGGGGGTCATAGGTTCAAATCCTATACTGCCCAAGTTTTTATATAGCGCTCTGCATTTCATAATGAAATGCTTCGCTTTTTGTGATTTCATTTCACGACGTTCCGGTTTTTCGCTTATGGAAAAACCTACACTTGGGATTTTGCTATAACAATCTTCATAAAATAGGTTAACGACCTTAACCTAGAATACAGATTCTAGAAATCTTAAATCAATATAAATAATTCACCTTAACCACTCTTTGTATTGTGAAATATAACCTATATAAATTAATACTATTGTGAAAGGATTTTTTAAATGAACAAGTATATTCCAGCCAAATTATTTTTATCTTTTATATTAATGGTCCAGTTATTGGTCTTACAAAATTTTTATCCTTTATATTCTCAAGCAGCGATGCCAACCTGTAGTGGAACCACAGCTGTATGCCCTTCTGGCCAAACTGCGGTTTGTACAAATGGCCATGTTGGTACAGCAAAGTGTGTAGCACAAATTTATGGTGCACCTTATATACCAGGCTGTGAAACAGAGACTGCTTTCTATACTGATGATGCTAATTGTGTTAGCTCATCAACTACTAGCTCATCAACTACTAGTTCATCGACCACAAGCTCATCAACTACCAGCTCTACTAGTGGAACATTGTCGATTACAAGTAATTCCCCTTTACCAAATGGCTCATTAAATACTTCTTACTTTAATTCACTTCAAGCTACAGGTGGTTCCCTTCCATATACCTGGTCATGGGTTACTGGTTTCCTGCCAAGTGGTTTATTATTTACTACAAACGGTATATTGAACGGTACTCCTACTCAATCTGGTACTTTTACTCCTACCTTTAGAGTTACTGATTCTTTTAATCAAACTGCTCAACGAACTTTTTCTCTTACTATTGGAGCTCCTATATCAATTACAAGCAGTTCTGTTTTACCTAACGGTACATCAAACTCTTTTTATTCTAATACACTTCAAGCTACTGGCGGCACTCTTCCTTACTCCTGGACATTTATTGCAGGTACTTTACCTAGTGGTTTATCATTTAGTTCTAATGGTGTTTTAAGTGGTACTCCTACTCAATCGGGTACATTCACTCCTACCTTTAGAGTTACTGATGCTTTTGGACAATCCAGCCAACAAACCTTCTCCCTTACAGTAAATTCTTTTCTGTCAATTACAACTAATGCTTTATCTAATGGTACTTTAAACTCTTTTTATTCCAATACACTTCAAGCTACTGGCGGCAACCTTCCTTATACCTGGGCATTTATTGCAGGTACTTTACCTAGCGGTTTATCATTTAGTTCTAATGGTGTTTTAAGTGGTACTCCTACTCAATCGGGTACATTCACACCTACCTTTAGAGTTATTGATGCCATTGGACAATCTAGCCAAAGAACTTTCTCTCTTACTGTAAATTCCTCCCTATCAATTACAACTAGTGCTTTATCTAATGGTACTTTAAACTCTTTTTATTCCAATACACTTCAAGCTACTGGCGGCACTCTTCCTTACTCCTGGACATTTATTGCAGGTACTTTACCTAGTGGTTTATCATTTAGTTCTAACGGTGTCTTAAGTGGTACTCCTACCCAATCTGGTACTTTCACTCCTACCTTTAGAGTTACTGATGCTTTTGGACAATCCAGCCAACAAACCTTCTCTCTTACGGTAAATTCTTCTCTGTCAATTACAAGTACTACTTTATCTAACGGTACTTTAAACTCTTTTTATTCCAATACACTTCAAGCTACTGGCGGCACTCTTCCTTATTCTTGGTCATTTATTGCAGGTACTTTACCGAGTGGTTTATCATTTAGTTCTAATGGCGTTTTAAGTGGCACTCCTACTCAATCTGGTACATTCACTCCTACCTTTAGAGTTACTGATGCTCTTGGTAGCACTTTTCAAAGAACTTTCTCTCTTACTGTCAATTCTTCTCTATCAATTACAACTAGTGCTTTATCCAATGGTATTTTAAATACTTTTTACTCTTATACAGTCCAAGCTACTGGCGGTACTCTTCCATATAGCTGGTCACTTATTGCTGGTACTTTAGCAAGCGGTTTATCGTTTAGTTCAAATGGTATTGTA
Source organism: Candidatus Melainabacteria bacterium (assembly GCA_023250155.1). Lineage (GTDB taxonomy): Bacteria > Cyanobacteriota > Vampirovibrionia > 2-02-FULL-35-15 > 2-02-FULL-35-15 > JAHFBD01. The sequence goes on from JAHFBG010000005.1 coordinate 148,105, forward strand.
AGTGGTACTCCTACTCAAACAGGTACTTTTACTCCTACCTTTAGAGTTATTGATGCCCTTGGACAGTCTAGCCAAAGAACTTTCTCTTATACCATTGCCTTACCATTATCTATTACAACTAGTCCTACCCTACCTAATGGTTCTCTAATTGCTTCTTACTCCAATACACTTCAAGCTACTGGTGGTACTCTTCCTTATACCTGGTCATTTATTGCTGGTACTTTACCTAGTGGTTTATCATTTAGCTCAAATGGGGTTGTAAGTGGTACTCCTACTCAAACAGGCACATTCACTCCTACTTTTAGAGTTACTGATGCTCTTAGTCAATCTAGTCAACGAACTTTCTCCATTACTGTAGATTCTTCTCAATGCCCTGTATGTCCACTTGGTTCTCCATTAGTACAATGCTCTAATACTTGTACACAACAAGTTATTAATTGTGAAGGAATGAGCTATACAAATAGCTGTGACTTCCAAATGAGTTATTGCGGCTGTATCCCAACAACATCTTCAAGCAGCTCATCATCTTCTTCAAGCAGCTCTTCTGGAGGGGTTTGTCAAAGACCTTGTGGAATAGGTTGTTGTACATCTAATCAACTCTGTGTTGTATATGATCCTTGTATGGGGAGTCCTGGTTGTTTAGCACCTATTGTTCAATATTGTGCTTCACCAACCGGTGGTGCAGTCAACCTCCCATTCTGTTCATATGGAAGTGTAATGTGTGATGTGGGTTCACCGTTGTGTTCTTCAGGAAGCAATCTTCCTATCTGTGGTTCAACACTAGGATTTACTGGTGACTTAGCTGGTCCTGCATGTACAAATCTAACAACAACAGTATTAAATGTAGGAAATGTCTCTTGTTCACAACAACCTCTAAGCAGACTTTCTCTTGATAATGATGTTACTTGTAATAAGAACAAGCTGTGTCCATCAGGGAAGCGATATAGAGCTTGTAGAGAAGATAGAACAACATGTAAGTGTGTTTGTCCATTTAGAATTAGAGGACAAAAAGTTACACCTACTTGTAATTCCACAGATACACCAATCTGTTCAAAAGGCTTAACACCTAAGTGCGGAAATGAAAACAATATTCCATTCTGCTCTAAAGGAAAACTATTCTGTGTAGAACCAACTGCACAATCGATAGATTTAACTGATACTATTGAGTGTAAGTAAAACTCCAGCCAATAGCAAATTGGGGAATTAAACAAAGAGGAATCTACTCACAGATAACGTTAGTAGATTCTTCATTTTGTTCAGAGTGACTTTACTGGTTTATAATCAATACTTATCTCGTAATACTTCTTCTTGCTCTTCGCGAGGTATTTCTTCATTTGTTAATTCGCCAGAAATACTCTTTGTTCTTATAATACTTGCACCTATAGAGCTTAGTTTCTGATCCAGATTTTCATAACCACGATCCAGATGGATTAGTCCTGTTACTTCAGTTTTACCTTCTGCTATTAAGCCTGCTACAACTAAACCTGCTCCCCCACGTATATCACGAGCTATTATTTTCGTACCACTTAGTTTTTTGACTCCATTAATTACAGCAACGTTATTGCTTACTTTTATGTCTGCTCCCATCCTTACCAATTCATTTATATTAGCAAAGCGTTCTTCATAGATAGTTTCTTTTATTGTACTTGTACCATTGGCTACAGAAAGCGGTACTGTAATTAGTGCCTGAACATCTGTAGGAAAGCCTGGATACCATCCTGTGCTAATGGTTACTGCATTAAGTTTTTTTGTGTTTGGCTTAGTTTTCAATGTATACGGATCTATTATTTCAACTAATGCACCAGCCTCCTGTAACTTACTTAAGGTAGCTTGTATGTGTTCTATATTTATATTTTTCAATACAAGCTCTCCACCTGTACATATTCCAGCCATTAAATAAGTACTAGCTTCTAACCTATCTGAAATAGCTGTATATTCAGTAGAATGTAATTCTTTTGGGCTTATTCCTTTAATTGTAATTTGGTGTGTTCCAGCTCCTTGAATTTTTGCTCCCATAGAAATTAAGAAGTTTGCAAGATCTGTTATTTCTGGATCACAAGCTGCATTTTCAATAATCGTTTCCCCATCTGCTAAAACACTTGCAAGCATAATATTTTCAGTAGCACCATTACTTGGTAAATCAAGGTAAACTCGTGTACCTGTTAACTTGTTTGCATGGGCAATCATATACCCTTGATCAAAAACAATCTCAGCTCCTAAAGCTTTCAACCCCTTTTCATGAAGATCCAGTCTGCGAGCCCCTATTTGACACCCACCTGGTAATGCTACTTTTGCTTCCTTAAACCTTCCAACTAAAGCACCTAAAACATTGAACGAAGCCCTCAATCTATTTACTAGTTCGTTCGGTGCAAATGAACCAGAAATTTCAGAGCTATCAATTTCTAAAGTACTATTTTTAAACTTAACTTTTGCTCCTAAAAATTCTAAAACCTCTAACATGCTGTATACATCAGCAAGATTTGGTACATTTTTTATGTAGACAGAGCCTGGGTAAAGCAGTGATGCAGCCATTTGTTTTAAAACAGCATTTTTAGCACCAGCAACGGTTAATTCACCTGATAATTTATTTCCACCAGTTATGACTAATTTTTCTTCCATTTTTATTTCCTTTTAATTACCTGGCCAAATTAACACAAATAGGCATTGTAGCATTTATTCCTATTTATTTTAACTATTCCACAGATTCTTTATACCCCGATTTATAATGAAAAGCTATGGCCTACAGAGATCTTAGAGAGTTCTTAAATAAACTTGAGGAGCTAAATGAACTTCAAAGAATAAGAGTTCAGGTTGACCCTTATTTAGAAGTCTCTGAAATTACAGATAGGGTCTCAAAGGGTATACATGAGAAAAACAAAGCCTTACTTTTCGAAAATATTAAAGGGTATCAGATTCCAATATTGATTAATACCTTAGGCTCTTATAAAAGAATGAATCTAGCTCTTGGTATTAATTCCTTTAAAGAGATTGCTCAAAGGATTGAAAAGTTCCTTGAAAAGAAAGTACCTGACAATCTTATTGGCAAATTAGGTATGCTGCCAAAATTAATAGAACTAGCCTCAATCCCTCCCAAAATGACTAAATTTGCTCCATGCCAAGAAATAGTGATTACAAATCCAGCTGAGCCTATGTTAGATAAGCTCCCTATTATTACAGCATGGCCTGAAGATGCAGCCCCTTTTATTACACTTACAGTAGTTATTACTAAAGATCCAAAAACAGGTGTTAGAAACATTGGAATGTATAGGCTTCAAAAGCTCAACAATAGTACTACCTGCATGCACTGGCATAAGCATCATGATGGAGCACAAAACTATTTAGAAACAGCTATTGAATCCCAGTTAAATCAAGTTAAAGATACTTTGTGTAAGGAAGTAAGTGCTATTGAAAACGAAAAAGCTCTAGAAGAATTTGTTGGTATAATGAGCAATCCGCGGTCAGCGGTCAACAATCAGCCAACAGCTTCTACTCAATCCTCAATCCTCCCGCCCAATGAGGCGAGGCTCGCTGGAAGCGGCAATCCTCAATCCTCCCGTAAAATGGAAGTAGCTGTAGTTATAGGCTGTGATCCTAGTGTTATGTACGCAGCATCAGCACCTCTTCCACCAGGAATAGATGAGTTTCTATTTGCTGGATTTTTAAGAAGTTCACCAGTAGAACTTATTAAGTGTAAAACAATAGATGTTGAAGTTCCTGCAACAAGCGAAATAGTCCTAGAAGGATATGTAGATTTAGATGAACTTACTACTGAAGGTCCATTTGGAGATCATACAGGCTTTTACAGTATGCCAGCCTTATTCCCAAAATTTCATATTACAGCAATGACACATAGAAAAGATCCTATTTATTCAACCATTATTGTAGGAAAACCTCCTATGGAGGATTGTTATATGGGTAAAGCAACAGAACAAATTTTCTTACCTTTAATTAGAGTGTTTTTACCTGAAATTGTAGATATGAATTTACCATTTGAAGGCGTATTTCACAATTGTGCAATAGTAAGCATAAAGAAAAAATACCCTGCACATGCAAAAAAAGTAATGAGTGCTATTTGGGGTATAGGACAATTAATGTTTACAAAATATGTTATCGTCGTAGATGATGATATCAATGTTCATGATTTATCTGAGGTGGCATTTAAAGTTTTTGCAAATACTGATCCCAAGCGTGACTCAATGTTTAGTGAAGGACCTACCGATATATTAGATCATGCATCTACCATATCGTCTATCAGTGGCAAGATGGGACTAGATGCTACAAGAAAATGGAAATCAGAAGGATATACCCGTCAGTGGCCTTCTGAAATGACCATGGATTCTAAGACCAAAGATCTTGTATCAAATCGATGGAATGAGTACGGTTTATAACAATGTATTTTTTACTTCACCCTATTTCATCGATCAATCACCTAGTTGCAAGAATTGTAACTGATCAGCTTTCAGTTTTAGCATCCCTGATTTTTTTTATCTTCTTATCATTAAATTATAAAAAGCCTTTCTGGCAAAAAGCTGACGACGATATTAAACTATGGAGTAACGAATCAAAAGACTCTTTTTTAAAGAAGCGTTCTGAAGATTTTGCACTTTTTGGCAATGCAATTTTTCATATCTTGTTTTCAGTAGTATTGGCTATTCTTTTTTTTATTGTAAAGCATAGTACTAGCGAAGTTTTTCCAATTCTATTTGTTCTTATTTTTTCCTGGGGATTAAACAGATTAACGAAATTGATTTATAAGAGAGAAAGACCAGAATACTCTTCAAATGTGGTAAAACGACGATTGAGCTATTGTTTCCCAAGTGGACATGTAATGGCAAGCATATCGATTTATTTTTTTAGTGCTGTTATTTTACAAAATCATATTTCTTTTATACCTTGGTATTTAATTGCACTATTAGTCTCATATTTTGTAATTATGTCAAGGATTTATTTGAATCATCATTATTTTACTGATGTATTAGGTGGTATTGCCATGGGAATTTTTTGTTTAAATATTTCTATTTGGTTTTACTTCTTTTTTGTTATAGGGCAGATATAAGGGGAAAAACATGAAAACAGAAACAAAGAATGCACAATTAGAAAAGATTATAAATCAGGCAAAACAAAATGGTGCAGCTCAAGCTGAAGTACTTCAGATCTCATATTCTGAAGACCCTATTAATTTTGAAAATAATAAGTTAAAAAATCTACAAAGCAATGAAAAGTCTGGAATAGCACTTAGGCTAATTAAAAACAATAAAATTGGCACTAGCAGCAGTACTGACATAACTTCAATTGAACATATAGTAAAAGCTGCTATAGAAGCTAGCGAATTTGGACCAGAGGCAACCTTTGATTTTACCAGTGAAAAGATAGATTGTAATAACATAGCAAGTCACACAATAAATGAATTGCCTCTTGAAGATTTAGTAGAACGTGGAACTAATGCAATAGAATTTTTAAAAACATTTCATCCTGATTTATTGATAAGTGGTGGATTTGATCTAGTTAAAGGTGAAACTATTTATTTAAACTCTAATAATATTTTTGGTAGAAGAAATAAAACAATTTATTCAACTGGTTTTTATGCAAACCTTATAAGAGGAGAAGACTTTTTAGGGGTTTTTGATAGCAAAAGTAGTTTAGAGGGATTTCCATCTGAAAAAGAAATCATTGATAAGATTTTTGAAAAGTTAAATTATTCAAAACAAAACATAAAATTAGAAACAAAAAAATATCCTGTAATCTTTACTCCCAATGCTGTTAAAAGTATTTTTGTTTCAATTTTTTCAGTGGTTTTAAATGGTAAAGCTATTCAACAAAAAATATCCCCATTGGTGGATAAGCTTGGAGAGCTTGTTTTTGATAAGAAATTATCATTTATAGAAGATCCTACAATTGGTACAAAAAAAGCAGCATTTGATGATGAGGGAATAAAAACTCAAAAAAAAGATTTGATAAAAAATGGAGTGATTAATTCTTTTTATTTTGACTTGTCGTCTGGATCTCGGTGCTTGCCACAACAAATATCCACAGGAAATGGCTTCAAAGGTGGCTTAATTAGTTCACATTCCCCATCACTAACATCTATTATGATTAAGAATGATGAAAGATCTAACACTTACAAAAATATGATAAAAAATATAAAAGAAGGTGTAATTGTAGATGAGTTGTTAGGTGCAGGTCAATCAAATGTTCTAGCCGGTGAGTTTAGTACTGGGATTGAGTTGGGTTTTAAGATTGAAAATGGTGAAATAAAAGGTAGAATTAAGAATTGTATGATCTCTGGAAATATTTTTGATGTTTTAAAAAATATTCATGAAATATCAAGTGATCAAGAATGGTTAGGTGGTTCTGCTCTAATACCAGCATTTCTAATTCATGATATGACGGTAGCAGGAGAGAATTGAGGAATGAGAAGAAAATGACTACTAATACTATAGTTAAAGAGCATTTAATAGTTGCACTTGATACCTCAAATGAGACTGAGGCTATCAAACTTGTTGAAAAACTTTCTGGATATGTGGGTTATTTTAAGATTGGGTTAGAATTGTTCACGGCTTATGGACCAAGAATCATTCAGGCTATTAAAGATACAGAAAATAAAATCTTTTTTGATGGGAAGTTTTTAGATATTCCAAACACAGTAAGCAAAGCTGTTTATAACATGGTAAGACATAGAGTAGATATGTTAAATGTTTATATGTCTGGTGGAGCAGTCATGCTAACTGAAGCTAAACAAGCACTTGTTGATTCAGCACAAGAACACAATTTACAATTGCCAAAACTACTTGGTGTAACAGTTCTAACTAGCTTAACTAGTGATGTTTTACAAAATGACTTAAAGATTCAAGACCAAATTGATGAATATGTTTTACACCTTGCTAAACTAGCATTTAAGAATAATTTAGATGGAATTATTTGCTCACCACATGAAGCCAAACTAATGACTCAACTCAAGCAAGAAGCTAAGAAACTAAATAAAGAGTTTTTAATTGTTACACCTGGAGTAAGACCAAGTTGGGCAGATAAAAATGATCAAGAACGTATTGCAACTCCCAAAGATGCTTTAACTAATGGTGCAACACACATAGTCGTTGGACGACCTATTACTAGTGCTACAAATCCACTGGATGCTGTAAAAAAAATATATGAAGAAATACAAGGGGTAGAAATAAAGAAATAATGTCTCAAGCAAAAGATTTATATGAACTGTTAAGTGCTTCTCGGGATGCTACTGAGGATGAAATCAAAAAAGCATTCAGACAACAAGCCAGGAAATTTCATCCAGACAATAAAGAAACTGGGAATGAAGAGCTTTTTAAAGAAATCAATCAAGCTTATGAAATATTAAGTGATCCTGAAAAAAGAGCCATTTATGATCAGTATGGGTTAGGTGGGCTTAGGAGCACTTTTGGGAATTCAGAGGTCTTTGACTTTGGGGATTTAAGTGATCTCTTTAGTCAGTTTTTTGGTGGTGCTACAAGAACAAGAAGATCTACAGGACCAGAACGTGGTGCAGATATTAGATATGAACTTGAGATTAGTTTTTTAGAGGCTGTTAAAGGCTGTACAACACAAATAACAATACAACCACTTGAAGACTGCGGACTATGTAAGGGTACTGGGGCTAAGCCAGGCTCTCAGTTAAAAACTTGTAAAACTTGTAATGGGATTGGAGAAGTAAAGCGAGTCTCTGAATCATTCTTTGGGCATGTAACACAAATAACCACTTGCCCCAGCTGTAATGGGGTAGGAAAGATGGTTGAACAGCCATGTACAGAATGTAATGGGAAAGGACAAAAACGTACAAAAAAACCTGTTGATGTAAAAGTCCCTTGCGGAGTAGATGATGGAGCAAGATTACGTTGGGGAGGGAAGGGAGAAGCAGGAAGACAAGGAGGCCCACCAGGAGATCTCTATGTAATTATAAATGTTAAAGAAGATGAAACCTTTTCCAGAAATGGGCAGGATATTATTATTCAGCAAAAAGTTTCTTTTAGTCAGGCAGCTCTTGGCGGAAACATAAAGGTTCCATCTGTAGATGGTGAAAAGACTTTAATGATACCAAGTGGCGCTCAAACAGGGGCAGTTCTTAAAATCCCTGGCTTGGGTATTCCAAAAATAAACAATATGGCAAGGCGTGGGGATCAGCTAATTGAAATTATCATTGAAACTCCTACAAAACTCTCACCAGAAGAAAAGAAAATATTTGAACAGCTTGCAAGTCTTCAAGATGAAAAAGGGAAGAAAAAATATGGCTTTTTTAATTGAGGGTGAAAGAAAAAATAGATTTACGATACTTTAGAAAAGTTAAATAATTATTAACAAAAGAATATTTATTACTAATTATAAAAAAAATATAACAAATAACTAATTCCATAGCTGATTTGATAAGCTTATTTACCATGTCATTCAATATTTTTAAATTAAATCAAATCGCCCCCAAGCTAGCTTCATACTTAGGTTTTCCTTTGCTAAATAAAGGAGACAAAATAAAAAACATTGATTTTAAATACTCAGACTTACCTAGGTTTCAGGTAGATAACAATGGCGGAGATACAAGATTTGGTATTGAATCTGATAGAGAGTTAGAGTGTGTAGGCATTACAAGAGGTTATTATAATGATAAAAAACTATTTATTCCCACAGAAAAACTAAGACATGAAAGACATTACCTTTTACGAGGAGATTTTTTACTTTTACATGGATTTTTTACAAAAGAAGAGTATGAAGCATTTCAAAGTCCTAAAGAAGACAAAACTGAAGACGAAGACAATATTTATTTAAAATCTTTAGATCTTCCAAGTGATGAGATCTTTAGAGCTGAGCTTGATTATCCTAATGAAGGAATTATTGATTCCAGAGATCTGTTTTTAAGAAAAGCAAGTAGTTTACCATCAGAACCAAGAGATAAAGAAACCGAGCAATCTCCTCTAAGTTTTTATGAAGACATTGAGGGTTATCTTTTACGATTAAGAACTGAAGATTATTTTAGTGAAAGTGTTTTAAAAGATAGAATTGCAAACTCTGATTATTGGAAAATTGTTAGAAATAATGCGGCATAGTCTATAATGTAATTATGCCTGAAATTTGTAGATTTTTAGGAATTCTAATATTGATTTATTATAAAGATCACTCACCATCACACTTTCATGCTAAGTATTCAGATAAATCAGGGACATTTTCAATTAATGATATGAGAATGATTGAAGGTGATTTGCCCCCTAGGGTAATATCTCTTATTCTTGAATGGGCATTAATCAATAAAAGTGAATTGCTTGAAGATTGGGAATTAGCACAAAGTGGTAAGCCCTTAAAGAAAATAGCACCACTTGTGTAGAAAAAGGTTAGGAGAAAAGGCTATGATTAAAATTACTGAAGTGAAATACATTAGCAACTATAAATTAGAAATTAAGTTTAATTCAGGTGAAATTAAAATGGTTGATTTAGCTAATGATTTAACTGGCGAAATTTTTGAACCCTTAAGAAATATAGACTATTTTAAAGCTGTTAAAGTGAGTCCTGATATAGATACCATTTATTGGGATAATGGAGCTGATTTTGCTCCTGAATTTTTGTATCAAATTGGTATTTTAAGAAAGGCTGCTTAACTTAATTTATGCCTGAAACAAAACCAGAATATAAAGAAGCATCTAAAAAAATTGAATCTGCTTTATATGAAGTAAAAAAAGTAATAGTTGGTCAGGATTATGTTTTAGAGCGGGTTCTAGTAGGTCTTTTAGCCGGAGGGCATATCCTTCTTGAAGGTCCACCAGGATTAGCTAAAACATTGATTTTAAAAACTTTTGCTGATGTCTTAGATTTAAAATTTCAAAGAGTACAATTTACCCCTGATTTGCTTCCTTCAGATTTAATAGGTACTCAAATTTACAATCAAAAAAACAGTGACTTTGAAACCATTTTGGGGCCTGTCTTTGCAAATCTTGTTTTAGCTGATGAAATAAATCGTGCTCCAGCAAAAGTTCAAAGTGCACTTCTTGAAGCCATGCAGGAAAAACAAGTTACCATTGCAAAAAAATCACATAAGATTGAAGAGCCTTTTATTGTACTTGCTACACAAAACCCAATTGAATCAGAAGGTACATATCAGCTTCCAGAAGCACAAATAGATAGGTTTATGTTTAAGCTTTTAATTTCATACCCAAACGCTAAAGAAGAAGTTGCAATTATAAACAGGTTTTGTACTGAAGAGCCAGTACAAGTAAATAAAATTTTAAACAAAGAAGAGCTTTTTGAATTTCAAAAACTAGCTAACAAAGCTTATGTAGACCCAAGTATTGTAAGTTTTATTGGTGATTTAATTTCAGCTACACGATCGCCGATGGATTATAAACTTGAAAACATATCTCCATTTATAAGTTTTGGTGCTAGCCCAAGAGCATCACTAAATTTAACCCAAGCTTCAAAAGCTCTTGCTCTAATAAATGGAAGAGACTATGTAAAAGAAGAGGATGTAGAAAAATTAATCTTTGATGTGTTAAGACACCGGGTTACACTAAGTTATGAAGGCATGATAGCTAAAGAGACTGTTGGAAGCATTTTAAATTCCATATTAAATAAATTAAAACCTAAATTAGCAAAAATAAAATAGTATTACGTGTATATTGACCATTTGCAATTGTAATTTCTATTGTGTAAACTACAATACAATATAAAAATTTAATGTTTTTTTAACAATTTGAAAAATTAAAGGAGAAATAAATGTTAAAAGTAATTCCTGTAAGTACTTTGTCAACTAAAAGAAATGCAGCACATACACAAGAAAAACAATTATCTATATCTGTAACAGAGAAAAACCCTTCTAAAGCATCTCAAAGTTCATGGCTAAACAATTTTACAGCTAGAGCTGCTATTACATTGGCTACACTTGGGCCTATTGCTGGTGCTTCTAGTTATTTATTTAATCCGCCATCACTTGAAGCAGCTAACAATCCAAAACGTGAAAAAGCAATATCTGATTTTGCTCATGAATCCTGGAAGCCGCTAAAAGAATCGATCTTGGCAGGAAAGCTAAATACTCTTCCTACTAGAGATATTCTATGGAACAATCTACAGGCAGCTTTTACTATTTCAGATGATACTTTAATAGAAAGTATCGAGCCACTAAGAAGAGAAATTATAGAAAAAGGTGCTACAAACCACTCAATTCCAGCACGTGTAGTTCATAGTGCATTGTATTCTACAGCAGTTTCAGCCAATCGGATGAATACTGAGATTGGAAAAAATGAAGAAAAAATAGCAAGCCTAGATACAAGCTTAAAGCCACTACAAAAACAAGTAAAAGACCTTGAGGCTTTAAAAGCAGAAACTCCAAAAGAACTAAAAACATCTATTTCATCTCTTGAAGCTCAAATGGCACAACTCACAAAAGAAACTCAAGTATTAAAAGAAAGAAAAGAAAAACTGTCACAAGGCGTTTTTCCATATCTTGGAAAAGTAATTGTAGATATAAAGAATAAAGAAGGCACAACTCAAAGAAAACTTGTTAGCCCTTCTAAGGTTTTAGAGTTAGGTAAAGAATATTTTGTAGATGAATATGAAAGTAAAGACATTCAAGACTTAGCTGGATTTGTTTTTGGAAGTATTGGAGATGAGAAAATACTATCTGGTTTTTTACAAGAGTTGAAATTAAGTGGAAATGATATTGAGCGTCGTAATACTTTTTTAACACCATTTCTTTATACAAAAAACGTACCAAAAGAAATAATTGACCTTTCAAAAGAATGGGTATTTGGAAATGAGCAATTAAAAGAACATAAGAAATTTTTAGATCTAAAAACAAAAACTCCAGTTACACCAGTACCCATTTCTGTAACTCAAGCACCATCTATAAAAACACCAGGAATACCCAGTGATAAAAAATCTGGTACATTAGATGCCCTATTAGAACTTGATCACAAACTTGTAGGTCCATTACTCCCTTATCCATTTGCAAAAGATAAAGAGGAACAGGAATTTCTTGCTAAGAACATTCTTATTCTTGCAAAGTCTGGTGATGAGTCTGCTACAGCAGCAGCAGCTCAATGGTTTGGGCTTAAACATTATTCCGATGGTGCTATTGGTGAAAAAAGACTCCTTTCTCCAAATTCTAATGCTGACTATATCGTAATGCAAGCACTTGCTATATCAGCACAAAAAAATAAATTGGGTTTTGAAGTATTAAAAAGAGTAGCAGCTTCTACTCCACACAATTTCTTTACACCACTATTTAAAGGGAGTTTATTTTTAGAGGATACTTACGATAGAAGAGCTGGTGTTGAAATTATAAAAGTACTTACTACAAACAAAGAAGCCAGTAGAGATCTTATGATTGCACTCGCAAACAAAAACTCAAAACCAATCTGGAATGAGCCTGCAAGCCCTGAAGACATAAAGTCAACTAACAGCGCAAAAGCTCTATCTAGAAAACTTGCACTAGTTACAATGGCTTTTGTAGATGGTGGTAATAACTTTGTTCCTTTCTTAAGAACAGTAGTTAAGAACCCTCTTTCTAAAGAAGAAGATATAGGATTTGCTATAAATGGCTTAACCACAGCAAAAGATAAAGAGTCTCTTGAGTTTCTCATATCACTTGGTATGGATGAAACTCTTAGTGAAAAACTTCGTACATTAGCACTTGAAAGTGCACTTTTTATAGATAGTCCTAGCCTTGTACCTGAATTTCTTAGATTGAAAGCACAAAACCATTCCCCATTTTCTCCAACTAAGCTAGCAGCGCTATTGCCTAGATCGGTACGCTTTGGGAAGATAAATGATGAAAAAAGAAATGACATACTAGGTCAAATAGTTTCAAATCCAATTCATGCTCGAATATCACTTCCTTACAATGAATGGCTCAACGAGCAAGAGTCAGCAAATAACCTAAGAGCTAAAAAAGGAGATGTTCCACTAACTATTAGTGATGAAGATAAACTCTCTGTATTTTTAGATACTATGAGATTAACTATTGGTGGAAAAGAAGGCTCTATGCTTCCACTTCCTGCCTTCAAAGAAAAAGTTGAAACTCATCTTGATAGTATGGTTAAGTATTTAAATAGTTGCAAAGAAAATAAAACTCCAGTAAATATGAACCTTGCAATATCAATGATTAATGTTCTTTCAAAGAGCAACCACCAATCTGCAAATAAAACACTGGTAGATATTGTTACTTATCCAGAATTGTATGTAGCTAACAGTAAAATGATAGGCTCAATGGGTATTCAGATGAATAATCGTGAAGCCTTAATTTTAAAAATGGTTACTATAGAAGCTTTAGGAGGTACTATTGACCTTCAGAATCCAGATGATAGTGGAGCAAAAGCACTTCATGCCATAGCAAGAAAAGGTTCTTTAGGTTTATTTAGAGGTCAAGCAAGAACTGGATTATATAACTTAGCACATAGATATGAAGATGCTCTTTTTGGACCTAGACCTATTGTAATTCCTGAAACAGCTCAAAAACTCTTTAAAGCTAGAGAAACTCATGCTAAACAAGTTTTAGGACATATGGAGTTTCATCAAAAAGGACTTCAAACATCTACTCAAATTCGTTTAAACAGACTGCAAGATGAATATGATCATGCAAGAGTAGCTGACAAGTTTGGAGCTACAAAAGATCTTTTACTTTTAGCTAGTGAGGCAGCTAAGAAAGATAAACATGCACCTATTATCAGATCAGTAATGCATGCACTTATTACAAATGAAAAGGATGCTAGTGATTTTAAAAAATATGGTTTTGAACCAAAGCAGCTAGATGAGCTACAAACACTCTTTAAATCTATTGATAGACAAGAATGGTGGCTAGGAAAAGCTGAAAATCAAAAATACACTGGAAAAGGAACGACTCTTGCCGTGCTAGATGTAGGATATGCATATCCAGTACTCTATAAAGAACTAGAAAAGAAAATCACTTATCCTGGTTTTATAAATTGGAGCGATTTAGTCGGTACTCTAGAAAGCCATCCTACTGGTGTTACAGGAACTGCACATAAACTATCACCAAATGCTAACGTCCTATCTTATAGTCTTGTAGCAAGCACTCCACAGATACCGTTTAGACCAGAAAATATGCAGGATGCAGGGATATTTGCACTGGGAGATATGGCACGGCTTATGCTTGAGGATAAAGCAAATATAGATGTTATAAATCATTCATATGTTACACCTAATTTTCTTCTTATGAATGAAGAAGTAAGAAGAGATTCTATAGATCTTTATTCTGCTTTTATGGAAACACTAAGCAGGATGGATGTTAAACACTCTGTAGGTGCAGGAAACTTTCAGGGTGTGCAACCTATAACATTTAGACAAGGCGCATTAAGTGAAACTACAAATTTAGGTCTTAGGTTTACAAATGATGGGAAGATAATTCAACCTGAAGGTATTTTCATATCAGCAGCTCATGATAAATATGCAAACAGAGTAGCTGAGTTTTCAAGTCACCAGGATCCGCTTCGTGTAATAGAAGCAGTAAAAATGCTTAGCGAGCAAGGAGTACATGTAATTACTCCATATTTAGATGGAGCTGTTTTTCGTAAGATTCCAGTAAATGGTACATCATTTAGTGCACCTCATAAATCAGCTCTTATGCTATGGGGTATTGAAGCACGTAAACAAGCTAAATTAGATCCATTATCTAATAAGCAGTGGGAAAAACTATTTGATAGCTGTATAGGAAAGTTTCCTGATAGTGAACCTAATCAAGGCGGTTTATATCTTGATGTAACTCTCTTTTTAGAAAGAATTGTACAGCCCATACCTCAAGTACAAGGACCTCAACCAGTACCAAAAGTAGAAGCTAAAGAACTATCGCCTGCTAGTAAGTAAAAAATGAAAATCACTCCACATGCTCCTATATCACGCAGAGAATTTTTAGGTATAGGTACGATGGCTTGTGCAAGTGCATTACTTCCATCTCAGATTTTTGGGGGTGAAAGACCAGCTTCTGCTGAACTACCACTAGAAATTGTTCAAATATCAAGAGCTACAAAACCTATTATTTTAATATGGTTACAAGGTGGGGCAAGTCATTTTGATACTTTTGATCCAAGAGAACCTGGTACACCTGAAGAAATTAAAGGTCCATTTGGTTCAATAGCTACAACACAAACAGGGGTACATGTATCTGATAGATTGCCTTTTATGGCAAGAAAAATGCATGAGGTAGCACTATACAGAAATATTTATCATACACAGTCTCTTCATGATGGTGCTAGTAGTCTTTGTCTCACTGGTAGTCACTTATTAAGATCTGGTGGAAACCTACTTTCTCCTTCCCCTCAAAAAGACTCTTTTCAAGTTCATCTTTCAAGATTTTTAACAAGAAGAGAAAACATAGGTTACATCGGTATGGATGCAAATACTGAAAGAAGTCCAATAGGTGCACTACAAGCCAATCATGAGGAAGCATTTTTTGTAAGTTGTGATTTTAGGAATGGAAATATCTACCCTGTATCAATAGGTGAATCATTTGATGAGGAAAGACACAGACAAAGAACAGGTTTATTAAATGTTATAAATAGAAATAGCATATCTGGTGAAGCTATAGATCGCTGGAATCATGTCTATCCTATGGCTTCAAGGTTTTTAACTGGTGACATAAGGCAAGCATTTGATTTAAATAGAGTTCCTGACAGGACTAGAAATCGATATGGTCAAAATCCTTTTGGCAATGCTGCTTTAATAGCTTCTAGACTGGTCCATTCTGGAGCCAAATTGGTTGTAATCAATGATGGTTCATGGGACACTCATTGGGAGCTTGAAAGAGTACTCAATAGACTTGTACCAAGACTTGATAGGGGTTTATCTGCACTGATTGATGAGCTTAAAGATGAGTGTATTATTGCTGTAGCATCTGAGTTTGGAAGAACACCTCTATATGCTATTCCATACCCTGATAGCACAGATGAGCTTGGTACACATGGGCGTGAACATTGGCCTTTTTCAAACTTTATGATTTTAGCCGGACCTGGAGTATCTACTGGTGTAATAGGAAGAGTAAGAAATGATGGAGTTATTACTGGGAATGATGGCGTTATTAATGGACAAGAAATAGGAAGAAGAATATTAAATGCTGCTGGATATGATTTAAGAGTAAGAAGCAATTAATAGCTCTCGAGATCTCATACAATTCCCTTACAATTTATATAAACATTTTTTACAATTTGAGTATTCAATAAAGAAATAAATTCTATAGTCAGCTATTATTTTTACCTAGTGAAAAATAAGGAAAAGCAACATGGCAAGTATTTCGCCTATAAAAAATTCTCTCTCAAGTTTTCCACATTTACCTCTTTCTAGAAGAGAGTTTTTACGTATGGGTACTGTTGCAGCTGCTAGTGCTGTTTTACCGGATTCAATTTTTGGTGCACCTGCTACACAAGAAACCTATAAAGTAATTGAAATATCAAATCGTCCAAAACCATTAATAATACTTTGGCTACAAGGTGGAGCAAGCCATTTCGATACTTTCGATCCAAAACCAAATGCACCTGCTGAAATTAAAGGTCCTTTTAATTCAATCGATACCACAGTTCCTGGTGTAAAAGTAACTGATAAACTCCCTCTAATGGCTAGAAAGATGCATGAAGTAGCTCTTTTTAGAAATCTTTATCATAGACAAGGCGACCATGGTGATGCTACAAGACTTTGCCTTGCAGGAAGTCATGAACGTTCTAGTCCTACTCAAGATTCTTTATTTGGCAAGCCTAAGCTAAAACCTGCACTAGTAGCTCTATCTGAACACATAAGCAGAAGCAATATTGGATACACTGTTTTTCAAGCCAATGATGGAAGAGAACCATATGGCGGAATTCAACAACAAGATGCTCTTTATGTACAGTGTGAATTTCGAAATAATAATGTTTATAGATCTCCATTTGGTGGAAGTATAGATCGTGATCGATTAAGAAATAGAATGGATTTACTTAGGCAGCTAGAACAAGGAGCCCCTGTAAGTGGGCTGCCAACACAGCGGTTTGATGAACTAAGAGACAGAGCACGTTCAATTCTAGATGGTGATTTAAATAGTGCATTTGACTTAAACAGAGTTTCTAATATTGAGAGAGATAGATATGGAAGAAATCCAATGGGCAATGCAGCATTAATTTCTAAAAGATTAGTTCAAGCAGGTGCTCCACTTATTTTAATCAATGATGGATGGTGGGATAGTCATTGGGATCTACGACCAGATTTAGAAAGACTTGTACCTAGGTTAGATAAAGCATTAGCTGCATTAATGGATGATCTGCGAAATGAATGCATAATAGTTGTAGCATCAGAATTTGGTAGAACACCCAGAATGAATAATGGTAATCAGCTAGGCAGAGACCATTGGCCTGATTCAAATTTTATGTTGGTCACCGGACGTGGTGTAACCCCTAGAGTAGTTGGACAAACAAGAAACGATGGGGTTATCACTGGCAATGATGGTGCATACAATGCTAAAGATATGGGAGAGGCTATTTTAAACCTGGCAGGATATGCAAGAGTAGTTACTAGAAATGGTGTTGAGACAAGTGAAAGATTTCCAACACTTCCAATTTTTAGATAATATTTTTTTGAAAATTATTCTGTTTTATTCGGGACTGCCCGAGACTTTTTCTTTGTGAAAAAAATCATGTGAGTTAACCCGATGTACTTAACTTACATTTAAAGAAAATGTTTTTAAATGTATCCAGATAAAGCAAAGGACAAATTGAAAGGGTACAAATTTATGTCAAAATTATTCATCATATTTTTCATGCTCCTTGTAGCAATAACAGCACTAACTCCAAACCTCTTAACATTACAAGATTGGGGAATTAGATTAGCAATGGTACTTTTCATTCAACAAGCAATAATTTCTTTTAAACTCACAGTGTTAGAGTAGTAAATATTTTTTCAATTTATTCCGGTAAAACAATGGATAAAAATTTATGTCAAGAATATTCATCATATCTTTCATGTTACTAGTAATGATCACAGCAATCACTCCAAACTTAGTAACACTAAAAAACTTATTACCATTACAAGATCCTGGAATTAAATTAGCCATGATGGTTCTAACCCTAGCAATAGTTTCTTTTAAACTTGCTGTATGGAATTCAAAAAAATACAAGTCGGATAACCTTTAGCTTTTTGCTGAACATATTACTGAACATATCTTTTCTTCCAGCTAAAAACTAAAATGTCTGACGTGGTGTGCAAAGTGAGCCACTCAGCTCTGCTGAGCGAGCCTCGTCCTAGAAGGGCGGGAACTGAATTAATGGAGTATAAAGGGCATATTTATATTCCTGAGTTAGAGAAAGTTACTTAATTTGGTGCTATTTAGTCCAAATACTTTATTATTTAATTAGTAGTTAGATTTTAACGATAATTGGGTAGGATTTATGGTAGGATAAAAAGTAGGAAAAGAGGTAAGAAAATGTCTATAAAAATCTCAATATCACTAGACGATGGGCTTGTTAAGTTAATTAAGAAAGAAGCAGAAAAAACTGGCCGAAGTGTTAGCGAATTAATAGCTGATGCCATTAAAGCTTACAGGAAATTAAAACGTGTTCAAGCATATGCCCGATTTGCTAAGTCAAAAGCAACCGAGGAATTGTCAGCTCTTGAAAAAGCACAATTTGAGGTAGCAAAAAGTCTTGGATAACAAAGAAATAAGAAAAGGTGAAGTATGGCTAGTTAATTATGAGCCCTCCCGTAGAGGTGAGCTTGGCAAAACTGCAAGACCTTCAATAGTTGTTCAAAGCAACGAGGGGTGTACTTTACTAGACACAATAACGGTTGTTCCTACATCTACAAAGATAGAGCAATACGACGAGATTTACATCTATCTTAAACCAACAAAACAAAGTGGTTTAAATAAACCAAGCGCAGCAATTTGTTCTCATTTGTACACAATAAGCAAAAATAACTTTATTAAAAAAATTGGCACTCTAAATGAACAGGATTTTAACTATGTACAAAAAGGTGTGGCATTACATTTAGATATTGATCTGTATTAGAAAATCGGACCTCAGGTACAAAGTGAGCCGCTCAGCTTTACTGAGCGAGCCTCGCCCTAAAAGGGCGGAAACTAAATTAATGGAGCATAAAGGGCATATTTACATACCGGATTTGGCTCCTGCTGCATGATTTAACTGTACCCCCTAGTACTTTTTACTATTGTTTATCCCTACTCACAGGGGCAGATTTGGTTTATCATAGGGGCGGATTGGACGATTATAGAAATCATTTAATGGGGTCTGTTGAATTAAGATTATTAAGCACGAACTTGACAGATGTTAGACTGTTAAATCTATGAAAGAAAAAATAAATCTCAAAAAATACCTTGTCTGTATAGCAGTCCTTTTATCCATATTTTTATTTCCAGTCCAGGAAGGGTTTTCAGAATCTTCTCCCAGTACAATTTTGTTGGGAGAATTTCAGCATTTTGATTTAGAAAGCCCAGCTATTATTCCATTTGCCAGTACTGGTGAAACACTTAATGAAATGAAGCAAAATGAGTGCAATAAAGTAATTATACTTTTCTTCAATACTAATAAGCCTATAGAGATTACCCCCACACTAAATGGTGTGCTACTTACTCATCAAGAAGTTACGATTGGTGGAACTAATCCTCTTGCAGGTGAATTTGATCTTGTTACCAGAAATCCGCAAACCATGCAAAAACTAGATCCACAGATGGACGAGTTCGGTATATTCTTTCGCTTTGATACTGCTACTGGGAATGCAGTTTTTGATGCAATGTTTGAAATTAATTGTGACTCGGCTTCAACTTCAGGCAGTACTCTAAGTAACTCAACAATTATTGCCTTTGCAATATCTTCAGAAAGAAATGCTAAGAATTCACTTAATCTGGAGTATCTTGTTGGGAAGGTTTCTTTTTTCTCAGTATCAATGGCAATAGATGATTTGACATCAGCTGTAGAAGATTTGCAGGAATTGAAAAACAGGTTAGAGAATAGCAATGTCATGATAGGAATGAGCTCAATTCAATCAAAATTAACAGATGCTATAAATATTGATACTGAAGCCATTGATTTGCTGGAACAGGTAAGGAATACCGAGCCATCAGCATCAAATGGAGAATTCACCAGTATTATTACCAGGGTCAGAAGATTGATTACTGAAGCAATTAGGTACAAAGAGCGAATAGAATCAAAGCTCAATAGAGCAGAGAAAAAATAATAACAAAACACCTTCTTGATTTTAAAATTTGGAGCAGATTGGACGAGTGAGAACTAAATTAATGGAGTATAAGGGTCATATTTACATACCAGATTTAGCTCCTGCTGCATGATTTACCACTCTACTCACAGGGGCAGATTTGGTTTATCATTGCATTTGATAGTAAAATTTAGTAATTAAGGATTTATATATGAGTGATAAGAATGAGTTAAATAAACCAAATAAACTTACTTTTGAAAACATAAAACAAACCAATGAATATGGCCAAAAATATTGGTCTGCCAGAAAACTTCAAGAGGCTCTAGATTACAAATCATGGGATAAGTTTTTAAACGTTATTCAGAAAGCAATTGAATCTTGTAAAAACTCTGGACATAAGGCTTCCGACCATTTTTCCCAAATGGACAAAATGGTTGACCTTGGCTCAGGAGCAAAGCGAAAAATAGATGATTTTATGCTTTCCAGATATGCTTGCTATTTAATTGTTCAAAATGCAGATCCGTCAAAAGAAATAGTTGCACTTGGACAAACATACTTTGCCGTACAAACAAGAAAGCAAGAAATTATTGAAACTAAAAAATATCAAGAACTTAAAACAGAAGAAGAAAAAAGGTTGTTCCTAAGAAAAGAAATGAAAGAGCATAATAGGCTTCTTTCATTTACTGCGAAAGAAGCTGGTGTTATAGAGCCTATTGATTATGCAATATTTCAAGACCACGGATACAAAGGACTCTTCGGGCCTCAGGTACAAAGTGAGCTGCTCAGCTTTACTGAGCGAGCCTCGCCCCTAAAAGGGCGGAAACTAAATTAATGGAGCATAAAGGTCATATTTACATACCAGACTTAGCTCCTGCAGCATGATTTAACTGTACCACCTAGTGCTCTTCACTATTGTTTTACAGGGACAGATTTGCTTTATCATTAGCTTAGTAAAATCAATCAAAGCAAACTGGAACTTTTTCTTTAATAACAGGAAATTATCACATCATTGTTTAATACTGTTTACTAAGTTCTTTGGATTAAATACCTTAGCTTCTAATTCCTCCCATTTAACATAAACATTTCCACCTGATTTTACATATTGCTTTTTCCAGTTGGCTATTAAGTCTAGTGATGCATGGTCAATGTAATTTATTCCTTCAAAACGAATAAATATTGTCTTATTAGGAGGTATTGCTTCAAGTTCTTCTGCTAACAGAGGGAGGTTTAAAAAGGTGGCTGAGCCCTTTATATATAAGGAAATACTATTAGAACTATGCTCATTTTCCTTTTGCTCAGTTTCAAGGTAAGAAAGCATAAGTAACAGCCTTATAGAGGAAATAGCAAACCCAATTAAAATACCTTCAAGTAAGTTTGTTGACACAATTGCAATAATAGTTATTAAACAGATTGCTACTTCACCTTTACCGAACTTAAGTAAGTACTTAATTGCATTTAGGTTTATTAATTTCCATCCTGTGTAAACTAAAATTGCAGCTAAACTTGCAATTGGGATTTTTGCTAAGACATGTGGAAAAGAAAAACAGAATATTAATATCCAAACCCCGTGAAAGATTGCAGATGCTTTTGTTTGTGCCCCCGCTATTACATTTGCTGAGCTTCTTACAATAACTCCTGTTATAGGAAGTGAACATAGAATGCCAGATACAATATTACCGATTCCCTGAGAGATAATTTCTTTATTGTAGTTTGTTTTATGTCCGATTGTCATTTTATCTACTGCTATGGCAGATAATAAAGATTCTGTGCTTGCAATAAAAGCAAGTGCAAATGCTGCAAGTATAGCTTCAAAATTAAAGATGTAAGAAAAATTGTCTATGTTTACCAATTTGATTGACTGTAAAAGATTTTCAGGAATTGTTACATGTTTTATATCCAGCTTAAATAACCAAGTAGTTAATGTTCCACATAAAACACCAATTAATGGAGCTGGAATTATTGACAAGCTTTTTGGTACAAACTTCCAAAGGGCTATAACAACAATTGTTAATAGTCCAATATATCCTGCTAAGTGATGATTATACCCATCCTGTGGAAATACCACTTTTAAAATTGCTTGTGGGATTGAGTAAATGTTGACTAACCCGTTACTTCTTGGTAAATCATCTATCATTATGTGGAATTGACTTGCAAGAATAAGAACTCCAATACCTGATAGCATTCCTTGAACTAACGATGGAGGAACTGCTCTAAACCATTGTCCTAGTTTAAAAAATCCAAGAGTAATTTGAATTAAACCAGCAAATAAAACAATTACACCTAAGTTTTCTATCCCATGTTTTTGAACAATTTCATATACTAAGGTAATTAGACCAGCTGCAGGACCACTTACCTGCAAAGGACAGCCAGAAAAATAACCAACAATAATTCCACCAATAATACCTGAAAATAATCCTAAAGCAGGAGGCACTCCTGAGGCTATAGAAATACCTAAGCATAAAGGGATTGCCACAAGGAAAACTACAATTGATGCAAGAAAATCATTTTTAAACTTGTTCTTTATATAAGCTCTAAAGTTTATTAGCATAATATATTTCCAACTTCACACTTTAACATATTATAATATTCTGATATGTTAATCATATTATTTGGCGGTACTAATGTGATATGCTAAAAAAGTTGACAATGAAAACTAATAAAAAAACTTCAAGAGACATGCCAAAGGAACAAATAGATTCTGTTTCAAACTTATTTTCATTACTATCACACTCAATTAGGATAAAAATATTGTGGCTATTAAAAAAGGAAAAGAGTTTGAATGTTACAGAGATACAGAAAGAGTTAAATATAAGCCAATCAAGTGCTTCACAGCATTTACATCTTTTAAAATTAAATAAACTTATTATTGAAGAAAGAAAGGGGAAAGAAGTCTATTACAGCCTAGTTGCATCAAAAAATATTTCAAAAGTTCTCTCAAGTGCACTTCAATTAATCGGTTGTCAATTAGCTATAAATAATGAGCTTTTATCAACATATTCTGAAATCGCATCATTTTGGATATGAGGAATTAAAGTAAAGACTTAAGGAGTACCTAATGGAAAAAATCTCACAATATAAACTAAAAAGTGTTTCGGTTGAAAACGATATACCAGAATATCTTTTGGATACTCCAATTGTAGATTTGTTGAAATATCACAACTGTGGAAAAGAATTTGTAACTTATGAAAAGGCTGAAGTTGTTGTTGTTATGTGTATGGATAATAGGAAGCAACTAAATATTCCAAAAAGATTTGCATACATTCTAAGAACAGCAGGAGCAAGGGTAACAGGATATGAGTTTATGCTTTCATTCCCGATTGGCTTTGCAGGGGTAAAATGTGTTGCCCTCATAGGACACACAAATTGCGGAATGGTAAATCTTTTAAGTAAGAAAGAACAGATTATACAAGGATTAATAGAAAACGCTAAATGGACTAAGGAAGAAGCAGAAAAACATTTTGATTCAAATGTTCATTTCTTTGAGGTTGATAATGAAGTTGATTTCGTAGTCAATGAAAGTAAAAGATTAAGTGAAAAATATAAATCAGTATTATTTGTACCAATGTTATATAAAGTAGAAGATAATTTGCTTTATTTAGTAGAACAATAAACAAGGAGTGAAACCATGCCAATTTCAACACCAAACCTGATATATAGTGGAAAAGCCAAGGACATTTTTGAGACAGATGACCCAACTGTTCTAAGAGCATATTTTAGAGACAGTGCTACAGCGTTTAATGCTCAGAAAAAAGGCGAGATTCATGACAAGGGTAAAATCAATGCAACGATTTCTGCATTACTTTTTCAGCTTTGTGAAAAGAATGGGATTAAAACTCACTTTGTAAAGCAAAGTTCAGACAGAGAACTACTTGTAAAAAGAGTAAACATTATTCCAATAGAAGTTATAGTAAGAAATATTGCAGCAGGGAGCTTATGTAAAAGACTTGCTATAAAAGAAGGTAAAGTTTTAAAAGAACCTATCGTTGAGTTTAGCTATAAAAATGATGAACTTGGAGACCCACTCCTAACAAGAGCTTACATTAAAATTGCTCTTGAAATTACAGATGATAAAACCCTTGATGAAATTACCAATCTTACTCTGAAAGCAAATGAAATATTTAAAGAGTTTTTCTTAAAGGTTGGTATTAAGGTAGTTGACTTTAAGCTTGAATACGGTTTTGATAAGGACAATGATTTGTTATTAGCAGATGAGCTATCACCAGATAATTTTAGATTTTGGGATGCTAAAACAAATGAAAAACTAGATAAGGATAGATTTAGACAAGACCTTGGTAATGTAGAAAGTGCTTATCAAGAAGTATTAAAAAGAGTAAAAGAGGAAGCAAAAAATATTTTATCTTAATCATCTTCGTAAGGAACAATCACAATGTCAAAGTTAGATGACCTGAAGTGGATTAGAGAGAGTAATCTTATTGAAAATGTTGATGACCCTGATGAAGATTTGAGGTCATTTAATGCGTGGAAGGCTTTTCTAAAAAGGAAACTGACCATGCACAGCGTTTTAAAATGCCACAAAGACATAATGTTTATAATGCGTCCTGATATTGCTGGATGTATTAGGCATTGCAATGTACGAGTTGGAGACTATATAGCTCCGCATTATGAGCAGGTTCTTCAATTACTAAATGATTGGTTTGTGCATTATAAGGATGTAGAAACTGCACCACAAATAAAAAAAGCTCATGTGGTGTTTGAAACGATTCATCCATTTGAGGATGGTAATGGTCGGACTGGTCGCATGATAATGAATTATCAAAGAGTAAAAGCAGGATTTAAACCACTATGTCTTAAAGCTTCTGAAAGACAGGAATATTATAAATGGTTTAGAAGGGTGCAAAAAACATCTGCTGCTTTTTAGATAAAAAATAACTATGGAAATGAGCATAAATGAAACTAATTATTTGTATAGTAACCATATTAATTATTTTGTCATGTCAACCTTCTTTTGCTGGTTCTAATTTAAAAAACGATTTAGGGTTATGGACACCTGTTTATATAAAGCTACCTGTTACTGAGAAAATAATAACTCAACTTGAAATCAATCCACGGATTCAAGAAAATGTAACCCATATAAATCAGTTGCTTGTAAGACCTTCTGTTGGATACCAATTGACTAAAAGTCTATCTATTTGGCAAGGATATGCATGGGTTACAAATTATATTCCAAGCTTTGTAAATGAAAATAGAATCTGGCAGCAAATACTTTATGAAAGAGAAATAGGTAGATTTATCTTGTCCACTAGGTCACGCTTAGAAGAAAGATTTATTGAAAATGTACATGGTGTACCAGTAAGATTTCGTAATATGTTTAGAGTCCAATATGCTTTAGATAAAAATAACAACTGGGCATTTATAATTTATGATGAACCGTTTATAAATATTGGGAATCATTTTAGAGGACCACAATCTGGGATTGACCAAAATAGATTTTTTGCAGGATTAAATAAAAAAATATCTGATAACGCTAGCATTGAAGGAGGATATTTAATGCAGTATTTAAACCAAACATCACCAGTACAAGATAGATTGAATCATAATATTCTAGTTAATTTTTATATTAACTTACCATCTTTAACTGGCAGAAAAATTTAATTTTAGATTGTAGTACTTAAAAAATAATCCCAGATTGTCAAATCTAAAACCCAATTTGCATTAGCCCTTTCTTCAAATTGTTTTATTGAATTATAGAGTGAAAACTTCTAACAATGCCCGGAACTCCAGATTCAAGCAGAAACCGGGTTCTACATCAAAGAAAGGTAAAGAAAAAGAAACTAAAATTAGCGTGAGATTCTCTTAAACATTGAATCTGAAAGGAGAATCTCACTATGAAAAAGTATAATGTAAATCTGTTTAATTT
>JAHFBG010000006.1:0-11622 GCA_023250155.1 Candidatus Melainabacteria bacterium
TGCATTTAGAGCGGTGCAATTACGGCTTCCGGGTATTGACTTGTCATAGGCCCCAAAATTTCAATTCTTCAAACTTATTAAGAGTTGGGGGGATTTGTGAAAGGTCTTGTCAAACGTGCGTGAAAGGTGTTAGGATAAAGACTACTCAAAAAAAGAGTTATTTTAGGAGAAATTAAAAAGGAGATTATATGAAAATTCCACCACCTAATGTTTCAATGTCTAATCACAGTACTCCATTGAAAAGAGGTCTAGTTTACTCTGGAGTTGTTGCTGCTGTATTATTACCTTCTATATTAGGTGCAACATCACCCAAATGGGCTGGTTGTTTAGAAGAACAAGGGAAAGCAGTTCTAAGACCAGAGGGACAAACTCAAAGACCTGTCCAATGGTATCTTGATAGGCTACTTCTTCCACAGCCAGATGAAAAACAATAAATTATTTTTTCAAGCCACCTTTTCCAATATCTCTGCTACTTCCACCTCAACCAAGCTGTATGAGCAGGTTCTAAAATTGTCTATGATGGGACATTTAATGAGTACTCAATTGTTTGATATAATTACCTAATGTCTATAATAAGTGGTATACGTCCAACTGATCCTACTAAAAGAGAATTGAGATTACGTCCTGATCCTTTTGATAAGGGTGCATTTCTTAATAACTTTAATTATTTTAGTGAGATAAGTAATTCTTCTGATAATCTTGTTGAGTTTGTACAAGATTATGTATTTGGGGTTAGTGAGAAGAATCCAGAAGTTATAAATTGGATTGATGAAATAGCTAATGAAGCAAGTAATGACAATAATCGTAGATTATTAGCATTAGGTTCTTTGTGTAATGATAAAATGCTTAGAAGTAAAAACGTTTACTTGGTGATTCCTGTACTAGCTAAATATATAAATGATCCTTTGCTTAAAGCAAAACTTGAAAATACTAACGAAGAAAATAATTTAAGAAACGTAATTGATAGATTAGATGATGTCGCAGATACAGCTATTTCAAGGTTATGTGATGGTTTGGTATTTGCTAAGGATGACTCAGAACGAACGAAATTAGAGAGTAATTTTTTAGAAACGTATATTAAGAGTTGTGGTCAGGGAAGAGCTCTAGCTAATTTAGCGCGGGTAGCAATTGGACACTCACGACATGAGCAATTTTATGCAATGCAGCTAATAAAGAAGATTGATCCTTCTTTAGGGTTTGATGCTTTAATCGGGATTTTAAAAATAAGTAATTCAGTGCCTACAACTGAAGAATATAAAGAAATGTTCAGTGGATTGATTAAGAGCTTGAGCAAGAAATAATCCCTTTTATTTTAAGCAGTCTGCATTTACTACTATTTAAAATTTAATCTGGTGATTTCTCAACTTTTGGAGGTTGATCAGGTAATTCTATGAAGGTTTCATCAAATGTTTTAATGTTTTGATCTTTTGATAATTCAGTTTTCTCACTCTCTGTTACATTACTTACCAAAATCATTTTATCACTGGAATCTAAAACTCTTTTTCCAAATCTTTCTCTATACAGTGCAAGTGTAGTTGGTAAGTTACATCTAATTATTGTATTTGCCATGGTTCCTCCTTAGGTATTAAATATATTCTAATCTAAGATTTAGAATTAAGCCACCTTTTCCAATATTTCAAGTATCTCTATTTAATCAGACGGTATGAACAGATAGTTTTGAACTCTTAGCTAGACCAAACATGCACGTTATAATAAATTGTAATGTCTCAGGACTTTAAACAATATCATTCTATAGAAAACCTTGCTAGAACAGATTTCATTGAATCTATTAAAACGAATCATCTAGATCAAGGAGAATTTATAGTACAAGAAAAAGTACATGGAGCTAATTTAACTTTTATTACGGATGGGATTGAAATTAAATGTGCAAAGCGTACTGGACTATTAGGATCTGATGAAAAGTTTTTTAACTATCAAAAAATAAAAGATAGATACAAAGAGAAAATTTTAAAAACTTTTGAAGAAGTTAAAAAGCTAGAACCAACGATGGATTTTCTCTATATCTTTGGTGAGCTTTTTGGAGGATATTATCCGCATCCAGAAGTAGCTAAAGTACGTGATGCTATTAAATTACAACAAGGGGTTTTCTATTCTCCTGATAATGATTTCTATGCATTTGATTTAAGAATTCTTAACAAAAGCTATTTGAATTTAAATCAAAGCATGGAGATTTTTGAAAAAATTGGTTTTCTTTATGCAAAGCCTTTGTTTAAAGGTACTTTAGGTGAATGTCTTCAATACCCAAATGAATTTGAGTCTTATATATCGAACTGGCTCGCACTTCCAAAAATTGAAAATAATATTGCAGAGGGTATAGTAATCAAACCTTCAGCTACCCGATTTCTCCCTGATAAAAGTCGTGTCATTATAAAAAATAAAAATCCTAAATATGAAGAAAAAATTGTCAAAAAAAATAAAATCAAAAAACCAAAGCTAAAAATCTCTGATAAGATTATGAATTTACAAGAGGAAGTCAAGACCTACATAAATCAAAATCGCTTAGAGTCTGTCATTAGCAAAGCTGGAAAACCTGATATCGGATTTTTTGCAAAGGATGTTCTAGTGGATTTCCTGAAAGATCACAATGCAGATTTTAATGCTTTAGAGAAAGAGGAGCAAAAAATCATTAAACAATTTATCTCTCAAGAGTGTTCTAGATTATGCTATAAGAATGAGTCCTAGCAACATTCCCTTTGCTTAGTATGAATAATAAGAAACACTAAAGATTTTTTAGGTATTCAGGATTTAGAATTAATTAATCCTTTTTAAATAGTTTTCTCCAAAAAATCTGGTATCCTTGAACTCAAATACTATGAATTTCTTATCCACATTTGAATTTGTAATCAAAGAATTTCAGAAACAAGATATAGATTTTGCTTTGATTGGTGGTCTTGCTTTGCATCAATTTGGTGTAATGAGAGCTACAAATGATATTGATTTTCTTGTTTTAATTTCTGATAAAGATAAAGTTAAAAAGGTAATGGAAGATCTTAATTATGAATTAAAACATGAAAGCCTTGATGTTTTGAATTTCTTTAGTAAAAGTTCTGGGTTTGACAGGATTGATTTTTTAATTGCACATAGAAAATATGCATTGACAATGCTTCAAAGGGCTGTACTAAAAGAAGTTTTAGATAAAAAGTTTAAGATTAAATTTTTGAAAGCAGAAGATCAAATTGGTCTCAAAGTTCAATCCAGTAAGAACGATCCTGAGCGTTATCATCAAGATATGGCTGATATTGAAAAACTAATTGAATATAATTATAAGTCACTTGATATAGGTATAATAAGAGAGTATTTTAAAATCTTTAATAGAGAAGAAGAATTGGATAATATTCTTAAGAGAGTAAAATGTTAAGTGAAGATGAAATCCAAGAAATGCTTGCAGATGCAGATGATGTGTCTCGCAGAGAGAGTTTTAGATTTTCAAAAAAGAATAGTGTGTCAAATATGTCTTTTGATGAATATCTTAAATTTTTAGATGATGTTCAGCAAATATTTTCTCCATTTAAGAGGGTAAAAAATATTACTCTGACAGCATTAAATAAATTGTAAAAACTTAAAATATTTGTCTACAATTTCTTAAACAGCTTTTCTTTGTTCAAGTTCTCTGTTTGCATTCCACATGCCAGCTACTGTTTTAGCATAGTGTAAGTCTTTTGTTAGTATTGGAGTTGGTGTAGGTGGCTCAACTACTACATTTAATTTATCAAAAATGGCTGCTCCTTCTTTAGCTTTTATAGCAGATTCATTGGTTTCTAAATACTCAACTAATTCCATTAATCTATTGCCATCAATATAAACTTCATTACCTTTTTTCAATTCAGCTATGACTTTCATTGCTTCATCTTCTACAGGATTTTTTCTTTTATCAAAAACACCTTTGTAATATAGTTGAGCTGTTTTGCCTCTTAGAGATAAGTCATGTAGTTCATGTCCTCTTGGATGGTGTCCTCTCATATGTGATAAGGTGGTGTTGAAATCAGGATACTTATTATGTTCTGTAAAAAAAATCATTCCGTTAGTTGTAATATTCATGTTTCTCTCCTTCAAAAATCTTATTTAGTAAATAAAATTTAATCTAACAAGCATAGCACTACTTCAAAAATATAAAAATAATATTGACTTGATTAAATCTTGTTCTTTAACTTAGTTATAATTTTTAAGTACTACTTCAATATCTAATCCAAGAGTTTTACGACTTGGTCTATTTAAGCTATCTTGAGTGCTATTGCTTTTTTCGATGGGAGTAACATAATGCCAAATAGGGGTCCCTGTATCAGTATGAAAGCACCCTTGTCCTGGTTCTAATGTTTTTTCTATACAAGTACTTGTCCCTTTTTCAGAAGGAGCCCCATTATAAACAATACTTTTGCCACCATCTATATCTTTTCGTTCTATGACAAAAGCAGTAAGAACAATTTGTGTTCCATCTTGGTGAGGTCCTTCTGGAGCAGGTGAACCAGGTGCATAAACTCTGACTTCATGAAAAGTCATTTTAATCTTTTCTATATTTTTTTTATCAAGGAGTTCTCCAGTAAGCTCGGCTATAGAAGCAATAAATTTCTTAAAAAGAGGATGTGAAGTTTTATCTAGAGCTGTCCAGTTGAATTCCCTTAGTTCTGAACGATAATCACTTGCTGTTACATCTTGTTGATAATTATTAGATAGTACATAGATAAAGTACCAGCTATTATTATCAGGTGTTTGTTTTATATCAAATGATTGTATTGAACGACTTCTTGTTGGACCGATGCTGTTAAACTTTATTTTATTGTCACCTTGTAGTTGTTGAATTAAGTCAGAAATCTCAATCAAATCTTTTCTTCCAGTATAGTAATCTTTTAAAAACCCATTAAGTCTTTCTTCATGTCCGGGTAGCTTTCTTTTCAAAAACTCAATCTGTTTTATTTTCATTGTATATAAATCTTCAGCCATTCCAGAATCATCACTAAATAAAGTGATGAAGTCTTGAGCTTCTTTATCTGTAAATCCCAGTCCTTTTAAATCAAAAACCCTTATAGGGTATTTGATTTTTTCTATATTGTTTAATTGTGTTTCATCTGTAATAAATCTAAATCTTGATTCTTGTGGAGGGAGTGCTTTATCAAAATCTAAGTTTTGTCTTTGGGACTTGGGTTTAACCCAGATGGATTGAGCTGTACCTTTTATTGTTGGAGATGATATAGGTCTGAATAAATTCATATGAAATATTATAACCTCCTGAATCTTATAGAAAAATGTATATTAGACTGAAAGCTTGAATTTTTATTGATAATTTTAAGATAGCAGGTTGTAGGTTTCTTAATCAAACAGGAAAGGTTAAATTAAAATAAATTTTTAGCTTAATTTCTGTTAAACAACTTTGTTAGTCTGCTATCCTTAATTTAACACCATCATGAAGAAGATAAAACTAAACTCAGAACTCACTGATCTTAAGTCACCATTGTTTGTTACAGGTACTGATACAGGTGTTGGGAAGAGTATCATTACAGCATTTCTTGCTTTGTCTTTTTTAGAACAAGGCAAAAAAGTAGCTATCTCAAAACCACTTCAAACAGGACATCCTAGAGACACTAATTTTTTAAGTACTCTTATAGAAAACAAAATCCCAATATTTAATACTTATGCTTTAGAATTACCAGCTGCTCCATCTGTAGCTAGTGAACATGAAAATAAAAAAATTGATGTTAGTAAAATTGTTTTTGATATAAAAAAACTTGAAAAAGAATATGACATTGTCATTGTAGAAGGTATTGGTGGAATTGCTGTCCCGATCACGTTTCATAACAGGGCTGAGCTATTAGGAGTGAGGAATGAGTGGAACAGGTTTAATTCTCAATCCTCAATGCTCAATCCTCAATCCTATCTAGTTGCTGACTTAATAAAAGATTTAGGTTATCCAACCATTATCGTTGCTCGTCCAAGCCTTGGCACTATCAACCATACTGTTTTAACAATAGACTTTGCAAAGCACAGAGGAATTGACCTCTTAGGATTTGTAACTTCTGGTTATGATGAAAAGATAGATGATCCTGTTGTAGAAACTGCGCCTGATGTAATTTCTAAAATAACACAAATAAATTGTTTGTTTAAATTTCCTATGCTGTCAGAAGTAAATAGCAAAGCGATTTATAAAATAATAGGTGATTGTGTTATACCGATCTGCTGAGCGTGGAAAATAGTAAGTTTAATTGTGCAGATTAGTCTTACAAGTGAAATCAGTGTGCTTAACACTTTTAGCTTTTAGTTATGTTATTGTATTTGGCAAGTAGTAAAAATAATATGGAGTGCAGATGCCAAATAATATAGATAAAACCAATCTTGTGTCTATTCCAAGTTCTAATGTAGCAAGTCTTAATCAAGGCCAATTAAAATCAACTGAAGATAAAATGTTGAATTATATTCACAATGTGTTTACGAACGTTATAAAACTACGTCCTAGTCAGCCTTTAAGAATAGAAGCACGAAGTGAATACCTACCACTAATTAGACTGATGGTAGAAGAAGCATATAAGACATATCATTCTGGTGGAGTTTCTGTAAAGCTTATAGAGCCAGAGCTTGAAGAGCTAAAGAAAAAGTATAACATTAACTCAGACTTTGATTATAAAAGTAAGCAAATAGAAGAACTGACTCAAAAAAATGCAGCTTTTATTAGCTTTCATGAAGCCAATTCTCCTTATGTAGAAGCTGGCTTAACAGAAGAAGAAATTAAAGAATTGAAGAAAACTATTACTCCTGAAATTCCATTAAACATTCAACAAGAATTGGAAATTGATCCAAAAGAAATTCTTCAAGGAAATTTAAGCTTAAGAAAAGGACAACCACTTATTATTCATGGAGAAAGAGAACACTTTTCACAAATTCTTAAATTGATTGAATATGCATTTCAAGAAGGCTCAAAACTTGTAAATGTAGATATTTCAGAAAATAAAAAAAATGACTTAGCTATACCTTTCTACAAATATGCAAGTGATGAGGTCTTAGAGGAAGTTCCTATGTCATATATAGCCCGTTTTCAGGAGTATTTAGATAAAAATATTGCTGAGTTGCTTTTAAGTGGTGCGGATCCTACTCAATATGAAGGTTTAGATTCTAAAAAGTTTATGAAGCGTAGTGTGGCAGTAGGTAATGTAACTAAAGATCTTAATGCACAAATGTTGTTTAAAAATCCTTGGTGTATTTATTACTTACCTACAACAGCTTCTGCAATAGCAGCATATCCTGAATATGGAGAGAATAAAATTAGTGCATTGGCACAAGCTTCAAGAGAGGCAAGAAAAATCAATCGTATGGGGAAGAATGAAGAGCATGTTAAAGAACTAACAGAATTAGCAAATAGCGTGAATGTACTTGTAAAACAGGGTTACAGAACTATTCACTTTGTAAGTGTAGATAAAGAAACAAAACTTCCAGACGGAAAAACAGACTTACGAGTTGGGCTATCAGAGAAAGCAGTGTTTGTAGGACCAGCTACTGTAACACCGACTGGTCAAAGCTATATAGCTAATACTCCTACAGAGGAAATTTTTACAACGCCAGACAATACAAAAGTAAATGGTGTAGTTTCAGGTACAATGCCGTTTTATTTAAATGGTGAAATAATAGAAGGTTTGAAAATAGAATTTAAAGATGGAAAGATAGCAAGAGATGAAAATAATAAACTTAAAATAAGTGCAACAAAAAATGAGAAAGTACTAATTGAACATATTGAAGAGAATGAAGGAGCAGATAGATTAGGTGAAGTTGCTCTAGTTGCTGGGTCTCCTATCTTTGATTTAAAAAGACTGTTTAAAAGTATTCTTATTGATGAAAATGCTGCCTGTCATATAGCTATTGGTAATGCTTATCTTGATTGTATTGAAGGTGCTGTATCTATAGAAGATAGAGAAGAACAGCTTAAATATTTGAAACAATACAATGTTAATGATTCAACAACCCATAATGATTTTATGATTGGCGGACCAAATGTTATAGTTTATGCAGAAAAAACAGATGGTTCGAGAATTACTCTTATAGAAGACAACAAATTTTGTTTTAATTAAAAAATTATTATGGAAATTAATAAAACATCTGACAATCCATTTTATAGAGCTACTCGAGGACTGTATAAAAGACCATGTCCAAATGCTTTAAAACATAAAGTAGATTATTCGGTGAGAAAAGTATTAGTTGTAGATGACTATACCCCTCTTATGAAGTGTTATGCAATGCTTCTCAAAGAGGCTGGAATTAAAGATGAAGAAAAACAAATAATATCATCTGATAATTTTCAAGATGCAGTGAATAAGATTTTAGAAAATATAAAAGAGCTTGATTTAATTATTATTGGAGATGTAAAGAACAGTGATAAAACAAACAATCCTCTTAGTTTTGCTGCTGTAGCTCGTGCAATAGCTGCTAATAGTTGTAGATTTATTCCACAAGTAGCAATTAGCACCAATGCTCTATCTGAGCCACCAAGCCAAATCGAACAATTGACTGCTAGCGGTGTATGTGATTTTTCACTAGATAAACCTATGGATACTATAAATCTTCCTGATGTTATAAAAAAAGCATGTGAAATGAAATCTCTTTTTGAACCGTTGAATATAGCTCTTAGGACAAATGCGAACTTTAGTCCTGAAGGAAATATTATTAAAGACAAACTGTTTAATTTTGCTTGTAATACTAACCCCAATAAAGCATCTATAAAAGATCTTAAAAATGGTGTTGAGCTTATAAATCAAACAATAGATTATGTAAAAAATAAAAGCAATAATTTATTTGAAGCATATGCACTTTTAAATCTTGCACAAAGGGCTGTATATGTTGGTTTTAATCCAGAGAAGTATAGAAAAGTTGAAATAAATGAAAAAAGAAAAGAAGGAGAGTCATTTTGTACTAGCACTCCTATTTTAGAACTCCAGGAATTTGCTATGCAGAACTTAAACGAGCTTTGGGACAAGCTTACAGAAACAAAAGAAAGGTTCTTGTATTGTGCATGGAACCCATACTCTAAGAAATATGATATAAAAATGGCGTGGTTGAATTAAGAAAGCAAAACTATTTTGAATAAATCACTTTTCCTGTTTTTTTGATTTCACGAATAAACAACCTTTGAATTCCTTCTTCTTTGTCAAAAGTTTCTGTTGGAAAAGCAAAGATTTGTAAGCCAGGTTCAAGGAGTTTAGTTCTCCTTTTTACTTCTCTTATGTTTTCATACCTTGATTTATTCTTATCTAATTCTGGGGAAATCACTGCTACATCAATATCGCTATATTCATGTGCTGAATTTTTGGCATGAGATCCAAAAAGAATTATTTGATCAACTTTCATTGCATTGCTAATACATCTAACATATTGCTCAAGTTTTTCTGAAATGTCTAAACTATTTGTTTCTGAAGCCATTTGAATATCTCCTTTGTTTTGTTTAAAATATCTTGAGATTTTCCTCTTGCAATTTTTTCAATTTCTTTGTAATCATCAGGATATCTTGTTGATAGATATAAATCGTTGAGGTCGTCAAAAAGTCTTTTAATATCTTCATTAATGTTTGCAATTAGTGTTTGAGAAACAAGTTTTAATAGATCATGAACTTTGGGAGGTTGGCTATCTGTTTGTTCTGTAATAATTCCCTTAAGTAGCTTTTCTAAACATGAATGACAATGCTCAATAGTCTTTGAGTGAAAATTATTCTTAAAGCATAAAACTGCAATCTTTAAATCATTTTCTGCTATTTCTAACCAATTTTCTGTCTCAGGCTTCATGTTCAATATTTTAACATTTAATTAATAGTTTAGAATAATTGACCATGATAAAATCATTTTACTTTTATCATGAAAATCTCTTTTGACACAATTAAACCAGGGTTGAATTGGCAAGGATCACAAGCTAAGAACTATATTGAACAAAGTGGCAGCAAAGCAGGTGTTTATCAATATCTTCAGGATACTAATTCAAAACTAAGAGAGCACTTACCTACGAATACTCATTATTTAGCACCTAATGAAGATATTGAAAAGTTTTTAGACAAGATTGATTTAGACAATTTAAAAGTAATTAGAGCGTGTCATTCTTTAGACTTTCTAGGAATGGTAGATGTTATTCCTACTAAAGTAAGGATTCATAGTAGAAATGATATAAGAAAAGCAATTCATGAGATTTATAAAAATGCTAAAAGTAAAGAGGTAAAAGATTTTGTAAACTATGAATTTGATTTAAATAAACATGCGATAAGTTTTGATGGAGAAATTGGAATTTTAGTTCAAGATTATTTTAACTGTAGATTTGAAAGTGGTTCTTCTGCAATAGGTTCTATTATTGAACATCCTCATGAAAAAGGAATTTACCGAGTGAGTGTAACTCAAGATGATTTTGTTGAGGAGGTAGTATGTAATGAGGAAGCTCTTTGTTTAAAGGCAGGGGATCCGGATTGTACAGAATTTAAATATGCAGTAATGTCTCCTTATCTTTTAAAAAGTGCTATGTTGCTTTATAAGCAAGTACAAAGTAGTGGTCTTATTCCAAATAATTATTCTTTTCAGATGGAATTTGGTTATGGAAAAGATGATGTTGGTGAACAAATAAATTTATTTCAAGCAAGATTGTTTAAACCATATGAACCTAAAGCAGAGTTTGAGCCAGAATGTTATAGGATGAGTCTTCCATATGGAGCTTTTGGAATTACACCAGATAGTGGTGTAGAAATGAAGATATATTCTTTAGATGAGTTCACGTATTCACAAGAAGAAATGAAATCAATAGCCGGAAATATTGCTTATCGTAGCTGTAAGGACTGGGGAGATCATGAGGAATTACCTCTAAGTATAAAACCTGAAAATATTGGTGCTTATTTGGTTTGTAATACGTCACCAAATAGCATGCGATTACCAAAAGTATTACAACATGGGGATTATCGATGGGCACAAAAAGCACCAATAACTTTGATGTTGAATTCGCCACTTAAAAACCGTGATCTCCAATCAGTAAAAGTCTTTTCAAATGGAGTAATTGGTGGAATAGATTTTGTATAATTGCTTATACCATTCTATTTAGTTTTACTTCACAGAACAATATCATCAGCATCTAATTCGTTGTTTTTGTTCAGATCACCATTTCCAAGAGCTAAAACAAACTCCTTTAACTTTGCAGTATCAATTGGATTGGATTGAAGGAGGTTTTTAAAGTCAGCTATAGTTATTTTGCCATCTTTATTCACATCGCCTGTAGTAATGAATTTTTGTAGGGCTTCCAAGTCAGCAGAATTCTTTTGCCCATCTCCATTTATATCCCCATTAGGCTTGCCAGGAGTAACACTATTTAAATCTCCCATTAATTTATAAACATCCTGATAGTCAAGACCTGAGCCACCTGCCCCCAATGAACCAGCATTTTGCCAGACTTTATTTAGAAGAACAAGGTCTTTCAAATCTACTATTCCATCTTCATTGACATCACCTTTTCCATTTGCAGTATTATTTTTTATTGAGTTAAAAAGTTTATCATAGTCTGCTTTATTGATTTGATTATCACCGTTAAGATCTCCAAGCTTAAGAGTTTTTAAGGTAAGCTGTAAGTCTTTATCATCCACAGTGCCACTTTCATCAATATCATTAG
>JAHFBG010000006.1:11632-165862 GCA_023250155.1 Candidatus Melainabacteria bacterium
AGTTTATCATAGTCTGCTTTATTGATTTGATTATCACCGTTAAGATCTCCAAGCTTAAGAGTTTTTAAGGTAAGCTGTAAGTCTTTATCATCCACAGTGCCACTTTCATCAATATCATTAGTAACTATTTTTTTAGGTGGATTAAGAAGACTAATATCATCAGCATCTAATTCATTATTTTTGTTCAGATCACCATTTCCAAGAGCTAAAACAAACTCCTTTAACTTTGCAGTATCAATTGGGTTGGATTGAAGGAGGTTTTTAAAGTCAGCTATAGTTATTTTGCCATCTTTATTCACATCGCCTGTAGTAATGAATTTTTGTAGGGCTTCCAAGTCAGCAGAATTCTTTTGCCCATCTCCATTTATATCCCCATTAGGCTTGCCAGGAGTAACACTATTTAAATCTCCCATTAATTTATAAACATCCTGATAGTCAAGACCTGAGCCACCTGCCCCCAATGAACCAGCATTTTGCCAGACTTTATTTAGAAGAACAAGGTCTTTCAAATCTACTATTCCATCTTCATTGACATCACCTTTTCCATTTGCAGTATTATTTTTTATTGAGTTAAAAAGTTTATCATAGTCTGCTTTATTGATTTGATTATCACCGTTAAGATCTCCAAGCTTAAGAGTTTTTAAGGTAAGCTGTAAGTCTTTATCATCCACAGTGCCACTTTCATCAATATCATTAGGCTTAAAAACTTCATTAGTGTTAGCGCTTTTGGCTGCTACCATATTTTGCAGAGCTTTATCTGGGTTACTTTTAGAGTTTGCTTTAGTTGTGCTTTCTTCGTTTTTAGCTTTTTGTGTACCATTATTATTAATAAACCCAACTAAAATAAACATAAATATACCCTCCTTATGGTAGTAAATCAATGATATAGAACAGATTCCTTCTGTTCCACAAACTATGGGGTTATCCTACAGATAGGAAATTAAGATAGGGTAAATATTCTAGTTACATTAAAAAAAATTAATTTGTTTATTAAAGGAAAGTAAAATTACTTTGAATAAATTACCTTTCTTATTTTTTAAACTTCACGAATGAATGAACCCCGTACACTGGTTTCTTCTGTAAAGATTTTAAAAGGATAGATTTTGTGGAATAAAGTGCTAATCAAACAATTTTGCTAGTTTATCAGCTTCAAATGCTTTTGATAATGCTTCTAAAACTTTATCTGCTCGCTTTTGAAATTTGAACATTAACCATCGGATTGCATCTATTGCTTTGTTAAAGTGTTCGCGAGTAGCATCAGAAGCACCACTTAGCTGATGTGCTTTTTCTTCTGAATATACTTCAAGAAATTCTTTTGGATCTTGTAATGCTGAGCGCTTAATTCCAATTAATCTTCTTCCTCTTATATCGCAAAATCCTAATACACCTGGCATTTCTTTTCCGCTGTGACGATTCTTGGCACATTCATAGACTTTGTACTCAGTAGGTACATTGCTGTCTGGAAATACTACTTGATTTTCATCTAGGTATTGTGCAGCGCTTAATACTGCTTTTTCTTGATCAGTGAGCTTGCTTTCATCTAGGAGTTCATAATCAGCTTGTGTGACTTCATGATCATATAAAATTCCACAAGAATGAAGAGTTCTTGCTATATTTTTGTTCACATTGAAAACATTATATCCTGCAAACTGAGCTTCCTGAGCGGCATTGTCTTCTCCAGATGAAAGAACAGCTTTGTTTCCATAAAGTTCAGTAAAAACAGAAGCCCATAGATCTTTGTTCTTAATAAGCTCACTCTTAAATGACAAATCTTGAAACTCATGATATTTCCCATGAGGATCTTTTACAGCTTTTTGAATGATTGCTTTAATAAGTTCTTTGTTGTTCAGTGAACTTATAATATCTTCAACTGCTTTGCTTAATTGTTTTGAACTGACAATATCTCTGTCTCTATTTGTTTCAAGATTATTAAAATTATAACTAAAAATAAGTTTGTCTTTCTCTTCACTTGTTATATAAAAATCTTTTACATAAACATCACCTTTATCAGAAGAAATAATACTTCCACCTGGACAAGAGTGTAATGGTAGTGGATTCTTATCACTGAGCCCTAGTTCTTTGTGTCTTAAGACATATTGATTCAAATTTCTTACTATATTTATTACTTCATTAAAGTTTTCTTGTGTACTTGGTATAGAGTTGTCTCCTAAATAGATAATTGTTTCTGATCCAGTAATTTTAGGACTTTTGTAAATCCTAAATGCAAGATTTTTATAAGTGTCTGCTCCAAGATTGTTTTCATATATGTAAGCATCACTTGTCCAATCTCTAGATTTATGTGATACATTCAATCCAAGTCTTAAACTGGCAGCAGCAGCTATTTTCAAGCCTTCCCCAAACTGACCTATTTGTACACTTGAACTTTTTTTCTTTTCACTTCCAAACTGTGCCAGATGTCCATGTGGGAAGCCCTCATATGATTCATCCTTAAATCGAATACTAGCAACTTCTTCATTTTTAACTTGTGGTAATTGACTCAATGGTAACCATTCTTCTTTTCCTTTAACCTGAAACTCTATACTTGAAAAAGTTGGATTTCCATAGAGATCGGTATATTTTCTTGCAGCATCTAAGTGATTTTGTAAATTTTCAAGAACTACTCTTAATGGTCCCCAACGGTCTTTTTCATAGTCGATTGAAAGCCCGAGTTGATAGTCTTTAACTGTTTCTTTTGTATATTTAAGATCAGTTTGTATACCACAAGCTTCAAAAATCTTAAATAATGCAATGTTTAAAACTACAAGCTTTTCTTTAGCTGCTTGAGCTTGTTTAGAAGAGTCATTGCTAAAGTCTGATGAACTGGAAAGAATAGCATCTTCCCCATATTTTTTATAAAAGACATTTCTCCAAAGTTCTTTCTCTTTATCAGACAGGCGAGAAGCATAATATCTTGCTTCATATAAAGCCTCAAATTCAAATGCTGATTTATTGTCATACCCACCAACATCATTTCCAGAGAGCGCTTTGTAATATGAAGGATTGGTTTCTGATTCTTCAATTAATTTTGTTATTGTTGATTCATTAGAACTAAACAGTAAAATTTTACCTGCTTCAGTTCTAAGATCATAATGATCTAATTGATCTCTATCTCTATTTATGTTTATATCTCTTAGATCATAGTTAAAGAGTGCTTTGGTTTGTTCTTGTGTATCTGATACTGGATTTAGAGTAGAAACACGATAGCCTCTGACATAAATTTGTTTTAGTGGATGATCTGATTCAAAAGCTATTCCATAGTAATTGTTTGCTACTTGTGTTTGAGGAGGAGCAAAGTCAGTACAAAGGGTTTCTGCATTTTTAATTAAATTAAACATTTCTTCAGTAGGATTATGAATGATGCTTTGTGAGCCTTGTATTTCTTTATTATTTTCTACAACATTAAATTCACTCGCTGTAGTACTTTGTCCAGATTTTGTTTTAATATGTTTACCTACAAGTTTTCCTTCCCAGTTTTGAGATCTATATGTTAGTCCAATTCTTTTTTCTTCTGGTATACTTTCATTTTCTTGATCAAGATTGGTTTTTAAAATTGAAGCAGCTACCATTTTTAAACCTTCACCAAACTTACCACCTGGAGGATTGATGCCCATTTCATTGTAAGCATTTAAATATTGACTATTTTCATCATTAGTCTTTCCTGTACTCCATATCATTTCTAATCGTTCACGATCGTATCCTTGACCAAGATCAGAAATTATAATTTCTTTGACATCATCATATTTCACATTGTTAAATTGTGGATCATAAATTGAAATTGTTTTGCCACTCTTTAACAAGATACAGATATCAGCTCTCAATGCTTTTGCTTCTTCTTCTCTTCCTTCAGTCCAGAGCTTTGCTTTTTGTATTCTTACTTCATCAGTATGGTTTTGTATAGTGTCTACAAGAACGCGCCAGGAGCTCCATCTATCAAGACTTGCAGTATCAACAGTCATCTTTGCTTTATAAGCAGCAGCTTTGTTTACACCTGATGTACCGCTTGTAGAGTCAGATGGATCTTGCTCTGTAGAAGATAACTCAGGTGAGATTTTACTTTGATTTGCCCATAGTGTTACTAAAGCACCGGATATTCCTAAAGCTGCACCAATAGTTTTAAGTAGTGTATTGTCTTTTGATCGACCTGTTAATGCTGTAAAAATACCAAGAACACCAGCTCCAATCCCAACATACTCTCCGCAAGCTAGTTTTGACAGAGTTGTGGAATCTTCTTTTGCTCCCTTGTTTAAATGGTAAACAGGTGTAAGAAACCAATTTGTAATTCTATTTATTGTTCCTGACATTTATTAACCCCTGAAATATAAATCTCTAAAATAAACTTGTCTAATTTGAGTTTACAAAATTTTGGTTAAGATAGAAAGACATTTTAGTTGCTAAACATTAAAAAAATCTAAAACTTACTTGTTTTTATTCAGGTGGCTCTTGCGGTGACGTTGCTCCTCAGAGCCACCTTTGCATAGATCGCTCGGTTTGCCAAGTAAATTGGACAAACCTCGCTTTATTAACTAGTATAGATTTGGTTGCATTACGTTATATTGTAAAGTACCTGAATAGTTACCTTATCTCTCAGAAGTTTCAGGGCTACTGAGAGGCTTATTAAAACCTAATCTAAAGAGTACAAGATCTAAACTTTCATTATTAAGATGAGGAGCTGCATGTAAGCTGTATTCTATTTTTTCTCTTCTAAAATCCTTTAAAGTTTCTTCTTCCATTGGACTTAAGGTATTTAGTCTCTCTTTCATAACTAGCTCCATTGGAACTGGATAAGGATAAAACTCTTCAATGCCAGCTAGTTCAGCTTCTTCTTTCCTTGAAAGCTCTTCTGAATACTTTTTTTCAATTAATTCTATTGCTCTATGATTTGGATAGTAAGCTTGGGTAGCAGCATATCTAATAGCCTCATTCTTATCAAGTTTAAATCCTTCACCAAGCTTATCTGTGTAGGGTTTTATAACATCTAAATATGCACCAAGTAAAACACTATTTGTTTGGAGAGAAGCTTTTGTAAAAGTAGCTCCTGTTGCAGCAATGGAATGGACTTTATATAATTTATTCATATGAATCCTTTAATTTATGCTTTTAATTTAATCAAATTCTTTACTGCTTAAGCAAGTGGGAAAAATTAAGAGTTTCTTATTTTTGTATTGTGAATACAATTTTAATCTTTGATCTTTTTTGCATATTTACATTTATTATGATTTAATTTAGCTTAATGTTTGGGAAATTTATTTTATGACAAAGATTGGAGCTGTTAAGCCTCCTAGTAGATGGCTTGGTATAACTACTATTGTTGCTGGTGGTGCTTTAGGCCTACTTACAATACGTGGTTGTGTTGAAAATAAAAAAGATAACACTCCAATACCCCAAACCCAAAACATCCAAGATGAAATTCCTGATAAAGATGGATTGTTTTTAAGTACAGTTGATCAGGTTTTAACTAAAACAAAACTAGGAAAAGTTGACAAAGTATTTCTTTGGGTAAGTAGTGAAAAACCTCAAAATACTCCATATTATGAATTTATTTTAAAAAGTGGAAATAGAAACTATCTTCTTGTGCCAATTGATCCAAAAGAAGTTCAACGACTGGAAAATGGCTTAAGAACATTATCTCCAAGTCCTATTGACATTACAAAAGGTGGTAAAAGTAGTAGTGACAAAACGATTGATACAATAATGGGTCTAACATCTTTGATCTTTCCTGTTATATTGCTTCTGCTTCTTTTTCCAATAATAAAAAGTTTTATACGCCCTGGTAGAAGTTGGAAAATAGAAGATTCTGATAAGAAGTTTTCAGATGTAAGGGGATATCCAAGGATTATTGAAAGACTTGACAATCTAGTTAAATATGTTAAAGATGTAGAAAAGAATAAAGTTGGAGCAAACATACCTAAGGGTGTTTTACTTGTAGGACCACCAGGAACAGGTAAAACACTTATGGCTAAAGC
Source organism: Candidatus Melainabacteria bacterium (assembly GCA_023250155.1). GTDB lineage: Bacteria > Cyanobacteriota > Vampirovibrionia > 2-02-FULL-35-15 > 2-02-FULL-35-15 > JAHFBD01. The sequence continues at coordinate 17,596 of JAHFBG010000006.1, forward strand.
TGTTGCAGGAGAAGCCAAGGTCCCTATTATTGTGACTAGTGGATCTGATTTTATGAATACGCCATTAGTTGGAGTAGCGACAAAAAAGGTTGAAGGTTTATTTGATTATGCTGAAAAAATAGCAGAAGAAAAAGGTGGATGTATTATTTTTATTGATGAAATCGATGCTCTTGGATCAATTAGAGGAAATATTGGCAGTGATGTAGGACATGAACACTCAAAAACATTGACAAAAGTCTTGGAAAGAATGGATGGATTTAAGCCAATGTCAAATGTAATGATTATAGGTGCTACAAATCGTCCTGAAGTTTTAGATCCAGCGCTTAAGAGACCAGGACGTTTTGAAATTATTATTGAAGTTCCACCACCGATTTCAATTAAACAAATAGAAGATATTTTAGATATTTACTTAAATGAGAAACAAGTAAAAGGACAACTGGCACCTGATATTACTGTACAAGCAGTAGCTCAAATGGTAGAAGGTTTTGGCTTTAGTGGTGCTGATTTAAAGGGATTGGTGGATAGGGCAGCTTTGCTTGCTTTTGAGAAGAGGCAAGATCAAATTACCATGGACAATATCAATAAAGCAATTTCTGAAATAGCTGTTGGCATGGAACATGGGGAGCTGGTAAAAGAAGTTGATAGATGGGTTACAGCAGTGCATGAAGTAGGTGGACATGAACTTGTTGGGTTAGCTTGCAAGAGAGAAGTAGAAGCTGTATCTATGGTTCCTCGAGGAAAAGCTCTTGGACATGTAAGGATGTCTAATATACATGAGAGCACTATAAATCCATCAAAAATAAATCTCTTAAAAGATATTCTTTGTGCAATGGCTGGACGAGCTAGTGAAAAAGCATTTCTTCCTTCTGAGCACTATACATTAGGTGCAATGGGTGATTTGCAACAAGTAAGAAAGATAGTTAAATTGATGCTTACTGCAGCGATGTTTCCTGGACATGGTTCTACTGATTATATGAAAGTAGATTATCTAAATCAAGAAAAAGAACTTTCAGAAGAAGATAAAAAAATATTAGATCAAATAATTGATAGGGCAGTGAAAGTATGTATGACAATTATTGATAAGTTTCCCAAAAATGAGGTTGAAATACTTATAAAAAGAAGCTTAGAAGCAGGTGAGTTAAATAGAGAACAAGCAAAAACTCTTTGGAAAGAATGTTTGCTAAGTGGCAATTGGGAAGAAGCTTATAAGATAGTTGATGAATTTACAAAAGATCCTTTTGGTACAGCCACATATAACTAAAGTTTTTTGTTTGTGTTTGAAGCTAAAATTCTATTCTTAAAATATTCTTCAAATACTTTTTTTGCAATGGGTGCTGCTATTGTTCCACCATGTCCTGCTTTTTCAGCAATAGCTACTACTACAATTTCAGGTTTATCTGCTGGTCCATAGGCTGCAAACCATCCATGTGTTTTGCCTGTACCGGGTACTTCTGCTGATCCTGTTTTTCCTGCAAGTTTTATAGATTGAAGTTTACTCGCTCCTCCAGTTCCACTATCTACGCACATTTCCAGTCCATCTTTTACTACTTTTAGTAGCTCTTGATCTATTTTAAATGTTTCAGGAGGATCATTTTGTTTTAAATACTTATCAACTTTTTTTACTAAGTGTAATTTTGGCACTCTAGATCCTGTAGCAATTCCACTATATATTCTTGCAGCTTGTGTAGGGGTAACCAATAAAAAACTTTGTCCTATTGAGTAATGAAGAGTATTTCCTGGGTACCAGGGCTCACCATAATTTTTCTTTTTCCATTTCTCATCTGGAACAATACCTTTTTCTTCTCCTAACAATTCTATCCCTGTTTTTCTTCCTCCGCCAAGCCTAACACCCCACTTTTTGATTTGTTCAGGAGTAAGTCTTCTACCCATTTGATAGAATGCTGTATCTCTAGACCATGCTAAACACTCTTCAAGAGATAAGATGCCTGTTTTAGAAGTCCAGTCTCCAAACCTTGTATTTCCCAAATAAATTGCTTCACTTACTTTAAACTTTTCATTTGGTAAAACTACCATAGAATCTAGAGCTGTAATTAAAGTAATTGGCTTCCAAATGCTTCCAGGTACATAAGATAATATTGCCCTGTTTAAAAATGCTTTCTTTGCTACTAGATTTTTCCAGGTACTAAAAGACAATGGCTTTGTAAATATATTCGGGTCAAAATTGGGATAGCTGGCAAGAGCTAATACTTCACCAGTATTTGGGTCTACAGCTATAACACTTGAACTTGTACCTGTTTGTTTTAGTGCTTCTTCAGCTGCTTTTTGTAAATCAAGATCTATCGTCAAGTAAATATTTTTTCCTGCTTGTGGTTCCATGTGTATAACGGCATGTTTGTAGTCGGGATCAATTGGTTTTCCAAAACGATTTACTTCTACAATTGTTTTTCCATCAGATCCTCTAAGCAAATCATCAAACAATTTTTCAATACCGTATTTGCCTACATGATCACCAAGTTTTCTATCTGGTCTTTGTGACAACTCTCTTTCATCTATTTGAGCAATATAACCAAGCACATGTGCGGCAAGTGATCCGTTTGGATAAAAACGAATCGGTTCTTCTTGTATATTTATTCCTGTCAGAAGATGTTGCTTTTCTATAATTTGAATGGCTTCTTCAATACTAATATTGCTTTGAAGTCTTATTGGCAAGGGTGCATCATCAGGCATCTTTAATAGAGTTTGTTTTAATTTGCTAGGAGCGTGTTTTAGAATTTTTGTAAGTTTGTTATAGGCATCTATTCTTTCTTTCTGTGATTTTAATTTGTTAGGATAAACAATTACTGAAATGGCTTGTTTATTTGTGGCTAAAATCTTTCCATTCTTATCGTAAATAATTCCTCTTGGTGCTGATAGTATTGAAATACGTGATGTTGAATATTGAGCTCTTTGTGTAATAGTTTTGTACTGGAAAACCTGTAGATAAAATAATCTAAAAATCAGAGCTAAGCTAAAAGCTATTGTTATACCAGTAAGGATCTTAAATCTTGTGTCTTTTATCTTTACTTCGCCTACAGAGTTTTCCATATTTTTTAACTATAGCATTAGAGATTGTCTTGCGCTATACAAATTAATAGTAAATTAAATATAAAAAAATTCTATAGATTTTAAATCCATTGTTAATAAGTGAAATAATAGAGGAATCTAAAAAATTTATATCAAATTTTTAGATATTGGTCATTAGTCAAAAAATATTAACGAAGGAGTTAAGGATATGCCAACAATGAGTTTACCAATACCAAAAATAGAAGGCTCAGCATGTTTCGATGCTGAGAGTTGTTTCTTTTTATCAGTTGCTCAAAAAGTTAGTTTTATAGATGAAAACTTACTAAAGGTATTAAATAGCTTTAGAAGAGAAATTTGCATGGATATTCCTCTTAGAAAAGATGATGGAACTTTAATAACTGTAAAAGCTTATAGAGTTCAACACAACAATGCAAGAGGACCTTACAAAGGTGGTTTCCGTATCCATCAACAAGTAGATTTAGATGAAGTAAGAATGCTTGCAAATCTTATGACATGGAAGACAGCAGTCGTCAATGTTCCATTTGGTGGTGCTAAAGGTGGTCTTTCAATTGATCCACATACACTTACTAAAACAGAGTTAGAAAGATTAGTTAGAGCATATACTTACAATCTTGGAGATAATGTAGGTCCACATACAGATATTCCTGCTCCAGATGTAAACACAGGCGCACAAACTATGGCTTGGTTTTATGATGAATATGCAAAATCACATAGCACTGATGCATATGGTGTTGTCACTGGAAAGCCTATCGCTCTCGGTGGTTCAGAAGGAAGAGAAGAAGCAACAGGACGTGGTTGTATGTATGTTTTACGTGAAGCTTGTAAAGATCTTAAGTTTGATCTTAGCCAAGGTAAGACATTGATAGAAGGTTTTGGAAATGTAGGCTATCATGCAGCAAGACTTATCGTAAATGAATTAAAAGGTAAGATTGTTGGAGTCTCTTGTTCTAAGGGTGGTATCTACAATCCAAAAGGAATAGATGTTGAAGCTGCTCACAAGTACTACACTGAACATAAGACCTTCAAAGGTTTTCCAAATGTTGAGCATATGACTTGTGAAGAATTTCTTCTAGCAGATTGTGATGTATTAGTTCCATCAGCGCTAGAAGGATCTATTACACCTCAAGTTGCAAATAAGACCAATGCACAAATCATTATTGAAGGTGCAAATGGACCAGTAACTGCACAAGCAAATGAAATTCTTATGGACAAGAGAAGAGTAGTTGCACCTGGAATACTTGCAAATGCAGGTGGGGTAGTGGTTTCTTACTTTGAATGGGTACAAAACCTTCAACAATTCTATTGGTCCCATGAAGAAGTAAACAATAAACTAGAAAAAATAATTGTATCTGCTTATGAAAATGTTCGTGACTTGTCAAGAAAGAATAAAATCTCTCTAAGACAAGCAGCTTATACAATTGGTCTTGAGAGAGTTGCAAAAGCTATTCTCTTAAGAGGAACTGGTTTCTAATTGTAAAAACGCAAGGTACTAAAAATAACGTAAGGGCAGGTTTTTACCTGCCCTTATTGTTTCTGTATCAAGTTTGAATAGCTTTAGCTTAAAATCCTTCAAAACATATGCTGTTGACAAGTCTCCGTAAAAAGGGTATTATTTAGGAATCACTTACAAAGCAATGCAATACAAAAGATTACTAAAAATGAATCTACCAAAAAAGCAATCTGCTTTTTTATGGGGTGCCAGAAAAACTGGAAAGTCTACTTTTTTAAAAGAAAATTTCCCATCTTCACCTTACTTTGATTTATTAAAATCTGATCTGTATCTAAGCTATTCTAAAGAACCTTATCTTTTTAGAGAAGAGGTGTTGAATCTGTCGAAAGAATCACTTTCACATCATATTATTATTGATGAAGTACAAAAAGTCCCATTACTTTTAGATGAAGTTCACTACTTAATTGAAAATAAAAATCTACAGTTTATTTTATGTGGGTCTAGTGCTAGGAAATTAAGAAGAGGGGGAGCAAACTTATTGGGAGGAAGAGCCTGGGGATATAATTTTTATCCACTAACATCTAAAGAAGTAGATAATTTTAGTCTTTTAAAAGTATTTAATCAGGGTTTAATACCTTCTCACTATCTATCATCTAATCCTCATAAATCATTAAAGTCATATGTAAATGAGTATTTAAAAGAAGAGATTCAATCAGAAGGTTTGGTTAGAAACCTACCTTCATTTGCAAGATTTTTAGATTCCCTAGCTTTTTCAATTGGAGAATTAACAAACTTTTCAAAGGTTGCTAGAGACTGTGGAGTAGATTCAAAGACTGTAAAAGAATACTATCAAATCTTAGTAGACACTATGCTTGGAATATTTATTTATCCTTATCATAAAAAATCTTCTAGGCAGACCATTATTTCTATCCCTAAATTCTATCTGTTTGATATAGGTGTAACAAATTTTTTAAAAGGTATAAGTTTAACTACTCTTAAAGGAGAAGAAGCTGGCAAATCTCTTGAAAATTTTATATTAATGGAATTGCTTGCTTATAGAGGAATAAGTGATAAAGATTTTTCTATTGAATTTTGGAGAACCAATAAAGGGCTGGAAGTGGACTTTGTACTTAGTAAAGGGAAATATGCTATTGAAGTAAAGCTTACAGGACAAGTAGATAAGAGTGATATTAAAGGTTTAATTGCTTTTAAAGAAGAAAACCCACATTGTATTTGTTATGTGGTTAGCCAAGACCAGCGTCCTAGGACAATGACTATCGAAAATATTGGTGAAATATTTATCCTTCCGTATAAAGATTTTTTGGATAAATTATGGGGTCACAAAATTATTTGAGTGAAGCGTAATACCCCGATGCTTGCGTCGGATATAAGCGAGGGAAAGCAAACGACTTCCTTTGATGCGACGACCGTTGCCAAAGGCAAAAATTGGCGTAATACCCTGCTGCTTGCGGCAGGGATAGCCGATTTTAGGGAAGTCGTTTATTTAGATTGCTGCCTAGATGTAGTAAAACCTGTATCAGGTTACAAATTTTACGCCTAATATTTCATTAAAAAACACCGTGAATTTGGGCACAAAACACACAATATTCACGATAAATTGAGATAAAAATGTGAATTTGGTATCTCTTAAATGCTGCTCGTCGTCAGACTGTACCGGCATTTCGTGAAAAAAGTGTTTGGGAAATAGGTGAGATTTAAATCTTAGGAGTCCCAGTAAGTTTAAATTTTTTGTCTTGACATTGTAACGTTTTACTCAGTTCATTGAGTAAAGCGTTAGTAGTCGTTATAGTATAAATATATGGAAGATTACATTAGACAGCCATCCTATAAAGAACTTATAGATGCTTTAACAGGTCAAGTAAATTTGATACAAGCAATTGTAGGACCAAGGCAGGTAGGAAAGACTACTCTTGCTCTACAAATACATGAAAAATGGAAAGGTCCAAAACTTTATTTGTCTGCTGATGAACTGGCTACACCAAATCTTCAATGGATTGAAGATGCATGGAAAAAAATAAGAGCTAACAACTTAGCAAGTAAAAAACAATCTATTCTAATATTAGATGAAGTACAAAAAATTCCAAAATGGAGCAGCAAAGTCAAGCAACTTTTTGATGAAGATAAAAGGCAAAAAAATAACATACGTATTTTACTGTTAGGTTCTGCCGCATTACTTATGCAACGTGGGCTAGGTGAAAGTCTTGGTGGACGTTTTGAGCTTCATAAACTTTTTCATTGGTCTTTTAAAGAGTGTAAAGATTATTTCAAAACAAGCTTAAATGAATTTATATATTTTGGTGGTTATCCAAGTGCCATCAAATTAAGAAAAAATGAGACAAGGTGGTCAAGATATATAAGGGACTCATTAATAGAAACAGTTCTGTCAAAAGACATTCTACTTTTATCTCCCGTTACCAAGCCATCATTGCTCAGGCAGACCTTCTCGCTAGCGACAAATTACCCTGCACAATCAATAAGCTATCAAAAAATGTTAGGGACACTGCAAGATGCAGGGAACACAACTACAATTGCATCCTATTTACAACTTCTTTCAAAAGCATTTCTTGTAGCACCACTTGAAAGGTGGTCAGGAACAAAAATAAGACAAAGAGGCTCAATACCCAAGCTTATTACACTAGACAATGGAATCATATCTTCAATGTCAAGCTCTACTTACAAAGATACTTTAAAAGACAGATCTGTTTGGGGGAGACTCGTTGAAAATGCTGTTGGAGCACAGCTTTATTTCATTGCAAGCAAAGAAGGTGGAGAGTTGTTTTATTTTCAAGATAGGGATAAAGAGGTTGATTACATCTTAAAGATTGGAAATAAGATTACAGCGATTGAAGTAAAATCTGGTGACTATAATAAAAAACCAGCAAGTCTGAATTTGTTTAAAACTAGATATAAAAATATAGAAACCCTAATTATTTCAAATTCAAAGAAATCGGATATTGATTCAATTAAAAATATTAATTTAAATGATTTTTTTTTAGATCCTTCAATGATAATCTTCAAAACCGCTTTTTAACTTTTATTCTGCTCAAAAACAACATATTTCAATCAATTCTTTACTTTAACGGTGCTTAAGTCAGCATTTCTTTGGGTAAAAAAGATATAGGGTTAGCCTTGAATGAAAACAAATATTGGTTTTAAAAAATCAAAGTTAAGATTTTACTTCATCTTATTTATAAGTTTATGTTTGGTTTGGCCTAGTACAAGTGAAAAGTGTTATTCAAAAGAAAAAGCACTCAAACAAGGTAAAACTGCTAATAAAAAATCGGGCAAAAGAAAATTTGGTAATGTCACTGTAAATCAAGATGAGCAAGGTGATCAAGGTGGAGCTGTAATAATTAAGTATATAGGAGGTCCTAATCGTCCCGCTATAAATTCTATTAAGCCTGTAATAGTACCACCATCATCTACACAATCTGGTTTGCTTAATGTTGATGATGCAGGAATAAAGAAGGACCCGTCAACTGTTAATGATACTAGTCAAGAAGCTATAAATGATTCTGAGAGTGATCAAAATAAAGGAAGTGCTCCTGAAATTCGATATGGTCATGAAGTAAATCCTGTTGAAACTAGAACGAACTCTCATGTATTTGTCAATCAATTACCATCTGTTCCACGAAGTGATCAACAACCACAAGCTCAGGTACAGATACCATCAAATAATGGCACATTTTCACCATCAACTCCATCTGCACCAGCCATAACAGCAGATAAAATTATTTCTAATGGTGTTCCACTTGGTGATCCAGATTCACTACTTATATTCAAACCTCTTGACAGAAATTCAGTTCCTAGTCCTGACCCTTTAGAATTTCCTAAATTTGCTAGTGCTTCTAACTACAGCCTATTTGATATTAGTCCAAAATCCACGGCACAACCACCATTTATAATAACTTTTCACTCTCCAATATCACAACTATTACACTATGTGAATGGTGCATGGGTAGAAGAAGTAGACATAACCAACGATTCTGATGGAGCCACTGTAATACTTCAGAGTTTGTCACCACTTGCAGCAATTACTATTCCTCCTGGTACGAGGTATGGGCGATGTTTGGGAAATGGCACATGTAATGGTAGCCTTGAATGTAGGAAAGAACATATCTATAGAAATGGTTCTTTTACAAATAGATGTGTACGTGCAGATGAATGCTCACATACCGATACTTCAACATATGCTAATCCACAATGTGTAGGAAGGTTATCACCCTATTCTTTGATTACTAGGTGTGGGAGTCGTTTAAGAGATGGTGCTGTTTCTTGTACAGTGGTTGAACTATTTTATTGTGCAAATGATGCAGACTGTATTGCTCCCGGTGGTTTAGGCCCATATGTTCCTGGAACAGTAAAATGTTGCCCAGGAGCAAGAAATGAAAATATTTGTAGGTATGGTAATTGTTGTACTAATAGTGACTGTCCTAATGGTCGGACCTGTCGATATGAATACGATCCTTCTCCTTCTTACCAATGCACATCTACGCCACCTCCTGTGAATGTTGTACCACCTACCCAAGAAGAACGAGCAAGAGCAGAACAAGCAAGACAAGAAGAACAAGCAAGAGCAGAACAAGCAAGACAAGAAGAACAAGCAAGAGAAGCTACTAGACGAGCAGAACAAGCTAGACTGGCTGCTGAAAGAGCTGCTATAGTAGCACAAGAAGCACAAGCACAAGTAGACACTACAATGGTATGTGGTGAAACTCATCCAAGCTGTAATGGAGCGTGTCCTTCTCCAGGACTCATTTGTAGGCAGATAAATGGTGACCATTGTGAATGTAGACGAAGACTATCTCAGCTTCCTACTTCTCCTCCTCCTAACTCTAACCCTCTTGAGAACCCAAGCTTTCGGGCACCACCGGGACGTTTGCCTGATGGTACTGTTGGAGTTCCTTACTCTTTTCAATTTCCTGAGGTCCAGAGCCATGCTAGAAAAACTGTAGGTCCTATAAGTTATCTTCCAGGTCTTTCTATAAGCGAAGAAGAAACTAGACCTGGATACTATATTCAAACATTGTCTGGAACACCGAGAGAAACATATGGTGGAGCACCCTTGTATGGTTATGAGTTTTATATAGGTCCAGGAGAACTTCCAACTATATATACTGGGCCATTACCAGTTGGAAGTGTTGGAAATACATATGAGTATGTCTTTCTAGGAGGAAGTCCGGGAACGGGAATGAGAAATAACTTTTCTCTAATAGGTGGCAGGCTTCCTCCAGGTCTTACTTTGGAAAATGGATATAGAATAACTGGAACGATTGAAGCTGAAGCAGATGCAAATATGGTTTACCATCCAATGACTTATTATGATTTTCAAATTAGAAATACTGATAGCAATAACAATACAGTAGATGGAAATTTTCAAATAAGAGTTGATCTAAATCGAGACCAGGTAGTTGCTCGTGGTTTAAATCCTTATGGGTGTACATCTAGTACAGAATGTGATGATTGCAAAATATGCGATGATTACAGATGCATAGTACCGATTAACAACTGTACAGATGATTCAGCTTGTACAGCGCACTCTAATGGAGTATGTAATAAAACAAATATAAGAAATTGTCAGTGTGAGTATTCTTCATCACTCCCAGGTGAGCCACCGCCAGTAGATCCTCCGCCATCTCTTCCGCTACCAGGTGAGCCACCACCAGTGAATCCTCCACCATCTCTTCCGCTCCCAGGTGAGCCACCACCAGTAGATCCTCCACCATCTCTTCCACTCCCAGGTGACCCACCGCCAGCTGTTGGACTTCCTCCACCAGCTAATTCAGTATGTGGCAATGGAACTAAAGAAAGTCCTGAACAATGTGACGATGGAAATACTACAGATAGTGATGGTTGTAATTCTGCTTGTACTGTAGAAGGTGTTACTTCGCCTTTTTGTGGTAATGGAATAATAAATGGTACTTCGGAAGAATGCGATGATAATAATTTTACAGATGGAGATGGATGTTCAAGCACGTGTAAAATAGAATCAGCTCCCCCATCTACTGAAACTCAATCTACTATAATTGAACAGTCGTCTGATGAACCTGCTGTTGATGAACCTACTCTTGAACCACCTTCACCACCAACTTCTTGTACTCCTATATCTTCTTCATTAATAAGTGCAAATGGGGGGTTAGAATCGGTTACAGTTTATGAATTAACTACAGGCTCTCCCCCCTCTTATGTTGTTGATCCAACTGATGATCCAACTGTTGATCCACCTAGTTTCACCACATCATATTCCATTTATGATCCATTAGAAACTTATAATGTTTTTCTAAGTAAAGCAGACGGAACTCGAGACAATAATGGTAGTTACATCACTATTGATTGTTCTGTGCACCCGGATTGGCTTAGCGATTTTACTGGTAATAACATCGATGCTGTACAATTAAATTTTAAGAATGGTTTAGTTTATGCAGGTTTCGTTTCACCAGGAACTGGAACGGAAAACAACAGTAACAATATTAAAGCACTCGACGAGCCAGATGGTGGTTACACTAATCTTGGAAATGGTAAGTCAAGCATTACCCTTGGTTTTTGTGTAGAGGCATCACCACTTCTACCTACTATAACTGAACAGTCATCTGTGATTGAACCTGTTATTGATGAACCTGCTGTTGAACCTCCGTCACTAGCTAATTCAGTATGTGGAAATGGAATCAAAGAATCACCTGAAGAATGTGATGATGGAAATATCACTGATGGTGATTGCTGTTCTTCAATATGTACAATTAATACTTTTTCAAGTCCTGTTAGCTATGCTGTAGGTTCTCAACCTTTTGGAGTAACAACAGCAGATTTTGATGGAGTTAATGGCTTAGACTTAGCAGTTGTAAATAATGGTGGTAACGATGTTTCAGTTCTTTTAAATAATGGAAATGGGACATTTACTACTACTAACTATGATGTAGGTCAGACTCCGTACGAAATAACAACAGGGGATTTTAATGGGGATGGAAAACCAGACTTAGCAACTGCAAATTATAATGGTGGCGCTGATGACGGAGTTTCAGTTCTTTTAAATAATGGAGATGGAATATTTAAGCCTGCTATAGGTTATTCTTTAGAAGGAGTTCCTACTCCTTTTGGAATTACAGCTGGAGATTTTGGTGGAGATAGTAAGTCAGACTTAGCCGTTACAAGTCTTGGTAGTGCTAGTGTTTCAGTTTTTATAAGTAAGGCTAGCGGTGGTTTTAATTCTCCCATTACTTATCCTACGGGCAGCATTTCCTATGCAGTAACAGCAGGAGATCTTGATGGAGATGGTGATTTAGATTTAGCAACTGCAAATTATAATGGTGATGCTGATAACGGGGTTTCAGTTCTTCTAAATAATGGAGATGGGACTTTTGCTTCTGCTGTGAATTATGATACAGACCATTATAATTTGGAGATAGAGGCAGGAGATCTTGATGGAGATGGTGATTTAGATTTAGCAGTTACAAGTTCTGATGGTGGAGTTTCAGTTCTTCTAAATAATGGGAATGGAACTTTTGCTTCTGCTGTGCTTTATAGTGGTACAGGTGCTACATATTCAATAGCAATAGCAGACTTTGATATGGATGGTAAAAAAGACATAGTAGGTCCAGCTTTTAATATAACACTTGCAGTAGATGGGACACTTAATTATAAATCTTCTTCTGCTTCTCTTAGTGGTAGTGGGATAGTAGCAGGAGATTTTAATAGAGATGGTAAATTAGACTTAGCAGATAGCTCTGTTTCAGTGTTCTTAGGTTGTAATGAATCTACTGCTGATGAACCTGTTGTTGAACCTCCTCCTCCAGCCAATTTAGTTTGTGGAAATAACATTTTAGAAGATGGAGAAAAATGTGACGATGGAAATACCATTGATGGTGATGGGTGTTCAAGCACGTGTACTACTGAAGATCTTTGTGGCATACCAGATATTTATCTTAGTACAGATGATGGTGCTACTGAGGAAAAACTTATTGGTAGTCCTACTGAAGAATCCGGACCTCTGCCAAAATCAGACAAGGTTATAACCTATGTTATAGATGGAAAATGTCCTAGTGCACTACCATGTCCAGACTGTGTGAAAAAATACTATGAAAATGAATCTGATGGAGGGTGTGATCCAAAAAGTTTATCTGAAAATGATATTAAAAATTGTATTTTCTTTCAGTTACCCAAGTTGACTAATAGTGAACCATTGAGTGAAACATCTGATGAAACACCAAGTGAACCATCTGCTTCTCTTGGATTTAGAACAAAGTTCGATAAAAAGTATGAAGTAAAAGAATTAATTCAAAAAAATTTCAAAGCTGTAATTGCATATACTGAGAATAATCTTCTTCCTGTACCAGAAAGAAATAGAATGACGAATAAATGGCCTGGTTGGGATGCAGCTACAGGGACATCGACAAGGAATCTTTACTTTGCTGCTACAAGGCAAGGGACTCCTTCATATGCCTATTCCCCACCACCCTTCCTAGTAATAAATCGAGTAGGTACTAACGGAGGGATTAGATTTCAATCGTCTATTATGGCAGACCAGAGTGAATTTGAAACTACTCCAGCTATTGCTTTAATGGATTTTCAACGCTTTGATGGCGCAGGTTTTACGAACATTGCTATATCGCGTAATCCTTATACTGGTCCTGGGGGAACAGGCAGCTTGAGTGTTACTCTTAGACTAAGTGGTCACGAAGATATCACAATTCGCCCCTTCAATCATGCTAATTTCATTTCGTATTTTACATTTGCACTTTTTTCAAAACTTAATACTACAGCCTCTCTTACTGCAGCATTTGATGCTATAAGTGAAGATGATTATTGGAGAGATTTTGAAACCAGAGCTGTAGGTCAACGAACTGATCGATTACGTGATAATGCAAATGGTTCCCAGACTCAGTCACCTAGACGATCTCCTTGGGATATAAATGCTTGGGTGAAAAATGATATGAGTAATTTTGAGATCCATCGCATTCTAGTTTTAATTCCAGGAGAAAATAGGGGGGACCTGTTTACTTCTAGACAAAACATGAGATATGTAAAAGCAAGACTTATGAGTGAATATCCTAATCTTTTTCCTGAGGGCAACGTTTTTCCGTTGAATGCTGTTAATGCTGCTCCTCCTGTAAGTGAAGCTGCCCTTATTATGGATGTATTTGAACCAGTAGCAATGCTGGCAAATGATATTAAAACTATGAATGCTGCAGCAAGAATAGACGATGTCACAGTACTTCCTGCAAAAGTCGAAGTCTTATTTTACTATACAGGACATTCATGGTATCAAAAAGAAGCTAATGATCCATATAATGTAGTTCCTGAAGTTGGGACTACACTAACAGCGGCAGCAAATTTTACTCCACCTAATAATTCAGAAAGGTCTCACCAAGGAGGACTAAATGCTTTTTATTGGTTTGGTGGTACTTGGCCTGAATATAGAACGTGGGGTAATGAACTAAGAAAAGGAATGCTTGAGTCAGATCTTAAAAGACTAATTGGACAGTATTGGCAAAAAGATGATAGATCTGCTGATGATAAGGTAGATGTAGTTTTTGAAGTTCATGAAGGATGTAATTCTTTTGCAGGGGGGATCTAAAAAAACAAAGTTCAGGCTTGACAATGGGAAATCCAGATTGGTCTTAGGATGAGATTTAATCACCTTCTTCTTCTATCGAATCTTCACCATCAATGTTGTCTGTTGAATCCTCTTTTTTAGGTTCTTCTTTTATTTCTGGTGCTTGGTTTACTTCTTCTTTTTTATCTTCTTTCTTTTCTTCTACTTGTAGTTCTTCACCTTCTTGTTTAATTATTTCAAGAGGCTTTTCATCTTTCTTTGGTTCAGCTTGTGCTGGTGCTTTCACTTCAATAGGTTCAATTGGAAATGGAGCAATGGGTTCACTACTCTTTTTCTTTTTACTTTTTACTAAATCATCTACAATTTTTACTAATTCATCTTTTGCGATTTCACCAACTTGTACTTTAAAAACAGAACCATCAGCTCTGACAAATGCAGTTGTTGGAATACCACTAACTCTAAATCTGTTTGATAGTACTGAGCCATTTGCATCATCTACATCGATATTAATAAAAGTACATTCACTAGACTTCAATTCTTTTGCTTCAAAAAACATGGGTTTATATTGTCTACAGTGTGGACACCATTCAGCTGTAAATGCAATAGCTAAGGGTTTCTTGTTTTCTAATGATGTTTTAACTTCAGTAATTACTGCTGACTCAGGTATGCCATCAAATACTGAAACCATAGCTCCTTTTTCTTTGCAACCAAATAAAGAAAATGAAATGGCTAGACACATTAAAAAATATAATTGGCGAGAATTAAAAAATTGTTTCATACTTTTCCTACTACTCCTATATACTCCTATAAAAACATATTTTAGTTTACTACTGAAATTATGTTTTGTATAGTTGTAGACAAGTAGGTAATAATTGCGACTGCTACCTACTTGTAATAAAATCAGGTAAGAAGTTACGTATGTTACTATAGCTTTATATCAATAAAAACTATGACTAAACTATTAAAAAAAGGATTAGAAGTTGAGCTTTACGCTGGTACAAGCGATGGTCAAGTATTACCCCTTTCATCTAAAATACTTGAACACTTTCCAAATTTTTCACAAGAGCCAGATGAGAGAAATGTAGAGTATATAACAAGTCCTATTATTGATTATAATGAGCTCTTTAAAGAAATTCTTGAACCTCGGCTTAAGCTTAGAAAGTACTTAAAAGAAAACGGTGATTTTACCTTAATACCAGGGAGTACTATAGCATTACCATTTGAAAAGAAATTTTATCCTACAAAGCCAGGCGATAAGTATCATCAGTTAGTTTGGGATACTTATAAAACAAGTGTAGTTACGACGAGTTTACATATAAATTTTGGTATTGAAGATACTAATACATTGTTTAAACTACTTTCAGCATTAAGATTAGATGCTCCTTTGCTTTTAGCCTTAAGTGCTTCATCTTGTTTCTATGATGGAAATGTAACAGATTTTAACTCTTATCGCTGGCATAGTTTTCCACATACGCCTAGCTTTGTTCCTTTTTTCGCTGATCATAATGATTATGTCTTGTGGACTAATGAACAATTAGCTAATAAAAAAATGTTCAATGTCAGACATCTTTGGACATCGATTAGACCAAATGGAAACAATAGACCCTATGATTTAAATCGTATTGAAGTAAGAATTTGTGACTTTGTCTCAGATATTACTAAAACTTTAAGTATAGTTGCATTTATAGAATGTTTAATACATAAGTACTTGATTGAAGACAAATGGCCATTAGTTTTAAACACGACGAAGAATGACTTAGATAGTATAGTTACACGTCTTAAAGAACAAGAAGAGTTAGTATCAAAAGCAGGATTGAATGCAAATATATGGGATTGGAGAAATAACACTACTAATAAAGCAGCTCATATAATTGAGTTTTTATTCAAGGATTTAGAAAGCATTGCAAAAGAATTAAATATTTTAAATTATTTACTTCCAATTACTGACATATTAACAAATGGAAATGAAGCAATGTGTTTTTTAAACCAATACAAAAAAAACAACTCAGTTCAAAAAACTATGGAGTACATGATTGAGGAATTTACAAATTCTGATCTTAAGGCTCAGGATTTGATAGAAAATAAAATAAAAGCTAATATATAAAGAAAATGCAACAAGTAATTGAAAAGTTAGCTAAAAACAAAAAAGAGATTGATCTGGCTTTTTTAAACTTGATTAATGATGAGCTGAAAATTTTGGAAGAATCATTGACAGAGAAACTGCCTGTGCGCAGTAAGCTTCTTTCTGAAGTTGTTCGGTATATTTTTAAAGCTGGTGGTAAAAGAATAAGACCTGCATTATGTTTTTTAACAGCAAAGGCTACAGGACAAGTAAGTAAGAGGCATTTTATCCTTGCAGAATTGACAGAGTTGATTCATACCGCTAGCCTTGTTCATGATGACATTATTGATTCTGCGCCACTTCGAAGAGGAAGAGAAACCATAAATGATTTATGGAATGACAAAATCTCTGTTATTACGGGGGATTTTTTATTTGCTCAGGCATCAGTGAGATTGGGTGAGTTAGAAAATTCAGAAATTGTAAAAATCTATGCAAATGTCTTAAGCGATCTTTGTGATGGAGAAATTGAACAATATTCTTTGAAATATGATACAAATATCTCATGGGATCAGTACATAACTAAATCGACGACTAAAACCGCCAGTCTATTTGCTGCTGCATGTAAGTCATCGAGCCTTTTAAACGATCAAAGTGAAGAAGATATTAAGCTAGCCAATGATTTTGGCAATTTTTTAGGAATTGCATTTCAGATAGTTGATGATACTTTAGACTTTACGAGTACAAAAAATGAACTAGGAAAAGAAGTTGGTGCAGATTTAAAACAAGGAATAATTACTGCTCCTACCTTGTTTGCATTAGATGAGAAGAATGAAAAGTCACAAGAGCTTAGAAAGCTAATAGAAAGCAGGTTCAATAATCCTGAGGATTTTACAAAAGCAATTAACTTAGTAAATGAATTAAATGGTTGTAAAAAAGCATTAGACCTTGCAAAAAGCTATCTAGAAAAAGCAAAAAACAGTTTAACCTTTGTTAAAAATTTAAATATAAAACCTTATTTAATAGAGGTAGCAGATTGTATCTTGAAAAAATAATTACTTAATGTAAGGGTCTAAGCATAATTTCATCAGTAGTTGTTTCTTGTTTATTGTAATTATAAGGATTTGCTCTTATTTCTGTGACTTGTTTTCTTATTTCTATTTTTGGAGCATCTTCAATTATAAGTCTTTTAAACTCAGTCTTTGGTTGAGTAAGTGTTTTAGCTATTGTTTTTGGTTCAACCTTAGTTTTAACGGCTGTTGTAGTTTTCTTTTCTACTAGTACTGGTTTAGTTTTAACTATTTGCTTATTGATTGGTTTAGCTATTGTTTTCATTTGAGGTTTTGGAGTAGCTACTATTGGCTTTACTTGAGGCTTTGGAGTCGTTGCTATTGGTTGAATTGGTTTATTAACAACAACTTCTTTTTTAATTACAGGAGGTTTTGGAGTAGATATAACAGGCTCATTTTCTTCTTCTTCAGAAAAATCAGAGTTTTCTAGTGTTGAGTTATTAGCTTCATTTAAATCTTCATCTTCATCGAAGCTATCAGCTTCATTGTTTTCATTTTCAAGAACAATATCAGAAGCATCTTGTGAGTTTTTTTCAGGTGGAGTTATTGTTTTAATCATTAAATAAAATGCAATTAAAAATAAACCTAATCCTATTAGCAAATATAAATGATAGGTTTTAAAAAAGTTTTTATCGATGCTGTTTTTATTTGATGAATTGTTTCTGGGCTTGAATTTAAAAATCTTAGGCTCATTCTCTGTTTCATTGTCGAATAAGAGATCAAAATCTTTATCTTCATAATGAGTTCTTTGATCATCTATTTGATTATTTGTTTGATCATTTACTTGATACTTCTTTCCCTTTAAGTACATTTCAGCAATTAGTTGTTCATTTAAACCAAGAACCTTTGCATATCTTTTAATAAAACCAATTAAATAAAGATCTTCAGGAAGTTTTTCTCTTTCACCAGACTCAATGGATAAAATATGATGAAGTGGTATTCGGGTCTTTTCTTTCAACTCTTTTAAACTTACTTTTCTATCTTCTCTGCTTTCTTTTAAAAGAAGACCAATATCTTTTAATGAGTTATTTGTAAAATTATTTATTTCAATATCGCTGTAGATTGATTTTCTTGGAATATTTGCATGCATAAGCTTTGTAATAGATGACGGTGTCAAATTTTCTTTGTTTCTTACTTGCATAATTTAATCAAATTTGAAATTGGGCCAGATATTGAACAATACTAGCGTAATTATGGCCCACTGTAAACTTATATGACTTAAGTTGTTAGCTTGAGTATAATAAATGTTATGGGTACAGCAAGTTATGTTTTTAAAAGATTTCTAGCTTCAATTCCTTTGCTTTTTATAGTTTCTATTATTAGCTTTGCAATTATTCGCTTAAATATCACAATAAAAGCAGTAAATCTAAGCTTTATAATATTTCCTTCTATATCTCTAATCCTTATTTTCTTTATATCGAAAATAAAAAATTGGTACTTTACCGGAAGCGTTAGCTTATTGTTGTTGATTTATTTTTCCTGGTACTTAGCAAAGTTTTCTATTTTGCCTTTTGATATTTTCTTCAAAGATACTAATGTAGCTTTTATTGTTAGTCTTGTTTTTCTAAGCTTATTTATGTTTATTTACTGGACTCAAGCTTTTATAAATAAATCAAAATATCTTTCGCTAGTAGTTATAAGCATTGCTGTTTTATCTTTTTCATTGAAGCTTAGCTCTGTATATCCTATGGATATTCCAATAAAACCGATAGTATTAAAATCAGGTGATCCGTTAGCAGATTTAAGATTTAACCCATCTATTAGTGAAACGGTATTAAAAGCAGAAGAAAAAAGACTTGGTATAAATGAACCCTGGCATATACAATATCTTTTATGGTTGAAAGGTTTATTTCATGGAGACTTAGGCGTAACACAACAAAATCAATCTGTAAGCACGGTAATAGGAAAACCAATGTTAAATACTCTTTTACTAAGTCTTACTACTTTAATTGCTACTTGGTTCATTGCAATTCCTCTTGGGATCTGGGCAGCTTTAAAAGAGAATAAGCTTATTGATAAACTACTTTCAATTTTTACATCATGTGGAATGTCTACACCTACGTTTGTATTAGCTGTTTTAGGTTTATTAGTTGCTTTAAAAAGCCAAATACTACCTATTGGTGGGCTAACTAGTATCAATTTCTATGAAATGAATAGCTTTCAAAAAGTAGTAGACATGCTGAAACATTTAATATTGCCTACTACAATCCTTACTTTAGTTTCAATAGCTGGATTGCAAAGACAAATGAGAGCAAATTTGTTAGATGTTCTTAGGCAAGAATATGTTAAAACTGCTATTGCAAAAGGACTTCCTACAAATAAAGTGATTTATAAACATGCATTAAGAAATGCAATCAATCCACTAATTACAATTTTTGGATTTGAGTTTGCTTCACTTCTTAGCGGAGCTGCTTTAACTGAAACGATACTGTCCTATCCAGGGCTTGGTGCCTTGACCTTAGAAGCAGCAAGAAAACTTGATGTGAATCTTACCATGACGACATTAATGCTTGGGGCAGTGATGTTAATCCTTGGCAATTTGTTGGCTGATCTTTTATTGAAGTTTGCTGACCCGAGAATTAGAATTGAAAATTGAGAATGGAGAATTGAAAATTGAGAATGGAGAATTGAAAATTGAGAATGGAGAATTGAAAATTGAGAATGGATGTATTAAAAATACTTTTAAAGGATAAAATTTCTAGAATTAGCTTAGTGATTTTAATTGTTTTATATTTTTCTATTGCATTAAGTGATTTTATAGCACCATATAATCCCAACACAAGAAATCCAAAAGCAAGCTATATGCCACCCTCAATGGTTTATTTTTGGGATGATGGTCAGTTATCACCTCCATTTATTTATAGAACGAGTTATGTCTTTAATGAAACAACATTTACAAAACAAATCATTGAAGATAAATCTGAAAAGGTTTTCTTAAGACTATTTGTAGAGTCTGATGAGTATAAAATGTTAGGTGTTTTTCCTACGAGGACTCATTTATTTGGTACAACTGGAGAAGAAAGAATTTGTTTGTTTGGAACTGATAGAAATGGAAGAGATGTATTTTCTAGAATTCTACATGGTGGTAAACCAAGCTTAACAATTGGTTTTGTGGGATTATTAATTGTATTTCCATTAGGGTTGTTATATGGTGGGATGTCGGGATATTTTGGAGGATCGATTGACAATTTAATGATGAGAATAGCAGAGGCTTTAATGAGTCTCCCTTATTTTTATCTAATAGTTGTTTTGGCTAGTATTCTGCCAGCAAATATTTCTAACTCCCAGCGTTTTTTGCTGATTACAGTCATACTTTCATTTGTAAGTTGGGCAGGGTTAAGCAGAGTTATAAGAGGACAGGTGCTTTCTATTAAAGAACAAGAATATGTTCAGGCAGCAAGAGCCATAGGCATAAGCAATTTTCAAATCATTACTAAACACATTCTTCCACAAACCACAAGTTACATAATCATTGCAGCAACTTTATCTATTCCTGGTTTTATCATTGGTGAAAGTGCATTGAGCTTTTTAGGACTTGGGATTACTCAGCCTGACCCAAGCTGGGGAAATATTTTAGCTGAAGGAAAAGAATTGTCTAACATGCTTGTTAGACCTTGGATACTATTTGTACCAGCTTTATGTATTTTTATTTCAGTGCTTTGTTTTAACCTTGTTGGAGATAAGTTAAGAGATATTTTTGATCCTAGAAGTTAATGTTTTCTTTACAGAGTTCATACGATACCTTTTCATTTGACGGGGAATATTTTACTTGTTATTTTTTACTCACGATTTAAATTTGTGAATAAAACTATGTTGAGAGTAGATAAAACTCCTAGCTCACCATTTCCTTTACATAAGACTTTAAGTACTGATGTTAATAGGCCAATTACTACTGCTACTGATAATAAAACTGATACAAAATTTGTAGCCAATGACACAGCTAAACAACTAAAAATAAAAAATCAAGTAGGAAATACTCTGTGGGATCGTATTCTTGAAAAAGTTATTACAACTATATATCCATCATTAAATAGGTTTTCAGGGTGGTTAAATAATATTTTTAACCCGAAAGAAATTTCAAACAGTGAAACAGTTCCACAAATAGATCAAATTAATCTAATACTTAGTGAAGATACTAGGGATTCTCAACTGAAAGAGTTAAAAAAACTAGCAGAAGATGTACAAGCCATAAACTGTATAGATCAAATTGCTGAATGGGATTTAAACACTAAGATGCCAGAGAAAGCACTTGAAAGCCGTGGCTGGCAGAGAGCCTATTTAAAAAAACTACAACATGAAATTTTAACCTCAAATGAAATGAAAAGCTTAATTAGTGCTTTCACTAATGAAACAACATTAAATCAACTTAATAATACTGATAAAGCTTTAGTGAAAGAGCTGACTAAACTACAGAAGAGAATAGAAAAAGTTCCAGTTAGCTTACTTCAAGAATTAACACGAGTGACTACAGAAGCCCATCAGAAATGGCTTGAAGCAAGAGAAAAAAATGACTTTCAGACTTTTGCTCCATCTCTTGAAAAAATTATTTTACTGAAGAAGAAAGAAGCAGAGCTGGTGGGTTATACAGGCTCTCCTTATAATACTTTGCTTGAAGTTTTTGAACCTGGTATGACAACAGATATTTTGGATAAGCTATTTCTAAATTTAAGAAACTCATTAGCTCCAGTAATTGAAAAGTCAAACAATGAAGAAAAAGAAATAAAAGATGTTTTTTCAAATAAAAACTTTAGTATTGATAAACAAATGGAATTTTATAGATTGCTTTTAGAGCATATAGGGTTTGATTTCTCAAAAGGAAGACTTGATGAGGCTAAAACACCTTTCAGTATGGGCATTACACCAAATGACACAAGACTAACCATAAATCCTATTGAAGACAATTTGCTTTGGGGTATACTAACGATGATTCATGAAGGAGGACATGGATTATTGGATCAAGGACTTGATCCAGCGTTAACCAGAACACCATTGTTTGATGCAGCATCATTAGGATTTCATGAGTCACAAGCCAAACTTTATGACACGATCATTGCAAAGGGGCTTCCTTTTTGGCAGTACTTATATCCAAAGCTTCAAGAAATATTTCCAGAGCAGCTGAAAAACGTTAGCTTAGAACAATTTTATAATGCACTAAATAAGGTAAAAACTACACCGTCAAGATTTGAATCAGATGATTTATCATATAACCTTCATAATATGATTCGTTATGAGATTGAAAAGGAACTAATAGAAGGAAAGCTTGAAGTTAAAGATATTCCAAAATCCTGGAATCAAAAATCTATATCGTACTTAGGTGTAGCTCCTGATAGTGATTCAGAGGGACCTCTTGAAGATCCCCACTGGTCTTGTGGTGATATTGGATATTTTCCTACTTATAGTCTTGGGATATTATATGCAGCTCAGATTTATAATACAGCAAAAAAAGAAATACCGAATCTAGAAGATAAAATTAAAAATGGTGACTTAATCACTCTTAGAGACTGGTTAAAAGAAAAAATTTATAAACATGGGAAAACTAAATCACCCAGTGAACTAATTAAAGAAGTTACAGGAGAAGAACTAAATATAAATCATTTTGTAAACTATATAACCTCTGCTATCCAGGTATCTAAGCTTCACTCATTGAAAAAGTCTTAAAAACACCTACATGTCTTAAGCGAACCGTATCCCAAGCAAAATGCGGTTAAAATTTAATAAACAGCATTTTGTGCAGGGTGAAAGGTGAGCAAAGGCATGTGGGTGATAATAAAAAAGACTTTTTCAGAGTCTCCTCGCAATTAATTGAAAAAAATATAGTACAATTTATTCAATTCTAATTATGAAACCCAATAAACCACTATTAGCAGATCTTGGACTAATCTATGCCAGCGCCATATGGGGTACTACATTTTTTGTGGTTAAAGATATTTTAAAGAACATAGATCCTGTAATTTTATGTGCCTATCGGTTTTTAATAGCAGGGTTGATAATTTTGCCTTATCTTCTTTTAAAAAGAAAATCTATATTTGCTCACTGGGGGCAAGGGTTTATCTTAGGCATTGCTTTATGGGGTATTTATTTATCACAAACTATTGGACTACTTTATACTACAGCATCAAATGCAGCATTTATAACAGGATTATTTGTAGCTTTTGTACCTTTGTTTGCATTTATATTTTTACGAAAATCTCCATCACTAGTGAATTTATTAGCTGTTTTATTTTCAATATCTGGACTTTGGATATTAACAGGTGGATTAAAAGAAATAAATAAAGGAGATCTAATCACGCTCATTACAGCAATTTCTTATGCCATGCACATAATACTTGCAGACATTTATATAAAGAACAAACTAGATCCCTATATTCTTACTTTTCAACAATTCATTACAGTAGCACTGCTTAGTTTTATTACTGCTTTTATATTCCAATTACCACATTCTATAAGTAGTTCTAAAGTTATTTGGATAATGAGTTATTTGATTTTCTTTCCAACAGTTATAGCTTTTTTAATTCAATTACTAGCTCAAAGGCTTACGGCACCATTAAGAGTTTCACTTATCTTTGCACTTGAACCTGTCTTTGGAGCTATCTTTGCATGGACTTTTGGAGGAGAAGCATTTATTTCCAGTCGTGCAATAGGAGGTTTATTTATATTTATTGCAATTATAGTAAGTAGTTTTAGTCTTGATCTTGCTTTTCCTATGATCTTAAAAAGAAGAAGCTCCTTATGAAAGAGCTTTACCTATAGAATTCAAGTCCTTGAGTTTGACTATCCTAATAGCTATATTCATAGGAGCTAGCTTTTTCAGTAGTTCAAAAGTAGCTTCTGGAATTTCTGTAATCTCTCCTTGTATTTTCAACGAATCGTGATGAAAACTAGGAGTGTTAATGTTGATTCTTAGATCACGTCCCCCATCACCAGGATCATCTGCTGTTATAGTAAACCCTTCTTTTATTAAAAAATCACAAAAGTCTCGTAAGCTTTTACTGTATAAACTAGTGAACAGGTAACCACTGGGAGTTCTTGAATCCGAATAATGCAAATAATCATCTTGCGTTAGCTTAAAAAGCGTGATGTCATTTTTCCCTTCTGAAGCAGCCTTTAAAACAATTTCCTTTAAATTTGCTATGGTACTTTGTATGTGCTCTGCTATTTCTTGTTCTCTTTTTAGTGCTATAGCATTTTGAGCAGCACTTAAAGTTTGCTTTGCTTGATCTATTAATCTTAAACCAGTAGTAACCATAAATTTCTCCTTAAATATTTTTTATAAACCTAATCAATATCTTACAGTAACAAACTACGCTCCCCTTAATCAAGAAATACAAGATTCAATTCTCTCTCATCTTTTTTCTTAACCAGGCGGGATTTGTTTTGCTAACGGCAACCTAGCAATTAGTTGTTTAATCTAGCGTTTTGCATGGCAGAATGCTATTGCAAGCAACGATTTGCAAGGTAAATATGACTTCAGGGGACAAACCTTCTACCCTGGCTTCTTCCCATAGTACTGAGCAAAAGGCCAATATATTGAGTATAAAAACCCAAGAGAAATCACTATAAGAAATAATAGTCTAGTTTGGTTAAAAAGTAAAAATATTGAGATCAATAAATATTGTTCACCGATTTTAAATCGGAGGATGGGGCATAGGTTATAAACATTTTTACCAAGAGCAAAGAAAGAATTGAGAATTGAAGATGTTGTGTTGATGTTTTGATGTGCTGATGTGCTGGTGTTCTGATATTCTGATGTTTTCTGATCCTTTGTTTCTAATTTCACATCCTGATTCACATAGTAATCCAGTAAATAAATAAAAAACAAACTTGTCATACCAAGTGGCCATATTTTCCAGTCTTGATATATAGCATAATGTCCATAGGCAATTGAAAAATAAATTAAAAAATCTTTTACCCTATCTGTTACTCTGTCATACCACGCTCCAAAATTGCTAGACTGTTTTCTGTATCGTGCTAACTGTCCATCTAGGCAGTCAAGAACAAAGACTAGCTGAACTAATACACTGCCTACTATTAAACAAGTCATAGTTCCTTTAGAAATTAAAAATGCAGCTATAAAACAAAGAAGTAAAGAGCTTGTAGTTACTATGTTTGGAGTAATCCACTTAATATCAGCTATAAAAAACAAAAGTAAATTTGCACAAGGACCTGAAAACAATGATGCCCACCAGCCATCTTTTTTTTTAATTGCTGCTTTTATATTTTCTTTATTAATTGGTTTTTATCTTTTCAGCTTCTGACTCTGTCATGAAGAAGCTTTCTGAATCACTAGGATATTTACTTTCTTTGACATCGTTGATAAATCTTTTTATTGCATCTTCAGAATCTTTTCCACTTTCAAGATAGCGTTTTACAAAACTTGGTTTGAAATCTATAAACTTTCCTAACAAATCATCTGTAACTAATATTTGTCCGTCACAGCCACTTCCTGCACCGATTCCAATAACAGGGATATCTAAACTTTCTGTGATTAATGTTGCTGATTCACTGGGTACTAGTTCTACTACTACGGCGAAACAACCAGCATCTTGTAAATCTTTGGCTTGAAGAACAAGTTTATGTGCTTCATTTGCAGTCTTAGCTTGAACCTTATTTCCACCGAGAGCATTAACTGATTGTGGTGTAAATCCAATATGTCCTAAAACGGGAATTCCTACTGAAACCATTTTTTTAATTATTTTTAAAATATATTCTGAAGCGCCTTCTAGCTTTACTGCATGTGCACCTATCTGCAAGCATCTTCCGGCATTATAAATGGCATCTTTTTTACTAACCTGATAGCTTAAAAATGGTAAGTCAACTACAACTAATGCATTTTTAACTCCTCTGATGACGGCTTTAGCATGATGTAACATTTCATCCATCGTGAGAGGAAGAGTACTATCGTATCCAAGAGCTACCTGGGCTAAGCTATCCCCTACTAAAATTAAATCAACCCCAGACTTATCAAGTATTTTAGCGGTGCTATAGTCATATGCTGTTAAGGCAATAATCTTGCGGTTTTGTTTTTTTGAGTCTCTAATAGTATGTGTTGTAATTGGCATATTAGGTTTATAAGTTTATAAGAATATAAGTCTATAGGTCAAGAGGAGGCAATGCTATTTTGAGTGATACTAAAACTCTATTATTTGTTAACTTAAGCTAAAAAAGGTTCATGTACCAAGTGCAGGAGCCGGACAGCCCAAGGGAACCTTATGTAATCTGCCTAATACAACTAAGATAACTGGAAATGAGTGCAATTACAAATTATAAAGCCAAGAACCCCGCGGCTTTGGAAGGCTCCAAACTGGTACATGAATCGAAATAATAATGCTTAAGTTAACAGGAATGGCTAAAGTTTCTTGCAATGACATATCTTCATAAAAACTCAAAGATTTCGTTAAGATTTGAAATACTTTTTACAGTTTTATCAGTATTGAAACCATCTCTATCAATTAGAAGTGAATTTATGTTTAAATCACATGCAGGATAATAATCTACATTAAGACTATCACCTATATATAAGGATTCTTCTGCAAGGACATTTAACTCACTTAATGCATATTGAAACATTGCAGGATGTGGTTTTGAATATCCTACTTTTCCTGAATAGCTTAAAACCTGAAAATATTTAATAAGATCTAATTCTTTTAAAATAATCTCAAGACGACTATCGAAATTTGATATTAATCCAATTTGGAAGCCAAACAGTTTTTCCAAGGTTGGAATTACATCACTATAAATGGCCCAGGTATTTTTCTTTGTGAATTCTTTAAAAATCAAATCAAATAGAAGATCAAATTTATCATTCAAATCATAATTAGCTCTTTTAAAAGTTTCAAGGACAACTCTGTGCCACCACTTTTTTTCCTCTTCTTCACCACCAGTGGGCTGTGCTTCCAGATGAAATGCGATTTGAAAGCTTTTATTTAGCTTTTCAGGATCAGCATTAAAACCAAATCCTCGTGCTACTTCTGAATATACTGTTCCAACGGAATCCTTTACATAGATTAAGGTTCCTACAAGATCAAATAGCACTGCTTTTATACGAGAATCTTTCATTCTATATACGATACCTTTTCATTTGACATGCAGTAAACCTATTGATAATTTCTTGTTTTTACCTACCGCCTGTTTTTTCGCTATGCTCCCAAAACAGGCTTTCCAGAGTGCTTCCAGTCTGCTATTTATAACATCTTACAGATTTTACCGAATAAATCGGATAAAATCTTATCTTATAAATCGTTTATTTAGAAATATTACACTAGCTAAGTAGTAACAATTTCTTCTTAGATATATTATCAGGAAACAATTATACAAGGATGTATTCTGTGAAAATATTTTCTTTACTTAAACCGATTTTTCAGAGTGAAGCACCTGAAACCGAAAAAAAACTTAAACTCTTAAAAAAGATTGCAACTGACTTACAAACCATAAAAGATTTATCACAGCTTTGTATATGGGATACAGCGGTAAATATGCCAAAGTCAAACATTGAAGATAGATCCTGGCAGATGACATTTCTTGCAAAACAAAATCATAAGCAGCTAACTGATGATGATATTAAACAACTTATTGATTTCTTTTCAAACGAAAAACAAATTGTACAATTAAATGCTCAGGATAAAGCAATTGTCAGAGAGCTTAGTCGAGCTTATAGAAGAGAAGAGAATATCTCTTCTAATGTTATAGAAGATTTAACAAACATTGTGACTACTGCAGAACAATTGTGGATGCAGAATGATGGAAAAGTTGATTTTGATATGTTCAAACCAATTATGGAAAAAATCGTTTCTTATAAACAAGAAATTGCAAAATCTATAGACGCTCATGATACTCCTTATAATGTTTTGCTTGATGAGTATGAGTCAGGGATGACTACTAAAGAACTAGATACAATATTTGAAAAGTTGAAGAAAGAACTTATTCCCCTTATACAAAAACTTTCTTCTAAAAAACCTGATGCTAGCTGTATTACAAAAGAATATGACCATAAGAAACTTTTAAATTTAAGTAAAGAACTTTTATCTACAATAGGTTTTGATTTGACACGTGGTGTTTTAGGTGAGAGCAGTTCTTTGTTTGCTGTAAATATAGCTTCAAATGATGTTCGATTAACAACTACGATTGAAGGAAATAATTTAAATGCTACTTTTGCAAATATTCTTCATGAAGGAGGACATGGTATTAATTACCAAAGCATTGACCCAAAACTTGCTAAAACACCATTGTTTGATGCTGTCTCTTTAGGAGCAGATGAGTCAATAGCTCGATTGTTTGAACAAATTATTGGACTATCTCAACCATTTTGGAAGTTTTATTTTCCTAGACTACAAGAAAGATTTCCTGAACAATTAAAAAATACTACTTTTGAGGATTTTTATAAAGCAATGAACTCTGTGAATATGACTTGTTCCTGGTATGAATCAGATGAACTAACATCAAATCTGCACATAATTATGAGATATGAAATTGAAAGAGACTTAGTAAATGGAAAAATAAGCGTTAGTGACCTACCAAGAATTTGGAATGAAAAAATGCAAAAGTACTTTGGACTTAAACCTACTTTAGATAATGAAGGACCTTTGCAAAATAGTTATTGGGCGTCAGGTGAGTTTGGATATTTGCCTCTGTACACTATAGGAAATCTTTATGCAGCACAAATTTTTAACACAATGAAAAAAGAAATCCCAGGCATTGATGATCAAATCTCCAAGGGTGATTTTAAAAATCTTGTAGGATGGTTAAAAAACAATGTTTGCAAATATGGAAAATTAGAAACCCCTAAAGAAATGATTTTAAGAGTTAGTGGAGAGCCATTAAATATTGATCATTACATAAACCATATTAAAGAGAAATATAAGGAGATCTATAAGCTTTGACTAGCAAGAAGTGCTGCACCTAGTAATCCCGCATCGTTTCCTAAAACACTTTTTTCTATATGAACGGATTTGGCTAAAGCAGGCAAAAAAAGTTTTTTGGTTTGTTGTAGTAAACACTTTATATCTACCTCTTCTGATAGTCCACCAGACAAAACTATTTTTTCAGGATCAAAAACATGGAATAAATTACAAATACCAAGTGCTATATAAAAATGCCAATCCTCAATAGCTCTTATGGCTAAAATACTATCTTTGGTTTTGCTCTTAGTTAGCTGAAAAAGCTTTCTTGTAGAAATAGATTTGTATTTATCAGGAAAGTAATGTTTAATCAAGGCAAGAAGACCATTTCCTGAGGCATATGCCTCAAAACAATCGTATCTACTACAGGTGCATAATCTTTGTTTTGTATAACTTAGTTTTATATGTCCTATTTCTCCACCGGCAAAATGTGCTCCACGAACTAGTTTTCCATTTACAATCACTCCACCACCAACACCAGTACCTAAAGTAATCATTAATAGTGGGTTTGCTCCTTTTGCTGAACCTACCTGATACTCAGCATAGGCTGCTGCATTTGCATCATTTTCTACAACAACAGGTAGTCTATATTTCTTTTGTAATATCTCTTTTACTTTTGTACCTTGCCAGCCTGGAATGTTTCCTGTAGAACCTACTATCTGACCATCATCACTTACCATTCCTGCTGTAGATATTCCA
Organism: Candidatus Melainabacteria bacterium; assembly: GCA_023250155.1. Lineage (GTDB taxonomy): Bacteria > Cyanobacteriota > Vampirovibrionia > 2-02-FULL-35-15 > 2-02-FULL-35-15 > JAHFBD01. Next base: position 47,384 of record JAHFBG010000006.1, read on the forward strand.
ATTCCAGCGATTAGATACTTCTTAGAAAACTTTTCATAAAATTTTGATACAACACTTAGTATCTTTTCACCTTTCGGAGTTTCTGCTTTATATACGGGAGTCATCATTTTTCCGCTAGAAACTAATGCAAATGCTATTTTCGTACCACCAATGTCTACTCCCATAATCATTTTTTGTTTTGTTTTGTTCATTTTTGTTTCTCCGATTTACTACACAACATAATCCCACTTAAAATTAGAATAACCACACTTATAACATGTGCACTTGAAAATGTCCCAAACAAATATAAACTATCCACTCTTATAAACTCAAGAAAAAATCTTATTATAGAATATCCAAATAAATAAAACCAAAAACATTTACCAGGACGATTACTCCACGCTAAACAGTTTCTATAAAGAAATACAAAAAGAATTAAATCAAAAAAAGATTCATATAAAAAAGTAGGATGAAAAAATTTATAGCTCAAATATTTCTCAGGTCTGTAATGTATCGGTATGTTTAGCCAAATAGGGATAAAAAAATGGTCTTGAACAGGTCTTCCAAAAGCCTCATTATTAAAAAAATTACCCCATCTTCCTATAGCTTGTCCAAGAGGTGTAACAACTGCAATTACATCTATATAGGCATAAAAAGAAACCTTTCTTATCTTAGAAAACATTAGCGTAGCGAAAATTGCTCCAAATATTCCTCCATGGATAGATTGACCACCAAGCCAGATCATAGGAATCTCAGTTAAGTTGTTCTTAAAATAATCCCAGCTTAAAATTACAAACCATAACCGTGCAAAGAATATACTAAAAATTAAAATTAATAAGATTAAGTCATTAAAACATTCTAGATTTAACTGCTTTTTCTTTATTAAGTTTTCTGCTATGAAATATGCAATTAGAAATGCTATAGCAATGAAAACCCCATACCATCTTATAGTTAAACTACCTATGTGAAAGGCAATTGCACCAGGTGAGGTGAGAATAATATGAGGAAAGTTATTTAGCATCATAGATACCATCTTGTTTAAAAACAACAAAAAAAGTTTTTATTAAAATTTTTAGATCCAAAAACAAGTTCCAATTTTTAGCATACCAGCAGTCTAACTCCATTCTTTTTTCGTATGGAATAGAATTTCTTCCATTAACCTGAGTCCATCCTGTTAATCCTGGTTTTACTAACAATTTATCAAAATCACTTTTAGAAAACTCTTCCATTTGTGATGGTAAAGCTGGTCTGGGTCCTACTATTGACATATGTCCTAAAAAAACATTTAGGAGTTGAGGAGTTTCATCTAGACTTGCTTTTCTTAAAAAATAGCCTATAGGTGTAACTCTTTCATCAGTTTTATTACTGACTAAGGAGTGAGGATCGGAGCCGAGGTACATTGATCTAAATTTAAAACAAGTAAATAGTTTCCCATTAATTCCTACACGTTTATGTAGATAAAAAATAGGACCTTTAGAATTCAACTTAATTAAACCTGCAATGATAACCCAAAAAGGGAATAACAATACAATTCCTGCTAGTGAAAGACTAATATCAATAATTCTTTTAATAAATAGCTTGAGCATTTTTAAATGACTTAGTATTTTCTATCATATCTTTTAGACCTGTTTCTATGGTGTAGAGTGGCTCCCACTCTAAAGCTTTTTTTATTTTATTTATATCTAAGTATAATCCTTTTTGAGCTTTGCTTAGATATAAATTGTTTTCCTTTAGCTCTGGTATTGGGGTACCAGGAAAGTACAAATATAAGATATCTAATACTTGTTTTAAAGAAGTAGGCTTGCCAGAACCCAAGTTAAAAATCTTATTTTTTATTGATGGATAAATTTTATCAGTAAGTCCCTTTACAATAACATCTGCGACATCTTCAATATAAATAAAATCTGAAATAATATCTGGGTCATTGAATATAATCGGACTTTGTCCTGCTTGCATTTTTTCTATAAACTTGGCTATAACTCCTGATTTATTAAAGTTTTGATTTTTACCAAAAATGCTGGGGATACGAAAAATAAGATAATCAAATTTACTATTAACAATAAGCTCTTCAGTTCTTAATTTGCAAGTACCATATATTGTTATCGGTTTAGTTGGATGTAGTTCAGAGATAGGTAATGATTCTGGTATTCCATAAACAGCTTGACTTGATAAGTAAATAAACTTTGGGTTTAAATTTACTTCCTTTAAACAATTGATTAGATTGCTAGTAGCAGTAATGGTGTCTCCAAATTCCTTATCTTTATTTTCATTTGCTCTTGTAATATTTGAACCACTAGCAAAATGTAATACTATATTTGGTTGAAAATCATCCAATATTTTTTTTAGCTTTTTGTTATCTTTTAAGTCAATTATAATATCTTCGTTAATTGCTCTACCTATAGACAATATTTTGTAATCAAGATTACATAGCTTGGTTTTAGTAGCTAAACCAATAAAGCCTGAGCCACCTGTAATTAAAACCTTTTCCACTTTATCTTTCTAAATCTCTAATTTCTTGAACACGTCTTAAATGTCTACCACCTTCGAACTTTGTTTCTAACCAAGTTTTTATAATTTCTTTAGATAAATCTAAATTTGTAATTCTTCCTCCTAGAGTAAGAATATTTGAATTGTTGTGTTGCCTAGACAGTTTGGCAATTTCAGGATCATAACAGTGAGCAGCAATTATACCTTTTATTTTATTTGCTGCAATAGACATCCCAATTCCAGTTCCACAAATTAAAATTCCTTTGTCCTGGTTTTTGCTAGCTACAGAAGTAGCTAGACTTTTAGCAATTAATGGATAATCAACAGAATCGCTGGTATTAGTACCAAAATCAACTATTTCATAGCCAAGTTCTTTAAGGAAGGGTTTTAAATTTTCCTTTAGTTCAAAACCAGCATGATCTGAACCAACTGCAATTTTTTTTTCTTGAGTCATATTGATAATTTACCTTCTATATAGTAATTAGTGTTTTATAGTGCTCTTAAAACTATACAACAAAAAACAGGGTGCTTTTAAAAACAAAACACCCTGTCTTTATATTTTTTACTAGTCTTATCTTCTTTTGCTAGATTTTTTGCTGGACTTTGGTTTTGCTTTTGCTTTACCTGCCATAACCATTACTTTTGGTACGATTTCCAATTTTGGAGCTCTACCAGTTGCAACAGCTTCTTTTAATTCTGATCCTGGTGAAAATGCTGGTGCTTTCTTTGCAGGGATCTTGATTTTTTCTGTTGGGTTTTGTGGATTGACTCCCATACGTGCTTTTCTGTTACGTCTTTCAAATGTTCCGAAACCTACGAAGGTTACTTTTTCGCCACGTGAAAGTGAAACAGAAATATTATAAATAGTGCCTTTGACTGCACGATCTACATCTGCCTTAGAAAGACCAGTTGTCTTTGCAACTGCATCTACTAATTCTGATTTATTCATTTAGATTCTCCTTATTATTTATTTAACTTAGACTTTTTTGGTTTTTCCTCTAACACCCTTCACGATTGGGCCTTAAAGAGAGAAACCTAAGAGCCTTTTTTTTTCTTATAAACAAGTCTTGTTTTCAAAGCCTTTATTTATCAGGGTTTAATTGGGTTCGCCAACAACCAACCATGAAGTATGACAAACATTGGTGAGTAAGTCAAGAGCTACAATAACAATTTATGTATAATAGTTCTAAATCTGTTACATTGGATACGTGAATAATATGACTACTAGAAATCCTCTACATAAGCCTCTTGGTGAGGTTGTCTACTCCAGTACAAATATAGTCTCAGTTCAATGCTATAAAGAAGGTACAGCTTCTATCCCCTATAGACACAGTGTTGCTGAAGGTTCAATTGTAAGAATTGAAGGCTCTTATGAAAAGCATTTTTCTGCTTATGGCTTAGTTACCAAAATTTGTAATACCAGCCTTGACAATATACACAAGCCATCTGCTCTTGGCTTAAGTTCTAAAGAGCTTGAAGAGCTACAACCACAGGTTTATGATTTGCTTAGAAAAGAATTAGAAGTATGCCTATTTGCTTATAAAGAGGAGAATATTGTGAATTATAAGCCTTCAAAGCTAATCATGATTCATGACATTGTTTATGATGTATTAGATGATGAAGTTGTAGACCTTACAAGCTTAGAAGGGGTTATGAACCTAATTAATGTAGTAAAAACAAATCAATCAAAGCCTAATCTGTTAGTTGATTTATTAAGCCGCGGGTACAGTCTTAGAAATAATGAATACTCATATTTAGTACAAGTTGGACAAAAACTCTCATTAGCTTTTTCTGATGAAATTGATAATTTAATGCAAATCTTGAAAAGACTTTCTCCCGTATAGACCTCTTTCTATCCACTATTTGTTTGATTTGAATATTAGCTTACTTCTACTAAAATATTTAGCTATGATGAAAAGACTATTAGCTCAAATTGTTGGATTGCTTTATGAGAATCAATGTTCTATATGTAATGAGACTTGTTCCAACTCTATAGTTTGCAAGTTTTGTGAAAATGAATTTGTAATAAGAGGTGACAATTATATTAAACATCTTGACAAAGTTAAATCTTATGTTTGGGGTATGTATGAAGGAAAGCTTAGACAAGGGATTATTAATTTAAAAAATGGTAATAAAAAATTAGCACCCTACTTTGGAAAAAAGATTGCAGAGTTATGGGAAAAATTTCCTGAAGATATAAAATTTGGTAATAGTCTTGTTATTCCAATACCCTCACATAAGAAAAGAATAAAGGAACGAGGATTTTGTCAAACCTCACTAATTGCTAATGAATTTGCAAAGACATTAAGTCTTGGAATTTTAAATGAATCTATAGTAAGAAGAAAAGAAACTAGATTCATGAATACATTACAAAGTGTAGAAGAAAGAAAAAATAATATTAAGGATGCTTTTGAAATCAATGATAGGAACTCTATTTATAAATGTGTGGAAAATATTTTTATAGTTGATGATATTGTTACTTCTGGTAGCACAATATCAGAGCTGGCAAGCACTATTTCTACATATTGTCCAAATGTAAATCTTATAGGTGTAGCTGTTGCGTCTGGGGATAAATACTAGCTATTCCTTTATTACAGTCATTGGTCCTTCTTTATTCCCACTTCTAAATTGCTTTGCAAATGGATTATCTGTTTTAAACAAGTCATCAGAAGTGCCTTCCCATGCAATTTTAGAATCATATAAAAGAATGACTCTGCTTGAGACTTTTTGAACTAGTTCAAGATTGTGGGTGACGAGTATACTGGAAGCTTTTAGTTCTTGTTGAAGTTTTAAAATATAGTTAACAATAACAGTTGAAACAATAGGGTCTAGTCCACTGGTAGGTTCATCATAAAGAATAATTTCAGGATCATTTATAATAGCTCTTGCAAAGCCAACTCTTTTTTTCATACCACCAGACAATTCATCTGGCCTTAAGTTCTCTATTCCACTAAGTCCAACTAATCTTAGCTTTTCTAATACTTTACTTTTTAAGTCCACACCGTTTCCTTTTTTTATAGTGTTTATTAGAGGAAATGCAACATTTTCAAATATAGTCATTGAATCAAATAATGCTGCTCCTTGAAAAACCATTCCAAGATTATCTGTCTTTAAGATGACTTTACCAGAATCAGGTTCTTCTAGTCCACATATAATCTTAAGCAATGTAGATTTCCCAGTTCCTGATAAACCAATAATTAGCAAAATCTCATTTTTATAAACTTTAAAACTTACGTGGTCTAATACTTTTTTCTTACCGAATGACTTACATAAATCGATAACTTCAACAATTGGTTCTAATTGTTTATCCTTATCCGACATTTGTAGTCTTAGTAGCTTCTCTAATCCTTAGTGCTTGTTTTAACAAGTCTTCTACCTTATCCAGAGGAACCATATTAGGCCCATCGCTTAATGCATTGTCTGGGTCTGGGTGTGTCTCCATGAAAATCCCATCACAACCAGCAGCTACGGCAGCTTTTAAAAGAGTAGGAATAAATTCTCTCTGTCCTGAAGATGTTGTCCCTGCACCGCCAGGTAATTGAACTGAATGTGTAGAATCAAAAACAATTGGGATTCCAAGTCTATGAATAATATCAAATGCTCTCATATCTACTACTAAATTATGATACCCAAAAGATGTTCCTCTTTCTGTAATTAAAACATTTTCATTTCCTACTGCATATGCTTTTTTCGCTATGTTTAATACATCATCAGGAGCTAAAAATTGTCCTTTTTTAATGTTTAAAACTTTTCCTGTTTTTGCAGCTTCAATAATTAAGTTTGTTTGTCTACATAGAAATGCCGGTATTTGAATAATATCAAGAACATCTTTTACAGATTCAATCTCACTTATTTCATGAACATCAGATAAAACAAAAATATCAAATTCTTTCTTTACTTGACTTAATATTTCAAGTCCTTCTTCTATCCCATGTCCTCTAAAACTATTTATAGATGTTCGGTTAGCTTTATCATAAGATGACTTAAATATAAAAGGTAATTTGAGTCTTTCACAAATACTTTTTAAATTTTCTGCAGTTTTAAAAACAATATCTCTACTTTCAATTACACATGGTCCAGCGATTAATGGAAGTGTTTCACCATTCCCCCAGATTATGTTTTTTAGTTTGACGAATTTCATATCTATTATTTTAGCGTATCTATTTAATTTCGCTTCTATTTTCTAATGCTCGTGCTAACGTTAGCTCATCAGCGTATTCTAATTCACTACCAACAGGCAATCCAAAACCTAGTCTTGTTATCTTATTACAAACGGGTGAAAGTATTCTATGTAGATAAAGAGTTGTAGCTTCACCTTCAGTGCTTGTATCTAATGCAAGAATTGTTTCACTGGGTTCGTGCTTATTTATTGTTTGTAAGAGTTCTTTAATAGCTAATTGTTCAGGCCCTATTCCATCAATGGGAGAAATCAAGCCACCAAGTACATGATATATTCCTTTAAATTCATTTGTCCTTTCAATGGCAATTAAATCTCTTGATTCAGACACTACACAGATAGTTTTAATATTTCTAGAGGAATTAGAACATATTTCACAAGGATCTAAAGCACTTAAGTTTTGACAAAGAGAACATCTTTTTATTTTTAACTTTGCTTCTATCATGGCTTTTGAAAATTCTTCTACTTGTTGGATATCTTGATTTAGGATATGAAAAGCCATTCTTTGTGCAGACTTTGGACCAATGCCCGGTAGTTTTTGAAATTCTTCAATCAACTTTAATAGTGGACGTGTATATTTCATTTGTTTATATTTTATGAGATGTCTTTACGAAGAGAGATGAATTATTTTATAAAGGGTAGATTCACTCCACCGGTCAGTTTTCCAAGCTTTTCTTGTGAAGCATTTACGGCTTTGTTTGTAGCATCTTTAAATGCTGAAAGTACTAAATCTTCTAAAGTTTCTACATCATCAGGATTTACTGCTTCTTTTTTTATTTTTACATTTTTAATTTCACCTTGAGCACTCATAGTAATTTCTACGGATCCACCACCAGCATTGCCAGTTACACTAATTTTACTTAATTCTTCTTGTGCTATGACTAAGGACTTTTGTAGTTTCTCAGCATCCTTCAACATTTTTTGAATATCCATAATTACCTCTTTCTTAGATAATATATCATATCAAATAAAGTAGGTGCTTGTCGTGACAAGCACTTGTTGCAACAAGCCCTTCTAGAAAAAAATTATACAAAATAAAAACTAATCTTTACAACAACAGACACCAGCTTCTTTTTCTGAATAGCCTTCTGGACAATCGCCAGCAGGAACACATCCTTTTATCTCTTCATCACTGCCACCACACTGAGTGCTGCTACATTGTTTGTCTCCATCATCAGGGGTTTCATCTCCACAGAATGCAAAAGATGGTGCAATGTTCATTGTTAAAACAAATAAAGCAAAAATACTTATAGCATATTTAAAAACTTTCATTTTAAGTCTCCTGGTTAAACTATCTTAGCGGCTACAACAACATATACTTTCTACAATTTCATACCCATCACCGATATCAGCACAATCTTGATCTGCATTTGGATCTAATGAGCAAGTTGTAAACCCATAACTCATGCCACCATCAACCTGATATTGGGTACAGTCATCATCATCTGCATAACAAACTAAAGAGCTGTATCCAATTAAAGTTAAAACTAAAATCCAAGCTTTTACAAATCTCATAATTGTTTTTACCTCTAAATTATTACTGGTCTAATAACCAAGTATTACAACTAAAATATGCACATAATAGAGGCTTAATACTCAGGGGCAGCCCCAGATTCATATTTAGTGAGTAGGAAGGATAGAGGGTTTAGAATCAGTTAAAAACTGAATAATTTGTGGCAATTCATTTTCTTGACCTACTGCCATAATATGAACTCCACCAATATTTGTCTTTTTTAATTGTTCTATTATTTCTTTTGCAATGTTTAACCCTTCTTGCCTTTGATCCTGTGATTTCTCTAACCTTTCCATAATGTTTTGTGGTACAGAAACCCCAAAAACTTTTTCATTCATATAATTTGCCATTTTTAATCCTTTTAAAGGTGTAATTCCTATTATTGTTTTCTTTGCAAGTTCACCAAGGGAATCAATAAATTTTTTCAACTGATCTATCTCATAGCAAATTTGTGTTTGAATAAAACTTGCTCCTATATCAAATCTTTGTTGGAGAGTTTCTTTTTGTTTTTGTAAATCTGGTGCATTAGGGTGAGCAGTGCAGCCAATTAAAAGATCAGTTTTACCTTTTAATTCTTTGTCTGACATATCTAACCCTTGATTTAATTTGCTTATTGTTTTAATTAATTCAGTTGTATCAAGTTCAAATACTGGCTTTGCATCTGGATTGTCTCCGGATTTTGGATCATCTCCCCTCATTGGTAAAACATTCTTTATTCCAAGAGCACTTGCACCTAAACAGTCTGCTTGTAATGCAATTCTATTTCTGTCCCTACAAGTTAGTTGCCAAATCACATCTACATTATTTTTTAATACATAGACACTTGCTGCTAATGGGCACATACGCATATTGCCACCTTGCCCATCAGTTAAGTTAACTGCATCAACTAAACCATTTAGCTTGGAAGATATTTCAATTAGACTCGATACGTCTGTACCCTTTGGTGGAGCTAGTTCACAAGTAACAATAAACTTTTTCTTGATAATTGCTTCACTTAATCTCATAATAATTACTTCTTTCTTATTTAATCGTTTGCTCACTTAAGCAAAATCAATTACACTAGATTATATCTTAACTGTGGAAAAGGGGAAAATAAATAAAGTGCTTTGGAAAAGATTATCAAGAGACATTGGGATTGATCTCGGTACAGCTAATACTCTTGTGTGTACATCTGAACGTGGAATAGTTCTTAGAGAACCCTCTGTAGTCGCTGTAAACAATGAAACAAAAGAAGTTTTAGCAGTAGGTGAAGAAGCTAGAGCAATGATTGGCCGTACACCTGCTCATATTATTGCTACAAGGCCACTAAGAGATGGAGTTATTGCAGATTTTAAGCATGCAGAAATGATGCTTAGGTATTTTATTGATAAAGTAAATGGAAAAACAAATTTTGGAAGGCCTCTTGGAAAGCCAAGAGTAGCTATTGGAATACCTTCTGGAATTACTGAAGTTGAAAGAAGAGCAGTTAGGGAAGCTGCTGAAAATGCAGGCGCTGGGCCTGTTTATTTAATTGAAGAACCAATGGCAGCAGCTATTGGAGCAAGTTTACCAGTAGCTGATCCTATTGGAAGCATGATAGTAGATATTGGTGGTGGGACGACTGAGGTTGCTGTTATCTCACTGTCTGGAATAGTAGTTAGTGAGTCTATTCGTATTGCTGGGGATGAATTGAATGAATCCATAATTCAATATATGAAGAAGGTTTATAACTTAGCAGTAGGAGAAAGAACAGCAGAGGAAATAAAGTTTAGACTTGGTTCAGCATTTAAAACAAGTGAAGATGGTGATAAGTTAGAAGTAAGAGGCTTAAATCTCATTAATGGCTTACCAAGAACAGTGGTTATTGGTAGACCAGAAGTAAGAGAATCGATGCAAGATCCTCTTGCCTCTATAGTAGAAGCTGTAAAAAGAACGTTAGAAAGAACACCACCAGAACTAGCTGCTGATATTTATGATAGAGGTATTGTAATTGCTGGTGGTGGTGCATTACTTACAGGATTAGATGAACTTTTCTCTCATGAAACTGAAGTACCTGTTCATATAGCTGAAGATCCTTTATCTTGTGTAGTGATTGGAACTGGAAAAGTGTTAATTGATAAAACACTAAGAAGGATTTTAAATGCTTCTGTACAGTACGATTAATATGAAATGGTTATTACCTGGCTGTCGTAATATTTCTGAACAAATGACTTATAAGGTAAGATTTTATCTGATTTATTCGGTAAAATCTGTAAGGTGTTATAAGTAGCAAACCAGAAGCACTATGGAAAGCCGGTTTTGGGAGCACAGCGAAAAAACCGGCGGTAGGTAAGAAACATGAAATGTCAATAAAGAAGCCGATTTTTTCTCAAACAATAACCCCACAAAAACTACTTACATTAATAGTTTGGCTGATAGTAGCCTGGATTTTTTCAAGACCATTAATTGGAATAGGACAGAATATTTATAAGTCTTTAGGCTCCTTTACTAGTCATACTGTTCAAGGTATATATGAAAGCAAATCTTCAGCTGAAGATTTATTGAAAGCAAAAACGCTTGTTCAAAAACAAGAAAATAAAATTTCATTACTTGAAATTAAACTAAACTATTTAAAAAACCAAATTGATGAATTAGATAAACTAAAAAAACTTCTTGGCTTAAAGAAAAATCTAAGTTATAGGGCTACAAGTGCTACAGTGATTGGCAGAACTCCTGATAGCTGGCATAAACAAATCATTATTGACAAGGGTATAAAAAATAGAATTATGCTTGGTGATGCAATTGTAAGTGATAAAGGAGTTATTGGACAAATAGTAGATATTGATAAAAGCAATTCAATCGTACAGTTAATATCAGATCCTAGTTATAAGTTGGGATGCAAAATTAAAAAGAAAAATATTATAGGGATTTTATCTGGAAAGACAAATTCTGTAGGAATTTTAGAATTTATTCCTATTGGGACTGATGTTCAGGTAGGCGATGTAGTTATAACTTCAGGTATAGGAAGCCAGTCTTTACCAGCGACGTATCCCCCTGGACACCCCATAGGAAAAATAAGCAAACTAAGTAAAAAAAATAATAAAGCATCTGATTTATATATTGAGGTAAAGCTTTTTGAAGATCTGAATTCTTTAAGTGATGTGTTGGTATTTTCGCCGAACTAGCCATACGCTATAATGATCCTGCTGTTAGGTATGGCAGTAGTTTTATGAATTTGGTCAGGTGGGAAACTAAGCAGCCATAAATGAAATTCCTGGGTGTACCTAATGGCTTTTATCCCTTAACTTTGTAAATTAGAGTAAAGTTCCAAAAATGTCTACTAGATATCCCCATATATTCATTGAAATATTTTAAAAACTTAGTTAAGCTATTAGTAAATGACTCAAAAGAAATATTTATTAGGTGAGATTTTAATTAGCCTTGGAGTGCTGACAGAAAAACAGCTAGAGATAGTACTAAAAGAACAGCAGTTATTAGATTCTCAAGGCAAAGAGCATAAGCCCATTGGGCAGTTATTATTAGAGCAAGGGTTTATTACCCCCAATGATTTAATTGAAGCAATAAAAATACAGACTAAACAAAAAGAGCCGATATAACTTATTAACAATATTTGACCTTAATAGCTTAATTGTAATTTTCTTAATAAATCATTAACAGTTACAAATTACTGTTAATAGTAATCATGGATAAAAAATATCATATATTAGTTTGCTTGCTTCTGGTTTTGCTAATTCAAACCAATTTAGTGGCCCGTGCTATTGAGGAATTAGAACTAAAACAGCCACCATGGGCAAAGCCAGAACCAAAGGTTACATTAAAAGGAAATATAAGAGAAGATATTAGCCATGTCAAACCTCAAACAGGAATTGGAGTAATTGGTTTACGGTTTATTCACCAAAGTGGTTTTTCATCATATGTTGAAGAAATTTATCCAAACTCACCTGCAAGTAAAGCAGGATTAAGGCCACAAGATTTAATTTTTGCAATTGATGGGGTTCGAACAGATCGTTTAAATTCTGATGGTGTATACCAGCTATTATCAGGTGATCCTGGTACAAAAATAAAAATTTTTATTACACGTGGGCAAGCTATGTTCAATGTTGAGCTTATAAGAGAAGATCTAGCAAATTTTTCACCAGACATTCAAAACAGGTATTTATCTGGACCTATTGCAGTACCTATTGGACCTAGGGAATTATTTCCTTATCACTAAATTGGGCTATTAGCTATAGCTTTAGAAAAGTATCAACTCATAATAATAGCTAATAGCTAAAAGCTAAAGGCTAATAGCTGAATGAATATGTTAAAATAATCAAGCTAATATTTAAAAATATTAAACAATGTAATCAAAAACATAATGAAAAAAGAGAGGATTGGCCTTTACAATAAATGGGAACTGTTGAAATAAAAGATTTACTTGAAGCTGGTGTTCATTTTGGTCATTTAAGAAAAAAATGGAATCCTAAAATGGGTCCATATATTTATGGAGACAAAGATGGCACTTGCATTATTAACCTGGCACTTACTATTGACCAGCTTGAAAAAGCATGTGCCTACTTAAAAGAAGCTGCTTCACAGAAAAAAAACATAGTTTTTGTTGGTACAAAAAGACACATATCAGAAATTGTTAAAGAAGAAGCCATACGTTGTGGAGCATATTATATAAATAGACGTTGGTTAGGTGGACTTCTTACGAATTTTGACACTATTAGGCATAGATTAAACAGACTCCGTGAGCTTGAAGAAATGAATGAGTCTGGAACAATGACACATCAAAACAAAAAAGAACTAGCTGTTTTCAATAAAGAGCTAGAAAAATTACAAAAAACTCTTGGTGGTATTAAAAACATGAGAGGAAAACCTGAAATTCTTTTTGTTATTGATCAGCAGAAAGAAGCTATTGCTATTACAGAAGCTAAATTGGTAGGTATAAAAGTAGTAGCTATATTAGACAGTAATTGTAATCCTGATGGTATTGATTATGTTGTTGCCGGAAATGATGATTCTATTAGATCTGTAAAACTCATAACTGGTGCTATTGCTGATGCCATAGTTGAAGGACATGGTGGACAAGTCCCAGATGTACATAAAACGTTGGTAGGCAAAAATGGCTTGATAAGAAAAATGTCCAGCAATATAAAACCACCTACAAAACTAGTTCAAGAAATCACTATTCCACAAGGACAGGAAGTGGGTTAATATAGAATATGACATTTACAGCAAAAGACGTAGCAGATTTAAGACAAACTACTGGTGCAGGAATGATGGAGTGTAAAAATGCACTCAAAGAAGCTAATGGAAATATTGAAAGAGCCAGAGAAATCTTAAGACAAAAAGGACTTGTTGCTGCTGCAAAAAAGTCAGAAAAATCAACGCTTGAAGGAATTGTAGTAGGTAGTGTTTCATCTGATAGAAAGTCTGGTGTAATTCTTGAAATCAATACCCAAACAGACTTTGTAGCTAAAAATGATCAGTTTAAAGAACTGTCAAATGTTATAGCAGAAGCAGTATTAACACAAAAGCCTAAAACAGTAGACGAGCTTGTAAGCCTTAAAGTAAATGGAGCGCTAGTTTCAGAGCTTATTTCAATAAGAGTTGCAACTATTGGTGAAAATATTCAAGTAAGAAGATTTGAATTATTTGAACTTACAAGCAATGGAGCTATTGGAACATACATTCATCCTGTTGGAAATAAAATTGGTGTAATGATAAAAATAAGTACAAACTCACAAGTTGATTCTCAAGAATTAGAGCAATTAGCAAAAAACTTATCAATGCACATAGCTGCAGCACAACCACAAGCAGAATTTATTAACAAAGACTGTATTCCTAAAGAAATAATAGAAGATGAAAAAAGAATAGAACTAGGAAAAGAAGACTTAGCAAAGAAGCCCAAAGAAATAGCAGAAAAAATAGTTCAAGGCAGATTAGATAAAATATTAGCTCAAAGATGCTTATTGCATCAACCTTATATAAAAGATCCTGCAATTATAGTTGAAAAACTAATAGCTGATATAGGTAAAAAACTAAATACTGAGATTAAAGTAGAAAAGTTTACTAGATATAATGTGGGAGAAAGTTTAGAAAAATCAACACAAAAAGAGCAAAGTACCCCTGTTAGTGTCTAACTCAAAATGCCAAAGCTTGCATATCAAAGAATATTATTAAAGTTATCAGGCGAAGCCTTAATGGGAAACCAAACTTCAGGTATAGATCCTAAAATTCTCAATCAAATAGCAGATGAAATTAAAAGTGCCCATGAGTTAGGTGTACAAATTGCAGTAGTAGTAGGTGGTGGAAATATATTCAGAGGAGTTCAGTCAAGCGCTGTTCTTGGTATGGATAGGGCTGCTGCAGATTATGTTGGAATGCTTGCTACTGTTATGAACAGCTTAGTTTTGCAAGGAGTTCTTGATTCTATTAAAGTAACTACACGGGTTCAGACTGCTATTGAAATGAGATCAATAGCAGAACCATATATACGAAGAAGAGCTGTACGGCACCTTGAAAAAGGAAGAGTTGTAATATTTGGTGGTGGAACAGGGAATCCGTTCTTTACTACTGATACGACAGCAGCTTTGAGAGCTTCTGAAATAGATGCAGATTTACTTCTTATGGCAAAACATGGCGTAGATGGGGTTTATGACAGTGATCCTAAAAAAAATCCAAATGCAAAAAAATATAATTGTTTAACTTATAATGAAGTTTTAAGTAAGGAATTAAAAGTTATTGATGCAGCGGCTATTGCACTCGCTCAGGAGAGCAGAATACCTATTGTAGTGTTTGATTTTAGTTCAAAAGGATTGATAAAACAAATAGTTCAAGGTGAAAAAGTAGGAACTATCATTAGTGATAGTGTAACTATACAAAGCAGGGCTTAGGTTATAAACCTTGATTTCATGGCATCTTCAAAAGACAAAAAAAACAAAAATCAATCAATTACAATTGATAATAGAAAAGCTCGTTTTGACTATCATATTTTTGATTCAGTTACCTGTGGCATTGTTTTAACTGGTACTGAAGTGAAATCAATACGCTCAGGTAAAGCACAATTAAAAGACTCTTTTGCAAGAATAGAAAAAGGTGAAGTTTGGTTATATAACTGTAATATTTCACCTTATCAATTTGGAAACAGGTTTAACCATACCCCTTTAAGAAAAAGAAAATTGCTTTTACAAGGAAAAGAAATTTTAAAACTTCATGGAAAAATGAAAGAAAAAAATCTTGTTTTAGTGCCTTTAAAAATTTACTTTTCAAAAAACTGGGCTAAGGTTGAACTTGCATTAGCGAAGAGTAAGAAGATGTATGACAAAAGAGATGCTATTAAAAATAGAGAACTGCAAAGAACTATTAAGGAAGTAAAGAGTAAGTACAGATAATGTCATGTGTATGGAATGGTCCCGCCCACAAAGTGGGCGAGGTTCGCTCATTTTATGAGCGGCGCGACCAGTCCCTACGGCGCGGAAAATAGTAAGCGTAATTATGCAGATTGGTGTCACTTTGTGCTAAAATATTTAACCTATGTACGCAGTATTAGAAACAGGTGGAAAGCAAATGATGGCAAAAGTAGGCCAATACATTGATATTGAAAAGCTTCCACAGCAAAAAGGTGACAAAATTGCTTTAAATAATGTACTAATGCTTGTATCTGGAAAAGATTCAAAAATAGGAAATCCTTATGTAAAAGGACTTACAGTAAATGGTCAAATTGTAGATGAAGGAAAAAGCGACAAGATCATTGTTTATAAAATGAGACCTAAAAAAGGTACAAGAAAAAAACAAGGACATAGGCAATGGTTTACAAGATTGTTTATAGAAAGTATTGAGCAAGACGGAAAAGTTTTAGAGAAGTCTGAAGTTCAATATAAAGAAAGAAAAAAAGTAGTACAACAATCAAAAAAAACAAAAGAAGTTAAAGAAGCAGAGACAGAAGAATTACAAGCAAAACCAGCTAAAAAGAAGACAAAGAAAAAAGGAGCTTAAAATGGCATCGAAAAAGGGTGTTGGCTCAACACGAAATGGTAGAGATAGTAACCCTAAATATCTTGGTGTAAAACTTTTTGGTAGTGAAGTAGTAACTACTGGAAAAATTATTGTTCGCCAAAGAGGAACCAAATTTCATCCTGGAGAAAATGTAGGAATGGGTAGAGATCATACTTTGTTCGCACTTGTACCAGGCAAGGTTAAATTCGAAATAAAAAGAGGCAAGAAATTTGTAACTGTTTCACCTAATTAGATTTAAATAAATGAAACTTAGTAGTATTTCTCTCCTCCTTTTAAGATTAGCAATCAGTTATATTTGGCTAGAAGCAGGAATAAGCAAGCTTTTAAATCCAAAGTTTATTGAGTCATTTCCAAGCACTATTGAAGCATTTGCTAAAAATACAAATTTTGATTTTTATACAGATTTTTTAAACAAGTATATTTTGCCCAATTCACAAATTGTTGCTCAATTAACGGTATGGGGTGAAATCCTTACAGGAATTGTGTTTCTGCTTGGCTTTCCATTATTAGTAGGGGTTTTAGTTGGAATATTTATGAATGCAAATTATTTTCTTGTAGCTACTAGTGCCCCCTCTCAGTTTGTAAACCTAATACTGATTTTTTCTCAGTTTGCTGTTTGGGCAAATGGTGCAGGAAGCATTTGGGGACTTGATGCTAAGTTAGTGAAGAAGTAAAAATGCTAAAATTACCCTATGAATTTAGAGACTAAAGATATTCCTCAGCATGTTCCGCTTCATCTACATACTGAATATAGCCTTCTTGACGGTACTACCAAAATAAAAGATTTAGTTGCTAAAGCAAAAGCAAACAACATGCCTGCTGTAGCTGTAACAGATCATGGAGTAATGTATGCAGCCTTAGAGCTGTATAGAACTGCAAAAAGCGAAGGCATAAAACCCATAATTGGTTGTGAGACTTATATTGTTAATGGAGACTATTTGGACAAATCAACAAGACTTCCTCTTTATCATTTAATACTTTTAGCTAAGAATGATGAAGGTTATATAAACCTTTCAAAGATAGTTACTGAAAGCAACTTAAAAGGCTTTTATTATAAGCCAAGGACTAACAAAAACTTTCTAAGAAAGCATAGTAAAGGCTTAATAGCTCTTACAGCCTGCTTGGGTGGAGAAGTTCCAAATACAATTTTAAGCAATAAATATAATGAGGCTAGAGACATTGCAGAAGAATATAAAAGTATTTTTGGGGAGGACTTTTACTTAGAAGTACAAGACCATGGTTACGAGGAAGAAAAACATGTTAACCCACTAATGGCAAAACTTGCTAAAGAACTAAAGCTAAAGCTTGTAGCTACTAATGATAGTCATTTCACAAATAAAGATGATGCTATTGCTCAGGATGCCATGCTTTGTCTTCAAACAAATAAACTAGTCAAAGAGTATCCTAGAATGCATTTTACAGGTACAGAATATATAAAAAATGGTCATGAAATGTTGCGTTTATATTCAGATCAACTTGATGAACTTGCTATAAAGGAAGCAGTTTTGACTTCTCCTTTAGAAATTGCTGAAAAGGTCGGTGACTATGGTCTTTTATCAAATACTTTTATACGACTTCCAGAGTTTCCACTTGAGCCTGGATTTACTAAAGAAACATTTTTATCAAAACTTGTATGGGATGGTGTTAAAACAAGATATGGTGATATTACTCCTGATGTTAAAGAAAGAACAGAGCATGAATTAGATGTTATTTTTAAGCTTGGATATGCTAATTATTTTCTAATCGTATGGGATTTTATAAAATTTGCAAAAGATCATAAAATTGCTGTAGGTCCAGGACGTGGTTCAGCCGCTGGTTCCATAGTGGCATATGCTTTGAATATAACAGATATTGATCCACTGAAATATAATTTATTGTTTGAAAGATTTTTAAACCCAGAAAGAAAATCTCTTCCTGATATTGATACTGATTTCTGTATTGAAAGAAGAGATGAAGTCTTAGAATATGTTCGCAGAAAATATAACAATGATAGAGTTGCACAAATAATCACATTTAACAAGCTTGCATCCAGAGCAGTAATTAAAGATATGGCAAGAGTTTTAGAATATCCATATAGTGAGTCAGAAAAAATTGCAAAACTAATTCCTGTAGTAAGAGGAAAGCCAAGAGAATTAGGCTGGATGAAAGAAAATCACTCAGAGTTTACAGAACAGTACAAAACCAATTCCAACTTTAAAGAGATAGTTACTCTGGCTGAAAAACTTGAAGGTGTAAATAAGACATTTGGAGTACATGCTGCTGGTGTTGTGATCTCAGACAAGCCATTGAATGAAATAGTACCGCTATCTAAAAATAATGAAGGTACGATAATCACCCAATATAGTATGGATGATCTTGCTTATTTGGGTTTGCTTAAAATGGATTTTTTAGGACTAAGAAACCTAACCATGATAAATAGAGCTGTTGAAATAATTCTGGAAACTAGAAATGAAATAGTAAATCCAAGTAAAATCCCATTGAATGATGAGAAAGTATTTAAGATGATTGCAGAAGGAAATTTGGCTGGAATATTTCAGCTTGAAACCTCTTCTGGTATGAAGCTTGTAGCAAAGGAAATGAAGCCTACTACTCTTGAGGATATTTCAGCATTAATTGCTCTTTTTAGACCTGGTCCTCTTGATACTGGAATGATTGATGAATTTATAGAGCGGAAGAATGGGAAAAAATCTATTCGCTATTTAACTCCGCAATTAGAATCTATTCTAAAAGATACCTATGGGTCTATTGTTTATCAAGAACAAATCATGCAAATAGCTCAAAAACTTGCTGGTTTTACTCTTGGTGAAGCAGACTTGCTTAGACATGCCATGGGCAAAAAGAAACCTAAAGAAATGGCAAAGTATAGATTGAAATTTATAGATGGTTGTAAAGAGAATGAAATTGATCAGAAGATTGCAGAAGAGCTTTATGAAATGATGGTTAGCTTTGCAGAATACTGCTTCAACAAGTCTCATAGTGCTGCTTATGGAATGTTGACTTATCAAACAGCATACTTAAAAGCTAATTATCCGATTGAATATATGACTGCTCTTTTATCAAGCGTGTTAGATGATCAAGACAAAATAAAATACTATATGGCTGAATGTAAAAAAATGAATATAAAAATTCAACCACCACATATAAACTTATCTGGCGAGAACTTTACAGCTGATATAAAAGACAATTCAATAAGATTTGGTATGGCTGCAATAAAAAATGTTGGTATAAATGCAGTTCATGAAGTAATAAAAGCACGCTCTGAAAATGGGGCTTTTGAATCATTAGTTCAATTTTGTAATCTTGTTGATCTAAAAACTGTAAACAAAAAATCTCTAGAGTCACTAATTAAATGTGGCGCTTTTGATTCTTTGAATCAGTCCAGAAAATATATGATTGAATCTCTTGAAGAAACTGTAAGCTTAATTCAGAAAAGAAAAGAAACAATATCCAGTGGACAGTTAAATTTGTTTGGTTCTACAAGTGACTTAGTTAATCAATACCAAATACCATCCAATAAAAATAACAAAGAAGAGTATAGTCAAAAAGAATTACAGTTAATGGAAAGAGAACTTACAGGTTTTTACATTTCTAGCCATCCTCTTGAAAGCATTCCTGAATACTTACTTAAGCTTTCTACTTGTAATCTGACTGAAATATACGAGCTTCCAGATAATAGCGAAATATTAATAGCAACAATAGTAAGTGATTTCAATAAAAAGCTTACGAAAAACAATAAGATAATTGGAATTGTTCAGTTGGAAGATGTTTTTGGAAAGATTGAAGCTGTAATTTTTTCAGAGCAACTAATTCAGTATGAAGAATTTATCATAAAAGAGATGCCTTTATTAGTTCTTGGAAAACTTCAGCAGAGAAGTGAAGGCGATATAACCTTACAAATTAAGGCATTGCAACCGCTTGAAGAAATTAAAATATTGTCGATTGAGTTATCTGGTGACATAGTTAATAGTAATGATGTTTATATAAATATTCACTCATTGCGCAATGTTTTACAAAAAGAAAAGTCTAGTCTTTTTAATCCTACAATAATATATACAAGCAATGGTGGAAAGAAAAATACTTATATGGTTGATCGTAAACTATGGGTAGAGCCTACTCAAAGGCTTTTAAGTGATCTTGAGAAAGCTTTCCCAGGCTTGAAGGTTCAAATAATAACGCCACTTAATAATAAAAGTAATATCATTATGAATATTGAAAGAGATAAACCTAATTTAGAGCTTGCAATACAAGCTAAATCTTAGTTATAAAATCTTTAAGAACTCATAAAAGGAGTAAAAACAATAAGTTCAGGGAATATTTTAAGCAAGCTCTTAATCAATTGTTTAGATTTTGATGTTTTTGTAGAATTAAAGTAAGATTAATTTATGAAAGATAAATCAATGATTGAAATGTTTGTAACAGGGATTGCGTTAGACGTAAGAAATAATCATCCATTAGTTATCTTAAATGATGAACAAAAAAAGAGAGCCTTGCCTATCTGGATTGGCCATGCAGAAGCACAGGCAATAGCTCGTGCATTGGAAGGATTTAAGCCTGAAAGACCTTTGACACATGATCTGATGATAAATATGATTCAAGCTACAGGCTTTAAAGTACACCATATAGAAATCAATGATTTAAATGAAAATACCTATTTTTCATCAATAGTGTTAGAAAATACTATTGGAGAACTGATTCCTGTTGATTCTCGACCAAGTGATGCAATTGCAATTTCACTTCGGGTTGATTGTTCTATATTCATTTCAGAAAAAGTCTTTTCAGATGGAACTATCCCTACTGAATTAGAGCCTGATGAAGAAGATGCTGAAGCATTTAAGAATTTTGTGCAAAATGTGAAGGCTTCAGATTTTAAATTGACTAGTACAGATGACTAGTTGCTATAACAAAACACTTGATCGTAATCGTGTTCTTAAAAGATACCTAATCTCTGAAAATAAAATTTGTAATTCAAATGGTTTTGGCAAGTACAAATCAGCACCTGATTCTAAGGCTTTATTATGATCTGAATTTTTAGTAGTCATAATTAGCCAAATCCCAGCAAGATTAGGATCTTGTTTGATTTTATTAGTGAGTTCCCATCCATCAAAACCAACTGGAGTTACATCTGTTTCAAGAAGTATTAATTCAGGTCTCCAATTATTGATTAAATTCCAGGCTTCATCTGTGCTATGGGCAATTTCTACTACATAACCTTCCATTTCTAAAGTATCACTTAAGAGCAAAGACATAGAAGCGTCTGGCTCTACCACTAAAATCTTTATTCTCTTTTCATCTTTTGTTGATTCATTTGTTGCTAATCGTAATCGATCACTGACCCAGTCAGAACCAATTTTACTCTTTGCCAGATATCTCATGTCACGAGCAACTTGTAATATTTCTACTGCACTTAAAAAGTTACGACGACCTTTTGCTGTTACACCAATACTTATTGAAACTAAGGGTACTCTTCTTCTTATTCCTTTTGGTCCTACTCCTATTACATATCCGCGTTGAGCATCTTCCTGTGTATAAAATCGAGGTGCAATAAAGTCAAATCTTCTGCATATTTCTTCTGCTAAGCCTTCTGCTGAATCATTGTTTGCTAATAAGACAAAATCATCACTATCGCAATGTGCAAGGAAATTTCCTGGGTGTAAAACAGATTTTAATACAGCAGCAAGTGCTTTTATCATTTGATCTCCTCTGCTTTCACCATAGGTTTCGTTATAAACCCTTAAGTTGTCTAAGTCGATTGATAGAATTGCCCAGTTCTCTGTTTCTTTTAAACAGTATTCTAGAACATTGTTTGCAATAACTGCATCAGGTAATCCTGTTAATAAATTTACGTGGGTTTCCTGACGTCTTCTTAGGTGTGCCATTACTCTAAAAGCTATTTCTTTTCCTGATATAGGATATGAGATAACATCATCAGCACCAGCTCTTAATACTTCAACACGTTCATCAATATTGCTTTCATGGACTAAGAAAACTATAATTGGTCGTGGATTTATCTCTGTATTTTTTACTGTCTGACAAAAATGTAATCCATGGTCACTTGCTAAATCACTGTAAACTAATATTAAATCAGGCTTTATAGCTACTAAATGCTCCTCTGCCTTTTCAAGATCTTCAAAAATATTTAACTTAAACCCTGCCTGCTCTAATGCTGATGTAATATTCTTATCTTCGCTTGAAGTTACAAGGAGAATGTTAGAAATTGGTTGAAATGTGTACATTTGTTTTTCACCTCCTTTCTTATTGATCTAAACTCGCACTGGAGGATAAAGGAATTCCATGTTCTGGAATGATGGCTGGTAATATTACAGTAAATGTAGTTTCTCCAGATTTACTGCCTACAAAGATTTCTCCTTTTAGTGCTAAGACCAAAGACTTTGTTATAAACAATCCTAATCCAGTGCCTTGAGTTTGCCTTGTCAAGGGATTATCCAGTCTTCCAAATTTGCTAAAAATTTTAATTAAATCACTTTCTTTAATTCCAATTCCTTGATCGATAATTTCAATTTTTAACTTGTCTTTAATATTGTGTTCATTCTTTAAAGAAGAAGCTTTTATTATTACGGTAGAGCCATCAGGTGAATATTTAATAGCATTGTCTACTAAGTTTGTAAGAATTTGTTCTAATCGATCAGCATCAGCACTTACTTGAGGAATTTCTTCCTCTATGGTCTGAACTATTTTATGTGTGCTTGATTTGGAAGCTAATGAATCACAAACCTTGTTTATAACTTTTCTTAAATCTAAAGCTCTAACAGTTAGTTGATAGGTTTGTGATTCTAGTCTTGATACTGCAAGGAGATCCTCTACAAGTCTTATCAGTCTATCTGCTTGTTCTTTTACAATATTTATGTACTTTTTTTTATTTTCTTCTGATAGCTTATCCCCAGATCTTATTAAGGTATCTGCAAAACCTTTAATGCTTGTTAATGGTGTTCTAAGTTCATGACTAACAGTACTTACAAACTCTAAGTGTGCTCTTTCTAAATTTGTACTCTCTAGGCTTTCAGTATGAAAAACAGTTAAGTATCCAGAGAATTTTTTTGTATCCTTGTTACTGATTTCAATTTGCCTTGCCTTCAGTGTGATTTTTTTACCATCTTTGCGAGACAATATTGCTACTTGGGGTTTTATGTTGTTATTGTTGTTTAACTCTCTATTAGTAAAACTTTCTGGTAAGGAATATATTTGACTAACATTTAGTCCAGCTAACTCATGACTATTCCAGCCTGTAACCTTTTCAATTACTATATTCGTAAAAGTTATCTTTCCAAATTCATTACAGGCTATATAACCGTCCGGTGAGCAGGAAATAATTGCATTTAGTAAATCTTCTATTTTGTAATCCATGGTTTAATAATAAGGGGATTATTTAATTCACAGCTAAAAAATGAGTTTTTTTTAATATTTTTTGCAATTGAGTAGTACGATTTGGTGAAATTTACATATTTTTGTCTATTTAAAACAAATCAAGAAATGATATTTGACAAAAAACCAGTAAAACATTGTAATATTTTACTTTGCAACACTTAAACAAATAAGGAAAAAAATGCCAACAGTCAGTCAACTAATTAGAAAAGGACGAAAAAAAATTCTAGTAAAAACAAAGTCACCAGCTTTGCAAGAATGTCCACAAAGAAGAGGTGTATGCACTCAAGTAAAAACAACTACACCTAAAAAACCAAATTCTGCGCTAAGAAAAATAGCACGTATTAAGTTAACTAATGGTGTAGAAATCACAGCTTATATACCTGGAGTAGGACACAATTTGCAAGAGCACTCTGTGGTTCTTGTAAGAGGTGGAAGAGTAAAAGATTTACCAGGTGTTAGATACCATATAGTTCGTGGAGCGCTAGATGCTCAAGGTGTCAAGGATAGAAAACAAAGCCGTTCAAAGTATGGAGCAAAATTAAGTGGACAAGCAGCTCCAGGAGCACAGGCTAAATAAAAGGTGAAAGAATAAAGAAATTATGTCACGTAAAAGAGAAGTAACAACAAGAAGACAAGTAGAACCAGATGCACGATATAAAAGTACACAAGTACAACGTTTTATAAACCGTGTAATGCGAAAAGGAAAAAAATCCACGTCACAAAGGATTATATATAATGCATTTGAAATTATAAAAGAACGTGCCAAGCAAGAGCCTATTGATATATTTAAAAAAGCACTTAGAAATGTTACTCCTTTAGTAAAAGTAAAAGCTAGAAGAATAGGTGGTAGTACTTATCAAGTTCCTATTGAAGTAGCACAATTTGAAGGTGAATCTCTTGGTTCTAGATGGTTAGTTAATGCTGCAAAAAGTCGTCCTGGAAGATCAATGCAAGAAAAGCTTGCAAGTGAACTTATGGATGCTGCAAATGGTCAAGGATCAGCTTTTAAAAAACGAGAAGATACCCATAAAATGGCAGAAGCCAATAAAGCATTTGCACATTATAGATATTAAATCATTACGTTTACGTTAATGCTGTTTGTAAGATACCAACTGGTGTTTTTTCTATAATAGGCTTTTGAGCATAAGGTATTTCGATTTCTGAAATATTTCTTTCAATCATTTTATTATTATTTAAGTCTGATTTTGCTTTTTCGTATTCATCTTCATTTAAAGAAAAACTACTAATAATATTTTTATTATCATCTAAATAACACTTTGGAGGATTACACCCAAACAGTTCCAATAAGGGGACTAACCTGTTATTTCTAAAACCACCCATACCTGGCCCATCTTTATCTTTTTCTGTACCTAAGAACCATTTAAGGAAACAATTAAATGGGAAACAAACAGCACTTGTCATTCGTTTGAAATTGTTGTTGTCAGCTTTAAATAATG
The DNA here is from genome assembly GCA_023250155.1 of Candidatus Melainabacteria bacterium. GTDB lineage: Bacteria > Cyanobacteriota > Vampirovibrionia > 2-02-FULL-35-15 > 2-02-FULL-35-15 > JAHFBD01. The sequence continues at coordinate 72,363 of JAHFBG010000006.1, forward strand.
AAAGTGGATTAGTAAATGTTTTGAATGCTTTATTAAGTACTGGATGTTCTTTTAAATTTTCAAGAACAAAGCTTAACTTGTTTTCCTGGAGAAAATAATCAACCCCTTCTCTTAGAGCACCATAAATGACACCAAGATCTACAACATCTTTTAGTAGCTTCGTATTTGAGATCCATGGAACCAGTGACATTACTGCCCATTCAACAGAACATCTCATATCACTGTGTCCATCAATAATAATATTTTTATACTCTCTACCTTTAATGTCTTTTAAATCCCCATTTTCGCTTAAAGTAGAAAGCAGTGTTTTTTCACCAGCTCCAAAAAACATAAATAGAGCATTTATTCCAGAAGCAGCACTTAAAATTGCCTTTTTAAAAAGAGGAACTTCTTCAACATCATTATCAGAGTTTGAGATTTTTCCCCATAAAGTACCTACCAATCCGCCAGCTCCAGCAAAAATTTGAAGCCATGCCATAGCTCCTTCACGATTTGCCTTTACTTTTTCGTCATTTGGGTCACCAAATTTATCTGTGCCAGCTACCCATGTTTTAACATATTCTCCAACTGTGGTAAGGAGATTGACCCATGTAGCGGGGCCAGGAAAACACCATACAAGAGATGAGGCCGCAGCTGTTTCAGTCACAGCAGTAAATGGGCCAAAACCAAAAGGCATTTTATTCATTTCTTTTGTGTAGTAATTATCAGAGAGATAAGAGTGTATTCTAGAGCTTATTTTTGGAGTTCCATCAGAACCATGAATTGCTGTTTCAACTATTTTTTTTTGAAAATTATTTTCTATTTTTGCCATCATTTAAAATTAATAAATTTAAGAACCCCTTGTCAAAAATAATTAGTATTATTCCCTTCAAAAGATTTTCTCACCTAGGCGAAGCAAATTAAATATTGAGAAGAGATATTTTTTGAAATTGTTATGTATTAAAAAATGAGGCTTTAGCAAGGCTAATTGTTGGGAAGCTGTAGTTTACTCTCACTTACCTAATTGAGTGCAAGCCCAATTGTAGTGCTGAGTTGAGGAGGTTGTACTGATGGCTTTTCCTCCCCAGGTTGTACTAAAGTTTCTTTGCTACTAGGATATTCAATCACTAAGTTTTTATCCTGTAGCCAAACGTTTGGAGAGTTACACCCAAAGAACTTGAGAGTAGGAAGCAAGTACTTAGATCTAAAGCCATTGTCTTCTTTATCCCCTAAAAACCACTTTGAATAAAATATGCTTGGTACTGTGTCATTTTCTTCCTTGTCCTTTTTACTGGTATTGATTAGAAAGAGTGAGCTTAAAGTCTTTGTAAACCCTTTACCAATATAGCTTTCAAGAGGTAAAGATTTGTCATTGTTTATTATCTTACTTACACCTTCTCTAATTAGGTGACCTATACCATTTCTAATAGCTAAATATGGAATTATTATGTCAAGAGCTTTTCTGGCTAGCTTGAAGCCTCTAACCCAAGGATAAACAGTCATTGAACTCCACTCAAGAAAGCATCTAAAGTCACTATCAGCATTCATTCTCATATTTTCTGATTCGGGTCCATTTTTGCTGATGGTAGACATTAGAGTTTTTTCTCCCCACCCAAAAAACATACATACAGCACTGGCAAAAGATGCAATACTTAGACCTACTTTTTTTAAAACTGACAATTCTTGTATATCAGTATCAGAATCTCCCCGGACAAAATCTAGGACATTGCTTATTGCACCTAATGAGCCTGCACCTAATTGCATCCATGCCATAGCTCCTTCCCGCCTTTCTTCGGCAGTCTTAATTCTTTCCTTGGCTTCTTCTTTTTCTATCTCACTTGCATTTTCAGGAGCAGGTGTAGTATCACCAAGAGCAGTAGTTCTGGCAATTAAGACTTGTCCATATTCTCCAAAAGAGGTAAGGGCATTTGTCCAGGTAGCTGGACTTGGCATAAAGAAACCAAGAAGTGCACCACTAAAAGCTTCAAATAAAGCAACCAATTCTGAAATGCCAAATACTTTATTCATTTGATTTTTGTAGCAATCATTTGCTAAATCTGTAATTTTTTTAGCTTGGCCATTATCGGTTTCTTGAATAGGATTTCCAAAAGGATCAAATTCTACCTTTATAGGAATTGGAAGCTTTTCATAACTAGGATTAATTTTTATCGACATAATCACTTGAGTTTATTTCTCAATAGCTTTATTCTTACTGAAAAGATTTCTCATGAGGTGAAGATAATGATAATTATTCTCAAAATGTTATATTAGACTTAGCTTGACTTAATACAAGTTAGACTCTCAATAGATTGGAAACTATCAAGAGGTGAAAACTATTTGAGGGTGTTATTCTGTGAAACTTGCCCTTGATTTATTAGCTACACCCTTTGATTGTTTAAGTTAAAATGTTTTCTCATGACTAAGCTATTACTTGAAAAATCAAAACCAGAGAGAAAAGCTGCTAATTTACCATTTAATCAGAATGAATCATTAGGATCTATATCAAATTTTCTACCAGAGAATTCATTACGAACTGAAAATTTAAACCTACCTGAAGTTTCTGAGTTGATTTTAGTTCGACACTTTTCAGAACTAGCAAAGAAAAATTTTTCTATTGATTCTGGGTTTTATCCCCTAGGTTCTTGCACCATGAAATATAATCCTAAAGTTAATGAGTATGTAGCACGACTAGAAGGACTTGCTAAACTTCATCCATTTCAACCACAAGAACAAGTTCAGGGTGCATTAGAAATAATGTATACCTTAAGTGAATATTTAAAAGAAATATGTGGTTTTAAAGGAATAACATTACAACCTGCAGCAGGTGCACATGGAGAGCTTACTGGATTGTTGATGATAAAGAAATATTTTGAAAAAACTGGAGATAAAAAGAGAAAAAAAGTTTTAGTTCCAAACACTGCTCATGGTACAAACCCAGCGACAGCCAGTATGTGTAATTTTAATGTAGTTGAACTTAAGTCTAACGATAGGGGACAAGTTGACCTTGATTCTTTAAAAGCAAACCTAGATGATACTGTAGCTGCAATAATGTTAACAAATCCAAATACGCTTGGAATTTTTGAAGAAAATATACTAACCATTAGTAAGCTTGTTCATGAAGTAGGTGGATTATTGTACTATGACGGAGCTAACCTAAACGCCATTATGGGTATTGCAAGACCAGGAGATATGGGTTTTGATGTTTGTCATATAAACCTACATAAAACATTTTCAACACCTCATGGTGGTGGTGGACCTGGTTCTGGAGTGGTTTGTTGTAATGAGTTATTAGAACCATTTTTGCCTACACCAATTCTTTCAAAAAACATTAAAGAACAATATTATTGGGACTATAATAAAAAAGATTCCATTGGAAAAATAAAGTCTTATTATGGAAACTTTGGAATGTTAGTTAGAGCCTTAGCTTATATCATGGTAAATGGTAAAGAAGGACTTGAACAAGTAAGCAAAGACGCAGTTCTAAATGCAAATTATTTAAAAGAAAATTTAAAAACTGATTATGATTTACCTTATGATATTGAATGTATGCATGAGTTTGTATTGTCTGGGAAAAAACAAAAACAACAAGGGGTTAATACTCTTGCGCTTGCTAAGAGATTGTTAGATTTTGGTATTCATGCACCGACTATTTACTTCCCTCTACTTGTACCAGAAGCTATTATGATTGAGCCAACTGAAACTGAATCAAAAGAAGAGCTTGATAATTTTATTCAAACAATGAAAGAACTGGCGAAAGAAGTCTTAGCAAACCCAGATTTTGTTAATGCTGCTCCGCATAATACACCTGTAGGACGTGTGGATGAAGTAGGTGCTGCAAGAAATTTAAACTTATGCTGGAGTTTAAGTTGCAATCAATAATTTTAACCATTGTATTAAGCTTGTTTATTTCCTTTCTTCCTGCTGATTGCAAAGAAATTAAAATTGGTCTTGTGATTTCAGATAAGCCTATAGTCATAGGTGCTAATCAAGATGCTACTTTGACAAACCTTAGTAACAATAAAGAAATTATACAAACAAAAAAAATGGAAGCCTATGAAGTTCACAATGCCAATGGATTTATAAGCATAATACATAAAAAAACAAAAACTGCTTTAGGGGCTTTTAAAGGTCCAATTGCCATTATTCCAATCAAAGAAAATAGTTTAGTTTGTTGTGATAAAAAATGGTATAGAGGAAAGCTAACTATCCTGACAAGCGCAAGTAAGAGGACTTTAACTGTTGTGAATAATGTTGACTTTGAAGATTATTTGCTAAGTGTTGTACCTTCAGAGATTCCATTCAAATGGAATAAAGAAGCCTTAAAAGCACAAGCTGTAGCTGCTAGGTCTTATGCTCTTGGATACTTAGGAAGAAGAATTGAGAAAGGTTATGATCTTGAGTCAAGTGTAGAAGATCAGGTTTACTTAGGGGTTTCTTCTGAAAAACCATCTACTTCAAGAGCCGTTAAGGAAACAAAAGGAATTACTTTAAATACAAAAGAAAATAAACCATTGATTGCTTTATATCATTCAAGCGGTGGTGGATACACTGATAGTATTGAAAATTTGTGGGATAAACCTTCTTCATCACATATTCAGCCAAGACCAGATTATGATGACAATTCTCCACATTTTAAATGGTTTAGAGATTATAGTCTAAGTGAGATGAGTAAGCTTTTGGCTAGTTTAAATATTGGAAATATTACAGGGATAGTTTCTAAATCAAAAAGTATCTCGAATAGAGTTATGTGGGTTGAAGTAGTTGGTACAAATGGAAAAAAGACTATTAGAGGGGATGACTTTAGAAGAAGTATTAAATTACCCAGTGCTAAATTTAATTTTATTGTTGAAGGTAGCCAAATAAAATTTGCTGGTAGAGGATATGGTCATGGATTAGGATTATCCCAATGGGGTTCAAAGGCACTAGCAGAAAATGGTTTTACTTATAAACAAATACTTGTTCATTATTATCCAGGAGCTAAATTGATTACTGTTGAAAACAACTAATACCAATCCTCTGAAATAATCTTGCATTTTCCTGCCTTTCCGCAGACAAACTTTTCTAGTTGTTTCGCTACGCTCAACAGCCTAGAAAAGTGTCTGCTGGGCGCGGAAAATAGTAAGTTTAATTGTGTGGATTGATATTAGTCCTCAAAACCAGGTAAAATAAAGAAGTTGTGAAACACAAAACTAAAAAACCAGATTTAGTAAGCATGGCAGACATATCATCAAATGATATTTTTGAAATCTTAGACCTAGCAAAAAAATTAAAAGCTAAACCTTTGTTAAAAGCGAGCTTCTTAAAAAATCAAAGCATTGCTCTTATTTTTGCAAAACCAAGCTTAAGAACAAGAGTAAGTTTCGAAGTAGGAATTACACAACTGGGTGGAAAATCAATAGTTATAAAAATGGATGAAATTAATGTTGGTATAAGAGAAAATGTAGAAGATATAGCTAATGTATTGAGCAGATATGTAAGCGGTATAGTAATTAGAACATATGAACAAAAACAAATTTCAGATCTAGGAAAATACTCAGCAGTTCCTGTTATAAATGCCTTAAGTAATGAAGAACACCCATGTCAGATAGTGTCAGATCTTTTTACTATTAAAGAAATCTTTAGTAAATTGTCTGGATTAAAAATAGCTTATATAGGTGATGGAAATAATATTGTACATAGCTTGCTTATAGGTGCAGCACTTACAAATATGGACATTTCTATAGCTACTCCAAAACAATATCCTCCGGAAAAGTCATATGTCAATCTTGCAAAGAAACTTAATCCAAAAATCAACATTGAAGTTACAAACATTCCTAGTGATGCAGCAAAGAATGCAAATGTTTTGTATACAGATGTCTGGGTTAGTATGGGGCAAGAAAAAGAAGCAAAACAGAGAAAGAAAATATTTGCTCCATATCAAATCAATGACAAGCTTTTATCAGTTGCGAATAAAAACAGTATTGTTTTGCATTGTTTGCCAGCTCATAAGGAGCAAGAAATCACAAGCAAAATATTTGATGAATTTTCAAGCATAATCTATCAACAAGCTGAAAATAGACTTCATGCTCAAAAAGCAATTTTACTTAAATTAATAGGTACTAAATAAAAAACGTGCATATGCATAAATCAGTACTTTTACACGAAGTCATATCATCTTTAAATATAAGAAATGGTTTGGTTTATGTAGATTGTACTTTGGGTTTTGGGGGTCATAGTTTTGAAATAGCAAAGCTATTAAATAATCAGGGTATGTTAATTGGACTTGAGCAAGATGAAGAAACTCTGGAATATGCTAAGAAAAGGTTAAGTCAATTTAACAATTGTTATCTGTTTCATAGTAATTACATACAACTAAAAGAAGTCTTAAAAGAATTAAATATTGAAAAGATATCTGGAGGAGTGCTTCTTGATTTAGGTATTAACTCTTATCAGTTAGATACTCCTGACAGAGGGTTCAGTTTTCAAGCAGAGGGACCACTAGATATGAGGTTTGACAAAACACAACAATTGACTGCATCTGAAATAGTAAACAATTATACTGAATATGATCTAAGTGAGATAATATTCAAATATGGTGAGGATAGGTATTCAAGAAGGATAGCAAGATCCATTGTTTATACGAGAAAACAGGCAGGACCTATACAAACCACAAAAGAACTAGCAAATATAATACTCAAATCTTATCCAAATAATAAATACCATAAAATCCATCCTGCTACTAAAACCTTTCAAGCATTAAGGATTGAGGTTAATAAAGAGTTAGATAATTTAAACAACTTTTTGTGTTTTATTCAGGAACTACTTTTACCATCTGCCCGACTAAGTGTTATATCTTTTCATTCATTAGAGGATAGAATTGCCAAAATCTTTCTGAAAAACAATAAAGATTTTAAAATACTAACAAAAAAACCGATGATTCCATCGACTGATGAACTAAAGACAAATCCCAGATCCAGAAGTGCAAAACTAAGAATTGCTGAAAAAATTTAATATGCGTAAATTTAAAAGATTTAATGAAGAAGCTTATACAAACCATCAATTACTAAGCTCGCTAGTGATGAATACTCCTTATACGGTTGATCACCTTACTACATCACCTCAAATTACAAGATTTTTAACACTTCCACTAGGAATAAAGCTGGAATCAAGTAATTTACTGAGACCTGTTTTTAAGCTTTTATCTACATTGTGTGTTGGTATGACAATGGTTTGTTTGTTTACAGTAGCAATTAATTTCCCAATTCAAAATCTTAACAATCAACTACTTGGCAATATTAAATCATTAAGCAATCAAAGACTTGGTTTAAAAGTTAAACTACAAGAAACCACAAACTATAAGAAACTAATAGCAAATGCAAATGCTTTATCATTAAGTGATACTGAAAACATTGCTTATTTAAATATTGGACAATCAAAAGAAGTTCAACCAGACAAAAAAATAATCCCACATAAATACCCCACAATATTTTTCAGTGGATTTTAGATCCCATTATGTCATTGCGAGTCGAATGAAATGAGACGTGGCAATCCCCATCGAATTTATGTGAATAGATTGGGACTGCGGGAGTATGCCCCGAGCAGAGTGTGGAGGTCACATGCTATCCTCGATTTGTTAGTATGCCCAGCTATAATCTAATAAATGTTATTAGGATATAAACATAGATTAACCTTAGTACAAATTGTTTTTGGTTTAATTTTTATTATTATATTTGTTCAACTATTTAACATACAAATAATCAAATCAAAGCAAATCATATTAGAAGCAAAAAAACAATTTTATAAACCAGAGATATTCCTTCGAGGTGAAATAAGAGATAGAAATGGAAAGTTGTTAGTTCTAGATCTTATTACCTATGATATTTATAATAATGTTACTGATTTAAAAAAGATATCAAATGAAAAAATATTAAGTCTTTCAAAGATTTTAAATTGTACAGAAAATGATCTGTTTAAAAAGCTAAATCAAAAAAAAGACACAAGACTTTTCTTGAATATAAGTGAAAAAACAGCCAATCAAATAAAAAAAATAAAAGCCTCTTTTGTCTATCTTGTGCCAAAAGTTACAAGAGCCTATCCAAACAAAAGACTAGCTTCTCAGATAATAGGATTTGTAAACAATGATCATAAAGCCCAACATGGGATTGAATATTACCATGACAATTTACTGACTAAATTAACACAGTCAAAGAACTTCTTTGAGCCATTCCCAAAAGGTACTGATATAGTTCTTACACTTGATTCGATTTTGCAGGAGTATGCAGAGGAAGAATTAAATAAAGCTGTAAAGGAGTCAAAAGCAAATAAAGGTGCAATTATTATTCTCTCACCTAAGACAGGTGAAATCTATGCATGGGCTGTATATCCTGACTTCAATCCTGCATTGTTTTTTAAAGAAAAATCTTTAAAGAACTGGTCAATCACTGATATCTATGAAGCAGGATCAACATTTAAGATAGTTACAGTAGCAAGTGCACTTGAAAATATGGTCATTCAAAAAGACTCTACCTTTTATGACCCTAGTTTTTTAAAAGTGGGAAAAAGAACAATTAAAAATCATCATAAAAATAAACCACAATACATAACACTGCTCGAATTGTTTAAACAATCTAGCAATGTTGCAAGTGCTCAGGTAGCATTGTTAATGGATCCTGAGATGTTTTACTCTTCAATAAAAAAGTTTATGATTGGTACAAAAACCAATATAGATCTTCCTGGGGAATCAAATGGATTATTGCTTGATTATAAAAAATGGCGAACTATAGATCTAGCTACAACTGCATTTGGACAAGGGGCTGTTTCACTTACACCAATTCAACTTGCATGTGCAGTTAGCTCTATTGCAAATCATGGACTGTGGGTACAACCGCATTTACTAAAAGGTATTTGGAATCCTAACTATGAAGTGATAGAAAATAGCCCATATAAGCCAGTGGTTCAAGAAGTCGTTTCTAGAGATACAGCGGATTTTGTGTCAGGACTCTTAAAGCAAAGTGTAAAAGAAAATCTAGCAGCTATGGCTTATATAGGTGGTAATGTACCTGGTTATGATGTAGCTGGAAAAACTGGTACAGCTCAAAAAATAAGACCAGATGGAAAAGGCTATTGGGGCGGGCATACCGTAGCATCTTTTATAGGATATTTTCCTGCAGATGATCCTGAGGTGTTGGCTCTTGTAGTGGTAGATGATCCTAAAACAGGTGGTGGCTGGGGAAATACAATCTGTGGACCAGTCTTTAATAATATTGCTAATATAACTGTTAAAAGAATACTTAAAAACCGATGAGAAATAAAACAAACAATTTAGAGCAAAAAAAAACAAATGAGCTTGTGGAATTGTTTTTAAATGAAGAAACTAAAACAATTCAAAGTTTAAAACAACAAAAAAATAATATTACTAAAGCAATTGATTTAATTACAAGAAAAATTAACTCAGGCGGTAGGGTGGTTTATATAGGTGCAGGAACAAGTGGTCGTTTGGCGGTTTTAGATGCTGTAGAGTGTATACCTACATTTAATTCTAGATCTTTTGTGCCAGTACTAGCTGGTGGTAAAAAAGCTATGTTTAAAGCACAAGAAGGTGCTGAGGATGATAAGAAACAAGCTATTAAAGAATTACAAAAAATAAAACTTAATGAAAATGACATTCTTGTGGGTGTTTCAGCGAGTGGAGAAACACCCTATACAGTATCGGCCTTAACTTTTGCTAAAAAAAGAAAAATAAATATAGTTGCTATAACTTCAAATCCTACTTCGACACTGGCAAAACTGACTAGCTATAAGATAGTGCCACTGATTAAAAATGAAATCATCCAAGGTTCATCCAGACTAAAGTCAGGTACCGCTCAAAAAATTATTCTAAATATGTTAAGTTCAATCTCTATGATTAAGTTAGGGAAAGTTTATGGAAATCTTATGATAGATGTGCGACCTACAAATAAAAAGCTTATAAAAAGAGCCATTGGGATTATCTCTACTATTTGTAACATCTCATTTAACAAAGCTAAGACTTTATTTTCAAAATCAAAAAGAAGCATAAGAACAGCTATAGCAATGCATTATAAGAACAATTAATACCAATCTGTTGAAATAATCTCATATTTTCCTGCCTTTCCGCAGACAAACTTTTCTGGTTGTTTCGCTAAGCTCAACAGCCCAGAAAAGTGTCTGCTGGGCGCGGAAAATGGTAAGTGTTATTGTGTCGATTGGTTTAGTAAGAAAAAATGTAACAAATAACAAATAGCCCTAGATGGTTTTTCTTAGCTTGGGAAGATAAGAACTAAGGATTAATCAACAAAGATCTAAACAGGGGTAAATATTTAAGATGTTATTAGCTGGTCAATTATTTCTTGTTGTAGCTTTTTTAGTATTGTTTATCGTTTCACTTTTAATGTCAGATCCAGAGAGCGTGGAGTCTGAGAACTAATTTTTGCTAAATATAAATAAAATCTAAACTTTTAAAGACTTAATATATTGATGATTTAAGATTAAGACTCAAATTTGTTTTTATTAGGCTATTAAAAAATAATTTATGAGAATTCAATTATCACAATCTAAAGCACAAGAGCTTGGGAGAAAAATTAGAGACTTTGGAGTTTCCTATACTCAGCCAAACCAAGAAAAAGTATTTTCTCATAACTTGGCTCAGGAAGTTGAAAAAACATTCCACCATCAAACATCACAAGATCAAAGAACTGAGTTTGTTGAACCTCTTTGGAAAATTATTGGAGGATATTCAGATAATGCAGTAGTTAATCTTAAAAGTGTTTCTACTTTAGAAAGAGTAAGTGGTGAAACCTATCCTATTGTTCCTGCATTCAAAGATTCTCCAGATGTAATACTTAAAATAATTTCAAAAAATGGAAAAACAACTATTCCAGAAATCAATTTTGATAAGGGTGGCTTGGCACATAATACTACTGAGGCTTTAAAGCTATTAGGTATTCTAGCTTATACTCCATCTCTTCTTGGAAATATATCTGATCCAATATCACTTCTTCATAAGCACCTTTTAGATGTAAGTGGCATTGATACTTCCTTGTCTGTTCGTACAGTAGCAGGAACATACCTCCACACTTGTTTTTATGTAGAGGACAATGGTGAACCAAAAGAATTTTGGATGGCGCAGGTAAGAGAGCCATTTGAAAAGACTGAAATTAGTGAACTTACAGATTTGATTAAAAAATGTTGTGAAACTAATCCTGGTGAACCTTTAGTACTTGCAGCAATTCCTCCTGTTGGCACTGACAATAGATATTGGACTCAACAATTGATAGAAGAAATTGCAGAACCAAACAATAACCCAGTTCTTTTTAACCCAAAGCAATATGACTATTTAGATAACACTAAAACAAGTTTTTTGATTGATTTGTTTTTACAAAAAAAGCTTAATCTCATCAAACCAAATCTAGAAGAGTTTGTACAATTTTTAAAATTTGCATATGTTATTAAAGGTAGTGAAGAAGATGAAGTAAGACAAAGACTTTATAAAGATGTAGAAAAAGGTAAATTTAAAAATCTTACTGAGTTGGGGAAGAAACTTGTTTCAAAACTAGATCCTGATTCTGGAGTACTAGTGATTTCTCTAGGCAAGCATGGTGCTGTAATCATAAATAAAAAATATGCACTATATTCTAAAGCCCCTGAAATTGGTAAAGGTGGGTGTCCGTCTGGAGCAGGAGATAGTGGTATTGCTTCAATTATTGCTGAGGCTAGAGATTTGATAAAAGGAAAAATAAATTTTAAAAGCAAATTAAATGATGCAGATCTAAACAGGCTTTTATTGGCATTTATATATGCTGCATCTGCTACAGCAAGCCTACCAGGAAATAAAATAGCTGGACCCCATGAAATAAATGCTTTAAAGCAGCAAGAATTAAAGACAAGACTTATAAAATAATCAGGAAAGAGAAATATGGGCATTGGAAGAATTGATAATAATCGTGATGGATTTCAACCAACTATAAAATTTTACCTACAAAACAAAAGAGCTGCAGAACTTAGAGGGTTATGCATTAATATAATTAAGCATGTTAGATCGCTGATCACAGATGAAGGACTTGAGCAAGCAGATAAAAATATAATTAAATCTCAACTAGAAGATCTCTATGAAAAATTAAGTGAATTAGGTATAAGTCCTAAGATGTCTATGAATAGACCAGTAAATGAATATCGTAACAATCCAGTAACAGCTGCTGAATATCTTGCTGGTCAGTTAATTTGTTTAAGAAATATAAAAATCAGATCTGAAGCAGAGCTTGAACCTATTGCAAGAGAGTTTAGCGAAGGAAAAGTACATAGTGATGAAGATTATAATCGTTATGTTTTAGAAAATAGTACTTTACCTCAGGCAATTAAAGATTTTGCTTCTGTTACAAGTACACTTAATTTTGTAGAAGGGTTATTTAATGGGGATAGAGAGTGAATGTTATTAGAAAAGAAATTAGATAATAAAAGGAGGAATTTATGAAAATAAGTGAATCTACAGGATTAAATCTCAACCGTAGAGACTTTTTTAAAAAAGCTGGATTAGCTGTACTTGGTTTAGGTATTGCTGAAAATATAGCAAAAGCAGACAAAGCAGGTGGTGGAGTACCAGATAGACCACTGTCTAGAGCTGATAGATTGAGGAAAGAAAGAGACGATAGAGAAGAAGACATGAGACGATGGAGATCTTTTTCTGAAGATGATATTAGAAAAATGCGAAATGCCTATGCTGATGACATAGCAAGAGCAGAAACCCAATCAACAGTAAGTCCTGAAAAAGTCATTGTAGGTGTTGGTACAGCTGTAGCAATAGCAGCAGCAGTTTGGTACTCTTGCATTGAAACATAAATCTAAACCAAGTCAAAATCAAGATGCTAAAAAATAGTTCTTAAATGGTTTATTAAAGGAGATTATAAGTTAAGAAACCAAAACAACCAAATCTTTTTCAATTAGCTTTTGAAAAACCTTGGGTCGCAAAGGACTTGAAGCAATATAAAATATTTGCAATAGAGCTATCCTTATATTTATACATCTTAATATGTGTATAATATATGTGTAGTAAGATTGTGTTGAGGGAAATGTATGAGCAAGGTTAGAAAAAACTTTTCAATATCAGAACAATCAGCCAAATATCTAAAATTGGTTGACAATGAGTCAGATTTTGTCGATAAACTAATTAAGCAAGCTATGTTTGAAAATGCTGCTACAAGTATGGCCAAAGACTCTGATTATTTAAAAGAATTTAAAGAGTGGGATTCTTTTTTGAAGGATGGTTTAGAGGACAATGGCTAAATCATTTTCTTTTTATAGACCAAGAAGAAATGAGATTTGGATTGTTGAACTAGATCCAACTCGTGGACATGAAATACAAAAAACAAGATATTGTTTAGTGATTCAGTCTGATGTACTAAATAAGCGTTTACCAACTTTTATTGTTGCACCAATCACGTCAAAAATTAGAGAAGAATGGCATCCCATAGGTATTATCTTAAAAAAAGGAGAGGGTGGATTAACTAAAGAATCTCAAGTCATGCTTAATCAAATTAAAGTAGCAGATATAACAAGGTTTAAAAGAAAAATAGGAAGACTTAGTGAAACCATCATGAAACAAATTAACGAGTCTTTGAATTTTGTATTAAGTTTGGAATCATAATTTTCTATACTAAGAACTTATACAAAACATCAAGCAGTTTATCTCTAAAGAATGCTCTAAACTATGCTATAAGAATGAATCTTAGGAAATACTTTGGGTAGTACTAAAGTACTAGATAATTATTGAATTCGCAATCGAGATCTTTTTTAACGATTAAGAGACTTAAATCTGTTATTCTTCAAAGAAGATATTTAAGAAAAATAAAAATTAGTATAAAGGAGAAATGAAATGATTTTTTTAAGACAAGTTTCTGGTTTAAAACAAGTATATTGTACAAAAGATGAATCAGGTATGAGTGGTGAGGGTAGTGTAAAAAAGTCTGTTGATGAACAAATTTTAGTTAAGGATTTGAAAAATAGTAATTCAAGCGCTCACCATAATGCAATATTGGCTCTTAGAAGGAGTGGAGGAGAAACAAGAGAAGCCGTCCCAGTATTGGTTGAAGCTTTGAAATGGGGTAATAATTGGGAAGTTCGCTGTCAAGCAATAGAGACTCTTGGAAAAATTGGAAAAGAAGCAAGAGAGGCAGTGCCAGTATTAATTGAAGTTTTGAAAAGTGATAGTGATTTAGCTGTTCGCTGTAAAGCAGTAGAAATCCTTGGAAAAATTATAGGAAAAGAAGCAGTGCCAACATTAATTGAAGTTTTTAAAAGTTGTAGTAATAATGAAGAACTTAACTATAGTGTATTAAAAGCCCTTAGAGAGCTTGGAGAAGAAGCAAGAGAAGCAGCACCAGAATTAATTGATGTTTTGAAAAAGGAATTTTGGGAAAAAGATTGTGGTATTTCATTTTTTCCTTGTAGAGTAGCAGAGGCTCTTGGAAAAATTATAGGAAAAGAGGCAGTACCAACGCTAATTGAAACTTTTAAAAATGATAACAATTCGAGTGAAGTTCGCTGTTATGCAGCATGGGCTCTTAAAGGTATTGGAGAAGAAGCTAGGGAAGCAATACCAGTATTGCTTGAAGCCATAAAGAACGATAATGAATCTGGCTTTAGAGCAGCAGAGGCTCTTGCAGATATTGGAAAAGAAGTAATACCAGAACTAATTAAAATTTTAAAAAGTGATAGTGATTATAATGTTCGCATGCAGGCCGTACGAGTCTTTCGAGATATGGGAGAAGAAACAAAAGAAGCAGCAAAAGAAGCAGTACCAGTGTTAATTGAAGTTTTGAAAAGTTGTAGGAATGAGTTATTTGTTTACCGTACGACAATAGAGGCTCTTGGAAATATTGGAGACAAAGCAGCAGTGCCAGCATTGATAGAAGTTTTGAAAAGTAGTAAGTCGATTTTCCAAGAGGCGGCATGGGCTCTTGGAAGTATTGGAGAAGAAGCAAGAGAGGCAGTGCCAGCATTGATAGAAGCTTTGAACAGTGATTCACCTAGTAGCAGTGGTGTATCATGGGCTCTTGGAAATATTGGAGACAAAGCAGCAGTACCAGCATTGATAGAAGTTTTGAAAAATAGTAATAGTGACTCACGTGTTTGCCGTAGTGTAGTAAAGGCTCTTGAAAGAATCGGAGGAGAAGCAAGAGAAGCAGTGCCAGCATTGATAGAAGTTTTGAAAAGTGATAGTAATTCTTGCTTTAAGGCAATCGATATTCTTGAAGAGATTGGAGAACAGGCAAAAGAAGCAGTGCCAGTATTAATTAAAGTCTTGAAAAGTGATAATAATCCCAATATGCGCAATGGTGCAGCAAGGGCTCTTGGAAGAATTGGAGGTAAAGAAGCAGTGCTAGCATTGATAGAAGTTTTGAAAAACAGTAATAGTGACGACTCACTTGATCACTATAAGATAGTAGAGGCTCTTGGATATATGGGTACAAAAGCTAGTGATGCATTGCCAGCTTTAGTTGAGATTCAAAAAAAGGATAGTGGTGGAGATAATTTCCTATCAGAGACAATTGAAATAATTGAAGGAAAACGAAAAAGCTATACTCCATTTGACTTATAAGCAATCCTGAAAAGAAAAATTCCAAAGAAAAGTGGAAACATTGAAGTGTATAGAAGAATCGAAGTCTTTGGCGAAGGGGATCATGATGAGTCCGCAAGGATACTAAAAGAGTAAAAAATCATTAAGTAGTTTAGTATTGTTTATCGTTTCACTTTTAATGTCAGATCCAGAGAGCGTGGAGTCTGAGAATTAGTGAGTTAAAACAACCAAATCTTTTTCAATTAGCTTTTGAAATGTAGGGCTCATATTTTCCCAGCTAACTATATCAACTTTAAAAGGTAAATCTGATTCTTCAAATTGTTCTTTTATGCTTGAGATTACTTTTCCTGGTATTTTTTCTTTGTAGCAAAGATCTAAATCAGAATTCTTTCTTGCTTTTTTTTTAGCTCGTGAACCATATACATAAAATGTATAAGAGTATTTTTTTAAGATCTCTTTTACTATCGTCAAATGTTTTTCTTTTATATCAACCATTTCAAATTAGAGAGTCAGGATTTTGTTTATGAACTTTTCTACTTCTTTTTGGAAAGTAGGTAGAAAGCTAAAAATTTCTTCTGCTGTTTTTTTATTGTAGGTATGAGTGGTTTCATTTCGTTTTTTTATAAATTCAAACCAGATTTCTGCATCTTCAATCAAGTTAAATTGTGCTGCTGTACGAAAAATATCCTTAGTGATTGATGTTTCTATGTTTTGATTAGCAAATATTCTTTTCATAGTTTTCCAACAAAGCTCATAAGTATATTCAAAGGCTTGTATTGCACCAGCTTTTTCTAAATCTGATTTTGCATTTGCAATACCAAAATCTAAAGTCTTCTTTGCCTCAAGCAAAGGAGTTATATCAATTTCACCAAGAATTAGATTTGACATTAGTTCATTCTTAAAAACCTGGGCTACAAGGGACTCGAACCCATAACCTAACGCTTAAGAGGCGTGTGCTCTACCATTGAGCTAGTAGCCCATAGATTGATTGTGCCTTCCTTATTCATTTTATTTAGAGCGAAGGTTTTTCTATATACGAAAAACCTGAGCGTCGATAAAGTGTGTGAATAAAATGCCATCTAATTAATCTTTGAAAGTCAGGGCACATCTTTACACTTGTTGTAAAATGTGCCCTGCGTAATAAAAAATGGGCGCTGAGGGACTTGAACCCACACGGTTACCCATATGATCCTAAGTCATACGCGTCTGCCAATTCCGCCAAGCGCCCCTTTTCTTTTTTGATAGCTCAAGACAAGCTTGAGCTTCCATTGACTATGCCAATCACTTGATCGGATTTATCGAATGAATCGGATAAACCCTTTCTAAGTGCGCGCCCGAAACGATTTGAACGTTCGACCGACCGCTTAGAAGGCGGTTGCTCTATCCACTGAGCTACGGGCGCATGTAACACCTTAATATAGTAATCTGTTTCTTTAACCTTTTGCATAAAAAAACAAATTAGTTTATCTAAAATCATGGTTATATAGTACTATGATAGATTAAGGCTCTTAACCATATACTAACTAATTTATAATCTTTTTATAATCTCTCTAGACTTTAGCTTCTTAACTTTAATACAATCTTAATATACACGTTAGTGTATTAAAATTGCTATTTTAAGTAGTTTTAAAAGAATATCATTACATAATCCAAATCAATGTATTTAATTCCAGCAAACCTAAATACTGGCCCTGCTAAATGGGAGGAAGCTAAGTCTGTTCATAAAGACAGCAAACAAATCTCTACGCCTAATATTACAAAAGATAAACAAGATAATTCACAGCAAAAATCACATGGTCTTTTTAGTGCTCTAACGCTTGCTGGTGGAATTGGTTTGGGTTCTACTTTCAAGGATGGTTTAAATCAAGGACTAAAAAATATTGCAAACCTAACAAATGGAGTCAGCAATATTATTTCTGTTCCTTTTTCACTGCTGTTTCCATACTTTATTTTGGACAATGAAAGAGCATCTCTTAGAGATGGAAAAAAATCTAAAGATGACTTATTTAATCGGATGATTTATACAGCAGCAAGTCTTGGATTTACTCCAAATACCTGGGGTGAACCTCTCAAGATGGGAACACGATCAAAAGGACACTTAGCACTTACATTAGCTAATCTGCCGCATATGTTATTTACCTTACTTTCTTATACAGGAGGTAGAGCTATAGGTTGTTTGAAAGCATTCCAATTAAAATCAAATAAAGAAGAAGATAAACAATACAGGCTGCAACAAGAATTTGATGCCACTATGACACTTGGAAATCTTGGTAGTGCACAGGCTTCTGTCATTCCCATGGCAAACCAGTTTGGACTTGGGTGGGAAACAATAACAGATGTTTTTAGAGGAGATTTTGGTTCAGCATGGGATAGATTTAAACATGAGCCAGTTTCAGTAGTGCTTGGTACATGCTTTAATTCATGGATGTGGCCATTTGAATATGTAGCAAAGATTTTTGATACTACAATTAGAACAGCAGAAGAAGTACCTACGTTTAAAAATGCATTTCCAGAAGGACATTTTGTTGTCAGGTGGTTAGAAAAAATAAAAGATAAATGGCATTCAAATACCAAAGACCAAAACAGTGGCTTGGGTAAAGCTTTAAAATTTGCAAGAGAAGCATCAAAGATAGAGGCATTGATTATACCGCCAATAGGTATGGTATCTGTAGTTTTGCCTACGATAAATAGATTTTTAAGAGGTGAGTTTTGGAATAAAGAAGCTCAAGAAATTGGTGGGGTAGTAGGAGCCTTCGATAAAATATTTAATCTAGCTGGGTTTGCAACACACATGTACTATACAGGTATCTATGCTTTAAATGTAAGGATCCCACAAACTATTACTACAGGGGCATTTTACTTAACACATGCATATAATTGGATTAAGGGACAAAATCAGTTTAATGCAGATGGCTCTCTAAATGAAAAATATGTAGATCCAATTGATACTAGAGAAAGGCTATTTAACAATTCATTTGTAAATAAAATATCCAATTGGGCAGGAAATAAAATAAACAATATAGAAAAAGGACTTCATAAAGATCCAAATGATCAAATTTTAATAGCCAAGGATGAAGAAGGCAATCTAACTGGGAAATCCAGACACATAAGAAACTTTGCTGAAATTATGGCAAGTGAAGTATGCTTTATACCTGCTAAAGAAAAGCTTTATGAAGCTGCTGTAAGAGGCAGGTTCTTTGATGAAGGGTTAGATGAGGCAAATGGTGGAAAGATAAAAGAAGAAAATTGTAAACCGTCAGATCTTAAGTGGGCACAAATACTTAAAGAAAATGAAGATACTGTAATTGAAAGTAGTAAGCAATATCTCATTCAATATTTAGAAAAATCTCAACTGCTTACTAAAGATAAAGTAGATGAATTTTTACGACTTGAATTTGAAGGTGGGATAAAAGAAGAAATCAAGAAACTAGTAAAGAAAGATATAGAAGGTTCTAAGACTGCACTTAATAGAGGTGAAGTAAATGAGGAAGAAAAAGAAGTAAAATCAAAATCATTCCTTGAGCTTCTTACGAATTGGACAGATCTTAAGAAAGTATTAGCATTAAAAACCTTCCATGGACCAAATACATTCTTACCGCTTTGGATTAGAGGCTTTGTAAATGTAGTAGATTTTGGTAGAAGAAATGATCCTTTATGGTTGCGTAATCTAAAAGCTACAGAGACTGGTATTAGAGAAGGTGATGTACAACAAGCCTGCAATAGAGAGTTCATGCCAGTAGTGGGTTATGCATTCCAAAGCATGGGTAAAGGGATGGCATTAATACATGGCTTAGGAAATTTCTTAATGGGACGTGGTTCAATGCCAAGTTTTGGTGGAAATGAAGAGGATTAGATAGATGCAAGATAGTGTATAATATTAGTGACTATGTTGGATCTAATAGAAATAAGAAAATTATCTGCAACCATAGGAATTTCTGCTTTAAATATTGTTAGAGAAAATTTAGAGATGGAAATTCTTGAAAGTCTATCGAAAAGTGATCTTTCTCATAGAATTATTTTTTATGGTGGGACATCAATTAGGCTGGTATATGGTGGTCAAAGGTTTTCTGAAGATTTAGATTTCATCTTTGAAAAGCAAAACAAAAATGATTATAAGGAACTAGAACAGGCATTGCTTAGTGTTTCTAAAGCAAATGAAGGTGTTTTGTTAGAAGAAGTACATGACAAGAGAAATACCCTTTTTGGATTAGTTCACATTTCCAATCCATTATTGAAACATTCTATAAGAATAAAAATAGAAATATCAAAAAAGCAACACAAACAAAAAGCAGAATATCTTATGCTACGTTCTCCATGCAGTATTTTAAATCCTATAATAAAAACAACATCATTAAATGATCTTATACAAAACAAATTATTAGCAATAAAAATGAGAAATGAACCTCGAGATTGGTTTGATTTGTGGTTTATGAGCAAAAAAAACAATACTAATCTAAAACCGAAAATAGCCTTCCCTTTTAATAAGAAGGAATTTGAAAATGAACTTAAACGCTGGCTTCCAAAAACTTTTTGGAAGATTATTCCTGGAGTTATTGTTTATTATGAAGAAAGTTAAATATCATGAATTTAAAAAGAGACTAGAAGATGTAGGAAAAACTTACTTTACTATTCAAGAATTAGAAAAATTTTACAAAAATAAAAAATCAAGTCTTAAAAATCTACTTTCTAGATGGTCTAAAGAAGAGATAATATTTTCATTAAATAAAGGTTATTATTGTTTTGATGTTGAAAAATTAGACTATTTAAATCACTCATGCAGTTTAATAAAACCTTCTTATATTTCATTTGAGTATGCATTGAATTACTATGGTATTCTGGATCAAGTACCGCAAGTTATAACTCTAGCTACTACTAAAAGACATAAGTTTGTTTACTCAGGTCCATATGTTTATGAGTACACAAGGATGAAGAAAGAACTTTTTTTTGCTTATGAAAGAGTTAATCAATACTATATTGCTTTGCCAGAGAAAGCTTTACTGGATACAGTGTATTTATTGTCAAGAAATAAAAGACTTGTGGATCTTAGTAGTTTAAATCATAAAAAAATAAATAAACATACACTGTATAATTACGCAAAGAAATTCCCTAAATATACTATAGAAAAATTAAAATCATTTGGATTTTGAAAAGAATAAAAAGACTTCTTAAGTTACTTTGTAAATTTTGTTTGTAAGTTTTAAGCTATAATACAAACTGATGTATAAAGAGTTAAAAATAATTCTTGCAATTCTACTTTTTGTAACAGTACTCTTAAACACGAATGTTTTAGCTAAAGTGGCAAAAGATCCTTATTTATACCTTAAAGAAGTTGGTAAAAGTACTTGTAGTTTATTCAGGACAGTTAGAAGAGAATCTATTACTAAAGTGAAAGTAAAGGGAATTCCAAAAACCTTTTCCAAGGTTAAAGGCAAAATAGTTTTGTTATCACCTACCAAGCGCTCTTTAAGTGGGACTGAGGCAGAAATTTTTAAAGGGAATGACAAATCAGTTAATCTGGTAAAAGTGATTAATGTAGAAGGTGTGAATACTGGTAGTAGTGTGAGTTTGAGAGGAGTCGGAGAATCTAGCAAAGGGTATTCTTTCTCATCAAGCCGTCTTGGATTTAAGAATTTTTGTATAGATCCAAAACGAAGAAGAAGTGCAAACTTCTTGAATTATTCTATATTGTCTATATCTCTAGCATTTAAAGATAAGTCAATTTCAATTGATGCAGATGTAGATAGCCCAGGACTTAAATCGATAGTAGAAAAAAATAGAGCAACAATTAAAGGTGGGATAGAGACCAAACTAGGCAAAGGAAGATTCAAGTTAATATATACGAAGTAGGGTTCTCTAACTAGGTTATTTAGGCTTGAACCTTCTTATACAAATTTCTATTAAATGAAAAAACAAATTAAATTTAATTAATAAAATTACTATTAAAATGAAACAAAAATACCTAACAAAGTCAGATTTTAAAATAGCCCAGGACTGTCCAACAAAACTTTACTATAAAAAACTTGACTACCCGAATATCCTTGAGCAGGATGAGTATTTAAAACTTCTTGCAGATGGTGGATACATAGTAGGTAAGATGGGTAGATTACTTTATCCGGATGGAATAGAAATTGAAATTGATGAGGACATAGAAAAAGCAATAGAAAAAACTAAAGAGTTCTTAAAAAAAGAAAATATAACTTTATTTGAGCCTATTATTAACATTGATGGCTTATTTATAAAAATTGATATTCTGATTAAAAAAAATAATAACTTTGATCTTATAGAAGTAAAGTCTAAATCCTATGATAGTTCACCTGAAAAGAATTTATTTATAAGCAAAAAATCCAAGTGGGAACCTTACTTTGAAGATGTGGCTTATCAAGTCTATGTACTTAAAAAAGCATATCCTACAGCTAATATAAATTCATTCTTATTGCTGCCAGACAAATCAAAAAGAACAAAAATAGAAGGTCTTGCCTCTTGGTTTAAGCTAAATAAAAACAGTAAAAACTATGATGTTGAATTTACAGGGGATTTAGAGGAACTCAGAAAAGATGACATTCTTACATGTGTATCAGTAAACAATCAGGTAAAAAGACTTTTACCAATAGTCGAGGAGAATGCAAAACTTTATCTGGACAGTGTTTCATCCACCATTAAAAAACTACCGAATCAAATCACCAAAGACTGTAAACAATGCGAATACAAACTTGATTCAAAAATTGAAAGAAATGGTTTTGCTGAGTGCTGGGGAAAATCAGCATTTGTGGAACCTCATATTTTTGATCTTTATAATATGGGTACAATAGGCGGAAATAGAACTCCTTTTGTTAATGAGCTAATAGCTAATGGAAAAGTTAGCTTATATGATATGCCATTAGATAAGCTGACTAAAACCAGAGGTGAAAGACAAAAGCTACAAATAGAAATGACTAAAACTAATAAAGAGTGGATTTCTCCTCAGATGAACAATGTTTTAGAAAGTCTTAAATATCCACTTTACTTTATTGATTTTGAAACATCTAGAATGGCAATACCATATCATAAAAATATGCGACCTTATGAGCAAATAATTTTTCAGTGGAGCTGCCATAAAATCAGTGAGCCAAATGCAAAACCAGAACATTTTGAGTGGATAAATTTAGAAGAATCATTTCCTAATTTTAAATTTGCTAAAAGCTTAAAAAACTGTATAGGTGATGATGGAACTGTTTTTATGTGGGCAAGGCATGAAAATACAGCATTGAGAGACATTTATGATCAAATGTACATTTATAACCATGAAGATGAAGAACTAAAAAACTGGCTAAACGATATTACACAGTTTGCGACAGATGATCACTCTACAAGGTTAGTGGATATGAATGACTTGACCTTAAAGTATTATTTTCATCCAGAGATGAAGGGAAGAACTTCACTTAAATATGTTCTTCCTGCAATTTGGAAAAACAATTCTTATTTACATGAAGTCTCATGGTTGAAAGAATATTTAAAAGTAGAAAATAAAAAAGTGCTTGATCCGTATGAAACCTTACAGCAAATTGAAATAGTAGGGAAGGCAGAAGTAATAAAAGAAGGTACAGGAGCAATGAGAGCGTATCAAGAACTGCTATATGGGCTGAATAAAGATAACCCTGAAATTAAAGAAAAATGGACTAAAATATTACTTCAATATTGCAAACTAGATACCATGGCTATGGTGATTGTTTGGATGCATTGGGAGAGGTTGGTTTCAAAGCAAAGTTAATAATCATCATTTTTGTTACTTCCTTATATGTTTGATTAAGCCCCGTAGGTATGGGTCGCTTATTTCTTACTAAAATCTTCAAGTAATATAAACAAAATAAGTAATGCTAAAATATAGTTTTATTTAGAGGACTTTGAATGAAAAAAGAAATTATAACAAAATTACATAAAAGTTTTGAAGAGGCTGCATACCAAGAAGATGGAGTTGAATATTGGCTTGCTAGGGAACTTCAAACTCTTCTTGAATATACAGAATGGCGTAATTTTCTTCAGGTGATAGATAAAGCTAAAGTAACGTGTAAAACCTCTGGTCAAGAGGTTGGGCATCATTTTGTTGACATCAACAAAATGATAACTTTAGCAAAAGGGGCCTCTAGAGATATTGATGACCTCATGCTGACTAGGTATGCATGTTATTTAATAGCTCAAAATGGTGACCCTAGAAAAGAACAGATTGCATTTGCACAAAGTTATTTTGCTATTCAAACACGTAAACAAGAAATATTAGAAAAAAGAATTGAGTTGATTGAAAGGTTAGAAGCAAGGGAAAAGCTTACTGCTACTGAGACAGAATTGTCTGGAACGATTTATGAAAGAGGAGTAGATAGTAAAGGTTTTGGAAGAATAAGAAGCAAAGGAGACCAAGCTTTATTTGGTGGTAATAACACTTTGCAAATGAAAAAGAAATTAGGTATTCCTGAAAGTAGATCGCTTGCAGATTTTTTACCTACAATTACTATAAAAGCAAAAGATTTAGCTACAGAGATTACAAATTTTAATGTAAAAAAAGCCGATCTAAAAGGTGAGCAAAAAATAACAGATGAACATGTGAAAAATAATCAGGATGTGAGAACCTTATTAGAAAAAAATAACATACTGCCAGAGACTTTACCACCAGAACAAGATATAAAAAAATTAGAACGTGCTGTTAAAGCTGATGATAAAAAACTGTTAGAGGATATTAAAAAGTTGAAAAGAGATAAGTAAAAGATACCAAAAGGTTTATTTTCAAGGGGAGCTGATAATAAAAATCAGATATTTATAGTTTCCTCTATGAAAACTGAGTATATTACAGCATATTTTATTTGAGCGAAGCGTAATACCCCGATGCTTGTGTTGGGGATATAAGCGAGGGAAAGCAAACGACTTCCTTTGATGCGACGACTGTTGCCAAAGGCAAAAATTGGCGTAATACCCTGCTGCTTGCGGCAGGGATAGCCGATTTAGGGAAGTCGTTTATTTTCATATGACTTGAATCAGAACTAACCTGGAGCGGAAAAAACAAGAATAGGATAAAGTAAAATGCTATGTAGGTTTGGGTTATGACCGATACCTACGGGAGATGAGGTGTTAATCCACTTGAAATTAATGTAAATTTATTTTTCCAATCCTTATATTTTTTTCAATTGTTAGATTGAATTAGTTCGCCAGCTATTTGATTTACAGATTCTAGACTTGGTGAGAATAGCAAACTTACACAAGTACCTTTGCTAATAGAACCATTGTCTAAAACTGCTATACAATGCAGGGAGAGATAGTCTTTTTCACTTAAGGTACCTGCTTTAAACTCAAGGACTGCGGGTAATTCAAAATGAATAGCAGAGGGTGTGATTAAGCCAATTCCATTGAGATCATATTTTTCATTTAGGTAATCAACGGTGTACTTAAAAGAACTATTATTTGTGCTTTGAAAAGAACCATTATCTATAGATTCTATAGAAAGTTTATAAGAATGGACTCCCTGGCTTTTTAAATCTACAAATAATATATAGGTGCTTTTCAAAGACTTACCTGTATTTTTCTCTATTTCAGAACAAAGTATGCACTTAGAGCATTCAGGACATGATTCAGTGCTCATGCATAATGGACTACTTAAAGCATCTAGCTTACAAGTGTTACAAATTTTACTTTGTTGTCTTGATGAGCATGCTGCTTTTATACTCCAAGGAAATAGAAAACTAATTATTATGATTATAGATATAGAAATTATTAATTTATGTTTATGCATAATCTAAAATGATTTATTTTGTACCATTCCTCAAATCCTTAACTTTATTCCAAAATCCTTTTTTGTTTTGCCTTGCTTCTTTCTCATATTTAATAAAATCCTCAGAGTACTTAAATGGATATTTGGTATAAGCATGGCTATAACCTTGTTTAACGAGCTCAGCGTTGAATAATTTGTCTTCTAACAAATGTACATAAGCCAATGTTCGTCCGTAATAGTCTATTCTTTTATTGTCGTATTCTAGGCAGACCTCTTTCCCGATTAACGTACTTTTAGTAAATTCAGTAGCTTCTTTGCCAAAGTATTCTTTTGGCTTTTTGGGATGTTTAGTTTCAGGAGTATTAACACCTATTAATCTGATGTGTTGTTCTACCACTATAGTGTCACCATCAATAATCTTTATAACCTTCCTTGAATCCTCTGAATATTTATCATTTTTAGATTTTGGACATTGAAACTTTGCGGCGACACTTAGTTGTGTCGTTAAGCATAAAACAATATAGAAAAGAATAGGTAATTTATTTTTGTTCATAATTAAAACTTCTTGAATTTGTTGCTTATGTTGCTGTAGGGTATCACTCTACGAGTTAGATTATAAGCTGAACGGTACCACCCTACAGCTATTTATAAAGCCATTTATTGTAAAGCATGAGGTTTATAAATGGCTAGATGGCATACAAGATTAAAAAAGGCACGAGAAGCAATTGGATTATCATTAGCTGGTGCTGTCAAGCTATTGTATGAAAGTGAGAAAATCAAAATTCACAGAACTTTTTTAGGTCAAGTAGAACGTGGTGAATCTGATTTAACAACCAGTAAATTTAGAGGTTTATGTAAAATTTATTGTGCAGATTCAAATTGGGTTTTGGACTTGAAGGAATAAATTTAGTACTTCGTTTCTTCCAACCCCTGCATCCCCATATCCTGAATTAAATAAAACAAATTATCTTCAAAGTAATCTTGAGTTGGTGTACCGATTTGACTGATGATTTTATTAAAATCTAAGTTCTCTGGAATCGATCCATTTTGAATGATTGGTATAACTAGCTTTTTAAGTGATTCTGCAGGGAGACTTCCTTTTCCATAGACCTTGTCTCCCCAAGGTAGACCTTCTGATTCATTGATAGCATTTATTAAATGAGTCTTTTCTTCTGGCTTGAGATTTTTCAAGAAGTCATTTAATGATTTTGTTTGTAGTCCTTCTATACCTGATTTAACTGGTCTTGGAATAGGCTTTCCAACTACTAAGAATCCAACGTGCCTTACAAATATAGTCATGTGTTTCTCCTTAAATTACATGGGGGTATGGTTTTGTAAGGTGTACTCTAAAAGCTCTAGCTCCTCTTTACGTACATCATCATTGTTTTGTAATGACTGTAGCTCATCACCCTCATAATATTTTTCTAAATCTTTCACTTTTTTGAGGGCACTAATTCTTTCCTTGATTTCATTGAAAAGCTTAGGGTTCATTCCATTAATTCTCATAACTTTATCACCTACTTTATCTCTGATTAGTTTAAAGCAGTTAATCTTGTATTTCTCAATTTTGTAAATGATCTTTTACACTTGTTTTCTGGGAATAGCATTGATATGAGTGCTATTACTAATGCTGGTTTTAAATGGGGTGAAAATCTATCATGGGCTAAAGCTAATGTTTTTCACGGAAGAAACTCATTAGTATATGGTTTATCTGCTACTACTCTTGGATGTATTAAGACACTTATTAATGAAGATTCCTTTTCTTACAAAACCTTAGATTTGTTTCAGTCTACTTTTTTAGGACTAAGAAGTAATCAGCAGTACAGCATCTACTCAAGAAAAAAAGATGATGATTTAGGTTTTGATGAAGTACATAGGCCACATGCTGCAAACATAGGAGAGTTAGCATGTTTTATAGAAAAGAAAATAAATCCTATAGCATTACCCTTAACTACTGCTTTAGGAAATGAAGTAAAAGAAAGCTATCATTTAATAGCTCACTTAGCTAATGCTTTATGGTGGAGGAGCAGGTTATTCTCACAGAAAATCAGTTGGAAATTATTTAAACATATTCCTAGACTTTTTCAACAACTAATAAATTCAACAAATAAGAATCTTGTAACTAATCAAATCAGTGAGATTGTTTCTCCATCATTAGGTCTCATAGGTTTTGCTTTTTGTGGCTTATTCACACCTATAAAATCTTGGCTTAAATTTAAAGGGACGGAAAATAAAATCATTGATTCATTAGCATCAGTAGGTACTGCTACTCAGCATTTGATTTATTTTTTTAAATTTACCCTACCTCAGATATTTCATTTTCAAGAGAATAACAAATATGAACACAAAAAATTATTTAACATGGGTATTTGTGCAAATGCTTTAAATATTGGATTGCCCATAATTGATCTTTTGTCTTTTGAAAATGGTTTTTTAAATAAAGCACAAAGATTATATAAAGAACTAGCGTCTGGATTTACTATGGCATTTTTCTCTAGTAGAAGGTATTTTATGGGAAAGGCATGGGTGGATGGGAATAATAATCCTTCATTATGAATTTTCTTTGATGAGGTGGTTTTAAATGCACCAATTAATTCTGATAATGATTTGATTTTGCCTTGTAGGTATGGGTCGCCTATTTTCTTACTACAATCTTTAAGTAATATAAACAAAATAAAAGTAATGCTAAAATGTAGACTAGTGTAGAGAATAAGCGGACTACTTAATCAATGAATGATTTAATGAAAGCAAATGAATACTATAATCTACTGACTGAGATTAAATCTAAGATTCGTCAAGCACAGCTTAAAGCTACTCTAGCTGTTAATCAGGAATTGATTTTGCTTTATTGGCAAATGGGTAATTCTATTCTTATCCAAGAACAGCAAGGAGGGTGGGGGTCTAAAGTTATAGACCACTTAGCTAAAGACCTTAAAGCTGAATTCCCTGAAATGAAGGGGTTCTCAATACGAAACCTAAAGTATATGAGGACTTTTGCTAAACATTATAAGGATTTAAACTTTGTGCAACAAGCTGTTGCACAAATTCCATGGGGGCATAATTGCATTATTTTGGATAAAATTAAAGATGACAAAGAGAGAGAATTTTATATCAATGAAACTGTCAAGAATGGCTGGTCTCGGAATGTAATGGTTCACCAAATTGAGAGTAATCTCTATCAAAGGCAAATTCAATCTGATAAAACTCATAATTTTAAAACTACGCTAACTAAACCTCAATCTGATTTGGCACATGAAATACTCAAAGATCCATATAATTTTGATTTTCTTAGCCTTGGGCAAGAAGCTAAAGAAAAAGATCTTGAAAACGCTTTAGTAGAGCACATTACAAAATTTTTACTAGAGTTAGGAGCTGGTTTTGCTTTCATCGGAAGGCAATATCATTTGGAAGTAGATAATCAAGATTTTTATATCGATTTGCTTTTTTATCATACTCGCTTACATGCTTATGTTGTTATTGAACTTAAGCTTGATGATTTCAAGCCAGAGTATGCAGGTAAA
Source organism: Candidatus Melainabacteria bacterium (assembly GCA_023250155.1). Classification (GTDB taxonomy): domain Bacteria; phylum Cyanobacteriota; class Vampirovibrionia; order 2-02-FULL-35-15; family 2-02-FULL-35-15; genus JAHFBD01. The sequence goes on from JAHFBG010000006.1 coordinate 101,164, forward strand.
CTAAATTTCTATCTATCTGTAATTGACAAAACATTAAGAAACAATAATGATAAACCTTCTATCGGCATTATTCTCTGTAAAAACAAAAATAAAATCGTTGCAGAATATTCTTTGCAAGATATGACTAAGCCAATAGGGGTTTCTGAATATCAGCTCACAGAAGCAATTCCTGAAGATCTTAAATCCAGCTTACCAAGTATAGAAGAGCTGGAGAATGAACTTGCTAGTTATCAAGAAATTGGAGGAAAATGATAAAAATAGCTGGTTTCGACAGGCTCAACCAGCCAGTGATGCCTGAGCTAGTCGAAGGCACCACTGATAAAAATAAAAACTTAGAACTAACCTGGATCGGAAAAACAAGAATAGGATAAAGTGAAATGCTATGTGGGTTTGGGTTGTAGGATGTCTAGGGGATAATCTTTAAAAAAGAACAGAGAGAGATGCTTCTGCTTGTTTTTGATTAGTGTTCCACTGGGTGGATTTTGGGATTTAAGTACTTTTAGAAGACTGAAAGATGATGGTAAGTATTCTGAGCTGATTTAAATTAGAACCCTAATATATGTTGAATGAAAAAAATACTGTGAATATAAAAACATACAAGATCAAATTCATATCCTATTTGCTAAACTCATAGTTGCTAATAACTCTAAAATCATTTTACTGTATAGTAAAGGTAATCTAAATTGAAAAATATAATTAATAGGAAGATTACTGAATCAGAAACAATATTGCCTGGGATGGCTTGTTGGTTGTGCTCTTTAAAAGAGCTTAAAGTTATTAAGAATTCAAGTCTAACAAAAAAAGACTTAAGTAGTAAGCTGTTTGCAATTACAGATAGTGCTTACGGTAAGACTCTAGAGGTATATCGTTGTATGGGTTGTGGATTTATGCAGTGTTCTAGTGTAGATGAAGTTCTAGGATACTATGAAACGCTCCAAGATGAAGAATATGAAAACACAAGAAAACCACGGAGCCTTCAAATGAAAAAAGTATTAGAAATTATAAAAAAATATAAGAATGGTGGTAGATTGTTAGATGTTGGTGCAGGAAATGGCATTCTAGTTGAGCAAGCAATAACTATGGGTTACGATGCTGAGGGGATAGAACCTTCGACTTGGTTAGTAAAGAAAGCTCACGATAGAAAATTACCAATATATGAAGGAACCTTAAATAGTCTTAAGCCAAAAGAATTATATGATGTTGTCACTATTATAGATGTAATCGAACATGTCACAAATCCTCTTGATTTACTTTCCAGTGTTTATAATCTAATTGCAAAGGATGGGATTATAGTTATAGTTACTCCAGATGTAGGTTCTCTTGTGGCAAAACTACTTAGTTGGAAGTGGTGGCATTACAGGGTTGCACATGTTGGATACTTCAATAAGAATACATTGAATTATGCTCTTGACAAGACCAACCTCAAGTCAATTAAAATGCTTAATCCGAGTTGGTATTTTACAGGTGAATATGTGGCAGAGAGAATAAACAAATATCTTCCTAGTTTTATGCACATAACTTTGCCTATTTACTTTAGAAACAAGATTATCTCAATTAATGTAGGAGATTCAATTTTAGGAATTTATGCACCAAAGACCCCTAAGAATAACGAACACTAAGAATTATATTTCAATCAAGATAATCAAGCTCTTCCAACTTACTTTTTACCTTCTCATTAGAAGGATTTATAAATGAGAGGATAATGTTTAATGATTTTTTTGCATCTTCATACATTCTGTTTTTAATAAAAACATTAGTAGTTAAAAGATATAAATTTTCATTTGCAGTAGAAGGAATTTTATCATTAGAAATTGCTTGCTTAAAATACTCTAAAGCAATTTCTGTATTATTGATTTCTTGATAAAACAATCCAGCAAAAAGATATGGGTATGATGATATTGGTTTTATCTTAATGTAATTCTTTATTAGTTCTGATGCTTCATTCAGACTGTCTGACTTTATTGCAACTTCAATAAATAGCCTATCGTATATAAAAGTAAAGCTAGGATTAGATCTTACTGCATTTTGTAGAGACTGCCAGGCTCTCTTCCACTCTTTAATTTCCTTGAACAGAGTTGCATTTTGAATCCAGGCAAACGCATCATTTTTAACTTCTATAGCTTGTTTCATTAAGTAATCAAGTTCATCTTGTTTATTGCTAGTAATAAGACATCTAGAAATAAATCTGTAAGTATTGTATTTGTAGGCATTTTGCATTGGTCCAAACTTGTAGGAAAGATCTGGTTTTACGTATAAGTATTTTTTTAACCATTGGGCTACTTCTCTTTTTAGTTCATCTAAATTCATACATTTGGGTAATTCATCCTGCCTGCCTTTAGATTTTGCTGTTTGTATAGCTTCAAGAGTGTACATAACTTTAGTCCATGGTGGGGAATATTTAGCCATAGAAATTGCTTGTGAAAGACGATCTTTTTGTGTGGGTATGTATAGAATGGTTCTCCAAGCTAACAAACAAAATATTGATAATACTATTATTAGTAAAGTCCTTGTTGAAATAGTTTTCCAACAATAAGTAAACAAACTAAAAATAGATAGAAGAATACCTAATATAGATAAATAGCACCAATGCTCATCTACTATGTCAAATAATGGAATGATTTGAATCACCAATATCATTGAAGTTAGAAACCATACAATTCCTATACTATAAAAAGGAATTTTTTTATACAAATATATTCCACTTAATATCAGCACTAAAGCTAATCCTTGACAAAATAATGTATATGGACTGAGAAGTGTCCCCCCTACCATATACCAATCTGTTTGTGTCTCTGCCAGATAATCTGGATAGAAAAATAATCTGAAGTAATGTACTAATAACTGTGGTGCTAACCAATAGGCTCTGAATAAAATATCTTTAGTGGTACCTATTTCAGTCCATGTAATTAACGAGTCTCCAGTATAGAATAGTGATGAACCACAAGCAAAGAACTTCCATGTTAAATAAATTGGATAAATTAATATTATGGGTAGTACAAAATTAATTAAGTAGTCTCTTTGAAAAAATCTCTGCTTTCCATCAAGAAAGAAAAAAATTAAAAGAAGTACTAAAGGAAAAGGAAGATATTGCTCATGAGATGTAATTGAAGCAAAAAAGAACAGAATTCCAACCAGGGAACTAAACAATCTGAGGACATAGTTTTTAATTTCCCTTGCTTTTAGAAAACACCAAATAAAAGTCAAGCAAAAAGTACCCGATGCCAATTGAGCTGGAGCACATCCTACTCTTGTTAATATTTCCACGTTTAGTGGATGAACTGTCCACAAAGAAATAATCAGAACAGAGATTAACTTGCTATTTGTTAGCTTGTGCATAATTAGTGTAGCAATTACACAACTAATTGAATGCATAATTAGTGCATATAAATGAAAACCAGAAGGGAATGCTTGATTGCCCAAGAAATAATGAACTAGATATGATTGAAAGTAACAAAATGGTACAAAGTGTAATCCCGGAAGATTTCTATAAAATCCTTGTAACATAATGCTGAAATTCTTAGCCATTGGTACAGTAATATATGTGTCATCTCCCCATGCAGCATCAAAAAAAACAGACTGAGAATAAAGCAGAAGATAGATTATGGTTGGTACTAAAAAGTATATTTTTCTTATGAATTTCATATATAGTATTTAACTTGATTGTGTACTTAAAAAAGCATTTTTTAAAAACCAATTAAGTAAAGGAAGATTAAATTTAAGGAGAAATATTACAAGTAGCGATAAGAAAATAACATATAGGGTGAATGATTTTTGCCCAAATAGTTTTTCAGGATTCTGTGCAATTGAGTTTTTTTGGAAACCCAAACTCAAGTACCAAGTAAACAGCAAAGCAAAGCAGGGTAGACTTAATAGAAGCTCTACACGGTATTTAACAAGAAATACTCCAATAAAAAATGCTGAAGTTAAAGCATAAAAGAAAGCAGAAATTAATAGCTTATCTTCAGTGTAGTCATTAAAAGATTTTCTGTATAAGGTAGCAGTTTGTTGATTATCAAAAGATCGGTATTCCGCAAACCGTTTAATGGCCATAAGAAATGCACCACCCATCCAATAGCCTAGAACTAGGCTAGAAGGAGGAAATGGGTTGTTTATTACTGAAAACCAGCCAAGATATAACCTTATTGGATTATTTATTGCTTCAGAGAGAACATCAAGATAAACCACTTCTTTTAAACGCAATGGCTTTGCGTTATAAACAATACCCATAATTAATAAGATAATGGATGTAACTAGAAAGTTCTGTGAGATCCTCCATGCTATAGCTAAGCCAAGTGTAACTAATAAAATGTACTCAAGAAAAACAAACTTAATTTTTAATTTACCTTGAGCTATTGGTCTTTGTTTCTTGAATGGATGATGAAAGTCGCATTTTGAATCCAGCCATTCATTAATTACATAATTTGCAGATGACAAAAGACAAGCACTTATCAGACTCAAGGCAATATTCGTCAGGCAATCAGTAATTGGAGTATTTGATAATGATACAGCAATTAAAATCCCAGGTAACATAAAAGCATTTTTAAACCAGTGTGTAGGTCTAGCAATGGAAACATATTCTTTTAAGTTCATATTTTTAAGTTGCTTGCTTCTACTGGTAGAAAATAAATAAAAAGAGAAATAAAAGAATACTCAAAATCTTTTTAATTTCTTTATCTTTATTCGGATTAGTTTCCTTCTTAAAACCGTAGAATCGGTGTGTTATTCGACGAGATGTTTCGTTTAACGAAACGATCATAGCTTAAGCCCTATATCTTTACAAGTATGAAGGTAGTTAAACCTAAAAAAAGTAATGACAGTTGGAATAAAAGACTTAAAATTGCCAGGGAAGAAATGGAGTTGTCTTTAACTGGAGCCTTGAAACTTTTATATGAAACTCATAAGATACGCTGGAGTAAATCTCAACTATCAAAAGTTGAAATGGGGATATCAAACTGTGATGTATATAAATTTAAAGCTTTATGTGATATTTACTGTGTAGAACCAAATTGGGTCTTAGATTGGAAGGAGTAACAGATCAGATATTTTATTTCCCATCCAACCCCCACATCCCCATTTCCGGAATCAAATAAAACAAATTATTTTTAAACTCTTATAGTTTGTTGGTTCTTAGAATTTGGTTTCCTAAGTACCAACCCTTTGGTAGCTAAACAGCTACTTCTTTATCTCCCACCATCCACCCTTATCAGGCCCAATTCTCTTTAGTAATTCTTTTTGTTTTAGCTTTTGTATGTTTCGCTTAATGGTACGTTCATCTAGTTTTAAAGTTTCAGATAACTTACTTATAGTAATCTTTGTGTTTCTCTTTATTGCAAGATAAATTTTCAACTCAGAAGAATCCTGTTTTAGAAGATTTTCTGGGGCATTTTCTGGGGCATTTTCTGGGGCATTCTTTGATCTGTAAAACACAGTAGAAAATCCTGATTTGAGAACTTTAAACTCAACCTTTACATTATTTTCTTTACACTCATCATATATTCTCTTTAAGCCTGAACCCCATTTTTCAATATCCTTACTAAGATAAAGATTTATAGCAATAAGAGGATTTCTTAAAACTGATTGCTCTTCTCCCTTAATAAAATCCTGGGGTGACAATCCTTCAGGGAACTTGCCAGGGTTAAATATATCAACTCTATCTTTAAATATAGCTATTTGATTCCCTTCCCCTCTCCAATAATCTCTATGACAAAGTGAGTTTACTAAAGCTTCTCTGAGTGCATCAATTGGAATTTCTGGGATTTCTACACGCTTAAAATCCTTAAACTCTACTCTCCAATTAATATGTTCTTTAACATATAACTCTGATTGTTCAAGTAAATCAAAAAGATTACCTTTTAACAGCTTTATATCAAGAAAATTTCCTTTATCAGTACCTGAAAAAATTGCAAGTTGTACTTCAAGAGGGTTTTCATTACAAAATAAAACCTCTCCTGCCTTCAAAAGTTTCCTATCTTTTATTAAATCTAATTTCTTTAGTGTTGTTGTAACGTCTTTAAATTTATAATCTATCCTTTTTGCTAAGTTAGCTCTTTTTATATATTCTCGAAGAACTTTAGAATTGACTTTGCTTATTGGTTTATCTGAGTATTTATTATCCCAGCGTAGCTCATCCTTATTCTTTTTTATAAACATACTTTCTAACTCTTTTGCACTTAGTTGCCTGTTTTCATCTCCAACTCTTATGTATGCCCTACCATATACAAAGTAAGGAATATTATTTCCTTCAAACTCAACTTGAAGACAACTTTTCTTATTAGTTTCTATCTTTGCAACTTTTGGATAAATCTTTGGTTCAATGTGTTCTGCAATTGATCTTGAAACTTCTCTTATAGTATTTTGTGTAACATCTTGACCTATCACTTCACCATTATCTTTCATTCCAAAATAAACATCACCTTTTTTATGTTTATTAAGAATTGAGGCTATTGAAATAACTGCCTCTTTTAATTCAGAAGTTGATTTTTTTAATTCTATAGTTTCCGATTCTTTTAAATAGGTCTTCATGCTATTAATTTTAACGTAAATCATATCTTGATTTTCAGTATACGTTAGCTGTTTATCCTGGTTCAAATCTAATGAGTTACATGATGGTATGCTACAACAGCTTACTTCACGACTTCCTATCCAACTCTCGCACTCCCAGCTCTTGAATTAAATAAAACAAATTATCTTCAAAATAATCTTGGGTGGGTGTACCGATCTGATTGATGATTTTATTAAAGTCTAAGTTTTCTGGAATTAATCCATTTTGAATGATTGGTATAACTAGCTTTTTAAGAGATTCTGCAGGGAGACTTCCTTTTCCATAGACCTTATCTCCCCAAGGTAAACCTTCTGATTCATTAATTGCATTTATTAAGTGAGTCTTTTCTTCTGATTTGAGATTTTTTAAGAAGTCATTTAATGATTTTGTTTGTAGTCCTTCTATACCTGATTTAACTGGTCTTGAAATAGGCTTTCCAACCATTAATAACCCAACGTGCCTTACATATATAGTCATGTGTTTCTCCTTAAATTACATGGGGGTGTAACTGTCTCTGCTCTCCTCACATTCAGCAAGCTCTTTTAGTCTAAGCTCGTCATTATTTTGTAGGGCTTCTAATTCTTTATCTTCGTAAAACCTTTCTAATCCTTTGTTAGCTCTAAGAGCCTCAATCCTTTTAGCAATTAATTCTGCAAGTCCAGGATCCATTCCAGTAATTCTCATAACTTTATCACCTACTTTATCTCTGATTAGTTTAAAGCAGTTAATCTTGTATTTCTCAATTTTGTAAATGATCTTTTACACTAATCTTCTGGGCATAGTACTAGTATGAATGCTATTACTAATGCTGGCTTTAAGTGGGGTGAAAATCTCTCCTGGGCTAAAGCTAATGTTTTTCATGGGAGAAACTCATTAATATATGGTTTATCTGCTACTACTCTTGGATGTATTAAGACACTTATCCATGAAGATTCATTTTCTTATAAAGCCTTAGATTTACTTCAATCTACCTTTTTAGGTCTAAGAAGTAACCAGCAGTACAACATCTACTCAAGAAAAAAAGATGATGATTTAGGTTTTGATGAAGTACATAGGCCACATGCTGCAAACATAGGGGAGCTAGCATGTTTTATAGAAAAGAAAATAAATCCTATAGCATTACCTTTAACTGCTGCTTTAGGAAATGAAGTAAAAGAAAGCGATCATTCAATAGTACATTTGGCTAATGCATTGTGGTGGAGAAGCAGGCTTTTTTCAACTAAAATCAAGTTGTCGAGATTGCAATATATTAAAGATGATTTAGTTAAGCTATGCAGAGCAAACTTAGAGGTTAAAAAGTTATCAGCATCACATTTAGAAAGTATTATTTCACCATTATTAGGTCTTATTGGCTTTGTTTCATGTGGCTTATTCACACCTATAAAATCATGGCTTAGATTTAAAGGAACTGAAAATAAAATCATTGATTCATTAGCATCAGTAGGTACTGCTACTCAGCATTTGATTTATTTTTTTAAATTTACTTTGCCTCAGATATTTCATTTTCAAGAGAATAAGAAATATGAACACAAAAAATTATTTAATCTGGGTATTTGTGCAAATGCTTTAAATATTGGATTGCCCATAATTGATCTTTTGTCTTTTGAAAATAGTTTTTTAAATAAGGCACAAAGATTATATAAAGAACTAGCGTCAGGATTTACTATGGCATTTTTTTCTAGTAGAAGGTATTTTATAGGAAAGGCATGGGTGGATGGGAATAGGTTGTAAAATGTTGTGCAAATGTGATACCAATATTGTCATTGCGAACCCTGAATGAAATGAAGGGTGAAGCAATCTCACGATTGATCAAACGAGAATGAGGCCACCTCTATTTTAGTGTTAGATATAAATCCTTCATGTCTTTGTTCATTGATTCAATAAGCTCAAGCTTTTTTTTCCTTGAACCTGCTTTTATTTGTTTTTCTCTAGCTATTGCTAAATTGATGTCTCTAAAAGTTTCATAGTAAAGAAGATCTTTAACGTTATATCTAGAAGTAAAGCCTTTTGTTGAATTGTTTCGGTGTTCATAAATCCTTCTTGTTAGGTCATTTGTAACACCTGTATAAAGGACTGTTCTAGACTTGTTTGAAATTATATAAATAAAATAACGATATTCTTCCATGGGTTTTTGATATTATGCGGTTTATGCTATGTGAGATTGCTTCGCTTATGCTCGCAATGACAAAGAATTAAGTAAAACACAATATCCACTAAGTCCAATTTATTACCCATTTTATTTTCAAATCTTTATTTGCAAATGAAGTTAATGAAGCATCAGAAACAAATCCAATTTCTGAACCATTTTCATTGTAAATTTTTGCTCTAATTGAATAACCATCATAATCTTTCAAAGTCAAATTATTCTGTAAGCAATATTCTTTTATTTTCTCGATAGTTTCAAATCCTAAACACCCATTAAACATTTATTTATAACCTTCCTTCTGACTTTAATTTTAGCAATAGTGTATTTATTTCTTCAGGACTGGACGGATGTAATGACTTTAATAATAAATTGTTGATTTCGCTTTCTGTTAATTTTAATACCCCGATCACTTTAGTTGTAGCATTTACATTGCTAAGTAATGATGTAGATGGTATTGATATAGCACTATCTACGCTTATACTTTCATATCCACCACCACTAGTGATTCCGCCTACTACAAAGCTTGGATTAATTATTGCATTATTCTTAGAAGGAAGTTCAATTTTAAGATTAGCTGTGTCAAATTCTGTTATTATCAATATTTCACCTTGTAATCTTTCAATATCACTAATAGTATCTAACCCTAATTTTTTTAAGAGATTTAGTCCTATTAGATCTTTTATTTGTTCAGCATCTGTTAAGAATGTTATGCCATCTCTGTTTGACAATGGACGAATACCACTCTTTACGTCATCAATTTTAGATTGCAAATCCACCCTTGCCCCCCTCTCAGGCACATAACTTGGTTTTCCAGTAACTAGGTTTTTACTTACTCTTATGACTTCACTACTCAATCTTTCTTCTTCTACATTTTCTACAAAAACAAACAATAAATCATTTAATTCTGTGTCATTTAATGGAATTGTTAGATTATCCCTGTTTATGATTTTTAAGAATGAATCATGAGACTCACCGATTAAGCTTCCTAACCTATCTACTATTTTTGTAGTATCTAATTGTCTGGTTTCTAGCCTTTTTGCTAATTCATTTAAAACACTTTTTGCTTCATTTGTTAGTTTTGTGATTAGAACTGAAAAGTTATATAAACCTATCTTTTTATGTGTTTGTAGTCCTTCATCTTTTGTTGTGGCTATTTTGTCTAGTGCACTATAGAGTAGTTTTGATAAGTCATTAAGGTTTTGAGTTTTTAATTCTTCTATTTGCTTGATGGTTTGTGTGTATTCGTCGAGTGCTAATACAGTAGTGTTTTTTGATGCCCATGCTATTACACCTGATAGTCCAATGAGTTTTGTGACTTCTCCGAATATATAACCTGCTTTAAATAAACTACTTTCATGTGAATATGATAATAATTGGGTTTTAATAGTGTCAGCTTGTATGGCTATACTGCTTGCACTAAACTCAGTAAGAATAATGGGTAGAAGTGGATCTACTGTAGTGCTTATAGTAGTTATTGCTCCTGCACCTATGATGAAGGTAAATACTGCACTAGCTAAGATTGGATTTTCTTTTATTGAATTAAGTAGTTCTTGATTTGATGTTTCTAACCCACGGAGAAAATCATTTAAATCTAAAACAAGCTTTAAATCTTCTTTACTTGGCTTAAACTCTGTATATGAACAGCTTCCTTGTAATGTGGTTTGATATTTAAGTCTTAAGTATTTTTCTTTGTTTAGACAAGAATCTTTAATTAATTTTGCAAGATCTTCATTGAGCTGTGTTGTATAAGTGTTTTCATTTTTGTTTGTGAGATATCCGAAAGTAGAAAGTACGTTTTTAATCTCTCGAATTGTAATTCTTCTTCCATCTAGGTCAATATTTTCAATATCGAGTAGAGTGGTTTCTTCTTCTGTGTCTTCTTTATTACTATGATCTACCACATATGTTTTTCTTATTGCATATACTGCTTTTGGATCTGTTAATAAGTCTGTGTTTTCAACAGGTGTTTCCTTTAGTCTTTCCTGTATTATTTTTAACCAGTTGGGATTTCTTTTTACTATTAGTTCAAAAGTATCTGCTTCTTTTGGAATGCAGTTATTGTAAGAGATGGTTTTAGTTAGTTGTTTTGGGCTTGTGAAATTCACTTCATCAGGAAATGTACAAGTAGGATTGATCGTTCCTTTGTCTGGAACAATATCTACAAGTAGTCCTGAACCAGCTTTAAGGAGAGTATTTGTAGATAAGGTTACTTCAAAATCAAAATAATCATCAGATGAAGCAAAAGCTAATATTGGATTCACCGACAATAAAACAATAAATAAAATTGTAATTATTTTTCTCATCTGTAATCATTGAAGCAAATAAGAAATATTTTTTGTAGCAGGTAAAGTAGGTGATTTGGTTAAAGGAAGTCGGAGGTTGTAACCGCCGGTTACAACCAAGGCATCACATTTTGTGATACCTTAAGATTTTTGATACAATTACCATATGTATAAGAAGCTAAAACTTTATATTGATACATCTATCTGGAATCTTGCTCTTGAACATGATAGAGATGAGTATTCACTAACTCATGATTTTCTAGAAGTTTATAGTCATAGTAAAAACAGTTTGCTTATATCAGAAGTGGTTGAGATTGAAATTAATAGGGCTTATGATACTAGGCGTAAACAATTGTTAAAGCTAATTGAAAGATATAAACCAGAAGTTTTGATTCCTACTAATGAAGCATATAGCTTGGCTAAGATTTATATTACTGAAGATTTAATGCCAGCTAGTGCTATAAATGATGCTATTCATATTGCAATAGCTAGTTTAAACCACTGTGATTTTATTGTCTCATGGAATTTTAAACATATTGTTAGGGCTAAAACTATTAAAGGTGTACATGTGATCAATTTACGAGAAGGTTATAGTTTAATTGAGATTGTTTCACCTAGAGAATTTATTTCACAATAAGGAGAAAAATATGAGAAAAAAAGAACAGGATCCACTTGCTGAATTGCATAAAATAAGAAAAGAAATCTATAATGAAACAAAACATCTATCTGCTGCTGAATATGTAAAATATATTAGAAAAGAAGCAGAGAAGTATAAGAAATCATCAAAGAAGAAAAAAACCGCTTAAAAAATTTTGTGACTATACAATTACATCTTGCAAAAGTTATAATGCCTATTTCATCTTGTCCCATTATTGATGGTGCACTATTAGTAGAAGACTCTAAAATCTTAAAAGTAGGTAGGCAAGAAGATTTTGGAGATTACAAAGATAAAAAAAACAAAAATTATAAAGTTGTAGATCATAAAGATTCACTTATTTGTCCTGGGTTTATAAATCTGCATACACACTTGCTTTATTCAGGTCTGACTGGTTTAGATGGGACTAATGGTTTGTTTCCTTGGCTAGAAAGCTTGATAGATTTTGTATCAAGCTGGCAGGAAGAGGATTATAAAAAATCCATACGATATGGAATAAAAGAAGCTATTGAATCAGGTACTACATACATTGTAGAGAATACACCAAGTGATTTAAGCATAGTAGAGCTTGGGAATAGCCCACTTAAAGCCTTAGCTGGAATAGAGATATTTGGTTCAGATGAAATACTTGCAAAAGAAATATTTAACTTTGCAAAAGAGAACCTGGAATCTATACAAAACAAATTTCAAAAACATAAAAACCTTGATTTTACATTTTCTCCACATGCACCATATGATGTCTCAATTTCACTTTGGAGAGAATTATTAAACTGGTCACAAAAAAATAATAAACCTCTTTTAACTCATCTTGAAGAATCTCCTCAGGAAAAACTGTGGTGGAATGAGAAGAGTGGACCAGCGCTTAGTTTTTGGGAAAAGATAAATACATTAGAACCAAAATTAAAAAACTGGAAAAAATATAACTCAGGTATTAGTTTTTTACAGAAAAATAATTTGTTAAGTGAGAATATTATTGCAGCTCACCTTTGTCAGGCTTCAGGTGAAGAGCTAAAAAAATTGAAAGAAAATAATATTAATCTTGTTCACTGTCCAAGAAGCAACTCATATTTAAATAACGGAACAAGTAATTTAAAACTTTGGAATGATTTAGGTCTTATATGGGGAATTGGGACTGATAGCATTGCCAGCAACTATAGCTTGGATTTGCTTAGTGAATTAAGGTATACAATTAAATTGCAAGAACAAGTTTTTAACTATAAGCTACCTACTATAGATGCCATTAAGGCTATTACCTATAATGCTGCAAAAATCTTATCTAAAGAAAATGAAATTGGTTCCTTAAAAGAGGGAAATTGTGCTGATTTGTTAGTTTATAACATAGAAAAACAATCTGAATATACTAATAATAGTTTGTATGATTTACTTGTACGGGACATTGACAATAAAAAGGATCTTAAAGAAGTGTGGATTAATGGGGAAATAATTTGGCAAAGAAAACATCTTGTAGATAAAATACATAAAATATAACGATATGCTGTGTGTAACTTACGATAAAAAAAATAAATTAAAACTTACAGAATTACCATCTCCTACAATTGATTCTGATGAAGCTCTGTTAAAGGTAGATGTTTGTGGAGTTTGTGGATCAGATCTTGTAAAGATCAAGCAAGGGCTTGTTCCTGATGGAACAGTTCTTGGACATGAGGTTGTAGGCACTATTGTAGAAGTCGGTAGAAATGTTAGAAAATGGTCTACCTCTCAAAAAGTAGTAGTAGCTCATCATGTACCATGTTTAAACTGTTATTTCTGTAAAAGCGGAAACTTTTCAATGTGCTCTCAATTTAAAAATACAAACCTAATTCCAGGCGGGTTTGCAGAGTATATAAAACTTTCAAAAGCACATCTTGAACAAAACACTTTTTTGATTCCAAAAGGTACAGTATCAGATCATGAAATAGCCATGACTGAACCTTTAGCGTGTTGTCTAAGAGCTGTTAATAGGGCAAAAGTAAGCACAAGTAATATTGCATTAGTAATAGGTCTTGGCTCAATTGGATTTATGCTTGGTAAATTGTGTATAAATAGAGGTGCACATACATTTGGAATCGATCTTTTAGAAGAAAGAATAAAGCTTGCTAAAGAAACACTATCAATTCATGATGGGTATAAGGCTGATTCACAGGAATTAAAATCTTGGATTTTAAATAAAACTGAAGGACGTGGTGTAGATATAGTATTTCTTTCCAGTGGAAGTGAAAAAAGCTTAGAACCTGCTCTTGGACTAATTAGACCAGGAGGAAAAATCGTTGTATTTTCTAGTATTCCCAAAGAACTTGGATTTTATAACAATGAGATTTATTATAGAGAACTATCTATTATAGGTAGTTACTCCCCATCCCCAATTGCTTTAAAAGAAGCTTATCAGTTAATCATCACAGGAAAAATCAAACTTAAAAATTTAATTACAGATGTGGTTTCATTAAAAGAATTTCCAACAGCAATTGAACGATGCTTTAATAATAAGTCTTTAAAGATGATGGTAGAAACATAGAGAGCGATTAATCGCTCTCCTACTAGTCTTTATAATAAATTAACAGTGCATTACTGATCTTTCTTTCATGTCTCTCACTAAGCGTGTTTATGATTTTTTTATCTACCACAAGAGTAGTAGAACCCCCACCGTCTAGATTGATAGCGTTTTTTAAATTTAACTTGTTTAACATTTCTGCAAGCTCTTGTAATGTAACTCCTACAGAATAACCACTCCTTCTTCCATCAACTGCAATTAAAAATAAATTTCCTGCATTGTCGACTCCTGCTGCACTTCTTGGTGCATAGGTATCTTTATTAGCAAATTTAAAATGCTGGGCATGGAGATCTACAAAGACTTCTCCATTTTTTATAAGATAAGGTCCACCACTTACAGCTTCAGCTATATCTGACCAGTCAGGAGTGCTGTTCCATACAATTCCTAGGTGATCTTTTTTCTTTAAATAATTTAAAACATATTTCCTATCACTAACTAAAACATATCCATCTTTTGGAATTTCAGCTATATCAGATGATATTTTTTTTACATTATCATCTCTTACAATTACGCCAACTTTATCTTTTGGCAAAACGATTTTATTGTCCCAATTCAATGTATATAAACCCACTTTTTTATATAGCGAGAATGGAATATTTAACCCGTCTATTTCAAACTTGCTAAAAGGTTTCTTTCTGAACCCCCGATAAATAGTCACATCTCCCAGTAACATTACTTGATCTATATAAACCATATTGTCTTTTGAGAATCCTATTGCTGCTCTGTCATAAACAGGTCCGATTAGCCATGTACTATCTGTAATAAGTGTTCCTAAAGGATTCCCTACTTTTACATCAAAATAATTTGCATTTATACCAGCATATGCTTTTTTCTTTTTTACAATGTTTGAAAGAGTGTCTTTGAACTTGATTTTGTCTTCATCAGGAAATCCCACCTTAACGGAAATATTTTTCCTTGAAAGATCTATTTCTAGTACATGAGCAATTACAGGACCTCTGTTATTTACTGTTCTTATCAAATGTCTTTTTATTCCAGGTTTTAAATATGATGTTTCTTTGTTGAAAAATTTTCTAGGGAGTTCTAAAACCAGTGCTGGTGGTTTTTCTTGAGAGATTAAATTTACTGGTGTATAGTATGGTCTTTTAATTTCAAAGAGTGTTTTATTTGGCTCTTTTTTCCAAGTTACTTTTTTTACAAAGCCTTCTTGAGTTATATTAAACAAGTTTGTTGGTTTTATTTCATTGTCTAATTCTTGTTTCTTGCTTAAAATATTCCAGATGCTTTTTTTTGTTTCCTCATAGTCAGCATTTACTTCAAAAGACACAGTTTCTAAAGTAGCCATTATGGGTGGGAGTTTTTCTAGTGGAAACATTAAATCTAAAACAATTTTTGAGCTGTTGTTATCCTGGACTAATTGGACTTTTGTTATTTTATTTTTTAATTTAGAAATTGTAGTTTCTTGGTTTGAAGGAGTTTCAGCAAATACATAACCATTAAGATTTATACTTAACAAAAAACATAATGAAAGTAAGAAAGCTTTCTTTGTCATCAATTCTTGCAAACTACTTTTCCATTTACTATTGTATAAACAGGCTTGCCTTTTAGTTTACGCATATGAAATGGAGAATTTTTTGATTTTGATAAAGAAGAGCTAACATCATAGGTCCAGGAATGATTTGGATCGATAATAGTGACATCTGCAATTTCATTTATAGATATAGATCCTCTGGGAATATCTAAAACAGTTGCAGGATTTACTGTAAGCTTTCTAAGAAAATCTAGAGCAGAGAGTTTCTTTGTATGATAAAAAACTTCAAGGTATAAAGCTAATGCAGTTTCAAACCCAATGATCCCAAAAGGTGCTTCTACCATTGATCTCGATTTTTCTTCATGTGTATGTGGTGCATGATCAGTAGCAAAGGTATCTAATGTACCATCTAAAACACCTTTGAATAAAGCTTCCTGGTCTTCTTTGGAACGTAATGGAGGATTCATTTTTTTGTTTGGATTAAAATCTTGAATGTCTTCATCAGTTAAAACAAGATGGTGAGGAGTAACTTCAGCAGTCACTCTTAAACCTTCTTTTTTAGCATTGCGAATTAAATTAACTGCTTCTTTTGTACTAACATGAGCGAAATGTATTTTTCCTTTAGTTTGTCTTACTAGCTCTATTTCACGAGATACACAAACAGCTTCGCTGCTGGATGGTATGCCTGGTATTCCAAGTTTTGTAGACCAGAAGCCTTCATGCACTGCTCCACCACAACATAGTTTTGAGTCTTCTGCATGGCTAATAATATTTGCATTTATTATCTGAGCATATTCCAAAGCACTTCTTAAAAGTCGTAAGTTTTCAATTGGTTTTCCATCATCTGAAAAACCTATCGCACCGCTGGCTTTAAGTTCTTCAAATGGTGTAAGCTCTTCTTGTTTTAGTCCTTTTGTAACGGCTGCGATTTGAAAGATATTAACACAACCAACTTTTTGATTTGTTTTGTTTACGTATTCTACAAGTGCTGCTGAGTCAATTGGTGGGTGAGTGTTTGCCATAGGACAGATACTAGTGAATCCCCCTTTTGCAGCAGCTTTAGTTCCTGTTTCAATGGTTTCTTTTTCTGGTTGTCCTGGGTCACGTAGATGGCAGTGAATATCAATTAAGCCAGGCACTACCCAGAAGTCTTTAGCATCAATGATTTGAGTAGAGCCGTTTGAATTGATTTCTTTTTTTAAATCAACAATTTTCCCATCACTAATAAGTACATCTAAAACTTCGTCGATATTTGTTTTAGGATTTATGTATCGTCCATTTTTTATAAGCAATTTACTCATTTATTTTAACCTTATTAAACTATAATCGTTTAAAATATTAGCATAGTCTCTGACTTGCCATATGAAATTTACACTTGATAAAATATCTGATGAATACAAAGCCCGTGCTGGTAAGCTTGAACTTCTACATGGAGAAGTATTAACACCAGTATTTATGCCAGTAGGTACAAACTCTACTGTAAAAACACTGACAATGGATCAGGTGGAATCAACCAATGCACAAATAATATTGTCTAATGCATATCATTTGTATTTAAGACCTGGTCCTGAACTAATAGAACAAGCTGGTGGACTACATAAATGGTCTAACTGGAAAAAACCGATGCTGACAGATTCAGGTGGCTTTCAAGTCTTTAGCCATGGACAATTTGGAAAAAGTACAATTACTGAAGATGGTGTTTTATTTAAAGATCCTCTTAGTGGTACTGAACATTTTATAGGTCCTGAAAAAGCAATTGATATTCAAAACAAATTAGGTGCTGATATTATTATGGCATTTGATGACTGTCCGAAGCTTCCATCTACATATGAAGAGCTTGAAAAATCGTTAAATAGAACTCATGAGTGGGCTATTAGATGTCAGAAAGCACATAAGAAACAAGATCAATCATTATTTTTAATTATACAAGGTGGTAGCAATGAAACTCTTAGACAAAAAAGTATAGATTTTATCTGTGACTTGAATCCACCAGGTATAGCAGTAGGTGGAATAAGCGTAGGTGAAGCCAAGGCAGAAATCTATAAAACAATGGCTTACACTTTAAGTAAACTCCCAAAAGATAAGCCTCGATATTTAATGGGTATTGGTACTCCTGAAGATCTGATTTTTGGTATTCTTTGTGGAGCAGATATGTTTGATTGTGTTATGCCCACACGTATAGCACGACATGGGACATTTTATACAAGTAATGGAAGAAAAATTATAAAAAATGCAGAGTATATAAATGATTTTTCTAGCTTAGACAAAAATTGTAAGTGTTACACATGTTCAAATCATACGAAAGCGTATATTAGACATTTGTTTAAAGCTAAAGAAACTACAGGACCTACGTTACTTAGCATACATAATATCTATTTTCTTATAGATCTAGTAAATCAAATTCGAAATTCAATTCTTAATGATAGGCTTTCAGATTTTTTGAATAATTACCCATTAACCCCTACGGAAGAAATTAACCAATATCTAGCAGGCACTTATATGAAATGTTAAAAGTCTAGTAATACTGCATAATAAGTTCTTATGAAGAATAAATTGTTTAGATTAAATTTCCATTGGTTATTTGTAGCCATAATATTCTTTTTAAATTTTAATTTTGTGCTTGCTCAAACAGGAGCAAATAAAATAACTTCAATTGTTTGGGAAAATAATGCTTTAACAATTAATACAACAAATCAAATTGCATATACGGAAACTAGAATTAAAGAACCTGACAGGGTCGTAATTGATATATTAAACTGTTCGCTAGAAAATAAAACATTAGCTAAAAGTTTTCAAAGTGAATCAGATGAAACTATTTCTATTTCTGAACCAGCTCTTGAACATGTACGAATTGTGTTTTCTGGTACAGCTTCAATAAATAGAAAATCCTACCTTACAAACAATGAAAAAACCTTAATAACTAGAATTGCAAGAATTGATGATGTATCAGAAGAAAAAATCGTTGAAAATTCTGAACAAACGACACTAGAAAAAATTGTACCTGGAAATTTAAAAGAGATAATTGTAAAAGAGGATGATGATAAAACTAAAGTATTGATTACAGCTACAAAACCAATCAAGTTTAATACTTACCCATTAAAAAACCCAGACAGATTAGCAATTGACCTTTTGAATATATTACCTCCTGACAAGCCGCTTCCTACGCACAATCCAACACCTTTTATATCCAGTATACGTATTGGTCGTGCAGCCAGTGGTTTAGCTGCAACAAGAGTAGTCATTGATCTCTTAAAACCTAATACTGGATTTGATATTGATACAAATTTATTGGGGACAAAAATAGAAATTGAATTTAAAACGATTAAGGAAAAAGAAGAAACTAAAAAGAAACCAGGGTTTAAAGTTATTATTGATCCTGGGCATGGTGGATATGATACTGGTGCAAGCTACGGTGGCTTTGAAGAAAAGGATGTTAATCTTATAATTTCAAATAAGCTAAAAGCTAGTCTTGAAGATTATGGTATTACTGTGTTTCTCACAAGGGAGGACGATAGCTTTCTTTCATTAGCTGAAAGGACTGATATTACAAATAGCATAAAACCAAATGTATTTATAAGTATTCATGGAAATGCATTGGTGACTTCAAAGGTGATTAGGGGTGTTGAAACTTATTATTGGACAAGTCAAAGCCAAAAATTAGCATCATATGTACATAAGAGCATATTAAATCATATAGATATTCCAGATCATTTTATTAGAAGGGCACAGTTTTATGTCATACGGCATACACCAGTACCGGCTATACTTGCTGAGTTAGGATTTCTTAGTAACCATGATGATAGAAAACTCTTAACAAATTCAACTACACAAGACCAGTATGCAAAAGCTTTAACAGAAGCTATACTTAAATTCTTGGAGATTGAGAAGAAAGATTAGAGATCCATTAATGAATACACCAATATGTTTGTTTGACTCTGGGATTGGCGGCCTTACTGTCTTAAAGAAGCTCATTAATAAATTTCCAAATCAAAATTATATTTATTTAGCCGATCTGGCAAGAGTACCTTTTGGGGATAAAACTAAAGAAGAAATAAAATTGATTGTCGGTGAAATCATTGAGTGGCTCACTAAATTTGGTCCAGAAACTATAATAATGGCATGCAATACGAGCTCAGCTATTAGTAATAGGATTGAGCTATTAGGATTGAGGAATGAGCAGAACCAACCCAATCCTCAATCCTCAATCCTCAATCCTATATACGGCATGATTGAAAGCTGTGCTAAAGAAATTGCAAAGTCAAACTACAAGAAGGTTTCCGTATGGGCTACAAAATTAGTCATTGAATCTAATAGTTATAAAAAATCAATTCAAAAATACAATCCAAATATCATAGTGGAAGAAATAGCCTGTCCTAAGCTAGTCCCTATGATTGAAGATTTAAGTTTTACAATTAGTGAAAGAAATAAAATAATTAGTGAATATTTAAATCAAACTTCAAAAGATACAGAAGCATTAATATTAGGATGCACTCATTATCCATTAATTGCTGAAGATATTTCAAGTTTAGCTAATCTGAAAACGATAGATCCTACAGATAGCTTGCTTAAAGAGTTAGAGCAAAAAATAACAAACAATGATTCAAGTGCAAGTTCAGAAATTTCTCTCTATGCAACAGCACAAATTGAAAAATTGGAGAGGTTTGCAAAAATTTATCTTGGTGGTGATTTTCAAACTAGTTTGGTAACGCTGAGTAAAGCTTCTGTTTAATACTACTCACTACAAAATGGAAAAAACACTTTGTGAGTTAGTGTTTTAGGCTCTTCTTGTGGTGGTGTTTGTGATTTAGATTTTTCATCAGTTATAGGTTCTGGATGCTCATAGTATTCTGAACTATTAAACAATGGCCTTTTTTGAAAATTGGAATCTTGTATATTGACTTGCATGGTTTTCTCCTTAAATCTTAGAATCCACTTTAATACTTTAACCTATTATTAATTTTATAGGGTTAACATTAAAAATGATACTATGTATGGTACTAGTGTGGTATAAGATATAGTGTCATGAATATAGATGAGTTCTTTGAAAACATTAAGGAAAGAAGAACTCACATATCTGTAAATGAACTAGTTAAATTGCTTATAGGTTTTGGTTTTATTTTAAGGAGGACATCTAAAAATCACTATATTGCTCAATACAAAAATAAAATTATAACTTTTGCACCACCGCATCCAGGAAAACATGTAAAAAAGCCATATATAAATGAGGTGATAAAAACAATTGAAGAGATAAAGAAAGAAGGACTAGAATGATGTCAAAAAAGAAAAAACAATTAAGCAGTAAAAAAGAATATGGCGATTTAATGAATATTCCATTAATTAAACCTTCTAATGAGGCTAAGAAATATTTAGAACTACCTTATACCTACACGGTTGAACCTGAGAAAGATAATGATGGTAATTATTTCATAATTAAAATTAATGAATTGCCTGGATGTATATCTCATGGAAAGACCATTGAAGAAGCTTATGAAAATGTGAAGGATGCTATGCTTTGCTGGATAAGTGTGTGTCTTGAATCTGGACACAAAGTCCCAACACCAGATGGCTATAGTGGAAAATTTTCAGTTCGTATTCCTACCACCCTCCACAAAGAGCTTGTAATAAGAGCAAGTAAAGAAGGAATTAGTTTAAACCAGTTAGCTACAACAGCCTTTGCAAAATTGATTGGGTATAGAAGTGTATAAATTATCTCCTAAAGCTATTCATAAACACACGTAGTCTAGATAATGGGTTATTCTTGTTTTCTTTTAAAAGCTTGATAATAGCACTTCCCACTATAACTCCATCTGCTCCATAAGATATTACTTTTGAAGCTTGCTTAGAATCACTTATTCCAAAACCAACAACAACAGGCTTTTTAGTAATTGATTTAAGCTCTTTGATTTTATTTTTTAATTCTTTTGATAGGTTATTTCTTGTTCCTGTTACACCTGTTACTGAAACTAGATAAATAAAGCCATTTGATAAGTGTGAGATTTGCTTTAATCGAATTTTATTTGTAGTAGGTGCACAAAGAAGAATTAGATTTAATTTGTAATTTTTAAATAATGGCAAATATTTTTTTGCCTCTTCAATAGGTAAATCAGGAATTATTAACCCATAAAAAAGTGGTTTTGGTAAATCTCTTAAAAGTTTTTCTAAGCCATATTGGAGTATAGGATTAAAATAAGAAAATAAAATTAAGGGTTTAATCTCTTGTTGTAGAGACTTTGCGTGCAAGGTCTTTATGCCATGGCATGTCTCTAAGATCCACTTTAAACTAACTCCATTTTCTAATGCAATTTTAGATGCTTCCTGAATAGTTGGCCCGTCGGCTAATGGGTCTGAATAAGGTACTCCTACTTCAATAAAATCTGCACTTTCTGATAATGTCTTTAAAATAGGTACGAATAATTTTTTGTTTGGGAAACCTGCTGTTATGTATGGAATTAATAGAGATTTTTTATTATTCATTAGAAGAATATTATAAACGTATGCTATAAATAAGCATATGTCAGCTGCCACACAAACAAAATACGAAGTAGTAATCGGGCTTGAAGTCCATGCTCAATTAAAAACAAAAACAAAAATATTTTGCTCTTGTCCTGTAAATTTTGGTAATGATCCAAATATGAATGCTTGCCCTGTTTGTTTAGGTATGCCAGGAGTACTGCCAGTACTAAATAAACAAGTGGTTGCATATGCTATAAAAACAGGACTAGCATTGGGTTGTCAGATTGCAAAACGTTGTAAGTTTGATCGCAAGCAATACTTCTACCCAGATTTACCAAAAAACTATCAAATCTCTCAATATGATGAACCTATTTGTTTAAATGGATCTCTAGATATAAATGGTAAAAGAATTGCTATACAGCGCATACATATGGAAGAAGATGCTGGAAAGCTAGTCCATGCAGGGTCTGATAGATTGCATGGTTCTGACTATAGTCTTGTAGATTATAACCGCACAGGAACACCCCTTATTGAAATAGTTAGTATGCCTGATATGCGTTCTGCTGAAGAAGCCAGAGAATATGCACAAACACTACGTGGCATACTTAGATATTTAGATGTATGTGATGGAAACTTAGAAGAAGGTTCCATGAGATGTGATGTGAATCTTAGCTTAAGACCTATTGGAAGTACTACATTTGGAACAAGAACTGAAACAAAAAATGTAAATAGTTTTAAATCACTTGTACGTGCAGTTGAGTCAGAGATTGAAAGACAAAGTGAGATATTAGATAGTGGCGGAAGAATTGTTCAGGAAACAAGACTCTTTGATGAAAATACCGGAAAAACATTTTCTATGCGAAGTAAAGAAGAAGCACATGACTATCGCTATTTCCCAGAACCAGATCTTGTACCGCTTGAGATATCACAAGCGTGGATAAAAGAAATTAAAGAAACTGTTCCAGAATTACCACATGAAAAGAAAACCAGATACCAAGAAGAGTATGGTTTAAGTTTAGATGATACAAAGGTCTTAATTGATGATAAGAATATGGCAGAGTTTTATGAGGCTGTTGTAAGGCTGGGTGCTAATGCTAAAAAAGCAGCAAACTGGTTAATTGGTCCTATAACTGCATATCTTAAAGAAAATAAAACAGATATTATAGACTGTTGCATGACGCCAAAACAACTTGTTGATTTATTGAAAGCTCTTGAAAATGGAATCGTTAATGACAATACTGCAAAAGCAGAAATACTAGAAGAAATTTTAGTAAACGGTACAGAAGTAGAAGAAATTATAAATAAAAAAGGACTATCACAAATCACTGATGAATCAGCTTTGAAAACTATAGTTAAAGAAATTATAGAGCAAAATCCTGAGCAATTAAAACAGCTTAAAGAAGGAAAAGAAAAAGTACGTGGTTTTTTTGTAGGTCAAGCCATGAAAAAAACAAATGGCAAAGCAAGTCCTGCTATAGTAAATAAACTAATTGATGAGTTTTTGAAATCATCGTAGGTACATAGCATGCTACGTACCTACTGTGGCTTCTTTCTTTTGTCTGTAAGGACTGTATAGATTTAATTCTTCTTCAGTAGGTTCTCTCTTATATTTGCATTCTTTACTATTTGAACAAGCTATTAAAGTACTTTTTGCAGTTTCTTTTAATGTCAATAAAGATTTACATTCTGGACAGTGAATAGGAATGGGTCTTGCCCAGAATACAGAATTGCACTTAGTTGTAGACCACATTGAACAACCATAAAAGGTTTTTCCAAATCTAGATCTTTTTTCAATTACATCACCTTCGCAATTTTCTTTCGGACATTTTATACCAACAGTTTTAACTAGCGTCATCCTATGTTTGCAGTTATCATCTGTGCATTGTAGGTATTCACCATAAGGTCCATGTTTAATTATCATGCTGGTTTGACACTTAGGACACTTTTCGTCAGACTCTCTATCTTTTGGCATAGGAACGCCATCTTTTGAAAGATTTAAAACTGTTTTACATTCAGGATAATCCGAACATCCTAAAAACGGACCAAATCTTCCACCTTTGAGTAGCATTGGCTTTTCACATTTTGGACAATTATGATCAGACTTGATTTCAACTTTTTGTAAGTCTGTTTGTGCTTTTTTTAAAACCTCGCTAAAACCACCATAAAAATCAGCAAGCATCTTACTCCACTTTTGTTTGGCTTCTTCTACGTCATCTAAATTTGATTCCATTTCAGCAGTAAAGTCATAGTCTACATATCGTCCAAAATGATTTATAAGTAATTCAGTAACAATCTCTCCAAGCTTAGTAGGTGAAAGAGCTTTTTTGTCTAGTTTTTGTACATATTTTCTATCTAGAATAGTACTGATTGTACTTGCATAAGTACTTGGTCTTCCAATTCCTAGCTCTTCAAGCTTTTTTACAAGACTTGCTTCATTGAATCTACTTGGAGGTTCAGTAAAATGTTGTTTAGGATTTATATTAACTAAATTGGCTTTGTCATTTACTTTGAAATCGGGTAATGTGCTTAGTGTTTCACCAATAATTTCATTCTTTTCATTGTCACCATCATCTTTTTCTTCTTCTTCAATTACTTCATCGCCAGGTTCAAATGCTTTTAAAAATCCATCAAAAACAACTTTTGTAGCATTAGTATGTAACAAACCTTTTCCTGCTGTAATCTCAACTGTAGTTATTAAAAGTTTAGTAGAAGCCATTTGGCTAGCTAAAAATCTCTCCCAAATCAATCTATAGATTTTATATTGATCTGAACTCAAATATTTTTTCATGGAGCCTGGAGTTCTAAAAACACTGGTTGGCCTGATAGCTTCGTGTGCATCCTGTACATTCTTTTTCTTAGATTTAAAAACTCGTGGTTCAGAAGGATAATAATCATCCCCAAAATTTTTGAGAATATATTCTTTTGATTCATCCTGGGCTTCTTTTGAAATTCTTGTGCTGTCAGTTCTCATATATGTAATAAGACCAACAGGACCTTCTTCACCAATTTCTACCCCTTCATAAAGCTCTTGAGCTATTTTCATTACTTTTTTTACAGCATAACCAAATACATTTGCTCCTGATCTTTGAAGTGTACTTGTAATAAATGGCGGAAATGGATTTTTTTGGATTTGTTTTGTATCAATATCTGTAACGATATACTTTTCTTTTTTTAGTTCATTTGTAATTTTGTCAACAGCTTCTTGTTCTTTGATGATTAAAGTAGATTTTGTTTCTTTGCTCTTTGGGCTTATAATAGTTTTCCCATCCCATTTATACAAATTTGCTACAAATGAAATTTTTCCTTTTTCAAGGTCGACATGAACTGACCAATATTCTTCTTTTGTGAAAGCATTTATTTCTTTTTCTCTCTCAACTACAAGTCTTAAAGCTACACTTTGTACTCGTCCAGCAGATCTACCTCCCACCTTTCTCCATAATAAAGGGCTTATTTTATAACCTACTAATCGATCTAAAATTCTTCTGGCTTGTTGTGCATCAACTAAATCCTTGTTTATTTTTCTTGGATGTTTGATTGCATTTTTAATAGCATCTTTTGTGATTTCATTACATTCAATTCTTACAGTTTTGTCAGGTTTACCTAATATTTCTGATAAGTGCCAAGCAATGGCTTCACCTTCACGATCAGGATCTGGGGCTAAGTAAATTTTGGTTACTTTTTTTGCAAGCTCTTTTAGTTCTTTTACAATTTTTGCTTTATCTTCTAAGACTTCATAGACAGGTTCAAAATTGTTCTTAACATCGATTCCCAAGCCTTTTGCAGGGAGATCTCTTACATGTCCAACACTTGCTCTTACAAAAAAATCCTTACCAAGAAATTTACTAATGGTTTTTACTTTTCCTGGTGACTCAACAATGACTAATGACTTTCCAGATTTTTGTTGTGTTGCCATATTCAAATAAAATAGCACAAGTAGAACTATTTCTCATTAAAACAATACATAACCATAAGTTTTAGACTACTCATTGTTTGTAATTATGAAGGAACTTGTAGCGGTTTGATTTGCATTAGTCCAAATTACAGCTTCATTTTGATTAAAGTGGCCTAGAGGTTTAATTTCAGGTTTTAATAATACATTATATTTTTCATATGTTACTTCCTGTAGTTTTGTTATTAATTTACAAACTTCATGAGAAGTTGCATTTCCCAAATTAACAATAAAATTTGCATGTACAGGTGAAACTTTAGCAGAACCCACAGTCCAGTTTTTTGCGCCAATTGAATCAAGTATTTTGCCTGCAGGCATATTAATTTCAATTGGATTTCTGAAAGTACACCCTGCGCTTGGATCCTTAATAGGTTGAGTTTTACATCTTATTAAATTGTTTTCTTTCATTCTGCTTCGTATTGATGCATCGGTATCAGAGACCATCCTGAATTTTGCACCAAGCACAATATATTCTTGCGGATTCACAGATGAAAATCTATAACCAAAATGTATATCTTTTGGTGTAAGGGTTTCAAATTTTAATGTCTTTAAATTTAAAACAGTAACAATTTCAAGTATTTGATTTGTGCTACTCCCATGGGCACCTGCATTCATTACTATGGCACCACCAACTGTTCCTGGAATACCTTCGTAAAATTCCATTCCTGAAAGGTTTAACTTTGCTGCATATGCTGATAATCTTGGGAGCCTAACTCCAGCACCTGCTATTAGTTGATCTGGTCCAGGTTGTTCTATCCAGTTTAAACCCGTAGTGCAAATTACAGTTCCAGGAATATCATTTGAAGAAATAAGCACATTTGAACCACCGCCAAGAATTGACCAAGGTTCATTTTGTGAAATGAGTTTGTCTATTAGATCTCCAAGCTCGTTGATTGAAGCTGGAAAACAAATTCTATCTACTACTCCACCTATTCTTAGAGTGGTGAATTGTGAGAGCTCAGCTTTTTCTATTATTTTCATTATTTATTAATTATAAGTCTTTTAACTTTGAATATCATGCTTCATGCCTCTTGTCTCTTGTCTCTTGTCTCTTGTCTCTTGTCTCTTGTCTCTTGTCTCTTGTCTCTTGTCTCTTGTCTCTTCCTTCTCTTTGTCCTTACTTCTATATTAATTGTTCCCACTATTTGAATCAAGGTCTCTATCCTAGGTAGCAAGTCTATCATATGAATTTGCTAAGATTGGGCCAAGGTTTGTTATGTCCCCAGCTCCCATAATTAGTATAAAATCTCCATATTTTAAGTGCTTTTCTAATGTGGATGAAATCTGATTAATAGAGCCAGGTATATGTTTAACATTAGGTTTACTTATTTCATTAACAAGTTCTTTACTTGAAATACCTTCAATAGGGGTTCCCCTGGCTATATAAACATCAGTTATAAATATATTGTCCTCTTCTTGACTAAGAACTTTTTTAAAATCGTTCCAGAGATCTTTAAGTCTTTGTGCTTGATGTGGCTGTATGACTATAAGCAATCGCTGTGGATTTAGTTCTTTTGTAGCTTTAATTGTGGCTTCAATTTCAGTAGGGTGGTGGGCATAGTCATCGACAATAGTAAGCTCCTTACTTGTTTTAATAAACTGAAATCTTCTTTTAACACCATTATAATTTTCTAAAGATGTCTTTATTTTTTGTGTGGATATATTCAGTGAATATCCTATAGCTATTGTGGCTAGGGCATTAAGAAGATTGTGCTGACCGGGTATTTTTAGCTTAAGTGAGAACTGGTATGTGCCTTTATAATGTATGTCCCAAATATTTTTCTCTTCATTATGCTTCCCACAAAAAACGTATTTATTTGGATTTGTAGATATTCCATAAGTGATTAATTTTTCATTGTTCAAATCAAAATTATTTGTAATTAATTCTTTTGTAACTTTATCTTGAAAACAAACAATTAGACCATTGTTTACTAAGGCTTTTTTTGCAAATTCTAAAAAAGACTTTTTGATTTCTTCAAAATCTCCACCATAATTTTCCAGGTGATCTTTCTCTATATTAGTGATTACTCCAAGATAAGGATTTCCCTTCAAAAAACTTTTATCACTTTCATCAGCCTCTACTATAAAGTACTCGCTATTCCCAATAATTACATTTTTATTTTTAGAAGTTAATATACCACCTAATATTGCAGTGGGATTAAAATCATTGTTTGCTAGAAGCTCAGTAATCATGGCACTTGTAGTGGTTTTTCCATGTGTGCCAGAAATGGCTATTAGTTTTTTTTCATTAGTAGCAATCTCTAACAAATCAGATCTATGCAAAAGTGTTTTTTTGTTTTCTTTAGACCATGTTAGCTCTTCATTTTCAGAAGAAATAGCTGTAGAATAAATTACATAATCAGGATTAATATTTTCTATGTTCTTTTTATTATGTGGGGTCCATATATTTGTGAGTCCTTCGCTAATAAGCTCACTAACTAAAGAAGAATTTTCTTTATCTGAACCTGATATATCTGAACCATTAGACAAATAGTATCGAGCCAGTGCGCTCATTCCTATACCACCAATTCCTATAAAGTGAATTTTTTTTGATTTTAAATTTGAATTTGGTATTAGGGATGCCAATTGAGTTTTACTGTAGTGTTTTAAGCCACTTTGATATTCTAGACTTTTTATGTGCTGCATTACGTAAATGAAGTACATTTTTTGCAGTGGCTCTATCAATTAATGCAAAAGTAACATCGGCAGTTTCTTTTGCTGCTTTGGTATCTTTTTTACTTACTAACTCAGATAATTTTTTTAATTGTGTTTTTATTTGAGATGTATATGTAAGGTTTCTTTGTCTGTTTCTTTCAGATGTTTTAACCCTTTTTATTGCTGATTTAAGTCTTGGCATATTTATTTCCTTTGTTATTGGGCTCCACCATTGTCAAGAGCAATTATTATATCAGGCATACCCATTACAATTCCATAACCTGCCAGAACAAAACCACCAAGTGTTTCTTGTGTCATGACTTCTTTAGTCTTTCCAAGGACAAAGGGCTCAGCTAAGCTAACATCAGGAATATAACAAATATCTCCTGCACCCTCAGCTTCTAAACCATCAACAATCATTACAGGTTCATTTGTAAATGGGTTGTTAAGACTTTTTGTTAAGCCATTTTCTACAATTTCATTTGCATCCATAGGAACTATCCCACTCATGTCAACCACAGCAATTGCTATGTTTGCTCTTAATGCTTGTACGCTTGCATTAACGCTTGCATTCTTTGCTCTGTCTTGTGCACCAATCAAATTTGGAACAGCAAGCGTAATTAGTATACCTATAATTACGACTACAACTAAAAGCTCTATTAATGTAAACCCATTTTCATTTCTTTGAACTTGGAATTTCATTTTCTTTTCTCCTTTATAAGTTTTCAAATATAATTAAATGTGCTTATGATATTTTAACTCAAAAATTTCAGCTAGAACAAGAAAGGTATAAATTATAAATTATGGAAAGAACATTTGTTGCTATAAAACCAGATGCAGTTCAAAGAGGACTCATTGGAGAAGTGATTGATAGATTTGAACAAAGAGGATTTAAATTAGTAGGTATGAAATTTATGAAAGTAAGTAATGAACTTGCTGAAAAACATTATGGTGAACATAAAGGTAAACCATTTTTTGGTGGGCTTGTAAGTTTTATAACGTCAGCACCTATCGTTGCAATGGTATGGGAAGGTAAAGATGCTGTAGATAATATAAGAAAAATGATGGGTAAAACTAATCCAAAAGATGCTGATACAGGAACTATAAGGGGAGATTTAGCAATTGATATTGGTCGTAATGCTGTACATGGATCTGATAGTGTTGAAAGTGCAAAAAGAGAGATAAGTATATTCTTTAAAGAAGAAGAACTTGTAAATTGGGAACCAGAAATACATAAGTGGATTTATGAGTAGTGTTATAATCATTGGTCTTGAAAGCAATGTGAGGTAATAAAAATGGTTCGTATACGTTTATCACGAAGAGGAAAAAAAGGTGCTCCTTTTTATAGAATTGTTGTAACTGATATAGAGACAAAAAGAGATGGGGATCCTATTGAACAAATTGGAACTTATAATCCATTTACTAAAGCCTTGAAATTAGACAAGGTAAAAGCAGAAGAGTGGATTAAAAAAGGTGCTAAACCCTCTGAAACAGTTTTAAGTCTTTTAAAGAAATAAAATCATTTAAATAATTACTTATTTGATGGGCTTGATAGAGAAGCCCCAATTACTATTGTCCATAAGAAAGTAGCACCAATAGTTGATGTAATTCCAATACATTTAGAGCATGCTCCAAATAAATCTTCTTTAATACGTGTTGCTGCTGCAAGTGAAGTGATAACTATAGAAGTAACTACTAAGGGTAAGACAGATGTACTTGTACTTTGTGATTTTGTTTCTATGTTTAGTGTTGGTTTTGGTGGAAGAGGTGGTGGAGATGTTGAGTTAGTATAATCATTTTCATTGCATAGATGTGGTGAAGAACTTTTTGTATCCTCTTTTTTATTAGAAGAATTAAACTCTGAATTTTGAATTAATGTTTCTTCACTATCAGGAGAATAAATTTTCAGTGACCATTCTTGGGTAGGACTTGTTGAATATAATTTTGGTGCAGTGCTTCCAAATACTACAGGCTGTTTTCTAAGTTCTCGTGCTAGCGTTGATTTTACTTTACCCACTTTAGCTATATTATTCATATGTAATTACCTCCACTTCGTTAAGCGTATTTACTTGATATGTCCGATTTGTAACTTATGGAAATAGATTAATATTATGTTTCTTACAAATCAATACTTGGGCAAAACCTTAATAATTTAAAGATCTAGATTTTGTTAATTTTTATTAGAAATTTTAGTGATTTGATAATGAAATAATGGTTAAATAGTTAATACGATTATGAACATTAGAGAGATTTTAACTAGCGCAATAAATAAATATAAAAATCTTGCTGACTATTTAGAAATAAGAGTTGAAAAAGGAGAGTTGTTTTCCTTAAGCTTCCAAGGACAAGTACTTGATAATTTAACCTCTACTACAAATCTTGGTGGCTGTGTGCGAGCTATGTATAAAGGTGGTTGGGGATTTGTAAGTTTTAATAGCCTTGATAATTTAGAAGAAAAAGTATCGCTTGCAATTAGGCAATCAAAAATTGTTGGCAAATCAAGTTTAAAATTTATTGAACCACAGGTTAGAGAAGCTATTGTAAATGTAGATATTAAGAATGATCCAAGACAAGTTTCATCTAAAGAAAAAAAGAATTTGTTTGAGCACTATAATTCACTTATATTAGCCCAATCATCTAAGATTCAATCCACGCAGGTATCTTATAGAGATGAAGTACAAAGAATATATTTTATTAATTCATTTGGAAGCTATATAGAACAAGAACGATTAGATGTAGTGGGCAGGTTTAATGTAGTGGCTAGAGATGGAAACAATGTCAAGCAAGCCTTTGAAAGCGTCACAAGTCGCGACTCTTATGATAAGGTTTTAAATTTTGATAAAAAAGTTTTAGAAACTACAGAACGAGCATTAAGACAATTAGATGCAAAACCTGTTAATGCTGGTACATATACAGTAGTTCTTGATCCAAAACTTACAGGAGTGTTTATTCATGAGGCTTTTGGACATTTGTCTGAAGGTGATAATGTTTATGAAAATGAAAGAATGAGAGAAATATTAGTCTTAGGAAAAGAAGTAGCAGTCCCACAATTGACCATAGTAGACAGTGCTGTTATTCCAGATCTTCCTGGTTCATATGTCTTTGATGATGAGGGCATACCAGCACAAAAAACAGTTTTAGTAGAAAATGGGATTTTAAAAAATAGGCTTCATGACAGGGAAACAGCAGCAAAAATGTCAGAAGCTCCTACAGGAAATGGTAGGGCTCTTACTTATGGTTTTTCTCCTATTCCAAGAATGACTAATACATATATTGATAATGGCAGTGTTGGTTTTAATGAAATGATATCGGATATAAAAGAAGGAATATACGCTATTAGAATGCTTGGTGGACAGACAAACGGTGAGCTTTTTACATTCAGTAGTGGTGAGGCTTTTATGATTAGAAATGGCCAAATAGCAGAACCAGTTTCTGATGTTACATTAAGTGGAAATGTGTTTCACACTTTAAAAAACATAGAAGCAGTTGGAAACGATTTAGCATTTTCTAGTGGTAGTTGTGGCAAATGTGGTCAGAACGGTTTACCAGTCGGTGTAGGTGGACCACATATACGAATAAAAAATATTTTAGTTGGTGGTAGGTAGATTGCTAGATATTGTATCTCGTCATTTTAAATATTTTTGTTATTCTTGTTAAAAAAACTTTTCTATAAAGCTATAATCTCCCTTATGGCAGATTTAATTTTAAAAACATCATGGTTAATTGCAGCTCTTCCATTACTTAGTGCACTTTTAATAATGTTCTTTTTTCACTATTCAAGAAAACTTAGTGCATTTTTATCAATTGGAGCAATAGGATATGGATTAGCTCATTCATTACTAGTTTTAACGGTTAGTTATTTAAACCCAGAAAGAACCTTAGAGTTAAATGTCCCTTGGATTACTGCAGGTACGTTTAAATTGTTTGTGGGGTATTTAGTGGATCCGCTTTGTTCCATGATGCTAGTTGTCGTCTGTGCTGTAAGTTTTTTTGTACAAATTTATACACATGGGTATATGAAGGAAGATCCAAACTACAGTAAGTTTTATTCTTATCTTTCACTTTTTACCTTTTCAATGCTTGGTTTAGTTTTTTCCACAAATTTATTTCAAAGCTATATCTTTTGGGAATTGGTTGGTGTGTGTAGTTATCTTCTTATTGGGTTTTGGTGGTACAAGCAGCCTGCAGCAAATGCATGTACAAAGGCATTTTTAGTAAATAGAATTGGAGATGCAGGATTATTAATAGGGTTATTAATGTTGTTCTTTTCTACACAGAGTTTTTGGCAGGATAAAGTTACCCTATCGTTTGGTGAATTAAAAAATGCTTTAGATTGGGCTATTAGCTCAAATGCTTTGCCTATAATCGGTGTTATTAGTGTTACTACAATTGCACTTTTTGTACTAATGGGACCTATGGCAAAATCTGCACAGTTTCCTTTACATGTGTGGCTGCCTGATGCCATGGAAGGTCCTACACCAATTTCAGCATTAATTCATGCAGCTACTATGGTGGCAGCAGGTGTTTACTTGATAGCTAGAGCATATCCACTATATTTAGCAAGCCCAATGGCTATGCATACTGTAGCTTGGATAGGTGGTATTACAGCTATTTTTAGTGCAAGCATTGCACTGAGCCAGTACGATATAAAAAGAACGCTTGCATATTCTACATGTTCTCAGCTTGGTTATATGGTTATGGCTTTAGGGCTTGGAGCATATTCAGCAGGCTTATTTCACCTAATGACACATGCATTTTTTAAAGCAATGTTATTTTTATGTTCTGGTTCAGTAATTGTAGGATGTCATCATGAACAAGATATGAGACATATGGGTGGGCTTAAAAAGTTCATGCCCATTACATCCCGTACATGTTTAATTGGAGTTCTTGCCATCTCTGGATTTCCTCTGCTTAGTGGTTTTTGGTCAAAAGATATGATTTTAGCTAGTGCATGGGAGCATAGTAAGATACTTTTTGTAGTAGGTTCACTAACAGCTATGCTAACAGCGTTTTATATGTTTCGTTTATACTTTATGACTTTTTCAGGTGAATATAAAGGGCATGCTCATCCACATGAGAGTAGTCCTTCTATTACTACTCCACTTGTTTGTTTAGCAATTCCATCTATATTTATTGGATTAATTGGTTCGCCATTAATGCCTGGCGGAGATAAATTCTCTTCTTTTATACATTATGGTGAACATCATATGCATCATGAATGGGGTGTAAGTGCTTTTGTTCATGAGTTTTTAACACCTCAAGGCTTTATTCCATTTTTAGCTTTTGTTTTTGGTACATTTTTTGCATGGCTTATTTATAGAAAAGGTGTTTCTGTAAATGAATACATTAAAAAGAACCTCTCTTTTATCTATAAACTTTCATTTAATAAATGGTACATAGATGAAGTCTATTTTTGGATTTTAAATAATATGATTATGCCTGTCTATAAAACTCTGTGGGCTGCTTGTGATAAATTGCTTATAGATGGCTTTTTTGTAAATGGCTCAGCTTTAGTTTCTTCTATCATTGGAAATAGGCTTAGATACATTGAAACTGGTCGTGCCCAGCTGTATGCACTTGTTATTTTTGGTTCAGTACTGGTTAGTGTATTGTATTTTGTTTTTAAAATGAGGTAAAAGTGGGGGGATAGTATGCTGACAGAATTCTTTTTAAACCATGCATTGTCAATTATATTGATAGTCCCATTGATAGCAGCTTTGATCATTGCATTATTACCAGACAAAGAGTCGATTTGTAGAATTGTTGCATTAGTTTTTTCTTTAGATATTTTATTAGATGTTCTTGTAATTATCGTTTCAAAATTTGATCCACATTTAACAGCCCTCCAATATGTAGAAAGCTATCGTTGGTTTGGAGATACTATAAGAATAAAACTTGGAACTGATGGGCTAAGTATTTCTATGGTATTACTTATGGCAATACTTCTTCCAGTGGTGATCATAGCTAGTGAACCGATTGCTAAGGATAAACCAAAGTTTTACTATTCAATGCTAATGCTATTGGCTGCAAGTGTCTTAGGAGTATTTGTAGCACAAGATTTATTTTTATTCTTTTTATTATGGGAGTTAGAGCTTGTCCCTATGTACTTCTTAATAGCTGTTTGGGGAGGGGCAAATAGAAACTACGCATCTATAAAGTTTTTAATTTATACATTTATTGCTGGTGCATTTATGTTTGCAGGTGTTTTGTTTTTATTTTTTAACTCTGGTGCAAATACCTTTGATATGGAAGTTCTTGCAAGCAGCACAAAGAACATGTCTTCTGGCATTCAGCTTTTATGCTTTCTTTTATTTTTTATTTGTTTTATTATCAAGCTCCCATCCTTTCCCTTTCATACATGGCTTCCTGATGCTCACGTAGAAGCTCCTACACCGGTATCTATGCTATTAGCTGGAATTCTTTTAAAAATGGGTGGTTATGGTATTTATCGTATTTGTGCAGGATTCTTTCCAGAAGTACTTGCTAAGGTAGGTATTTTTATTGCACTTCTTGCTGCTGTAAATATTATTGGTGCTGCAATTGCATGTCTTGTACAGGATGATATGAAGCGGGTTATAGCTTATTCTTCTGTATCGCATATGGGTTTTGTTTTACTTGGTGTAGCATCACTTACTAGTGCTGGTTTTAGCGGTGGAATATTTCAAATGTTTAGCCATGGACTAATTAGTGCTGCACTTTTTATGCTGGTAGGTACTTTGTATGAAAGAACTCATACAAGGCTTATTTCTGACTATGGTGGTATGACTAAGTATATGCCAAAGTGTTTTTATTTATTTATACTTGCCAGCATGGCAAATCTTGCACTACCAGCTTTATCTGGTTTTGTTGGTGAGAGTTTGATTTTTTATGGAGCCTTTAGCTCTGAGTTTTTTAACAATTTCCCTACAAGATTTCATTTTAATTTTGGACAAATCTGTGTTTTGTTTTCATCGCTTGGCGTAGTTTTAACAGCAGGTTATATGTTATGGCTTTTACAAAGAGTTTTTATGGGCAAAGAAAATACAAAATGGTCAGGCTTAAGTGATTTAAGGATGTCTGAAGTAGTAGTTCTTGGAACACTTTTAGCACTTGTCGTTTTATATGGTGTTTATCCAGTTTCTTTATCAAATCTATATGAACCAAGTTCAACAGCGCTTCTTAATTTTGTAAGTTCTAATCTGAGTAATTAACCTATACTTTTGGACTATTTAAATGCAGCTTTAGAAATGGCAAAATATGAACTTATGCCAAATGAGAGAGAAAAATCCTATGCAGAAATTCCAGTATGTCGTGGTGTTTGGGCTACAGGAAAGACTTTAGAAGAGTGTAGAAAGAATTTAATGAGTACGCTTGAGGGATGGTTGATTGTTAGATTACAAAGAAAACTCCCTATTCCAAAAATAAAAAATTATAGTTTTATATGATAAGAGGGAGACTAGTGTTAGTGATTCCTAACCTTCATAAAACCAGTATTTGAAGGATAAAACAAGCAAAGATTAAGAGGGATAAGTGGTTAGTCTTTAACATGTCTATGCTATCATGTAGACCATTCAAATAGATTAAACAATATTTTAAATAAGGAGATAAAAAATGAGAGTATCATCATTACAACAGTCGGACAGTGAAGGCTTTGATGAGCTAAGAGGAGATTTTCTAAGTCAACTAGTCCGAGCAATAGATCACAAGCAGTTTGAGCTAGCAAGTAGGATTTTGAAGAGCAAGAAGTTAGATTTAAATTCTACAGATATCAGTGGAAATACAGCCCTTATTAAGGCAATATGGACTAGAAACATAAAACTAATAGAGAAATTAATTGAAAAAGGTGCTGATGTTAATTATTCTGATGGATATGACAGCGTACCACTCATTGATGCAGTACTTGCTGGAAACAACGTAGAAGTAGTAGAGATGTTACTTGAAAAAGGTGCTGATGTTAATAGTTCTAATAGCTTTGGAGAGACAGCACTTATTGAGACAATAAAAATATTATTAAAAAAGGGAGAAGGCGAAGTAAAAAAAGAAAAAGCAGTAAAAATAATAGAGAAGTTGCTTGAAAAAGGAGCTGATATTAATCTTAAATATAGAGGAGAGACAGCACTTGTATTAGCAGCAAAAAGTGGCAATGTACAATTAGTACAATTACTTGCAAATAAATCAGGGGTTAAGTAAAGTTGTGGAGCTAGATTATCAATGAGCATTAAAGCTTTTTTTTATGGAATGGGAAGTGTATTGAACCTTTGGCCGACTGTTGACTATATGCCAAAAAAATCAATAATAGAAGAAGCTTTGGCTGAGGATTGCAAAAAACTTGAGGGTGATTGGAAAAAAGTTGCAGGTGATATGCAAAGAGCTATTGATAAGATTGAAAAAGAAAACAGTAAAGCTAAAGAAAACAATAAGTAGGCTTATATGAAACCCAAACCAGTTGGAGCCAATGTTAGCTCAAGACAAACTCAATCGAAACACAAGACTATATTTGAAGTGTTAAAAATCTCACCTGGTGCTAAAGCACAAGTATTAAAAGATAAACTAATAGAATTTTTTACAGAAAGAGTTATAAAAGATATTTATAAAACTGGGAGAGGATTTAGTCAAGAAGGTTTTCGAAAGACACTTGCTGATGAAGTATTTGAGACTGTACAGCAAAATCCCAAGCTACAAAATACTGTAAAAGAAGCGACAAAAAAAATACAAGAAGCAAAACAAAAACTTGATTTACCATTGAATACAGCTGCTGAAGTGGTTTATGAAAAAGGATTAGAAAGGGGTTTACAGAGAATCTTTCAAAAAGTGTTTGAAAATAAAAAAGATGTTAAGGTTCCGCGGTTAGTTTTAAATGAAGATGAGCTTTATGCTTCTTTAAAAGAAGATGTAGCAAATGTTTTAAGAGATAAATATCCTAAGCTTGAAATTACAGATGCAAGTGATGATGAAGTATATAAAAAACTTTCGCCTTTGATTGTCGCTGAGAAAGTATATGGAAAACTGCTTTTGAGATGATGTTAATGCACTTCAGCTAAAACAAAATTTGAATACTCATCAGCTGAAATAAGATCTTTGTTTTGAGTTGGATCAGAAGTAAGTTCTATCTTTAACATCCAACCCTTTCCATAAGGGTCTTGGTTAATGAGTTCTGGATGATCGTTTAAATCTTTGTTTACCTCAAGTATTTTCCCTGAGTTTGGAAGATAGAGTTCTGAAACAGATTTTACTGATTCTATAACACCAAACTTGTCGCCTAAGTTATAAGCTTTTCCAACTTCTGGTAGCTCTATATAAACAATATCTCCAAGCTCATTACTGGCATATGATGTAATTCCGATAGTGGCTTGGTTGCCACTAATTTTTAAATATTCATGACTTTTTGAGTATTTTAATTCTTTTGGAAAATCTAGTTTGTTCATAGTGAGTATTATTTTAACAAAAACACCCTTAATCTATACATAACTAAAACATGTAATGCTTGGGATAGCCTAATTGTTTTTATAGCCAAAGATGTTATTTTTATAAGCAATTTGGGTAAAAAGTAGTGAAACTAGCTTAAAGATTAAGGTAGTTCAACTTCAAGAATAAAGCTTAAGTGAAAAAGTGAGCATAATTAATATTTTAGATTTTGTAATAATATCTATAGCAATTATCTTCTTAACGTTACTTTGTAATCTTAAGAGAACTTCATTTTGTTTTATTCAAAAAAGTTCTTGTAAAAGGAAAGACGGTAAATGGAGATAGTTATGAGTAAACATATGGAATCAAAACAGAATAATAAAGAAGAAAATTGGTTAGACGACTTAATGGAAAGACAAGAGGAAGATTTAGAAAAAGAAGAAGAAATATTATCATCAGTACCAAGTAGAATAAAACATAAGTATTTAGAAAACGACGAAGAATAGAAAACTACAAATTAAGAATTAAAAGATAGGAACTTACTCAAGTTAGATACTTCTATTTGATTGTTCACATAATTGTATTGGTTTTATATTTTAGTGGAACAATCAAATGGTTCTTAAAAAATTAAAAATAAATTTATTGTTAGTTGCATTGCTATTTGCTTTGAGTATCTTTGGTGTAAAGGCATTAGCTCAAAGTGATTATGATTCTGAATTAGAAAATTATTATGATACTGAACAAGCTAGTGATTATGAAAATACAGAAAGTATACAGGAGCTTAAACGAAAGAAATCCAACCCTAATAAAAATCCTCTCATATTAAAGGATTCTGCTTTTGTGGCTGATAAGAATGCTACTTTCAACGGTTTAGTAAAGCAAGTTGTTTTTATTATTTTATTTGCACTTATATCTTTAGCTTTAGTGAAGTTCTTATTATCAAAGAACAAGTTTAACCAACCTGGAAGCTTGCTTGACGATCTTGCTCAAAAAGTTACAGGAGCTTTTTCTGGAATATCTAATATTCAAACCTTAAAATTAAAGCAAACATTAATGTTAACACCAGGACAAAATATTTATTTAGTAGAAATTGAAAGTAAAAAACTATTATTAGGTGGTACTCAGCAAGGTGGCGTCCAGTTTTTGGCTGATTTGACAGAAAAAGCAGATTCATTAATTAAGCCAACTATGGAGAATCACCATTATACAAAAAACCTAATTCAAAATGATTTGAATGTGATGTCTAATGGAGATTTTGGAAAGTCTATTAAACATGTGGAATTAACAAAAAATATAAATGACAATCCATTTGCAAACAAATTACAAGAACAAGATTTGAACTTTGATGAATTATCTAATCAACCTCCTCAACAAGTAAGTGTAGAAGATATAAATAGACCACAGGTTCAAAAACAACCACCCTTAAAAAGAACTAACTTTAGGCGATCGCTTAGTGTATCTAGCATGAAGTAAGATTCAAAAACAAATCTTGAAGCACTATTCTATCTTGCATAAATGACTTATTCTTTAAATAAGCAGTGGAGAGATTTTCATATAAATTTATAAATTGTTTTAGGTCTTTGTGTTTTAGCTTCTCATAGTTAAAACTTGCTATTTTAGCTAAATAGCTTTTTAAGTCAATCTCATTTTCATTTAAATAATCTAAAACTTTGGATGATTTATTCATTGCTTCTATTGGATTTTCCACTAAGCAATTAAATATATCTTCTCTTAAGTCTTCTTTAATAGAGCTACTTGTATCTTTTGAACTGTTTATGTAAATCGTTTGAGAACGACTTACGATAGTAGGTAAAATGTCATGCTTTGAGCTGCTCGCAAAAATAAAAATTGTTTCTTCTGGAGTTTCTTCAACAGTTTTCAACAAAAGATTGGAGCTTTCTTGAGGAAGTGAATAGAATGAGGCATTTGTAAAAAAAACTATCCTATAGTATCTTGATGTATTATTTAATGCACTTAGAAGCTCTCTAATGCTGTCAATTTTAATTTGTTCTTTCTTGCTTTTTGGATCAGGAGTTATTGTTATTAGAGCTTGAGGGTGTTCTTTCTTATTTAACCAATTACAGTTTATGCATTTTTCACAAGGTGTAGAAAATCTATTGTTTTCACAGTTTAAGATTTTAGCTAAGTGTAAAACAATTCCTGAAATACCTTCAATATCTCTACCAATAAAAACATATGAATTGGCCAATTTGTTTTTTTCAATAGCATTAGTGAAAAACTTTACTGTTGCAGGATGATTATTTGTTAAGTCTTTTGGAAACATTATCTTGACCCTATTGTGTTACATATAATATCAGGACTATCATTGCATGTCATTGCGAGGAAGGACATAGTCCTGACGAAGCAATCTAATAGCGTTTTGGAGGTTGTTTCGCCTTTTCGTTTCTCGTAATGCATATCCGTATTATTATCAGAAAACCCCTTTGGAACTGGCCTATAACCCTCTCGTCTAGCTAATTTGATTAGATTGATTAATTTGTTCTTAAAGTCTTTTCATTTAAATAAACTACATCATTTGGTGTAGTCTAACATTAAATCAATTTAATTTATGTGTTGTTTGAGCAGTTTTGAGGTAAATATAGAGTAACCCCTTATGAATAATAAATCTAAGATTGCTAAGTTATTACCATCAGTCATTAATTATTTTGAAGAGAATTTTGATTCTGTTCATACTCTAGATTTTAGATTTCCTATAGAAACGTTAGATGAGCTATTAAAGAACTTTTATAAAGATCACGATCAATCAGCATTTTTAATTAAAGCAAATAAAGAAATATTTGAATTAGGATTAAAAAGAATATCCAAATCTTATTTGCTAAATGTACCTTTGCCAAGTATAAACAATGAGAATATATATATTGGTTTGTCTGATGTTTTATCTTTTGTTATTTTATTTGATGAGCCAAACCTTGCAAAACAAAACATAAAAGAACAGAAATCACGATTCCTGATTAGTTTTGATTCGACGGTAATTAATGAATTATTTGAATATTTCTATGACTATCATTGTCAATCTTTGTCATTAAAAGAAAAGAAACTATTGATC
The DNA here is from genome assembly GCA_023250155.1 of Candidatus Melainabacteria bacterium. Classification (GTDB taxonomy): domain Bacteria; phylum Cyanobacteriota; class Vampirovibrionia; order 2-02-FULL-35-15; family 2-02-FULL-35-15; genus JAHFBD01. Next base: position 142,333 of record JAHFBG010000006.1, read on the forward strand.
AAGTTGAAAACAATAAAATCTCATAATATAGATTCTCAATATATAAGCAAGTTTCAAGAGGCATTATTGATAAATGCTTTAAATAAAAACAATAAGATTAAAAATGAAAAAATAACAGAAGCATTATCCTTTTCTGATGAATCTATAGTTATCTGTGACAAAAAAGGAAACCTATTAGAATCCAATAATAATTTTAAAAAAGATTTTCCTATAAGTTCGAATAACATAAAGGAAATATTGTCAGAAGTAATATTTGAAAGTGCTATTAAGGAAGTAAGAAGATTGAATAAGTGGCAAATGGAAATTGAGCTTCCTGTAAATAGTGAAGCCTCAAAATTTTCATTAACAAGTTGTTATTTGTTTAAAGATGAATTAAATAGACCGAATGGTTATGTTTTTACATTTAAAGATGTTACTGAATTAAGAAAATTAGATGTGCTGAATAAAAAGTTGGTTTTAAAATTACGAGAAAGAAATCTTGAACTAACAGAGGTAAATAAACGATTGTTAGAGGGAGATAAAATTAAAAATGATCTTTTATCAGTGGTTAGTCATGAATTAAAAACACCAGTTTCTTCAATCCTTGGATTTAGTGAACTTCTTGCAAGTCGAGAATATGACATAGACTCGATAAAACAATTTGCAGTTCAGATTAATGCTTCAGCAAAGCAACTGGATAAATTAATATCTGATTACTTAGAAGTGGCATGTAATCAATTTGGTGTAAATGATCAGAAACTATATTCAGCACCAATTAATTTGGTTGAATTAATAAGAACCTCATATCATGAGCAAAAATTACAATACAACAATATGAACTTCAACTTTGAATTAAATGTACTTGGCTTTGAGCCAGTAATTATTGGTGAAGAACAGAATATGAAAAAATTATTTGATAAACTTATTAACAATTCACTTAAGTACAGTCCTAATGGAGGGAAAGTATCAATTAAGATTTTAAATGACAGTGAAAATGTTACAGTTTCAATCTCTGATAATGGTATTGGTTTAACATCAGAACAAGCAATGCATGTTTTTGAACCGTTTTATAGAGTAGACAATTCCATAACAAGAGAGTTTACAGGAGTAGGCTTAGGTTTGGCGGTTTGTAAAAAAATAGTTGAATTATATAATGGATCAATATGGTGTGAACCTAAAGGAGAATCCGGAACAGTATTTTGTGTGACTTTGCCGGTCAATGTAAATATATCTCAAGAGAAGCAAGAATCCATGCCCCCAAAGATTGCTATACAAGAAATTAAAAGCTAAACTTGGATAGTATGTCATTGCCTTCTTTGTCAATAGCAATTATTACCTTTAATGAAGAAAGAATTATTGAAAAAACTCTTTCTGCTGTAGCTGGCTTGGCTGATGAGATTATAGTTGTTGATTCTTTTAGTACAGATAAAACTGTTGATATTGTTAAAAGATTTAATATAAAGTTTTTTCAGGAGAAGTGGCAAGGTTATGCAAATCAAAAAAACTCTGCGCTTTCAAAGTGTTCTAGTGAGTGGATTTTAGTGCTGGATGCAGATGAAGTTATAACAAGTGAATTAAAGCAAGAGATTTTAAATATTCTTACAAACCCAAAACTTATTGGTTATAAGATTGCAAGAAAAATGTTTATAGGTAATAGATGGGTTAAGCATGGAGGATATTTCCCTGATTATCAATTGCGACTATTTAAAAATAATATTGGTGCATGTTTTAGACAAAGAGAGGTTCATGAAAGTATTAATTTAGATGGTGAAATTGGGTGTTTGATAAACCCGCTTGAACATTATGCCTATGAAGATTTAGATAATTATAAACAAGCTTTAGATAAATATGCTGAGCTTGCAAGTAAAGAAGTTAAAAATAAAAATTTATATGTGCCTGGTTTAAGAGCTGTTTGGGCTTTTCTTTTTAGATACTTAATTAGATTTGGATTTGTTGAGGGGAACTTAGGTTTTAATATGGTAAAGGCTTACTCTAATTATGTTTACAAGAAGTATGAATTAGCCTGTACCAGTAGTAAATCCCTTTTAATGTAAGAGAAGGATCATATAAATCATAATCTTTGTAGAGCTTAGCAATTAGAGGTGCATTACCACCAGTTAAAACTGCTTTTAGATTTTTATGTTGTTTTTGAAAGAGATTTAGAAAGTAGTTGATATAACCTATTTGTCCAATAAGCACACCATTTAATATGGCATCATAAGAGGTTTTTGAAAATGGGTTTAACTTTTTAATTTGCTTTAGATGTTTTATTTCAACATGAGGTAATGATAGAGGTTTGCTGGATATGGCATTAAACTCAGTCTCTATGCCAGCACGTAAAATACCACCTAAAAAATTGCCATATTTATCACAAGCACTGATAGTTGTAGCACTTCCAAAGTCAATTACAACAAGTGGAGATTTAAGAGAAGAAAAAGAATGTAATCCACCTATTAAATTACAAATACGATCTATTCCTAATGTCTTATATGTATTTTTGATAATGTTTTGTTTGCTAGCATTAAGACTTATGAAATTTATTTTATAAGTCTTAGAGATTGATTTGATTTTACTTTGAATATGTCTTAGAGCTCCCATTGCTACAACAGGAGTGTTATTACTTTCAATTCTTTGCCATGGCAAGGAGTGTATTTGATTATGTTTTATCCTATTATACTTTCCGGTAAGCTTTCCATTCTTAATAAAAGCCCAATGTAAGTTTGTATTTCCAACGTCAATAGCTAAAACAATCGTTTTACTTGACTTCAACTTTATTTTCTTTTTTTGAGCCATTCTTTTTAGTTTTATTGTTAGGAGGTGTAGCTTGTGGGATCTTTATCAATCTAATTTGTTTAACTCTTTGGTTATCCTTTTCTTCTACTTTTAAAATATAACCATTACTTTCTACTTCATCTCCCACTGTAGGTTCTTTGCCGATTAATCCAAAAGTCAATCCACCAATGGTATCGTAATGTTCTTTTGAAAAATTGGTACCTAATTTTTCATTTATTTCATCAATTGGCAATTTACCATCGATTAAAATATCTGAGTTTGGTAAAACTTGTACGGGTTCTAAGTTTGTATCAAATTCATCAGGAATTTCTCCTACAATTTCTTCAATAATATCTTCAATGGTTACTAAACCTGAAGTTCCTCCAAATTCATCAATTACAATAGCTAGCTGTAAAGTTTTTCTTCTTAACTCAGTTAGAAGATCATCTATAGGCTTACTCTCAGGCACTTTAATAACTGGTTTTAAAATCTCTTTTATAAGCTTAGTATGATTGTTTTGATGTACTTGTTCTAGTATATCTCTAGTAGTTATTACACCAATAATATTGTCTATAGACTCTTCGTAAATAGGTATTCTAGAATGTTTTGATTCTATAATAGACTGGATAATATCGCCTAGTTTTTCATTTGCTTCGATACAAATCATATCGGTTCGTGGGGTCATAACTTCACGAGCTACAGTATCAGGAAAATCAAATATATTAGTAATCATTTCTTTTTCAGTTTCTTCTAGAACCCCCTCTTCCTGGCTTACATTTAATAACATCTTTAACTCATCTTCAGTATATACAAAAGTAGTTCTCAGATCGCTAATTCCAAAAAGTCTTAGGATACTTGCTGCTGAAAGGTTTAAAAATGAAACTAAGGGGCTAGTAAGAAATTTGAATACTTCAAGTGGCCATATCAAAACAAATGCTGTTTTTTCAGGATCTTTAAAAGCAATTGTTTTTGGAATAATTTCTCCTATTACAGTATGAAAATAAGTAACTATTAATAGTGCAGTTGGTAGAGCTATGCTATGGGCTGTAAAGTTGGTTATATCTGAAGGGATCAAATTTTCTATTATAGGAAGTAATAACTTTGCAATTGTTAACTCAGCTACAGCACCTAGGGCTAAGCTAGCTAATGTAATTCCAATTTGTGCTGCTGAAATATAGCTATCAATTTTATTTAAAGCACCAAGTATGATTTCTGCTGTTTTATTTTTTTCTTTTACTTTTTGTTCAATTCTTGTTTTATTAACTCTAGCTAAAGCAAACTCTATTGCTACAAAGAAACTATTTAGCAAAACTAATACAATACCTACTAACAATCCAGTTAATGTATCCATGTTTCGATAAACCTTTCAAATAACCGTAGATCTTGAGTTTGGTAATTCAGGTGAATTAAGCTGATTTTAGGGGGGGTGTTCAAATTTAGGTAATATAGCTAATGCTTTTTACAAGTTATAGATATTAGCATACATTCTTATACCCATTCATATTCTTAATAACATGGGGTAAAGGGTTAACATGTTAAGATTCTTATAAATCATTGTAAAATATCATAATTACTAAGTTTAAAAGGTTAAAAGTATTTAATTGATGATAATTGTCTATGGTCTATACAGGTGTTAAGTGTATTGTTAATAGGTGATTGGTGATAGTTAATAAGAAACAGCCTATGAAAAACATTCTAAGTAAATTTCTTTTTTTTATTGTAGTTATATTATGTGTTTTATCATTTGCTATTGTCACTCAAGTATTTAACCCACAAGAGAAAATAAATGCTCTTTGGTTGACGATAGCAGCAACTTGTTTCTTAGTCTTAGGCTATCGTTTCTATGGTGCTTTTTTTGCAAAAACTATTTTAAATCTTGATGATACAAGAATAACACCAAGTGAACGATTAAATAATGGACATGATTATATACCCACGAATAAGTTTGTAGTTTTTGGACATCACTTTGCAGCTATTGCAGGGGCTGGACCACTTATGGGACCTGTACTTGCAGCACAGTTTGGGTATTTACCAGGTTTTTTATGGATTCTAATCGGTTCAGTTTTTGGAGGGGCTGTTCATGATTTTATTATTTTAGTTATGTCTGTTAGAAGAGATGGAAAATCTATTTCTCAGTTTGCAAAAGAAGAAATAGGTCCTGTTTGTGGTATAGCAAGTGGTATTGCAATTTTTATAATTATGATAGTTGCAATGGCAGGACTTGGGCTTGCTGTGATAAATGCTTTGAAAGATAGTGCATGGGGATTATTTACAATTTCTGCTACTATTCCAATTGCAATGTTTATAGGGCTTTATATGCGTTACTTAAGACCAGAGAAAACACAAGAAGCTTCGATTATTGGTTTTGCTTTGTTAATACTCGCTGTAATTGGTGGGCAATGGGTACAGGAGAATCCTTATATTGCAAAGTACTTTATTTATGATGGGAAGACCTTGACCTTTATGCTTGCAGGCTATGGATTTTTTGCGGCTTGTCTGCCTATATGGCTTTTGCTTGCACCTAGAGATTATTTAAGTTCTTTCTTAAAGATTGGAGTGATCTTTTTGCTTGCAATAGGTGTGATTTTTGTAGCACCAAACCTTGAAATGCCTAAAGTCACAAGATTCATTTATGGTGGAGGACCAATTTTACCTGGGGCACTTTTTCCATTTTTGTTTATAACAATTGCTTGTGGAGCGATCTCAGGATTTCACTCTGTAATTGGCTCTGGAACTACACCTAAACTAATAAAAAAAGAATCAGAGTGTTTGTTCATAGGTTATGGTGGAATGCTTATGGAAGCATTTGTAGCGGTTATGGCATTAATAGCAGCGTGTATTTTATACCCTGATGACTACTATGCAATTAATGCAAGTATAATGCCAGGATGGGTACATCCTATTGAATTAGATAGTTTGACAAAATTAGTGGGTGAGGAAAATTTAATAGGAAGGACAGGTGGTGCTGTAAGTCTGGCAGTAGGTATGACAAAGGTTTTTAGCAGTCTTCCTTTTATGGGTTCAATTGCAGCAGTGTGGTATCACTTTGCAATTATGTTTGAAGCGCTATTTATACTTACTACAATTGATGCTGGAACAAGAGTGTCTAGGTTTTTAGTTCAAGAATCACTAAAAATAATTAATCCTTCCTGGAGTGATTATAGAAATAAAATAACCAATGTTTTAAGCAGTTTGTTTGTTGTATTAGCATGGGGATATTTGATTTTTTATGGTAATGTTGCAACTATATGGCCTATGTTTGGTGTAGCAAACCAATTACTTAGTGCAATTGCTCTTGCAATAGGCTCAACTATTTTAATTAAAATGGGAAAGGTAAAATACCTTCTATTAACAGCTATTCCTATGTTTTTTATGTTTATTGTAACGATTACATGTACCTTAGAACAAATCTTTCATCCAGCTTTTGGAATGATACAAAAAATACAAAATCCAAATTCAACAAGTGATATTGTTTCAAGTTCTACGATTAATATTGTTTTACTTTCTACGATTCTAGGTCTTGCAATAATTGTTTTAATAGACTCTTTGCATAAATGGTATTTATTTTTAGTTAAAAAGACTCCAATTACATTACATGAAACCTCGCCACCAAGTACTTTGTCACAAAAGCTAAGTGAAGCATCTGCGTATTTAAGTTAAGCTAGCTTTTCTTTTCTTTTTTTTCAGAAGTTAAAAACAAATAAGCTTTTTGTCTAACCTCTTCTATATCATCGATATCTAAATGAGTAGTATTAGGAATATGCAAAATAATGTCTTCAGGTCTTTCATCTTTTACCAATTTAGTATTATCTTTTTCATCTTTCACTTTTTTTACAGGATAGTTGCCTTGTAGTGTTGTAAACCATTCACTTAGTTTTAGGTTAGGACTTCTTTGATAAATATGCATGTGTTTGTGATCAGGTGAATCTTTAAATTCTGGTCTTTTTCTGAGTGCAATACCAGCATATTTTCCACCTAAAATAATCGGATCTATCATTACTGTAGTTTTTACAGGAGTATTTTGTCTCCATTCATGATCTATTGAAAGATCATCTATAGTACCTCCTCCCCAACTATATCCAGCAAATCTCAGTTCTGTAGGATTATACTCTTGTATAAAACCTTTAATGATATTTTTAGTATGTTTCAATACTGCTTGAGGTGTATTTTTTTGTTCTTCAGAAGAAATAATATTCAAAAATTCATTTTGTGCTGATCCTGTTTTAAAGAGCAGTGCTATTCCTTTTTCTTCTTCTATGAGTTTTTGATAAAAATGCATTATTCCTGAATATTTGGTAGAGACATCTAATGCTTCAGTGTGCCCTAGAATTAAGATATATAGAGGCTTTTTCTTTGGATGAGGAGGAATATAAGCACGACAAATTTTTTCCTCAAGCAAATCTTTTTTCTCGTTTTCAAGCTGTATAAAATCTTTGTAGTTATTTTCTATTGGTGGTTTAGGCTTATCATTTACTTGAATGGTGTTTTTATAAGGTTGAGCTGTTAGTTCTTTTCCTGTATTTGTTCTCCCAGCCTCATTTTTATTTAGTTTTGGTAACTGAGTATTTGCTTCACCTGCAATTAGCATAGATAAAGCAATTAATGAACTTGGAAAGATTTTTCTGATTAGCATTGTAGGTATTTAACTGTGTAGCATTTTACTAAACAAGCCGTATTCTGTAAAGCATATTGCTAAACATACTAAAGGTGTCATTCTTAAGATATCTAATTCATTCCTAAGCATAAGAACAAATAGATTGCTTTTTGTTAGTATAAATCTTGTGAATAGATTTTATAACAACAGGTCTAGCACTTGCTTCCAAGGATGTAAGCTTTGTATATGTAAAAAAGGTGGTTTATATGTCTTTGAGAGTTAATTTAGATACTGCAGCAAGTACACTGCATAGAGCTGAAAGCTTTGTTGAAGCTAAATTTGATAATGGTGTAATTGTAGCCCAAAAAGGAACTGTTAGTGATATTACTAAAATCATTGAAGATCTTGGCATTGATTCTAGAGGCGATATTATTTTTAATGGAATGGATGAAGTTGCTATACAACAAGTTAGTCCCAACCGTCCTCCTTATTACTCGAGGGAAGCAAAAGTAATTTTAAAGATCACAAAAAATGCAGACTCTGGTATTCACCCATTGATGGTAACTGGATTATGCAATGAACCTGGAAAATTTGGACAATGGAAAAATATTCAGCTTGAGGCAAGGGTACAAGATACTTAAAAGTCTTAAACTGTAGCAGGTGTTTTAATGACTTGTTTAATTAAGTCTACTACTTGACTTGGAATATCTGCTACCTGGACATTTGCATCTTTAAATGCTTTTACCTTGCTGTCAGCTGTTCCTTTTCCACCTGAAATAATAGCTCCAGCATGTCCCATGCGTTTTCCAGGAGGAGCTGTACGCCCTGCAATATAAGCTATGACTGGCTTTTTAACTTCTTTTTTTATAAAGGCTGCGGCTTCTTCTTCTGCTACTCCACCAATCTCTCCCATTAAAACAATGGCTTCAGTATTTGGATCATTATTAAATAATTTAAGACAATCAATGAATCCAAGTCCTATAACAGGATCTCCACCAATACCTATACAAGTGGATTGGCCAATGTTTGCATTTGTAAGTGCTAGTCCCACTTCATAAGTAAGTGTCCCACTTCTGCTTATCATGCCTACTTTACCTGGTTTATAAATAATTCCAGGATGAATGCCAATTAAACATTCGCCTGGTGTAATAATTCCAGGACAATTTGGTCCTATTACTTTTATGTTTTTATTGGTTGCTTCTCTTATGATTTTTACTTCATCATGTGGCGGTATACCTTCTGTAATAATTACTACAAGCTCCATGCCGCTATCAAAAGCTTCCAGTGCTGCATCAAGAGCAAAGTATGCAGGTACAAAAATACAGCTTACAGTAGCACCTGTTTTTTCTTTGGCTTCAAGAACGGTATCATAGACTTTTACCCCATGAATTTCTTGTCCGCCTTTTCCTGGGGTTACACCACCTATGATTTTGGTTCCATATTTAAGCATGTGACCAGTATGAGTTTTCCCCATGTTACCAGTAATGCCTTGGATAATAATTTTGGTTTCTTTGTTTATTAAGACTGACATTAATTTTTACTCCCTAATGAGACTGCTTCTTTTACGGCACTGTTTAAATCATCAATTGATTTAATTCCTGTACCTTTCATGATTTCAGTTGCTTGTGCTTGATTGTTTCCTAAAAGTCTTACTACTAGTTTCTTGTCAGGGTTTTCACTTGCAAACACTTTCAGTGCTTTTGCTACTTCATCACAGGCTGTAATGCCACCCAAAATATTTACTAGGATTAATTTCACGCTTGGGTTGTCAGCTACTAGTTTTAATGCACGCTTTACACGTCCTTCATCTGCTCCACCACCGACATCTAAAAAGTTTGCAGGCTCGCCACCATAGTTTTTAACTAAATCCATTGTAGCCATTGTAAGACCAGCACCATTACAAATAATTCCAATCTTTCCCTTTAGTTCGACAAGATTTAATCCTGCTAATTTTGCTTTTAATTCTCTTTCACTTATATCAGTTAAATGGCTAACTATCCAGCCATCAAAAAGAGGCTGTCTGTCTAGTGAGTCATCATTTACAGTCATTTTTCCATCAAGAGCAAGTATCTTTCCATCTTTAGTGAAAACAAGAGGATTGATTTCAGCAAGCTCAAGATCATGTGTTTCATAGAGGTAATATAGTTTATTGATTATTTCAGCAACCATTGATAACTTGTTTTGTTCTAGCCCCATTAGTTTTGCAAGTTTTCTTCCATGATAGGGACTATAATTTCCAATGATTGGAACTACTTTAATTTCTGATGAAGATTCAATTTCTACCCCACCTTCTGAAGAACCAAGAAGGATAGTACATTTTCTATTTCTATCTAAGGTGATTGCTACATAAAGTTCTTTTTCAATATCTGTTTTAGGTTCAATTAAAATGGAACTTGTTTTAATTTCATTGATTTCTAAACTTAAAAGTTTTTTTGCTATTTCATAAACTTCATCGATATTATTTGCAAACTTAACTCCACCAGCTTTACCTCGTCCACCTGTTTGTACCTGGCATTTAATTACTACAGGGTAATTTAGTTTTAAGCTAAAAACTTCCTCAGCAACTTTAATTATTTGTCCCTTTGGTACATTTATACCAACAGAGCCCATGATAGTTTTTGCTTCATATTCAAATAGTTTCATAAGAACAATTATTTTAGCTTTTTTAATATGTATATAGCTTCACAATCGTAATAAATGAAGTCTAGTCCTTAAATTATTAAAAAAATATAAATGTTAGAATTACAGACAAGCTTAATTCTTACTTACTCATGGTAATTAAGTAACAATTAAGAAAATATTAATTAATAAATAAATTGTTAAGAAAACATTGACTATCAGTTGTGAAATTGTAAATAATCAAAGTAAGTGTCTTGCCACTTTATCTTTTCTTAATTATTTAAAGAAAAATTGGCAGGATATTACTTATTTATTTAAGAAATTTATATAGGAATAATTTGGAAAACAAATCGTGAATAGTTTAGGACTTACATTACCACAAGCAAGTGCAAGAAATATTCCAGTGCATAGAGATAACTCTCATGCCGAAGATGACTATGACTCTACGCCAAGTCTGAGTAATGGTAATAAGAATAAAACTGTTGAATTTCCAGATTATGAAAAAAGTGGACAAAGATGGGCAGAAAGAAATAGTACAAGGGGTTTTAACTCACTTGCATTAGCTATAGCAAGCTCTTCTCTTGGACTTTTAAAAGTTTTTATTGATAAAGAATCACCCATATATAAATTTCTTTCATTCTCTAAAGAAGTAACACTTAGAACAAGAGGACATCTTCAGTATTCATTGTATTCAGAGGATGTTGATGATCTTGGTTATGATAAAAGAAATCGGCCATTTGCTGCAAAGATTGGTGAGTTTGCATGCAACTTAGAAAAATATGTAAACCCAATTGTTTTACCAATAACATCTTTGCTTAATGAAAACATGAAAGAGGGTAGTTCACTTCTTTTTACCTTAGCAAATAACTTGTGGTGGAGAGCTAGACCTATGGTAGAAGGAATTAATTGGGAAGATATAAAAAGTAAAAAACTATTAGATAATATGATGTCTCTTTTTAATTCCAGTGTTCCACTTGAAAAAAGAGAAAAAAATAGAGTTGATGTTGTGAAAACAGTTTCACCATTATTGGGTTCTATAGGATATTATGCAATGGCTCTTTTTGCTCCTATAAAAGCAATAAATAAATTTAGAGGAGTTGAAAATAAGTTTATAAATTTTGGCTTAGCAACTTCATTTGTAACTCAGCATTTAATGTACTTTTTTAAATATACAATGGAAGATCTTCACTTATCTAAGAATGAAAACCTTAAAGGCTTTAAAGAATCATTTTACTTAGGCTTAAGTGCAAACTTCATGAATTTTCTCTTGCCTGTTGTTAAAATGCTACCAATTGAAAATCCAATTTTAAAAACAATGTCAGATAGCTTTGAAGATTTAATTACTACACCTGAATATTTTGCTAATAGAAGAAGAATTAGAGGAAAAAATTCACTAGAGACTAATCAAGCTTAAAACTAGTATTGGCTAGTCTGTATATTAATTTATTTTTAACTATAGCTATTTTATTCCTTGATTAGTTATCAATACCTATCTGAACCTTAAATTTATTTAAGAAATTCTCTTAACAATTAAAATTTCTAATCTTTAACGTTATATTTTAGTTTTCTAGTAGGTGGTTTTGATAAAGTTACAAGTGTTGCACTAATGGTGGTGTAATAGAGATTTTTTAAACACTAAATATATAATAATTCTTTCCTGATTACTATGTCATAAAGTGGTTTTTAAATGAGTACAACAATATCAACAGTCATTGAAAAGCCAAAAAATCAATTAGGTAATAACGTATATGTTGAACCAAGTTTTCATGAGAAATATGAGAAGTTACAACAAGAAGAACAAGTAGCGAAGACCTCACAAATACAACAAGAAATAATCCCTACTCCTGCTAGTCAATCAACTCTTCTTGTATCAAGTTTAATAGATGCAGTTTTAAGAGGCTTGTTTAGATTTCCTGAAAAGGAACTTGAGTCATGGTTACGGCCAGTATATAGATTTGGTACTGAGTTTATTCGTAAAGGTTCAGAAAGTTCAGTTATTCAATTACTTGAACATAAAAACCTTTCTAAAGATTCTTTATATGTAGGATTAAAAAGAGCACTTGAAAATGCTGCTTCAACTATAGTTCTTGAACCAAATTTATCAAGCGATAGGATTAACAGGGTGGTTTTAGGTTTTGGAAATATGGTAACAAGATTTGGTGCAAGACTTGCTATGTTTGGGTTAAACCTTATAAATAAGGATGAATTAAAACTAAAAGATTTGCATGAGGAGTTTTTTGCTCGTTCATTCTTCAGGTTAGCTTATTTTAGCTCTTCTAGTACTTTCGGGGGAATTGCCATCCGTTCTTTTGAACAGTTTCTTATTAATTCCTCTCTCCATTTGGTTAAACCAGCAAGTAAATTAATAGCCTTATTTAATTCACTTCAAAAAAATAGTGCAAACAAAGAAAATAATTAGATCAAAATTAAGCTTTGGTTAAATGAAAATCTACTATCAATTTTTTTAAGGTTATTACTTTATATATGTGTAATCACTTAAAAGATTAATAATAAAGGATTTTATATATGGTAGATATTGGCGTTAATGATCTTGTTAAAAATGGCTTAAAAGTAGCAATTTTTCTTAAAACAGGGAATGCTGCTTCATTAGGAGAAGCCTTTGCTCAGGGTGGGTTGAGAATTGTTAGAGATAAATTACAAGAATCAAGCCCAGCAGCACCAACTGCTCCACCAAGAGCAAATCCAGCTGGTGGTCAGGTTGTAGATGAAGCTGCTTAATTACAGCACATACATAAAATAATCTAAAAATGCATCAATGCAAACTATTCCGCTCGCTAGCCAAATAGTGCTAAGTGAAGTCATTTGACCTACTTCTTTTGCTCCGCCACGAGTTCCAAGTCCGAATGCTGTGTGAATTGCAATTAAATAATTTGCTAAAATAATGCCTTTGATCAAAGAATAAAAAATATCTTTTAGTCGTAGTCCTCTCCAAACAGAGTCTATATAAACAGAGTACTCGATATGTGCTTGTAGGTTAGCTACTAACATACCACCCATAATTGAAAAAAATGCTCCAATTATAATTGCAAGCGGAAGTGAGTAAAATGCTGCAATTAACCTTGTAGCTACAAGATAATTAATAGGATTTACTTTTGAAAGTCTCATTGCTGATATTTGCTCTGTGATTTGCATATGTCCAAGCTCAGCAGTAATAGCTGTTCCAGCTTGTGCACCAATTGCAAAGCTTACAAATATAGGTGCAATTTCAACGATTGAAGTTATGCAGATTAAAGCACCTACAGATTCTCTTGCTCCATATTTTTCTAACCAATTAGCAGTCTCAAGTGAAATGACCATTCCTGAAAAAGTTGTGATTAAAAGAACCATGGGAAGGGTGTTAAAACCAATCATTACAATTTCCTCTAATATTTGTTTAGGTGGTATTTTAAAAGAAAAAATGCCTAAATAGCTTTTAAGCAGTAAAATTATGCTTAAGCCAAGTGTGTTAAATTGGTGCTTTAGCTCAGGAATATTATTAGGCAATGTGTTTTTAATTTTTTGTACTTCCATAATAAAAATATGAACAAAATTGAAAATGAAGTAAACAATAACTCTATACAAGTACATGGTAAAGGATTGTTTTCAAAAGAGGAAGTAACTGTTTCAATACGTAAGAGTAAAAATGCTAATGGAATAATTTTTATACTGAAAAATCAAAAAATTGTTGCTGATGTGAGCAATGTCTCAAATGTAACAAGAAATACTACATTGAGTACTGGTATAGAGTCAGTTTGCTTGGTAGAACATTTTTTAGCTGCTTGTTCTTTGCTAGGGGTAAATAATATTGAGGTAGAAACTAATACAAATGAACTTGTATTTGATGATGGTAGTGCATTGCACTGGAAGAAAGTTTTAACAGGCTCTAATCTAAATCAAGAAATTGTTGAAAAATATGACTTGAAAGAAGTTCTCTTTGTAAAAGAGGGAAATAAAGAAATTGCAGCTATTCCACACAATGGATTTAAGGTTAGTTATTGCTTAGATTGGCCTCACCCAGCTCTTGGAAGATTGTTTAGTAGTTGGCAAAAGTCAGATGGTGTAGAAAGAGTTCTTAGAGCAAGAACTTTTGCACCAAAAGAAGAAAATGATTTTTTTGGAGTAAGTGATAGGCTTTTAACTTTAACAGAAACCGGCTTTAATAAAGAATTGTATGAACCGCTAGAACCTTGTTACCATAAGATTTTAGATATTATTGGAGATTTGAGATTATGTGGGGTAAATCCACTTGAAATAAATATGCATGTAATAGGTTTTAAAAGTGGACATGCTTTAAATGTTCAGATGGCAAGAGAGTTAAAACAACATCTCTTTCCTTATCCAGTTTAGTGCAAATTGTGTAGCAAGCCATCTTATTTCATCACGGGTTGAATTTGAACCAAACAATTTTTTTTCAGTTTTAACTTTATTTCCAATAGCTAATCCAAAATAAACAAGTCCAATAGGCTTTTCTTTTGTAGATCCTGTAGGACCTGCTATTCCTGTAATTGAAAATCCAAGGTCAGATTTAGCTAACTCTTTAATGCAAAGAGCCATTGATGCTGCAACTTCAGAACTAACTGCACCATGTTTTTTAAGAAGAATATTCGGAACTCTCAGCATCTTATTCTTAGCATCATTTGAATAGGTGACAACATTTAAAGTGATATATTTAGAGCTTCCAGAAATATCTGTCAATCTTTTTGAGAGATAACCTCCTGTACAGGATTCAGCAATTGCAATGTTTTTATTTTTTTTAATTAATAGTTTTGCAACTAATTCTGGAAGAGTTTCCTCATCCTCGCCAAAATAAAACTCTTTTGTTTTGGTTAAAATTTTCTTTACAATTGGAGCTACTAGCTTTTTAGCGCTGGTTAAGCTTTTTGTTCTAGCTGTAACTCGTATCTTTACTTCTCCAATGCTTGCATAGGGAGCTACTGTAGGGTTTATTAGATCAAAAAAAGGTTCAATTCTTTCAGCCAATGCAGACTCACCAATACCAGTGAATTTAAGTGTTTTAGAATACAGTACGTTTTTATTAGCAAGCTTCTTCAGGTGTGGTTTTGCATAAGAACTCCACATACTTTTCATTTCAGAGGGGACACCTGGGAAGGTCATTAATAGGATTGAGGCATGAGGCATGAGGCATGCCGCCTCTGGCGAGCCTCGCCCACAAAGTGGGCGGGAGACATGATCTTCTTGCTTCATGTCTCCTGTCTCTTGTCTCCTGTCTCCTGTCTCCTGTCTCCTGTCTCCTGCTTCTTGCTTCCTGCTTCCTGCTTCCTGCTTCACCTTCCACATAATCCCATTAGCAGTCCCAAACTCATTAGGTATCCACTTTGCATCTTTGGGTTTATATGCTTGTTTAGAATTCATTTCAGGCATTTTCTTATAGCCTCTTAAATAAAATTTTTTTTCAATTTGTTTTAGAACTTGTTTGTCTAAGATAGTTTTTGTCTTAAAAAAACTAGTGATAGCTTCATGTGTTAAATCATCAGATGTAGGGCCAAGTCCACCAGTTGTAATAATGATATCAGAGCGTTTTAAAGCTTCACTTAAAACATAGTGAATCCTTTTGGGATTATCTCCAACAGTGGTTTGGAAATAAGAATCAATGCCTAGGCTTTGCAATTCACTTGCTAAAAAAGAAGCATTTGTATTAGTTATTTGACCTAATAAAAGTTCAGTTCCAATTGAAATAATTTCTGCCTTCATTTTATAAACTCGATCTCAATTATTTTATAAATATTTCTATTTGGAAACATCATTACATGGATTTCACAGCAAAACCATAAAAAGCATAAACAAACCACATGAAAAATTATAGATAAAATAAAAGCTTCTAACCATGAATGCTTAAGAAATAATTGATTCCAGTTATTAGCAATAATTCTAAATAGAGGTTTTTTCATGGTTAATACCATAGTTTATATTAAGTTTGTTACGAAGGTGTTTTGTTTTTAATGAAAATGTACTTATAATAAGTAATTGTTTAGAATAATAAAAACGAATAGGTAAAAAATCAGGTAAAAAATATGGATGTAGTTGTTTCAGTTTCATTTTCACTTTTAGTTATCTGTGGTGTATATTTAACAGTTTATTTAATCACACACTTATCACATCATGATGAGCATGAGACATGAAGCATGAGGCAATCTCTACTTACTGTCGGCAACCCAAACAGGCTTCCAGTCATCAGCTGGTGGGGTTGCTATAAGTTCTAATACTCTTTCTAGCATTATTTTAGAAGGTTTATCAGAGGGTTTAATTTTTATGCATTCTTCCCAAGCCTGGGCAGCATCTTTAAAATTTTTATTTCTATAATGCTGGAGAGCCTTTGAATATGAATCACATAACTCCTTAGAAAAATCTTCAGGATCTATTAATTCATAAATATCAACAGGTGTATCTTTTCCCACTACTACTACAGAATCCAATTCACGTTTTAGGATATCACTGTCAAGGAGTTTTGCTGTTGCTCCAGCTAATATAATTGATGTCCCGTATGCTTTGTTTAATCCTTCAAGTCTGCTGGCTAGATTTACACCGTCACCAATAGCACTAAATTGCATTCTTTCTAATGAGCCTACATTTCCTGTAATTGCCTCATCTGTATTTATTCCAACTCTAATGCTTATGGTTTCATTTATTCCAAGATCTTTCCAGGTGGTATTTAAAAGTTTCAATTGTTGCATCATACCTAAAGCACAGCGAGCTGAGGAATTTGCTTGATCTTGTAATTCTAATACTTTAGGTGAACCCCAAAAAGCCATAATTGCATCTCCAATAAACTTGTCAACAAGACCGTTGTACTGGTGTATGACTTTGACCATGTCAGTAAAATAATAATTTAATATATTAATAATTGTATCTGGGGAATTTCTTTCGCATAGAGTTGTAAAGCTTTTAATGTCTGTAAAAAGAACTGTTATTTGACGTTTGATTCCTCCTAGAGCTAATTGATCTTGTCCCATCTTTTCTATTTCATCTGCAACCTGAGCAGGAACTAGTTGTCTGAATATTTTGGCTTGTCTGCGTCGAGCACTATCTACAATAAAATATTGATCAATAAGGTTTACAAAATATATTGGAACTATCATGCCATAGACTGGATAAGTGGTTGTAATGGAGATTTTAAAGAAAGCAAACAGTATAAAAACGCAAATCACATAAAGTAGAGATAAGATTGAGCAAACCACAAAACAAAGAATCAATCGGTTTCTGAATCTTAAAATGAATAAAGTTGTAAGCATTACAACAATTAAATAGATTGATGCTAGAACAACATCGGGTGCTTGTCTTATAAATGTATTTTCTATTAGGTTTCCTACAATGGTAGCTTGAATTTCAACACCTGAAAAATTAGGAGTTAAGACGCTGTATGGATATGGAAATGAATCAGGGGAACGTACACTTCTAAACGGATCAATTGAAGCTTTAAGTTTCGTTCTGCCAATATAAATAATTTTATCTTTAAAAAGTTTTCCTTTGTTTTGATAAATAAGTTCTAAAGCTTTCCAGTATGGAATAGTTTTTACTGTTTCAGCAGTCCCATAGTAATTTATAAGTATATTTTGTGGAATGTGTAACATTCCAAGTTTAATAGAATAATCTTCTTGTATGTTTGCTCTTGTATTAAGATATTTTTGCGCTACTCTAAATGCTGTGGATGAAGTGATAGCAGGATCTTTATAGAACTCAGGAAATATAAGCTTGGTTCTTCTAATAAAATTATCAGAATCGTAAGTTACACTTGCATTTCCTAGAAAGCTAATATCATTATTTAAGGCATTTAAATAAGTGTCTGTGGGCAAAACTGCCTGATATTCAGTTTTAGATAGTGGTTCAGCCTCACAAGATAAAAATACATTCATAGCATTTTTAATAGAAGCTGCAAAAATTCCATCATCTTCTGCGCCAGCATCAAATGAACTTTCTGCAATGGTTTCATCACCTGCAATATCTTGTGTTTGTAGGCTTAGTGGAGATATTGTGTCAAAAATAATATCAAAAACAATTAACTTAGCTCCTGCACCGCTTAAAGCGTCGACAAGAGAGCCATGAAATTGGCGTGGCCAAGGCCATGGAACTCCTACTTTTTTAATAGAAGCAGCATCAATTCCTACAATTAGAATATTTTTTGGAGGCTTAGGATCTAAATGTAAGTAATATCTTGTTATAAAGAGTAAATCATATGTTTTATATTCAACATCATGTAAATAGTCACTAATAACAGGTATATGTCCGAAGTAACAAGCAGTGGAAATAATTATAATAAGTACAGAGTACAGAACTGTTCGGAGGTTTGCATTTTGTTTTTTAGATTTAATCATACAAAAATATTAAGTACAAGCACACTAATTTTGTTTTTATTACCATGGCTGGTTGGTTTTTTTATTTTTTTAACTGCTCCCATACTTGCCTCACTTTACTTAAGCTTTAGTGAATATGATATTTTAAGAAGCCCGCTATGGATTGGACTTGATAATTATACTTATTTGTTTTCAGACCCGGTGTTTTGGAAATCGCTAAAAGTAACATTTATCTTTGCTTTTATCACCTTACCCTTATCAATTATTTTTGGAATTACATTTGCAGTTTTACTAAATCAAAAAATATCAGGACTCTCAATTTACAGGACCTGTTTTTATTTACCCAGTATTGTCCCTATTGTTGCTAATTCTATTGTATGGCTTTGGATTTTTAGGGGAGATGAAGGGGGATTATTCAATAATTTTTTAAGTAAAATTAACATTACAGGTCCTTTATGGTTTAGTGATCCTAAATGGGCATTGATTCCGCTTATTATTATGAGTCTTTGGTCTATAGGAAATTCGGTTTTAATTTATTTGGCAGGACTTCAAAATATACCTCAAAGTTTATATGAAGCCAGTGAAATTGATGGTGCAGGGTTTTTTCAAAAATTGTTTTTAATTACAATTCCAATGCTAACACCAACAATATTTTTTAATTTAATTATTGGCATAATCTCTGTTTTTCAATACTTTATTCCTGCTTATATTATGACTGCTGGTGGACCAGAGTATGCTACAACCTTTTATTCACTGTATGCATATCAATCTGCATTTGAAGATTTTAAGCTTGGTTATGCTTCTAGTATGGCTTGGATACTATTTGCAATAGTAGTATTCTTTACATGGCTTGCATTTAAAAGTTTCTCTGGAAAAGTCTTTTATCAAGGGAAGTAAGGGTATATGTCATTTCTTACCTCATTCTTGCCTCTTGCTTCTTGCCTCATGCTTCTTGCCTCTTGCTTCTTGCCTCTTTGTCCTGTAATTGCTCAAGATTCTTTGAAAACTCAAAATCAAACTGTTCCTACTGTAAGCAGGTTTTCTTATACTATCCAAAAATATATGGGCTTTAATTTTATTGTTGATCGTGTTGTAGAGTCTATTATTAAAATTTTAGTAAAGCATAAAGTACATTCTAGAAATGTTGACATTGATTTAAGAGTATATAGTGGATGGGATTTAATACAAAAAAAAGCAGAATATCTTAAACTCCAAGCATCTAAACTTAGTTTGGAAGGAATACCAATAGATTATTTTAGCTTAGAAACAAATTCACCAATATATTTTAAGAAAATCAAAACTAATGAAAAGCAAAGAAACATTGCTCAAGTGCCCTTAGATATTACAGCAAATATAGAGATTCATACTAGTGACATCAATAAAGCATTAAATGAAATGCCGAAGTGGAAGAAGATTTTTAAAGATCTTGATTTGCCTGTTCCTCCTTTTGGTACTACTAAAGTTGAATTAAGTAATTTAGATATTATGCTTGATGAACATGGCTTGTTAAGAATGTCTTCAGAGCTTAAAAGTCTAGAAAACCCACAGAGTGAACCATTAAATTTAGCTTTTCAAGGGTTTTTGAAAATACAAAATGAGAAAATTATTATTGATAATTTGGAATGTGAAGTTCAAGATATTTTTACAAAGGATTCAGAGATCGGCAAATCATTCAGTGTTTTTTTAGAAGATTTAATAAATCCTATTTTCAATTTTCACAAATATGAAAAAAAAGGTCTTACAATAAAGCATATTGAAATGTTTTTTGAGCTTAACAAACTAATTTTAATAGCCAAATTAAAAATATTGTAGATGAAAAAAATAAAAAGGAAAATAAAATAGAAAAAAGAAAATGGAAAAAAAAGAAATTATGAAATATTTTAGATTAATTCTTTGTGCTTTGTGTATATTGTTTTCAACTGCATGTTCATATGTTTATGATTTGGAAGAAACCAGTAAAAGTAAAAACCTTATTTTCAATAAAGATAAAGGGTTAAAAGAAATCAAAGTTTACTTTACAAAATCATTAGGGGCAGAAGAAATATTTTTAGTGCCGACAGTGAGAAAAATACCAAGTGAAGATAGTATTATTAGTGGAGCTTTAACTGAATTATTTTTAGGACCTACTGAGCTTGAAGAAAGAAAAGGCATTATGACTGAAATCCCTATTGGTACCAGATTGATTAAAGTTGAAGAAGGTAGTGATGAAGTTTTAATTGATCTTTCAAATCAATTTTTAATAGGAGGAGGAGCTGCTGCAATGCAGCTAAGATATTTACAAATTTACAAGACACTAAAAAGAGTTGTACCAAAGAAAAAGCTTTATTTAAATGTAGAGGGTAAAAGCATTAAAACAATTGGTGGGGAAGGCTTGGAAATTACTCAACCATTAACAATGATTAATGACTATACTGAAAAATATGAAAAAATTGATGAGGATGTGCAGCCCTAATAAAACAATAAAAACTTCAACATGCCTAGAGGATACGTTTAATATTGGGCTTGATATTGGCACAAGACTAAATAAAGGTATAACTATTGGACTAAGTGGTGAGCTTGGTGTTGGGAAGACTATTTTTGCTAAGGGTTTAGGAGAAGGCTTAGGAGTAAAGGAGTTAATTACCAGTCCTACGTTTCTAGGAATTAATGAATACTATTCTGGGAGACTACCATTTATTCATATGGACTTTTATCAAAAGGTTGTTGATATAAAAAAGATAAACTTTTATATCGATAAAAATGCAGTTATTTTAATTGAGTGGACTGAGAATTTTAATAGTATGTTTAATGAAAAGTTAAAAACAAATACTATTGTATATATTAAATATTTAAGGGATAAAGAAGGTAGTATTATCGATAATGAAAGACAGATAGTTATTGAATCTGATAATACCTAGTAAACTGTAGATGTTATAATAGCTAGGCAAAAGTACAATAAAAGCAGGATAAAAATATGGTAAAAACACAAACAAAAAACATATATGAATTACTAATAATATTAAGGCCAACTCTTAGTGAAGATGATTTAGAAAAGAATATTCAACAAATTGAGTCAGCAATAAAAAACTATGGTGGTACGATTACTAAAACTGATAGACCATACAGAAATAAGTTAATGCATAAGATTAAAGAATATAAAGATGGTTTTTTTGTTGCAATGCTGTTTAATGCACCTTCTGAGTTACCAAATACTTTAAAAAGAACACTTTCCATTACGGATGATGTCTTAAGACATATGATTGTAAGAAAAGATAGTTAATGTGATAGAAAATCAAGAAGGTGTTTTATGAGTTTAAGTAGTTTTACATTTTCCGGTACATTGATCAAAGATCCAGAAAAAAGATTTACTCCAACAAGTATTCCAGTAACAAATTTAATGGTTGAAGTTTGCTATATACCAAGAGGTGGACAAGAAGCATTATCTAGTCAGTTAATTAGAGTTAATGCATGGCGTGATCTAGCAGAAGAATGTGAACGAAAATTGAAAACAGGTGACAAGATCTTTATTTCTGGTCGTGCTCAAATAAATGCTTATGTAAACAATGAAGGAAAAAAGAAAAGAGAAGTAGAAGTTGATGCTACCGCTATCACTCTAATAAACAATGTACTTTCACTACAATTACCACAAAAAGAAGTAAAAGAAAAACCAGTATTTAAAAAATCAGAACTACAATCTGAATCAAATTCAGGTTTTGATGAAATGGTAGCAAACACTGAAGAAATACCATTCTAGAGGATAAATGTCATTGCGAGCTGAATGAAATGAGCCGCCTATTGGCGAGCCTCGCTCATTTCATGAGCGGAGCGTGGCAATCCCGATCGAAAGTACTTTGTTGCTGATGATTTGCATTATATCCAAATAAATACATTATCTTCAATAGGAAAGGTGTCCTAACTTTTGATTTATCAGGGCAGGCTCTTAAAATAATCAACTTTTTACTGGATGTTTTTATTTCTTAGTATTAGAAATTTAATTAATAGGGTACAAGAATAATTAGATATCAAATTGATTTAAAGATATCGAATTGATTTAAAGATGTCGAATTGATTTAAAGATATCGAATTGATTTAAAGATGTCGAATTGATTTAATAAATCTTTAATTTGATCGAGATAGTATATAAAAGCGGGGGCATTGATTGATAGTAACTAGGGAGTAACTGTAATCAATGAGAACAATATGTCATCAATAGGACCAATACCACCAGGAAACAGACTAGCAGCAGGAATTCCTACAGTTAATTTAAACAGAAGAGAGAATAATTTAATATTAGAAAATGTCCCAGGTTTTCCAGGGTTGCAAAGAAATCGTGATGATTTTGCCGGAATGTATATTCAAACCCCTAACGGTGGCAGACTTTATAATACAGGTACAGATGCGCGTGGAAGATATGTACCTGGGTATGAAGTAAGTGGAACAGGAGTAAATAGAAATATTAATATTGTTGGTCTGCAACCAGCTTCGGCAGCACCTAGATCTACACTAACCCCTCAGCAAGCAATACGACATTTAGAATTAGAATCAACTGGAAGAGTTGATGCACAAGGCAGGCAAATTTATAGAAGAGATGGATTTGTTGGTGATTATGTAGTTCGACAAGATGGTACTGTACACTTTAGTGGAGGCCATCATACTAATGCTCGTAGAGGAAATATTCCTTTACCAGAGCAAACTTATATTAATGGACGTTGGTACAGAGGAAATATTCCTGTGGGAGGACCAAATCCACCTGGACCAAATCCAGGAGTAGGAGTAAATCCAAATCCAGGGGTAGGAATAAACCCAAATCCAGGAGTAGGAGTAAATCCAAATCCCGGGATAGGAGGTCCACAACGGATTCTTACACCTCAGCAACTTATACAAGCACAACTACAGCAAATGCGCCAGCTGCAAGGAATGCTACAGCAATTACAGTTGCAAATGCAAGGTCAAGGTCAGTTGCCACAACAACCGCCACAGGTGCAGCAACCACAACAACCGCCGCAGGTGCAGCAACCACAACAGATCCAGCAACAACAGTTACTACAACAAATACAGTTGTTAGTAAATCAAATAATTCAACAATTGCAGCAGCAGCAAATGGGAGGAGTGAATCCAAATCCAGGAGTAAATCCAAATCCAGGAGTGAATCCAAATCTAGGAGCCAATCCAAATCCAGGAGTAAATCCAAATCCAGGAGTGAATCCAAATCCAGGAGTGAATCCAAATCCAGGAGTGAATCCAAATCCAGGAGTGAATCCAAATCCAGGAGTGAATC
>JAHFBG010000007.1 GCA_023250155.1 Candidatus Melainabacteria bacterium
AAAGTTACCATAGGGATAACAGGCTGATCTCGCCCAAGAGTCCACATCGACGGCGAGGTTTGGCACCTCGATGTCGGCTCGTCGCATCCTGGGGCGGTAGTACGTCCCAAGGGTTGGGCTGTTCGCCCATTAAAGCGGCACGTGAGCTGGGTTCAGAACGTCGTGAGACAGTTCGGTCCATATCCGGCATGCCCGTAAGATATTTGAGAGGAGACTTCCTTAGTACGAGAGGACCGGGAAGTACAGACCTCTGGTTTACCAGTTGTCACGCCAGTGGCATACGCTGGGTATCCATGTCTGGAGCGGATAAGTGCTGAAAGCATATAAGTACGAAGCCCACCTCAAGATGAGATATCTCATACCATAAGGTAGTAAGATCAGCGAAAGACTATCGCATTGATAGGCAGCAAGTGTAAGTGTAGTGATACATTCAGCTGAGCTGTACTAATAGATCGAGGGCTTGTTTTTTTCCTCTAGACCACAAAGGGATTAATTATTATTGTAGGGAATGGTCACGACCATTCTCTACAATGTTATGTATGCAGTCTTCAGTATTTAAAAATTTAAAAGCTAAATTAAGCATTATATAATTTATACATGCTTGTAGGTCGCTTAGTGTTAAAAACCCAATCTGTAGCTAGAGTTACTCCTCCCAAGAACAGATTTGATATTGATTTTGCATTAGATAAAGAAAGCACAGTTGAAATTTTAAAGGATTGTAAGTCTCAAAAGGATGTAGAGCAAATCCAAAATGCAATTGAACAGGCTACTTGTTTAGTATTTTTTAAAATTGATAAAACTGAATTTAAAAACAAAACCATTAACCCTTATCTAAGAATGACTAGAGATCTTACGAATGAAAATCGATTATTTGGGATCCAATTGTTTCCAAGCAATGAAGAAAATCACTTCATCGTTAAAAAAATTAAAGTATTTGAAAATACTGAAAATACTCTTGTAACAAATTTTAGTGACCGTATTTCTAGATTTGACTGATAATTGCATAGTTCAGCTTATAATATCAAGCAATGATAGTAAAAAAATTGTTATTCTCACCTCAAAGTACTTATTTTCGATTTGATCAGAGTCAATCTGTAAAAGTAAGATTTAAGATAGACATAGATTCATATGAGACTTTATTAGATAACGTTTCATATCTTAAAACTGAGAAAGAGATAGAAGATTTTGAAAATACCATTTCTAGTTTGGCACGATATTTAGTAATGAGACTAACTAGAAAAGAATTGGATGATCTAAATAATCATGGTAGAAGAGTAATAAAAGAAGCTAAAGACCTATTCAATCAAGATAGAAGGTTTTCATTTGAGTTTCAAAATATCGATAATAACGATATAAATGAGATAACCGTAACAAGAATTGAAGTTTTTAACAATTAAATTACAAATAAGAAACCTTCTTTTTAATATAAAGTCTATGATTTAAGAAAAAAGGAGGACTTTATGGGAGATATTGGTACATTATTAAATTCAAATGTTACATTACTTGCAGTAATGGTTGGTGGATTTTATTGGCTAGGAAAAAAAATAGATAAGAAATAGTCATTAATTTTTTAAAGTGATTTACGCGTAGAGACAGTACCTGTACTGTCTCTATATTTGTTTTATTTGTGTTAACAACTTCAATAGTTGAAATTGTGTAAAATTGTTTTATGCTCTCTCAAATTAAAGAAAAAATCTTAAACAAAGAAAGAATCACCTTTGAGGAAGCTCTTTGCATTTATAAATCAAATGATCTTTTGACAATAGGATCGCTTGGTCGATTAGCCAGGGAATTAAAGTCAAAATCAGAGCAAAAAAATTGGGTTTATTGGAATAGAAATTTACACTTAAATCCTACAAATGTTTGCGTGGCCCGTTGTAATTTTTGTGCTTTTGCAAAACTACCTAATGAAGAAGGTTCTTATACATATACTATTGATGAGGCTTTAGGGCGAATAGAAAGAGCTATTAGAGAAGGTGCTACAGAGGTTCATATAGTAGGTGGCTTAAATCCAAAAGCAGCTTTGCCATACTATGTAGATCTTCTAAAAGCAATTAAAGTTAAATATCCAAAGCTTCATATTAAGGCTTTTACTGCAGTTGAAATTGATTTTTTTAGTAAGTTGAAAAAGCTAACTTATAGAGAAACTTTGGAACAGCTTGTGCAAGCAGGCTTAGACAGTATGCCTGGCGGTGGAGCTGAAATATTTTCAAAATCTGTTCGTGATGATACTTGTCCTGATAAAATACCAGCTGAAAAATGGCTAGAAATTCATAAAACTGCACATGAACTTGGCTTAAGATCTAATGCCACAATGCTTTGTGGTATTGGTGAAACAGTTGAAGATAGAATTGACCATATGATTCAGCTTAGAGAATTACAAGATAAAACAAAAGGCTTTCAAACTTTTATTCCACTTAGTTGTCATTATGAAGATACTGAAATAGCAGGTTTAGTTGAGCCTTTGACAGCATTTGATCAGCTAAAAAACATAGCCGTATCAAGAATAGTTTTGGACAATTTTGATCATATAAAAGCTTACTGGATACAGTTAGGAGTGGGACTAGCACAAGTAAGCCTGAGTTTTGGAGCAGATGATTTAGATGGCACAGTTCAGGAAGAAAGTATTACCCATGCAGCAGGATCTGAAAAACGGGGATTAGAAAAAGACTTTATCCAGAATCTAATAAAAGATGCTGGATATACTCCTGTAGAGAGAGATACTTTATATAATGTTTTAGCTGTTTAGCTTTTTACATTTTTTCAATAAAACTTGAATCATGATCTCTTCCATTTGACATGGCGTGAATCTTTGAGTTGATTTTTCTAGCACTGTTTCTAATAGAGTCAGCAACTCTGTGTGCTTGCTCTTTACTTGCTTCTTGCAAATCCTCAATTTTTTCTTTTGTTTGATTTTCCCATTCATGGGACTTATTTACTATATCCTCTCTTAGTTCTTTTCCTGACTTTGGTGCTGTAGCCATTCCAAGAGCAACCCCAGAAATTAATCCTGAGATAAACATTGCACCATATTTAAAAATCTTTTCCCACCCCTTTGACATATAAACCACCTTTCTATTTTTTTTGAAATCCTCTATAGTTTTTATTCCCATTATTGGTTATAAGACTAACGCTCGGCAATTTTAATGAAAGCATAACTTTATAGTGCTATCACTAGTAAAACAATTTGTTTAATTTGCTTGTTAATGAGGTAATTAATGATTATAGTAGGTTAAATTTAAAAAGATAAAATTAAAAGGATTTCAAATGAGAATAATAGTAATGATGATAATAGTGAGCTTAACACTATTTTTTTGTCATAGTGGAAGCACCAACCCTATAGAAGTAACCTATAAAGAGCATGTTGAAAAAAATATTTATATACCACCAATAAGTGAATTGACATTTAATAATTTAGTGGATCTAAGTAAAACAGCAGAACCGACAGGTGATCTTAAGCTTAAACTAGAAAAACAATTATCGATGGTATTCATTGTCAATCGCAAATATGATGCCTCTTTGAATAAGCCATATGTAAGAATTGGGCAATGGAATATTAAAAGAGGATTCAATGTTCTTGCAATTAAAGATGTTTTAAATAATGCAAAGGACTATGAATCCAAACATAAAAATGATGTGAGAAAGAAAAAGCAAACACTTTTTCAAGATGAGTTAAATACTTTTACTAATAGTGACATTATTTGTTTGAATGAAGTAGATGTTGGGATGCCAAGAACAAATTATGAAAATATAGCCGCTGAAATTGCAGATTCATTAGGTTGGAATTATGTGTTTAGTACTGAGTTTATAGAGTTGGGGCCAATATTTCAAAACTTAAAGATCGATAAAGAGCAATATGCAGGACTACATGGAAATCTAATCATATCAAAGTTTCCAATAGTCTCAGCAAAGGTCATCAAGCTTCCTGATTTTTATGATTGGTATAGAGATGAAGTACACAAGAAACAATCTCCACTAGAACACTTTAGAAAATTTGGAGCAAAGAAGATTTTTAGTGAAACAATAGTACCTAAAGAAGTAAGACATGGTGGACGAAATGTAATAATCGCTGATATTAAATTGCCAAACGATAAAATTATTACAGTAGTATCCACTCACTTAGAAGATAGAGCATATCCAGATCAAAGACTGGCACAGTTTAAATATTTACTTGATAATATAAAAAATATTAAAACCCCAGTGATACTTGCTGGAGACTTTAATACATCAACTACTGATACTAAGCCCACTTCATCTAAAAAAGAGGTAGAAAAAAGAATAAGAGATCCTCATTTTATCTTAAGACAAGCAGTATTTATTCCAGTACCTTTTGTACCTGGAGTAGGTGGCTTAGCAGCTATAACTGTTAGCAAGCTTTTACAATATAAAGATCCATTTTTTCCTAATATTCCAATCATATTTCCAAATCATGAAAGAAAGCTTTATACTTCTTTAAAGAAATTTCAGTTTAGTGATGGAGGTACATTTGATTTAAGTGGAGATAAGAAAAATAGTTATAGAGGAAAAAAAGGACTACTTTCAAATTCAAATCAAAGACACTGGAAAGGATTTAAGAGTACTTATAAGTTTGAAAAACCAAGAGTAATTGCTTACTTTAAGCTGGATTGGTTTTTTGTTAAACCTATTGGTAATCACTTTAAACCTTTTAATGGAAGAACATTAGCAACATTAAACAAATCATTAAAAGGTGGAATCTCAGATCATAATCCAATCACTGTGGATATAAGACTTTAGCTGTTACGTGTCATTGCGAACTGAACAAAGTGAAGTGTGGCAATCTCAATTGACTTAATAATTTTTTTATCTTTGAATTGATTCTTAATACTAATTTAATTTTTTTATACTCAACTATAGCTTGTATTCTGTTATTATATTTTCCAGGTTAGTTTTTAAAACTAATTTATATTAAGAAAAGTATTTAAGAGTTTTATTGAAGGAGGTTTATATGAATAATGATAAAGTAGCTTTGGCTAGTGCATTTCAACGAGTAGATGGTTTAGCTAGTAGTTGGACCAGAACAGGTGAAGAAGGAAAATTAAAAGTAGTAAAAGAACAAGTAGGGGATGAATTAACAAAACTTAGACAAGAACATGTTCAAGGCTACTTAGATGGTAAAGAGCAAATAGAAAAACCATTAAGAGAACAAAGACTTGAGATTGCAAAGCAAAGAATAGCTGCAAGTGCCGTTGTAGCTGTTAGAGAAGCGTTAGGACCTGATGGCAAAGAACTGGACGGGCGCTCTGAGTTGGAAGTAGCTAAACCTATAATTGATGCTGCTATAAAACAAGCAGTCTCTCAGTATGTGACAGCAAGAGTACCAGTTGTTAAAGCTGCTATTCTGGCAGCACAAGAATCAAATGAGCAAGTAGCTGAAGGTGTAATCAATACTGTGGTTGACCAATATAAACCTCTTATAGATTCATTAATTCCTCATGTAAAGAAAGCAGATCTAAGAAACGGAGAAGTATTTAAAGCAATTGCAGAACAAGTATTTCTTGGAAATCAAGATAAGCTTTTAACTGACGATGTAAGAAGATCTCTAAGAGTTACTGAAGCAGATGATAAGCAAGCGAATGAAAAGGCAAAACCAATTTTGCTTAGTAAGATTCAACAAAGACTTCAGTCTTTAGTATCAAATATCTAGTAATTGGTGATGTTTATCGTTATAGGGTGTGGTTCCGACTACACCCTATAATTTTTTGTTAAGCTACTTGAAATATTTTGTTAAGAATACCTGAAGCTTTTTCTGAAATGTTTTTATGTTCATTACCTGGGAGTTTTTTATAGTCACTTAATATAGAGATAATATTTGGATTCTTTGCTACATTGTCTATAATTGCTTTTTCAGCGTCAGGATTTGATGTTTTAGATAAAAGGCATAAAACAGCCCATCGGTTTACACTTATATTCTTACTTAAGAGTCCATGTGCAAGTATTGAAACTGATAACCCTTTTCCAATATCAAAAAGCTCTGAATATGTTTCATCTCTTACTTCTCTATAGGTTTTGCCTTTTAATCTTGTCAGAATTGACTTAACTGAAGAAATAATTTTTTCAGCGTCTAACTTCTCATTGATTAACTCTAATCTTTCAATTGGTTTATTTGAAACAGAGTTAGACTCATCATCTTCAACACTTTCATCTAATTTAAAAACATCTTTTAATTGACTTGTTGCTAAGTCATTATTATTTAGATTTGAGTTGTTGTTTTCAGTGTTTATAGTATCTTGAGGTATTTGTTTTGGAGCAACTTTATTTTCAATTTGTTTACTTGTATCTTGAATCAAGTTTTGTGCGTCGTGTAAAATTGTTTTACTTATTGTCGCTAGAGCTATTCCACAACCGCCTAGCAGTACTGCAAGCCATCTTGAGCTATTGCTTGTAAGTCCTAATAAAAGTGCAGAAACCCCAGATATGTAACCCAATAGTGTTAATGGGTTTGAGCTTTGGATAATATTTGGCTTTTTATCGTTTTGCCAGGTTTGTATGGCCCCAAAAGTTTCCTCTTGGCAGCCCACTGGTATTAGCCACCAATTCAAATTCTGGTTCGCAGATTCAATTCTCATAATTGTTTTATATGTTTTCTTAAATAAGTCGTTACTTCTATAGTAATAAATTTGATTGCTATTTAAGGTTAAGAGAATGAGATTTTTGTACTAAATTTTAAAAGCTTTAGAATTAATTAACAATTAATGCCTTAGAAATAACTATTATTTTTAACAAATCTCATTTAGCTGAATGTTATAATTTTGCTTAATCTTGTGGGCTCAATAATTTAAGGAAAAATATAATGAAATTAAAACTGCATACTAAGATCTTTATTGCACTTGTGTTTGGTGTACTTACAGGCATCTTTTTAAAAGATTTTACACCTACTTATATAGCACCATTAGGTCAGATATTTATGAGGCTTTTAAAGCTTCTTGTTATCCCTGTAGTTTTCACCTCAGTTACACTTGGAATCGTCTCTATAGGTGACACAAAGCATCTTGGTAGTATCAGTGGAAAAGCCCTTCTTTATTTTATAGGCACTGGTTTTATTGCTACAACAATTGGTTTAATACTTACAGGAATTATAAAGCCTGGTTTAAATTCTCAGGTAGCAGTTGATACTCTGAAAACAGTAACAGGAACGACACCGTCTATTTCAGAGCTTTTTGTAAATATCGCCCCACAAAATATTTTTGAATCACTTGCAAAATCAGATATATTACAAGTTATAATTTTTGCAATTTTACTTGGTACAGCACTTACGAAAATCGGACCTAGTGGAAAACCAATTACTGCTTTTTTTGATGCAGCTTTTCAAGCTATTATGCAAATTACAGACTGGATAGTTTCACTTACACCGATAGGAGTTTTTGCTTTAAGTGCAAACACAGTAGCGACTCTTGGTGTATCTAGTCTTTTATCTGTTTTATCTTATTTTTGTACCGTAGTTCTTGGGCTAGCTATTCATGCTGGTATAATTCTTCCTCTTGTTTTAATTGCTTTTGGTGGATATTCTCCCATAGCACTGTTTAAAAATTTAATTCCTGCTCTTGCTATAGCATGTCCCACGGCTAGTAGTGGAGCAGCTTTGCCAATCACTATGGAATGTTTAAACAAAGGAGTAGGTGTTCCAAATAAAATTACTAGTTTTGTAGTATCAGTAGGTACTACTATAGACATGAATGGTACTGCACTTTATCAAGGTGTAGCAGTTATGTTTATAGCTCAGATGTATGGTATCCATTTAGACTTCTTTCATCAAGCTATTATAGTGCTTACTGCATTTCTTGCATCAGCAGGTGCAGCAGCCGTTCCTGGCGCTGGTTTAGTAACTATGGTTATTATATTAAATGCAGTTGGTGTACCTATTGAAGGATTGAGTTTAATTCTTCCTGTAGATAGAGTCCTAGACTCATGCAGAACACCAGTAAATCTCTGGAGCAATTCCATTGGTGCAGTAATAGTAGCAAAACTAGAAGGTGAAAAACTACAACCACAGGCAGAGTTTAAGTATAAGCCAGTAGCTAAGTCACAAGAGATTATAATTGGGGAAAAAGAAATTGATCGTGCTGTAGAACGTGAGTTAGAAATTCTTGGAAAGCGCTAACATATGACTCAAAAAAAGGTCGCTAAATCTGATTCTGAATGGAAATCATTATTAACTCCTGAAGAATATCATGTGACCAGAGAAAAAGGAACTGAAAGAGCTTTTACTGGTGCATTCTGGGATTCAAAAGAAAAAGGGATTTATCAATGTATTTGTTGTGGTAGTGATTTATTCTCATCGGATACAAAGTTTGATTCTGGTACAGGGTGGCCTAGTTTTTATACTACAATAGACAAAGAAAACATAGAATGTAATTCTGATTCTAGTCATGGTATGAATAGAGTTGAGGTTATATGTAGTGCTTGTGGAGCTCATTTGGGACATATGTTTAATGATGGTCCAAAACCTACTGGACTTAGGTATTGCATAAATTCAGCATCATTAAAACTTAAGAAGGTGGACTAGGGTATATATTCTGTAAGTAATTTGTAATTTATTGCATACTTTTGTTAGAACTAAGAAAACCTGTACAATATTTACTAAGTAAATAAGGTTATTCATATTTTGCAAATTACACCTACTATAAATAGTCTTGGTATTGCACCTGTATTAAATACAGGATTTAAATCTGATGTTTATTTAAATAGAAGAACAAAATTATTTGAAAAGCTTCCCCCTAAGTCTGTAGTAATTATCCCAAATCGAAATATTTCTATTTGGTCGAATGATGTTGAAAACAAATTTAAACCTGACAGTGATTTTTATTACCTGACAGGATTCCAAGAACCAAACTCAATTTGTATTTTAAAAAAAGAAGATGGGAAAAATACATTTTTACTTTTCTTAGAACCAAATGATAAAGAAAAAGAAATATGGGTAGGAAAACGTACTGGGCTTGATGGTGCAAAATCTATTTATATGGCAGATGAGTCTTATCCGATTAATGATTTTAATAATCAGTTTAAAAAATTACTCGATGGTATGGAGCATATTTATATCCCTTTTGGAAATAATAAAGATCTGGATTTAAAACTTACTTCATGCTTGGGCGAATTGAAACGAAATAATAGAGCTGGAAAGAAGTCACCAAGCTTTGTTGGTGATCCTAGAGATTTTATTCATAAGATGAGATTGATAAAAGATGACTTTGAAATAAATGAAATTCAAACTGCAGCAAATATTACAAAAGATGCTTTTCAATTAGCTATGTTTTCTACGCAACCTAATATACTTGAATATGAAATTGAAGCAATGCTTGATTCAAAATTTAGATCCCTAGGAGGAGGTGGACCAGCTTATCCTAGTATAGTAGGTTCAGGAGTGAATGCTACGACACTACACTATATAAAAAACAATAAACAACTACAAAAAGATGAATTGGTTTTAGTGGATGCTGGCAGTGAGTTTAATAACTATGCTTCTGATGTAACACGGACTTATCCAGTCACTAAGAAATTTACTTCTCCTCAAAAAGATATTTATCAAATTGTTTTAGAAGCACAAATGAAAGCAATAGAAGAAATTAAACCAGGGAAACAATTTATAGATCCTTATAATAAAGCTGTTTCAGTTATAGTGGATGGTTTAAAAGGGCTTGGACTTTTAAATGGAAATACTCAAGAGATTATTGATAAAAAAGAATATAAAAAGTTTTTTATGCATAATATTGGACACTGGTTAGGATTAGATGTTCATGATGCTGGTCCCTACATAGATGATGAGGGGAAATCTATAAAGTTTACTCCTGGTATGGTTGTAACAGTAGAACCTGGAATCTATATATCTAATGAATTACAAGATGTACCAGAGTCTTATAAAGGTATTGGTGTGAGAATAGAAGATGATGTACTTGTTACTGATAGTGGAAATAAGGTTTTAACAAGTGGAATACCAAAAACAGTCCAGGATATAGAGGCTATTAAGTAAAATATTTATTCAACCGTTCTGCGAAAAAATCTTTTGGTACTTTAACCATAGTATATAAAGTCTTTAGTAAATCATATTCTGAAACATTTCCAACAAGCCTCTTGTGCTTGTCTATGACAGGCAAACATCCATAATGATTGGTAAACATTGTTTCTACGGCATTTTTAAGTAATAGCCCCGACTCAATTGTAGTCATGGTCTTAAGCATGGCATTTTTAATTAAAAAGTGTTGAACATCATCGGTACAAGATAGTATATTTATAACTTCTCTTAAAGTCATTAATCCTACGAGCTTTCTATCTTTATCAATGATTGGTAAGTTGCGTATTCTTTGTTCTTTCATAAACTTAGATGCATTGTCAACACTTTCACTATCTACTAAACATGGCGGACTTGCATCCATTATGTCTTTTATTTGTTTTGTGTCATGTGTCAGTTCAACTTGAGCAAATAAGTGTTTTAGTAGATCACTTTCAGTAATAAATCCTACGAGTTTTTTTTCTGCATCTACAACAGGTAAGCAGCTATATTTACTTGCTACCATCATTTCAATAGCACCTTTTAAAGGAAATGTTGATTCAACTGTTGTAATCATCTTTAGCATGGCTTCTTGTACTAAAGTTTTTCTTACATCTTTTACCCAGGAATCAACAATTTCACGAAGTGTAAT
Source organism: Candidatus Melainabacteria bacterium (assembly GCA_023250155.1). Lineage (GTDB taxonomy): Bacteria > Cyanobacteriota > Vampirovibrionia > 2-02-FULL-35-15 > 2-02-FULL-35-15 > JAHFBD01. The sequence continues at coordinate 10,656 of JAHFBG010000007.1, forward strand.
TAACCCGACTAGTTTGTTATTGTTGTCGACTACAGGTAGGTTTCTTATTTTTTCATGAGCCATATATTCAGATGCACTTTTAATAGTGCTATCTTGAGTAAGCGTATGGGGCTTTTCAGTAAGTATATCTTTTATTAGCATTTTTCTTTTATCCACAAATCAGCAACTTTTATATCTTCCTTATCATCTTGATTTCCGATTTTTAATTCTGAGAGATTTTTCTTGATTTGTTTTTTTGTGATTACAACAAATCTTTTTAGGGCTTCTCTTTCAGCTTCATTTATTTCAATAGACTTATGATTCAATTTTATTTGTACACTTGCTAGTGAATATAAATCCATTGCAATGTCTGACATTCTAATTAGCTCTAACTGCCTGACCACCATATTGTTTCCATATTTTAATCCAAGCACAGCAGTTTTCAAGGATAAAATCTTTGTATGATACTGTATCCATAGTGCATCACTAAAGCTTAAATTCCCACATTCGAATCTTATCATTCCATAAAACAATCTCCATTTGGCTGGAATAAATGAACCCCAGAAATCAGGAACAAACTTTCTTTTCTTTTTTGAAGACTCACTTTTTTTAGAAGGAGAAAATGGTTTCAATAATGCAAGAAAATGTTTAGCAATGGTATCAGCATCAGTTTTTACGCTTTGTACCCCTACTCCTGTGACAAGCTGTTTCATTGCTTCATTCACACCCTCAACAATAATTCCTATCCATGCATCTCTTAGTGAAAGCTCCATGCCTCCTGGATGTCCTTTCATTGTGCCAGTGCCACCCCATAGACGAAGTGCATGTGTAGCTACGTCCCAACTACCTTCTGTGGCTAATATTTTAATAGCAGCACACTCAGCAATGATGTTCATATTATCACCGTAGTCCTGTATGATTGCTGTTGTTGTATCAGAAACTGCTCTTAATGAAGCTACTGTTGTTGCCATTCTAGAAATATATTTTTTTACCTGGGGCAAGTCAGACTGTTTTCCACCAAATGCTTTAAACATTTCTCTTTTAGTAGAGTGTTCAAGAGCTGCTTCAAAAATATATCTAGCTGCTTCAGCTGATGATGCTCCAAAACCAGCACGTCCTTTATTTAAGCCATTAAAAATAACCTTTGCACCACCTTCAACTTCTCCTAAAACTTGATTTACAGGAATTTTAAAATTGTCAAATGTTATATGAGCTTGGTTGCTGCCACGAATCATCATTAAATCAAGAGGTGTAGACATTCTCATGCCTATTTTTGCAAGCTCTTCTCTTTTATTGTTTATTTCATCCATAGAATCAGTTATTCTAAATGGTAACTCTACGATAAATACAGTGGGTTTCATTTCATCGATTGATAAACTACCTCCCAAATCGGTTTTTGCCATCATATACATAAGTCCAGATCTATGAATGTTTGTTATATATATTTTTTCACCACTAACAACCCAATGCTTACCATCATCTGAGAGTTTGGCAATGCATTTCATTTTTCCTATGGCATCTGTTCCAGAGGCAGGTTCTGTTAAACCAAAGGCTACAAGATATTTTCCTAGAACAACTTCCTTTAAATAATGTGATTTCTGTTCTTCTGTTCCATAAAGCATAAGTGGGGCAGAACCAATTGTGCTATGTGCACTTATAATGGCAAGTAATGTACCCGATATGTGAGCAAGAGTTTGTAATACAAGGTCATATTCTTTTTGTGAGAAACCAAGTCCACCATACTGTTTTGGTACTTTTAATTTAAAGAGGCCTATAGTACTCATCCTTTGCAAAACTTCAGGTGGTACATAACCATTTTGATCAATTTCAAATGGATTAACTAAAGCATTTGAAAGCAAGTCATGATTAACCCTTAATTCATCTAACCAACGTTTGAAAGCTGGGGAAGGATCATTTAAAGAAGACTTCACTTTTTTTTCAGTTTCTTCTAATTTCTTTTTTTCACTTTCATACTCCATTAATGCAGTTTGTTTATATTTGATTTCTTCAAGGTTTGTTCCATAGCCCTTGGCTAAATAGTTTAAAGTCGTTGTACTTCTTCTTAAAGCAATTTGAATCAGATGACAATAAGCATCTATTTTCTCTTTTTTTTCACCGTCTAATTCAGTTTTTAAGTTTGATAGTAGTGTAAGTGGAACATATCCTCTAAATATTTGATGAAAAATCCCTTCTTTATGAGTTTTATCACCAACCATATCCTGACTTTCATTTAAAACTTTTTTAATTTCATCTTTTTTATTGATTGGATTTTCTAATGTTGCCTTATTCATTTTTTTTATACCTTACTATCTCTACTTTCTATTTTTGTTTTTTCATCCGTTAAATGCTAATTCTTGTCCTCTGTTCTCTGTTCCCCTATACGCTCTACGCTAAACGCTAGTTCTTAATTCTCTGTTCCCCTATACGCTAAACGCTAGTTCCTGTTCTACTATCTTAAACGCTATATACCCAAATCTTTGACATTAAAAAGAATTATCTTGACTCTTTGTATGTTTTATTTAAAATTGATTCTTTTTAATTAAGTTTCCTAAAGTATTTGCAAGATGACTTGCTGAAAATCTTTCACTAGGTTCTTTCTCTAAGAGTTTAGAAATAAGACTGGCTAAAATTGGATTGATATTTGATTTGTAAATTATATCTAAATCAGGTGTTTCTCCTATAACTCGGGAGAGATAATCAATACGATTGTCATTGATTTTTGGTATAGGAAGGTTAGCGGTAAATTTTCTATATAAAATAGCACCAATCGCATACATGTCAGCACTAGGGGTTAATTCAAAGCTCTTAACTGGGTTTAAAACTTGATTGGCTTGTTCGGGAGACATATACCCTAGTGTTCCAATTACTGTTTCAGATCTTAGTTGATCTTCCAGCGATGAGCATGCAACACCAAAGTCAGCAAGTTTAGCAACTTCATTGTTAAAAAGTAATATATTTGATGGTTTTACATCACGATGAATTATATGTTTTTTGTGTACATAATCAAGAGCATTGCAGATTTGAGAAAGATATATAAGAAATGCTTTTTGTGACAACTCATCAATTTTTGTTTCTAGAGAATCATTGCTTGCATATTCCATAATAAAGAATGATAAACCTGAACCATAGGTAGAAACTATATTAGGATGTTTAAATCTTTCCATCTCTTTAATTTCCTTTAAGAAATATTTTAGATGTTCGTAGTCTGATAGCTCAGGCTTAATCATTTTTACAACATAATTTTTTTGCTCGTTTAATTCAAGTACCTTAAAGATATTAGCCATTCCTCCGCTAGCAATATATTCTGTTATTCGATATGTTTTATTATCACTTTTAAAAACCTCACCTACTAATCTTTTTTGATCTACAGTTTCTTTTACAGGTGTTTCAAAATCAACAGTTGATTCTAATTTGGCTTTAAATGCTTGAGCCTTTATTATTTCTTCAGGTGTTTTGAAAGTAAGCCTCGGCTTACATTCACCGATTGGGATATCAATATTTATATTGACTTTTGATGAAATGTTCTGGCTATTCATAGCTGGGCCAGTAACATTAATTCCTATTTGTTCTATTTTTCTACTCATTTAATTGTAAGTTGATTATTCATTGTTACTTGTTTATAGCCAATTGTAAATTATTAATTTGATGGAAGATAATCTATTAGTATCTGAATTGCTTATCTTGATTGCTTATCTTGAGTTGATTATAAATCATTAATTTACTTTGATTATTTTTAAAAGAGTTTTTTATCTTAAATCATGGTGTTCCATATTGTAAGGCTTTCTTTACTTAATCATCCAAATAACGTATTGAATTCTTTCACTAATTAGCTATAATTTTCGTTAATGTTTATTATGGCAATCAATTTTGTAAATGTTTCTTTTCAAAAGCCTTTCATAGGGAACAATAACGTTGATATTGAAAAGGCAGAAAAGAATAATAAAGTTACGGGTGAGCCAAGCACTATTTTGTATGTTTCATCTGCATTAAACGATACTGAACCACGAAATGAGTGTAATGAACATACTGAACAAAGTCATCATTTATTCTCTGTAAAGAAAAAGCAAGGAAGCGATGTTTTAATAGACCCTAGAATTGAAGCCCTTATATTTGAAATGGGTAAGTTACTTGGTACTGAAACAAATATTCTATATGATGAGATCAGTTCAAAAAACAATGTTTTAGAACCATTTAAAAAATATGTCAGTAATCAGATAGGAATACTAGATTCTGGTTCTAAGTTGACTACTTTTGAAAATTACTACTATGGTGAAGTTAAACCAGATAAAAAAAGACTAGCCCAACTAGAACTTTTTACAGGACCTGAAAAACATAATAAATATATAGCTTTGTATACTAATAAATTGATTAATGCATCAGGAGAGTTGTTAAAGCAACTTCTCTATATAAAGCTTCAACAGCTTGTTTATTCTCAAGAAATTGCTTTAAATGAGATGAAAATCATTGATGATTATTTGAGATTAAAAATAGATAGTCAACAAAATGGAATTAAAAGCTCTTTAGATAGTAATGAATACAAGTGGGCAAAAAATCTTATGAAGAGCAACCCTACAGATGCAGAACTTATGCTTGATCTTATACGGAATGGACAAATTTTATTAAGTCACTCATTAAAAGCTAAAGAGCTATCAAAATACTCTCTTATAGAAGAAACGAGTAATCTGTTAAAAGATACACCTGAAAGACTAAAAGCTTTAGAGCATTTATATAAATTGCGAGCTATGTCTGTGATGGATGATGCATTTAACTTTGCGCCAAATAAGCTATATGAACATGTTCAAAGAATTGAGTCTGAGGTAGATGGTTTGTTAAAACAAGACAATCAAACGATCTCTGATAATCCCATTATTATAAATAATGCTTCAGAAAGCATTCAACAAATAGACAGAATTTTTCCTGAATTAGAAAATATAGTTTTAACAACTTGTAAAGAAGCTTATGATCAAGAATCTAAGATTATAAACAAATTAAAAATACAAAACTTAGTTGTGACATGAGTAGTTATACTCCAGATGAACTACTACTTGATGAAGTTTTTAAAATAAGTCCACTTGAAGAAGAGCTTGAACTTGTGCTTATTTGAAAACCACTTGAGCTGGTATTTGTAAATCCTGATGAAGAACTAGATGTTGTTGATAAGCTTCCTGAACTACTGCTTGATGAAGTTTTTAAAATAAGTCCACTTGAAGAAGAAGAAAGATTTTTAAGTTCATCATAACCGATTTGGGGTAGAAGTTGAAAAGAGGTTCCGTCAATTCTTATACCTGGTGAATACTTGTCAATTGCCCTTAGAAATTTATCATGTGGAATTAATGTATTAAAACTTAGTTCAGGAGAACGGTTTAAGGAAATCCCTTGTAGGTTTGCATTATCAAAACTAGTACTGTCTATTGTTAATCCACTTAGAGTAGTAATTGTTATTTGTTCTAGCCCACTGTTATTGATTCCTAGTGAACCTGTACTTGCTATTTGTGCTTTATAATTTGGTGTTAAGTTCATAATATCTCCTCCACCAAAAATAATCAAGGGTTCAAGATTATTTAGAATTGTTCCAAAAGGTACTGTATGTCTGACTTTCACGCCATCAGAAATTAGTAAACCACTTAAATCAAGGCTACTCCCTGAGATATTAACTATTTCAACAAACTCATCCTGATCACTTTTAAATATGCCATCTTTATTTGTATCTGTAATAGGTGCTGCTAAAACTTCATTTATAACTAATTGTTTTAGTTGGATCTTACTAATTAGATTTATATTTGAAAGTATTTCTAGGGTTTTATCTTGGTATGAAATTTCTATTGTTGCTGCACCATTTGCTAATGGTGTTACTAAACCACCCGAATCAATTTTTATTATTGTATCCTGAGGGTAAGTTTTAAAAGTACATTCTTTTGTTATATCCCTTGTTTCACCATTAGTATATTTAGCATATACGGATAGTTGCTGCGTGTTTGAATCTTCAAACGTCAATGAGGCTGGAGTAGTGAATATTTCTTTCAATGTTATATTGGTTGAAGTTATATTTTGAGGGATTGGGTTTGAGATGACTGGAATTGGTTGAACTGGTTTTATACTGTCTGGTATTAAAGAGCTTTCTTGTGCTGATGTTGTTGGTTCTTGTTCATTAAGTTCTTCACCTGGAGAAAAAAGCTTTAGTGAGTGTTTTATAAAACCGCTTAAATCTTTTTTTCTTTGCCAAGATGGGTCACCATTCTTACCGGAAGGATAATATGCATAATCAATAGTATTTTTATTACATTTGAGCTCTATCGTGCCTCCTGTATTAGTAAGGTTAAAATCTTTATCAATTGAATTGTTCCCAGAGAGTACTATAAATGAGCTAGGTGATATAGTACTCTCTTTAAGTTCAAATGATGGCTTTGTATTTTCATTAATGAATATTTGACAAGCAGAAAGATTTAAAGTTTTATCAGTTAAATTTTTTAGCTCTATGAAATCATCACTGTTTTTTGCAAAGCCATCTTTATTTGAGTCTGTCGCTTGAATGGCAGGTGTGGCAAATGGAAATACCTCATTAATTATTACTTCTTTTAAAATTGGATCTTTAGGTGGATCAACAATAAAACTCACTTCATCTTCTAGTATAAGATTTGTAGGTAGCCAAATAAATTGTGCTTTAATTTTTGCAATTCCTTTCTTTTTTAATTTGATGGTTTGTTTGGTTGAGTTGATTTCGAGTAAATCTTTAGTGGCTTGATCTTGTGTGCTGACAGCTGTATATTTAGTAACATCAACAGATTTTTCTAAACCAGAAAATATTAACTCAACAGTATAAGGATATTCTTTGTCAATAAAATCAAGTTGATTAAAAGTAGTATTGGAGAGTCGTAACTTTATAGATAGTGGTACTCCTAGCTCAGTATTAAATAAAATAAGCTCATTGCTTTGTATAGAGTCAATATCTTTATCTCTAACTTTATAAAATGAGCTTATGGTAAAAGGTCCATAGGGTAGCTTTTCTGGGAGTCTTATTTTGCATATGTTATTTGATAATAATGTTCCTATAATTCCTTCTTCTCTTATTTTGAAATAGATAGGATTAGTACTTTTATATGATCCATAAATAAACAATTCTTCTTGTGGTTTAACTGCTATTTTATCTGTATGTAAAATGTGAGGTGGATTTATTGTAATATCAATAAACTCATTGTTGTTTTGTGGATAAGTGATTTCTTTACTTTTATAACCTAAATATGAAGTATAAAACCTAAGCCTTGCTTTACTAAGAGATAGTTTTGGTACTATAAATTCAATTTCATCGCTTGTTGCTTTAGATATTCTTATAGGAGAGTTGTTTATCCATAGCTTGTTTGCAGATTTTGGTGAGCTATAGAAATTCTTCCCTTTAATTTTAACAATAGTCCCAGGAATTAGATATGATGGTTCTATCTGTAGAATCTCTGGATTGGCTCCCAGTGAAAGTATATCTGGTATAGTAAAAGCTAATCCTTGTGAAAAGCTTATAAGCAGAAGTGTTGCTAATGATGTTAATAGCAAAACTACACTTCTCATTATAACTGTTTCCTTTTTTGAACTTCTTTTGAAAACCAACCACCTGTTCTTGAATCTAATTGTCCAGTCAATTCTGCAACTTCAAGTTCTTTTAATGTTTTACTTTTAATGTCAATAGCTTCTTGAAACATGTTTTCTAATTGAAGTCTACGTCTTTGATAGTAAATCCTTGTTACATCATCAAGTAAATTTTCTTTAATATTTGCAGTCAGTCTGGCAAGATTAAGTATTTCTTTAATTTCATCATCATATAAAAGCTGATTTGCATCCCAAGAAACAGTAACTTGTTTATATGATTTGCCATCATGTTGAAGTCGTGTAAGTCTATTAGCATCAAATTTATTATTTAATGAAACATCGCTTGATATGCCTTTTTCAAACTGATAATATCCAAGATTTGTTCCTGTGGAGTTTAAGTCAAAACCTATTTTTGGAATAATATTTCTAAGTCTTGCTTGTAGTCTGTATTTTTTATAGTCATTATTTGTGGGTAAGGATGCAAATCTCAAGGCTTCTCTTTGAACCTCAATTACGCTTGGTTCAAGAGCTTCAATGTTTGTAAAGTCTGCTTCGACCTTACCTTCTAAAAGAAGTTCTTGATCGGGATTTATATTTTGGGGTTGAATAATCTGCTTCTTGTCCTCTGTTGAGACGTTGCATGCAACGTCTCTATCCTTGCTTCTTGCTTCCTGCCTCTTGCTTCTTGCCTCTTGTCTCCTAACAAACAACCCCTCATCCGTCGCTGCATATAATTCATTGTTTAATTCTGCTAACCAATAGACATTTTTATTTCCTTCTTTAGTTCTAATGCCATCTGTAATATCTATCCATATTTCATCAGTCTTATTAAGTGAATAAATTCCTGATTTACTTGCAGAGTATAATTTGTTCTTAACAGTATAAACAAAATTTGTTTCCAGATAGCCATCAATACTTGGCTTAATTCCATTTGATACTTTTCTCCAAAATGTTTTATGATTCTTCCTTTTATATTGCTTCAAGCCATTCCATTGATAAATACCTGCTTTACAAGCTGCCCATAAAATATTCTTATGATCTACAAACAAATATTGTGCACCTATATTTCCACCAGGCAGAGATTGGATTCCTTGAGATATTTTTTTCCACTCTTGATTTTTTTTGTTTAAGAGATATATTCCTGTTTCGCTTGCAAGAAGAATTTTATCAATGTGTTTTAAGATGTGAGATATTTTATAATTTCCTGTTGTTGAGTCTGGAGCTAAACCTTTGTTTAACCTTTTACAAGAGTTATTCTTTAGATTATATATCCATAACCCATCATTAGTAGCCAGGTAAACCTCATCATTATTTGCTTCCAGTGCATTAACTTCATTTGATTCAAGCTTACTGTTCTCAAAAAACTTTTTCCAATTAGGAGTTTCAAAACTTGAATAATAAGCACCAAAGTTAGTGGCTATGTATATTTTTTTATTTACCTCGTCTATAGAAATCCAATTTATTGTTGAGTTTCCATTTATATCCTTACTAAGTTGTTCTGAACCAAAATCACTCCAGGTATTTCCATGATCATTGCTAGTGAGTATCCCGTTTCCTGTTCCTACAATTAAGGAATCATTGGAAGCCACTATGCTTTTTACTATTCTTTGTCTAGGCTGATAAAGAAGATACCAATTTCCTTTGCAAGATACTGGAGAAGGTAATAAGAATATAAGTAGAAACATGAGGCATGAAGCATGAAGCATGAAGCGTGAAACATGAGGTATAAAACATTGGTTTATGCGGTTCATATATTTAAACACTCTACACATAGCTTGGCATTTTAGCAATTTGTAATATGAAACTCTGGGTTACATCCGTATGCTTTTGATACTATGGGTTACAGGATCTTTATATAGCTTCAGACAAGCTGAAGCTTCCATTGACCATCTATATCCTAGGATCGGATTTACCGAATAAATCGGATAAATCCTATAATTGCAAGTATGGTTGCATTTACTTGTTTATCCTAGTCCGCATGTCCTAGTTAAGACAATGTTAAGGCAAAGATAAAATTATTCTTATTTTACAAACTATCAATATTTTGGTTTGATCTTCTTTTTATTAGCACAAGGGTGATTTACAAGGAAAAACAAAAGAGGAACAAAAGCAATGACAGAGTTAACAAGAAACATAGAAAACACATTAAGTCCAAGTATTCCAATGTCAAAAGAAGTACTTCAACTAAGCCACATTAAAGGGCAATCAACTTTTATGACTGATCCTGAAGGTGGTCAATTAGAAGTTAAGCTGAGTGAAGATGGTAATAAGTTTGTTTTTACAAGAGATGAAGAAGGCAAAACCTTAGCTATAGAAGAAAGAAAAAATGGTTCAAGGTTATATCACATTTCAAGTGATGCTACAGGATTACCTTCAAGTCATGAAATTAGATTAGATAAGACTGAGATAGTTTATTTCTTTAATGTATTTGGAAACCTTCAACACTATGTTGAATTAAGACCAAATGGTGACAGAGTAAGTACAATATTAGCTGATAATGGTTCTGTTTATTCAATTGAACAAAGACAAATCGGTGGAATCTTATTTCACGGATGGTTAAATAGAAATCAAGATCCAAAACAAGGTATGGTTTGGTTACATACTGATGGTGAAATAAGTACTCATGGTGATGAAGAAGTAGCCAAAGATCTTATGACAAAATTTTCAAGATTTTTAGATGGTATAAAAGTGTGAACACCCTGGGGTAAGTTTAACTCCCTTACCCCAATCTCCTCCTTGCAGAAGACCCCTCAATGATGAGGGGTTTTTTGTTGGTGGGTGTTTATACCTAGGTTCTTCTTCTCATTTTTTGCTTCTTATTTATTTCTTAATTGATTTTTTATAATACAATTTGCTATGGTTGAAGTGTTGATTATGAGCTGTTTTAAACAACTCATAACACAGGGGAAAAACATTCAATAGGAGAAAATATGGTAAATAGGCAAGGAGAATTAGCACTGCAACGTTTTAGTATGCATTTTGTTTCAAATAATGTAAGAAGAGAAGCACCACAGGAGGAAAGTCCTCTTGTATCTTTACCAAGATTATTTAATGCGCTGACGCGACCTGATGAATTTATTCCTTCAACACAAAATAATACACCACTTGTAGCTCTTCAACCAGGAACCCCACCACCACCATTAATTCTTGGTTCAGTACCACCAGGAACTGAGCCACCACCAGTGATTTTAGTTGCTCATTCAGCAAGTCATTCTCACCCTCCTGTAGTTACACCCTATGTAAGAGGTGACTTACTTCAACAATCACAAAGCAATAATAGAATGCCTATGGCTGTAGCCTTGCAGTATTCACTGCGTCCAGATCTTACCCCTGAACAAAAAAAACTTGCAAAAGAACTTGCACGTCAAATAATTAGCCTGCTTCAAAATGTTCAAGATTCAAGAAATCAGCAGGGAGGCGGTATGTCGAATCTTGATGGTGGAACAATTGGTGCAATTAATGAAGTGTTTAATGCTCTTAGAGAATTGGCAGATGGACAAATATCTATGGATTTAAATAACCCAGATTTATTGTCTGAAATGCGATTAGGACTTTCTGTTAATAACCCTGATGGTTCTCGCTCAGAGCTTGGAATTTCTTTTAGAAACATTAGACTTCAAAGTCCAAATGGGCAAGTTAATTTCGGTGGCAGTGATTTGTCTAATACAGACTTTACTAATAGTGATCTAACTGGTGCTAATTTTCAAGGTGCTATAGCTAACAATACAAATTTTGCAGGTGCGAATTTCCAAAATGCAAACATGCAAAATTTCAATTCAACAGGATCTAATTTTAACGGAGCAAACTTCAATGGTACTAATATCACCATGGCAAGTTTTAATCAAGCTAGTTTTATTGGAGCAAATTTAAATACAGGGAGTATCTTTGCTGCACAATTTACTAGTTCAAGTTACTATAGCTCTACAACTTTTCCTCGCGGATTTAATCCAGAAGGAAATGGATTGAGTGCAATTGATTCGTAATAATGACCTTCATGAAATTGGTTGAAGAATCTTCTGTGAAAGATTTGAAAACTTTCTTGTCTTTAAATTAAGAAGAAGTTATCAATATGTTATATATACTTAAATAAAACCAGATTAAAAAGATTTTATCTTTTTAAAGCGGCTTATTGATTGACTTTGTAAAGCTTAGGTTGGTATATTCAGGCTATAAGTGTTTTTTATTATTTTAGTAATAATTTAAATTTTTTATAGGTTATAAAACTTTGGAGGGGCAGTGTTTATATATATAAGTGTATCTCAGTTGTTTCAATCAGTTATATTGAATGGAGTTCAAGGAACACCTCCACCAAATAATCCAGAAACTCCTCCGACAATTCCAACTAATGTGGGCAATGCTGATACATTTGTTTCAGCACCAAATTTAGAAAACAATACTCGTATAAATAATTTTATTGAAGTTTTAAATAATCCTCGTACCAATACAGAAGAAAGAGTAAGAGCAATAATTTCATTAGGTGCAATCGGGCGAGGCTCATCTCAAGCTACTAGAAATCAAATAGTTACAGCATTAATTCCTAATCTAAGCGCCAGAGATAATTTTGTTAAATTAATAACAGCTAATACACTAGGCATGCTAGGACAAGGTTCACCTGAAACTGTTACAGCTTTAATCAACCTTCTTCGCGATCGTAATACTGATCCGCGTGTTAGAGCAACTGCAACAGAAGCTCTGGGTAATATAGGACAAAACTCATCTGGAGCTGTTACAGCACTAACTCGTCTTCTTGGTGATAGTAATGCACAAGTTAAAGTAAATGCAATAATTGCATTAGGTAGAATAGGACAAAATTCAAATCCAACTGTTAGAGAACAAACTGCTACAGCATTAACTCCTCTTCTTCGTAATAATGATACAAATCTTAGGTTTGTAGTAGATACATTAGGCAGAATAGGACATAACTCACCTGAAATTGTTGCTGGATTAATTCCTCTTCTTGGCAGTAGTGATGCAGGTCTCAGGCATTCTGCATTAGATGCATTAAATAATATAGCACAAGACTCACCAGAAGTTACTAATGCTTTAGTTTCACTACTTAATAATAATGATCCTCAGATTAAACTATTTGCTGCAAATGGATTAAGTAATAGAGGGCAAGGACAAGCTGAATCTATTACAGCATTAATTCCTCTTCTCCAGAACGGTGATGCAAACATTAGATCACTTGCAGCAGAATCATTAGGTAATATAAGACAAAGCTCTCCTCAAGCTGTTACAGCATTGATTCCGCTTCTTCAGGATAGTAACATATCTGTTAGAAGATCTACAATAACTGCATTGGGTAGAATAGGAGGAGATTCACAACCAGCGGTAACTGCATTAACTCGTCTTCTTAATGATGGTAATGCAGATATACAGAGGGCTGCAGCAGATGCATTGGTTAGTATAGGACAAAATTCATCTGACAATGCTATTAGAGTAACAGCATTAACCCCTTTACTAAACAACAGTGATCCTACTGTTGTAAGAACTGCAATAACTGCACTTGGCAATACAGACTCACCTCAAGCTGTTAGAGCACTATTTCTTCTTTCCCGTAGCACCAGAGATAACAATATTAGGACTGCTGCCTTTGAAGCACAAAATAATATATTAGATAATTCAGAAGATGCAGTTGGATTATTAATTCCTCTTCTTCGTGATAGTGATGTAGCCGTTAGGGAAAATACAGTACGAGAACTGAGTTTTAGAGGGCAAGATTCTCCTGAAGCAGTTACAGCGCTAATTAATACATTGCGAAATGATTCTGATGATGGGGTAAAAGAAGTTGCAGCAAGAGGACTAGGCAGAATAGGAAATGGTTCACAAGAAGCGATTAATGCATTAAACTCTTTTCTTACTCATAGAAATACAGATGTTAGAGTAAGTGCTGCTAGTGCCTTAGTTGAGCTAGGACAAAATTCACCAGAAGTAACCAGAACATTAATTTCTCTTCTTGGTGATAGTAGTAATTTTGTTAAAGGGCGTGCAGCAAATGCACTAGGCAGAATGGGGGCAAATTTACCTCAGGCTTTCAGAGCTCAAACAATTTCAGCACTAAATCCTTTTCTTAGTAATAGCGATGGATTTCTTAGGTTAGATGCAGCAGAGGCTCTAGTCAACCTAGGACACAATTCACCTGAAGTAGCAAGGACATTGACTTCTCTTCTTAGTCATGAGTCTTCTTTTATGAGAAGTGGTGCAGCACGAGCATTAACTCTAGGTACTATAGGACAAAACTTACCGCAGGATACCAGAAATCAAGCTGCTACAGCATTAATTTCTCTTCTAAGTGATAGAGATGAGTTTACAAGAGTATTTGCAGCTCGTGCATTAGGTAGCATAGGACAAGGTCTACCTCAAGATCTTAGAGATAGGGCAGTTACAGCATTAATTCCTCTTCTTGGTGATGCTAATATACCATCAGATTTTGTAGTAGAATCACTAGACAGTCTTGTACAAGGCTCATCTCAAGCTGTTCGCAATCAGGCTATTACAGCATTGATTGGTGCTTTAGGTAATCCTGATAGAAATGCACAAGCTCTTGCTGCTAGTGCTTTAGGAAGAATGGGACAAGCTGCTGTGCCACAACTAATTCAGCAATTTGGAAATGCATCAAGCATAACTATTTCAGGTATATTGAGAAATATAGGAGGAGAAGCTATTGATGGTTTAATAGGAGCATTAACTCATGAAAATCCTGTGACAAGAGCAAATGTAGCTCAAACCTTGGGTGGAATTGTAGGTGGTGGAGCAAGAGTAAGTGAGCAACAGTTAAATCAAATAGTAACAGGCATTGTAAATATAGCTTCAAACAACAGTGATAGAAGTGGTACAGGAAGAGATGTAAGAATCTCTGCTATACAAGCATTAGGTCGTCTTGGGAGACAAGCTCAATCAGCAGCTCCTGCTTTAAGAGCTATTATAAATAATACTCAAGTACATCAATCCGTAAGAGCTGCTGCAACAAATGCATTGGAGCAAATTGAAGGCAGGTAAATAAAATATATCACCCTGTTAAATACATAATTCTATTAACTATCCATCCTTTTTCTTTTGTAGTCAATAATTTTTCAAGTGAATAAACAAGTTTTTTAAAATTGCTTTGTGGAATTGTTTTATTACTTATAAGAATAATTCCATGATGAGATTTACCCTTAGCAATGTAATCTTTTGCTAAACTTATAAAATCAGAAATATCATAGGTTACAATAGCTCTTTTCCCTTTTATAGCAAGTTCAAGCTGTTCACTATCGCTTTTTGATCGAGCATGTGTTTCATGTACTGATATTACATCACAACCTTTTTCTTTAAGTTTCCTAGCAACAAGTGGTGAAATGTTTTCATCAAGATATAATTTCATAATCTAGACAGTAAATTTAGTGACCAAATTACTGGAGCGAAGAAATTCTTCAGCATGTTCATTTTGTCTTAGTTCTTCATCAATCTCATCTTGATAAAGCTTGTAATAGTCTAATGCTGCATTTAACTGTACTTCAGTTAATGGATACTCTTCAAGTAGTTTCTTTTTATTTTTTTTATCATAACTTTTATAAATACTTATAACTTCCCATACATCCAGACCACTACCACTAATTGTCGCTCTTCTTCCTGTGGGACTATTTATAAAAATAACTCCTGGGCATTGAAACATTTTAATAGATTCCGTGATTAGCCTGTTTAGTACAGCACTTAAAGGAAGGTGCAAAAGTCTGGCCAGGTTTTTAACCTCATTTAGTAAAGGAGTTTCAAGTCTAATATTTATAGGATTTGATTTTGTCATTATCTTAGATGTTAACTACATTTAACTACAGTGTAGGTCTATTATACCCAGTAAAGGTTAAGATGAGCACTTAATATCTTTTCTATTGTCTTGTTCTTTTATTTTTGATAATATATATGCTTGTGTGACTATTTAAAGAGATTATTCTATTGGAGGTTTTATGCGAATAGGGATTTTAACAGGTGGTGGTGATTGCCCAGGCTTAAATAATGTTATTAGAGCAGTTCTTTTTCAGGGAATAAAAAAATATAATGATGAAGTTCTTGGATATTTATATGGATGGAAAGGTCCTATAAACAATTTAATCAAACCACTTACATTAGCTGATGCAGAGGGGATTTTTAATCAAGGTGGAACTATTATAAAAAGCTCTCGTACAAATCCTTATAAAATAGAGGGTGGCACACAAAAAGTAATTGACAATTTAAAACTAAATAAAATTGATGCATTAATTGCAATAGGTGGTGAAGACACTTGTGGTGTAGCCGATAAGTTATATCGTGACTTTAAAGTGCCTATTGTTTGTGTACCAAAAACTATTGACAATGATTTAAACGCAACTGATCAAACTTTTGGTTTTGATACAGCTATATCTATAGTTTGTGATGCCATGGATAGACTTCATACTACTGCAAAATCTCATGACAGAGTTTTAGTCCTTGAAGTTATGGGGCGTCATGCAGGATGGATAGCTACTATGGGTGGTATGGCTGGAGCTGCTGATTATATCCTTGTTCCGGAGGAAGCCTTTGATATAAATAAGGTTGCAGAAGCTATAAAAGTCAGAAAGAAAGAAGCTGGGTATGCAGTTTTAGTAATTGCTGAGGGTGCAAAGTTTGCAAATGAAGAAGTGTTAAAAGATGGTGAAAAAGATGCTTTTGGACATGTGAAACTTGGTGGAATTGGAGAAAGATTAGCAAAAGCTCTGGAAGAAAAAACAGGTTTTGAAACACGTGCTATGTCGCTAGGACATGTTCAAAGAGGCGGCTCACCAACAGCATTTGACAGGGTTCTTGGTACAAGATATGGATTGGCAGCTGTTGATCTAGTACATAGGAAACAGTTTGGAAGAATGGTTTCACTTCAAGGAAATAAAATTGTAGATGTAGATGTAAAGGATGCAGTGGGTACACTTAGAACTATAGATCAAGAGCTATATGAACAAACAAAGGTTTTTTTTGGAAATGAGATAAAGAGTGCAGCAGGTGTTTCATAGCTTTGGATATACTTGAAACATTACATAGCAATTTAATCTTTTATCCTTCAAAAGAACTTAATTCTTCTCCAGCTAGTGAAGGCATTCAATATGAAGAAGTTTATATTGATACTTCTGATGGTGAAAAACTATATGGATATTTTTTGCCATCTGTAGGAGTGGGTTTGAAACCCTCCCGTACAGTAATGCTCTATCTACACGGTAATGCAGAAAATGTTTCTGCTTGGTACATGGCATGTACTGAAATTCAAAAACATGTGCCTGTTAATTCATTAATTGTAGATTATAGAGGTTATGGAAAAAGTACAGGTACACCAAGTCTAGATGGTGTAATTTTAGATGCAAAAGCAATGTATAAATATTTAATAGATAGAGGATATAAACCAGGAGATATATCTGTGTATGGAAGATCAATTGGTGGTGCTATTGCATTAGAACTTGCCGCTTGTGAAAAAATAAAATCTGTTGTTGTCCAGTCTTCATTTACATCACTAAAAGATATTGCAAAGGAGTTATATGCATTTCTTCCGCATGAATTAATTAAAAACAATATTTGGAATTCAAAAGAACTAATAACAAAAATTAAAGCCCCTGTTTTAATCAGTCATGGAGATAAAGATGAGATCATTTCTATAAACCATTCTTACAAGTTATATGAACTTGCTAATGAACCTAAAAAACTAATTGTATTAAAAGGCGCAACTCATAATGATATAAGTAGCTTCTTGAGTGAAGAATATTTCAAAACTTTAAAAGAATATTTTTTATAGTGTTCTTAACCAGATATTATCTTCTAGCTGTGACAAGCATCACTTATAGACCATTTTATCCCTTTTTGTAAACCTACCCTTAATCCCTTACATGTAATTATTTCTTAGATTCAATCCACTGTGTAGGTTATCCCTTAACTGGGCACATTAGTAATGAAGGATATCGATTGATTTGAAAAATGAATTAAATTCTTTTCTAAGGTGCTTAGCAAGAGCTTTTGTGGCCATCTTATTCTCTTTTTCTTTATTGGTTAGTAATTTTTGGCCAGTGATAGCCCTGACAAAACAATCAGCTATTAGTGATCAGTCATCAGCACATCTGAACATCCCCACACCTGCACAATCTTGTTCCATTCTTGAAGAACAAATAATTAAATACTCTTACAATCATATACTTGGTGAAACAGTTAATTCAAAAGTTCTAGATCTTACTTGTAATGCATTGAAGAAAAAGAAATTAGACATTACCATTGAAAATACAAATAACTATTTAAGTGACTTGGTGTCTAAGAATAACAACTTAAAATTGAAAGCTTCTTTAAATGCTTATAAATATGTCTTTGGTGGAATGCCTCAGGAGCGTC
This sequence comes from Candidatus Melainabacteria bacterium, assembly GCA_023250155.1. Classification (GTDB taxonomy): domain Bacteria; phylum Cyanobacteriota; class Vampirovibrionia; order 2-02-FULL-35-15; family 2-02-FULL-35-15; genus JAHFBD01. The sequence continues at coordinate 28,563 of JAHFBG010000007.1, forward strand.
AACTTAAATTTTTACAAAATATTGTTTCTGGGAAAAATATTACGTCGTTTAGTGATATTAGAATCAATCTTGAATTAAATAAAAAGTATTTTGAAAAGCAAGTACCTATTATCTCGCACCGTACCTCTTATCTCGATGGTGCTTCTTTTGAAAATCACTTTAGCAATTTTAAATTTGATAAGAATCAAATAATAAATGTAGTAGTACCAATGGGTCCATGTACAAGTAATGCTGATTGTGAAAATCAAATTTGTTGTCATGGAGTATGTGATTATGATCTTGATGATGATGGAATAGGTGGCGGCTGTGATAACTGTTATAAAACATCAAATTCGGATCAAGCGGATACTGATCTTGATAATCTTGGTGATGCTTGCGATGATTGTCCTGATGTGGCAAGTTCAATTCCTTGGGATGGTAAATGCACTCTTCTCTTTTACAACAGCCTTACTAATCATGGTTTTTGTAATGGTAGTGGTCCTTGTCCAAGCCATTCATGTACTACAGATGCTGATTGTCCTATTGCTCGCCCCTGTTGTGGTGGCATATGCCTTACAACAGGATGCTGTAAAAGTGGAGTAGCTTATCCAATAAATTATTCGTACTGTTCTGGGAACAGCATCATAGAATGTCAAAATTTACATGATGGTCAGTGGGACTCAAGAGAAGTATGCGATCTGGGTTCAGGAGAAACTTGTACAGAAAATAATGGTGTAGTCAGTTGTCAATTAGAAAATAATAGTAGTTCTTCTGGTGGCTCTTCATCTTCAAGCAGTTCAGGATGTCTAAATTGCCTTTGCCCACAAGACACTGTTTATACTATCTCTGTATCAGGTCTTACTGGTGGTACGCCAGCAGGATGTGGTGATAGTACGGCTTGTAGTATTCTTGATAATCCTACAATAGATTTATTTTCTACATATCAGTATGATACAAATGGGGTCTGTATTTGGTCAAATACAAATAAATGTACTGGAAACGATTCTAACCTATATTCGATTTGGACACTAAATCTATCCGATTCTCCTCCTGATGTTTGGAATATCGATAATGTAAAGTATGAACTCCAAGGGAGCATTTTTGATTGTGATGGTCCTAATATATTCAATAAAGCAACAAATAGTTTTACGAACAATTGTCTTAGTCATCCTAATTCCATTATCGTAACTGCAAAAGCAGGATTAGGAGAAGTGTGTGAAGAAGATGATGGTTCTTCAGGCGGTAGCTCTTCATCAGGTGGTAGCTCTTCATCAGGTGGTAGCTCATCTAGTAGTAGTGGTTCTACTACAAGCTCTTCAGGTATTTCAGTATGTGGTAATGGAATAAAAGAAGGTTCTGAACAATGTGATTCACCAAGTCCTACTTGCGATTTTTTCTGTCACAATATTCCTATAACATGTGGAAATGGAATAGTAGATTCAGGTGAACAATGCGATGGTGCTTTTGGGACATGTCATAATGGTGTAGCGAATGGATATCCATCAGGAGATTGTCAAGCCTGTGCAGGATGTGCATGTACACCAATTACAACTCTTGAAGCCTATCAAACTAGTAATCCAAGCAGTTCTTTAATTTCAGGATTTTCAATTTCAACAGCAGAACAAATCTGTGGTATTTCAGTATGTGGCAATGGAATAAAAGAAGGTTCTGAACAATGTGATTCACCAAGTCCTACTTGCGATTTTTTCTGTCACAATATTCCTATAACATGTGGAAATGGAATAGTAGATTTAGGTGAACAATGCGATGGTGCTTTTGGGACATGTCATAATGGTGTAGCGAATGGATATCCATCAGGAGATTGCCAGGCTTGTGCAGGATGTGCATGTACACCAATTACAACTCTTGAAGCCTATCAAACTAGTAATCCAAGCAGTTCTTTAATTTCAGGATTTTCAATTTCAACAGCAAAACAAATCTGTGGCATTTCAGGCAGTTCATCTGGTACTACTTCTAGTAGCTCTTCTGGTGGTTCTTCCTCCTCTTCTAATAGCACCTCTTCATCAAGTGGTAGTTCTACTACAGAATGTAGCGATGGCATAGATAATGATGGTGATGGTTTTGTTGATTTTGGTAGTGATGTAGGATGTGTATCAGTTAGTGATGATAATGAAAGCAATGCGGACTGTACATCTGATAATGATTGTCCTGGTGGTGAAAAGTGTTGTGTTGCAAGTGGTGTATGTGTAGCTGCTGCTACGTACTGTACTGGAAATACCTGTATATTAGCAAACAGTTGTGCTTTAGATAAGTGTACATGCTTAACTTGTCCTAGTGGATGTACTGGTCCTTATGCTGAGGCTTTCTGTGAAGGCGAGGCAGGGGCAACAGGTGCTGTAGCAGGTGCAGGAACAAGAGAATGTAGAGAAATAACAACTCCAGCCACCAGCCATAGTACTAGATTCTGTCTATGTCCCAAATCAGGTTCTTCCTCATCTAGTGGAGGAATGAGCTCTTCATCAGGAGGTTCATCTAGTGGAGGGATGAGTTCTTCTAGTGGTGGTAGTTCTTCTGGCGGTAGTTCATCTGGTAATTGTGTATTAGATGGTTGCCCACCATGTTATATATGTGATCTTCCGACCGGTAGTACACACGGAGGGTCAGATCCAGCTCCTGAGTGTATTGTTCAAAATGGAGAATGTGCTGATGATAGCTACTGTTCTATAGGTCAAAGGTGTGATAGAAGTCATCCTATATGTGTATGTGTTGGTACGTCTTCTTCAAGCGGAGGAATGAGTTCATCTTCAAGTGGTATACCTTGTGGAAATATAGATGCTCATACGGGTGGCATAGACAGTTGCCAAGATGGGTGGTGTCCCAACAATCAAGTGTGTACGTATATTAGCGGAGGTTCAAGTAATAATCCATCCAACATAAGTAAATGTGAGTGTACTACATCAGGTGGTTCATCCTCGGGAATGAGTTCTTCATCTAGTGGAGGAATGAGCTCTTCAAGTAGCGGTGGCATGAGTTCATCAAGTAGTGGATATCCTCCTTGTAGAAATGTAAGCGGTACATGTGTTGGTAGTGGCCCTGGTGGGGAGCCTTGTGTAAGAACATATATTCCTTATCAATTAAGTGAACAAGGAGTAAATGGACCAGTATCGTGTAGAAATCGTACAGGTATGCCTTCTGTCTGTTTCCATCGAATAGAACAACGATGTGGATGGTTTCCAAGTGGTACTCAAGGACCTATTTCTACTTCACCACTTATACAAACGATTGGAACTTTCCCTACACAAAGAGTTGTATTTAACCCAACACCAAACTTATTTCAGTCTTATTGGATTTTAAATCCCACCACTACTCCTACAGGTGATATTTATAACCCTCCAGCTGGTACTCAGTTAATTTCATTTCATGACCAAAATAATACAACTAATCCTCCGCGAACAGAGTACTTTGCATGTTGTACTTATGGTAATGCAGTTCAAAATTCAACATCAGTCAACAGTAATTACTCCAATTCTGCATGTGCTAATGGCAGATTTGATGCTGGTTTTCGTAACAATACAATAACACCTCAAATATGTGCAACTGTTAGTTACTATCCTAATCCATCTAATCCGTCTACTATAGTACAAAGAGGTGGGTGGACAGGATTATTTCCAGGAGAAACTCTTTCAAGCAGCTCGAGAGCTTCATTAGGAAGTGCTACCAATACAGGTTCTGTTAGTTTAGCTTTAAGTTCATCTACTAACACTAATTCTACATCGATTACACCAACGAGTATTTCAGCAACAGCAAACAATTCTTCAAATACTACTCTTACTGTTGCTGCCTTATCTGCATCTGATGTACCGCCACTTTCATCAAATGTCCAAAGTATTCTTGCCTTTGATGTGTCAGCAGCTAATACCAATGGATTACAGCAAGCGGCTTATACAATATCAGTAGAAGTACCAAATACTCCTGAGTTAGATCCGCTTACACTTGAGCTTAAGCACTTTGAAGATGATCAATGGGTTTCAGTCCCTACTACAGTGACTCCAAATGCTAATGGAGACTATGTTTTAAGTGGTACTGTTTCTCACCTTTCTCCTTTTGCAGTAGTTATTCGTAAACAAGTTTCAGTAACTTCTCAAAACTCTCAATCATTTAGTAATATAACACCTGGTGTTTGTAGTCCCATAACAATTTCTTCTTCTAAAGTAATTAACAATGGTACTTTCTCTGCTCAAGCAGGCACTCCCTTTGAAATATCATTTATAGCTTCTTCTAATGACACAATTGATTCATTTACTGTTAGTGCTCCTAATACAAATTTTTATATTGAACAATTAGCAAATTCTATTACTCTTAAAGGAACTCCAAATACTCCTGGTACATATCCTATTTCTCTTCTTTCAAGAAACACTTGTAATGCATCAGCTAGTTTTAATTTTGATATTATTGTTACTCAGGCTCCTGATATACCTACTCAAGAACTTCCTAAACAAGATGAAACAATAACCACTACAGTAACTCCACCTGTAGATACACCACAAGAAATTATCCCCACACCTCCAACTATTACTGAATCATTAACCCCTGACAGTCAAGAAAATAAACCATTTGTAATAAATCACACTATTAAACCAAATTCAGAGAAAAAACATATTGTTCAAATTATAGTTATTGGGAAAAACTTTATTGGAAAAAATAAACAAATAAATTCAAGAGATAAGGTAAAAAGTGATAAAAAGCAAACAGTAGTAGATTTAACCAATGCATATTTCACCAACAAAGACATTAAAGTCATTAGATCAAGTGTCAGAAAAGAAAATACTGAGCTGTTGTTAAGCATCAAGCTACCAGACAACTACAAAGGTGGAATTGAAGAACTAATAATTTCTACTCCTAATGGACAAACGACATTGAATGTTCAATTACCAAGAGTAAGGAAATAGAATAAAGCTATTGAAGCAGCTCCGTCAATTGATTTCTAATATTCCTTCCTTGTAGAAAAACTAAGTCTGCATTATTTCTATAACAATTATATAAAAATGCTCTCCAAGCTTTTTTTGTATCTTTGTCTATATTTTTCTTGTTCAATGTGTTTGGGAGCATAAAATTTCCTTTGGCAGAATCCTTATACCCTACCAAATTTTTTGTGTCAAGAAAACCAGTTTCTTTGATTAGATCAGAATCTATTTTTGAATATGATAATCGTGGCATTGGCAACAAAATAGGTTTTTCGTTTTTTTGAATGCGAGGAGATCTGTGCCATCGTACGGCCTGCAAGAAAAGTCTAGATGGATTATAAATCCAGTTGTTTTCTTCTTCTTTATAACTATGACCATAAGAATAGAGTCTGAATGCTTCTTTTAAAAGGCTAAGCTGAGCAAATGCAATGTTTGTACAAGAAGTGATTTCATCATGTGCTTTTTTAAATGGGATAAGATTTCTTGGATCATAATTATCCTTCCAATAGTCTCCAAATATATATGCTCTGTGTCCATGCTTGTTTAAGTCATAAGCAATATCATCATTGTATTTACTTTCAAAAGAAAGTAAATCATTGATTACTGGCTTTTCAGTTTTAAAGAAAAGCTTTTTAAAAAATCCTTTTGCTTTATAAAATGTGCCATCTGAATAGAACTTGCTACCTGGTGGAAGAGCTTTATCCATGCCACCTAAGACAGAAGGCCATGTAAGATTTAAAATATCCCAGTGTTTATGTTCTTCATTAAAGCTATTATTGAAGTTATGCAATCTTTCATATGGCTTTAACAAAAACAAGTTAGCTAACTCATCTGGTATTAAATAGGTCATTTTTTGGTCTTCATTAAAGAAATGATCATTAAATGCAATTAGTGCAAATCGTCTGTTGTCAATTATCATTTTGGGATTTCTCACTATAATCGCCCCACGAAATAAACCAAAAGTGGTGTCTTTCAAACTCTTCTCAGACTCAATCATTAATTTTCTATAATTTTCATGTACTCCTTCATAAGGAGAATCATTGTTAGCATCTACTGAAAAACTTTCATTTAAATAGTTGTCAGGAAAGCATTTTGATTGAAGTCCATTTATTACTATTCCAGGTCCAGGAAAGTAGATAGGATCATGTCCATAATCATTTGGAGAAAAAATGTTATAGTTTTTAGAATCATTTATTGCCTGAATGAACTTTTCAAAAAATGAATATTCAGATACTCCATCACGTCTTGTAGCAAGAGCAAAATAACTAAAGCCAGAAAATAAATCATAAGATTTGTCCCATAAATCTAAAACTTCTTCATAAGCAAATTGATAGTTGAATGTATCTTGTTCTGGTATAGGCAATCCATCATGTTGTGCAAATTGCATGAATCGATCTTGAAATTTTCTTAATGTCTCTTCACTTACATTACTATAAACAAGAGAAATCATACCTGCTCTAAGTAGTCTCCAGGTCTCTATTTCATTATCATTTTGAAGATTATCTAATACATCAGGTTTAGTTACTTTAGCTACTAATTTAACAAAACTGTTTACAGCTTGCTGAAAGGTAAGTCCAGAGACATAATGACTTAAAGCTGTATCTAATATACTTTTTTGTGGATCGTAACTATCATCGAACAATACATCCAATGCTTTTTTTAGTGGATAGTCAATTAGTGAATCTGTAGTTTCTTTTAATGAGTATGTTTTAGTTTTATTTTGAAGATTATTTCCTCTTGTAATCTGAGGTTGTGTTAAAAGGTTTGCAATTAATTTAATTGAATGTGCAGATGTAATGGTATCTAGCATTTAAATAATCCTTAAATATTAACCTGGTGTTTTAATGGGGCAGTAACCAGGACCGGGTTCTCTACAAGGTCTTTCTTTAGGTAGTGGTGCTGGTACTGGTTTTGGTGTAGATGGTTTGGGTGCTTGTGGTTTAGATGGTGCTGGCTTTGTAGGAGCTGGTGGAGCAGCTGGAGCAGCCAAGATACTAGAAACTATCATGATTTTCCTTTCTTTATCCTGGTACTTCAATAGGACAATAACCTGGTCTTGGACTCATTGGTGCATTGGGCTCTTCCTGTGGTACAGGTGATTCATCTGGATCAAATGAAGGTGGTTCATCTGGTGTAGGTGGTGGTGAACTTGGTTCTTTCTCAGGTGGTGCTTCTGGCTCAGGAGGTACTTCTGGCTCAGTCTCTGGCTCAGGAGGTACTTCTGGTTCAGTCTCTGGCTCTTTAGGAGGAGCTTCTGGAGGGGCTGCTGGAGCTGCAAGCACTGCTTTAAATGGTATTAAATTAACTCTCATTTGTTTCCTTTCATTTTACGGTGTAATAAATCTGAGATTATAGGTCTTATTTTTTCACCAGGTAAATATGTCAATGTAGCACTATTTTTATATGCACTAGTTAAAAACTTTAACCAATTACTTCTAGTCTCAGAATCCAGCTCTTCAAATATTTCACCAGGCAGCATAAAAGATTTTTGATTTCTTGATCTATAACATGCCATGTTTTGTGTATCTATTACTCCGACTTCACGTACTAAATCTTCATTGAAACCTGAATTGCTTAGTCTTGGAGTAGGGACTAAAACTGGTCTTTCAATGTCAGTGATTCTTTGTGATTGCTTCCATCTTATTGACTGATCTAAAAGTCTTCCAAACTCTTTAAATTTAACTTTTTTGTTTCCACTTTTATAATCATCGTATCCATAAGAATAAAGTCTGAAAGCCTCATTGAATAAATGTAACTGTGAAAAGCCATATAATGTACAGTTTGTAATTTCATCATGTGCTTTTTTAAAAGGGATTAAATTTTCAAGTGGAAATCCATCATTCCAATACTCAGTAAACATATGAGTTCTATGTATATGCCCCCTACAGTCAGTAGTTTCATCACTATCTGCAAGCTCTCTTTCATATAGGAGGAGATCTTCCCAATTAACCATATTGTCTTTATCAATAAATTCTGAATCCTTATAAAATTGCTTACCACCTCCCCCAAAAGGCAATGCTTTATCCATACCACCAAGTACAGCAGGATTATTTAAATTTATTATTTCATTGAAAAAACAATCTTCAAAAATTCTTGGATCAAATTGATTTATTTTACTTTGCCCCCAGGTTATTGATTCAGTAGGATTTGATAAAAAATTTTGTGCAAGTTGATCTGTTATTAAATATGCCATTCTTGAATCAGGGTTTTGAAAGTGATCATTGAATACTATTAATGCAAATTTTTTATTGTCAACTCTCATCTTTTCTGGATTTCTAATGATTATGCAACCTCTAAAAAATCCAAAGGTTGTATTAGGTAAATCTTTTTCACCATTTATCATTAGATCTCTAAATCTTTTATGTACTACTTCTTCTGCTGTACCTCCAGTATCATTAGGCAGTGTTAATTGCTTTTCAAGAAAGTCATTAGGAAACACTTTTGATTTTAATCCTTCAATTATTACACCAGCTCCTGGAAATTGATTTTTATCACCTGGAATAAATGTCTTATAGTTTTTATTTTGATTGGCCTTACGAATAAATGACAAAGCCATTGGTTCCTTTAAACCATCGCTTTTCATTGGGTATGTATAAGACATAAATCCAGTGAAAGTATCATATGATTTTCTGAATATTTCTGTTACCTCACTAACGCCTATATCATATTCAAATTCGTTATTCAGATCTCCTTCCTCAAAATAAACAGGCACAAAATCATGCATCGTTAACTTTAAAACAACTTTGTCTAAAAACTTTCTCATAGTCTTAGGTTTTACTTTTGCATATGCTTGAGCTATCATGAGTGCTAAATGCAATTGATGCTTACTTAGACCTTCTTGATTTAATAATGCTCGTTGTAAATCATTAACAGATTCCCTATGAACTTTACTTGTTTTCTTAACAAACTCATTTATTGCTTCTTGAAAGTTTAATTGTTTCTCAAAAACAGGCTTAATTTCTAATGTTTCTGATGTGGATTCAGAAATTACAGAAACTAATGTAGGAGTTGAAGTTTCAACAGTTATACTTGCCTTCCTTTGATTCGTAGGTAAGGTTATATAGTTTATTAAATTAGCAATAGAATTAATTCGTGTCATAGTTATATTCATCTTTTACAAGTGGTTTTTATTATAACGTTTCATGGTTATAGAGTTCCAGCATTTTCAAGCTGAGAATCTAAAATTTTGTACCTTTTAACTTGAAATCTTTAAAAGCCATCAATACAATTTGACTTGTAGTCAAACACGGTGATAAACTTAAGCCAATTTTTATGGTAACACCTATTGATAGTAACCCAGCTAGTAAAAGCCCACTATTACAGCAGCCAATAACTGAAAAGAAAGATGACACACAACTATCTATTGAAAATAATGCAAACACAACTCCTGTAATAACACCATCACAACCTACGCCTATTGAAATACAACTAGTAAATGAAATAGAAACTAGTCATGCTGCTAAGCTTACTGAGTTTAAAAATTTAGCTTCTGACTTGCAGTCTATAAATGAAATAAAGGAACTTCTTGCTTGGGATCAGATGACATATATGTTAGAAAAAGCTGGCGATACAAGAGCTAAACAATCAGCATGTTTAAGCAAGCTTTCTCATGAAATTTATACCTCAGATAAAATGGGAGAATTAATTAATCACTTTAAAAAAGAGCCAAACATAAAAAAAATAAACGATATTGAAAAAGCACTATTAAGGGAAGCAGGAAAAGAATATGATAAAAGAAAAAAATTACCTACAGGTCTTGTAGAAGAACTTGAAAATGTAACCTCTAAAGCAAATACTGCCTGGGTTAGTGCTAGAAAAAACAATAAATTTAGTGATTTTGCACCGTATTTAGAAAAAGTTTTTTCACTTAAAAGAAAAGTGGCTGATTTGATTGGATATGAAAAATCACCATATGATGCACTCTTAGATGAGTTTGAGTCGGGGATGACGGCAGAAAAGTTAGACCATTTGTTTGGTAAATTGAAAGATGATCTTATACCACTTATAAAACAAATTAAAGAATCTCCTATACAAATAGATAACAGCTTTTTGTTTAGACTAGTTAGTGATGAAAAACAAATGGAAATATCTAGAGGTATCTTAAACTATATGGGTTTTGAAGGACGCTTGGATAAAACAACACATCCATTTAGTGCATCTATAGGACTTAATGATGCACGCATAACTACACGGAGTAACAAAAATCTTTTTTCTTTTATCGGTACAATACTTCATGAGGGTGGACATGCTTTATATGAACCTCTTGGAATTGATCCAGCATTAGCTAATACACTGCTTTTCACAGGAGCATCTATTGGTGTTCATGAATCCCAGTCAAGGCTTATGGAAACACAAGTAGGACTTAGTAAACCATTCTGGAAAGGTTTATTACCCATACTTAAAAACTGGCACCTTTCTGAACAACTTCATGATATAGAACTAGAACAGTTTTATAAAGCTATAAATAAAGTGGAGCCTTCTTTTATACGGGTAGGTTCAGATGAAGTAACATATAATTTGCATATAATTCTTAGATTTGAACTTGAAAAAGCATTACTCGAAGGAAAACTAGCTGTTAAAGATGTTCCAGAGGTATGGAATCAAAAAATGCAAGAATATTTTGGCATTACACCAAAAACAGATACTGAGGGGTGTTTGCAAGATATGCACTGGTCTGGAGGAGCTATTGGTTATTTTCCTACTTATACTATAGGAAATCTTCTTGCTGCACAGATTTACAATTCAGTAAAAAAAGATATTCCAGAATTAGATAAAGAAATTACAAAAAGAGAGTTAACTTTGCTTAGAGAATGGCTTAGGGAAAAAATTCATAAGTATGGTAAGACACTTTTGCCGGCTGAAATAATTAAAAATGCTACGGGTGAAGACTTAAAACCCGATTACTTTTCTAGCTATTTAAAGAAAAAATACAGTGAAATTTATGAACTCAAAGACTAAGTTCTAATTTGTAATCTTATAACTTTTAAACAGTGGTATTATAAATACTATGCCAATATTGGTTCAAAAATTTGGAGGTACATCAGTTCGTGATGCAGTATGCATAAAGCGAGTTGCAAAAATTGCTACTGATGCACAAAAAAATGGTTATGAAGTTGTAGTTGTAGTATCTGCAATGGGTGATACCACTGACAATTTAATTGAACTATCTCGTGACATAACAAACAAACCAGATCCAAGAGAATATGATTTGCTTCTTTCAACAGGTGAACAAATAAGCATTCCATTAGTTGCTATGGCAATACAATCTCTAGGTTCAAAAGCTATTTCACAGACAGGATTACAGGTAGGAATCTTAACTGAAGACAGACATGGAAAAGCAAGAATTACTGAGGTTAAGACTGAAAAAATAAAAAAATATTTAAAAGAAGAAAATATTGTAGTAGTAGCAGGTTTTCAAGGGATTAGTGAGGTGACTGGTGAAATAACTACTCTAGGGCGTGGTGGTTCTGATACTACTGCAGTGGCTCTTGCTGTAGCATTAGGTGCTGAGCGTTGTGATATTTATACTGATGTAGAAGGTGTGTATACAACTGATCCTGAAATAGTTAGAGAAGCATCAAAACTAAAAAACATTTCATATGAAGAGATGTTGGAATTAGCTAGTCTTGGAGCTCAGGTATTACATCCAAGGTCTGTTGAAATTGCAAAGAATTTCAATATGCCAATGCGTGTTAGGAGTAGCTTTAAGCCTCAGGATGAGGGTACACTAGTACAAGGAGTAAGAGAAATGGAGTTAAATAATCCAGTGAGCGGAGTAGCATTAGATGAATCACAAGCAAGAGTAGCAATAAGCGGTGTTCCAGACAAGCCAGGAATTGCAGCAACAGTTTTCAATTCACTTGCTAAAAAAAATATTAGTGTGGATATGATTGTTCAATCTACAAGTCATGATGGTGTAAATGAAATAGCATTCACTGTAGATAAAGATACGATTGAAGATACTGTTCCTATTACAAATCAAATAGCAAAAGACATAGGTGCTACAAAAGTCACTACTGATACAAGCATTGCAAAAGTGTCTATTGTAGGTGCTGGAATGATTGGACGACCTGGTATTGCAGCAGCCATGTTTAAAGCACTTTCAGATTCAGGAATAAATATTCAGATGATATCTACAAGTGAAATAAAAGTCAGCTGTGTCATTGATGTTAAAGATGGTGATAAAGCAGTTAAAGCTATTCACAAGGTTTTTGAGCTTGAAAAACTAGAAAAAGAAACTCAAAGAGTATAGGTGTTAAAATATTCTTAACCGTACGGTTAAACCAAGTGGTATAATCTTAATAAGATTATGAATAAACGAGTAGGAAAACAAAAAGCTAAAGAAACCTTACCCAAACTACTTGATATGGTTAATAAAGGACTTGGGCCAATTGAGATTTATGATCAACGAAGTGACAAAACCCTTGCTTATCTAGTTGCGCCCAATAATCTGCATGACACAACTAAAAAAAAATCATATAGAGGAATCTTAAAAGGAAAGCTTATAGTATCTCCTGACTTTGATGAGCCTGACTGGGAACTCATTAAACAAATTGAACAATCAGAATGAAACTTTTTGTTTTAGACACAAATATATATTTGTTTTATCTAATGAATGATATAAAATCACTGTCTCCTTTAATTAGAAAATACTTTAATATGTCTGATACAGGAGAATGTGTTTTTTATATTCCATCAGTTTGTTTTTGGGAAATCAATAGAAAGCTCTCATCAAAAGGAATAAGAATTAAAGGATTAAGTCCTGAAGATGGGATAAGACTTGCACATAAAACAATTGACAACTCGCAATGCCTCAGAGATTTACCACTTACCAGAAAAGCTGCTTCATTAGCTCCTAGTTTTAGAACTAAGTTGCCAGATCCATTTGATCAATTAATAGTAGCTTCTGCACTCGATGCAAATTTAGCTTTGATTACAAGAGATCAAGCCATACAAAAATCTGGATTAGTGCAAGTGGTGTGGTAAAAATCGGTTTACTATCCAGTAAACCAATTTATAAGTCTACTGAAAATATTAGGTGATGGCGGTGGCGGTGGCGGTGGTGGTGGCGGTGGTGGTGGCGGCGGTGACGTCCTCTGTAACTCCCTCTGTAATCCAAATCCTCCTGGACAATTATTATTTATGAACATACATTCTCCTTCCCTTCATATTATTTAATTATATAAAACCTAAATAGCAAGTCGTATTTAACTTAGCTTACTTTTAAAGAGTAGTTTTTACTCTAACCCATACAAAGACTATAGGTAACAATTAGTGATAAGTCCAACTTAAAATTTATTTTATCTTTTGTAGCTTGATACTTAGTTTATTCTTAACATTATTTTCCAACTAATATTTTTTCAGCTAATAATATTTCATCATCTTTCTTCATATCTGGATTTTTCATTTTTATTTCTAAGATGAGATTTAAAGTCCAATTTCTCTTTATTACTACTCAAAGAGTTTAAATAAATAACATCCCCTACTAATACTAAGCATTAATAGGGGATATCACTCTACCTTGTAAGCCGATCTAAAAGTGCTCCAAATGGAGATATCAGTGGATTTGTTGCAGCACTGTGAAATGCATCTCCAAAAGCATTTCGTCCTGGCTGTACTACTACTCCACCATTACCATTGCCATTTACTTGTATATTTCCTGCAGCTCCACCACTAAGTTGAAGCTGAATAAGTCTACTTAAACCATTAGCTTGGTTGTTAGCAATCCTTACTATTGGTGGTGGTGCTGGTGGTATTGGTTGTCCTATTTGTGGTGCCATAATTATATCCTCACTTTCATATTATTAACTTGTCTAGAACCTAAAGACCAAGCCTTATTGGCCAAGGCTTACTTTTAAAGAGTTGATTGTACTCTCTTATAGTATAAAAGGACCATAGATAACGATTCTTGATAAGGCTAATCTAAAATTTATTTTATCTTTTTTGACTTGACATTTAATGATTCATTAATAGTATTTTTGCTTGTGCAATCTCATCTTCTTTTTTCATATTGGGATTTTTAATCTTCATCTCTAAGATGAGATTTAAAGTTTCACCAAGTTTTCTTCCTTCTGTAAGACCCATTAATATTAAATCCTGCCCTGTAATTTCAAGTTTTATTTTTGAAGTCTTTTCAATATACTCATCTATTAAAGCTAAAATTTTATTATTAGTAGAAAATAATAGCTTAGTAATTAGTATACTTTCAGAAGAAAGTTCTTTTAGTGTTTTGAAAAGTGTAATAGAATTAGTGTTTTCAGATATCTCTAAAATTTTATATGCTTTTAAACCATTTGTAATAATCTTAATTTCATCGTTTGTCATTTGAAGATTCTTCATTATTTGTTCTTGATCGGTGTTATTTAAATCCTTTAATATAATTCCAAGATAGAGAAGCCATGAGTTTTCTGATTTATGTTTTTTATCAAGTTTAAGATTAAGCAATTTATCGTTTGATCTTAAACTTGTGGAAACCATTCTATGAATTCCTGAATTGTAAAATTCTTTTATAGCTTCTTGTATGCTTGGTAAGTTTAACAAATATCTTATTTCGATTTTTACCCTATCGCCTCGAATTTTCTCAATCAAGTTATCAAACTGCTCAGAATTGATAGCTTCAAACAAGAGCTTCTTAGTATGCTCTTCAATTTCAAAGCCAAGCTTTACAGCAAATCTAACTGCTCTTATAATTCTTGTAGGGTCATCAATAAAACTTAAGTCATGTAGTATTTTTATTTTTTTATTTTCTAAATCATTTAGCCCACTAAACAAATCAACAATTTTTCCAAAATCATCTGGTAGTAATGAAACAGCTAAAGCATTGATTGTAAAATCCCTGCGATATAGATCTTTTTGTAAGTCCGATACATTTACAGTAGGTAAAGCAGCAGGGTGTTCATAGGTTTCCTCTCGCGTAGATGCGAGATCAATTGAGATCTTTTTTCCATCTATGGTGAAAATAATCTTAGCTGTATGAAACCGATCATGTTTTGCACTTAGTTCACAATTAGAAAATCTACTTACTAAAGCATTAGCAAGCTTATGTGCATTAGATTCTATTACTATGTCTATATCAAGATTGTTAAATCCAAGCAATAAGTCTCTAACCATACCACCTACAAGATAAGCTTTCAGATTTTCTTCTTTTGCAATTTTTCCAATATCTACAAGTAATGAAAAATGATCTTTATCAATAGTTTCTAATTTTGTTTTAATACTTCTTGTCATTCTTATGTTATATCTTGACTTTTAAATTTGTCTTATGTTTCTTTTTGTTATATTTATGAGGATGTTTCTTTCTCCATTGAGCAGGAGTTTCTACAATATAGTCTTGTTTCTCCCATATGCCAAGCATATTGTTTCTTGCATAAGCTTGTGCTTTTTTTAATCTGTCAATGTATTTTATGTTTGGAGGGAAATCATATAAAAGAGCTTGTCCATTTTTGAGAAGCTCTTCATTTACTAATAATGTTTTTGATCTTATAAACACATACCCCAGTGTTCTTCCATACCGATCCTGTTCTTGGATATCAGTTTCTATGCAAACCTCTTTATTTAAAACAAGCATGGTTAAAAAGTGTTGTGCATTAGGCCCATATGGTAACTGATCATGTTCGAAAGCATCTATTCCAAGAAAGCGAATTTTATAATTGTTTTCTTCATTGTCTACATTTCTTATTTTCTTCGCTTCTTTGTTTCTTTGCCTCTTTGCCTCTTTGTCTCCTTGTTTCTCTGGCTCTCTGCTTCTTGCCTCTACTAAAACAGTGTCTCCATCAAACACCTGTTTAACTAGATATTGTGTACCTTCTTTAGAACAGTCTTTGGAAAACAGCTTGTCTGTTGCTAAGCACTGGGTATTTAGGATTAATAAACAGAGTAGTATAAGAATACTATTTTGAAACAGTTTTAGAACAACTTTTTTAATTTTAAACATTTTCATATCGTTAAACCATGTTAATAATTATTGCAGATTTAAATAAATAAGCTAAGAAGTGTATTCATAAAAACGAACAAAATCGTTCAAAGATACTGTAGAAGCTGGTTTGAATGTAGGAATTCATATTTGGAGTTGTTAGATTAAATAAATTTAATTTTGTATAGTATAAATTTACTACTATCAAATCTCTTTGTATAAGAAACTGATTAATGCTGTGCCCCTTTTATTGTTTTTGTAAAAGTGGAAGTTTAGCCAATGAATATTATCGGTCAATATCTGGATTTACTGTTAAGTAAAGAACTGATAGTACTTTAGATGGTTACGATAATTGAAAAACATTGTTTTGGAGTTTGATAAATGCTTTTATTTATAGATATTACAAGAAAGCTTATACAGAAACTATCTAAGCATATAGAACCTAAAAAAAATACAGATACACAAATTATAAATCAACAAGATTTGCAAGTCACAGAAAATCCTCAATCAACTAAGTCTTTGAATAATACACCTACTTCAGGAAATGCATTAGAGAGTACTCTAAAACAAAACCTATCAATTAGCTTTGATAATACTTCTTTGCAAACAGATTCACTAATTAAATTAACTGAAGAATTGAAATCTAAATCAGATGCAGCTAAGATTCTTGATATAAGCAAAGAGCTCAAAGGTATTTTAAAACAAAACTATCCCACTAATTCACCTTTTTATAATTGTACTAATTCTACTGTAGAGACTCCACAGCAAGTATATGAAAAAGCATATAGTACTTCTGAATTGTTTAGCTTAGTAGGAAACAAAGCAGGACTTGAAACGTTTTTAGTTAGTGGAAAACGAATAGCTGCGTCTGGTGGTTCTTCTGGAGAAATAAACTCTTCAATATATCCACATGCATGGAATCTTGTTTTAATGTCAGATGATTCTAGTCAAATGTTAAATAGTTTAAGCAATCAATTGTCTCATTCTTTAGGAATGTTTATTTCTTGTAACAGTAAGCTTATATTGGTAGATATTGCAAACAATAGAATTATTGATACGAAACACCCATTAGCCAAGCTTTATTTGGGAGATGATGAGAAACCATTGTATAGGCCAGTAGGTTGATTCCTTGTTATAATTACTCTATGTCTAATGAAACAAACAAGCTAGCTATTGTTGCAGGAAATGGTGATCTTACTGCACTCCTTGTAAAATCAGCCAAGGAACAAGGTTTTAATACTTGCGCTATTGCCATTACTGATGAAGCACAAAATAAATTAGAAGGACTTTGTGACAAGCTTTATAAGTTTTCTCCTGGACAATTATCCAAGATGCTAAATCTTATTAAAGATGAAATGATAAAACAAGTTGTTTTTATAGGAAAAGTACCAAAGATTGATTTACTTAGAAACATACATAAATTAGATTGGCTAGCTATTAAGCATTTAAGCTCTTTATCAAACCTCAATGACGATGCTATTCACAACAGTGTTATAGATTTGCTTAATAAGATTGATGTAAAAGTTTTACCTCAAACAGACTTTTTAAAACATTTGTTTTTAGAAAAAGAAATTTTAAGCAAGCGAATACCCACTCTGGAAGAAAGAATAGATATAGAATATGGCTATGAATTAGCAAAACAAGTCGCAAGTTTAGACATAGGACAAACAGTAGTAGTAAAAAATAAAATGACCTTAGCTATTGAAGCTATAGAAGGAACAGACGAAGCTATAAAAAGGGGATGCTTATTAGCAAAGTTAGGAGCTATTGTAGTGAAGGTGTCTAAACCAAATCAAGACAAGCGTTTTGATATACCTACTATTGGTGAAAATACTATTGAGACTATAGCTAAATATAATGGAAGTATTTTAGCCTTTGAAGCAAATGAAACAATTGTAGTGAATAAAGATAGACTAATAGAGCTAGCAAATAAACATAACATTTGTCTTTTATCCATATAACTATTCTAAAGAACAAGAACAGTTTGGTGTAATAGTAGAATCAAAAACCTTCTGATGATTGTTATTTCGTCCCCCAATAATCCACATTTTATTGTTATAGACTAAAGAAGAATGTGATTCTACCTCTGGATTTAGTGGTATTCCAGATTCAATCCAATTGATTCCATTAGTTGAATAGTAGATCTTGTTTGAGATTTTACCACCAGCTTCTATGCCCCCAATAATCCACATTTTATTGTTATAGACTAAAGATGAATGAGATTCAATTGTTGTAGGTAAGATATCAGTACCAGCTTCATACCAATTAAATCCATCAGAGGAATAAAATACTTTTTTACTAGAGTAGCCACTATTACCCCCAATAACCCAAATCTTATTATTGTATACGAGTGATGTGTGGAGACTTAAACCTAATGGAAGAGCATTATTACCAGCTTCACTCCATGTTAATCCATCACTTGAATAAAACACTTTTCTAGAACGTGTGGTGCCATTTAAACCTCCAATAACCCACATCTTATTGTTAAAGACTACTGATGAGTGTGATGCTATAGGAATTGGTAATGGATCGTTATTAATTCCTTGCCAGTTTATTCCATCATCAGAATAGAGTGCTTTACTGGAATAGGCTATCTTACTAAGACCTCCAATGACCCACATCTTATTGTTGAATATAAGTGAAGTATGTCCACCTAGCCCATATGGTAGTGAATCTAATCCAGCTTCTTGCCAGTTTAAACCATCTGAAGAGTACCGGACTTTTTTTGAATAAATATGGAGATTGTTTTCTATTGAAGGTCCTCCTACTACCCACATTTTATTATTAAAGACTACTGATGAATGTTCATATGAATATCCCTGGGAATTTTCATATATACTTGCTGGAAAGATATTGTTCCCAAGTTCTCTAAACAGCAATGAAGAACAGTGATTGGATAAACAGATTTGATTTGAAGGACAGTCAGTATTAGTAGAACATGGCTTACAGTATTCCTGAGTGATAGATCCAGAAGATGAGGAAGAAGAAGTTCCACCTGAAGAAGATGTACTTTCAATACAACCACATTTTTTCTTTAGGAAATCACAATAGTTTGAATAATTAACACCATAACAGCTAACAGGAGATTGATCGCATACTTTTGGAATGGTACATGAGCTACCTAATGGACAAGAATAGGGACAAGTATTTGAACCAGAGGAAGATGAGGATGAAGATGTTGTTGTTCCACCTGAGGAAGTAGGGAAGCAATAAAGTGTTCCACATGTGAGCTGGCAATTGTTTGAGAATACAGGATTTAAATAAACACAATTCAGTGGTGGGCTAGGACATGTAAGAGGATTGCAGATGGAGCCACTGGAAGAAGAAGAAGAAGAAGATGATGATGATGATGAACTGCTTGAAGAAGAACCTGAACTAGAAGAAAGAAAATTACAACCATTAGGTGAGCACGAGCAAGTATTTATATCAAAACCTGTACAAGGCGAAGGACAATCTAAATAAAGACAACCCTTAGTACTGCGAGAAGCCAGTACATTCCAAAAAGTAGTATAGGAATTTAATTCATATATGTATGCTCTCATCTGATAGATAGTTTGAAGAATTTGAGAAGGAGCATATTCTTCACCGTTAATAAGTCCTTCTATGAGCCGTGGATCACCATATGAAAGTTGTGCTTCAGAAAGAGCAATATGCCAATCGATTTCATTTAAACGCTTAAGAACATTAACATTTCCAGTGTCGCCACTTAATACGGTTACTATTCTAGAACGAAGAGGAAGAGAGCTTGTGGAAGCAGGACCAGAGCCAATAAAGTATTTAACTAAGAGCTTAAGATCAACAGTGTTTACAATGCCATTGAAATCAAAATCAGCTGTATCTTTAGAAGTAGGTGATAGTCCACGAAGAGAAGATCTAAGGGTGTCAAGATCATTTATATCTAGTTTTTTATCTCCATTTATATCACCTAGTCTTGGTTTAGCACCACAGATAGCATTTAAAAGATTTTCTCTGGCAGAATAAAGTTCATTTTTATCTAATAAGTTATTATCTAACAAGTTATTTAGTAATAAGTTATTTGAAAAAGACTTTTCTAGCTCTACTACTTTTCTAAGACTTGATTCAAAAGAAGGATTTAATTCAGGGGTTTTATTGCAGCTAAAAATCTGATGCCAGAATAATATACTAGCTCTACTCTCTGTAAGGTAGGCTTGAACATTGGAAGCTTCTTGCTTTAGTGTAGTTGTATCTATAGTGGACTTGTTTCTTGCTGCATCAATTAATTTAGCTGTTAGAAACAGTATTTTTTGTTCATATATAGATTCGCTTAAAAGAAAATCATATATTCTAACTAATGGGTTTAGTGAGGTCTCAGAAAGCTCAGTAGTGGTTTGTCTAATAGCTTGTAGAAAAATTTGTTTAAAGGTAAATCTAGCACCACTAAAATTGTTAAGATGATCAATAGGATTAAAAATCTCTACAAGAATGTAAGCTTCTGCTGATCTGATTTTTGTAAGGAGTAAGGGATCAATTTGAAGATTAGAAGAAGTTAAAATATTCCATAATATAGACTGAAACCTTAATTCAGATAAAAATGTATTGAGTACTTCTGTTCGTTGGTATGCGTTATATGCCTCTAAGGTAGAAGATGCAGGAGATTTTATTATAGAGTCAAGATAAGGGAGTTTTGCTTCTAGAATAGCAATATTCCAATCTATTTCACTTAAATGATTTGAGGTGCTATTCAAACGATCAAAAGAAGGTGGAATTTGTAATAAGGACTCTTCTGAAATAACATTAAGCCTAATAAAGTGCCTCAGTAAAAATCTTAGATCTTCTATATTTATAACACCATCAGAATTGAAATCAGCTACTTGCTTAGAGATAGATGTCCCTCGAAGAGCGAACTTTAGTGCATTAATATCATTTATGTCTAGTTTATTATCATTGTTTATATCGCCTAATTGAAGCTGAGTTGTACTTTCACCAGATGATGGTGAAATGTAGCCTCCACATTTGTTTTGAATGATATTGAAAATGGCTTTTTTATTATCTTTATAATCTTTTAATATAGCCCAATAATCAGAATTAGAATTGTTTAGTGTTGCATCTGTAATACTCGCTTCAGCGTTTATAAGATTTTTAAAGAGGTCATTAATCTCAGGATATTGTTTTAAACAGTCAGAGTATTTCACTATAATTTCCCAGGTTTCTTTTGTTCTAAATAAATCTGTTATGTAAATCTTTGCTCCATATAGTTCTTGTTTTAGTACATTGCCATCAGTAGTAGGAGTACTGTTTACTATTGCATCAGAGACTTGAGCTTCAATATCTCTTACTCTTCTTTGAGCTACACTTATCTTTCCTTTTGCCTCAGCTAATCTATCAGCTGGTGTTTGACCTCTATATCCTGTAAGTGGTATAGGAAGAATGGCAAATCTGATATTTTCTGAGCGTGAATCTGGTGTTTGTATGCCTTCAGATAATGTTCTATGTGAAGTAGTTAGATTTGCTGAATTAGAATCTGGTGTTTCTGTCTCTTCTCTTGAGACTCTATATAAAGTAGTTAGATTAATTAAATTGCCTACATCATCTGAACAATTTGGTTCAAAAACTAAGAACTGATTTCTTTTATTAGCTAACTCTAGAGAAATACTTTCAGGGTTTGAACCACCATTAACTATGGCATCTGTTAGACGAGCTTCAAGATCTCTAATCTCCTTAGACTTTAGAGTTGAGTTACTGTCTAATACTAAGCAATATCTACGTTGTAATGCCTGATCCCAAAAGTCCTTAGCTTTTATGAGTTCAGTTATATAAGATTCAGCTTGTTTGAGTTGTTGCTTTAACTTATTTATATCATCTTGATTTATACAACTATTTGCTAGTGCATTGGATAAAGATGCTTCTATATCTCTCTTTATTCTTTCACCGTAATTTCTCTTTCCTCTTACTTCAGCTAATCTGCTAAATGGATTGGTGCTTCCTAAATCGCCACTTATTAGAGGGATCGGTGGTCTAGAATAACGAAGTATTTGATTTCGTATGGTGAGACAATTACTACCACTGCTTGAGCTGGAAGAGCTGCTAGATGAGGAGCTGGAAGAAGAACCAGAAGAAGAAGTACATTTCAATGTCCCGCATCCAGGGCAGCTACCTGAGGAGGAAGTCTTTTGATAGGAGCACCCTAGTGGAGGAGGGGGACAAATCACAGCAGGACAAATTATTCCACTTGATGAACTGCTTGAGCTAGATGAGCTGCCAGAAGAAGAACTAGAAGAGGAAGTACATTTTAATGTCCCACATCCAGGGCAGCTACCTGAGGAGGAAGTCTTTTGATAGGAGCACCCTGGTGGAGGTGGAGGACAAGTTACAGCAGGACATATAATTCCACTGGATGAACTGCTTGAGCTAGATGAGCTGCCAGAAGAAGAACTAGAAGAGGAAGTACATTTTAATGTCCCACATCCAGGGCAGCTACCTGAGGAGGAAGTCTTTTGATAGGAGCACCCTGGTGGAGGTGGAGGACAAGTTACAGCAGGACATATAATTCCACTGGATGAACTGCTTGAAGAAGAACTAGAAGAGGAAGTACATTTTAATGTCCCACATCCAGGGCAACTACCTGAGGAGGAAGTCTTTTGATAGGAGCACCCTGGTGGAGGTGGGGCACAATACAGAGCAGGACATCCTGAGCTGGAAGAAGAACTAGGACAAATAATTTTATGACAACCAGGACAACCATTAGATAGTTTTTGAATTTCACCAAGTGTACAACCGGGCGGTAGTGGTGAACAAACTACAGCAGGGCACACTATTCCACTTGATGAACTACTTGAACTTGAAGAAGAGGAAACTGAAGGATAAACAAGTAGGGACAAATTTTTCGTTGTTATTTTTTGCAAAGAATCAATAACTTTTATACCAACAGAATGTGAACTTACTTTAGATATACTTCCAGAGAGTAATCCTCCTGTGTTTATTGATAATCCAAGTGGTAGTGGTAAATAGTTTGACCATGTATAAGGCGGACGTCCTCCAGTAGCTTGTAGTTGAACTGAGTATAAAACATTTGTCATTGCAGAAGGTAAAGCTATTGTAGTAATCGTTAGTGGAGCTATAACAGGAATACATTTTGCATCGCCGGACAAAAATGCTGTATTGGTTATACAACCAGACTTCAATCCATTTGGAGAAATATTGTAACAAGCAGGTTTGCCAGTGTTGCATGAAGGTGAATAGCCTTGTGGACAAAGAACATTACTCCCACTACATGTTGGAGATGGGGCGACTTGTGAACATACAGGACTGAAAATACTAAGAATTATAATAAAGCATAAAAGTAAACAAAATAGAGATTTTATGAAATTTGCCAATTCTCGGGTATTGTAAGCAGACATAAATCTCCTCTTACTATTGCTTCTATAGACTGAGTGCATTTTGTCACAGGCAGCTTAAGATAGGTTTAAATTCTCTGATTCCTTAGAGAGAATTAATGTTAGAAATATCTAATCGTAAAAAAATAAAGAAATATTTTCTTCATATAGGAGTTTTGAACTATGTTTTTAGATTGAAAGAAAAATTTATTCTAAAGAACAAGAACAGTTTGGTGTAATGGTAGAGTCAAATACTTTTTGATGATTATTTTAGAATTTATTTACAGGGGCTTATGTACCTTTGCTGTTGTCGCAGTAGGTATGGGCCCCGACCCATACCTACGTGGTTTGATTTATTTACATTCCACAACATTATCAAGACTAATAGAACCATCAGTGTTATCAACACAGACTAGTTTTCCATTTGTACAAGATACGCTATTTAGTGAGTTAGAGCAAGTAGGCGTTAGACCTTTTGGACATGCAGGTTGATTGTGTTTAGCACAGTATGGTGTAAGTCCTTTAGTCTTAAATGGACAGACACACTGACATAAGTCTCTATCTTCTCTGCATGATGTATAACGTCCACCTTTTGGACATAGATGTTTTTTAGTACACGATGTCTGAGTTTCTTCTGTTTCTCTTAGTCCAGTACCACATAATACAGAATTTACATTTAATGTTGTTCTTGTAGGATTTGTACAAGCCGGACCACCAAGGTCTCCATAGAATCCTAGTGTGGTACCACAGATAGGTGTATTGCTTCCTGAACAGCTTGGTGAGCCAGCATTACATCTAACTGTATCATTTGAACAATAAGCAGTATTTGTAACAGTTGGTCTGGCACAATAATTAAAAACAGGGGTAGAACAATTTGGTTTTCCTTTGCAAGGATCAAATGTCACACATAGTTCACCTGTTTGACAACAGCTATTTCCACATTGGTTTACACAACCTATACAACCATTTACTGTATAGATTTGAGTGCCTGGGCAGCTACAAATGTTTTGTGAATTTAATGTAGCACCCATAGCACATGTACAAGTAAATGGTGTTGAGACTTGACCTGGATTACAGGTAGGAGTAGTTTGACAAGAATTAGGATTGTTAATTATTGCTTGTAGTTCTTGTCTGCGTTGAGTAAGTATTTGTAAAACATAGTTTGAATCTCGAGGTATAGATGCAGGACAAGAAATTATACCTAATGTTTCACTGCAATTACTAGACAATGGCAGTACCACTCCTGTATCTAAATATGATCTGCCTAATAACTCTTCAAGATTTCTAACTTGTTTTTGTTTGCTTACAAAAGAAGGTACATTGTTTAAGCAACTATTATAGTTAGCAATGCTTGTCCAGAAGTTTTTTGTAGCTATTAGTAAAGGAATATAGGTGTCAAATTTAGTTATTTCTCTTCTTACATAGTCTACATTGCCACCCATAGCTATTAAGCATGTTTGATTGTTTAATAAGAAGAACTCTGTAAGCTTTAATGAGTTCCTTGCTCTATAAGCTACAACAATTTTTGCATCAATTTCAGCAATTCTTTGTGTTGGACTTAAGTTACCAGTATCTCCAGTAAGAGGTATAGCAATAAGGTATCCACTGCCAATACAACCACCGTCTTGTTGTGTGTTGTATTCTGAAGCTAAACATTTGTACTGATCATTTATTAATGATGTAAGGAATGTTCTGTTTTTATCAAGTAAACCAGATACTATATTAGGATCATTATTAGTAACTCCAGAATAGCTCATACTTGTAACAGATCCATTTAAATGAAGATTAGTTAAATCACTTTCTAAGTCAGCTATGTTTTTATATGCACTACTGAAGGCAAACGTCATTTGTAAACACCCATCATAAGTAGAGAGGCTTGTCCAAAAAGTTTTTGCAGCATTTAGATCATCTATAAAAAGATTTACAGTTGTTAGAAATCTTTGTAATTGGTTTAAATCTACATTGAGATTAGGGTTTGCCATAGCATCATTAATTTGTTGTGTTAGACAAGCTTTTCTTTGAGTTGCAACTGTAAGTTTTCCATTTATTTCATTAAGTCTTTGAATAGAATCAAAACTCCCATTAAATGAAGTAAGTTGAACAGGTATAACAGCACAGTTTGTAGGACAACAATAAAACATATCAGAGCAATTAGCAGTAGAGACTGTAACAAGGTCACAGCTTGGATTTGACAAAGTCTCAGAGACAAGGAAGCCTTGTCTACAAGATAGTTGTCTTTGTTGTGGAGTTAAGCAGACGAAATTGTCAACAGTTAAATATAAATATTTCTGTGTAGATTGATTTGTAGCATCTGTTACCGTTGCAGAAACTGCAAACCTATTTGCTCTGGTTGGAGTACCAGAGATTAATCCGTTTCTATTAAGTGTTAATCCTTCTGCTGCTACTATTTCAGTCCATCTATAAGGAGGAGTTCCACCAGTAGCTTGTAACTGTACCGAATATTGCATGCTAGTTGTTGCATTTGGTAATTGTGATGTTGTAATTGTTAGTGGTGTAGATGCTTGTTGAACAGTTAATGAAATATACTTAGTAGTAGTTTGTTGAGTTGAATCAACTACTTTTGCATAGAATCCATAGGTGCCTGCAGGTAATGTACCTGATAGTACTCCGTTTGAGGTGAAGTTTAATCCAGTAGGTATTCCTGAAGCATTAAACCAAGTATAAGGAGGGGTTCCTCCTGTTGCTTGTAGCTGTGTTGAATAGGGAGTATTAGCAGTTGCATTAGGTAATTGGCTTGATGTAATTGTTAGTGGTGGTATAGGTTGCTGAACAGTTAATGAAACATATTTTGTAGTGGTTTGATTATTTGCATCTGTTACTCTTACAGGAATTGTAGTCCCGATTGATTGAGTTGGGGTACCAGAAATTAAGCCATTTGTATTAATTAGTAGCCCTCCTACGACTAATACTTTATTCCAGCTATAAGGAGGCATTCCACCTGTCGCTTGTAATTGTGCTGAATATGGTATGTTTACTGTACCAATTGGTAATTGTGAAGTTGTAATTGTTAGTGGTGATGTGGTTAATGGAATACAGCTTAGAAGCTGTGTGTCAAATGCATAATCAGTTATACATCCTGCTACTCTACCTTCTGATGGATCATAAAAGCAAGTTGGTGTTCCAGTACTACATTTAGTTTGATAGCCTGTAGGGCAGGTAGGGCTAGCTGTATTGAAACAGCTTGGAGTTGCTGCATATGCAGAATCTAATGAATAGAAAATAAAAGTACTTATGATTAAACAAAATAGTAGTTTTATTAGATTGTTTAGATTTCTACAATTAAACACAAAGCCTCCCTTTAGGTGAATGTGTTTCACCTTGTAAATTTGAATCGTATGGTGCCATGTGCATTTTGTCACAGAAAGATTAATGAAAGTTAAAAAAAATTATAAGAAAAATTTAATCTTATTTATAATTCAAACGTAAGGAGCGGTCGCGACCGCTCCTTATAAGAGTTTCAGGATGAATCCTTTGGATGCAAGTTTAGAAAGATTATTTTGTCTAGGTTAAAATAAAAATATGGGTTGGTTAAAAGAAAATAAAGGCAATATAACTTTAAATATCTATGTGGTTCCAAGATCTTCAAAATCTGAAATCGTTGGTATTTATAATGAACATCTAAAGATTAAACTAAAATCACCACCTGTTGACAATGCTGCAAATGAAGAACTCATCCGATTTTTAGCAGAGAAGCTTAAAGTCTCAAAGTCAAATGTTAACTTGGTTAAGGGACATAATCAAAAAAGAAAAGTTGTTGAGTTAAATGGAGTTAGTTTAGAAGCAGTAAAAGAGCTTAACCTCTTGCTTTAAAGGCTAAGAATAGGTTAATATATAATCACAAATAGTTACAGGGGTTATATGTTAAATACTGCAGAGGTTGGTTTATTTCATTTACCAGTTGGATATCCAAGGGCTACTTTAACTACTAAACCACCTACAAAAAAAGAAGTTAAAGAATGGTTTGAAGAAAAGAATCCAAGCACTTTAGAAAAAACATCTTATGGAACATATGTTGGCATTGCTGCAATGGTTATTGGTGCTGCTAGCTGGCTAGTTGGGTTTATAAAAGATAATTGGTTTGGTAAATGGGTAGGAGGGATTTTAGCTTCTTCCGGTGCTGTTGCAACTTTTGTAGGAAAGTGTTGTGGTGTAGAGAATGACTTAGTTAACTCTCTAAGAACTAAAGCTTTATACAATCCGCCTACAGAGCTTGAAACAACACCAGATAAAGAAGGAATACCATGTGAAGAAGTGTTTATTGGTACTACTGATGGTGAAAAGCTCTACGGATATTATCTTCCAAGTCCAAAAGAAACTAAAAAAACTGTAATCTATTTACATGGCAGAGCAAATAATATAAGTCATTGTTTAAAAGATATTAAAGAACTTCAAGAAAAAGCTCCTGTCAATGTTCTTATTTGTGATTATCGTGGATTTGGAAAGAGTACTTTAAATACAGGTGAAATTAATCGCAATGGCATCATTACAGATGCTAAAGCAATGCATGATTATTTAATTCAAAAACGAGGCTGTAATAGTGATGATATTTCATTGTTTGGACACTCACTTGGTGGTGCAGTTGCTATTGAGCTTGCTAAGCAATTAACGAAAGAAAAGAAACCACCTCATGCAATGGTAATTCAGGATTCGTTTACGTCGATTCGTGATGTTCCTAAAGATCGCTTAAACATTGTGTTTCCAAGCAAGCTTGCAAATCTACTATCAGCACTGATTTCTAATGAATTTGATTCTAAAAAGTCTATAAAAGAAATTGATCCAAAAATCCAGGTTTTAATTTCACATGGAACTAATGATTGGGTAATTCCATTTAAGCAAAGCCAGGAGCTACATAAAGAAATCCCAGGAACCAATAAAAAACTTATTCTTTTAGAAGGTGCTGGTCATAGTGATTTTTGTGAACATTTAAATCCTGAGTATGTTAGCACTTTACAACAACTCATTGCTGCATAAGATCACAGTTATTCAGGTATTCCAAATATAATGTAGCTAAGTCTAGGCTAGTTAATAAAGCGAGGTTTGTCCAATTTACTTGGCAAACCGAGCGGACTAGGCAAAGGTGGCTCTGAGGAGCAACGTCACCGCAAGAGCCACCTGAATAAAAACAGGTTATAGCGATAACAATAAATCAAATGATTTAATTTTATTTTTAGCTCTTAAGTCAAGATGTTCACGAAGAAGTTTCAACACAGAACGAATGTTTCCTTTAGCTTCAAAGGTGGGAGAGTGCAGTGTTTCAATGTTTGATGATTTGCTATTAGTGGTCAATAACTGTAACAATTCCAATGTCTCAGAATGAACCATTTTATGATCTAACGTTTCAGAACATGCTATACAAAGCAAGCCACCTAGGATACTTGAGTAAGGGATTGAGGATTGGGCTGTTGAGACGTTGCGTGCAACATCTCTATCCCAACTAATCACCGTACTACATGATACACAGGTTTCTAATTGAGGTTTATATCCATGAATCGATAAAAATTCAATCATGAAGTCTACTATGAGTAAATCAGGTTCATTATTTGTCTGGAGCTTATCAAGACTTGAATAGAGTAAATTATAAGTATGTATGCTGTCTATCTCTCCTTCATGAGAAAAACTATTTATAATTTCTAGAAATAAAATACCAGCGCTTAAATTTACCAAGTTTGATCGAAGTAAGGAAAAACTGTTTATTTGTTCACATTCACAAATCGTATAAAGGCTTTTGCCGATTGCAAACTGAAAGTAACAACAAGATAATTGATCAAACTTTCCTCTAAATGAACTTTTTGCAGTCTTAGTACTTTTGTACACTGCTTTTATCAAGCCATGGTCTTTTGTGTATATATTTAATATTTTCCCAGACTCAGAGAGCTTATAACTATGCAAAACTATTCCATAATCATTAAAAGTAGGCATATTCCAATGTTACAGTATTACACTTTTTAACATTTTGATTATAAAGGTTTCATAAATTAAATTAAATTAAGGAATCCTAGGGATGTAATTTCTGATACTTTAATATAATCTAGTTATGTAGAAAACAAAATAGGAATAAACCAATGACACAAAGAGAAGTAGTTAAACAAGACATTCCAGAAGAAGCAGAAGCAGATCTTTCTGATGAAACAAGAGTAGCACTTGCGCTATATATAAAAGTTTATGCTGAAGGAAAGGTTACACCACAAGGAGTGGTTGTGCCTGAATTAAATATTTATAAGCTGGCACATGCAGCAGAAGTACCAAATAGAGTTGTTAGTAAGACCTTTGAAAGACTGCGTGGTAAAGGTTTTTTAAGCAATTTACCATCTGGACACTTAATAGTTAAAAACTTAGAAGAATTTCAACAGTGGCTCATTAGCCAAGGCGCATCTATAGAGACTTGATCTAAACTACCTTCGTCTATCAGTCATCTTAAGCCTTTTTTGAAGACTCCGTGTCTCTTTGTCCACTTCAGGATCGTGTAAAGTATCCCATAGCTTACTACTTAAATCATGAGTTTCCCAAAACTCTCTTTCTTTATCTTCAGATTTAAATAAAGGAATTTCACTTAATGAGTTAACAACTTTAATTTCTTTTTTCTTTTTCATTTTCTTTTATAGTTTCTCTTATTTCTTCTTGTCATATCTCTAACACTAATTACCCTTATTATACCCTTTGCTTTTTTTTGGTAAACAATAAAAAGATATCTTCCACTGCTGCTTCTAGCCAAGGTTTGGTAGCGATTGAACAATGTTCTTCTTGTATTTCTTTTTGGATCATAAAATGCAGATTCTACTTCTTCAAGACTGGCTCTCTGTCTAATCTTGAACTCATTTCCCTCGTCCCATTCAAACTCAATATAAAACATCTAGAGATTCTAAAATAATTTAAAATATTTGTGAATCAAGCAAAAGGTGTATCTTTATCCAATCTGTAACTACTCACCAAAACTTAAGTGCTGACAATGCATTCCCAATACCACTTGCTACATTACTAAGAAAATTTGTAACGGGTTTACATGATAAAAGCGCTCCCACACCAAATCCAATAAGAGCACCGATTGCTACAGCTGGTAAAAGTGCTGGAACTGCACAAAGCAAGCTAAGTTTAGAAAAACATAATATACCAAAACCAATAGCTCCAGCAGCACTAGTTGCTCCTGTGAAATATCCTCTCCAAGGTCGTTCTGCCACATCTCTTCCAAAGTCAATTAAAAATGGAAAAGTATTTCCAAGCCACCTGGCTGCTCCAAATGTATTTGGATTGTTTTCACGAAACTCTAATACTCTATGTACTTCACTAGGTAAATCACTTCTAATAGTATTTAAAAATCCAGTTTCTTCCATAAGTTCCAGATTGTTAGCAATTAACAACAACTCATCATTAGTAATATCATTTATACCAAAATTGGGTTTAGTAATAGCTCTTGCAAAAAGTCTTGCAAGTGAGTCTGCAACGTTTTTGTCTTTTTCTCTTAGCTTAAGAAAAGCTTTAAACCTTGGATCATTAATATCATTTTTAACAGCACTTAAAAACCTTGTCTCTTGTAATAAATCTAAATTGTTTATAATTAAAAGTAATTCTTCTTCTTTTAGACTATTTATGTCTACATTACTTGAAGTTCCTAATCTTACTAATAATCTTCCAAGGTCTGGATTCTGTGTTCCAACTCTAAGAAGTGCCTGAGCTCTAGGATCAGTAATCACCTGAACTGCCTGATTAGTAAAGGCCCTAGCTTGTCCCATTAAGTTAGTAAGTGCTAAAAATTGATCTCTTCTTCTTGGAGGAGCTTGTGGTTCAATAGCACCACCATTTTCTCCGCCCTGTAATTGAGGAGGGTTAGTAGGATTAGGTAATAAAAACCGTGTGATTACATTAAATACCATAAACGGAGTATCCTCAGAGGTTGTTCCTCACATAGTACAAAGTGCTCATCTTAATTTATTTGATAAATCGGGAAATTAATTTTTTTTAATGAGAGTGTTTTAGAAATTTATTCTGGTTAAGGACGATTCATTAGAAGCTGCCTGACTAATGACATTATAATCAAATGTGAATTCTATATCTATCTTAGTAAATTTACTATCTCCATTAAGAAGCAAAAGCTCTGGAACTACAGGAAAAGGGGCAGAGTCTTTTATGGCTTCAAGTGCAGCTTCATCATTATCATTTGAACCACTGCTAGTTACGATTTTAAGATTTTCTACTTGACCATCTTTTGTTATTTGAAAGTTAACAAACACTTTATAGGAAGTTACATTTTTTTTTGGTTGCCAATTAGATCTTATGATATCTTGAACCAATTCTATATAAGTACTTCCGCAGAGCGCAGAATTCTCATTTAAGTTTTTACAAGCTGGTTCTAGTAATATTTTTGTTTTGTCCCCACCCAGGCAAACATCAGGGGTTCTATCCTGATCTAAATCTATTTGTATTCCTGTTTTAGTGATTAAAAATTCAGTTCCAATTCTAAATAAACTCCTACAATCGGCATCAACTAATATATCCTTATCTTTAGCAGTAAGATCGCTGTTACAATGAGCCTTAATTATTTCTATAAGAGGATCTTTAAAAAAATTAAAAGATAAAAGGTTTATAATCTCTTTCTTACAGGCATTTGGTGTGCTGACAAGTGCTTGTTTTAGTTTCTTAGTATAGAAATTCTGATGTCTAATTAAATTACGTATATTTTTAATTTTTAATGGATTTTTATTTGCTATTAGCGATGTTAAACTATCTTCAAGTCGTTTAACAGATTCATTAAAACTTGGTATATATGTGAATTTTTTAACATAGTCTTTATTTTCGTGATCACGATCTATTACTTGCACATAGAAAATACGACCTAAAACAATATTTGGCGTTAAGAAACTAAGTATATAAATTTTATTATAACGAGGATCCTTGCTGATAAACATTGGATTGTCTACTAATGATAAGTCTGTTATTTTGTTTGTTTTCCCATTTAGAATTATTAATTTATTCTCAAAAGTATTAGTTATATATATTTCATCCCTATTTGAATTAACTAGAATATTTCCCGTGCCTTTAAAATCACCTTTTATAGAAGTATTAGTTATATCTATTCCATCGAGCTCGCTTTTATCATTTATATTGGTAACAAAAAGCTTTCCAAGTGTATGTGTATACAGTACACCAGTTTTTTCATTAAAGTTTGAGATCCCGGGTAGAGCCCCGTAATAATAAAAAAGAGGCTCGTTTTCAATAGCATATTTGGTTTGTATTGTATCTGTAACGGTGTTTTGACTTGAGTCCACTAAATATATTTTATTTTCTACTATTAAAAGAAGTTGATTAGTTTTGGGATAGAAATAAATCTTATATGGCTTAATAATATTTCCTGCTTCATCATTTATAACAATATTCTTAACTACGCTACTTGCTAAATCTTCAATCACAGAAAAGCTTATATTTTTATCAGTACTTGTTAACCAGATTTTTT
This sequence comes from Candidatus Melainabacteria bacterium, assembly GCA_023250155.1. GTDB lineage: Bacteria > Cyanobacteriota > Vampirovibrionia > 2-02-FULL-35-15 > 2-02-FULL-35-15 > JAHFBD01. Next base: position 61,179 of record JAHFBG010000007.1, read on the forward strand.
TAGCTGATTGATCTATATCAAAGCTTGTAATTATGTCAGAAACAGAAATAGTTTTTTCAATGCTGTCATTGTTACCATTGATTATTTGTAAATTCTTACCTGTAGGAATAATTACATTGTTAGTAGAGTATAGAACTTTACCTGATGAGCTTATGGGTTCTGTTAAAACAATTGTCGATGCAATCTTTTTGTCTATTAAATCTACAATAGTTATTGTTTGGTTTGCTGTACTTCCTATATAAATTTTATTTATGTTTTTATTTACTGCAATTATACTGTCAGAATCAGAAGTCAGTGTTATATAATCAAGCCGACTTCCTGCATAAGCACTATTTTTATATAAACATAAATTGACAATTATAATTAATATTATAAGAACAATTTTTTTCATGCTATACATTGTAACTCACTAATTTTTAAATTGAACTCAGTTGTTTTATCCTCTTAGTAGCCAACAATCCAGCAGCTTCCCCCATTGCCCAGCAATTAGCCTGAATCCTGGCTGAGCCTTGTGCTTCAAAATCAGCTGACAAGCAACGTCCTGCCACAATTAGATTTTTTATTTCATTTTCTTTTGGAAGAAGTGATCTAAGAGGGATTTGATAAAAGTCTCCTTTTGGTGGGTGTCGTAGTGGTGTATTGTGTGACACTACGGATGATGGATGAATATCAATAGGCCAATTTGAGTCTGCAATTCCATCTTCAAACTTTCTTCCACTTAATACATCATCTCTTGTTAGAACATACTGCCCAACTAGTCTTCTGCTTTCTCTTATACCTATATATGGTGCTATCTGGCATATATAGGAGTTTTTAAACCCAGGCAAATACTTTTTACAAAAAGCACTTATCCTTTTTATCATTTGCCTGCCTTCGACTAATAACCAAGAAGTATCTTCATTGTTTAATGGATCTAGAGGTTTATCTTTGGGAGTGATTCTGGGACAATTAAATGCTACTAAACCAGGAGATCCTGGTACAGAAAACATTTGAAAATAAGCAGCATCTTCTTTTTTTAAATCATTATTCTTTAAAGCCTCATCAAAGAATGGTTTTAGTGTCCACTCTTTTTCAAATGTATAAGCACTTGTAAGTAAAATATCACCATTGTCTAAAAAGTAAACAGGAGAATCACCTGCTTTGTCGTTTTTTTGTAACCATTCTGCAAATACTTTTAAATCAACTTCACTCATCATAAAACGAAGTGACATTGCTTGTCTTTCATTAGACTTGTAGCTTACTCCCGAAAGATGTATTAAATCGCCATCTCCAGTACAATCAATAAATTCTTTTGCACTTATAGAGAAACAACCACCTTTGTTGAAAATAAAAATTTTTGTTAAGGATATTTTATCAATAGATGCAGAAATAATCAAATTATCAAACATCAATTTAATGCCAGCCTCAACACACATTTCATCTAAAACCCATTTGTAGACCTCAGGATTAAACCAGCCAGGATTGCCATCTTTAAATGCTGCTCCACCACCTGCTTTAACTAATCGCTTACAAGCCTCAAGAAATAATCCTTTGGTTAACAGATGCTGAGTATCCAGTGCATTTTTCATCATAGGTGTAACAAGTGCACCTGTTGCCATACCACCAAGAAAAGTACTTTTTTCAATTAATACTACATTAGCACCAGATCTGCTTGCACTTACTGCTGCTGCTACACCTGCTGAACCACCACCTGCTACTAATACATCACAGGAAGAGAGTTCTTTATAAGGTATTTCAAGCTTTGGCATTGTTTACTTTCTATGTTATTCCAAATAGTTTCTTTGTATTATTAGATGTAATCTCTCCAATTTCTTCTGGAGTTACATTGTGAATCTTTGCTAGCTCTTGTGCAACATACTGTACATATTTAGGCTCATTTCTTTTTCCTCTATATGGTAATGGTGTAAGAAATGGACAATCAGTTTCAATTAAGGTTTTTTCTAATGGAATTTCTTTGGCAATAAGTCTTAAATCATTTGCATTTTTAAATGTAAGAATTCCAGACCATGAAATATAAAGACCAAGTTTAAGTGCTTCTTTAGCTGTTTCCATATCACCCGTATAACAGTGGAAAACACCTTTTTCTAATTTTTCAATTTTTAAAAGTTCAATTGTTTCTTTAAAAGCATCCCTACAATGAATGATTAAAGGTAAAGAAACTTCTTTTGCAATTTTAATTTGTTCATGAAACACTGCTATCTGTACATCTTGCGGACTATAATTATAAAAAAAATCTAAACCTGTTTCACCGATTGCAATCACTTTTTCTTCTTTTGTGTAATTTAATATTGTATCTTTACTTTCATTTGTCCATGTTTTTGCTTCGTGGGGATGGATTCCAACGCTTGACCATATATTTTTATATTTATTTGCTAAAATTAAGTTTCTTTCAATTTCCTGTAGATTGTCACATGATTGTACAATATGTGTTACTCCGCAAGAAAAGGCTTGTTCTATAACTTCTTCTCTATCGTTATCAAATGCTTCTAGAATCAAGTGGGAGTGCGAATCAATTAGTTTCATATATTAATTTAAGTTTAACCAATGTTCAATAAACAAATAACAAGAAAATATATTTTAAGGAAAAGGTTACTTGGACTAATATTTGGTCTGGTACTCAGCATCATTGTACTAAAAGTTGATAAAAAATTGTGGTTGCCACTGGAACTTGAAACTATAAATAATCGTAATATTTCTGTTACTAATGCTCAGAGAAGACTAGACCAAGGAATAAAAAATGACCTGGTTCTTATTTTGTTTGATGATAAAACGCAATTTTTACTTAGGCAAAATGGTATGCCAATAAAAGATTTTGAGAGAAGAGGAAGAGAGCTGCTTAAATCAGCTATTGAGAAGCTTGAATCTTATGGTGTTAGATCGATCGGACTAAATTTAAACCTAAGTGGTCCTTCTAACAATATTCAAACGGATGATTTGTTAGCGAAAACCATATCTAATTATAAGAATATAGTTATTGCTGATTCAATCTACTCAAACACTTTTTTATTTCAGCCCAACAACATATTGAAAAGCGTATCTGGTATAGGGTACGGAGAATTATATTCTGATTATGATAAGGTGGTTCATAAAATAAAACCAATTGAATATGGATATAAAAATATATTAGCCTTTTCCTATGCATTGTTTTCAAATGCGTTTAAAAATGATATTTCAAAAGATTTAAAATTAAACAATGAGTTTTATCTATTGTATTCTAATACTCAAATCCCAAGATACTCTTTTATTGATTTGGTTCAAGGAAAGGTAAATGCAAAACTTTTTAAAGATAAGATTGTGATTTTAGGTGTTAGTACAAAAAGCAAGTTAATGAAGGAGCAATTATATACTCCATTTAGTAAGATTGAATTAATTAGTGATAGTGAAGTACAGGCAACAGCTTTTGCTAATCTTGCATATCATTCTTATTTAACCAAGCTAAGCATTAATAGCTATCCATTCTGCTTTATTGTATTGAGCGTACTTCTAGGAATGATTTTTAGTAGTATATCTACAATTAATAGAATTATAATTGCTACTATTTTATTTATTTCTACTTTTACTTTTAGTCAGTTTACTTATAACTCCTATCAACTTTTAGTAGAACTTGTCCCTTTAATTTTTATACTATTAGGAAATCTTATAATTGGGTCTTTGATTTTCCTTCAACTGAATTTACAAGAACAAAATCTTGAATTAGAAAATGCTTTATTATTGTTACAAAAGCGTAGTAAGGAGCTTGAGAACTCTCAGGAATTGTTAAAGGGAAAGAATCAGGAGCTAACTGTAACACTAAAAGAACTAAATGAAAAAATTGATGAGATAAATGAGGTTCGAAAACAACTTTCAGGACGAAGAGAAGAAGAAAGAAAAAGAATTGCTCGAGAGCTTCATGATGATACCTTGGCAAGAATAACAGACTTGAAAAGATACATTGAAACTTTAATAATGTCATCAGATATTTCAATACTGCTAAAGCAAAAATTAGGAGTTACGATTCAAATATTAGATAGTGTTACTCAGGAGATAAGGAGAACTATTAATGCATTGCGACCTTCTATGCTGGATAATGCATTAGGCTTAATTCCTGCAATTGAAAATCTTCTTGATGAGCTGGGAAGAAGATCAAACTATAGAATTAAAACAAAATTGATGACAAGAATTACCAAGCTTAGACTTCAAGAATCTGATGAGATAAACCTTTATAGGATTATTCAGGAGTCACTGAATAATATTTTCAAGCATGCAAATGCAAGTTTGGTTGAAGTCTCAATATCTGAGCAGCCAGGTCAGGTCTTATTTTTGATAAAAGATAATGGAGTAGGATTCACCCACCGTATGGACATGCCGCAGCAAGCCCCTACGGCGAGGAATGGCTATGGATTAATTGATATGAAAGAAAGAGCAGAACTTATTGGTGCTTCATTACAATATTTACCAGGGCCAAATTCCATAGGTACTATTTTGGAAATCACAATTTCTTTAGATAAAATTCATATAATTAACAAGGATACTAAATTAGAAATATCCTTATCTCGTAAATAACATTGAAAACACCATACCTAACAAGTTAGCAATTAAAAAAGTAAACAAGAAAATTCCTAATAAAAATGGAATAATAGCCATTAGGAAAACTCGCCATGCTTCAAGCTGAAAGCTTTTAGCAAGTGCTATCCAAAATAAGATAAAAGACCAAATTCCTATAATCACTTGAAAGATGGTGTACAAAGTAGTATGAAAATAGCCTATTAGAGCTATTGGTGCCATGAGTAAATAAGGAATGCTTGATAAGCCAGTAAATCCTAAAAGCCTTGCAAGATTATTGTTAGGAGTCTTAAATACAGTACTAAAAAAAATTATAAAAAGTCCAACAAAAAACCAACTAATAAAACCTATAAGTTCAACCCCAATGATATTTAGAAAATTTATATTCTCTGGTGCTACTTTTCCTAGATTTGATAAGAAAACTGCCAACACCCCATAAACAAAAATAGTAAAAGCATCTTCTTTATATAACTCTTCAAAAAGCTTGCTAGGAGAAGCTATTACACCATGAAAAACTTCTAAAAAACTAAGCTTTGGTCCATCATCTATAATGGTTTGATCTGGTGTTGGATTGTTTATGCTTGAATTTGGTTCATTTATCATTATGATTTTTATCTCTTTATTATCTTCTCACATCTTGTCTTTTTCATCTTACTTATTAAATGATTTTATGAATTAACGTTAGTCTATTTGGTTTTTTATCCTCAATTTTAATTGTATTAGTTAACTTATTTCTTATAATATCAATATCTTCTTTACATTTTGCATGAATTTCAAATAAGGCTTCATTTTCTCTAATTGGATCTCCATGTTTCTTACAAAGGATGATACCTACAGAGTGATCAATTTTATCTGTTACAATCTTTCTTCCAGCACCTAAGTCATGAACTATTTCTCCAATAGATAATGCATCTATATGATTGATAAATCCATTTGTATTGCTTTTAATAACCTCTATGTATTTTGCCTTAGGTAGTTCTGTTTTCAAGCTACCATTCTGAGCTTTAATCATCAATTCAAATTTCTCTAATGCTTCACCATTTAGTAAAAGACTTCTTAATTTTTCTTCTGTTGGTGCAGGTTTTATAAGACTAAGAGCTTCTCTAGCTAAGCAGATTACAAGTTCAACCAAATCACTAATTTCTTTTCCAGATAAAATATCAATGACTTCTTGTACTTCTAATGCATTGCCAATAGAATAACCAAGAGGTTCATTCATATCTGAAATAACTGCTCTAACATTTTTATTTAGATTTTTGCCAATAGTTACCATTGTTTTAGCAAGGAAAGAGGCATCTTCTATGCTTTTCATAAAAGCACCAGAACCACACTTAACATCAAGTATTATATTGGTGGCACCACCAGCAATTTTTTTACTCATTATTGATGAGGCTATCAATGGTATTGAATCTACAGTATCAGTAACATCTCGAATTGCATAAAGCTTTTTATCAGCAGGTGCTAAGTTAGTTGAAGCACTACATAAGGCTAGCCCAATTTGCTTTACTTGTTCTTTGATTTCATTTAAACTTAAATTTGTTTTAAAACCAGAAATTGATTCTAGTTTATCAATGGTTCCCCCTGTAAAACCTAATGCTCTACCTGATAGTTTAGGAATATTTATTCCACAAGCTGCTATTAATGGGACAAATAATAATGTAACCTTATCTCCTATTCCTCCCGTACTATGCTTGTCTATAGTAGGTTCTAAACCTTCCCAGGTTAATGTTTCTCCTGATTTTGCCATGGCAAGGGTTAAATTAGAAGTTTCTATATCATCAAGGCTATTTTTCTTGACTGCTTGTAACCATTGTGTAATTTCATCTTGTGTAAAACTGTTTAAGTTTTCTATAAAATAATTTATTTCCTCTTTAGTATGTTTTTTAGAGGTTTGTTTTGTTTTTATTAATTCTTGAATGTTAAAAATTGTTTTTTGTGTCATCTTATTCTACCTTTATCATACTTAAAACTTCCTCTTTAATATCAAAATTTGAATACACATTTTGTACATCATCGTGATCCTCTATGGCATCAAGGAGTTTTATAAGATTTTTAGCTATTTCAGGATCTGTAATTTCAATGTGTTCTTTAGAAGCATAAGCTATTTGTGTTTCTTGTGGATTTATATTTTTAGAAATAATATTTTTTTGTACTTTTTCAAGCTCTTCAGGCTTTGTAATAATTGTTATATATTCATCATCTGAGCCGTCAAAATCTTCAGCACCACACTCAATTGCAAACTCAAATATTTCATCTTGATTTTTAAAACTAGATTTTGAAATCTTTATTTCTCCTCTTTTTGTAAACATCCAGCTTACAGCACCAGCTTCTGCCATTTTTCCATGATACTTAGAAAAGAAATTTCTAAGATCAGCTATTGTGCGATTCTTGTTGTCGGTAGTACTTAAAATTAAAATAGCAGCACCACCTGATCCGTATCCTTCGTATAAAATTTCTTCTATACGTGAACCATCTTGACCAACACCTGCTCCTTTTTCAATTGCTCTTTGTATATTGTTTAGAGGTACTAGGTTAATTTTTGCTTTTTCAATTGCAAATCTTAATCGGTAATTTGCATTAGGATCAGGGCCGCCAAGCCTTGCCGCCACCATAATCTCTTTAGCAATTTTTGCAAAAACAGCTCCTCTTTTTGAATCAGTAATTGCTTTTTTTCTTTTAATCTGAGACCATTTAGAATGTCCAGACATGGTTTTATATCCCGTTGTTTGTATTTCGTATCTAGTTTAGCAAAGTTTTCGATTAATATACGAGATATGAAATATGAGATACGGTATACTAGTTTCGTTGTATTTAATAAATTAATTGTTTTATCTAGGAGAGAGCGTTTCACATGAAAGTTGACATTGTAAAGTATCGTTGGTTTTGGTTTGGATTTTCCCTTCTTGTTTTAATACCAGGGTTAATTGCTGTAGGCATTTGCCTCATGCAATATGGCGCTCCAATAAAACTTGGACTTGATTTTACAGGTGGTACAAAATTAGAATATCGTTTTCCCCAAGAGGTAAAAATCGAAGATGTAAGAAATATTTTAGATCGTCACAATTTAGATGGCAGTAATATTCAAGTTTCAAAGGTAGCTAAAGATGGTTCACAGGTAGTTATCATCAGATCAAAAGCAATTAAAGAAAGAAAATCGTCTGAAACAAAACTAAGTCAAAAAGAATTAGTTGACAATGACTTAAAGCAAGCATTAGGTGATTTTCAGATTTTATCGATTGATACAGTAAGCCCAATAATTGGGCCAGAACTACTTATGGCAGGAATGCTAGCCTTGGTCTTTACTTTAGTTGGCATTGTTTTATATATAAGTTATCGATTTAAGAGGGATTATGCCATATGTGCAATAATTGCTTTACTTCATGATGTTTTTATTTTAATTGGACTATTTTCAATCTTTAGCTTGGTTTGGGGATTAGAAATAGATAGCTTGTTTATTACTGCAGCACTTACAGTAGTTGGGTTTTCTGTACACGATACAATTGTGGTTTTTGACAGAATTAGAGAAAATTCAAAATACTTAGGGAAAAACAAAAGCTTTGGAGATATAGCAAATGATAGTATTAACCAAACTCTTGTACGTAGTATAAACACTTCAATGACTACATTGATTACCCTAGGAACCCTTTATTTGTTTGGTGGAGAAACCACTAAAAACTTTGTAGGCGCAATGTTTTTAGGAATAGCTTCCGGGACATATTCAAGTATTTTTGTAGCTAGCTCATTATTAGTATGGTGGAGAGAGCTTTCCAAGAAAAAAAAAATCAATAGTACAGTAACAAACAAAAAAGAACTAACTTCAGTAGCATGATGACTATAATTAATAAAGATTTACTTATAGGTGCAGGATGTGCTTTTACAATACTTACTATTTTATTTACTTTATACCTAACCGTATTTAGACATATAATGCCTGATCATAAAGAAGATGATGGGAAGCCATTTTTCCCTTTTGATGAAAACTCATAGCTTTTCTGCTACTCTTAAAACCTTTTCTTTCTGCTCAATTAGCTTTCTTATGTTTGGTATTGTTTTTATTGCTGCATCTTCTCCTAATTTGATGGCTGTAGATAAACTCTTAGGATTAATATCTAATATACCTACCCCACTTAAATTGGGGCTAATAATTATATCTGCATTATCTAAAACATATTTTGATTGTGCTCTTAATCCAAGGGTAATTACCCTTGTTATTATGCCTTCAAAGGTTCTAAAGCTTTCAGGAGTACTTGTTTCAAGCTTAGCATCTACATCTACAGCGATTACAATATCAGCCCCCATCTTTTTTACTTCCTCAATAGGAATATTTTTTAAAACACCACCATCTACAAGCAATTGATCATTTATTTGTATGGGCTGACGCAATGTAGGAATAGCAGTACTTGCTTGTACAGCAAGCCCGACATCTCCTGATTTTATTACCACTGGCAGTCCTGAAATCAAATCTACTGCAATTATATTTAAGGGTATAGTTAACTCGATTGTTCCACCACTCATTGAAATGGCATTGTTTACAAAATGATGTAGCCTATGGTCATTATAAAGCCCTGCATAAAAAGGCTTTCCTAAGAATATATGAGTCACTCTATTTAAATAAATAAATAAGGCTCTAACAATAGAAAGATCTGTTTTATAAACTTTTTTAATTGCTCCTGTTAAAACACATTTTTCTATTTCATCTACACTTACACCACCAGAATATAATGCAGCAACAAATGCTCCAGCACTAGAACCTACAAGATAATCAATAGGAATATTTTCCTTTTCAAGAACTCTTAATATACCTATATGTGCTGCACCACGAGCACCACCGCCACCAAGAGCTAGTCCAATTTTAGGACGAATCACTGGAGTGTTTGATGCGTGTGCAGGATTAAGGATTGAGGATTGAGTAATAAGTAAAAAAGCAACTATCAATATATGAATCATTGTTTTATCAAGTCCACTGTTCATATTTCTATATAACCATTCTCTTTTAGCCAGGTAATAATCTTATTTGTACTTTCGTCTGGAGTTTCTTTATTTGTTTCTACAATAATTTCTGGGTTTGTCGGTTCTTCATAAGGGTCGCTAATGCCTGTAAATTGTTTGATTTCACCTGCACGTGCTTTTTTATAAAGCCCCTTGACATCTCTTGATTCAAGCACTTCAAGAGGACACTTAGCATATACCTCAACAAAATTTTCATGCATTTCTCTAACTTCTTGTCTTATATTTAAATAGGGTGAGATTGCAGCTGTAATTGTTATGACTCCATTTCGCGAGAGTAGGCTAGCTACATAGCCAATTCTTCTTATGTTTGCATCGCGATCTTCTTTACTAAATCCAAGTCCTTTACTTAAGTGAGTTCTAACTACATCTCCATCTAAAATCTCATTTTTTAATCCTAATTCTTTAAATTTCTTTTCTAGGATATTGGTAATGGTGGATTTTCCTGCACCAGACATACCCGTAAACCAAAGCGTAAAGCCGACTTGATTTTTAACCTTATTATTTGCTGTTTGTGTAGTCATAAATTTCTTCCTTTAATTAATATTAATTTCCTTCCTTCTCTTTTTTTACAGAAACTGTTATCAATGCTGGCCGAATAACCTTCTTATTTAGAATATAACCCTTTTTTAAAATTTGAATTATAGTCTGATCTGGTAATTCAGTTGTAGGAACCTGGTTTAACACTTCATGATAGAAGGGATTAAAAGGAATACCTGTTTCTTCTATTGTTTCTAATCCAATGTCTTTTAAGCATTTTAATAACATTTCAAAAACTAAATTAAAATCTTCTACTATTTTTTCAGGCTTTGAGTCTGGCTTTACTACTTGTTTTGCATAGTCAAAGGTATCTAAAGCAGGTAAAAGCACTTCAATGGTTTTCTGTGCTGCATACTTATAGAGATCTTCTTTCTCCTGTGCTGTTCTTTTTTGTAAATTTTGATAATCAGCTAGAAGTCTTAAATATTGCTTTTCTGATTCTTGTAGTTTTTCCTTAATCTTTTCAAGATCAGGATTTTCGTTTTGATTAGTCTCATTTTCATCATTTTTGTTTTTTAGGGATAACTGACTATTTTCATCAGGGCTGTCCATATTTTTACTTCCTTTTTGTTCTGGATTATTCAAATTCATAGCTATCATTATAATAACCTACTCATATTTTAACTTCTTTTAGTAATCTCCCTTATGGCTTGTATTAAATTCAAAACCTTCCCATAACCTTTATATAGGATTCTATATTGCATTCAGGGACCTAAAACGCCATAAAAAAAGAGGAAAATTTATGAAGACAGATACAAATGAAGAAATATCATTCACAAATTCAAATGCAGGTATTCACTTAAATAAGCAAGAGGGCGCAATTGCTTTAGACTTCAAATCACAAGAAGTTGTTTTATATTTAAATACATCTTTATATCAATCATTAGCATGGTTATTACAAGCCTCATGTGATACTGAAAAATTAATGCAGCTTGTCACATGGACTGTAGATCCAAAATCAGCAAGCAAAAGTGCTTTAATTGAAGTTCATGGGCCAGATCATTCAGTATGTCTAGTATGTTCACCAACCCATGAAAGAATCCAGTTAAATTTTGAAATTGGTATTTCAATCGATTTGAAATTTTCAGATTTTCTTGGACTAACTACCCTTATAAAAGAAGCTCAAAGCGATCTTGAGTGGAGAAGGCAAATATTACAATGGACTTATTGTAAACATTCAGAAGAACATAGATCTAAAGACTGGGATAATAAAGATAAAGAAATCATATAGGATTTTCTATATAACAGTTAATTGCGAGACTCAAAGTGTCAAAGCAATCTCACTTGTCTCTAATAATTTACAGACATATAGGTTTGAATTGATATAATATGTACTATCTCAAAAAAGAGGGGGTACAATGCTTACAGTTTATACTTTATCGGATTCTAGTGGTGAAACAGCAGAACTTGTTAGTAAAGCAGCTCTTAGCCAGTTTGAAAGTTTAAATATTCAGATTTCAAGACTGCCTAAAATCAGATCAGCTGATGAAGTAAAAGAACTTTTCTCAAAACAAGTAAAATCACCGGCTATTATTGTGTACACTCTTGTCCTTCCTGAAGCAAGACAAGCTCTTATAGAAGAAGCTCAAAAAAGATCAATACAAATTTATGATATTTTAGGAGATTTAGTAACTAAGATTGAAAGCATTGTAAATGCTCCTCCTCTTCGTGAGCCTGGCCTTAGGTTAAAAGTGGATCAGTCTTATTTTAATAGAATGGATGCAATTCACTATGCTATTAAATATGATGATGGACAAAATTTAAATGGAATTGAAAATGCAGATGTAGTGTTAGTCGGGGTTTCAAGAACAGGGAAAACACCAAGCTGTATGTATCTGGCACAGCACTATGCACTAAAGGCAGCTAATATACCCATAGTATTAGGAGTAGAGCTACCTAAAAAACTCTATCAACTTTCAGGAAATAAAATTGTTGGGTTATTTTGTGACCCATTAGTCCTACAGTCTTTTAGAAGTACAAGAGCAAGCTCACTTCAAATGGATTACAGTTCTGATTATTGTGATTTTGAACATATAGCAAGTGAAGTAGAGCATTCAAAAAAAGTTTTTCGTGAACTAAAATGTGAAGTGGTAGACATGACAAATAGAGCAGTTGAAGAAACAGCTGTAGAGATAGTATCAAAACTTCAGTTGGTGAATAGATAAGCAAAAATGAATAATAATCAAAAAGTCTATCTCTTTTCAGAAGCCTATAAAGCATTTGATGGAAATGATTCTTTAATGCGTGAGTATTTGGGTGGAAAAGGTACTGGCTTAGCACAGATGATTAATGCTGGTTTGAATGTCCCTTTAGGTCTGACGATTACGACTAAGGCTTGCTCTGATTATGAAAGTAATAAAAACAAGCTATTGTCTGAATTACTGGATGATATTTTTAACAAGTTAAATGTTGTCGAGAAAGAGTTTGGGAAAAAGTTAGGAGATAAATCAAATCCACTTTTAGTATCGGTTCGCTCCGGTGCAAAATTTTCAATGCCTGGTATGATGGACACAATTTTAAATCTTGGATTAAATGATGAAACAGTTTTAGGATTAGTGAAAGTTACATCTAATGAACGTTTTGCTCAAGACAGTTATAGAAGATTTCTTCAAATGTTTGGCAATGTAGTTCTCGAGATTCCAAAGGATAGCTTTGAGAGAGTCTTAGATTCTTTTAAAGAAAAGACTAAGTCCAAATCAGATGCTGACTTAGATGTGAATGCCTTAAAAGATATTATTGTTGAGTTTAAAAAAATCATAAAAGAAAAATCAAAAACAGATTTTCCGCAAGATGTGAAAAAGCAGCTAGAGCTTGCTATTGAAGCAGTATTTAAATCATGGAATAACCCACGTGCTAAATACTATAGAAAGATTAATAAGATCCCAGATGAGCTAGGCACTGCTGTAAATATTCAAGCTATGGTTTTTGGAAATATGGGAAATGATTCTGCTACAGGAGTAGCTTTTACTAGGAATCCTTCTACTGGTGAAAAAGAACTATATGGTGAGTACCTAATAAATGCTCAGGGAGAAGATGTAGTAAGTGGTGTACGAACACCAAACAAAATAATTAACTTGAAAAATGAATTGCCTGATCCTTATGATCAATTACTTAAGTGTACAGAAAAACTAGAAGCATATTATAAAGATGTTCAGGATATTGAGTTCACTATTGAAAAAGGAAAACTGTGGTTACTGCAAACCCGTTCTGCAAAGAGAACTGCACAAGCAGCTATAAAGGTAGCGGTGGATATGGCTAATGCCAAAATTCTTTCAAAAGAAGAAGCTATTACAAGAATAGATCCAAACATAATAAACCAATTTCTATTAAAAAACTTTAATTTAGGGGCTAAAGAAAAAGCAAAAAAAGAAGGAAACCTTTTAGCTGTTGGTTTAAATGCATCACCAGGAGCTGGTATAGGAAAAATTGTATTTGATCCTGATGAGTCTGAGGCATTATCTTTAAGTGGAGAAAAGGTGATTTTAGTTCGTGTAGAAACATGTCCAGATGATATTCATGGAATTGTACCTGCTCAAGGGATTTTAACTAGCCGTGGTGGTATGACTAGTCATGCAGCTGTAGTAGCACGTGGTATGGGAAAGCCATGTGTAGCGGGCTGTGAAGCATTAAAGATTGATCTTGAAAATGAAACCATTAGAACAAATGGACATGTTTTACGAAAAGGAGATTTAATTTCAATAGATGGTTCTACTGGACAAGTATTTATGGGGACTATTGATGTTCAGGAACCTAAAATGACAAATGAGTTAAAAATCCTGCTTTCATGGGCTGACGATATTAGAAGACTTGGTGTCAGAGCAAATGCAGATACACCTCTTGATGCAAAGACAGCACTTGAGTTTGGTGCTTGTGGAATAGGACTTTGTAGAACTGAACATATGTTTATGTCTCAGGATAGATTGCCATGGATTCAGAAAATGATAATGTCAGATACTCACGGTGAAAGAGAGGAAGTACTAAAACATTTATTGCCATTTCAAAAACAAGATTTTAAAGAAATCTTTAAGATTATGTCTGGATATCCTGTTACCATAAGGCTTTTAGATCCACCATTGCATGAGTTCTTACCTAAATTGGATGAAATGGTAGCACAAGTAAGCGATCTAAAGTGTAGAAAAATAGAACATTCAAAAGAGCAAATGCTTTTAAACAAAGTTAGACAACTCCATGAAGTAAATCCAATGATGGGATTGCGTGGATGTAGGCTTGGTATTTCATACCCAGAGATAAATATTATGCAGGTTCAGGCTATCTTTGAAGCAGCTTGTGAATTAAAAAAAGAAAATATAAATGCCATTGTAGAAATAATGATTCCATTAATATCTGAAGCAAAAGAGCTAAAGCTGGTAAAAGATCAATTAGAAAGTACAGCTAAGAATGTAATGGAAAAATACAATGAAAAAATTGATTATAAATTTGGAACTATGATTGAAGTGCCTCGTGCTGCATTAACTGCTTATGACATAGCAGAACATGCAGAGTTTTTTAGTTTTGGTACAAATGATCTTACACAAATGACATTTGCATTTAGTAGGGATGATGCTGAGGGAGGGTTTTTATCTCATTATTTAGAATTAAAAATTCTAAAAGAAAATCCATTTGAAGTTTTAGATGAAAAGGGTGTTGGGCGTTTAATGAAATTGGCTATTGATGACGGAAGAAGAAGAAGGCAAGATTTAAAATTAGGTATTTGTGGTGAGCATGGAGGAGAGCCAAAATCTATATCTTTTGCAAATAGTATTGGATTAGACTATGTGAGCTGTTCTCCATACCGCATACCTATAGCACGTTTAGCTGCAGCACAAGCATGTTTGAAAATGCAGGAACGGGATAAATAATTACATCATTATTGTTTCAATAAAATTTGCTAGCTCTGTTAAATTGTGTACTAAAAAATCAGGTCTTAAGATTTCTAGTTGAACCCGGCTTCTTATTCCTCTAGTAATTCCAATTACTCCTTTATAGCAGGCTAATCGACCTGCAAGAATGTCAGTTTCTGAATCCCCAATAATCCATGTTTTTGTAGAATCTAAACCTAGATTGTTAATGGCAGTTGCAAACAATATGTATTTTTCATGAATGTCTCCTTGGCTTTTTTGGTTCTCAGGAAGGGAAAATAGTTTTTCATTGTTGAAATATTTATTTAATTTAAACTGTTTTACAGCATACATGAGTTGACTCTGTCTGCGTAATGTCACAATAAAAAAAGGTATACGTTTTGATTTTAAATAATCAAACATTTGATAAACATCTTCAAACAATTTATCTAAAGCCAAGTATTCTTCTTTAAATGAAAGTCCTTTTCTTAGCTCAGCAGAGTTTCTGGCATCTTTTGCACTTTGCCCACTAATAATACTTATCTCTGTATCAGGGACTCTATTTTGTTTTAGTTTCCAAAAAATTTCTTTACTTAATACTTGTACTTCTCTTGTATCAGTACCTGCTAAACTTTCCAAATAAGCACGATAATATCTATCGCATACATCTATGAGCGGACCATCTAAATCAAAACATAAATTCATATTTTATATATTACCCATAATTTTATTATTTGTATCTAATGATGTAACGGCTGTTACCAAAAGTAGTACTGTGATTAATCGCAATGCTACGAATATTTCAACAATAGCCTCACAAATTAAATCAATAATAAAAAAATACCCAAATCTTTTATGTGGTATATATGTATGTCCTTTAAATAATAAAAAAGATATTATAAACATAAATGGTGACACTCAATTTCCTGCTGCAAGTTTAATAAAATTGCCTGTTGCTGTTGCACTGCTAAAAAAAATTGACAAGAAAGAAATATCATGGAATGAAGTGCTTGTTTTAAAAAGACATCATTATGCTCAAGGAGCTGGATTTATAAGAACAAGAAGAGCTGGAACAAAAATAAAACTAAGAGAAGTATTTAGACTAATGTTAACCATAAGTGATAATACTGCTACAAATATGATTATAGATAGACTTGGAGGAGTCAATGCTGCACATAGAGAGATTGTTAAATTAGGATTCAAGAACACAAAACTTGTAAACTGGCTTGGTGATTTTAAGGGTACAAATAAGACTTCTCCGCATGATCTCGTAGAGCTGTTAGAGAAGTCTTTAGAAGGAAATCTCTTAAACAACGATTCAAAAAGAATTTTAAGAAGCACCTTGTTTGATGTAGCAAATAAATCTCTTATAAAAAGAGGGCTTGGGAAATATACAAAATTTGCACACAAAACAGGAACTATAGGTATTTGTGTAGGAGATGCAGGGATTATGTATCTTCCATGGGGTAAGAAAATTGGAATTTCAATTATAGTAAAAAGACCATTTAATAGTTTGAATGGACAAAAGGTAATAAGGGAGATTAGTTCCTTGGTGTATAAGCAGATTAAGTAATGTTATTATTATAATCATGCAGCAGATTACATCAAAAGTTAACCCTATCATTTGGAAAGAAGATAAGCTTTTAGTTTTAGATCAAAGGCTCTTGCCATATGAAAAGAAGTATTTAGAGCTTAAAACATATAAAGAAGTTATTCATGCTATTAAAGACATGGTGGTTCGTGGTGCTCCATTAATAGGAATTACAGCTGCTTATGGAATGGCTCTTGCTGCCGTTGTAGGGAATGGTCGCGACCATTCCCTACAACAAGAATCATTGATCGCGACAGGAGAAGAAATCAAACAATCTCGCCCCACAGCGATAAATTTAAAATGGGCTGTGGATTTGGTATTAAATGATATTTCTGCTGTCACGGGTCACGACCATGACCTACGGGATATTGTTATAAAACGTGCTAAGTGGATACATGAAGATGATGCAATGCGTTGTCAGAGAATGGGTGAGTACGGTGCAAAAATTATTAAGCAAATTGCATCAGCACATCCACACACCTTCACATCTGTGTTGACCATCTGTAACACCGGTGCTCTTGCTACAGGTGGTATCGGTACTGCCTTTGGTGTAATTCTAACTGCTTATAGAAATAATCCAAATATAAAAATTTATGCGGCTGAAACAAGACCTCGTCAACAAGGTGCAAGGCTTACTACTTTTGAGTTTGTAGAAAATGATATTGAATGTACGCTAGTTCCAGACACTGCTTGTGGGCATTTAATGCAAAAAGGAGAAATTGATTTTGTTATAACTGGAGCTGATAGAATTGCATCTAATGGTGATAGTGCAAATAAGATAGGAACTTATCAGCTTGCTGTATTAGCAAAAGAAAACAATATTCCTTTTTATGTAGCTGCTCCACTTTCTACTTTTGATTTATCAATTAAATGTGGTGATGAAATCCCCATAGAAGAAAGAGAAGAAGAAGAAGTTACTCACATAAATGGGAAACAAATTTGTGCTAATGGTGTTAAGGTTCGTAACCCTGCTTTTGATGTAACTCCACATAAATATATAACTGGGATTATTACTGAAGCTGGGGTTTTAAGTGGGAATTATGTAGAAGCTATAAAGAATACTTTTAATCAAATAGTTCTTGTATAGATGTTTGGAATGGAGGAGTTATGCCAAAAGAAATTAAGTCAATAGGTACACAAAATATACAACAAGCTAATCCAGTAAAAGCTTTTAGACCAGTCAAGCAAATTGTAGACCTTTTTAAACAATTAGATAAGAAGAGAACAGAAGTCAGGGATATGCTTTATGATGTGTGCGAACAAAAAGTAATAGATAAATCTGTTTTAGTCGATAAAAATAATCCCATAACTATAACTTATGACAATAAGCTTATAACCCTAACTTCAAGAGACTACTTTGTATCTGTTTATGCTAGATTTACCGATGATAATGTATTTTCTGATTTGCTTATTGAAGCAGGCAGAAAGAATAAACAAACCTTATCACATAATGAAGAAGAAACATTATTGAACAATAAATTAATTTTATTCAATCATGAATCTGGCACTATGACAGAAGGGTTACGAGGTTTTTCATCTGACAATACTTATGCTAAGGTTTTTCCTCTGGATATGTGTGACAGAGAAGCTCCGGAACAACTAACTAATTCTCTTGAAAAAACTGTACCTTGTAAATGGGTTGAAGATATTGTTGTAGAGAGAGGTGGTAAGCGTTCTCCTACTTACTATTCAATAGTTGAAATACCTTAAGCTATGTTTGCGTTAGAGTTGATTTTTAAACGGACTGCTTATTTTTTCTCTTGTATTGTTTATCTCGCAAGCATTGAATTTGTTTGATAACTTTCTTGCAAATGTAGGCTGTTCTTCAATAGACTTAAAATCATCAGGTAGTTCTATTAAGTCATATAATGTTTTTAAAAGATCTATTTCTGTAACCATAGCAATGAGATTTCTACTACTATCAGTTACTGGCAAGCATCCAAATTTGTTGAGAAGCATTATTTCAATAGCTCCTTTAAGAGGTGTGTCTGGACCTACAGATTTTATTTGTGTAATCATTGCATCTTTTACTAAACCCATTTGAGTATTGCTTGACATTGCATTAATTATTTCTCTTAGAGTTATTAGTCCAACTAGTTTACCGCTTGAATCTACAACAGTTAGGTTTCTAATTTTTTCTTGCTTCATAAATTTTGAAGCTTCAAGAAGAGTATCGTCTTCATATAGTATGTATGGTTCTTTGTTCATAATATCTTTTATTCGCATAATTTCTACCTCGTTTTTTTACCTCACTAAAGAGTGATATACCACGCCCATGTATGTTTTTTGTAAATATGTACAATGATTAAAATTAAATAGTGATACCCCTATATGTAAAACCTTATGGTACACTAACTAAAATATATTTATGAGTACAATACCAACAGTTTCTAGTTTTTCTACTAGCAATTTAAACATTCCTAAAGCAGGACCTGAGCATCATGAACATGATGGTGATTGTAATGAACCGACTTGTAGTTTAGAAGTACCACATAATCACACTTCAGAATATGGTTGTGTTAGTTGTATAAAAGATTATTTAAACAAATTTTTTCCTTTAGAAAAAACAATTAAAGATTTAAACATAAGCAATAACTCAAAACAATTCTTATCAATGATTAGCAATTTAGTGCCAGCTATTGGTGTTTCAAATATAGCTAGTTCAATACACTTAGATTCACTTGTAGCTTCACCATTAGCTATCAGTGCTATGCACTTTACAAATAGAGGAAAAAATCAATTGCATAAGTTGCTTTTTACAGCACTTAGCTCAATAGGTTTAATTGCAGCACAAAAATTTCTTAGTCTGCCACGTATGTTAATTAGACCAGTTATGGCCTTAGCAGTGTTTTTCATTGAAAAAAACAATAAGAAAGAAGAGCATGTTCATACTGATGAGTGTGACCATGACCATGATGAACATGTGCATGAACATACAAATGAATGTCATGATGAACATGTGCACGAGCATACTGATGAATGCAATCATGAGCATGTCCCAGGAACCAAATCAGCAGATCAGCAGCACATCAGCACATCGGCACATCACTCACAATCTTCCCACCCACAAAGTGGGCGAGGCTCGCCTTCGGCGGCAAAAAATGATTTAATCAATCTTGGAAAACTCCAAGTCCAAATAAACACAGTCCCTTGGGCAGTAAATCTACTTGTTAATAAGCTAAGAGAAAAAAATGATGCAAGTGATAATGTCTTTTATAAAACATTAGGAAAAATTGGAATTTTTACAACTCATATTTTAGGTTTAAGCGGAGGATTTATAGTTAGTGGTAGTTTGATTAATAAACTATTATTACACTTAGGAGTTATTTCTGATGCTGAATCTTTAGCGATGAGAGCAGAAGGCTCTGTATGTGCTTGTTGTGGAGCACCTGTATGTATATCAGAAGCAGCAAGTGAAGTAGGGGCATTGTCTATCACGTGATAATATAAAACCTTGTGATAAAAAAAGTTTTTTACCATTATATTCTTCTATCCTTTATTTTCAATTGTCTTCCAGTTTTTGCTCACCATAATCCTACATTTGGAGTAGCAGGAACATCAGGTCCTATTCTTACTAATCCAGCTTCTACTATTCCCAAAGGGCATTGGGGGATTGGTCTAAGAAGCGAGTATGTTAATTTTAATGAATATTCTACAGATGCTCTAAAATACTTTGCTAAAAAAAGACAGTTTGTACATGGTACAGAGTATTTTCTTTTGCCTGCTCTTGTAGCTGCATATGGAGTAACTGATGATTTTACATTTGGCTTTAGGCTGCCATACAGTATTCAAGGAAATATTAGAGATGGATTATTAATGGCTTCAAATGGAATTCCTTATATTGTGGATCGTGGAACATCTGATGGCTTGGGTGATTTGACCTTATTTGCTCAATATAGGTTTTTAAATTTAAAAGACAAGGAGTTAGAAGCTGCTTTACTATCTGGCATTACCGTTCCAGCAGGACTTGCTCATGTGAAAGATAAGACAGGAGCTCGATTTGGAGCTGATCATCAGCCGGGAAAAAGATCATTTGAGCCACTAGTAGGCTTATCAGTAACTAAAAGATTTGGGCATAGATTATCATTCGATGCTAATTATTTATTTACAAAAGCCATAAAAGGTATACAAGATTTTTATGGTGGCGATTTGCATAATTACAATTTAGCTTTATCATATCAATTGTTACAACCGCATAATCATAACCACTTATATAATCATTCACATGAACACTCACATCAGTATGGAAATTATAATGAGTATCAATATTCACATGATCACTCTCATAAGCATAGTTGGTATTCAATATTTGGTTTAGATACTATTCTTGAGCTAAATGGAGAGTGGAGACAAAAGCAAGTTTTTGGACGACTCCAACCATTTGGATTTACAGATGAGGATAGCGGTGGAAGTATATTATACTTATCACCTGGACTTAGATTATCAATTAGTGAAAAATGGTCTACTTATCTTTCATTTGGATTGCCACTAGTTTGTGATCCAAGTGGTGATGGGCAGAAGACAGACTTTAGAATGTTATTTGGGCTAAGCAAATCTTTTTAGCTTATCGGAAAGAAGCTGAAATTAAAAGCTCTTTCAATAAACCAAACTAATGCTATTACTGCAATTATTATTGAGCCTGTAAGCATTATTATTTGATATAGTCGACTTTCTTTAAGTTTATATGCAAATGGTATAAAGGCTCCTACTATTACCAATTGTCCTACTTCTACTCCCACATTAAAACTTAGCAATGCTATCAGAAGTGTGTCTTTAGGTAGACCTAGATCCATTAACACACTGGCAAAACCAAAACCATGAATTAATCCAAACACAAAAGCTATTAACCATCGTTTTTCTTTAAATACAGGATAAATATTGTTTAGTGCAGCTAAAATCACAGATAATGCAATTATGGATTCTACAAACCTTGATGGTAATTGAATAATTTCAAGAGTGGCTAAACTAAGAGTAATGGAATGAGCAATTGTAAAAGCAGTAACTATTTTAAAAATATTCCAGAATGCTGTTTTTAAACTAGTTACTGCTTTCCATGTATTTGACACTCTTATTAAAACACTAGGTAAAAGAAGTGCTAATAAAAATAAAATATGATCAAATCCAGTCCATATATGCCAGATACCTTCTTTAAGAAAATCAATAGATTGACTCCATATATTTTGTGAATCAAGATTAAAATGCTGAGTTGAATTATTTGGGCTAAAAATTCTACTTATGGTTTTACCTTTATGTTTTATATTTAATAATCCTCTATGTTGAGGATCTAAATCAAAAAATAAATTGTATTCTAAGTCAAATTTCTTAGGAACTTTTTGTAATCCCTCACAATTAATTTTAAAGTGCAAGACTTCATATGTTCCATCGCTATGCTTATCTACTAAGTGTTCAATGGTTTCATTTTTACAGTATGCTCCATTAGTCTTCATCATGAATTGTGATAGGGCATAGTCGCTTATAGTGTTGTGATGAACTTTTAATTCACCCCATGTAATTTCCCCATCGTTATTATTATCTAGTCCTACTGCATAATCAAGATCACGAAGTGCTATATCCCACTGTGCATGGATTTCTTGTCCATCTCTCCATAATGTAAGATAGCTATCACTGGGTTTGTGAGCATAGGAAGAAAGAGGGAGAAATATAGAAAATAGAAAGGAGAAAAAAACAAGGTATTTAATAATACTTGCTATGGATTTTGCTATTTTCTGTTCTTTTTGTCTCATGTTCTTTAATATTGTATAGTAAATCAATAGTCCTTGACTATGCTGCAAGAATACCGTACAATCTTGCAGTATGTTAAAGAGAGAGATTGTTTTACCAAAAACCAGTTCATTCTTTTTATTGGGGCCAAGGCAAGTTGGTAAAAGTACTCTTATTAAAGAACAATTTACTAAACATATTTGGCTTGTTGATCTTCTTTTAAATGAGACATACTTTTCATATTCAAAAGATCCCTCTCTTTTTAGGCATGAAGCCACCAACAAAATAAAAAATGAAGGGATAAAAACAATTCTTGTTGATGAAGTTCAACGGTTACCGTTACTTCTTAATGAAGTACAGTACCTGATGCAAAATTTTAAATGCCAGTTTATTTTGACAGGTTCAAGTGCACGAAAGCTAAAACGTGGTGGAGTAAATTTACTTGGTGGCCGAGCCATACAAAAATTCTTATTCCCCTTTACTTATAAAGAAATAAAACATATATTTGACTTTGAAGATGTACTTTTATTTGGAACATTACCTCCACTTTTTGATAAAACGTTAAGAGAAAAAACAGATATTTTATATGCATATGTGAACTCTTATTTACGAGAAGAAATACAAAGCGAAGGGATAGTACGAAATCTTGGTGGGTTTTCAAGATTTTTAGATATGGCAGCTAATCAATTTGGAGAACTTACAAATTATTCAGCTATAGCCAGAGAATGTCAGCTACCCGTACGCACAGTACAGTCATACTATGAAATATTGGAAGATACACTTATTGGTTTTAAAGTAGAACCATGGAGAAAGAGTATTAGAAAAAGATTGAGTGCCCACTCAAAATTTTATTTTTTTGATTCGGGAATAGTAAATGCTATAAATAAACGCTTGACATCATCTCTTGATGGACAACTCAAAGGACGACTATTTGAACAATGGATTATTCTTGAAACACACAGAATAATTAATTACGAGCAAAGTGAAGCAAATGTTTTTTACTGGAGAACAAATCATGGAGCAGAAGTTGATTTACTAATAGAAAAACATGGGCAATTAAAAGCTGCAATTGAAATTAAATTAAGCTCAAATATTGCTGGTTCCCACCTCTCTGGACTTAGGGCATTTAGAGAAGAATATCCGAATGTATCAGCGTATTTGGTATGCAATTCAAAAAATACTTATGAGTTAGATAAAGTAAAAATTATAAACTGGAAAAATTACTTAACGCTTTTACCTGAGCTTATATAAACTCAAATCCTATTTCAGGGACTATCCCCATAAGTTATTAATAGCATTTTATCTTAATTTTGCTATATAGCATATATGATATAATTCATATGTGTTGTGGAATATAGAAATATATCAAACAGAAGGAGGTAGGGCACTAGTAACAGAGTTCTTGAACTTGGAAGATTATATAAGGAGACAAAAATATGAGTAAAAGAATTAAGACAAATTATGATCTTTGGAGAGAAGAAAACATGAAAGATCCAGAATTTAGAAGGCTTTATAAGGAAGAAGAATCTAAATTTTCAGTTTCCCAAAAAATAAGAAGGCTTAGAGAAAAACTTGGTATGACACAACAAGCTCTTGCAAAAAAAGTCAAAACCACCCAATCTGCAATAGCAAGAATAGAAAGTGCTGACTATGAAGGGCATTCTCTTTCAAAACTTGAAGAAATTGCTAAGGCTCTTGGAGCAGCTTTAGTGATAGATTTTATTCCAGCAAGAAAAATTAAAAAGTCTGCCTGACACATGTCATTGCGAGCCGAATGAAATGAGGTGTGGCAATCCCAAACGAATTCATATCCTATTTCAGGGCTATCCCTAAAATCTGTTTGAAAAAAATGGAGGGGGGTAAAAAATATTTAGGTTTAACCCGGTAGGAAGTAGGAAGAAGAAAATGAAAAAATTTATAGGTTTGCTTTTAGTACTGGCCATATTTACATTCCAAAGAACAAATTCATTGGCTCAAGCAGAAGGAACAAGTGTTGATAATTGTGAGCAGTTTATTAACCGATGCCAAGGGGATCCAGTTGAGTGTGAGGAGCGGTATAACGAATGCATGCAAAACCAAACTTGTGAAGGGCAGTATGACCTCTGTCTTAGCAATGGGGATGAGAATGCGTTTGTGTTATGTGATGAGTCGTATGAACAATGTTTAGAAGACACTAAACCTATAGGCGGCGGTAGTGAGAGTGGTCCATGTACTAATGCTTTTTATGCTGGGCATCATCCAGAGCAGTGTGCTGGACTCAAAAATGAGCAATAGCTTTTGCTATTACTATAATTTCTTAACAAGCTCTTTCAATCTATTACTACACCTTATTTAACTCATCCTGAAGCTTATAAGCTGGGATGATTAACTTTATCTTTTGCTAGAAAATAAATACACCACATTTTGTCTTTTATTAAAAGATAAATATTTATAGCTCAATACTGACTTAAATCCTATTTCAGGGCTATCCCTACAACCCGTTTGGAAAAAAAATGTGGGGGTAAAAAATGTTTAGGTTTAGCCTGGTAGGAAATAGTTAGGAAATAGTGAGGAAGAAAAAATGAAGAAATTTTATGTGAGTTTACTTTTAGTACTGGCCATATCATTTCAAGGAATGGTTTCACTAGCTGAAGTTGCTGAAATTGATGTTGCTGAGGTGGATGTTACAAGTGTAGACGTTACTAGTGAAGATGTTACTGTAGACGGTGATGACGCTCTTGGCGGCAGCAATCCTTGTAATATCATGTGTATCTCAGGAACTGTACCAGGAGAGATAACTTGTATGCTAACAAATGGTTTTTTTATAACCGCAATGTGTACTAATTCTATGATTCCTCTTGCTTTTGGCACATATCTGAATGCTTGTGATAGTATGGGCGCAGACGCCTCAATGTTTTGCAATGGTAGGTGTAATGAGTGTGGGTTTATGGCTCAGCAGTGTATGTGTATGCAATCATTTTTTACAGAAGAACTTGAACTTACTCCAGAAGAACAACCTACTAGTGAATAATGGCTGTATCGTAAACCTCTACAAGTAATGTCATTCCTAAACAAGCTCTTTCAACCTTACATCCTCTAACCCATTCTTCTCTACAAACTCTAACACTGGTTGAAGAGCTTGTTTGTTCTTTTAAAGGGATGTTACTAAATGCAATGCTAGTTGCATATAGTGCGACTAAATGCTATTATAGCGGCATATGGTTAAAAGAAACTTTTGGATCAAACAAATAAATAGTCTATGGAAAGAACGATCTTTGATTTGGTTAACTGGTGTTAGAAGAGCAGGAAAAACATACCTTTGTCAATCTTTAGAAAAGGTAGAGTATTTTGACTGTGAGTTACCTAAAACAAGAAAGTTGATGAGTGACCCAGAAGCATTTTTAGGAAAATTGAAAAACAAAAGAATTATTTTAGATGAAGTTCATAGGCTGGATAATCCATCAGAACTTTTAAAAATTGCAACTGATCATTTTCAAAGCATAAAAATAATTGCAACTGGATCGTCTACAATAACAGCCTCAAAAAAATTTAAGGATACTTTAACAGGAAGAAAAATACAGTTGTGGTTAACACCAATGATTACTAATGACTTATTAGATTTTAAAAGCAAAGATTTAGAACATCGTCTTTTTATGGGTGGCTTGCCTCCATTTTTTATGTCAGAGAAAATTCCTGAAAAATATTTCCAGGAATGGATGGATGATTACTGGGCTAAAGACATTCAAGAACTGTTTAAATTAGAAAGAAAGGATTCGTTTCAAAAGTTTTTTGATTTGGTACTTAATCAAAGTGGTGGGATATTTGAAGCTTCTAAATTTGCAAGGTCTTGTGAGGTTAGCAGACAAACAATCAATAATTATTTAAGAATCTTGGAATCAACCTTTGTATTTCATATAATTAAACCTTTTAGCACATACAAACCATCTGAAATAGTTTCTGCACCAAAAGTATATGCTTTTGATACTGGGTTTGTGTCTTATCACAAGGGATGGGAAAAGCTTCGCAATGAAGATTTAGGTTATCTTTGGGAGCATTTTGTTCTAAATGAAATCCAGGCAAATTTACAAACAAGACAAATAAATTATTGGAGAGACAAGAGAGGTCATGAAGTAGATTTTGTGTTAAAGAAAAGAGGGAAAGAACCAATTGCTATTGAATGTAAATGGACAAGTGATAACTTTAACCCTTCAGGGTTAGAGGCTTTTAGAAGACAATATCCGAATGGAGATAATTACTTGGTGGCAAGTGATATTGATATGAATTTATCCAGAAAAATTGGAAACCTAAAGATAGAATTGATTGATCTTCAATCTTTACTCAACAAACTCCTCTAATCTTTTATCTTCTAACTTATTTCTTTCTATAAACTCCAACACTGGTTTAAGAGCTTGTTTGTCATTTGTTGCAATGGCTGATTCTAAGAATACTTGAGCATCTAGAGGTTCTTTTTGTATTTCCCAGTTTCTTTCTGCCAGTGTCAAGGCTTCTTTTGGTTTGTTTAGCAGCTTCAAAGTGAAAATAGCTTCTTCTCTAAGATGTACGTTGTCACCTCGTAGATAAGCTGCATTAAAACGGTTCTTTAAATCATCTATATGATCTTTTAAAGACGGGGAGCCTAGCGCATTTTCAGCTAAAGTTAGTCTTAAGAGTAAATTGTCGATTTTTGTTTTATCTTTTAAAAGAGATATTACTTCTTGGTATTTTTTTTGATTTAGTAAAAAGTCAGCATAAGCAGCTAATAAATAATTATCATTTTTATTTAGCTCTAATGCTTGATTGAAATATCTTTCAGCTGCTTGATTTTCTCCTATTCTTTCTCCTATTTCAGCAAGTAGTGTTATAGCCCATAATTTTTCGCTTGGACTTACATAAGATTGAGAAGCATTATCCAGAATGCGACTTAATAAACTGTAGCTTTTAAATGCTTGTCCATTGAGACTTGATACACTGCTTAAGCAGCTAGCAGAGACAAGCTCATTAGATAGCCTTATTAAATGTCCACAACTCTTTTTTGCACCATCATAGTCTCCAATGGTTTGTAATATGAGTGCTTTAGTAAGCCAAGCTTGTGAACTAGTAGGATCTTTTTTTAATGCTTCATCAAGGTCTTTAATAGCTCCATGAAAATTATGATTGCTTTGTTTAATAGTCCCACTAATAATTAGAATATCTGATGGGACATTGTCTTTATCTATCCAGGGTTTAATTAATGATTCAGTATAGCCTAAGTATCTTGGATCGCTTTCTTGTCGTGCAATTTCTATAAATCGTTTTCCTGTATTTAAAACAAGTGTTAGGTTGTTTGGATCTTTTTTAACTTGCTCTTTTAATCTTTTTACTTCTTGTAAAATTGGTGCTCCAAGAGTGGTTGAAAGGGTTTCTAGGATTTGAGAATTATTTATTGGTATGAATGGTTTAGCAAAGGAAGCAAGGGGTGAGAAGTAAGAAATGAAAAGGAAAAAGAAGCAAAGTAATAACCGTATATCATTGCGAGTCAGTATTGGTGTCAACTTAAGCAGTATCAATGTAAGACTCACCTGCCAAGCGCAGGAGCTGGACAGCCCGAGGGAACCTCTTAACAACTTTTGCTCTAAAGTTTTAATAATGTAAGTACAACACAATTTATGAATTAAGTCTGCCAAGAACCCCGATGGTTTTGGAAAGCTCCAAGCTGGCATGGTGAGTCGAAATAATATGCTTAAGTTGAGATGATCGGGATAAGAAAAAAAATAACGAGTACTTTTCTTTGCACTCGTTATTTTTAAGTTCATACTCATTTTCTCTTACTTAGAAGCCACTTTCCCAGGAAGAGGTGCTTTAAGATAAGGAAACTCCTCATCAAAATCACTAGCACTTACAAAAGCTCCATCTGTAAGTGGTAATTTTCCTGCAGGTGCTTTATCTTCAGGTAGTAATGCGCCTGATGCTACACGAAGTGCAATATCGACTACATCATCTCCTGGTCTTCTTCCATTTGGAAAACCAGCAGTATCACCATCAAGAGCAGCTAATGGTTTTTGTTGTGATGCTGACAATGCAGTTGTTGAAGTGTTTAGGCGAAGCATTTCTGCTACTGCTGAGTTTTGATTTAAGTCTTTTAACCCTGTTAGAAATGCTGCAACAAGATCTGTTCTTGGAAATGCTGTTGGGGCTTTGTAGCCTGCACCACCAAAAAGCAATTCTAAAACAGCTGGTAGAGTAGGGTTTGTAACATAGTCAGCAAATTGTGAATCATCTTTTGGTTCACTAGCATTAAACTTGTTTTTATCCTTTATTCCAATGAAAAGTTCATTTACAAGTGGTGCTGACAATCTTGATACTTGAACCAATGGTCCTCTTTCTGCAGCTGGAGCATTAAATGAAGGAGTTCTTCCAAACACTCTTGATTGAGGCAAGCTTGAAGTAGTCCAGGCACCAATGATTGGAGTTGTTCCAGTCAAACAAGCTTTAGGTACTTCAAGTGCAAATGATGTTACGTTTTTGTCAGCGATTGTGTTTATGCCACCTCTAGGATCACCAAGTGGGTTTAAATTTACTAAATCAAAAGTACCACCTAAGTCTACAACAAAACCTTCTTTTCTTTGTCCTACAAACATTCTCCCAGCCATTGAGCAACCAGGTATGTTTATATTATAAATGTGATTTTTTGCATAGGTTTCATAGCTAGGAATTGATTTGTCTCCTGTATTGTCAGTGGGTTTTACAAATACAGTTTCTCTGTTATCAGCGTTTGAGATTAATTGAGCTTTTCCTGTGCGGCGATTTCCTTTTATTACTTTTGCAGTAAATGTTTCTACTACATTAGTAGCCATGTTGTCCTTGATACCAGGTCCAATACCACCTACATTTATAAATGGTACAGAAATCATTTTTCCGCCAATATCAAGAGCAATATCATTTAAAGTATTCATTGCTTGAAATTGAAAAGTAATATCTTCCTTAGCATCACTATTGTTGTCTATGTGGATTTCATATATTGCATCTGGATCTAAGGCAAAAAAGTTAGGCCCGCCATATCCATCTTGTAGTGGTTGGTAGTTAGCAAGTATTGTTACAAAATCTTGTCTATTGTTTTCATAACTATTAAATATATAAAAATCTGTGCCATCTACTTTTGGTAGTTCAGCTATAAATGGTGCTTCTCTATGACTTGATGCTTGTGCTGGAATACTTGTAAATATTACAAACATTCCAAGTAAAAGTGTTGATGCAATTTTAATAAATCTCATTTTAAATTTCCTTTCGTTTCTTTTGTAGGTAGCAGTCGCGACTGCTACCTACGATCTATTAAAGACGTAGTTAAAATAAAAAGTTATCATTTTATATCAATCCACACAATACAATTAAACTATATATAATGACACTTTTGCATATACACTACTACAAACGAAGTAATGAAAAAAATATTCCATAATTAATTATGCTTTTGAAAGTACTCTTTTCTCGCTTTTTCTCTCCAACCAGCAATAAATAGTAGGTAACACTACTAAAGTTAATACTAAAGCTGAAATCATTCCAAATACAATTACAACAGCAAGGGGTTTTTGAGTTTCAGATCCAGCTCCTGTAGATAATGCTGCAGGTAGTAATCCCATGGAAGCAAGTAAAGCAGTCATTACAACTGGTCTTAGTCTTTCTTTTACTCCAAGTACAGTAGCTATTTTAGATTCATGTCCTTCCTGTTTTAGTCTGTTAAAGCAGGAAACTAAAATAATTCCGTTTTGTACACTAACTCCAGATAAAGCAATAAAGCCTACCATTGCAGATACGCTTAAATGTATATGAGTAAAAAATAATCCTAGAATCCCACCAATAGCTGCAAATGGAATTGTAATTAAAATTAAAATGGCATATTTTATCGATGCAAATTCTGCGAACAATAAAACAAATATAAACAATATGCTTAATGGAGCAATTAAACCAAGCCTAGCCATTGCTCTTTGTTGACTTTCAAATTGTCCACTCCATACGATCTGATACCCACTCGGTAGTTTTACTTTTTTTGCAACAAGTTGCATAGCTTCTTCTACAAGTCCACCCATGTCTCGCTTACGAATATTAAATTTTATTGCAACTCGTCTTCTATTATTTTCTCTATAAATAACAGGAGCGCCAATCCTTTTTTCAAAACTAGCCAATTGAGCTATTGGTATGTGTTTTGAACCATCAGATGAATCTATTTGTAGATTTTTAATTGATTCTATATCTTCTCTATATTCAGGCAACAATCTTACTACTAAATCAAAACGCTTTTCTTCTTCCAGAAATTGTGTGGCTACTTTGCCAGCAAGTGCTGTCTCTATAATGTTTTGAACATCTCTAACACTAATTCCATATCTTGAGCAAAGATTTCTATCGATTTTAATTATTAATTGTGGTTGTCCAGAGAGTTGATCTACAAAGAGATCTCTAACTCCTACAACTTGCCTGAGTACTTTATAGATTTCTTTTGCTTTTTTTAATAAGATATTTAAATCAGGTCCATATAGTTTAATAGCTACTTGTCCTTTTGCACCTGATATAGCTTCGTCTACGTTGTCTGCAATAGGTTGAGAAAAATTAAATGAAATACCAGGAAAATTATTTTCTATAACATCATCGATTTTTTGTATCAATTCTTCTTTTGTACATCCCCACTTATCTCGTGGAATTAAATCAACAAAAATCTCTGTATTGTTTTGAAGATTAGGATCTGTAGCATCTTCAGGTCTGCCTATCTGGAAAACAGTGGTTTTCACCTGAGGAAACTTTCTAATAGTGCTTGTAATTTTAGGTGCTATATCTTGTGCGTCCTGAATAGAAATATTTATAGGCATTGTTGCTCTAATCCATATTGCACCCTCATCTACTGTTGGTAAGAACTCAGTTCCTAATGTAGTAGCTAATATAAGTGAAGCTCCAAGACCTATGATAGCCAAAGTGATTACTTTTTTTGGATTTTGAATTGATTGATATAGGATGGGGAGATAAAAGTGCTCAATTTTTTTAACAATCCAAATTTCTTTTTCAGGTACATCATCCTTTAAAAATATAGAAGCTAAAACGGGTACAAGTGTCAAAGAAAATAAAAGAGCCCCCAGAATTGCAAAACTAACTGTTAGTGCTAGTGGCTCAAATAATCTACCTTCAACTCTCTGCAAACAAAACAGAGGTAAAAATGCAAGGATAATTATTGCTTTTGAAAATAAAATTGGTTTTCCAACTGTACTACCTGCTTTTGTAATTAAACTATTTTTATCTTTGTAGTTAGGGTTGTTGGCTAGAATCACAAAAATACCTTCTACCATTACTACGGCACCATCAATAATGATTCCAAAGTCTATAGCTCCAAGGCTTAGCATGTTTGCAGCTATTCCTGTAATCTTCATTAAAATAAATGCGAATAGCAAAGCCAGTGGAATAATTAATGTGACAATAAATGCAAGTCTTGATTCACCAGTAAATAGTAATAAAATTGCAAATACTAAGATTACTCCTAAGACGATAGTAGTACTAACAGTCTCTAATGTTCTATTTATAAGTTCTTCACGATCATAAACATGTACAATTTTAATTCCTTTATGGACTGATTTTTGTAGTTCTTGTAGTTTTATTTTTATATCTGCAAGTACTCGGGATGGATTTTCACCCCTGCGCATTAGTATAATTCCTTCTACTACATCTTTCTTTTCATTTCTTCCTACAATACCTTGTCTAACTGCAGGTCCTATGTGAACGGTTCCAATGTTTTGGATTTTAATTGGTATTCCATTTACAGCTTTTATAACGGTATTTTGAATATCTTCTAAAGATGAAAGTAAACCAATGCCTCTTACTATGTATTGTTGATTGTCTAGCCTAAGATAACCCCCACCTGTATTTTTGTTTGAAGATGATAATGAGTCAAAAATATCCTCAAGAGTAAGTCCAAGACTTTTTAATTTAAAAGGATCAACTAAAACCTGAAATTGCCTAACTTCTCCACCAAAACTTACTACATCAGCTACTCCTGGTACTCGTCTTAAATTTGGGCGCATATACCAATCTTGAGTAGTTCTTAACTCCATAGGTGAGTGATTATTAGATTCTAGGGTATATCTATATAGCTCACCAATAGGAGTAGACAATGGTCCAAGATCGACATCAGCCTCTTCTGGTAAATTCACATTTCTTAGTTTTTCAAGAACTAACTGTCGTGCAAAATATTTATCGACAGTATCATCAAAAATTATATTTATAACTGATAAGCCTGCTAGGGACTGAGATCTGATATGTGTTTTGTGAGGTAAGCTTGTCAATTCAATTTCTATGGGGAAGGTAATTTGTTTTTCTACTTCTTCTGTCGCTTTGCCTGGGTATTGAGTAATAACTTGGACCATAGTATCTGTTACATCAGGAAATGCTTCAATTGGCAAGTTCATAAATGAGTGTATTCCCCAGCCCGCAAGCATTAAGGTCATAAATATAACTATGAACTTTTGATTTAGTGAAAATTCAATTATTTTATTAATCATGGCTTTTATTCTGAGTGGTATTCAGACTTAATCCAGAAACTTCCGTGTGTTATAACTTTGTCCCCAGGGTTTAAACCAGAAACTATTTCAACTATTCCATTTGATTCTTTTCCAAGCTTGACTGTTACTTCTTTATAGCCACCGTAGGTTTTTACATAGACTACATAATCATTGTCTAGTTCTTGAATTGCAGTTTTATTTACAACTAAAACTTCTCTTTCTTTCATTTTGATAAGTATATTGCCATACATCTCAGGTTTTAATTTATTCCCTGGATTAAGAATTTTTGCTCGAACTGTTATTGTTCTTGTTTGTGGATCAACTGTTTGGGAAATATAACTTATAACACCATTAAAAACCTTATCAGGATATGCTTCTGCAGTAAAGACCACCTTTTCTCCAATTAAAATTTCAGGAATATCTTTTTCGTAAACATTTGATTCAAGATAGATCTCAGACAAATCACTGGCTTCAAATAAAACTTTATTTTCATCTACAACTTCTCCAGGATTTATTAATCGTTTTAAGACTAAGCCATTCTCAGAAGCTTTAACTTGTACATAACCTCCATTATTTATATTTTCTTTTAAGTCAGAACCTATAATAGAGAGTCTTTTTTCTGCTAGTTTTTCAAGTGCCTCTTTACTCTTTTCTAGTATGGAAAGATTGGTTTGTGCTATTTTATATTCGTTTTCAGCTTCAAGAAATTCTTTTTTTGCTGTAATCCCATGCTCAAATAAATCTTTTTCTCTGTTGTAAGTATTTTCTTTTAAGCTCAATTCAAGCTTTGCTTCCTCAATGTTTCCTTCAAGCTCAATGAGTTTTTCATTTATATTTAACTGTAATTCAGCAACATCCTGACTAGCTATTTCACACAAAAGTTGACTCTTTGTAATCTGCTGATTTGGTTCTACATAGACTTTTAAAATTCTTCCTTTTACTGGAGAAGCAATATAAAACGTTTTATATGGTATAGATTTTACAATACCATTAAAACGCAGCTGAAAGCCAATTTTTTTCTTTTCAACTAATTCTGTCTTAAGACCAATACTTTTTGCTGTTTCTTTTGAGATTTGAATTACACCTCTGGATTTTTGTATCGGTGTATGATGAACCAGCTTTTTTTCAAAGCAGCAACCTGATGTGAAAAATAATAAAATTACAATTAAGTAAATTCCTTGCTTCATAAATTAAATATGCCCAGATATTGAACTCAATACTAAAATTAGCAAGAATTGCTTTAAATGTTTTATGTCTTGACCTGGAAATCCATATACTTTTTATATTATTGATGTTTATCTTGAATCATATATAAATTTCTATCGTCTCCTATTTAGATAATTATGAAAAATATAAAATTATTATCATTAGTGTTTTTTATTTTAAGCTTTTCTTGTAGCTTTTTTCTTCAAAAATCTTTTGCTGAACAAATTAAACTCAGTGAAGAATCACCACAAGAATCAAGTTCTGAAAACCTTATAAAAAAGACTGGATTATTAACTTTAAAAGAAGCTTTAAGCTTAGCGCTAGAAAACAATCACCATATAAAATCTGCAATTGCTACTTTGCCGGTTCAAGAAGCTAACCTTATAATTGCTAAATATAGACCCAATCCAATTATCAATTCAAACAATGAGTTTGTAAAAGGCGGCTCTATACATCCTTTACAAGTTGGGCAGACTTTAGAGCTTGGTAAGAAAAGACATTGGAGAATAGAAGTAGCAAAGGAGCAAATTTCTAAAACAGAACTTGAAATAGCAAAAGTTTTGTGGGAGATACATACTCAAGTCCACATAGGATATTCAGATCTAGCTAGTGGATTAGAATTGTTCAATCTTGCAAAGGGAAGAATTGATTTTTATAAATCTCTATTGGATGTTGCACAAAAAAGATTTACAGCAGGAGATATATCACAACTTGAGTTGGATAGAGCAAACATGCAGCTTTTAAGTGCAGAAAATGAATTAAGCAGTGCTGAAGGAAGATTAAAAAAATCAAAAGTTGACTTTAATCATGCATTAGGATTATCTCCTGATTCAGATATTACTCTTAGTGATATAGAAGAATCAAAACCTAAGATTAAACTAAATGAGTATAAGGGAATAGATAAAATTCTTGATACAGCCCTAGCTAAAAGATTAGAAATTGCTATTTTAGAAAAAGACTTTGGAATTACAAGAGCTCAGTTAAAGAAAGCTAGATGGGAAAGAATACCTAACTTATATGTTGAAGGTGCTGTAGTAAAACCTAGTTTTCGAGATAATATCTGGGGTCCATATTTTGGTGGACAGTTTGAACTTCCTGTATTCAATAGAAAACAAGGTGAAATTAAACAAGCTAAAGCTCAAATAGAATACCTTCAAAAAGAAGAAGAAAGAATTAAACATGATATAGGGATTGATGTAGCAAATGCTTTGCATGATGTAGAAATTCGAGAACAACAAATCCAGAGGTTTCAGGAAAAATTACTTACAAGCTCAGAAAATATCTTAGAGATGATAAAAACAGCATATGAAAAAGGGAAGCTATCACTAACGGATGTTTTAAATGCTGAGCAACAAAACAGAGACTTACAACAAAGTTATTTGGAAAGTTTATTAAATTATCAAGTTGCATTGGCAAGTCTAGAGTATGCTACTGGAGTGCCTTTATATGGACTAACAGAAGAATAATGATGAAAAGATTTTTTTATTTCTATTTTCTATTCTCTATTTTCTATTCTCTGTCCTGTTATGCCCATGGTGGAGATGAAGCTCAAGACTTTAGACCGAAGAACGAAGAAGTAAGTGTTGATAAAGCTATTTCAAAATCTCTTGGCATACAGACTCAGATTGTTGAAATAAAAACTGTTGATGAGACAATAGTTACAACAGGTCAAATTGAAGAAATTCCTAAAAACCATTTTGATATTAACTCTCCTGTTCAAGGAACAATATCTTCACTTTTAGTTGATTTAGGAAATAAGGTAGTTGTAGATCAAGCTGTTGCTGTTATTCAAAGTACAGAGGTGTCAAAGCTTCAGTCTGACATTGATCAGGCAAAAGCAGAGCTTGAGCTTGCGCAAGGCACTTTTTCAAGAGAACAAATTTTGTTTGAAAAAGGTATCTCTGCAAAAAAAGATTTTGAAGCAAGTAGATCGTTGCTAAGAAGTGCAGAAGCAAAACTAAAAGCATTTGAGAGCAATTTAAAAATACTTACAGGATTGGCTACTTCAGATGAACAAGGTACTTTTCAGGTTAACTCAAAAAAAACAGGAACAGTTGTTGAAAGGCTTGTTGCTGCTGGACAAGTAGTTGGAGCAAATCAAATTTTGTTTCATGCTATTGATCTTTCAAAACTATGGGCTAGTGCAAATATCTATGAACAAGATGTTAGCAAGGTTTCAATTGGTCAAAAAGTATTTATTAGTTTAGATGGCAATCCAAAAGACAACTACGAAGGAAAGCTTTCATATATTGGCTCATTGATAGATGAAAAGTCAAGAACACTACCAGTAAAAGCAGAGCTAAGCAATGCTAAAGGACTTTTAAAACCAGGAATATTTGCACAGCTTGTTATATTCACGAGCAAAAAAAAGGATGCAATTTTAATTCCTACCAGTGCAATAGTAGACATAGATGAAGAGAAAGATGAAGAGCATAAACATATTGTTTATATAAAAGAAGGAGATAATTATAAACCAAGAAATATAAAAGTAATTAAACATGATAAAGAATATACTGAAGTAATATCTGGTCTTATGTCTGGTGATATTTTAGTGGTACATGGTGGATATCAGTTGCAGTATGCTGAAGGTAAGCATGTAGACGAAGATGTCAATAATGAAGAACATGAAGAGCATAATCATACTCATGAACATTCAAACCCCAAAAATAACATCTCAGTATATATTCTTCCAGGTTTTATTGGACTGATACTTGGAGCCTTGGTGACATTGCTTTTTAGAAAAAAGAAACATGATTAAGAATATTATTAGTTGGTCACTTAAAAATAGATTTATAGTTATAATCCTTGGAATATTATTTTTTATTTATGGATCTTTTCAAACTATTCATACTCCTGTAGATATCTTTCCTGAGTTTGCTCCACCACAGGTAGTTATTCAAACACATGCACCAGGTTTTGCTGCTGAAGAAGTAGAGTCATTGGTTACAATACCTCTTGAAAGTACCTTAAATGGTACAAGTATGGTGCAGACCGTAAGAAGCAGTTCTTCTGAAGGCTTATCTTTTATTACTGTAGTGTTTGAGTGGGGTACTAATGTCTATGATGCAAGACAATTAGTAGCAGAAAAAATACAGGTGGTTTCATCTAAACTACCAGCAAATGTAAAAAAACCAGTTCTATCTCCAATCACTTCACCAATTGGAAATGTTTACTTTTTTGCATTAACTGGAAAAGAAACTTCTCTTAGAGAAATCAGAACATATACAGATTGGGAAATAAGAAACAAATTATTTTCTATCCCTGGTGTTGCAAATGTTGTAGTTTATGGTGGTGATGTCAAACAATACCAAGTCCTGTTAAATCCTCAAAAGTTAAAACAATATGAAATATCGTTAAATGAAGTCATCAAGGCTGTTGACAAAGCAAATGTAATTGTTGGTGGTGGTTATTTACTTAAGGAAGATAAAGAGTATTTAATTAGAGGAATTGGAAAGATAGAAAACTTAAGTGATTTAGAAGACTCTGTAGTAGCAGAAAAAAATGAAATCCCCATTCATCTTAGTGATATAGCTAAAATCACTGTTGGTTCTGCATTCAAAAGAAGTAATGGAAGTGTAGATGGTAAAAATGCAGTAATTATTGCTGTAAGCAAACAGCCACAAGTTAATACTATTGAGCTGAGTAAAAATATTGATTTGGTACTTAAGAATATAAAGAGTTCATTACCAAAAGATATAAAGATAGTTCAAACCTATAGCCAGTCAGATTTTGTACAAGTTTCAATAAGAAATATTATTTC
The DNA here is from genome assembly GCA_023250155.1 of Candidatus Melainabacteria bacterium. Classification (GTDB taxonomy): domain Bacteria; phylum Cyanobacteriota; class Vampirovibrionia; order 2-02-FULL-35-15; family 2-02-FULL-35-15; genus JAHFBD01. Next base: position 98,877 of record JAHFBG010000007.1, read on the forward strand.
TGCAATATTTGAGGGCTCACTTCTTGTAATCATTGTTCTTATTTTATTCTTGGGTAGTCTTCGTTCAAGTTTTATAAGTCTTATAGCTATTCCTCTTTCAATAATAACTGCAATTCTAGTTCTTAAAGCATTTGGTCAAACAATAAATGCAATGACGCTGGGTGGACTTGCAGTTGCAGTAGGAGAAATAGTAGATGATGCAATAATAGATGTAGAAAATATTTATAAAAGACTTAGAGAAAATAAACTAGCTTTAAACCCAAAACCAATAATGGAGGTTGTTTTCAATGCTTCCTGTGAGGTAAGAAACTCAGTGGTTTATGGTACTTATATAATCACTGTAGTTTTCATACCTGTTTTATTTCTAGATGGCTTAGCTGGTCAAATGTTTAAACCACTTGCATGGGCTTATATAATCTCACTTTTTGCATCTTTAGCTGTAGCTTTAGTCGTTACTCCAGCAATGAGCTTTTATCTTCTAGGAAAAAATGAAACACTATCTAATCATGAGCCTAAGTTTCTAACAAATTTAAAAGAGAAGTATTTAAATCTTTTAGACAAAGCACTGCAAAATCCAAGAAAAATAATTTATGGAACAATAATTACTTCTTTAATAGCTATTGTTATATTTTTATCTTTAGGAAAATCATTCTTGCCAGAACTTGGGGAGGAAAATCTAGTCATAATGGCAATTGCACCGCCTGGAAGTAGTTTGAGCTACACGCAAAAAATTGCTATTTTAATGGAAAAGATATTATTAGAACATAAAGAAATTGTTAGAGTAGGAAATAGAGCAGGGCGCTCAGAATCAGATGATGAGCCAATCACTGCTAATATCAGTCACTTTGATGTAACACTTAAAGAAGGTATTGCACAAGAGAAAAAAGAATTGTTGATTGAAGAAATAAGAGAAGATTTTGAAAAACTGCCTGGTGTTGTACCTCTTATTAGATCGTTTATTGCTGAAAGTATTGAAAATGTTCTTACAGGACAAAGAGCGCCAATTGTCATTAAGCTTTATGGTAATGATTTAGAAGTTCTTAGGGAAAAAGCACATGAAATAGGATCTGTACTTGAAAAAGTAAAAAATCTTACAGAAATACAAGTAGAACCTATAAGCAAAATCCCACAAATACATATAAAAATTAAACGATCTATTGCTGCAAGATATGGATTAACTGTAGGTGATTTACTTGAAACTGTAAAAAATGCATACAATGGAAATACTACATCTCAAAAAATAATTAAAGGACAAAAAGCATTTGATTTATTTGTATGGTTTGAAGAACCCTATAGAAATGATTTAGAGGTTATAAAAAATACATTGATTGATACTCCAAAAGGAATCAAAATACCACTTGGACAGGTTGCAGAGATTTATGAAAGCAAAGGCTATAACATAATAGACAGAGAAAGAGTTTCAAGACGAATTGTTATTCAAGCAAATGCCAGTAAATCTGATCTTTCAAAAGCAGTAGAAGAAGCTCAAAAACTAATTAATCAAAAAATCTCATTTCCACAAGGTTATACAATTGAGTTTGAGGGTGATTACAAGCAGCAAAAAGAAGCTAATCAAAAATTGTTTTTACTTAGCATTATAGTTTTAGCTTGCATATATCTTTTATTGTCACTTGCATTTAAGTCTTTAAAAATAGCTTTAGTTATTATGCTGAACCTACCACTTGCATTAATTGGAGGAATCTTTGCAGTGGCTTGTACTGATGGGGTTTTAAGCATTGCAAGTGTAATTGGATTTATAACTTTATTTGGTATCTCTACAAGAAATACTATTTTGCTTGTAAACAGATTTTTTGATATTCAAAAAGAAAACCCAGATTTAAAAATCGATGATGTTATAAAACAAGGTGCTAAAGACAGATTGGCACCTATTCTTATGACAGCATTAGCAGCAGCCTTTGCCATGCTACCACTAGCACTATTTCCAGGGGCAGGAGCTGAGATTGAACATCCATTAGCCATCGTTATTTTAGGTGGCATGATAAGCTCAACTGTTTTAACACTTTTTGTTATACCGATAGTTTATAAGAAATTTGCTTGCACCAATAAAATCCAGCTATAAAGATACCCTCAGCAAATATTTTTATTTTATCTTCTAAGAAAGTTATGTTTAAAAACATTGTTTTTGTTGTACTGTTGTCACCAAAAAGAAATGGTAAAAAATCATACCTGTTAGTCAATGCATCAAATACTATATAAAACACTGTTAATATAAAACCTACTATAAATAGATTCCAAGTTTCTCTAAAGTACAAGTAAAGTTCTTTTTTATATGCATATAAAAAACATAGTCCTGTTATGAAATATAAACCAATAATCAAATCATCTAAGCTGTCTGTAAGTGCCGTTTCCTGTATATGAAAATATATATGAGTAAAAGCATCAATTCTTTCATGCCATTCTCCAATCTCATCACATGCCAGATAAATAAAACCAATAGCAATAATTAACCATATAATGTGTGATGTTTTTAATGAGACTAAGTTGTTGTTTTTATTTCTTAGTAGAAAAACATTGAGTGATAAATAAGCAGATATTAAAAGTTCAAAACAAGAAAACTTTGTAGCAAATGCTTCTTCTCTGATTGGATTGTTAAATTCTGAACCTACAAACACAATAGCAAAATTAATTAGTATAACTGCAAGTAAAATAAAAGAAATATCAGAATCAAGTTTTTTCATTGTTATCTTATAAGTATATTGAATTTATTATTAAAACATATATCTTTGTCTTGACCTTGCTTAGAAAAAGTACTATATTCATGAGAAGTGAGGTGATAAAAATGAATAAAGGTCTAATTGTTTTCTTATTGTTTATATTTTGTTTGTTTTTAAGTCCAGTTCTTAAATCAAGTGTAGCCTATGCACAAGACAGTTCTTCTTCAGGGAGTGTTTCAGATGATACTTCATCAGATGTTAAACCTGAATCAGGTGAAGAAATATTAGCTAAAGTACTTCAAGACTTAAACAGTGTTTATGAAAAATTACTAGCTAAAAAAATCAAATCACGTAGAGTAAAAGCTAAACAAGTTTTATCTATAAGTCGTCAATTTGATAGAGCAGTTAATTCTACTCCACCCTCTAAATGCACATTAAGACTGAAAGCAGCAATTCGTGATTTTTATGGAATCGTTTCAAAACTTGGACAAGGAATTGCTTGTGGACCACCCATTCTAATACCTTTTGATAGATTTCATCATGTTGAATTAAATCCTGACTGTTTACCACCACCAGATGGAATATCCACAGATCAATTAGATAGTGGATTTATAGAGTTAAATCCTATTTATGACAAAGCTAGAAGATTGTCTATCATTGATAATGATGAAAATGATGTGCCTGATGTATGTGAAGGAAAGTAGAGGCATGACAGTAACTATAGATAAATCCTCAAGTATTAGTGAATCTTCCTCTCTCAAGCGCGGTCTAAATCTCTTTGACTCAACAGCTATTGTAATTGGTTCTATGATTGGCTCAGGTATTTTTATTGTTTCAAGTGATATTGCAAGAACCATTGGATCTCCTGGATGGTTATTGGTTACATGGATAGTATCTGGACTCATAACCACTATGGCTGCACTTAGCTATGGTGAGCTTGCAGCTATGATGCCACATGCTGGTGGACAGTATGTTTATTTAAGAGAATCATTTGGTAAGTGTATTGGATTTCTTTATGGATGGACATTGTTTACAGTTATTCAAACAGGTACTATTGCAGCTGTTGCTGTGGCATTTGCAAAGTTCTCTGGTGTGATTTTTCCTATTATTTCTTCATCGAATTGGATCTGTATGTTTGGAAAATTAGGTCCATATACGATCGGATTAAATACTGAAAATCTTCTTGCAATACTTGTAATTATTTTTTTATCCTGGATAAATACACGTGGTTTAGAAGCTGGCAAGATAATTCAAAATGTTTTTACTGTTACAAAACTAATTGCACTTTTTGGACTAATTGTACTAGGACTAACTATTGGTAGAAATAGTGAAACAATTTCTTTAAACCTACAAAACTTTTGGGATGCATCATGGATGCACGTACACGGAGATTCTTTTACACTAGAAAAACTTAGTGGAATAGCTATTTTAGGAGCTATCGGTGCAGGAATGGTAGGTTCTTTATTTTCATCAGATGCCTGGAACAATATTACTTTTACAGCTGGAGAAGTAATAAATCCAAAGAAAAATATTCCTTTAAGTTTGATCTTAGGGACAAGTATTGTGACTTTAATTTATTTGCTTGTAAATGTTGTTTATCTTTGCGTGATTCCACTACATGGAGATATGAATGGATCTGATGTATTATCACGCGGTATACAGTTTGCACAAAATGACAGAGTAGCTACCGCTGTATTACAAGTGATTTTTGGAAGTAGTGGCGCAGTTATAATGGCACTGTTAATAATGGTTTCAACATTTGGTTGTAATAATGGAATTATTTTAAGTGGTGCAAGAGTATATTATGCAATGGCGAACGATGGCTTATTTTTTAATTTTGCAGGAAGTTTAAATAAACAACTTGTCCCTAAAAATGCTCTTATAATGCAGTGTATATGGGCAAGTGTTTTATGTTTATCAGGTACCTATGGTGATTTATTAGACTATGTAATTTTTGCAGTTCTTATATTTTATGTACTAACCATTAGTGGATTATTTGTACTTAGAAGGACAAAACCAGATGTAGAGCGGCCTTACAAAGTCTTAGGATATCCATTTATTCCTGGACTGTATATAGTTTTAGCTTCATTAATATCAATAGATCTTTTAATTTTTAAACCTCGATACACTTGGCCTGGGCTAATTATTGTATTAATAGGAGTTCCTATATATTATCTCTGGAGCAAAAAACAAAGGTAAAAAATCAAGTATCATTTATTTAGTTCCTCAAATCAGTTTAAGTACAAACTATTCTTTACAAACTGCCCCAATAAACCCCCAAAATTTTAAGTCTAAACCAATAAAATTTAACCTTTGTAAACTTTCCATTGAAGAAAAACCTATATAAATGTGTCAATAAGTAAATTTTATGGGTAGAATGGAAATGCGTATTCTTAAAAATTTAAGATTTAGTTGTTCAAGAAGGAGAGGACTATGAAAAGAATATTTTCGGTTTTATTAGCATGTCTTTTATTTGTGCCATGTGTACATGCAGAAGATGCAGGCTTTGAAAGTCTGATTTTGGATGTCATAAAGAAAAACCCACAAGTTATAAAAGAAGTACTGGAAAAGTATGAAAAAGAAGCTGCAGAAAAATCAAAGGATGATGAATTTCAAAAGTTGCTAGCAGATAGAGTAGAAATAGAAATAGGTGATTCGCCTATAAGAGGGGATAAAAAAGCAGAATATACAGTGATTGCATTTTCTGATTTTCAATGCCCTTTTTGTAAAAGAGGTGATGATACGATAAAGGAATTACAAAAGAAATATGACAAAAAACTAAGATATGTTTTTAAGCATTTTCCTTTAGGATTTCATCCAGAAGCAGCACCAGCATCTAAAGCAACATGGGCAGCAGGAAAACAAGGTAAGTTTTATGAATACCATGATAAGCTTTTTGAAAACCAAGCAAAAATAGGTGAAGAGCTTTATGTTCAAATAGCAAAAGATCTAAACCTAAATCTTGATAAGTTCAATAAAGACAGAGCAAGTGAAGATGCTGAGAAACAAATTAAGGCTGATATGGAAGTCGGTCAAAAAGCAGGTATTCAAGGTACACCAGGCTTTATAGTGAATGGTGTAAAAATCTTTGGAGCTTATCCAGTAGATTACTTTGAAAAAGTTATTACAAGCTTAGAAACAACAGCTAAGAAATAACTAAATTAAAAACAATTAAAAGCAGGCTAATGTAAAAAACAGAGGCCTGTTTTTTATTGTCTAGGTTTGTCTTACTATTGGTAGAGCAAGTGGAATTAACTCATCTGATGTTAAGCTGTCACTAACAAGTGCTATAATTTTTCCCTCTTGTTTCCAGTAAGTAAACTCACAATCATCTCCCTTACCACAATTGAATGTAAAGCCATTTCTTTCTACAGAATGACACTTAGGTATATTAAAATTTTCAGGGAGAAAACATAAAGAGACTTTTTGACCCTTATCATTTTTCATAGCAATAAGACTAATATCTTTCTTGAAGAGCTTTTGGATTTTAGCTGCTGAGTTAGGTTTAAAATTAGCCTTTTCGAAGGCAACCAAATTTTCTTTTTTTAAACCAATACCTAAATTTTTTGATATTGCTGTTATGTCATTTGATATAACTTGTGTATAGTTTTTACTATGTAATTGAGGCAATGTAGGATTTTTAATAAGTAGTGGTTGTGTGAATAGTCCGATTCCAATAAGAAAAGCAATTGATGCAGCTAACATTAATGGTTTTATATAGAGGGGCTGTGTTTGAATGTCTGTAAACTGTTTAGAGAGCTTAGCTCTAAATTCATCTGAAGCTTTTATAGATTTTATATAATGCTTGAGTTTTGATTTGCTTTCTTCATTTAACTCCCATTTTGCTGTACATTCATCACAACTCTCTATGTGGTTTAAAATTTCAGTATTATCTGATTCTTGGAAATCATTACTTGATAAAGAGTTCATATAATTTTCTACATTTTTACAATTCATTTTCTTTCACCACTTCTGCTTCCTTCTTTTGCATAACCTTTTTGTGTTAAAACTTTTCTTAATGCTTGTCTTCCTCTGTGGAGACGTGACATAACAGTTCCTGTGGGTATGGCTAATAATCCTGCGATTTCCTTGTAAGAGTATTCATTAACATCAGATAAATATACTACTTCTCTTTGTTCCGGCTCTAATTGCTTTAAAGCCTCATTTAAGTCATTGAAAAAATAATTAGACTCTACTGAGCTCATAGGATTTTTTTTGTCAACGAATTCAAAATTTTCTACATCGATAGTTTCGAGTTGTTTTTTTCTAGTATAGTCAATATGAGTATTTATCAATATTCTAAATAACCAAGATTTAGGATTTTCAATATCATCTTTTTCTAAATAAGATTTGTATGCTTTCATACAAGCTTCTTGTACTAAGTCTTCTGCCAATTCTTTATTTGCGCATCTCATATATGCTAATTGAATTAAACTATCCAAGTATTCTTGAATCAGTTTGTTGAATCTTCTTTGTTTTAACCAGACTACCAATTTCTTGTTGTCTTACCTCTTTTAACGAGAACCATAATTACTTATTCCTTAAAATACTATATTGTTTAGGGTTTTACTAGTAGATTCAGGGTTATCAGGTTAACAAAAGCTTAGAAACCATTAAAGGTATTAATACATTCTGATTATAAATTATTCTTTAAAAAATTTTGCATTTAATCAAATGGTGGAATAAGATTTTCTTTGCTACGTTTAAATAAGTGTGTAATAAAAAAGGGAGACAATATGAAAAAAACAAACAGTATAAGTAAAAAAGCAATTATTACAGTATTAGCACTAACACTTGGATCAAGTGCACAAGCTAGTGTGGTCAATACTCCATTAAAGGATCCATTATTTAGCTTAAAAGAAATTAATAGTCAATCCATATTAATTGCACATGGAAAAGATGGAAATTGTGGTGAAGGCAAATGTGGCAGTGATGATAAAGCCAAAGAGACAACTACAAAAGAAAAAAGCAATGAAGGAAAATGTGGAAGTACGAAAGATAAAAAAGCCAAAAAAGCTAAAAAAGAAGCAAAGCTAAAAGAAAAAAGTGCTGAAGGTAAATGTGGCTCAAGCAAGTCTCCAGAAGCCAAGTGTGGTGAAGGTACTTGTGGAGCTGATAAAAAGGCAAACTAGTTTTTGCTAAATCTTACAAATAACAAATGGCAAGATAAGAGCTGTCTTGCCATTATTTGTTATAATGGATCTTGTTTTTGTTAAACATAAAATAGAAAGTCAAAAGGAGAAATTTGTGGCAAAGAGTTATATTATTTATGGCTTAGTGATTTTATTAGGCATTGTACTCTATTCAATATCTTTAGTATTAGCTCAAGAGAAGAAAGAATCAGCTCCGGCTCCGGCTCCAGCTGTAAATATGCAGGCTCCCCCATCGGCATCAGCTGAAGATATTAAACAAACTTCTAGTGGATTAAAATATATAGATTTAGTTGAAGGTATGGGAGCTCTTCCTAAAAAGGCTCAAACAGTACAAGTTCACTATACAGGTTGGTTAGAAAATGGAACAAAATTTGATAGTTCTGTTGACAGAGGACAGCCATTTGAGTTTGTTCTTGGTATTGGTCAAGTGATAAAAGGTTGGGATGAAGGTGTAAGTACAATGAAAGTTGGTGGCAAAAGAAAGCTCATTATTCCACCTACACTAGGTTATGGAGCAAGAGGAGCAGGAGCTTTAATACCACCAAATGCTGTATTGATATTTGAAGTTGAGCTTTTAGGCTTAAAGTAATCCTGAATTATTAATAGTTAATTAAAATGTAGCATAATTGCTATTCTTTTATATAATTTCAATTGGGACATTTTAAAGAAACCCAATTGGTAAACTGAACGTCAGCTTTATTTAGATAGATGAAAGAAGTCTAAATAATTGAATTGTGTATAAAAGTTTTAAAGGAGTAATGAAATGAATGTAAAAGTAAAAATTTGTATTTTAACTGCGGGCTTAATTTTTCAGTCAGTTTTATTGCCTGCTTATGCAAGACCAGGAGAAGCAGTTGATATTGTATTAAAGCGTTTTGATATTGAGGGACAACAACCACTAACCCAAGGTGATTATGCTTCTTATAAAATTTCTGATCCTAAGTTTGTTGCTTCGCCTACAGTGTTTTTTAAACTTGGTGCTAATGGCATAGTACTAGAGGAGAATTTTTTATTTGATAAAAATAAAATTCATGAAAGAGATCTTCAACGTTCAAAAAACGATACTATTCCTTCTGTAAGCATTCCTCACCATGCATATTTAGTGGGGGACTTTTCACAACTACCAAGAGAACAGTTTGATACAAAAAGTAGAGTAGTAGGTGCAGTAGCTGCTCCTTTTGGTGCAGCAGTTGGTACAGTTGTAGGAGCAGGTAAAGGACTTGTTCAAGGGGCTAAAATTGGTGTGAAAACAGCAGATTCAGCAAGCAGAGCTTTAGGCGGAGACGTATCAGGCAAGGCAGGTGCTTGGGCAGCATCAGCAACAGCAGTTGCAACTGGAGCTGTTACTGGACTTTTTGCAGGATTTACTGGTGGTGCTGTAGAAGGCTCTGTTAGAGGTTCAAGAGTCGCTCTTGAGGGTATCCAAGGAGCAGATCGTCAAATTACCGGTGTTACTTTAGCTGTTTCGCCATATGTAATTGTTGGTGGAAGAATTGGTAAAGAATTAAGCCCAGAAGAACAAAAGGGTTTATTAGAACAGTTGTCACAACTTGAAGAAGCTAGATTAGCTGGTGCAGATGGTGCTAACAAAGACTTGGCAGATGATGGGCAAGAAGGAAAAACTGATGAGAAAGCATTTGACTCTGCTCAAGATAAATCAGGAATTGATGCTAGCTCTAACTATATAGCAGAAGATTCTGAAAATAAAAATGTAGCTGGGATGTGGTAGGTGACTAGCGTTTAGCGTAGAGCGTATAGGAGAACAAAAAACTTAGAATAGAGAAAAAGGAATAATATAAATATGAAAAAAATTATTCTATTACTATTGACTATATTGCTTACGTTTTCACCCGTATATGCTTTAAGAACATTGAGTGAAAACTATGAACTTGTTTTGAATGTCCCTGCAAAAAAACTCTTATTATATAGAGATAATGAAGCAGTAAAAGAATATCCTGTTGCAGTAGGAAAATCTTTAACTCCAACCCCACTTGGCAAATTTAAAATTGTTAGAAGAATTTATAATCCTGCATGGGTTAATCCTTATAGGCAGTCAAAAGTAGTTGCACCGGGTCAAACTAATCCTATAGGACAGTATTGGCTTGGCTTTGCCATAAACAAAAAAAGTCAGGAGTTTGGATTTCATGCCACCTCAGACCTAAGCTCTATAGGAAAAGCTAGTACTCATGGCTGTATAAGATTGTATCCAGAAGATATGAAAGAATTATTTAATCTTGTGAAGATTAGTACATTGGTTTATGTGATTTATAATCCTGTTGAAGTAAAAGAGTTTGAGAATAAACTTTTCATTTCAGTTCATCCAGATATTTATAACTATATGACCGATGAAGAGTATATTAAATTTGCAAAGAGTCAGTTAAGCGGAGCTAATCTTGTTCAAGAACAAAACCTTTATAAAGCAATTGAGATAAAGGATGGGAAAGATTACTTTATTGGTTGGACAGGTTCTAAGAAGCTTAACGAACAAGATGCAGGACCTGTTGAAAAAGGGCAGTTGAACTAGATTACTTTTTCTTTTTAAGATTTAATGGTTCTGCTTGAAGCCTTGGAAGTTCTTGGTATTCGTCTGTTTCTTCAGTCTCTACTTCTTGTGTTTTACTATTTCCAATCATTGTAATTATCCTGCCACTAACCTTTTCATTTATGCTTTGAGAAAGTCCTTGAGTAAGCTCTTCAGCACTATTTGCAGCATAGTATTTTCCATTTGTACTTAAAGCGATACACCTGAGTTGTTCTTGAGCAAGCCAATCATCTTTTACACCAAAACCTACAACATCTATTTTTAAATCAATTTTTGAACCTGCTATATCTTGTGATAATTTACAAGGGTCTCCGCCACAGGTCTCTAAGCCATCGCTAATTAAAATTATTGATTTGTCACCGTTATATGACTGGAGATCCCGAGTGGCTTGTGATAGTGAATATGTAATAGGGGTAAAGCCTCTTGGAAGTATTTTATAAGCTTCTGAAATAATAGTTCTTCTATTGTTTGTACCAGGCAATACTACAAGTTTTGAATCACTACAATCTAGATACTGATTTCCAGTGGGCTTACTTGCCCCATAAACCCTAAGCCCAAGGTTTATATTTGTATCAGATTTGGTTAAAACATCTTCTAGGACTCGCTTTGCTATGTGAGACTTAGTTTCACCCTGAATCTTGTCTTCCATACTTGCTGAGGCATCTAAAACTATTAAAACCGTTTTTTTATCTTTTGAAAAAGTATTTTGCTTCGTAGAATTACCCTTTAGAAAAGGATTTGAGCTTTGTGCTAAAGAATTTAATTGTAAAGCAATTACTAGGCTGAATAGCAAAAAAAATAACTTAATGCTTTTCTTCAAATACAGTATATTTAGCTTCTTCTTCATCACCAACAAATTCGCCAGACTTTTTACCCCATAAATATATTCCTAGTGCAACCAATGCAAATATTATACATATTACAGCAGCACCGTAATATGCTCCACCTAATCCTGCTTGATTTAATATACAATTTGGACACATAGCTATTTATTTTTGGGAGGACTCCATTTCCATAGAAAAAACATAGGTATTGAAGCTGCTATAAAAGATACAAAAAACATTACTCCAATTTCTATTAATTCTTTTTGATTCATCTATGCCTCGTACTTTGTAAATGTTCTTCACCTTTTAATAAAAATATTATACCTAGAAAAGCTAAAATTATTGAAATGAGTAAAACTATTACGAATTTTATGGTTAAATCAAGGGATTTTGGATCCAAAATCAGTAAAATCAATTTCCCTAGTGGAGCCATACAAGAGAAACCAAAAACTTGAAATAACCTTGCTCTGTACCTTTGTATTTCTGTAACCATGAAAATCAGTATAGATCTTGTTCAAATTAGAAATCAATACAGTAAAAGTACTATTTAAAAGTGTAACCGACAGTTACATCCCTTTAAGTATTCTGGCAATATCCTTTGCAAAGTAACTAATAATTATATCTGCACCAGCACGTTTAATAGAAGTAAGCATTTCAATCACTACTTTATTTTCATCTAGCCAGCCATGTTGTGATGCAGCTTTTATCATGGCATATTCACCAGATACATTATATGCAGCAATAGGAAGATGAGTTTTTTCTTTTACAGCTGAAATAATATCCAGATATGGCAAAGCAGGTTTTACTATTATTATATCTGCTCCTTCTTCTTCATCGAGTAGTGCTTCTCTAATAGCTTCTCTTTTATTAGCTGGATTCATTTGATATGATTTTCTATCTCCAAATTGTGGAGTTGATTCAGCTGCTTCTCTAAATGGTCCGTAAAAAGCACTAGCATATTTAACTGCATAGCTCATAATTCCAATATCTTGAAATCTATTTTTATCTAAAGCACTTCGAATAGCTTTTACCATTCCATCCATCATTCCTGATGGTGCAATGATATCAGCACCACTAGCACTCTGTGATACAGCGGTTTTTTGGAGAATCTCTAACGTAGGATCATTTAACACTTCATTGTTTACAATCACCCCACAATGCCCATGCTCCATGTATTCACAAAGACAAGTATCATTAATTAAAATAATATCTGGAAAATGTTCTTTTATTTTTTTATTTGTTTTTTGAATAATCCCATTTTCACTCCAGGCTGAGCTTGCTTCTTTGTCTTTATGCTTTGGTATGCCAAATAATATGATTGATTTAATTTTACTATCTATAAGATCTTCAATGTGTTTGAGAGCATAATCAAGTGAATACTGGAAAATGCCAGGCATAGAGTTGATTTTAATTTCAGGATCATGTCCTTCATGGATAAAAATAGGTGCAATAAATTGGGAGGGAGTTAAATGAGTCTCCTGAACAAGATTTCTAATCGTTTCATTTTTACGAAGACGACGTGGGCGTGTTTTTAAATCTATGCTTGTCATATATGAACCCTTTGTAGGTGCTGGTCCCGACCAGCACCTACAGTGATGAAATATTTCTCCATACTGTCAACCAATCCATCTTCTGTAAAGGGCTCTGCTACTATGTCTACTTTTCCAAATAAATCTTTTGCTGTTTTTGAAGTTTCTTCCCCAATTGTTGCTATTAAAGTGTTTGTAAGATGATTTTCTAAATTGTGTTTTTTAATCAGATTAGAGAAATGGACAGCAGTATTTGAACTGAATAAAGTTAAAACATCAACCCCATCCTGGATTTGATTTATTGTTTGTTCAGATAAGTCGTTTATGAAATTAGCTTTGTAGATAGGCCATGTAATAACGCCAGGTAGAGACGTTGCCTGCTGTTGAGACATGCCTTGGCATGTCTCAACTTGGGTAGGAAATAAAATCTTTTGGCTGTTTAAATCTGTGATTTCACTTAATTCATTAATTAGATCATTGAATGAAAATCTCTTTGGTATAAAATCAGCTTTTATATTATATCTTTCCAATTCACATTTTGTTTTATAACCTACAGCTGCGATTTGAATCTTTGATAAAGCCCTGGAATCATAATAGTTTTTGTTTAAGATCTCAAAGAAAAACTTAACAGCATTTTGACTTGTAAAGAAAATCCAGTTAAAAGCTGAAAGATTGTTAATGATGGATTTGTTGTAAGTTTCCTTTTCTGTAATTTCATAGCTTACAATTGGACAATATATTGGTTGTGCTCCTTGTTTGATGAGCTTAGAAGCAAATGAATAAGACTGCTCTTGTGCTCTTGTAATCAATATTTTTTTTCCAAACAAAGCTTTTTCCTCATACCAATTTAAAAGATCTCTATAATTTACAACGTCACCAATAACTATTATAGATGGAGTTTTTATTGTGTATTTATCTAAATCTTTTAATATAGAACCAATCGTTGCTTTTATGGTTGTTTGTTTACTTGTAGTACCTGAATATATTATGGCTAATGGTGTATTAGGAGATCTTCCAAGACTAATTAATTTTTCAAGAATGTTTGATAAGTTTTTTATGCCCATTAGAAGCACTAATGTATTGTTTATAGCATCAAAATTGTCCCATTTAATAGTGCTTTCAGGATGGTTAGGATCTTCATGTGCTGTAATAACAGTAAATGAGCTAGTACAGTCTCTATGTGTAAGTGGAATACCACTATAAGCAAGAACAGCAGTAATGCTTGATATTCCAGGTATAAACTCAAAACTTATATTATTTTCTTTTAAGAATATAGCTTCTTCAGCACCACGCCCAAATACGTTTGGATCACCACCCTTTAAGCGACATATTACTTTATATTCTTTTGAAAGATTTAACAAAAGATTATTTATATCAGCTTGTTTATATGATTTTTCTTTTTCTCCACCAGTTTTACCCGCATAAATAAAATTAACTTTTGGGTTTATGAAAAATGCAAAATCTAAGATTTCTTTTGAGATAAGATTGTCATAAACTATTACATCACTTATAGAAATTATTTCTTTTGCTTTTAGTGTTAAAAGACCTGGATCTCCTGGACCTGCTCCTGTAAGATAAACAATAGAATTATTTTGTTTTAAATTGTTCATGGAAAAAAATTGTTTTATAAAACTATTCTAGTCAGAATTACCTAACTAATTTTACTGCATTCTAGCTTTTGTGGAAATGACATAAAAATAGCATTTATACCTTAATTGCTTCTAGTATTTTGTTTCCGCCGGCTTGTAATAACTTAAGAGCAAGTTCCTTACCTAAATTTTTACAGCTATTAATTTCTAAATCTGAAATCAATGTATCTTTAACTATTTTTTTTCCATCCAAGCTTGCAATTACTCCATATAAAATAATTTTAGTATTGCTGATTTCTGAATATGCACCAATTGGGACTTGGCAGCCCCCTTGTAATGTTTCAAGAAATGCTCTTTCAGCAATAGAAATCAAGTAAGTTTCATAGTCATTTAAAACCTTAACTAATTCTTGAATTTGATTATCATTTTCTCTTACTTCAATTGCTAAAGCGCCTTGACCAACTGCTGGCAGGATTTCTATAGGGTGAAAATTTTCAGTAATTTTATTTTCAAAACCAAGTCTTTTAATACCGCTATAAGCAAGTACAATTGCATCATATTGACCTTCTTCTAATTTTTTAATTCTAGTATCTAAGTTCCCCCGCAGATCTATATATTCTAAATCTTGCCTAATAGCTTTAAGCTGTGCAATCCTACGTAAGCTTGATGTGCCAAGAAGAGAGCCTGGAAGCAGGTCTTTAAATTTTATATGTTCTCTTGAGAGAAGTACATCATGTGGATTTTCTTTCTTTAACACTGCTCCAATCATTAAGCTATCTGGGAGTTTTGTCGGCAAGTCTTTTAAACTATGAACGGCTAAATCAATTTCATTATTTAATAGTGCATCTTCAATTTCTTTTGTAAATAGTCCTTTATTACCAATCTTTGAAAGAGCTACATCTGTTATATGATCGCCTGTTGTCTTTATTTCTTTTATAGCGATCTCAAGCTCTGGGAATTTTTTTTGCAGTTCTCTTTTAACAAAATTTGTTTGCCACAGTGCAAGCTTACTACTTCTTGTGCCAATGGTGATTTTAGTCTTCATATGTATAGTATAGATTAACAGAGATAGTTAAGGATTAAAGAAATGTTATTCTTGCATTACAAATTACAAGTTAAACAATTCTCTTAAAACATCACTTTTATTTTCTAGTGAGCCATTTGGGTTTGAATCTTTTAAGTTTTTAACGGGCTTGTGAAGAATCGTGTTAATGATGTTTTGAGTGATATAGTCTACTTCTTCTTTAGTAAAAGAAATTTTGTTTTCAGTTAAAACTCTTAACTTTTCAGTTCTTATAGCTTCTACTTCTTGTTTTATATCTTTAATTAAAGTATTTAATTCCTTTTTATTTACTTGTTCATAAAATCTTGTAATGCCACTTGAAATGATTAGTTCAGCGTTGTTTAGGTCTTCATTACTTATGCTTGTGTTGATTTGATTATAGGTGGATTGTAGACTATCAATGTCAAAAAGCTTGATGTTTGGAAGTCTTCCAAACTCAGGTTCAATGTTTCTTGGTAATGATATGTCAAAAATAAAAAGTTCTTTTCCTGTATCTTTTCTAATGGGTTTAAACTGTTCTGCAAATAAAATAAAATGTGGTGCACCAGTAGCAACAATTAAAATATCTATATCATTGATGGTTTCATAGACATTTTCAAAGGGAATTGATTTATCTATTTTGTACTTATCTGCAAACTCTATAACTCTATGTGGAGACTTGTTTAAGACTACAGTTTCTTTAGCCCCACCAATTTTTAAGATATGCTCTAGTGCAAGTTTTGCCATTTTTCCAGCACCTAAGACCATGACTGATTTTGTTTTAATTGGTCCACAGATACTATTAGCTAAGTCAATAGCTGCTGAACTTATAGACTGAGAGTTTTTTGAAAGATTTGTTATTTTATGAACATCTTTAGCAGAGCTAATCACGCTTTGGAATAATAGCTCTAATGTATTCTCTAAGGCTTTTTCTTTTTGAGATATTGAATATGCATGTTTAACTTGAGATAGGATTTGTCGTTCTCCCATAACAAAACTATCTAATCCACAAGCTAGCTTAAAGGCATGATGAACTACATCATCGTTTGAAATTAAATTATTGTACTCTTTTACTACTTTTTCTTCTATTTTTAGCTCTTTAGCAAATAACTCATAAATAGATGAAAGAGCATTGTTTAAATCACTTGCTGTAAAATAAATTTCTGTTCTATTGCAAGTACTTAAAATTAGAAATGCAGATATTGAATTGCATTGTTTTAAAAACTTATTACAAGTTGGCAGTATATATTCCTGAATAGCAAATTTTTCTCTTATTGGAACTGGTGCTGTTTTGTAATTTATAGTAAATAAATAAAGATCTTTAATTTTTGGTAAAACAAATTTTGATGCACTGTTTAAAGTAAGAGCATTAAATCTTTTATTTGCAATATTGTCTTGTAATTTTTGACTATACATGGTAAGCAAGTTTGATTTTAGCAAATTTGCTTATTAACAAAAGGATGATTGTTATACCCCTTTTTTACTTATAAATCGCCCTAATATCATACCTAGGAATGAGCCTGTTAACTCTTTTGAAAGCTCTTCTTGTTCAGTTATTGACAACTTTTGGCAATAGGTAGTACGTTGAACAGCAGTTAACATTAATTCATTGACCAAGCTTATTACCCTTTGAAATACAGGTGAGTTGTTATCAGTTAATTTTTTAAATACATTTTTTAATTTGAAAGTGGAATTTACAGATCTAAAAAGTTTTTTACCTTCCCTTAGTTCAACTTTTTTTCCATAAGTTTTATGTCTTTGATTTATGAGTTCATCTATACTTGATTCTTCTAAATTTTTGATTTCACCTAAACTGTAAGCACTATGCATGATTTTTGCTGCATGTTCTAAAGACTCTAATTTATAGTAAGCATTGTATATGCTCTTTCCCAAAGTAACTACACCATGGTGATCTAAAATAACAGCATCATGTTTTTCAAAATAAGCTCCAACCAGTTCACCAAGTTTGTGTGTACCAGGCTCACAGTAAGGTACAGTAGGCACTTCACCTAAAAGTACAATTATTTCAGGAATAGCAGGCTGATTAAAATCAAGACCAGCAACACTAAAAGAAACTACTGTTGGTGGATGCGCATGAACCACAGAAGTTACATCAGGTCTTTTTTTATAGGCTTCAAGATGTAATGCTAATTCACTTGTAGGCTCTTTTTTCCCATTTGAAATAGTGGTTCCATTTAAATCTACTGTTACAAAATCGCTTATTTCTATTGAACCTTTATGACTGTTTCTTGGAGTGACGAGAATCAAATCTTCACTAAGTCTCGCACTAAAATTTCCTTCTGTCCCTGAGATTAAGCCTTTGTTATAGGCCAGATTACAAACTTGTTTTAAATCTTCTCTTAATTTTGTTTCATTGCTAGTTTCTTTGATTGTAGGCATGCTTAATATATTACAATAATGTAGAGTGTGATAGCCCATGTACTACAGGATAATATGTCAGAAATATTAACAAAGCAGTTTCAAATAAAAGCTCCTTTTCAACCTGCTGGCGATCAGCCAAAAGCAATCCAGGAGCTAGAAGAAGGAATACACAGTAACATTAGATTTCAAACATTATTAGGAGTAACGGGCTCTGGAAAGACCTTTACAATTGCTAATCTTATAGAAAAGCTTCAAAAACCAGCATTAGTAATTGCACACAATAAAACCCTTGCTGCTCAGTTATGCAATGAGTTTAGGGAATTTTTGCCAGATAATGCTGTTGAGTATTTTATTAGTTATTATGACTATTATCAGCCAGAATCATATATTCCTCGAACTGATACATATATTGAAAAGGTTGCAAGTGTTAATGATGAGATAGATAGACTTAGGCACTCGACTACAAGGTCTTTGTTTGAAAGAGATGATGTAGTTGTAGTGGCTTCTGTAAGCTGCATATATGGTTTAGGAGTTCCAGAGTTATATTATGAATCTGCTTTAAGAATCACTAAAGGACAAGCTATTGACAGAGATGATTTAGTTCATAAGTTCGTGGATATTTACTATGAAAGAAATGACATTGATTTAACAAGAGGAAGATTTCGAGTTCGAGGTGAAATACTTGATATCTTTCCTATTTATGAAGAAGAATTGATTAAGGTAGAGTTTTTTGGAAATGAAATTGAAAGAATATCAATAGTTGATCCAATGACGGGTGAAATAAAATCCTTGATTAATGAAATTACTATTTATCCTGCAAAGCATTATGTAGCTGATGAAAACAGTATTGAAAATGCATGTTTGCAAATAGAGCAGGAATTAAAAGAACGACATGATGAATTAAAAACTTTAGGTAAAGATGTTGAAGCTCAAAGGCTTTGGCAAAGGACTAAATTTGATCTGGAAATGTTACGAGAAGTTGGTTACTGTACTGGGGTTGAAAACTATTCACGAATTTTAGAAGGAAGAAAACCAGGTGAGCCACCTAAAGTGCTAATAGATTATTTCAATAGAAAGTATGGAAAAGATGGTTGGCTTTGTATTATAGATGAATCGCATGTTTCAATACCGCAGATTGGTGGAATGTATTATGGAGATCAATCAAGAAAAAGTACATTGGTAGAATATGGGTTCAGACTCCCTTGTGCAAAGGATAATAGACCATTAAAAGCAGATGAATTTTGGACAAGTGTTGGTCAAGTGATTTTTGTTAGTGCAACACCAGGAGATTATGAATTAAAAATAAGTGAAAAAATTGTAGAGCAAATAGTAAGACCTACAGGCTTAGTAGATCCTGGGATTGAAGTTAAGCCTACAAATGGACAAATTGATGATTTAATTCATGAGATTAAAATAAGAGTAGAGAAAAAAGAAAGAATTTTAATTTCGACTCTTACAAAAAGAATGGCTGAAGATCTAACGGCATACTTAAGTGGAAGTAATTTAAAGGTTAGATGGTTGCATAGTGAAATTGTTGCATTGGATAGAATTGAACTCTTAAGAGATTTAAGACTTGGAGAGTTTGATGTATTAGTAGGCGTGAATCTTTTACGAGAAGGATTGGATCTGCCAGAGGTTTCACTTGTATGTATTATGGATGCTGATAAAGAAGGATTTTTAAGAGCTGAAAGATCATTGATTCAAATGATAGGGCGTGCAGCAAGGAATGTCTCTGGTAAGGTTATTTTATATGCTGATAAAATAACTGACTCTATGAGAAAAGCTATTGATGAAACAGATAGAAGAAGAGAGGTTCAGATTGCTTTTAATAAAGAACATAACATAACTCCAAAAACCATTGTTAAAGGACATACGAATTCTATATTAGACTCACTACGTTCAAACAAAGACTTAGAAGAAGTCATTGCAGAAGAAATGGCCCATGAAAATGTTGATTTGAAAGAGTTGCCTAAAATCTTAAAGAAGATTGAAAAAGAAATGAAAAATGCGGCTTTGGTTTTAGATTTTGAAAGAGCAGCTAAGCTACGTGATGAGTTATACAAATTGCGTGAGCTATCAAAAAATAAGAAACTATAAGGATGTCATTCCTCATTTTAATCTTCAATTACTATGATTACTTTCCATGTTAAAATAGCTCTAAATGATGGACTTCTTTAGAAAACATTCGCGATTCTTTGTAATAATTATGCTAGTAGCATTTATGATGGTTTCAGTAGTGCCTATACTATATATATTTGTAGCACCAAAACCCTAAGCTTTAAAAATATGCATATGACTAAGATTAATACTAATTTGTTTGTAGTTTATATATTGGTTATAGTTTTTTTGATTACTTTGAGCTTTGAGATGCCAAGTGCTTATGCTGCTCAAAGTAAACCTAAATCCAAAGTCTTAAAAGAAATAGAACAAAAAAGTCAATATTTGAAAAGAAAAATTGAAGAAACCAAAGCAAAAGAAAAAGTTGCTGTTGTAAAACTAACACAAATCCAACATAAGTTATATTCTACTCAAGAGCAGCTACGTAAAAATAAGAATAAGCTTTATGAAACACAAAGCAATCTTGAACTTACAGAAAATAGACTTCAAAGACTTAAAACTGACTATTTAGATTTAAAGGGAGATGCTGAAACCAGAATCAGACAAATATATCAAGGGCAAAGACTTAGAATGCTGGAAGTGCTTTTAAAAACTCCAACTTTTACTGATTTCTTAGATGCTCTTTATTATCAAAAACTACTTGTTGCACAAGATAAAAAACTATTAGAACAATTAGATCAACAATCTACAGTAATTGAAAAACATAAAGATCATCTTGCTGTACAGAAGATTCAAATTGCAAGTATAGTAAGTGATATAGAAGTACAAAAAAAACAGATAGCCAGAGAACACTCAGTACAATCAACCCTTGTAAATAGGTTGCGTACAGAAAGATCAGCATACGAACAAGCTGAAAGACAATTAGAAAGAGATTCTCAACAGCTTATTGTAGAAATAAATAGACTTGTTGGAAATGGAATTTATGATTTTTCAAGTATTCCAGGCTCAGGTGTATTTTCTTATCCTATAAGAGGTAGGTTAACTTCACCGTTTGGATATAGGCGACACCCGATGTTTAAAGTCGTTAGTTTTCACAGTGGTGTTGATCTCGCAGCACCAAACGGAACCCCTATTATGGCATCAGACAGTGGTAGAGTAATTTTTAATGGCTGGTATGGTGGATATGGAAAAGTAGTAATTGTAGATCATGGAATGGATTATTCTACCCTTTATGCGCACTTAAGTAGAATAAATGCTTCACGAGGACAAACAGTTTTAAAAGGTCAGGTTGTAGGCTATGAAGGACAGACAGGATACTCTACTGGACCTCATTTGCATTTTGAGGTTAGAAAAAGTGGAAGACCACAAAATCCATTGAATTATTTACGATAATCTTAATACTATATTTATTTTTTTATCTCAAATCTGGTTAAGAAAAAAGATATAAGATATAAAGATAAAAGAAATTTAATCTAAAACTTAAGTTTTTCTTTAGGTTTTCTATTGATTAAGAAAAGCTAGATTTGTTATTCTCAGTTTAGATAGGTTAAGAATTAATTAAAGGAGAAACAAAATGACTATACCAAGCGGTTTTTTAGGAGCTATAATCCAATCACAGTATGGAGATTTAATAAAACAAGGTTCTGCCCTTATACAAAAAGCTATTGCGGGATTAGCAGACGTACAAGAAGCAGAAGCTCAAAGTGGAGTTACAAGAGATAATGAAACCGCAAGAAGAGTTACCTCGGGTGAAGGAAAAACTACTACTGAAGCTACATCAAGAACAGTTACAACCGTAGATCATATAAAACAAGCTGAGTATTTAAGAAATGTTGTAAACCCTGGAATAAATCAACTTGCAGAAGGCTTATTAAAAGGGGAGATTAGAATAGGTAAACAAACAATAGAACTTGGAAAAATACTAGCACTAGTGCAACAACTTTCAAAATCTTCAGCTGGATCTTCAGCAGCTGCTACTCCAGGAGGAAAAGAAGCTACAGTTACTATTGATATAGAGGAGTTAATTAATGCTGCTAAAAAAACTAATAAAGAAACTCCAGCTCCAGAAACAAATCCTGAAGCACCGCCATCTGAAGAAAGTAAATATGCTGAACTTAAAGCTATAGCAGGTACTGCTAGTAAGGGAGAAAAAAGTTTTGATGATGTAGTGGACGCTATTTCACTTTATTGTAAAAACAATAATACGGATATTGGTACATTATGTAAAAAGCATGACTGTGGAGATGATATGCTTCTCTTTATTCGTAAAGTTAAAAATGCTGTACAATGTCCATTAGGACATAATTGTGGTTAGTTAAATAAAACTAGATACAAAAAGTTAAAAGTGAGGTGAAAAAAATCATCTCACTTTTTGCTTTTTATATCTTAATCACTGAATGCTTTCTACTTAAGCTTATTTCAACAACTCCACCACAGCCTATTTGAAGATTCCAAAATTTGTTTATGTTTGCACCTAAAAGATTTAATATAAAAAGTCTTATTGGTCCTGAATGACTTACTATGATTATATTTTTACCAAGATATTTTTTTAAAATAGTTTGGTGAAATTGTTTAACTCTTTTATTTAAATCGTAAATAGATTCTCCTTTTGGAGCTTTGCTTTTAAATGGATTTTGCACCCATTTGGAGTAGTTTTTTGGATCTTTTTCTCTTATTTCCCAATAACTCTTTCCGTCCCAACTTCCTTCTGATTTCTCTATTAGGTTTTTCTCAATAATTATATCTTTTACTCTTAGCTTTTTAGCAATGATAGAAGCTGTGTGTTTGGCACGTTTGAGAGGGCTAGTAAGGATATAATCTATACATCTCGTCGGGGCGGGTTTTAAACCCGCCCTTACACCCGCCTTTATAAATAGCTCATGAGCTGCTTTCGTAGCTTGCTTAACACCGGTACTATTTAGATCTAGATCTAGTTGCCCAAAGATCAGTCCTTTTTTATTGGCAAGGGTTTCACCATGACGAACAAGATAGATTTTCGTTATTGATTCTTTGTAATCTAAGGGATCCATAATTATTTTTCTTTCTTGACTAAATATGCCATTATAATTGCAGTTGCTGGCACTGCTATGATAAGCCCAATGCTTCCTGCAATAGCAGCAGTAATCTCATTCATAACAAGTTCAAGATTTAAGTATTTAGAAGGATTTTTTTCATGACTTATTAATAAAAGCAATGGTAGAGCCATTCCTGTATAAGCAAGAACAAGGGTATTTGTCATGGTTCCCATAATATCTTTTCCGACATTCATTCCTGATTTATATAGATCACCAAATGAATAGCTTGGATTTGCAAGTTTAATTTCTTGAATGGAGCTTGAAATGGAAATAGCTACATCCATTATGGCACCTAGTGATGAAACTATCATTCCTGCTGCAAGTAAGCCTTTAAAATTGATTTCATAAAATTGATTCCCCCAAAGAATCATAGATTCTGTACTTGCTAGTCCAGACAATGGCGCGATTTTTATTATGGTAGTAGCTATTATGCCACTTATACACACACCGATTCCTGTGCCTAATGTGCTTGCTAATGATTTCATGTTTATCCCAGCTACAAGCATCATAGTCACTGCTGTAGCTAGTATAGAAATTAAAACTGCACTTAAAAGTGGATTCATTTGTTTTTCAATTGAAGGAATCAACAAAAATGCAATAAACCCAACAGTACAAAAAAGAGAAATAATTGTTCTTATACCTTTTACACCACCTATAATCACTAACAGTACTAGAAAAGCTCCAAGCAATATCCATATTAATGGTTCTCTATAATACTCAACTACAAAGTAATCCTCTTCACCATTATCAAGATTTTCTGTTTTAGATATAAGATACTTTTTCCCGACCTCTCCAATAATTGCAAATCCTGGATTATCAGGAATGACATTGGTGGTTACTCTTTCTTTTCCTTTACTGTCTCCTGAAAGGACTTTGATAAGGAGTTGCTGAGTACGTTGTTTATTTCCACCAGGTAGTTCTTCTTCAATGTCTGAAATTATTTTAATTACTTTTCCAAGACAATAACTCTCTTTTGTGTTTGGCTCGGGGTTTTGTGAGTTTGATTCTTGAGGGGTTTCTTTGTCTATAGCTTTTTGAGTGACAGTAATTCCTAAGCTTGATAAAGAAATTATAGTAACTAGTAAAACAAATAAAGTCTTTAAGCGTTGCATTTGAATTATTTTAGCAAGTTATGATTCTTGCGTGTTGTGAAAATTCTTAGCATGATAAGAACTTCTTACAAGAGGCCCACTAAACACCTTTTTAAATCCAATCTTAAGTGCAATCCCCTTAAACTCATCAAATTCTTTTGGTTCAAGATAACGATGAACAGAAAGACTTTCTCTTGTGGGTTGCATATATTGTCCAAGAGTAAGATAGTCACACTTATAATTAAACAAATCTTCTAGAACCTGAATCACCTCATTTTTTTCTTCACCAAGTCCCAGCATAATTCCTGATTTTGTAATGATGCTTGAATTTGTTTCTTTTACAAATTTAATAAGCTCAAGAGACTGTGTATAAATAGCACCTGGTCTTACTTCTTTGTATAAACGAGGAACTGTTTCTAAATTGTGATTGTAAATATCTGGATTGGCATCAATCACTATCGTTATACACTCTTTGTTTCCCCTAAAATCAGGTGTTAATACTTCAATAGTTGCATTTGGTATTTGAGTTCTGAGCTCTTTAATAGTTTTTGCAAATTGATTTGAACCTTGATCTTCTAAATCATCTCTATTTACTGAAGTAATAACGATATGGGTCAATCCAAGTGTTTGAGCTGCTTTTGCTACATTGCTTGATTCATTTTCTTGTGGTAATGCAGGTGGTTTTCCCTTTGGTACACTACAAAAAGTACAACCTCTAGTACAAGTGTTTCCATTGATCATAAAAGTAGCAGTGCCATTTGAAAAACATTCGGTTTTGTTTGGACAACGGGCACTTTGGCAAACAGTATTTAAACTAAGCTCTTGAATTAAAGAATGAACACTTCTTGAATTATCATTTAGTAAAATATCTTTTTTAAGCCAATCTGGAAGCCTTAGTGGTTGCCCGGTTTTGTTTTTTGTTAGAGACATAGACTTTCTTTCAATGATATCATTTCTTTTTTAATGCAAAAATCTTTTTAAAGAAGGTTATATCTTCTGTGTTTAGAGTTTTTGTTAAAAATATAAATCCAGAGTAAATGATAAGTAATAATAAAACTTGAATAAGAATATTTGCCTTATTTAATATAAAATACGTTATCAATAAACTTATGAAAATAGCAATTAGAGGCTTCATTAATATTATTAATACATCCATTACACCCCAGATTAAATATTTTCTGCCAAGTACTATTAACATAAGTATAGAAACTGACTCACTAAAAATAGTTGCATAGCAGGCCCCATATACAGAGTACTTAGGAATTAAGATTAAGTTTAATACTATATTTAGAACACAGGTAATACCTTGAAAATAAACCATGTTTTTATGTTTATGTAAACCAATATAAAACAAGCTAAAGGGTGCTTCCAAAAAGCGCAGATAAATAAAAAGACTAAACAATTGAACCAATGGAATTGACAAATCATATTTTTTGCCAAAAATCAGGTGTATAAAAAAATCCGAAAAAAAATAAATTGAAACTACAAGTGGAGTAGCAAGAATAACCATGTATTTG
Source organism: Candidatus Melainabacteria bacterium (assembly GCA_023250155.1). Lineage (GTDB taxonomy): Bacteria > Cyanobacteriota > Vampirovibrionia > 2-02-FULL-35-15 > 2-02-FULL-35-15 > JAHFBD01. The sequence goes on from JAHFBG010000007.1 coordinate 124,353, forward strand.
AGTAGAGTTGTGAAAACTTTTTTTGAGGATTGGGAATCAATAGCTTGCTCATCTGTTCTCTGTTCTTCAAGCATTCTATACATAGTAGGTAAGAGTGCAAACTTGACTTGATTTGGGAGTAAATTTGCAATTCTTGTAAACCTTACAGCAGCACTATAAATTCCAACTGAATGTAAATCGCTAAGAAATGACAAGAGTACTGTGCTTATTTTTCCATAGATATTCAGAAAAAAATCATTAAAGCTAAATATGATTGAATCTTTAAAAAACTCTTTAATTAAAGAAAGTTGTACCGTTGGTTTCAAAATAAGAAGAGTGTTAATAAGTGAAATGATAAAAACTATAAAGCTAAGCATTGCATTTGCAATTGCAAGTGAGGAAACAGAGTTATTTAGTGTAATAGCAACTATTGTAATAATAAGATTTATAATTGTTCTAAGAACTCTAAAAAATGCAATCAACTTAAAATTCCCAAGAATTCTTCTTATACTGCTAAATACTGTTCCATAAGAGTCAAGAACTAAGCTAATGGCAAAGAACTCAAGAATTGCTATTTGTTCATTTCTGTAACCAGCACAATAACCAAGCAAGGTTAATAATAGAAGTGTTGGTATAACTAAAATGCTTTTTAGTATTAGTGCATTACCAAAGCTACCTCGTGCTTTATCGATATCAGTAGAGCCAAATTTTAAAAGAGTTTTATTTAAACCAAAGTCGCTTAAAAATTGAAACAGTCCAATAAATGAAAGGATTGCAGAGTATAGTCCAAAATTTTCTACACCAAGAGAGCGAGCTACAAAGCCAACTATAATTACATTTATACCAAGAGTTGTTAATGAACTTGATAATAGGTAAAAAATACCAAAAATTAATTTTCTAGAAAGGGGTTCTTTATTCACACCCCATTTATATTAGAGTCCTTCTGTTGAATTATCAACTGATGTTATTTGGTTTATAACAAGATCGCTCAACTCTACCGCTGTCATATTTTGAAAAGTAGACCACATTGAGCGTATCCATTGAATTTGAAAATAGTCTTGATTATATGTAATGTATTTAGTTAAAAACTCGTTAACATCTTGATGTTTTCTGTAATAGTAAACAGCAGTTACAATATCTGCTGTACATAAGGGGATTGATTTACCCTCTTTGCAATCTTTTGAAAGAAACTTACAAAAATCAACAAATCTAGTAATAAGTTCCTGTGTACTTACTTTTAAGGGTTCTTTTTCTACTGGTAAATTATTTTCCATATGCTTTTTCCTTTCATCTATCTGTTTATATAAGGAGCATTAATACAAAATATTGACAGTTAGTTTTGTCCTATTGTTTATAAATAATGTAAAATTAATGGTTAAAAATATTTAATCTTTATAAGGGTCAATTTTTCATATGAAAGAAATAAGGATAAGAAAACCAATAATAATTATAGGCTGCCCACGTTCTGGGACAAGTTTATTGTTTACATTGCTTAGTGCAAGTAAATATTTATGGTCTCTATATAGAGAAAGTAATTTAATCTGGAGTGATTTTTATAAGTTTTCAGGTAAGCAGTTTAGGAATGAAGTTTTAACAAGTGATGATTTGAATGAAGATTCGAAAAAATATCTCTTAAGTGAATTTCATAAGTATGCCCTGAATAGCCCTTATTTAGGCTATTTTACTAGGGATCATTGGATAAAAAGTAATGCTTTAAATAATATTGTTAAGCTGGTTACTAGTACAAATGTCTTGTATAAAAATCTATTTATGCAGGAGTATAGAATTGTTGAGAAAACTCCAAAGAGTTGTTTTAGAATTTCTTTTATAGATAAATTATTTAATAATGATTGTAAATTTATATTTATAAAACGAGATGGTCGCTCAAATATTAACTCACTTATGGAAGGCTGGAAGGTGCCAAACAAATATATAAGAAGACAAGAACTTGGGGTTAAATTAGATATAAGAGGTTATGAGGGCAAGTACTGGAAATATGTTTTACCACCTGGTTGGGAGGATTATACTACCAAGTCATTAGAAGAGGTTTGTGCATTTCAATGGATAAGCTCAAATAAATATGCATTGGATGGGTTGAGTCTAGTAAATGATAATAGAAAGTATGTTTTAACATATGAAGAGTTGTCAGAAAACACATATGAAACCATGAAAAAACTATGTGATTATATTGAGATTCCATTTTCTGATGAACTAGAAAAACTATCTAAAAATCCCCCTCTAGTAAATTATGTAACTAAACCAGAAAAAGAAAAATGGAAAAAAAATAAGAACCAGATTGAAAACATTTATCCTATGATTGAACCAATGATGAAGGAATTAAATTATAGTTTAAGTTACTGACCAATTATATGAATAGTAGATTGTTACTACTGTAAAATGATGACTTAATATTTCCCTTAACTGAATTTTAAAAACATTAGTTTATAGTCCCTAATGGATGATACATATAAAATAAGGGAGGCTAATCTGAAAGCAAGTTTAATTTAAACAATTTGCTGGATGATTATAAACAATGCATGGGTGAAATTGATGGAGTAGGTGGTTTTGGGAATAGTACAGGAATAATGGAAGAAGAGAATTGGGGTGGAGATAGTGATTTAACAGGAGGTGGTTCAGGAGATGATTTGCCTGGGAGAGTCAGTGGGCTTGAATCTCAAAGAGCTTCACTAACCATCAGTATTAGTATAGGTGGAACAGGATCAACAGGAAACAATCCAGCTAATGGAGCTTCTGGACTGCAAAGCGGGATGCCAGGACAAGCAAATGGTGGTCAGGGAGGAATGGGTTCAGAGAATTCACTTGCAAAAATGATAGAAACTATAAAGAAAGCAATTCTAAAGATGCTTGGGTTAGATAAACAAGGTAAACCAGGGAGTTCTCCTCAACAACCAGGTTTGCCTCAACCACAAGGTTCTGGCGGGGGTGGAGAAGATCTATCTAAGATATTAAAACTGCTAATAGAATTGATAAAACTATTAGCTGGTGGAAAAGAAAAAGGTAAAAATCAAAATCCACAATCTAGCGGAAGTAATCCATTTAATAGCCAACGTCCTCAAGGTAATAACCAACGTTCTCAAGGCAACAATCAACAACCACAAGAAAAGAATCCTGGAAATCCAATGAATAATGGTAATAATCCAGGATTAGGAAATCCAACAGGTGATGAGGAGCCGGCAGATGAACCTGATATTTGTGGAGATGATGAGTGTGGGAATGATCCTCTTTCACAAGTACCTGATGGTGGAGGCGATGGAGGCCCTGAGGTTATTGATGGTGGTGATGGAGCACCAGAAGCAGCAGAGCCACAACAAGATCTTGTTCCTTGTGGTTAATCAAACTAAATTTTCAGTTGCTTTTGACGAATGTATTCATAGAGTACTATTCCAAAGGCAACTGAAACGTTTAGGGAGTTAACTTCATTAATGATTGGAATCTTAACTAGGAAATCACAATTTTTTTTTATTAACTGTCCTAATCCTTCATGCTCATTCCCTACAATAATGGCAACTTCTTTAGGGAAATCGGTCTTAAAAACCAAATTTGTATTTTGTTCAATATCAGTCCCAACTATCCAGAAGTTATTTTTTTTTAATTCATTGATTACATTTACACAATTAGAAGCTCTTGCAAATTTGATCTGAAATAAGCTTCCAGCACTTGTTTTAATAGTGGTCGAGTTAATTCCTGCACTTTTTCTACCTGCAAGAATCATACCTTTTCCTCCAAGTGCAGCAAATGTCCTAATCATTGCACCTAAATTATGTGAATCCTCTATTTCATTTGCTACTAAAATTACCTTATGGTTTGTTTTCTTTGTCTCACTTATTATCTCTTCAACCTTACAATAGTTTATTGGTGCTGTGCTTAAAACTAGTCCTTGGTGGTTTTGATTTTTTGTTAAATTGTCTAACTTTTGAAATGGGACCATATGAAATGGTATTTTATTTAATCGTGCGTAGTTGATAATTGTATCTATTGTTTTTTTATCTTGAAGACCATTACTTATCCAGATTTTATTTACTTGAACTTGATTATTCTTAATGACTTCTAAGACAGGGTTTTTGCCATAAACTATTTCTTGACTTGTGGTTGGTATATCATCATTCATGTCGTCTTCTCAGTTCAATTCTTTTTCTTATATCTTTAAGCTCTTCTCTTTTTTTATCGATTTTATCTTCTTGTTTTTTTTCTGGGGCTTCTATATTCACATCTTGCTTGCTTCTTGTTTCTTGCTTCTTGTCTCTTGTTTCTTCCTTCTGTTCTTTGTTCTCTGTCTCTGTAGCTTCTTGCTTACTTTCTATTTTTTTCTTGTTCTCAATAATCTCACTTTGTCCTTCTTCTACAAGTTCTGCCTTATTATCACTTTCTTCTACAGCTTCTAAGCCATCCTCTATAAATCTATTTTTGTTATATAAAAAAGAACCATGAAATAATCTTAGAAAAGGTTTAAATTTTCTAGCTCCAACAGGTACAGGAGCAAATTCCTTTGGTTCAGTGCCAGGGAAAAAGCGTTTCTTTGCAGGATTGACAGTGTATGGGGTGGCTAGTAAGCCAGTTAGCGGATCGATTAATAACTCTTTAATTCTAGGTTCTGGTAAAAAACTGCCTGGTAGAATATCTTTTCCTGCATAGTATTCTCGCATAAATTTTTTCCAAACCTTTGCTACAATGGCACCACCCGTAACTCCTTTTCCATGAATAGGTTTATTGTGATCATTGCCACCCCATATAGCCACTGAAAAATCAGGTGTAAATCCAATAAACCAAACATCACGAGATTTGTCAGAGGTCCCTGTTTTCCCTGCTGTTGGTCTATCATCAAGTCTTGCAAGTGTACCCGTTCCTCTTTTTACAACATCCTGCAATATACTTACAAGTGTTGCAGTAGCATAATCAGAAGCAGCCCTTTGAGGGACAGGATTATTTTTTTCAACTATTCTCTTTTTAGGATCCTCTATTCTTCTTATTAAGATTGGTTTTATATAGATTCCACCTCTTGAGAAGGTTGCATAGCTAGCAGCAGCTTCAAAAGGAGTTAATGCACAGCTACCAAGTGCTAAAGATAGATTGGGTTCTAGCTTGCTCTCAATTCCACAAGCTTTTGCAATTTCAATCACTTTTTCTATTCCAACTTGTTTAGCAACTTTTACTGCAGGTATATTTCTTGAAAAGGTTAAAGCCTCTCTAATGGTAGTATTTCCCCAGTATTTTCCATCAAAGTTCTTAGGAGCCCAAATCATATCAATTCCGTCTTCGTATTCTATCTTTGCATCTTTTATCTTAGTGTCAGGATCTACTACACCTTGCTCAAAAGCGCTTAAGTAAACAAAAGGCTTAAAAGCTGAACCAATTGTGTGTGGGTTTGTAGCTCTATTCCATTGATGTTTCCAAAAATCTCCTACCCCACCAACTAATGCTCTTACTTGAGCTGTTTTAACATCAATAGCTACAAGTCCATATTGTGTTATTCCAAAAGGAGCATTTTTGATTTCTTCATTTAAAACTCTTTCTGCGAGGGTTTGAGCTTCAGGATCTAGTCCTGTGTAAACTTTATATCCCTTTTCTTTTAATTGAGTTACATTGAATCTTTTTTTTAGCTCTTCTAACACATAAGAAAAATAATATGGATACAATTCAAATTGACTGGGAGCAGAATTAAATCTTAGTTTTTCACCTATTGCTGATTTATATTGCTTTTGAGTAATATATCCAAAATCAAACATCTTTCGTAGAACTAGTTTTCTTCTTTCTTCTGCAAATTTTCTATCTTTTGAAAGTTGACTTGGTGCTTTTAAGAGACCAGCTAAATAGGCAGCTTCTCCAAGAGTAAGATTTGATGAGCTTTTATTAAAATATCTTTGAGCAGCTCTTTGAATTCCAAATGCTCTATTCCCCCAAAACACTTGATTTAAATAAAGTTCAAGAATTTTATCTTTGTTGACTTTATGTTCAAGTTCAAGAGCAAGTAGTAGCTCTTTAAATTTTCTTGTAAATGTTCTTCCCCTTTCTGTTTCAGGGATTAAAAGATTTTTTACAAGTTGCTGGGTAATGGTACTTCCACCCTCAACAATTCTTCCAGCCTGTAGGTTTACAAAAAAGGCTCTGAATATTGCACCGAAATCTATTCCAATATGCTCATAAAAACTTTTATCTTCAATTGCAAGTACAGCTCTTTTTAGGTTAGATGATATTTCACTTAAAGGAACTACTTGTCTATCTTCTGAGCCTTGTAAAAAACCTACAAAATTATCTCTATAATCATAGATTTCAATAGAGCTTATAGGTTCATAGCTTGTAATATCGCTAACATCAGGAAGTCCTAAATAGCCAATGATTCTAGGCAATGCTAAGTAAGTGCCCAGAACAATTCCTAGAAGGAAGACTACTAACAGTAAAAACTTATTTGTCATAAATGATATGAAAAATAAAAAGCCGGTAAGTAACTACCGGCTTTAATTATAACTTTAGTTATAAACTAGATTAGCTTGAAAATGCTTTTGAAGCACCATCAGCTGTCCATTCGATTGCATCAGGAATACCTTCTAGTGCAGAATGTAATGTTGCATATTCAAATGGTTTTTCCCAACCAGTAACAAACCCTTTTCCACCCCAAAGTAGTCCACCTACTAAAGAATGTACAGCAGCTCCTGGTGCAGCTCCAAATGTAATACCAGCTAATGTTTCACCAACACCATCTTCATCACCAAGTGCTCCAGCAACAGCTTTTGTTCCTTTTACAGCACCACGGACAAGACCTGTTGTAGCACCTACTAGAATTCCAGTAGTGCTGCTTAGTGTTGCTCCAACAACTTTAAATGGTAAACCAATTGTCCATCCAAGAAGTGGCTCTGTTTTCTTACCACCTGAGCTTGCTTCATCAGCAAGTGCTACTGTTGGGGCAAGTGTTGCAACAACTATTGCAAGTGCAATTAATTTTGATTTTTTAAACATTCTTTTTTTGCTCCTTATTATTATTACCGTCCCTAAGTTGTTTATTAAAGCAAGTAGATAATATCTTGAGAACTTAATATTGTATATTTTTTACAAAATGTATGGCATTACATATTAGCGTATAGTGTATAACAAATAGTAAGACTGATTTTACATAGTAGTATAAATCTTATGAGTTTTCTCTTATTATTTCTTACTACTATTATTTATTTTAAGCTCTATGTCCTTCTAAACACTATCTCCTCTACACTATATTCTAAATTCTCTGTTCTTCTAAACGCCATTCGCTATCTGCTATGTTCTCTCCTTTGTATATATTGCTTACAATTGCCAATATTTTCACAAACAATTTTAAAAGGAGGTGTTACTGCTGTAATTGAAAAAGGACAAAACCTTTCAGTAAGTTTTAACACCCCCATTAATTTTTATTTTAGTCAAACAGGAGACACTGTAACAGCAGAGATTAAAGAAGATATTATTCTTGAAGAAAATTTAATTATTTCAAAAGGTAGCTATATTGAAGGAGTAATTACTAAGATTAATGAGCCTAGTAGTTTTGGAAGAGAAGGTTCTTTTGAAATTGAATTTAATAAAATTGTTACAGAAAACAATTTATCAGTTCCAATAGTAGCTTCTACAAGTACTAACTCAAAGCCAAAATCAGAACAATTAGCAAGTATTGTTAGTTATGATGCGGCATTAATAGCTTATGGCAGTACTCATGGTTTAATAGCAGGTCTTCAATATGGCGGATTACCATTAGCCATTGCAAGTCATGGAATTAGTTTATTAGCAGGTACAGGACTAGGAACTGGTGCTGGAATAATAGGCTCTGTAAAGCGCAAAGGAAAGATTCCAACAATAGCACATGGCTTGACTACTACAGTTAAATTAAATAGTGATTTGTATATTTTGGGAGAATTAAACAGTCAAGGTATAAAGAAGCAAGAAAACAAAGAAGAGTTAGCTAAAGAAAATGAATATAAAGGATTTAGATTTTTTCCTGAAATTAAAAACGATGAACTTAAATTTGTAATTAACTCAATTAAAAAAGAACATAGTAAAGAGCTTGGAGATTATATTATTTTAGAAATAAATATAAAAAATAATTCTCAAAGAAATATTAATCTATCTGACATAGTCTTACAAAATGAATTGACTGATGAAATATTGCATCCTGATATATTTTTATCTGGTAATGAGGTTTTAAAAACAGTTAAATCTTTTGAAGAGATAAATACAAATCTTTCATTTTTAGTTAAACATAATTCACTGCAGAAATGTTATTTAGCTTTAATTGATCCGTTAGACAGTAAAGAAATCGTGAAAATACCTTTGAAATAAATTGTAGGTGGGTGTCGTGTATAATATCTAATTATGCAAAAACAAACAATTACAATAGATAAAACGGAGAAAAAAATGACAGTAAAAGAAGGAACGGATTTAGATTCTATTGCATACTTTAATGAAAAGTTTGTTCTACTAAGAGATGCTCAAATAAATATAATGACCCATGCTTTTCAGTATGGTACAGGAGTGTTTGAAGGTATTCGTGGTTACTGGAATGAAGAAGAAAAGCAAATGTACATCTTTCGAATGAAAGAACATTATGTAAGATTAAAAAATAGTTGTAAGCTTATAAGACTTGAATTAACTAAGTCTGTTGATGAGCTTTGTAATATAACTATTGAGTTAATGCAAAAAAATAAACCTACTTGTGATATGTACATTAGACCAAATGTTTATAAAGCAGGAATAAATGTAGGACCTTCATTACTAAATAAAAATGGTAGTAATCCTACGGGCTTTTCACTGTGTACGATGCCCATGGGTGAGTATTTAGATCTTGAAAAAGGTCTTCATGTTTCAGTTTCAAGCTGGACCAGGGTAGAGGATAATGCAATTCCACCACGTGGAAAGATTCAAGGAAGCTATGTAAACACAGCACTTGCAAAAACAGATGCCATACTATCGGGCTTTGATGATACTATTGTTCTTTCTTCTTGTGGACATGTCTCAGAGGGAAGTGCTATGAATATTTTTATGGTACGTGATGGAAAGCTCATTACTACACCTGTTCATTCAAATATTCTTGAAGGTGTTACAAGAACTACAATTATTGAGCTTGCAAAAAAAGAGTTTGATCTTGAGACAGAAGTAAGGCAAATAGACAGATCTGAATTATATGTTTGTGATGAGGTGTTTTTCTGTGGTACAGGCGCTCAGGTTAGCCCAGCTACTATGATTGATCATAGACCTGTTGGAAATGGAAAAACAGGACCCATTAGCAAAAAACTACAAGAATTATATTTCAATGTAGTACGCGGACGAAATCATTGCTATAAAGAGTGGTGTATGCCTGTTTTTAAGAATTAATCTTTTTTTAACTTTCTTTACTTGATTAAGAAAACTAAAATCTGTTACCTTAAAAATAACTATTTAAGGAGGATTTATGAGACCAAGTTTAATATCTACACCACTTTTGATTAGTAATTTAGACTTCTCATACTCAAGAAAACAAAAACATATTCTTGAAAGAGAGTTTAGAGATAAGGCATATCATCATATTGAACCACATCTGGATACAAGTAGTGGCAATGCTTCAGCCATTAAACCGGAAAGACTAAAATTTAATCCTAATGCAATAGTGTATTTTGAAGGTGGGTGCAAACGTTATGGAGAAGCGAATTTAAGCATTGGTGCTGAAGCTGTACAATATGGAAATCTTTGTTTTGAAGGAGTTATTGCATACTGGAATGAAGATCAAAAACAATTATATATTTTTAAAGCAGATGATCATTATAAAAGACTGGTGGACAGTGCTAAGTATTTAGATATTGAATTAGGTGAAACACAAGAAGACTTTAAAAATATAATAGTTAGTTTACTAAAACAAAACAATAGAAAATCACACACATATATTAGACCATTTGCCTATAGAAGTGATGACATTATAGGATTTACAGCAAATGGTTCAACGGATTTTGGGGTTTATTTAATGCCCATAGATAGAGATGTAAAAAGTATAAAAGGCTTAAATGTGTGTAAATCAAACCTTGTAAGAGCAAGTGCTGATGCAATGCCGCTTTGGTATAAAATAGGAGGACATTATTATAGTTCTGCTCATGTAAAAAGAGATGCCCTTAAAAAGGGTTTTGATGATGCAATATTCTTCACTCATGAAGGAAATATTTCTGAAGCTACAGTGTCAAATGTTTTTATTGTAAATTCAAAAGATGAATTAATTACTCCACCTAAATCAGCAAATATCTTAATGGGAATTACAAGAGATACTATTTTACAGTTAGGGAAAGAGCTTGGGATTAATGCAAAAGAAGAACACATCCATGAGTCTGCATTTAAAGATGCTAAAGAAGTATTCTTTACTGGAACTTACGTAGGCATGGCACCAGTTGTAAGCTTTGAAGGAAAGCCTATTGGAAAGGGCTCAACAGGACCCGTGTTTAAAGAACTACATAAAAAATATTTTGATATTGTTTTGGGAAATACAGAGCACAAAGAGTGGTTGACTCCTGTTTATTAAGAAGCTTTTTTCTTTGTACCATAGATCTTTTTGATTTCATCAAAGGTAATAGCTTTGGTCTTTATTTCACCATTTAAGACTCTTCTATCATATTCGTCATCAGCTTTTCTATCACCCTTATTAATTAAATCCATCAATGCTCTTTTTGATAACTTTGTATAATCAATCTCTGAAACCATCGTCTTCAAGCCTCCCATCTGAATATATATGAAACATTCGTAAGTCAAAGTCACCTTTAGGTGGTTCAACTTTAACTTTGATTATATCACCACTTATTCTAATCTCATGCCAGTACATTTTATCGTTTTTTAGCAAGGTCAGAAAACGATAAAGCCCAAACAACTGCTCTTCGCTTGGATAATATCTTTCTATCATGTAGGTAAGACTAACAGTTACAATTGCTAAAAACAATCAGGTAAAGTACCTGACTTGATTAAGAGAATTCGTTTTACTTCTTCCTAGCCCAGACTAATCTACTTCCATAGCTATTTTTGTCAAATGATAAAATATCAAAATTTGAGAAGAGTTCTTTTAATTCTTGATCAGTATAGTTTCTAAGCATCATTCCTTGGCGCATTAGATCTGTGTAAACATGTGTAGAATCTGGGAGCTCGAAGTATTCACCTTTCCCAGTTCCTACAGCATCAAAACACCCAAAGAAAAATCCTTTATCAACTAACATCTTGTGGATTTTATCAAATAAAACTTTTGCTTGATCTGATCTGAAGTGCTCCAATACTGAATTGCAGACTATGGCATCAAATGAGCTATCTGCAAAAGAAAGATTTAAAAGATCATCAGCTACAAGTGTTACATTGGCATTGTCTTCTTGTGCCCATGTTTTTCCAAGCTCAATAGCAGGTCCTGCAATATCTACTCCTGTTATATCAAAGCCATACTTTGACATGAATATTGATAACCATCCTGAGCCACATCCTAAATCTAATACTTTTTTAACCTGGTATTTTTTTAACTTGCGTGTAATTTCGTGGATATATGGTAATTTAGGTAATTCTTTATGTGGCTTTGTTACTCTTTTCCAAGCCTCATCCCAAAACTTTAAGTTTCCTTCATAAATTTTATCGATGTCTTGTTGAGTAGTTGACATTGTTTTAATCAGTTATAATTTAGCACATAGCTTAAAAGTTGCAAAGTTGCAGGATTACAAAGCTCATGAATTGAAAAGGGGCAAGCAATGTCAAACTCTAATTTAAAACATACAAGTAAAACAGTTACAGAAGGACATGAAAGAGCGCCACATAGAGCGTTTCTACGTGCAATGGGGCTCAATGACAAGGACATAAATCAGCCATTTATTGGTGTGGCAAGTACCTGGAATGAAGCTACTCCTTGTAATATAACCCTTCACGATCAGGCTTGTGCTATTAAAAAATCAATAGCCTCAAATGGTGGTACACCCAGAGAATTTGTGACTATTTCTGTAAGTGATGGAATTGCAATGGGCCATGAAGGAATGAAAGCATCACTTATTAGTCGTGAAATTATTTCTGATTCTGTTGAACTTATGATGAGAGCTCATTGCTATGATGCATGGGTAGGAATTGCTGGATGTGATAAAAGTCTTCCTGGAATGATGATGGCAATGGCAAGACTAAACCTACCTTCTATTTTTCTTTATGGTGGAACAATAATGCCAGGAAAATACAAAGGAAGAGATTTAACTATAGTAGATGTTTATGAAGCAGTTGGTGAGCATAGTGTAGGAAAAATATCTGATCAAGAGTTGCATGATATAGAGTGTAGTGCTTGTCCTGGAGCTGGTTCTTGCGGAGGACAATTCACTGCTAATACAATGGCATGTGTAGCAGAGGCTATTGGTATGGCACTCCCAGGCAGCAGTTCATATCCTGCAGAAGATAAAGAAAGAGAAATAGTTCATAAACTAATTGGTGAAAAAATTCTTTATCTCCTAAAAGAAGGTATAAGACCACGTGACATAATGACTAAAAAGGCTTTTGAAAATGCAGCTCGTATTGTAGCTGCTACAGGTGGATCTACAAATGCAGTTTTACATCTTCCTGCTATGGCATATGAAGCAGGGATCAAGTTTACACTTGAAGACCTGGATAAAATTTTCCAAGAAACCCCATATTTTGTGGATTTAAAACCAGGTGGAAAGTATGTAGCATATGATGTGCATAGAGTAGGTGGTATACCAGTTATACTAAAACAATTGCTTGATGTAGGACTGCTTCATGGGGATTGTCTTACAGTGACAGGAAAGACACACTTAGAAAATCTAAAAGAAGTAAAATTATTATTAGACCAAGATGTTATCCTACCAGCTTCAAAACCATTGAGTAAAACCGGAGGGGTGAAAATTCTAAAAGGAAATCTTGCTCCTGATGGGGCTGTAATAAAAGTAGCAGGTTTGAAAAAGTTAACCCACAAAGGACCAGCAAAAATATTTAACAGTGAACAAGCTTGTTTTGAAGCAATAATAAATAAAGAAATTAAAGCAAAAGACGTGGTGGTAATTCGATATGAAGGACCGAAGGGTGGTCCAGGCATGCGTGAAATGCTTTCTGTTACTGCAGCACTTTATGGACAAGGGCTTGGTACTGAATGTGCTCTTATTACTGATGGTAGATTTAGTGGTGGTACAAGAGGACTAATGATAGGACATGTAGCTCCTGAAGCTTATGTAGGTGGACCAATTGCACTTATAGAGAATGGAGATGTCATTGAAATCAATGCTGAACAAGGACTTATTCATGTAGAGCTTAGTGAGCAAGAGCTTAAACAAAGAAAAAACAAATGGCAAAGCCCTAAGCCAAACTATGATTCTGGAGTTTTAGCAAAATATGCCAAGCTAGTTGGAAGTGCAAAAGATGGAGCAATTACAAATTATTCTCTTGTAGAAAATAAAGAAATTATAAAAGTTGGTTAAGGTCTTTAACCAATGATGTAAAAAAATATTTCGTTGTAGGTGACTGTCGCGACAGTCACCTTGATGTATGAATAGATTTTGTATATCATTAATTAACTCGTAAAGTGGTATTTTGAAAATTTAAGAAAAAAATTAATGCTGTTAAATATATCTACACAACCTGTAAACATAATTTTTTCACCTTTGTATTGGTTATTAGATGATACAAAAAGTAAAGACGAAAGGCCCACACCAGAAAGTTTTAAAAACTCATACCAAAGAAGATGTGATCAAAATCGTACACCTGCTGGATTAGAGAATATATTATTGGTTCAAATATTAGGGGGCTTAGCGATTGTTGGTGGAGTTGTAAGCTGGTTTTTTGGAAGATCAAAAGAAAGTAATGTACTTAAATCTATTGGTGCAGCTTTAGGACTTGGTGGAATAGGTGCATTTGTAACAGGCATATTTAAAGGTTTTGGATTTGATATTAAAAACCCGGCTCAAGATTTAAATCAAAATGCAAATACTACAAGTCTAGAACCAAGTATTAATAATGGTTCTCCAAATTCACAAGAGTCCGTAGTAAGTCCAAATATAGAGGTAGTCTCTACTATTCCACAAGATAGAAGCCTTGTAGTAATAGCTCCAGCAAGTGATTCTAGTAATGGTGTCAGTATTCAAGAAAAACAAGATACTAAAACACCAAATAATTTACCAAGCCAACCAGGTTATTTAGAACAAGCAAAACGACTAATAACTGATATTGCGAAGTACTGTACAGGAAAAGCTTCTGACTATCAGCATCTTTTATATGATCCTAGATTTCAAGTTTTAACTATTGCATTAGGTGGAAAGTGGATATTTATTGGGGCCGAAGTACTGAAAGTTTATTTAGCATATTTAAATGGAAAATTAAATTATGAAACTGAAGAGGGAGTAAAGGTCTCAGACCTTGGTGAAAATGATAAGGTTAAAGAATACTGTAAAGTATTAGATTTAGGACTAAATCCAACAGAAGAAGAGATAAAAAAAGCATATAGGGATAAAGCTAAGAAATATCATCCTGACAGAAATCCAGGTGATGAAACAGCAGCAAAGAAGTTTTGTGCAGTCCAGGAAGCGTATGAGTTTTTAACTGAGTGGTGTAAGAAAAAAGTTTAAGAATTTCTTTATTTTTTCTATTGATATAGCATCTTAACCTCTGTAGTATTGATGTATACATAGAATTATATTTTATGAAGCTATTATTAGAACCTAATACAAAGCAGCCTTTGCTAGGAGTTAGAAAATCCTCTCTTTTTAAAGAGACAGAAGGATTGTATTTAAAAACTCCTGAAAGGCCATCTTTTGACAATACAAAAAATCTCTATAGTATCAGTGATGGGGTAAAGCCATATATTTGGAATCCTGAACTTATAAGAGAAAAAACAGAAGACATTGAAGAAGTATTTAAAGAAGCAAATAAAAAACTTAAACTTATTGTAGAAGCTCTTCTTGATAAAGAGCCTAAGGGTTTAAAGAGACAATTAACAAATCAAGAACTTTACAATGAAAATTTACCAAGGCTCTTAGGTTTCTTAGATGATGTTTTAAAAAATGTTCAATTGACCACTGAAGAGGAAAAAGTAATAAATGAGTTCAAAGAATCAATTGTACTTTTTCCTGAATTGATTAAAATACTTCCTGATGTAGAAAGCTTAAATGTAAGTGAGGAATTAATAAGGTTAAGCCTTGCGCATTTGCCACACTATTTTCAATGGGTTAGTCATTGGCTAGATTCAAAACATGTACTTGATCGATATGAGTCTTCTAAAGAACAAGCTCTAGAAAGCACTAAAGTAGAAAACAAACAAATTAAAATTCTGACACCAGTAGAATTCCCAAAAGAAAAATTGTTTACAGGAAAAATCTGGAAAGAAAAAAATGAAGGCAATAGTTTATATGTTTCTTCATATGGTCAGGTTCTAAATGAAAAAGGAGAAGTATCGCTTGAATGTATTGGTAAAAAGAGTGTAGTGCTTAAAGATTTAAAAGAACTTAGTAGAAGAAAAAAAGGAGAAATAGATATAGAACTACCAATTTATGCATTATCAAAAGCATTAGAGGAGAGTTCTTTAGCCTTACCAACATGTCTTGGATTTAAGGCTATTGCATTAAGCTATCTAAATAATGAAGGTAATGAAATTAAGAAAAGCAAAATTAAATCAAGTCAAGATGCACTTGGAGTCACATACATAAACTTAAATGATATTCCAAAAGACGCAAGGTCCATAAAGTACAGATTAAAAAAATCAGATTTAAATCCTATGAAAAATATACCTGATTTATGGTCTAAAAATATATCATTTAAAAATCCAAGACAAGACGATGAGCTTTTTATTGAAGCTATAAAACTACAGTCAAATTTAAAGGATAAGATAAGTCTTTTAAAAGAAATGGTAAAAAACTATAATCCTATTTACACGACTTCTTTAGAAGTACAAAAAATAGCTCGTGAATCTGAGAACTTTGTTGAAACCCAACTAGCATGTGGTCTTATGCATAAATGTGATGGACTTAGCATAGTGTGGAATGCTTTACTTAGAAATTATACGAACGTGCCTTCACTTATGGCATATGGTTTAACCTTGGAGGAAAGTCTACAAGGAGTTCAGTTTAGACTTGATGCAGGACATGTTCAGCCAGTATGGTTTGATGAAGAGAATCTACCACATACTATAGAAGCAACTACACTGTGTACACATAGACTTGATGAAGAAAAACTTAAAGAAGATCTTAGTGACATCACATTAAAAATAAAAACAAAATTTCAAGATGAAGTAAATAAACTACTTTTAGAAC
This sequence comes from Candidatus Melainabacteria bacterium, assembly GCA_023250155.1. GTDB lineage: Bacteria > Cyanobacteriota > Vampirovibrionia > 2-02-FULL-35-15 > 2-02-FULL-35-15 > JAHFBD01. The sequence goes on from JAHFBG010000007.1 coordinate 140,582, forward strand.
TTTCTCCAAGCTGGAGAACAGAAACTATAGAAGAAGATGATGATTCATCTAACTCTCTAGATGAGTTTAATAATGAAGACTTGGATGATGAGAATTTAAATGATAATACAACAAGTAGAGAATCTAATCTAAGAGAGCTGTACACAAAAGCTATCCAGGTTAAGAAAGTAGTAAATAATTTTTCAAATATTTTAAAAGATGATCATCCTATTACTGTTAAAGTAGCATTAATAAAACTTGATAGTTTTATTAGGAGCCGCGATTTGTTAGGTAGTGAACATTCACGAGGTCAGGTTCACTTACCAATAATTAGATTAAAAAGAGAGATTAAAAAATGTAAAAGTGATTTTATTGAATGGTGTAAGATGAACCCTAAAAAGAGAGATGAAGTATTAGACTGCTTATATCAATTTAAGTCTGAGGGACTTTTTAAAATCTCTTCTGAATTTCTTAGACCACTTATAAGTCAGGAATACTTAAATGTAATTCCCGGAGCTCATGCTTTGGAATTACTTAATAGATTAGACATAGGTACAAATCCTAATGATGATGAACTGGCTCTAGAGCATATGCTTTATGCTATAAGCCAAAAAGTAGATATTAAAGAAATTGAAAATGCATACAATAATATTCTAAGACATCCATTTCCTCCTGAAGTTCACCGCAGCAGTTTTGAGTGGTTTTTAAAGCATTGTTTAACACAATCAAATACACTTTCTCAAAGCATTGATATTCTTAGACTTAAGGGTGAATCTTGTTTAGAAAAAATATTGCTCCCTATAATTAGGGATAAAATTACAAATATAAATTTTATAGGTATTTTAAAAACATATTATGCAACAGGAAAATTAAATAACTATTTAGAAAATAAAGATGGCAAAATAATCTTAAAAGAAGACTTTAAAAAGAAAGTTGTAGAAAACATACTTCAAGGTGATTTTATAAAATGGAATTATGAGTCTTATATTAAGAACTTAGAATCTTGTGGTATAGATCTTAGACAAGAAGTCAGTAATCGCAAACAATTTACTAAACACATTGAATTAATACAAGATGGTTATTGGTTTCATATATTAGAATTTTTATATAACAAAGAACAAGCAAGCAATCCTGGAATATTCTGGTGTAATTATTTTAATATTCCATATGAAAAGCTTTTAACGAAAGAAGCTCTAAAAACACTTTGGAATAAAGAAGGACAATTTTGTCTTGATGGAATGAAAGCTGGTCTTCTTTTAACAAAACCTTATTTTGAAAAGCTTTTAGCTCCTTATCTTGAAAAAGAGAAATGTAACGATTTGAGTGAAGTTATTAAAACTCAAATCACCTATCCTCACTCGCACTTTCTAAAGGTTTTATTATTTTTAGGAGAAAGCCTCCCTGAAGCAAAAGTAAAAATAGAAGATAAGCTTCAGTATGAAATGGATTGTTTAATGAAGGATGGTATTAAAGAGTTTCATAAAAAGCTTATTAAAGAGATACATGATGGGTTGAGTTCTGGAACACAACATCAATTTAAAGTCTTAAAACAAATGATTGAAGAGTCAGGAGAGGATGAAATAATTTTAAAAGAATTTGCTAAATTAAATGAGCATGAAAAAAAGTTTTTTTCTTTTTATTTGACTTATTATGCGATAGAAAAACTTCCCAAAGATGAAGACAAAAACGCATATGACTATATTGTAGAGAATGTAAGTAAGTCTATGTCTCTATCTAACCTAGATATTTTTCAAACTACTTCTATGATTGTTAGAGAAATACTTAGTAAGTCTTTAAAACCTGTTCAGGAAGAAGAATTAGAAAAAATTATCAAAAATATCTTAGATAAATTAGAAAATGAAAACTCTGCTACCGATGATCCTTCAAAAATTTTGCCTCTAATAGGAAAAGAAATATTAAGATATAAAAAAGAAAATTATCCAGTTGATGGGGTTAGATTAATTCAAAAAGCAGTTAAAAGCAATTCCAATTCTTTCTGGTGGAGGCAACTTGTAGGAAAAGTAATAACTAAATCTTCAGGGCGAGAAATTTATGTTTTATCAGAAGCCAATCTAGATTTTGAAACCATCCAAGAAGCAGCTCATCATTTAGGAAATGTTACACATCATACTAAGTCTCTTTTTAATTCTCAAACACCATATTTACTTAAAATTAAGGACTCAGGAATGCAGTCTAGAAGTACTAGTGGTGATTGGTTTAGTTTAAAAGAAGTAAGTGGTTATGTACCTCAAAAAGACATAGTTCAAAGCGCTTATGCAAGAACAGGAAAATTAATAGTAGCAGAGAAAAAAGAATCTACTGAAATTACACCATATCACTATGTAGTAGATTTAGAATGTTTGTCTCATGGTGAAAAGATAAATAGCTTGTCTGGAAATCTATATAAACTAATGTCAGAGCTTCATATAAACCTGGCTAAAAAGACAAAACAAAACCTACATCTTTTTTATAGAGGTCAAGTAATTTCATTCACCAATGAAGAACTACAAGATATGCTAAGCCATAAAATGATTGATGATAAATTAGGGAGAAGGACAAATGTAGTTGATTTTATATTACAGCTTCAATTTTTAGTAGAAGGAGCAAAAAATATTGATGATGATGAACCTGATGATTATAAGTGTGGATCACTTGGAGTGCCAAACAGTGGATGGATACCACTAGGTGAGAATGGAAAACCCAAAGGAACAGCAATAGTTTTAACTAATAATAAAGATACAATTCAGGCTTCAATACCTACTCTTCAAGCTTGGAGCAAAGAACATATAGAAGTAAGAGTACCTGATTTAAAAACATCGTAATTAATTTAGAAAAAAATATTTTTGGTAAGAATTTAATATTGTATGAATATTCTTACAATATTACACATCCATTACTTAAATCTTTCTGTTAGTATAAAAAATACTTATTACAATCAGGAACCATGAAAATTCGATTTACTCAAATCACAAACGAACCTGCTGATTTTATACGAAGCTACCAGCATCTGTTTGGCTCTCTTTCTAGCTCTATAGTAAAGAATGGCCAAACAATTGAAAGAAAAACTCAAAAAAGAAAACATGACTATGATTCATCTGGAAAACTGCTTGAAATACCTAAAGATGCAAATGGAGAAATAAAACTAAATACAGTAGTTGTAAATGTTAAGAATCCAAATGGGGAAATTAAAGAAAGAGTAATTGACTATTTAGGAAATAAACTGCTTCTTAGTAGTTGGCAAAAAAGAGAATTTTCCCCTGAACTAATAAAAGAACTTGAAAAACTTGGACAAGAAACATTCGAAGAAAACTCACACCACAATGTAGTTATTCAAAGTAATAAAGCTATAGTCCATGGAAATAATTGTTTGGTAGAAAATAGTAATAGTGCTAAAGTTTATGGAAATAATTGTTTGGTAGAAAAAAGCAATGGTGCAAAAATCTATGGAGATAATCACCTTATTAAAAACATGCCAGAGACTACTGTTAGAGGTAGTAGCGTTTCTTTGAAAGAGACAAGTACTGTACCAAATTTTAGAAAGTATGTAACACCTTCTCAAATATACTCTTATTATATGTGCCACCACAGACCATGGAGAGATGCAAATGTCATTCAGACAGGTGATACAAAGGCAGTTGAATTCTTAGAGCTTTTGTGGAATAAGGGCATTCAACATGAAAAAAAAATAATTTCAGGTGTTAGTAACTATGTGGATCTATCCAAAGGCACAGATAGTGAAAGGTTTGAACAAACCATAAATGCTATGAAAAAAGGTGTTCCATTAATTTATCAAGGAGTATTAATGGTAGATGAGTTATATGGTGAACCTGATTTATTAGAACGACAAGCTGATGGGACATATAAGCCTGTTGATATAAAAGCAGCAATGGCAACAGAGTCATCAGAAACAGTAGAGGGCAAAGAAGAAAAATTAAAAGAATATTATGCTATGCAGTTAGGACTTTATGCTGATGCCTTGATTCGACTTGGTTTTGGAAAAGAAAAGAAAGGAACTATCTTAGACATTGAAGGAAAAAAAGTAGAATATGATTTGAATCTAGAAAAAAATAAAAGAGATAGACGTACGTGGTGGGAAATCTATAAAATTACAAAAGATGAAGTTCTTGCTCTAATTCAAAATCGTGCCCAAAACGACCCAGCGCTTGGTGCACAATGCAAACTATGTAAGCATATTGCTGCATGTACTGCCTGGTGTGAAGAGCATGGAGATATAAGCTTGATATATAAACTAGGCAGAACTAATAAAGAGACTATTGTTCAAGATACGAACATAAGAACTATAGAAGATCTTGCCAAAGCAAATGTGGATGAACTTTTAGAAGAAAAGAAATTAAAAAAACAAGCTGGTGAGTCTTTTCTAAAAGGTGTTGATGAAGGACGTTTAGTTCCTTTTATCCGTCGAGCACAATATCTTATCTCAGGAGCAAAAGGAGTCAAACTTTTAAATCCATTTTCCCTTCCTCAAAAAAAGATAGAACTTTATTATGATATTGAAGCTGATCCTACTCAAAACTTTGTTTATTTACATGGCGTGGTAGAAAGACGTGATGGACAAACAAAATATATTCCTTTTGTAGCAGATGAATTAAATGACAATGCTGAAAAAGCCACATGGAAAGCGTTCTGGGACTATGTCAAATCATTACCAAAAGATGAGTATTCTATGTATCACTATGGAGTTTATGAAAGAGTTGTAAACAATAAACTGCTTGAAAAATATCCTGATGTTGTTACTCAGGAAGAGATTGATAAACTTTTTCACTCAGAAAATACAGTTGATTTGTATAGAATAGTAGATAGAGATACAGACTGGCCATTAAAAAGCTATTCATTAAAACCAATTGCACAGTTACTTGGATTTAAGTGGAGAGATGTAAATCCATCAGGAGCAGCTTCTATTATGTGGTACAACGAATGGCTTAAAACAAAGGATCCTAAAGGGATACAAAGAATCCTAGACTACAATGAAGATGATTGTTTAGCTACAGTGATATTAAAGGATTATCTTGAGATAGAGTTAAAGAAATACATTGAAGGCTTAGAAAATCAGTTACAAAAACCAGATGAAAACAATGGGAGAATATCACTTCCTCTTGTTTAAACAAGTATTACTAGTGAAATTATTAATTAATCTGAAATATTTAAAACCAAGTTAGGCAGATATTGTAAAATTACATGAAAATGAACTCTCAAGCAGAAATGTTGTTAAAAGATGAAGATAAAAACATTGAGTTTTATGACTCAATTTTAGTCTTGGATTTTGGTTCACAATACTCAGAGCTTATAGCAAGAAGAGTCCGTGAATTAAATGTTTATTCTGAAGTTGTTTCATATAGAACTACAGCCAGTCAAATCAAAAAAATATCACCAAAAGGAATTATTTTATCTGGTGGACCAAGTAGTGTTTATGATGAAGGTGCTCCATCTTGTGATCAAGAGATATTTAATTTAGGTATCCCAGTACTTGGTGTTTGTTATGGAATGCAGCTCATGACAAAACTCTTAGGTGGAAAAGTAGTAAGAGCAGATAAGCATGAGTATGGCAAATCAATTTTAGAAATTAATCCAAAAGACAAACTGTTTTTAGATCTTGAAAGTAAATTTGTGAGCTGGATGAGTCATGGTGATAGTGTTACAGATCTACCAAGTGATTTTACTATAAGTGCAAAAACATCTAATACTAGCTGTGCTGCAATTTCAAATCACAATAAAAAACTCTATGGTGTTCAATTTCATCCTGAAGTTATTCATACGATGAATGGAATTGAAATTTTAAGAAATTTTGTAATCAACATCTGTGATTCAAATCCTAACTGGACAATGAAAACGTTTATTGAAGAGTCTATAAATCAAGTCCGAGCTAAAGTTGGTGATAAGAAAATATTGCTTGCATTATCAGGTGGAGTAGACAGTTCAACGCTTGCATTTTTACTGCATGATGCAATAGGAGAGAGATTGACCTGTATGTTTATTGATCAGGGTTTTATGAGAAAAGGTGAACCTGAAAGACTCTTAACTACTTTTCAAAATGAATTTCATATAAAAGTCCACTATGTAAATGCAAAAGAAAGATTTGTTTCTGCATTAAAAGGAATCATTGATCCTGAAGAGAAAAGGAAAATTATAGGCAGAGAATTTATTAGAACATTTGAAGATGAATCAAAAAAAATTGGTCCATTTGATTATCTTGCTCAGGGGACTTTATACCCTGATGTTATAGAGTCTGCAGATACAAATATAGACCCAAAAACAGGAGAACGTGTAGCGGTAAAAATAAAATCTCATCATAATGTAGGTGGCTTACCAAAAGACTTACAATTTAAGCTTGTAGAACCATTTAGAAAACTATTTAAAGATGAAGTAAGAAAAGTAGCACGTGAACTTGCTGTACCTAAGCGTATTATTGAGCGTCACCCGTTTCCTGGACCGGGACTAGCAATTAGAATAATTGGAGAAGTTACACAAGAAAGATTAGATGTATTGAGAGAAGCTGATTCTATAATTCGTGATGAGATAAATAAAGCAGGCTTATACAATGCTGTCTGGCAAGTATTTGGAGTCCTTTTACCTATTCACAGTGTTGGTGTAATGGGCGATAAAAGAACATACTCAAATCCTATTGTATTAAGGGCTGTGACTAGTGAGGATGGAATGACTGCAGACTGGGCAAAATTGCCATATGAAGTTTTAGAAAAAATCAGTACTCGTTTAGTTAATGAAGTAAAAAATATAAATCGAGTAGTTTATGATATTACTTCAAAGCCACCTGGCACTATTGAATGGGAATAAAACAATTAAGAATTAAGAATTGCCGCCCTACAGGGCGAGCCTCGCTCACTTCGTGAGCGGGAGAATCATAAACTCCACTATTTGGATGATATAAGGTGATAGAAATCACAGACTCCAGTATTTAACCTTGTTTTAAGCATGATTATTAGACAAAATTAATCTAACGTGTGATTTAAACTTGATTAGATTTAAGTATTTTTGTCTATATTATCCTTGGGAATAAATGAGGAGATTTATATGTTTTGGAAAAAACTAAGATTGTTTGTACTATGTACTTCAATTATTTTAACCGCTAATTCTGTATCTGGAAAAACTCCACAAGAAGAATGTGATGCTGCTAGTGGTGTAGAAGGTATTATATGCAAAGTGTGTGAACCTGATTGTGCTGTGATTACTCTTCGAACAGGTGAAAAAATTATAAAGAGATGTGGTGAGTATCAATGCGATATGGTTCCAGCTGCAAGTGATTGTGCTGATCTAGATTGTGTTAATAAATAGAATCCATTTATTAAAATGAAGAAAATATTTTTAAGTTTCCTCTCTTTAATCTTGTGTATATCCTATATACCAGCATTAGCTTTTGAAGATGATTTATATGCAGAAAGAGTTGATGCGCAGGATAATAGTTCAGATGGTAGTAATGAAGTAACTCACAAATCTAAAAAACACAAAAAGAAAAAATCAAAGAGTAAAATCACATTACCGCCAAGCGTAAAGAATGAAGATGGAAGTGTAGATGATGTGGATGATGTAGTACTGTTTCTTGATAGAAAAGTAGAAGACAGTGATGATAATGATGAAGAATATGATGATGAAGACGGTGGATAGAAGCTAATCTCTGTTTCTATTTGCAAACAAGATATAACCCCATCTCAATATTTCAACTAAACTATACAATGCCGCAGCTATATAAGTAAAAGCACAAGCTTGTAAGATTTGATTTGCTTTTGTTTTTTCATCAGATGATATATAACCTGCTCCTTCTAAGACTGGCACTGCTCTTCCAAAGCTGGCATCAAGCTCTACAGGAAGAGTAATCACTTGAAAAAAGAAAATTCCAACATACATAAAAAAACCGACTAGTGCAGTTAATTTCCAGATTGGGCTAGCTAAGAAAGCTGTTAAAAGAAAACTAAATGCTAATAGCATAGGTCCAAATTGGCAAATTTGAATGACAGGCATAACAGCAGCACGTAGCTTCATAAAACCATAGTTTTCAGCGTCTTGAATAGCATGTCCACATTCATGTGCTGCTACGGTTACAGCAGCTAGTGATTTTCCATGGTAAAAGTTCTCAGATAGTCTAACTGTTTTATCTCTTGGATCATAATGATCTCCTTGACGTGTAGATTCAACTTTTACATTGTTTAAATTGTGTCTGTTTAATATCTCCCTTGCAATTTCAGCACCAGTTCTTCCTATGGAAGAGGGTTCATTTGTAAACTTGTTTAATATACCTCTAACCCATAGTTGTGGAAGTATTATTAATGCTATTCCTGTAATCCATAGTAAAGTCATCATATGCTTTTCCTCCGTATTTATAATTATACTAGGATTCTAGCGATTAGCAAATTTATCACCAATTTTTATTCTTGCACCGTTAACCCAATCTTTAGAATTAATAATTTTTTTATTTTCTGGCTGTACTTTGTATATATCTATGAAACTATCCTGGGTTTTGACTCTTATATAATCTTTAATTTCTATTATGGTTCCAGATTCAGAGGCAAGAGGCAAGAGGCAAGAGGCAAGAGGTGGAATTCGTGATTCCCAAAGTTTTACAGTAGTATTATTAAAATGTGTGTATGCTGATGGCCATGGTTGTATAGCACGAATCTTATTATGAATGTTTTTGGTAGTATCATCCCATTTAATTAAACCTAGCTCTTTCTTTAATGATGGGGCTTTAGAAACTTGTGAATTATCTTGTGGTATAAACTTAGCTTCATTTTTATTTATCAGATTAAGGGCATTGACCAATGCTGATGCACCAAGCAAACTTAGTTTGTTAGTTAGTTCAACAGCTGTTTCATTTTCATCAATTGTGCATTTTTCTTGAAGTAAAACAGGACCAGTATCTAGACCAAGCTCTGTTTTCATAATGGATACACCAGTTTCAGTTTCTCCCTTTATGATTGCCCAGTTTATTGGTGCAGCACCACGGTATTTAGGAAGTAGTGAAGCATGAACGTTTATTACACCAAGAGGTGCAATATCTAATACTTCTTGATTTAAAATTTGCCCAAATGCACAGGTGATTAAAATATCTGGATTTAGATCTTTTAAACGCTTTATAAGTTCTTTATCTTGTGAGATTTTTTCAGCTTGAAAAAGAAGTAAGCTTTTTTCAAGAGCAAGTTTTTTTACAGGTGGTTCTTTTATTTTATTTCCTCTACCTGCTTGTTTATCGGTTTGTGTACAAACAGCAAGGATCTTAACCCATGTAGTGTTAAGAAGTGATTCTAAAGAAGGAATTGCAAAGTCTGGAGTGCCAAGATAAACTACTTTCATTTGTATTATTTATTATTACATAGATTAATTTTGTAAGACACCTTTCATCATATATCTTACATCTTGTATAATATCTTTGAATTATATGTCAAAAAAAGAACAAGTAATGTCCAGCGATATGGATAAAAAGAAAATCCTAAGTCCTGAAGAAATTGGTATTGAGATCATAAACAAAAAAGAATTTAATTGGAATAGAAAAAACTTATTAACTACACAAGATCTATCACTTGAAGAAATTGGTTTAATTATAAATACAGCAAAATCACTTTCAGAAATACTTACCAGACAAGTTAAAAAAGTACCTACTATGCGAGGGAAGGTAATTATAAACTTGTTTTATGAAAATAGTACAAGAACAAGATCTAGCTTTGAGCTTGCAGGGAAATATCTTTCAGCTGATGTTACAAATTTCTCTATATCTACATCTTCAGTAAAAAAAGGAGAAACTTTACAAGATACAGCTCAAACCTTAATTCAAATGGGAGCTGATGCTGTGGTCATACGACATCAGCATTCTGGTATTCCATATCAGTTATCTCAGTTCTTACCAAAAAATATTTCATTGATTAATGCAGGTGATGGCTCCAATGAACATCCAACTCAGGCATTATTAGATCTTTATACCATTGCAGAAATTAGCTGTGATGAGGATTTTACAGTATCACATTCATTACAAAGTAAAAAAATTGCTATAGTTGGCGATATTTTACATAGTAGAGTAGCCAGATCCAATATATGGCTTCTAAAAAAACTTGGTATGGACATAAATCTATGTGGTCCACCAACATTGCTACCTAGCATAATGAAAGAATTTGGAGTTAAAGTTCACTGGAATTTAAATGATGCTATAAAAGATGCAGATTTTATTATGGTTCTTAGACTACAGACAGAAAGACAGTCAGGAGGGCTCATTCCTTCTTTAGATGAGTATCATAGGTTATATGGTCTTACTCATGAAAAAATCAAACTAGCAAAAAATATAGTTAAGGTATTGCACCCAGGACCTATGAATAGAGGAGTAGAAATTACATCAGAGCTTGCAGATGATCTAAAATACTCACTTATAAATAAACAAGTTTCAAATGGTGTAGCAGTAAGAATGGCACTTTTATATCTTCTTGTGTTTGCTTCGAACAATTAGCTTTTTTTTGTACGTTTTTTATCGTAATAAATGAAACCAGCTGTAATAGCCATAGGTAGCAGAAAAGTTACAAAGAAAAATACTAATATTTCATAGTGTTCTATTATTTCATTCATTTATTCTTCTCCTTAATAAAGATATACCCTAAGTAAAAGAGGAAATAACTTGATATTGATATTAAAATTGCAAATCCAAGATATCCAGTATTGAAAAAGTCTTTTTTAAATACAACAGCTTGAAATATTATTGATCCAGCAGGAGCTAGAAAAGCAAAACCAATGTTTTTGAAAATCCCTGAAAAATACTTTTGCTCTTCTGTAATCATGACTTTTAATATAGCATTAGCTGTTATAAAAAGCTGTAACCGCCAGTTACATCAGATGAAATTAATAAAAATTTTATTTTCGTTGTAACCCAGAGTTACAATTAGAGATTGAATTCTATAGAAAGAGCTTTAGTAAGAATTTTTAAATACTCTTCAAGGTGTAATGCTGCAAGCTTACTAAAGCCCCTATCACGAACTAAATCATAAGGTTTTTCTTTTATAATAGGTTTTAAAACAATATTTCCTTCTCTTCCAATAAATGCTCTTAAGTTTTTTCGTGGAAAATCAATAAATGCAATTTGTCTTTTACAATCAAAAATGAATCTACTTTTTACACCATAAAAAACAGTTGCTGCTGCAATCATCTCAATATCTTTAGCATTTCTTTTAATGGTGTAATTGAGAGGGACTTCCTCACCTTCTACATTTCTAGATATTGATTTATGATCTGGTAATTGTTCACAAACAACGCTTTTCATGGTGACCCACTGAAAATCTTTTGCAATTGGAGAAATAACAACAAGTGTAAACATAGCTAAGAAGTTTTCCTTTTATAAATCCTTGTACACTTTATATAACGAGAGCTTAATTTTTTTTATTCCAAGAAAATTTACAAAAATGTAAAGGCATGATTTTTACATTTTACATAAAATATTTATCTTGTACATCAATCTTAAGTTCTATCTAACAAATCTTTTGTTAAATCAATCAAATCATCTTTTTTCACATTATATGAAATTTTAAATTCACTGCTATCACCAGATTCTTTTAGCAATTCTTTTATTAGCTTGATTAAATCATCTTTTTTCATGTTTTGTAAAAAGCTAGTTTTCTCTTTAGCATTCATATTATCTAAAAGTTCTAGGATAGTTGGCTTACGATTTTTAATTAATGGTCTTACAATTGGTTCATGAGGTGCTATTAAATCTTCACCAGTAGTTAGTTTATATGGTCTCGGTAGTGGAGCCAGTGGTGCGTCTCCAATATTAATGCTCTTAATTGGTTTAGTTAAGATAAACATTTATTTACTTCTTGTCTGAATGAACAAAAATCGTAAAGTCTTCTAGTTTTTTTAGACTTATTCCCCATACAGGGCTATAAGGAGGTTCAATTGTTTTTTCAGCATCCTTATTAAAAGCTTTCATTGATAAAAACAAATCATTTCTTAGTTTACGGACATTTCTTAAATCTTCTTGATAAACCGTAAAGAATTCCAATTCATGTTCTACTTCTTGTTTAAGTTTTTCTCCTTTAAGCTCAGATTTATTTTTCTTTAGATATCCTTCAATTTTTTCTGCGATCTCTTTAGGCTCCATTGTGCTATAAGCCCATGTAAATGGACTTCCTTTTTGTGCCATGTCAAGGAGTCTAGTAAATGCTTCTAATTGCTCTTCATTTGGTTTTTTAATTGAATAGTTATTGCCAGTTAATTCTATAAAGTCATCACTTCTTTTAACTATTTTAACAGCAATATCTCTAGCTTTTAAAATATCATTTTTGCTGTCAGAAACCATATACAAACCAATAAGTATATTAGGAAGACTAGAAGAAGCTAATCCACCAAGCTCTTTTGCAAGCTCACGTTCTTTTGTCTCTAAAGTTTGTCGTTCTTTATCAAGTACTTCTTTAGACTTTATATTTAGTGGTTTAATATCAGCTAATTTTATTTCTGGTTTACCTTCATTTAGTTTTACAGCTTGAGGCTTTTCTTCTGTTTTGTTACAAGAAGTATTTGCAAGAGGTAGTGATAGTGCTGTTGCTGCTAATAAAGTTCTTACGATTTGCATATTTCTCCTTTATTTAATTGACTTTAAAGATTTTAATAGTTCTAGACTTAATCCCCACGTAGGCTCATAAGGTGCTTGACCAGCGACTCTAGCATCCTCATTAAACTTTTCTAGCGCTTGAATTAGTTTTGGTTTTTCTTTAGCTAAATCATCAAACATTTTTGTGTAAATTTCAAAAGTCTCTGAAGCAAGTTCTTTTGACTCTTTAATATTTTCTTCTGGTCTATTTCTCTTTTTTGAATTATTTTCTACTTTATTAAGTACGCCATCTAGTGTTACTGATGGAGCTACCTTATCAGCCATAGTAATCAGCTTAATATAAGCATCTACTTGATCCTTGCTTGGCTGAACATGAAAATCAGTTTTTTGTCTTTTAGGAGGGACAATAGATCTAACTACTCTGTTCACTTCATCAGTTACTTTCTCCAGAGCAGTTTCAGGTGGAACAATAGCATCACAGTGACCCATTATGGTACCTAAAAATTCTTGACCTGTAAAATTTAATTGTACATAGGGATTATCCATATTTTCATCTCTTAGATGGGAAGATACCATATCTAGCCACATAGTCCAGCGATCAAGCTTTTTAACAAAATCACCTTCCTTCTTTTTTAATTCTATTCTTTCAAGATCTATAACTTCTTTTGTTTTTGCATTAGCTACTTTTACAATTTCTGGTTTATTGTTTTGAGTACAATTACTCATTGCAAATACCCCAGCTAATCCTGCAAGTACAACTGATGCTCTAAGTAATTTCATCTTTTTTTTCTCCTTTGAAAACTTATAAATGTAGTTTAGAATAACCTAGTTTAAAGCGATAGACAATATGTCAAGTTTTAAAAACCAATCTGTATTAAAGTATTTAAACTTGATATAAATTCTTTTTCAATTGCTTGAAAAATATCTTTAGAGGACTTAATATATTGTTAAGTTTATATATTTTATTAATGCTTGTTCTAAAAAGTTGTAAACATGAAGATTCCACACATACATACACAAATAAGCAGAAGAAATTTTTTACAAGTGCTTGGTTTAGCTACTGCTACAACTGCAACATCACCCAATGAATTATATTCTTCTAGTAGTACCGTCTCCACTGTTCCAAGATTTGATTTGCGTGCTACTCACAGAGTCGTTCCTGACGGAAGATCTAGAAAGCCAGTTCTTTTTATCTGGCTTGGTGGTGGAGTCAGCCATATAGATTCTTTTTGTCCACTTCCAGGTGCTCCAGAAAATATAAGAGGTCCATTTAACTCAATTCCTACTAGAGTTCCTGGACTACGAATATCAGATCAATTGCCACTTATGGCAAGAAGAATACATGAGACAGCTCTTCTTAAAAATATTTATCACACAGAACCTGAACATAGACTTGCCACAAACATTGCATTTACTGGAAGTGATTCTCAAAATGTAGAAAGAGTACCTATATATAAACCATTTACAACTCGCTTTGATAAATACTTAAGTGACAATAATTTAGGACGACACATGATATTTAAAACTCACTATGGAAATTTTTATGAGGCAATGGGTGCATATGACTCATTGATAGTCTATAGAAATAAAAATGAAAATAATACTTACAGAGATCCTGATAGACCATATTGGTCACCATTTGGTGAAGATGTAGACATTGAAAGACTTCAAGGACAAACAGCATTACTTGGAAGATTAAATTCTGCAAGAAACCTACGAGGTCCTCAGTTTGACAGATGGGATGAGCTTGTTCGTGGTGCTGTTTCTATGTCTGTTGGAGATTTAAATAAAGCATTTGATTTAAGTAGAGTAGAACCAAGAGTTAGAGATAGATATCCAAATACCGATTTTGGAAATAGTGCATTAATTGCAAGCAGATTAATTGATGTCGGTGCACAGTTTATAACATTAAGTGACGATAGATGGGATGATCATTCTGAAATCGAAAGAGAGTTAAAAGTAAAATTACCAGAACTCGATAGGATATTAGCTTCTTTAATTGATGATCTTGGAGACAGAGCTGTCATTGTAGTAGCATCGGAATTTGGCAGGCTACCACGTCAAACTCATACAGATGGAAGAGCACCTGGCAGGAATCATTGGCCTTTTTCAAACTTTATGCTTGTTCATGGAATAGGGCAAAAAGTAATTGGAGAATTGGATAATAGCGGAAGAATTCGAGGTACTGCTTTTGATGCAAAATTACTTGGACCTACAATATTCAAACTGGCTGGTTATGAATTAGTAGAGGAAAGGTCGGATAGAGAGTTAACAAATTACGCAATGCCATATTATCCAATTGTTTAAAAATACTTTGGTTCTTGATTTTTTATTTGATGAATAAAACTTGGTTTTTATAATGATTGCAAGCCTTTTCTAGCTACAAATACCAGACTACGAACATCTAACTTTACTTTAGTTCTATCTCTTAATTCAGGATCATTTTTAAAAAACATGGCTCCATTTTTATGTAATAAGGTGTTTTTGTCATAAGGGAAGTCAGGCAATTCATTTCTATCTACAATTATTTCACTTCTAACATTGCCAGAATGTTCTATTTCAAATCCAGCACTTTTTGCTGCACTCTCAAGAGAGTGTCTATAAAAATCAGTTAAAGATACTTCTTCTCCATCAATTAATCCTGCTTCTTTTATTTGCTCATAAAGACTTCTAGTCATTCTTTCATTTCCATTACTTTCCAGTCTTAATGTAGCTTCTAACGGACTATCTTTATAAAGAGTAAAGAATGGAACTATCCCTTTTAGTATTGGATGCTTTAACCATTTTTGTAGTTGGGCTTCTAATTTTTCTTTATCAATAAAAACTATACCTGTTCTTCCTGATACTTTTGGAAATATTTCCCCATAAGAAAAGAATGGGATTTTACCTGCTCGTTCAGCTTTAATAAATATATCTCCAGGATCTATTGAAAGATCTAATTGTTCTATTAGCCTGCCATCAGTTTTACATACTCTATA
Organism: Candidatus Melainabacteria bacterium; assembly: GCA_023250155.1. Lineage (GTDB taxonomy): Bacteria > Cyanobacteriota > Vampirovibrionia > 2-02-FULL-35-15 > 2-02-FULL-35-15 > JAHFBD01. Next base: position 156,092 of record JAHFBG010000007.1, read on the forward strand.
TAACTCAGCTAATGCCTCAGGTAGTTTTTCACTCGGAATTGTATCTAATACTCCATAACCAGTAACAAGATCTGCTGTTTTATCTTTAAATGGAAGTCTTGGAAGTTTTGCTGATACTTTTAAAGAGGGGTATTGTCTATTGAGAGCTAAAAACTTAGGATTTTGTTCTGTTTCTATCCAAGTAACATCATTTTGTAGTTTATTACCAATTAACCTATTTCTTAATTCACCACTCCCAGCGCCATACTCTAAGACAACAGCTTGTTTTGGAATCTTTGGTAAAACAGCATCTCTTGTGGTTTTCTGTAAAGCAGCCCTTGTAAACCTTCTTTGGGTTTCATACAGATCAAATAATTGTGTTTTTGTCCAAGCGGTTCTTTGGTAACTATCTAAAAATGTTGTAGTCATTTTATATTCTCCTTAAATAAAGCTTTAAAATATGAAGTCAAGCATAGTACACATATACATTTGCACTTTCAATTTTCATGTTTTTTTAATCTTAAGGTTAAGGAGGGTCTTTGATACCTTCTAGGTAATCTCTTCCAATAACCATTAAGCAAATGATTATTTTTTTTGATAGTTTCTTCACTCAATGTTTTTCCTACTAGTGCACCACTTCTACACCAATCAAGCCATTTAATTTGCTCCTGTTTTAAAAACTCAAAATTAGATATATATTCTTTCCCTTGTTTTTCTTTCTTAAACTCAAGCTTCCATTGATAATAACTCTGTATAGGAACTATATAATTAAATCCACCCTTGCCACTTACAGCAATAGTTGGTAGCTTGCCAGAACTTGCTAATCTTTGTATAGTTTTATGAGAAACTCTTAATTCTCTAGCAATATCATCTAACCTGATAAAATCTTTTATATATCCACTTTCTAGAGGACAATCTGGAAAATACTGAAAATTAAATCCTTAGTTCAAACGAAAACGGGCCGTGGCTCAGCTTGGTAGAGCACTTCCTTGGGGTGGAAGGGGTCGCGAGTTCAAATCTCGCCGGTCCGATAGTTTAATACAAACATTTTCTAAAGTGCGTTTCTGTTCATCGGTAAGATTGTTTGGTGCGGTTTCTGGATCTACAACAACAAAAGGAAAAAAATAGGGAAGAAATTCTCTAAGCAC
>JAHFBG010000008.1 GCA_023250155.1 Candidatus Melainabacteria bacterium
AAATTAAACAGATTTACATTATACTTTTTCATAGTGAGATTCTCCTTTCAGATTCAATGTTTAAGAGAATCTCACGCTAATTTTAGTTTCTTTTTCTTTACCTTTCTTTGATGTAGAACCGGCTTCTATAAGTATCATTAATGCATCTTGTTTTGCCTTAAGAGCATTGTTTATTTTTAGACTGATTGCAGCATCTTTTCCAGGATCTCTTTTTTCTGGAAGTGGATTTAAAGTCATGCTTACAAACTTATCAGAATTAATTACTTTTCCAAGTTTGTCGCTAATTTGTTGTGCCTTTCCTTTTCCAATCATAGTTTTACTTGGATCTCTGATTTCATCCTGTAATGTGTTTAAATTCATTACTGCAGTGTTTGCTCTATCTGCTGCTCCTGCATAGTCAGGTGGTTCATCTTCTATTAAACTAAGGATAAAAATTTCATCCCCAACTTGGTTAGAAATGCTTCTTACTGCAAGTGATGTATCATTGTAAGAAGCAACATGTCCCCAACCACACATGTCTTCTGCAGGGTCTTTTGAATCTCTTAAAGTACCATGAAAGTGACCTAGTGGACCAGGACAATTCATTCCTTCACCCACACCAATTCCTCCTATGTGACCATTTGCTTTGGTCAGTGGGTTACTCATTTCTGATATTGAAAGCTCATCACTACCAGCGAAGAGTGTAGTGCCAGCTCCAGGTCCATCAATAATAATATAAGCTTTACTTGGAGGGATGTTCTTAGGACTGCCAGAAGAAGTGTCAGATGTTATATTTCCTGAGCTAGATGTAGATGCTTGATATAAAAAAAAACCTTCTATTTCTTGACCCATTGTATTTAGTGAAAAAATAAAACTTATAACAATCAAGAATGTAAAACATAAAATAATCTTTTGCATTGTAACTCCTTTTTTAACAATGCTACTAGAAAAATAGAAAGTTAACAAGATAAAAAACATCAAATCAAATGTCTAAATAAAGGTTAATGCCTTGCCTGCTTTGTTTGCTCTGCCAGTTCTTCCTATTCTATGAATATAATCATCATATGTAGCAGGGAGATCATAGTTTATAACATGTGTAATATCCATGATGTCTAAACCTCTGGCAGCTACATCAGTAGCTACAAGGGTTTGCAAATAATTGGTTTTAAATAACTTTAGAGTTTTTTCTCTTTGTGCCTGAGATTTATTGCCATGAATAGAACCTACTTTAAAACCTCTAGCGTGTAGGCTATTTGATAAATGTTCAACTCCTCTTTTTGTCTTACCAAAAATCAATACCTTTTTAAACTCTTCTTTTATTAACAAATTATGCAAGCTCTCGATTTTTTTACTTTTATCTTCTACTCGCACGATATCCTGATCAACATTCTCCGGTGTATCTCCCGATTTTACTGAGATTTTAGTAGGATTGTTTAAAAAATCCTTAATTAAAATATCAGTTTCTCTTGAGACTGTGGCAGAAAAAAACAATGATTGTCTTTTTTGAGGCAATAAAGAAATCAAGTGCTTTATATCATGTATAAATCCCATATCCAGCATTCTGTCTACTTCATCCAATACAATGTTGGTGAATTTGGAAAGATTTAAACACCTTCTATTAATCAAGTCTTTTAATCTACCGGGAGTACCGGCTACAAAGCTGGGATTTCTTTTTAATGTTTGTATTTGCTTAAACATATTTGAGCCACCTATACAGACAGCAGAATGAATATTTAATGATTTTGAAAATGCACTTAACTCATCTACTATTTGTAATACAAGCTCTCTAGTAGGAGCTATGATTAAGACCTTTTCATTTTCATTTTTTAAAACCTTATCAATTAAAGGAATTAAGAAAGATGCTGTTTTTCCAGTTCCTGTATTTGCAATGCCTAGTATGTCTTTACCTTGTAGAATTGCAGGAATAGCCTGGTCTTGTATGGGTGTTGGTTTAACATATCCCCTGGCTAAAATATTGTTTTTAAGCTGAGTGCTTATTTCAAAATCCAAGAATTGATTGACTGGAATATATTCTTTAGGTGTACTTATATTAGTTGCTTTTCTTATATATTTAGACACTCCTAGCTTCTCAGCACTTTTACCATTTCTGTTATTACTAGTGTTTCTATTACGTGGACCATTATTCCATTTTTTTCTTCCGTTGAAGGAATTATTAGACTTAAATGCTTTTTTTTGCATATTACCTTTCTTTTAAACTGTATTGAAAAAATACTATTAATGAAAATTCTTATTACAGTTACTAAAATTAATCTTAGATTTGTCAGATGAAAACCTATTAATTGATTTCCAAGATTAGAAGTATAACATCAATATATTGTAAGAACCTGCATTAAGCATAATAAAACTTAGATTTAAGCACTTTTTTATAAAACCTTAATCTTCTTTTAAGAAATGCAAGCCCCAATACTTATTAGCTGGTCAATTAATGTTATATTAGAAAAGCTTAGTTTTTAAGCTGTGGATAGTGATAATTTAGAGTTTATGATTTCACAAAGAGTGTTTTAAGTCTCATGTTTAAAACGTTTTCTTATTCTCTTTTGTAGTATCAAGAACCTAAAAAAAGAAAGAGGAGAATAATGTCAAAGAAATTATTTATTGGAAGTTTATCTTATGATGTAACTGATATGGATCTAGAGGATTTGTTTAAACAACATGGAGAAGTTTTATCTGCAAAAGTTATTATGGATAGAGATACTGGACGTTCCAGAGGGTTTGGCTTTGTTGAGATGAGTTCTGATGATAGTATACAAGCTGCAATTGATGCACTTAATGGAGTTGATGTAAAAGGAAGACCTATTAATGTAAGTATTGCAAGAGAAAAAACAGAAGGTGGCGGTGGTTTCCGTAATTCTGGCGGCGGCGGTGGCTTTAAGAAAAGAAGATATTAAGTTTTTTCCACTAGATCGATGATTTTAGTTCACTAAATGCATTTTCAATTTGCCATAGTGATTTGTAGTACTTTGCAATTTCTGTATACTCAAGTTTTGTGTTTGTAAGCAGCACCTACTTACCATCATATATTTTTTCTTTTTCAAGTCTTTCATAATCAATACTTTCAATGTAGGGTCACACAATCTATTTAAAGTCATCATGAAAGACTGAATACGAGATGAAGGTTAGGAAGAGATAAAGCGTTTTAAAGCAAGTACTGTATTATGTCCACCAAAACCTAAAGATGATATAAGTCCAACATTTATTTTAAGTTCTCTTGCTTGGTTTGGTACATAGTCTAGATCACAGTTTGGGTCAGGTGTTTGGTAGTTTATCGTAGGTGTAACTATTTCATTCTCCATTGACAAGATACAAGCAGCTACTCCAGATGGACCTGAAGCTCCTATTAAGTGTCCTGTCATTGATTTTGTACTAGTTACAGCAATTTTTTTAGCATGAGCACCAAATACTTTTTTTATGGCTAATGTTTCTCTGGCATCGTTTAGTGGAGTAGATGTGCCATGTGCATGAATATAATTTACATCTTCTATGTTTTCAATGTCTCCATCTTTTAAAGCTTCAGTTATAGCTCTGGATGCACCATCACCAGTTTCATGTGGAGCTGTAATATGGGAAGCATCACAAGTACCACCACCACCTATTACCTCAGCATAAATTTTTGCACCTCTTTTTTTAGCATGTTCTAATTCCTCAAACACAATTACAACAGAGCCTTCTGACATTACAAAACCATCACGTTCTTTGCTAAACGGACACGATGCTTCTTCTGGTAGACATTTTCTTTTTGATAGAGCACCCATATTACTAAAAGAAGCTATGCTTAAGGGATTAATTGTAGAATCAGCTCCTCCAGTAATAACAACATCTGCTTTATTTAATCTTATCCAGTTTAAGGCATCAAGCATTGAGTCTAAACCACTGGCACATGCAGTAGAATCGTTTTTTGCTCTGCCTTTTAAGCCCCATAATATACCGATATACCCTGAAGAAGCATTTGGCATTAGTTTAATAATGGATCTAACTCCAACTCTTTTTTGTCCATGTTTTATTAGAGTAACTTGATCATTGCAAGTAGATGTAATACCACCAATACCAGTACCTACAAAAGTTGCTACTCTTTCAGTATTCATTTTCAAAAAATCAATTTTAGAGTCTTCTATTGCTAATTTAGCTGCTGTTACTGCAAATTGAGTAACTTTATCCATGTCTTTTTGCATAGACCTTATTAAGACAGGATCACTAAAGTATTTTTCTGAAGTGAAATTTTTAACTTCACCACCAATTCTTACATCAATTGCTTGCCATTCTTCACTATCAGCATTAACTAATTGTGCAATGCCACTCTTACCATTTTTCAGACTTTCCCAATAATTACTTTTCCCAATACCTATACATGTTACTGGGCCAACTCCTGTAATAACTACTCTACGCTTGCTCATCTTTATTGCAAGACTATATTATACATGACTTCTAGTTTTCTTACTTCTGAGCAATTTCACCAGTAATATTTTTCAGTATGTGAGGTTTCTTTAGTAAGCTCTCAATACCATGATGTAGAGCATATAAAACAGCTTGTGTTCTGTCATTTACATTGAGCTTAGTGAATATATTATTTATATGTGTTTTTACAGTAGATTCACTAATGTAAAGAATCTTAGAGATTTGCTTATAGTTTATTCCATGAGTCAGAGATCTTAGAACCTCTATTTCTCTATCTGTTAAATGTCCAAGAAGTCCTAAATCAGATTTTGCATCGTTGTTTTGTTGATTTTGTAGTAAGGTTCTTAAGTCATAGGCTGTAGTACCACAAATATATAAACATCCTTTATTTACTTGTTGAATAGCATTTTCAAGAAGTTCATAAATATTTTCTGTCCAGATGAGAGCATTTATACCACTTAAAAAATAACTTAATATTTTTGTTTTATCATTTTCACTTACAGTTAAAATTATTTTTGTTCGTGGTGAAATTTGTTTTGCTTTTGCAATTACCTGTATTAAATCAATTACGCCTGGTAGTGTTGATGAAATAAAAACCATATTGGGTTTAAGATTTTCTAATTCTAAAAGAATACCTTCTTTTGTATTAATTGGTACTTTATTTATTACTTGTACTTTTGAATTTGTTAAAATTTGAAATAGATTTTGATTGTTTAAAGAAGCATTTAGAGCGATTAGGGCTGTACTAATTTGATGCATAAATAAACTCCTTTTTGAGATTTTTTTATTTTCTTATACTTATGTTTTAGACAAAATCAAGGGATTACTATCAGGGTCAGCCCTAAACCCATTTGGATTATGATTAAATGTTGTTAAGGTTACTTAAAATTCAATGCTTTCTAAAATAAAATTTATCTAATCTTTTGTACTATGCATTATTTCCTATTTTTAGTATTAATTTTAACTAGTTTTGGGGCTTCCCTTAAAGAAAATATTCAGAACTCTTTAGCTACTATAGATGACAAAGGTAAAGTTAAGGTTAAGCTCAATTATAATGAGAATCCAAACCCAAAAGATTATTTTACAATTAATGAACCTGGAAATTTTATTGCACTTGGGCCATTAAAAGACTTAAATTATCAATGGCAGGGTAATTATGACTTAAATAAAGATTCTATAGTGTGGATTAATCCAAGCTTAAAACACTTGAAGATTTTTAATCTTATACATTTTGGAACCTATAATATTTATCTAAAATTTAATAATGTAAGTAATTCATTAACCAACAAATTATCTGGTATTGAAATTACTCAAGATGAAGTAACTTATGATTCTGTCAATATAGAAATGTTTAGCGACAAGCAAATAAATTATTGGACAAAAGCTCTTAGTAAAGATTGGTTAGAGGTTGTTAGAGGTAAGATTTTCAGAACTAATGATAATGAGATGTTTATAACTTTTCAAACAACTGTTTACGAGAAAAAGACACCTATTTACGCATTTAATGGTAAAAGTGTTTTGAAAAAAGCAATGGGTGGTAGGTAATAGATGATTATTAGGTTATAATTGATAGCTTACAAGCTATGCAAGTAGCAGAAATGGAGACTAATAAAAGAAAGTATGATTGATAAATTAACTGAATTTGAAAAACTATTAAAAGAAGGGAAGTACGATTTTAAGTTTAATCAAGGCGATATAATAAAAGGAAAAATAATACACTTAGAAAAAGACGGTGCCTTAGTAGATATAGGCGGAAAAACAGAAGCATTTTTACCATATAAAGAATTAACAAACAGACCTAAGCGAGTAAAAATAGAAGAATTGGTTACGATTGGAGAAGAGCACGATTTTTATATTTTGCGAGATGAAGCAGAAGATGAAAAGTTAATCCTTTCATTAAAAAAAGTTAGTCAAGCTCAAGGTTGGGCAAAACTTGAAGAAGCAAAGAAAACTAATGAGAGTTTAGCTGCTGTAATAGCTTCAATTGTAAAAGGTGGTTTGATTATCGATTATTTGGGAATAAGAGGTTTTGCTCCAACAAGCCAACTAAGATTTAAGAGTTCATCTACGGACAATCAAGTAGGCAGTAACATTTCAGTAAAGGTTCTTGAAATTGATCAAAAGAAAAACAAACTAATTTTTTCACAAAAATTAGCAGTACAAGATGAAAAAGCAGATCTTCGTGAAAAAACAATGCAAAAACTTGAGCTTGGACAAGTTGTTAATGGAGAAGTTGTAAGAGTTACGGATTTTGGTGCATTTATTGATCTTGGAGGAATAGATGGATTACTACCAATATCAGAATTCTCTTGGCAAAGAGTTACAAATCCTCAGGACATTCTTAAGGTTGGTCAGCAGTTAGAACTAAAGGTCTTAAAAATTGATCGTGAAACAAGCAGAATAAGCTTAAGCTTGAAGCGGTTACAAAATGATCCTTGGATAGATCTTCAAGGAAAAGTAAAAGAAAATGACCTTATAAAAGGTATTGTAAGTAAGGTTGCGAATTTTGGTGCTTTTATTGAAGTGTCTCCAGGAGTTGAAGGTCTATTACCAAGAGCTGAAATTACAGAGGAGTCTAGTACTCCTAAAGTTGAAGACTATATAAAAGTTGGACAAGAAGTTGAAGTTTTTGTCAAACGCTTTGCACCTACTGAACATAGGCTTAGTCTAAGCTTAAAAGAAGTTAAACAAAAAGAAGTTGTAGCTAATACTTAGTTCAACATAAAAAATGAAAATTATAAGTGAGAGGGACTTTGTAATTAGACGTTGGTCTGACTTCCTTGATTTTGATTGGTTTATTCTAGGTCCAGTTTTAGTACTATTAACATTTAATTTAATGGTGCTTAAAAGTGCTGCTAATGGTGAGTATTTGTTGAGACAAGCAATGTTCTTGATTCCATCAATAATGTTTGGGGTATTTGCTTTATGTGTTCGTATTAACTTTTGGCAGTCATCGGTACTTTGGATATATTTATTTAATCTTTTATTGTTGTTTATTGTTCTTATTAAAGGAGCTTCTAGTATGGGTGCCCAAAGGTGGATTGATATTGGGTTTATAAAAATTCAACCCTCTGAAATAGCTAAGTTTGCAATTATTATTAGTCTTGCAGCATGGTTTACAAAGCATACAATTAAAAATTATTTAGATATTCTTATTGCAGGATTAATAATTGCATTACCGTTTTTGCTAATTTTTAAGCAGCCTGATTTGGGTACATCATTAGCATATATTGCTATTTTTCTAGGAATGGCATTTTGGTCAGGTGCTACAATGACGCATTTACTAGTAATTGTTTCTCCTTTGGTTAGCCTGATTTGCAATGCCACAGGAAATACCATGTTTAATTTTGGAAGCATTTTATTTAAAAGTAAAATTATTGAATTAACAGTTTCTCAGCCTTTTTTGATTTTCTTGATTTTCTTATTAGTTTGGTTGATTGTTAACTATAAGCCATGGCAGTCACCTTGGACTGTTTTATTTATCTCATTGTTGATATTTTCAAATTTTATAATTGGATTTATTCGTCCTCTTTTATGGAGTTTATTACATTCTTACCAACAACAGCGATTAATAATTTTTTTAAATCCAGAAAGCGATCCTCAAGGAGCTGGTTATCATATAATTCAAAGTATCTTAGCTATTGGCAATGGTGGATTTTTTGGATATGGATGGCAACATGGCAGGCTAACAAAAGGCAATTATGTCCCAGCTCAACATACTGACTTTATTTTTTCTACCGTTGGTGAAGAGTTTGGCTTTATTGGATCTTCCTTTATCGTAATATTATTTGCAGTTATTTTATGGAGAGCTCTATACATAGCAAAAAATTCAAACAATCAATTTGCAAGTCTTATATGTGTTGGAATATTCTCGTTTTTCTCCTTTCATATTTTTGTCAATATTGGTATGACATTAGGAATAATGCCAATTACAGGTGTCCCATTACCATTACTTAGCTATGGTGGAACAGCTTTGTTGATTGATTTGTTTTCTGTGTTTATGCTTCTGTCAATATCGTGGAAAACATTGCCGAGGAGTATGTTTTAAGAAGATCATTGTAAAATTAATATATGAGTAAAAAGAAAGATAAAAACAAAACTCTAGAAACTTCAGAACTCGTTGTAAGTGGCTTAAATACAAGAACTCGTAAGCGTGTCATTCTTAGCTTTCCTCCAAGCGTTTTACAAACCCCCATTACTTATATTCTTGCTAAGGAATATGATATTGCAAGCAATATTTTAAGAGCTGAGATTGCACCTGAGGAAACTGGCAAATTGGTAATAGAAATGGATGGTTTGCCTGACAAGCTTGAAGAAGCTATTAAAAGAATAAAAGAGCATGGTATTGAAGTTACAGAAATAGCTAGAAAAGTTATTTTTAATATGGACAAGTGTACTCATTGCGGAGTTTGTGTTTCTGTCTGTCTAGCTGGTGCTTTAAAGCTTGACGAAGAATATCATTTACAGTTTATTGAGCCTAAGTGTACAGTATGTGAAATGTGTGTTCCAGCATGTCCTTTTAATGTTGTTAATATAGATATTTGAGAAAGACTATTCAATATCAGAGCATTCACCAGGGAGGCAAGTCTCTGGGCTACCATCAGAGATTTGATCAATCGTTGTTGTTTCTATTTGCTGAGTTTCTATGCTTGGCTCAGTCTGGCAATAAGCAATGTTAATGCTTAGTACATTAGAGACTAAAGCAAGACATAAGCACACAAAAATTTGTGCAAGATTTTTCACAAGTCACCTAATAAGCAATGTCTTGAGCCCATCAAAACAATTGCTCCAATGAAATTATGAATATAAAAAATATTTTTTTGAAAGATCTCGGGTTATCATATGTGAGTTTTGTATCACTTGTGTACTTGTTAAAGCTATGATTAAAACTTAGGGGGTTAACCTTTTATGCTATCCATAGAAATAGAATTTTATAGGGATAAAACTACTAGGATATAATTACCATACGTATGTTTACCGATGAACAGCTCCAAAGATACTCAAGACAACTTGTTTTGCCTAATATAGGTATAAGTGGACAAGAAAAACTTTTTAACAGTAAAGTGTTAGTTGTTGGTGCCGGTGGATTAGGTTCATCTGTTTTATTATACTTAGCGGCCTGTGGTATAGGAACGCTTGGAATTATAGATTTTGACAAGGTGGATTTATCGAATCTTCACAGACAAATAATTCACACTACCAATGATTTAGAGAAATTTAAAGTGGTTTCTGCTAAGGAAAAAATAAACAGTTTAAATCCTGACGTTAAAGTAATAATATTTAATGAAAAGATTAATACTAACAACATAGAAAAAACATTTAGTAACTTTGATGTAATTGTTGATGGGGTAGACAATTTCAGTGATAAGTTTTTAATTAATAATTCTTGTGTTTCTCGAAAGAAAAAATTTGTACATGCTGGTGTCGTCGGTTATGAAGGGCAGATTTTAACGATATTTCCTGGAGAGTCTGCTTGCCTTAGATGTTATTTCCCTGATAAGGAACCACAAGATTTTAGGCAAAGCTGTAAGGATATAGGGGTTCTTGGAACTTGTGTTGGAGTCATGAGTACGTTGCAAGCTACAGAAACAATGAAAATAATTTTACAAATTGGAAATCCTCTTCTTAACAGGGTTTTAAAATATAATGCTTTAGATAGTTCTTTTTATGAGTTTAAAATAGGTGGGATAAATAAAAATTGCCCCGTTTGTCAATTACAGACCTAATTACTTATTAAGGAGGATATTGGTGTGATGATGCTCGTGATGACATTTTCCACACGATGGCATTTGTATAATATTAGAAGTTAATAAAACTAAGCCTAAAGTATAAATCAATATTGCACTTATAACCCCAGATGATCTTTCAATCCTTGAAAGAGATTTTTGTAATATCGTCTTTAAAAGACCTTGCCCAAAAATAGTAGATAAAGCAACCAGTGTTAATGCTAATCCAAGCCCAATACTAAATGAAAGAACATAGAAAAAACCATTCAATAGATTTTTAAAACCACTAACAGCTGTAGCTGTCATAAATACGGATAAACCTCCAGAGCAAGGAACCATACCAGCAGTTAACCCTATCAATAAAATACTTGTAGCTTTTAAATTCTTAGTAAGCACATCATGAACTGAGCATTGATGCTCATGTTCGTGATGAAATAAAGGCTCAATTATTCTATCCCACATTAACCACAGACCAATTAAAAAAATAATAACACTAGCAATTAAGCTTATAAATGATTCTTTCTCAATTGGTGAAATAAGCTCTAACAATTTTAAACCTACAAACCCAATTAAATAAACACTAGCTGTATGAGTAATTGAAGCAATTAAACCAATTAAAAAAGCATCTCTCGTTTTACTTGTATTTGAACTCAAAACAAATGTAGCAACTAAACTTTTCCCATGTCCAGGTTCCATTGCATGAATCATTCCAAATAGTAATGCTGTAAATATGTAAAATGGATTTAAATCGCTCATATCATTTGGATTTTAACATGATAGAAGCATTACATGGAATGGCTCTACTAAAATGATATGATAAACAGTACAGCATTAGATTTAGATTTTAAAGATTTTTGGAGGTATTATGATAATTGATAAAGTTACCCAAGGCACACAATTAACTAAGCAAGAAGGAAAGACAACAATGAGACAAGAAAAAGATTCAATAGGCGTTTTTAATATACCAGACAATGCATATTATGGCGTTCAAACAGCTAGAGCGCTTGAGAACTTTCCAATATCAGGAATTAATGCTGACATTGATTTTATTAAAGCCAGTGTAATTATTAAAAAAGCTGCGGCAAAAGTAAATGCAAGTCTTGGTCAAATTGACAAGAAAATCTCTGAAGCAATAATTAGTGCATCTGATGAAGTATTGTCAGGGAAATTGCTTGATAATTTTGTGGTAGATGTTTACCAAGCTGGTGCTGGAACCTCGCATAACATGAACATAAATGAAGTTTTAGCCAATAGGGCAATAGAACTTTTAGGTGGAGTTAAGGGTGATTATAAAGTTGTTAGTCCAAATGATCATGTTAATTGTGCTCAGTCTACAAATGATTTTTTCCCTACTACTATGCGCCTAGCAGCACTTATAAAATCCAAAGAACTATTTAAAGCATTAGAGGAGTGTTCAAATACTCTTTCACAAAAAGCAACTGAATACTTTCCTATCATAAAAGCAGGACGTACTCACCTGCAGGATGCAGTCCCTGTACGCCTTGGAAGAGAGTTTCAAGTCTACTCGAGAATATTCCATGACCATAAAATTAGAATTGAAAATGCATTGGCTGAATTAAAGGTCCTTGGAATTGGTGGAACAGCTGCAGGAACTGGACTAAATGCTCATCCACAGTACCAGCCTCAAATAGTAACTGAATTAAGTAAGCTGCTTAGCCTTGATCTACAAGGTGCATCAGACTTGATGCTTGCAATGCAAAGCATGGCACCATTTGTTTCAATATCAAGTGCTATTAAAAACTTTGCATTGGATCTTACAAAAGTTTGTAACGATCTTCGTTTGATGGATTCAGGTCCTACAAGTGGACTTTCAGAGATAAAACTACCTGCTGTACAACCAGGTTCTTCAATTATGCCTGGAAAAGTAAATCCATCAATGATTGAAATGTTAAATCAAGTATGTTTTCAAGTAATTGGATGTTCAACTACTATTGAATACTCATCACAAGCAGGACAGTTTGAGCTTAATGTTATGATGCCAGTAATTAATCATAATTTATTACATTCAATGAAAATTCTTACAAATGCATTAAATATTTGGAATGAAAAATGCTTAAAAGGCATTACGGCAAATCCAGATCGATGCAAAGAATATGCTCAAAAAAGTGTTTCCAATGCCACAGCTTTAAATCCATTATTAGGTTATTTAAAAACAGCTGAAGTAGTTAAAGAAGCATTAGCAACAGGGAAGACTATTGAGCAAATTTGTTTAGAAAAAAATCTGGTTGAAGCAAATAAACTAAAAGAAGTATTAGATCTAGAGAAACAAGTAGGAAAATAACACTAAGTAGTTAATATTTTTCTTCCCAGTTCACAATCTTTTTTGATTTGATTAATGAGTTCTTCTTTTGAATTGAACTTGATTTCATCTCTAAGTCTGTCTGCAAATTCAAGTTTAATTTGATTGTTATATAGTTCTTTGTATTCAAAGTTTAAAATATGAACTTCTATTTTTAATTCACTTGTTTCTTCTTTGAATGTAGGACAATGACCAATATTGATTACGCTAATTTTTTGTTTTAAGTTTTGATTTAATAAAGTAGAATAACCTACATATACTCCTTTGGCTGGGATAGCAATTCCGCTTGGAATCATTAAATTAGCAGTTGGGAAACCAAGTTCAGTGCCACGTTTTAGCCCTTGTGTTACTTTTCCAGTTACTGAATAATATCTACCAAGCAATTTACTTGCCGATTTTACTTGACCAGCTATTATATTTTTTCTTATTCTTGTACTGCTCACAGGTTCATCATGGATGTTAATAGGCGCATTTATTTGTATATTAATTCCAAGTTTTTTACCCCACTCTTTTAGCTTGTTCGTGGTTCCCTCTTGATTAAATCCAAACTTATGGTCATATCCTACACTGATAAATTTTGAGTTTAGACAATCCACTAATACTTTTGTAAAGTAGTCTTGAGCACTCATATGTCGTAATTGTGAATTAAATTCTAAAGCTAAAATAGCATCAACATTTAACTCTTGAATCAAATTAAGTCTATCTTCAAAAGTAGTTAATAATATAGGAGATTGACCTGTAATTTCAATATGTGGATGATTAGAAAAAGTTCCAACAACTGAGTTTAAGCTATGCTCTTTGGCATATTTAATAGCATTTTTTATAATCTCAACATGGCCTAAATGAACACCATCAAACATGCCAAGTGCTATGCTTGAACCATTTGGAAATAAGTTAGGTGTTATTTGATTGTATATCTGCATTTTTTAACAATATATCATGTATCATAAAGGGATTGACTTTTGTAGGGAGCAGTCGTGACTGCTCCCTAATACGGATATAAAAAAATGCCACAACTTATATCTGAAGATGAAGAAATCAAAAGCAGTTTTAGCTTAATGCTTTTGCCTGATAAAGCTGATGAGAAAATGTCTATATCATGGGTTCCATACAAAATAATTTTAAACTCAGGAGACAAAAAATTAATATATGAAAAACAAACAATAAGTGGTACTGGTGATTATGTATTAGCCATAACACCTGTAAATGAAGTTGAAGGTATTATTTGTGGCATTTTAGATTTTTTAGATGATAAAACTAAAAATATGTTTTCATTTGAACCTATAGAGCCTTCTTTTGAATTAATATTAGAAAGAAGTCATGGAGGGTATTCAGTGATTTGTTGGATAGATTCTGGAAATGTAGATTCTACTCATTATGCTTGGGATGGTTTTGGAATCAGATTCTTTACTAATGAAAAAAATATAAGATCATTTGTAGATGAATTGAAAAGAGAGAATAAGGTTTTAATAAAATAGTGCCAAAGAGAAGTGATTTAAAAAAAATATTGTTAATAGGTGCAGGGCCAATTGTAATAGGGCAAGCATGTGAGTTTGATTATTCTGGAACCCAGGCTTGTAAAGCACTAAAAGAAGAAGGATATGAAGTTATTTTAGTAAATTCAAATCCAGCTACAATCATGACTGATCCTGAGCTTGCTGATAAAACATATATAGAACCAGTCACTCCTGAATTTGTAAGAGCAATTATTCAAAAAGAAAAACCTGATGCACTTTTACCTACGATGGGAGGACAAACTGCTTTAAATATTGCAGTTTCCTTGGCTAAAGATGGCACTCTAGAAGAGTTTGGAGTTGAATTGATTGGTGCTAAATTGAACGCTATAGAACTTGCTGAAGATAGAGAGCTTTTTAAAAATAAAATGCAAGAGATAGGTTTAGAAGTCCCGAAATCATATATTGCTAAATCTAAAAAAGATGGTGTGTCATTAGCTAGCGAATTAGGCTACCCATTAATTTTACGTCCAGCATTTACATTAGGTGGTACAGGTGGCGGTATAGCTTATAATCAGGCAGAACTTGAAACCTTGTTAGATAAAGCGATTGAGTTAAGCCCAACTCACCAAGTTCTGCTTGAAGAGAGTGTTATAGGATGGAAAGAATTTGAACTAGAAGTAATGAGGGATTTAAATGATAATGTAGTGATTATTTGTTCTATTGAAAATATTGATCCTATGGGTATACATACAGGTGATTCTATTACCGTAGCCCCTGCTCAAACATTGAGTGATAAAGAGTACCAATCTTTGCGAGACGCCTCAATAAAAATTATCCGTGCTATTGGTGTAGAAACTGGTGGAAGTAATATCCAATTTGCCGTAAACCCAAAAGATGGTCGAATTGTAATAATAGAAATGAATCCTCGTGTATCTAGGTCTAGTGCATTGGCTAGTAAGGCTACTGGTTTCCCTATAGCAAAAATTGCTGCAAAACTATCTATTGGTTACACTTTAGATGAAATCCCAAATGACATTACAAAAAGTACATATGCAAGCTTTGAACCAACTATTGATTATGTTGTAACTAAGATACCAAGATTTGCCAAAGAAAAATTTCCAGGTGCAGATCATACCTTGACTACTCAAATGAAATCAGTGGGTGAGGTAATGGCTATAGGGAGAACTTTTAAAGAATCATTCCAAAAAGCATTACGCGGCTTAGAAAATAAAATGATGGGTTTCTATGATACTTCATTAAGTAGTTGTACTGTTGAACAAATTACAAGACTGTTGCAAATACCTACACCAGATAGAGTGAAACACTTATATGCAGCCTTATATAAAAATGTAACTATCTTTGATATCAATAAAATTACTGGCATTGACTTATGGTTTTTAATGCACTTAGATGGTATAGTACAAGAAATTAAGAAGCTTGAAATCCTTTCTATTAGTGACTTAGACAATAAAAACTATTTGCTTTATTTAAAGCAGTTAGGATTTAGTGATAATCAAATAGCTACGATATTACGAAATCAAAAAAATAAAGATCAAATAACTGAAACCACAATTAGGCAATTACGAGAGAAGCATGAAGTTTTTCCTGTCTATAAGATGGTTGATACTTGTGCTGGTGAGTTTGAAGCTTATACGCCATATTACTACTCTACATATGAAACAGAGTCTGAAGTAAAACCCTCATCAAATAAGAAAGTGATGGTATTAGGTGGTGGACCAAATAGAATTGGTCAAGGAATTGAATTTGATTATTGTTGTGTTCATGCTGCTCTTGGGCTTAAGGAGGATGGCTATGAAACTATTATGGTGAACTCAAATCCAGAGACCGTTTCTACAGACTATAATGTTTCAGATCATTTATATTTTGAACCTTTAACTTGTGAAGATGTGTTTAATATTTACAATGTTGAAAAACCCATTGGTGTAATCGTCCAATTTGGTGGTCAAACACCATTAAATATTGCAAAGTCATTAGAAGATTTAGGAGTAAATATTTTAGGTACACAAGTAAACAGTATTCAATTAGCTGAAGATAGAAAGCTATTTAGTGAAGTTATTAAAAAATTAAACTTAAATCAGCCAAAATCATTTTCAGCATATTCAATTCAAGAGTCCATTGACATAGCTAAACAAATGGGTTTTCCATTATTAGTTCGTCCTAGTTTTGTTCTTGGTGGGCGAGCTATGGAAATATTTTATAGTTTATCTGAAATGGAACAATTTATAGAAAAAGTTTTTGAAGTTGAACCTGAGCATCCTGTGTTAATTGATACATTCTTAGAAAATGCTATAGAAATTGATGTGGATGCAATATCAGATGGTAAGGATGTTTTAATATGTGGGATTATGGAGCACATAGAACAAGCCGGTGTTCATAGTGGTGATAGTGCTTGTAGTTTGCCTCCACAAGATATATCACCAAAACATATTGAAGAAATAAGAGAAGCTACTACTAAGCTTGCACTTGAGTTACAAGTCATAGGCTTAATGAACATCCAATTTGCAATTAAAGACAATATTTTGTATGTCCTTGAAGTGAATCCTAGAGCTAGTCGTACTATTCCTTTTGTATCAAAAGCTACAGGTGTTTCATGGGCAAAAATAGCAAGCAAAATTATGCTTGGAAAAACTATAAAAGATTTAAAGTTAAAAGAAATCACACCATCATATATATCAGTAAAAGAAGTAGTGTTGCCATTTAGTAAATTTCCTGGTTCAGATATAATATTAGGTCCTGAAATGAAATCTACAGGTGAGGTTATGGGCATAAGTAAAGAATTTGCAAAGTCTTATGCTAAGTCACAAATAGGTGCTAACCAACATCTTCCTATATCAGGCAATGTTTTTATAAGTGTAAATGATAAAGATAAAGCCGGTATAATATCTTCTGCTAAAAAACTATATGATTTTGGTCTTGGAATATACTCTACAGCGGGCACTGCCAAAGTGTTGCGTGAGCATGGAATTAAAGTCAAGGAAGTTAAAAAGGTTTATGAAGGTAGACCAAATATTGTGGATCATATGAAAAACAAAGAAGTTCAATTAATTATCAATACTCCTATAGGTAGAGATGCCAGAGAAGATGATAAATATATAAGGCAAACAGCTATTCAGTGTTCTATTCCTGTTGTAACTACTATTCGTGGTGCTAATGCTACAGCTTGTGCTATTAAATCTTTGAAGTCAGGCTTTACAGATGTAAAGCCATTGCAGGAGTACTATAAATCGTTACTAGTGACTAGTGACTAATGTTTTGTGTTAATTCTAGAGTGACAATATTTCTCATAACTTCAATTGGTGCAATTTCTTTCTCAAGCCAGATGTTTAGTGAGGTTGCACCTTGTCTTACAAGCATTTCTACTCCATTTATAGTTTTTAAATTAAGTGAGTGCGCTTCTTTTAAAAATTTAGTTTCAAGTGGATTGTAAATAATATCATAGACAGTAGCATCTTTCTGTAGTTTTTTTAAAGCCTCAATGTTTATTGGTGTCTCATTAATGTTTGGATACATTCCTACTGGTGTTGTGTTTACGAGTATGTGTGTATTTAAAAGCTCAATATTTGAAATCAGATCAATGCTTATTTTTGCTTGAAAGAATTTGTGGATTCTATCAAGCTTATCTTTGTTCCTTCCGTAGACTTTTATATTTTGTACTCCATGTTGTAGTAATGCCATTATGCAGGCATATGCTGCACCACCAGTTCCTATGAGCGATATAGAGCGGTTAAAAATATCTTTTCTTATTGTCTCTGGAAGGCTTTGCCAAAAACCAATGATGTCAGTATTGTCACCAATAGACCTTCCATTTTTAATTGTAATTGTGTTTACTGCACCAATTGATTTTGCTCTGTCTGTTAATTCATCAAGTGAAGGAATAATACTTATTTTATGAGGCATTGTAACATTCAGTCCCGTTACTCCTTCCCTTTTTAAGTTATTAAATACTTTGCCTAATTTCTCAGAACTTACTCCATAGGATTTATATTCACCTTCAATGTTTAAATACTTTAATGCAGCGGTTTGCATTATTGAAGACAAAGAGTGTCCATCAGGAGATCGTAGAATACCTAATTTTAGCATTTGAGAGTTTCTAAAGCTTTCTTAACTTCTTCCCTGTCATCAAAATGAATAGTTCTATCTTTTAAAATCTGATAGTCTTCATGACCTTTTCCAGCGAAAACTACTACGTCATTTGAACTTGCTTTTGAAATAGCAATTTGAATAGCATTTTTTCTGTCTGCCTCTACTATTATGTTTGAAGTATTATTTATACCACTTAAAATATCGCTAATAATTTGTTTTGGATCTTCAGAGCGTGGATTATCAGATGTTACTATTACTGTATCTGAATAGTTCTCAGCAATTTTTCCCATTTTAGGACGTTTAGTGGGATCTCTATCTCCACCGCAACCAAATACACAAATAAGGTTACTCTTTTTGTTTTCGTTTTTTCTTTTATCTGTGATTAGCTTTGCTGATTTTAAAATATTCTCAAGTCCATCTGGTGTATGTGCATAATCTACAATACAAAGAGGAGCATCAGGATTTTTCTCTGACTGGATTATTTGAAATCTTCCAGGTATTTCATTTGCTGTAGAAATAGCACTGAGAATGGTGTTCCTTTCAAGTCCTTCAGCATAGGCTACTGATATACTAGCCAAAATATTATAAACATTAAACATGCCATTTAATTTTGACTGGACTTTATTTTTTCCTAATGGTGAGGTTAGAGAAAAAGATAGTCCGCTTGATTCAAAAGAGATGTCACTAGCTTGAAAATCAGCTTTGTTATTTACTCCATAGCTATATAAGTTCACATTATTTTTATTTATTGACTTTGAAAAATCTTCAAAGATCTCATCGTCTCTATTTAAAATGGCATATTTGTTTTTTTGAGGTGAAATATTTAACATCTCAAACAATTTTTTCTTAGCCTTGGAATATCCCGCCATAGTTAAGTGAAAATCCAGATGATCCTGTGTAATGTTTGTAAGTACGGCACCTGTAAAACTACATTCACCTACTCTATATAGACTAAGTGCATGAGAACTTACTTCTATCGCTAAATGTGTAAAACCTTTTTCAACAAGTGTAGCCAACTGTTTTTGTAAATCAGATGCTTGTGGAGTGGTATGTTTAGCATCATAGTAATCTGAGTTTGAAGTTTCTCTTGTACCGAGAGTACCAATTATGGCAGTTTTAAGTCTGGCATTTTCAAAAATATGTTGAATTAAATGTGTTGTAGTCGTTTTTCCATTAGTACCTGTAACTCCAATAATTCTAAGCTTTGTAGAAGGATGGTTATAAAAGAGATTAGCAAGTTTAGCAATAGCTATCTGTGTGTTGGTTGCATAAATTACAGGAAGTTTAGAATTGATTTTTATTTGTGCAAGTATTGCAACTGCACCATTTTCTTCAGCTTCTTTTATATGATTGTGTCCATCTGTTTTTTCACCTATTAAACACACAAAAATATCACCTTGTTTTACTTCACGAGAGTCATAGGCAATGCCTGTAATTATGGCTTCAGCAGAATTAGAATAATCAGTCCCAAGTGTAATGCAAATATCTTTAATGCTTAGTTGATGATTTGTGTTTTTGTTCATTGGTTATAAGTCTAGAACCGTATTCTATAGCTTGTCTTAGGATATAATAAATATATCATAGGTGCTAAATCCAAGAATAAAAATGCAAAAAGAAGACTAGGAATATGACTCTGCTAGATATGCAAAAACTTGTTTTAGGAAAAAGTGTACAAGGAAAAGAAATAGCTGGCTATTCTTTTGGTGATGAAAATTGTTTCAATAAAACACTTATTGTTGGAGGGATTCATGGTGTAGAGCCACAGTCTAAAGAAGTTTGTGAAATGTATGTCTCAGATATTGAAGATAAACCTTTTCCAAAAGATTGTTATTTACTTTTAATTCCATGTATTAATCCTGATGGTATTGAAGCTAATACACGTGGAAATGCAAACGGTGTAGATTTAAATAGAAACTTCCCATCGAGCGGTTGGCAAAGTACTCCATTAGCAGGAAACAATGCTTATTATCCTGGTATAAAACCTGCGTCAGAACCGGAGACACAAATAATAGTTAGTCTTTTAAAAAATTATAATTTTAAAAAAATATTTGCAATTCATACAAATCACACTATTCAATTTCCTAACCCACCTATGGTGAATTATGATGGTGAGCAATCTCGAGAATTAGCTGAAAAACTTAGTGTTGCTACTGGGTTGATGGCACATCATGATATTGGTTATCCTACGCCAGGTTCACTGGGTGTATGGGTAGGACATGAGCTAAAGAAAATCTCAGTAACAGTTGAACTTGATGATACTAAAACATCGAAAGAACTTTATAAAAAACATGGATTAATGTTTGAGGTAGGGGTAATTGGATAGAACTTTGAAAAAAATAATGTAAATAAAAGTATTCTGCTCGTATGTTTTAAGTAAATAATTGTTAAGTAACCCTTCCAATCGTAAATTATTTAGAATATAATTACGTAATAGCAAAATACATAATATATTAAAGGAGGGGATATGGAATTATCAGGTATAAAATCATCAAAATTAGGTGCATTTGGGATAGGTGCAGCATTATTACTGGGTGCTGCAGGATGTAGCAGTAATCCAGGAAAACAATTAGCTGGAGCGGATACTAACAATGATGGAGTACTTTCAAGACAAGAAGCTGCAACATATATAATTAATAGATTTGACCAAGGAAAAACAAGATGTGCTGTTACCAGCCATAGACGACATGGTTTATCTTTAAATGAGATTGAAGCAGCAAGAATATTTGGGGAGCAAGCTAGAGAGTCTTCTCCAGAGCATGCAAGAGTATTTCTTGATGTGTTATCAATTTTAGAAAGAACTTATAGAGATCCACTTGAAAATCCTGAAATTTTAAATCCACCTTAAAATCCATAAGGTCATTTTTTTCAAGATTAGTAAATAAAAGATGCTTTACTGTGCAAGTACTTTCTCTCTTTCCTCATTAGTAATGCCACGCATTGTAAGGCTTATACGTCCTTTTTCATCTATTTCACGAACCCTGACTACTATTATGTCGCCAGGCTTTACTACGTCTTCTACTTTTTCTGTTCTTTTATCTTGAAGTTGAGAAATGTGGACCATACCTTCTTTCCCGGGAAGAATTTCTACAAAAGCTCCTATTTGAGCTGTTCTTAAAACCTTTCCTGAATAAATGGCACCAGGTTGAACTTTTTCTGTTAACCCTTGTATCCACTTTCTTGCTTTAAAAGCACTATCATTATCGATTGAAGCAATTAAAACTGTTCCATCATCTTCAATATCTATCTTTGCACCTGTTTCTTCAGTGATCCTTCTAATCATTTTTCCTCCAGGACCAATGATGGTACTAATATCTGACATATCAACTTTCACTGTATATATGCGAGGTGCCCATTTTGAAAGCTCTGTGCGTGGCTTAGGAAGGATCTCAAGCATTTTTTCTAAGATGAATAGTCTTCCAATCTTTGCTTGTTCTAAAGCAATCTTCATTATCTCTAATGTAATTCCGCTAATCTTCATGTCCATTTGAAGGGCTGAAATGCCTTTTCTTGAGCCTGTGACCTTAAAATCCATATCACCAAGAAAATCTTCAAGTCCTTGAATATCAGTAAGGATGGCAAACTTGTCACCTTCTTTAATTAGTCCCATGGCTACTCCTGCAATAGGCGCTTTAATAGGAACGCCTGCGTCCATCAAAGAAAGTGTGCTTCCACAAGTACTTGCCATACTAGTGGAGCCATTTGATTCAAGAACTTCTGAGACCACTCTGATTGTATATGGAAAAGTTTCTTTATTTGGCAAAACAGGCATTAATGCACGTTCTGCTAATACACCATGTCCTACTTCTCTTCGCCCTGGAGTTCTGCTTGGCTTAACTTCACCGACAGAATATCCTGGGAAATTGTAGTGATGCATGTATCTTTTTTCTGTTTGAGGATCTGTTGTATCTAACTTTTGTGCATCACCACTGGTACCTAATGTACATGAAGACAAAACTTGTGTAGTACCTCTTGTGAAGAGTCCTGTTCCATGAGATCGTGGAACTATACCAACTTCACAGGAAATAGGTCTAATTTCATTACACTTTCTACCATCAGCCCTTATGCCTTCTTCTAAGATTTTTTTCCGCATTAATTTTTCTTCAAGCCCTTTAATTAGATTTTGAATCTCTTTTTCTATTGCTTCTGGCTTCTTTTCATGTTTTTCTTTTAGTTCTTTTGTGTTTTTGGAAGAAGAGTTAATCAAATCTACAAATGCTGCAATTGATTTCTCCTTTGCCTCTTTTAAATACTTCTTATGAGTTTCTTTATCTTTAACACTATCCATTGATTTTAAAAGTGATTCTTTAGCATGCTTTTCTACTAAATCAATCAAGATTTTATTAGGTTCAGGTGAAGTAACTTCAACCTTTTTTGTTCCATATATTTGTGCAAATTGCTTTTGTGCTTCTACTTGTTGTTTAATAATTGGTTGAGCAAAAGCAAGGGCATTTAAAATGGTTTCTTCAGATACAAGTTCAGCACCTGCTTCTACCATTAGGATTGAATCACTTGTCCCAGCTACTACAAGATCAAGTTCACTTTTTTCTATTTCTTCAAATGTTGGATTGGCAATAAATTTATTATGAACAAGTCCAACTCTTATTGCTCCAATTGGCCCATTAAATGGAATATTTGATAATGAAAGCGCAAATGAAGCACCTAAAATTGCAAGAGTATCTGGTGGATTTATTTGATCTATACTAAGTGCAGTTGCTACAATTTGAACATCATTGAAATAATTCTCTGGAAATAAAGGCCTTAATGGTCTATCCATTAAACGACAAATTAGAACAGATTTGTCTGAAGGCTTTCCTTCTCGTCTATTGTAACTACCAGGGATTCTACCTACTGAACAAATTCTTTCTTCAAAATCACAAAGAAGAGGAAAAAAATCAATATCTTTTCTTTGTTCATCAGACTTTACTGCTGTAACTAATAAGACTGTGTCGCCACATTGAATGGTAACAGAGCCATTACTTGATTTGGCAAGCTTTCCAGTTTGTACTATTACATTTTTACCACCAATATTTAAAATGGTTTCTTTGGCTTCTTTTATAACTTGTTCTTTTTCTGTTGTTTGAATCTCTTCTGTTTTTTCTGTACTTTTTGTAGTGGTCATTATTTCCTCTTTTCATTTCTTAATTGTTGTTTTAATCTAATTGCCTACTAACACACCAATCTTTTTAAAAAGACTTTTCTTGATTTGAATAAAAAAGATTGAGGGTAAGTAATTATTTCCAACTAGTTTCTAAGAGCCAATTGGTCAATGATTTTTCTATAGATTTCAACGTTTTGCTTTTCCAAGTAATTCAAATGACGTCTTCTTTTTCCAACCATCATAATCAGCCCACGCTGACATTGATAGTCTTTAGGATTAGTTGTTAAATGCTTTGTTAATTCGTTAATCCTTTCAGTAAGAATTGATACTTGAACTTCTGGAGAACCATTATCCTTTTTATGTTTTTGATATTGAGTAGTTAACTCCTTTTTCTTTTCTTTTGTAATTGACATTTTTTACACCTTTTCTCGTATAATAATTTACCATGCATATTAAATTTTCTAACACTTATTTAATATCTAAGCAATTGTTAATACAGGCATACATGGTTAAAATTTTAAAAATTATTGTTTAAATGATTAATTGTTCAACTTGATTAATTATTATAACAATCTAGATAGTTATAAAATTTGCTATTAATTAAGTTGCTTGCTATTATAGTTGTCCGCCATAAATTTTCTTGGCATGAAGACTGAAAATTAGAAAACGACGAAAACTTTTTTTTATTTTTGGTAGAGATAAAAATGAACTTTTCTCTACCGAAATGTAAGCCTGTCAAAAATTTGAGCATTTAAGTACTAAATTGCCATGGAGAGTTTGATCCTGGCTCAGGACGAACGCTGGCGGCATGCTTCATACATGCAAGTCGAACGCCCCGCAAGGGGAGTGGCGCACGGGTGAGTAACGCGTAGGAATCTACCTTGGATTGGGGGATAACCTGGGGAAACTCGGGCTAATACCGCATATTGCCGAAAGGTGAAAGATTTATCGATCCAAGATGAGCCTGCGTATGATTAGCTAGTTGGTGGGGTAATGGCCTACCAAGGCGACGATCATTAGCTGATCTGAGAGGATGATCAGCCACAATGGAACTGACACACGGTCCATACTTCTACGGAAGGCAGCAGTAGGGAATTTTGCGCAATGGGCGAAAGCCTGACGCAGCAATGCCGCGTGTAGGAAGAAGCATCTTGGTGTGTAAACTACTGTCGGCGGGGAAAAACAAAATGATTGTACCCGCAAAGGAAGCATCGGCTAACTACGTGCCAGCAGCCGCGGTAAGACGTAGGATGCAAGCGTTGTCCGGATTTATTGGGCGTAAAGAGTTCGTAGGCGGCATTCCATGTCTAATGTTAAATCATAGAGCTCAACTCTATACCTGCATTGGAAACTGGTTTGCTAGAGCAAGGTAGGGGTCAGAAGAATTCCTGGTGTAGCGGTGAAATGCGTAGATATCAGGAGGAACACCGGTGGCGAAAGCGTCTGACTGGGCCTTTGCTGACGCTGAGGAACGAAAGCTAGGGGAGCGAAAGGGATTAGATACCCCTGTAGTCCTAGCCATAAACGATGGATACTAGTTGTTGCGGGTATCGACCCCCGCGGTGACGGCGCTAACGCATTAAGTATCCCGCCTGGGAAGTACGTTCGCAAGAATGAAACTCAAAGGAATTGACGGGGACCCGCACAAGCGGTGGAACATGTGGTTTAATTCGATGCAACGCGAAAAACCTTACCTGGCCTTGACATGTCTAGAACTTGGTAGAGATACTGAGGTGCCTTCGGGAGCTAGAACACAGGTGCTGCATGGTTGTCGTCAGCTCGTGTCGTGAGATGTTGGGTTAAGTCCCGCAACGAGCGCAACCCTTGTTGTTAGTTGCCACCTAGTAGCAATACTAGAGCACTCTGACAAGACTGCCCCGGTTAACGGGGAGGAAGGTGGGGACGACGTCAAATCATCATGGCCCTTACGGCCAGGGCTACACACGTGTTACAATGGGCGCCACAATGGGCAGCAACTGCGCAAGTAGAAGCCAATCCCTTAAAAGCGCTCTCAGTTCAGATCGTAGGCTGCAACTCGCCTACGTGAAGTCGGAATCGCTAGTAAATGCAGATCAGCACGCTGCATTGAATACGTTCCCGGGTCTTGTACACACCGCCCGTCACACCATGGGAGCTGGTGACGCCCTAAATCGGTATCCTAACCGCAAGGAGGGAGCCGCCTAAGGCAGCGCTGGTGACTGGGGTGAAGTCGTAACAAGGTAGCCGTACCGGAAGGTGCGGCTGGATCACCTCCTTTCTAAGGAGAAATTCTAGATGCTCACAGCCATTGGCTATAAGCTAATTGACTAGAATAGGTTGAACCTTTAGAAGCTTATAAGTTTAGCTTAAATACTTATAAGTGGATTTTTTAAGGTGACAGGCTACATTTCGGTACAGAGAAGTTTAATAGATGAAAATACTATTGATTCAGTAAAAGTTTTAGAAAAGATGGCAGAAAAGATTTTTGTTTTTACTGAATTGAATCTTCCTTGTGATTATAAAGATTTAGATGAAGGTAATAAGGATGCGTGAGCACTGCACAAAAAACTGGTACAGGAGATCCGCAAAATCATTCTTAGATTTCTACGCTAAAAATAAAAATGTAATTTTATATACTTTTTTTTAAGATTATTAAGACTTTAGGAAACATTTTAGAAGTAGAATCTAACTATAGTTTAGGTTCTATAAAAAATTAAAGGAGATAAACTATGTGTGGATGTTCAATACCAATGATGCTTGGAACTTTTGTTTTAATTTCTTCTGTAATCTGGTGGATGAATACTAAGTTTGAACAGATTTTAAATGAACTAAAGAAAAAGTAAATTTATTAGGAGTGTAATGAAATGGGCGATCCGTGACTTGAACACGGGACCCCACGCTTATCAAGCGTGTGCTCTAACCAACTGAGCTAATCGCCCTTATTTGAATATAAATACAATAATATAAAATCAGGATTCAATAAAAACCATATAATTATAACTTGTAATTTATTTGTTAATAAGCTTGAAATGATTTATTAATCTTTTTACTAGATTTATGTTACTTATAGAACATTAATAGGTAAACTCTGCTATTAGCCTTCTAGTAGACTTGACATGTTGATCTCTATTTGATTTAATGTGTATCACTTCTGATTTTTGATTATCTTGATAAGTCTTGGATTAATATATTATGCATTTTGAGAAAATTGGTCTCTCATTAAATCCTTTAGATTATACGAGTGTAGTTCGTAAACATCAAAATGGTGCTAATGCTTTGAAAAAACTAGTTCGTGAAAATCATGAACTTAATGATATTGGTAGTCCTGTGACATCAACACAATTGTTAACTACAGAAGAAAAAGAAAATCAAAAAGCCGTTAATAGACTTGTTTATAGTATTTTCCAATTAAATGGTGCAACACAAATACTTTTACAAGAAAGAAGACCACAATTAAATCAAGAACTTTCTAAATTTCGAGATCTAGGTGCTGGTGAAAGAGTTCGTGAATTTATTAAAGAACATGAATTGATTGAAAAGAAAGAAAAGCTAAAAGAATCAAAGAAGAAACCACAATTAGAAGATCTAAGCACAAACCAGTCTGTATCTAGTGAAGTTATTGAAATTGGTTCTGAAATAAAAAATTTAACAACAGAGCAAAAAAAACAAAAAGATGAATCTTACAGATATATGGCAGAAAAAAGAAGAGCATTTGTTGAGGCATTAAGCATTTCTCGAGAACTGCCTGCTTTAGGTCTTGCAGGTATTCTTATGTCTGGTCCTCAAGTATATGTTCCATTTTTTACAGCTGATGGCATTGGTATAAAAAGCATGGCGAAAAATGTAAGATTGGCTACTCTTATGATATTTGAAGTAGAGATTTTATCTACTTTAATGAAATATGAATATGAACAAAGGAATAAAATAGTTACAGATTCGCAAATGGATTTTATTTTTAATACTAGTGCAGATCATATAGCTAACTTACAAACTATTTCTCAAGCCCTTTCTCAAAAAAACTATGGTACAAATGATAGAGATCCACAAGTTTCTGAAAAAGCTAACCAGATAGAAGACTTTGCTTATAAAGCAGCAGCAGTAATCAAAGATGACAAAAACCCTTCTCTAGTAAGTATTCTTTAAATTAGATTGTTTAATCTTTGTAAACGTTAGGTAAGAATGCTAGGCTGAATGGTAAGAATGCTTAACAACTTGTTTGTTAATCCTTGATCATAAGATAAATATTTGTTCTAATTATCTTTAATAGCTAGTTTTGAAATCGTAAGGCTTTTATGGAACCAATTCAACCTGTTGGAAGACCATTTTATATACCTGACTTTTATAAAAAGTATGTAGTTACTCCAGGTACTCAAATAAAACTTTCAAATTATGATCCAAATGATACCTGTGGTCTTGAACTAAATAAAGATATTAAAGCTTTATTTATAAGCAATAGGAATCAGATTCGCCAACTTCTCCATCTTATTTATTCAGAGAATAAGCAAGCGCTTTTAGGAGTAGTTCAAGGCATGGATACCGCTGGAAAGGATGGTGTAATAAAACATTTAATGAGAGGGGTTGATCATAGGTGTTGTGAGGTCACTCATTTTAAAGCACCTACAAGTGCAGAAAGACAACAAACTTATTTGTATCGTATCTTTAGACGAGAACCTAAAAAGGGTCGCATAGGATGGTTTCATCGCTCACACTATGAAGATATTTTACCAGTCAGGGTTAAAAATCTAGTTCCAGAAAATGTTTGGAGAGCTAGATATGATCAAATTAATAACTTTGAAAAATATCTAACAGAAAATAATGTTCAAGTTTTAAAATTCTTTTTGTATATGAGTGAGAATGAACAAAAAAACCGTTTAATTGAAAGGCGTGATAAACCTAATAAACAATGGAAACTAAGTCCAGATGATATTAAAGAGCGAGAACATTGGGATAAGTATATGGAAGCTTATGAAGATGCAATTAGCAAATGTAGTACAGATTATGCTCCATGGTTTATAATACCAGCTAATAATAAATGGTTTAGAGATCTTGTTGTTTCTCAACTGCTTCTTGAAAGCCTTCAAAAGATGAGTGTTACGCTACCTGTGCCATCTTTTGATCCAAGTAAGATACAAATAGAATAATCCTACTTAGCTATTAAAACCTTAAAATACTTATTTACCTCTTCCTTTAGTAGAATACTGTGTCCTTCTTCAAGAATACTCTGTGACACGCTTTCAATTGGTTCACCTTGATCTAACCATACTTCAAGAATCTGATTTGACTCCATTTTATCTAATTGAATCTTAGTTTTAACAAAATTTAGAGGACATGGAACTCCTCGTAAATCCAGGACAAAATCAGGCTTTATAATATCAGTCATTTGTAGTTATTTACTAAAACATTTGTTGATAACACAGGTATTAGGTAAGGGACATTCATTGTGAGTTTTCATTTTAACCCATTCTTTTTTAAAACAATCTCTACTTTGAATATAACCATATACAAAATCAAACAAGCTTTCCATGTCTTGATTGTGTAGTTGTGATAAGCAGTTTAAGCAATATTGTTCTTCTACATATCCTAAAGCAAGACTTATATTATATGTTCTACGACATATGTCTTGATTGCATTTTGGACAAGGAAAAGGGAAATTCATATAACGTACAGTGTTTAGCGAATAACGATTAGTAGGGTAAAAGAGTCTTTCTAATCTACTTCTTGGCTGGTTTAGCTTCAGCAGTTTTACCGCCTGCAGCAGTTTTTGGTGCAGTTTCTTTGGTAGCAGCTGCTGGTGTTGCTTCTGTACCAGCTGTTGGTGTTGCAGTGGCAGTAGCTGTATCAGTAGCTGGAGCTTTATCTTCAACTTCATGGGTCTTGGCTATTTCTACTTTAGCAAGAACTTCATTTGGTGTAGTTAAAATTTGGATAGCCTCACTAACTTTTAAATCTTTAGGATGTATTGCTTGTCCTATTTCTTCAATAGTATCAAGATTTACATCAATAACGTCAGGAATATCTTTTGGAAGACATTGAATTTCAACTTCATTGAATGTAATAATAAGTATTCCGCCTTTAGTAACGGCTGATGAGTGTCCAATATAGTTAAGTGCCACTTTAACTTTAATTTTTTCATCACTCTTAATCTTATAAAACTCAATGTTTAAAACATGATCTCTTATAGGATCAACTTGAACATTTCTAATTAATACAGGGAATTTTTCTTTGCCCTCTACATCTAACTCATTTATATGAGAATAGGCTTTATACGGTACCTTTGAAAAGTCTTTTGCATTGACTTGTACAGATTCTGATGAGAAACCATGCCCATATACAGTAGCTGGTATATATCCTTCTCGTCTAATTGTGTTTGGGTTTTTATTTTCTTCTTTAGATCTTGCTTTAATTAATAATGCTTTTGCCATAGTTTTAAATCTCCAAGAACTACTATATTAATCGTATAACTATAAAAAATCAAGAAACAATTCTGTATGACATAAGAATATTATTATTGTGAGTAGGCTAAGGATTTATTATCAGTTTTATATTTTAAGAAATTAGCACAACCAAGTAAAGGCATTTTTTCATTTAAGATTACTTTTACTGGCATATGTGAAACCATAACTGATAATCTACCTTTATTAGTAAATGATTGGATGAAAGCACCTTCTTTAAGTTTATTTAATATTTTTGGTGCTATTCCACCACCTATATATACACCACCCGTAGATAAACTTGTTAAAGCAAGATTTCCTGCTTCAGCACCATATACAGATACAAATAGCTCTAAAGCCTTTTCACAACACTCATCTTTTTTTGACATTGCAACATCAGAAATAACAGCGCTAGGGTCTTCTGCTTTTAGTCTTTCTAATAACCATGGCGGGGTATTTTGGTATGCTGTATCTTTAAAAAAACTATAAATATTTAAAAGACCAGGGCCTGAAAGTATCCTTTCATAACTAATTCGACCATATTTGTTTATAAGGTAATTTAATAAGTCAATTTCAATTTTATTTCTTGATGCAAAATCAGTATGTCCACCTTCTGATGGTGATGGTCTATATCCCTTTCCATCCCAAAATATAATTGATTCGCCAAGTCCAGTACCAGCACTAAGTAAGCAACGAGTTCCGTTTTTTTGTTCTGTTCCTTGATTTAAAACAAAGACATCTTTTTCTTCTAAAGTTTCAATCCCATAGGCGGCAGCTTCTAAATCATTTAGTAGACTTACTTGACTTGATTTAAGATTTAAAACTTCTGATATTTTTTTTGAATCTACAAGCCATGGCAAATTTGTAGCATCACAAAGCCCATCTTTAACAGGACCTGCTACACCAAAACAAGCACAAGTGAGATTTAAATTTTTATTTTCCTCAATAAACTCTTTTACGATCGTTCTTAAACTGTCATGGTTTTTACTTAGGTAGCTTTTTTCAAGAACAATTTTATAAGAATTATTATTAGAGTCTATAACTGCTATGTTTGTTTTAGTTCCACCAATATCACCTACTAAGTACATTAATATTCTCCTATATAAAACATTTTACATTATACAATTGTTTCATAAATGCATATAAATAGCAAAATCATTACAACAATAATTTGTGGATTTATATTGTTTATTTTTTGTATAAATATTTCTAATGCCCAACAAACCATTTTTAATGTACCCTCAGCAGATGTTACTGAAAAAGGAATGATTTTTTTTCAACATGAAAGCCAATTTTCAAATGAGTTTGCTTCTTTTACTCATTACGGTGCATATGGAATTGGTAAGTATACTGAACTTGATTTAACATTATTTCAAGTAGGAACACATCCAGGGAATAATGAAAACTTAGGAATTGGCTTTAAGACTTCATTACCATTGCATGAAAAAAGTGAAACCAAATTAACCTTTGGGCATTTAATTCCAGCTTCATTAAGAGGGAATGGTGTAGGTGGTTATACTTACTCACACTTAAGTACTCGATTATCTAAAACGAAAACAAGAATCACCTCTGGTTTTTTAGTGGGGACTAGCACATTGTTTGGGCGTGATTTTATTTGTTATATTGGTGGAGTTGAACAACCTATTACAAAACGATTTAATCTAATTATGGATTATCACTCAGGCAAGCATCCATATGGATTTTTAATACCAGGTTTTTCATTTGCAGTTAATCCAACACTTACTTTGTATACAGGGTATCAGATTCACAATAACAAAGCCAATGGAGATAATGGTTTCGTGATAGAGTTGGCTAAGATTTTTTAAACTAATCCTTTGCTAGCAGTTTTTCTTTTGTTTGGATCTAAAATTGCCTTTCTTAATCTAATAGTTTTTGGTGTAACTTCTACAAGCTCGTCACTATTTATATACTCAAGAGCTTCTTCTAATGACATTTCAATAGGTGGTGGCAAACCTTCTAAAACTTCTGCTCCTGCAGATCTAATATTTGTTAGTTTTTTTGTTTTACAAACATTTACTTCTAAATCCTGTGGTTTGTTGTTTTCACCTACAATCATTCCTTGATAAATGTTTGTGCCAGGGTGAATGAAAAAATCACCTCTATCTAAAGCATTTAAAATGGCATAAGGAGTACTTACTCCACTTTCAAAAGCAATAATTGCACCATTTCTTGTTCTATTTATATGACCTGCATAGACACGATACTCATGGAAACAATGGTTCATGACACCATGACCTCTTGTTTGTCTTATAAATTCGCTTCTATAACCTATTAGTCCACGTGTTGGTACTTCAAACTCAAGAACAGTTAGAGTTCCATCTGAGTGCATGTTCTTTAACTCACCTTTTCTTTTGCCCATAGCTTCAATACAAGAACCTACATGTTCATCTCTAACATCTAAGATTAAAAGCTCGTAAGGTTCATGCTTTTCTTCATTTATGGTTTTAAAAATAACTTCTGGCTTACTAACTTGAAATTCAAAACCTTCTCTTCTCATAGTTTCAATTAAAATTCCAAGATGCAATTCTCCTCTGCCACTCACTAGAAATTTATCGGTAGATGAAGTTTCTTCTACTCTTAAGGCTACATTGCTTTGAAGTTCTTTTAAAAGTCTTTCTCTAAGCTGTCTTGATGTGACAAACTTTCCTTCTTGTCCACAAAAAGGACTGTCATTGATTGAAAATGTCATTTGCATTGTAGGCTCATCTACTTTAATGAGTGTAAGGGCATTAGGATTTTCTGGGTCAGAAAGAGTCTCTCCAATATTTGCATCACTAATTCCTGTAAGAGCAATAATCATTCCAGCACTTGCAGATTCGATTTCTACTTTTTTCAAATTTTCAAAACTGAAAAGTTTGTATATTTTTTCATTTTTTATAGAACCATCAGATTTAATTAAGGCAACATTTTGACCTACTTTTACTTTTCCATTGTGAATTCTTCCTATTAAAATACGTCCAAGATAATCACTGTAATCGATACTGGTCACTTGGAATTGGAAAGGTTTCTTTTCATCACCAATTGGAGGTGGAACATGGTGAACAATCATATCCAAAAGAGGTTTTATATCTTTTGATTCATCTTCAAGTTTCAGCATTGCAGAGCCTTTTAATCCACTAGCATATACAATAGGAAATTCAGCTTGATCGTCACTGGCACCAAGCTCAATAAATAAATCTAAAACTTGATCAATAACCTTAGCTGTATCAATGTTTTGTCTGTCAATTTTGTTTATTACAAGTATAGGTCTCAAACCTTTTTCTAATGCTTTCTTTAAAACAAATCGTGTTTGTGGTTTTGTACCTTCAAAAGCATCTACAATTAAAAGACAACCATCTACCATGCCAAGAACTCGCTCAACCTCACCACCAAAATCAGCATGTCCAGGCGTATCTACAATATTAATTAAATGTTCTCCATAGTTAACAGCAGTGTTTTTAGCAAGAATAGTTATTCCTCTTTCGCGCTCAAGTTCATTTGAATCCATTACACAATCAACAACTTCTTGGTTAGCACGAAAAGCACCAGTAAACTTTAATATGGAATCCATAAGAGTAGTTTTACCGTGATCTACGTGAGCAATAATTGCTATATTTCTAATCTTACTGTTCATGTCCTAACTAATAATGACGGTAAACCAGGAAATAGTTCAGAATCTTTATAAGAATTTTATATTCTGTACATATTTATAACTTGGTAGCCTCACTTTACGCAAAGTAAGGTTACAAATTAGGCTGGCTCAGTAAGTGAGCTTTGTCCAATTTATTTGGCAAAGCGAGCGGTCTTTGGAAAGGTGGTTCTGAGGAGCAACGTCACCGCAAGAACCACCTGAAATACTAAGTCTGTTTTTGTTTAGCCGAAATGATGGATAAAGCACGTTGTTCGACTTTTGTAGCATCATTAACTCTTCCAGATTTTTTATATAGTTCAGACATGTTTCGTAAAACAGTAAGAATACTAGGATGTGATTTTCCAAAGGTCTTCTCTAAAATAAAGACAGACTCTTTAAAAAGTGGTTCTGCCTGAGTATATTTTCCCTCTACAGTATAAAGTTCACCTAAATTGTTTAAAGATACTGCTACGTCAGGATGTTCTTTTCCTAGAACTTTTTTTCTAATCTCTAAAGCACGTTTTAATAAAGCTTCTGACTTATCAAATTTATTTTGAGCTCTGTACAAGACGGCTAAATTGTTTAGTGAAATAGCTACATCAGGATGATCTTTGCCAAGTGATTTTTCTCTAATACTAAGTGCTCTGTTGTAAAGCTCTTCGGCTTTATCATATTTCATTAAGCTTCTATATAAGACTGCAAGATTGTTTAAATCTCTTGCTACATCAGTGTGTTCTTTACCATAGATTTTTTCATCAATCTTAAGAGCTTCTTTATAAAAAGCCTCAGCTTCAGTCAATTTTCCTGTAGCTCTTTTAAGCTCTGCAAGATTGTTTAGTGAAACAGCGACTTTTGCATCTTTGTTACCAAAGGAGCGTTTTGCATAGTTTAATGTTTCATGAGCTGTTTGAATAGCTTTATCATAACTTCCTTCTTTATAAAGACTTACAACATTTTTGTTTAAGTTATTCCATTCTTCTTGTTTTTTTACTAGTTCTTTTTCAGAGTTAAAGCTGCAGCCAGATAAAAAAGCTAGTGAAAGAATTATTAAAAAGGTTGATGCATAAGTTTTTAGTTTGGACATTAGAGTTCTCCTTTGTTAAGTGTTGAATGTTGATTGGTAATTGATCACATACATAAAGTATTAGTATACCTTACTTTCTTGGGTTGTTGAGCGTAGAGTTTCCAGTAATCAAGACTCTTTGAATCCTGAGAAATTAGAAGAACTTTAAAACCTTACAAACTATAAAGCAAAATATTAATATTTTATTAATAACACTACCCATACAGAGTTAATACAAGTGTGGATTATCGTAAGGTAGATTTTAGTGAGCTGACGAAATGTTTGCGTGTAGTGTATTTGGTAAGTATTGAAAAATTACAATGTAAGAATTAACAAAATATTTTTACAGTAATGCATTGATCTCTTTACTTGTGAAATGGCTTTCTAGAGTAGAATTAGGAAAATAAAATAAAACATAAAGTTTAAGTGTACATATTCTTATCTATGTAGATAGCTTGTATTGTGCACCTAGATTGCTGTTGCCATAAATCTGTAAATTACATTTGATTGTGGTTTATAAAGGAGCAAAACACATGAAAACAGAAGTCAACAAAATTGTGCCATTTACAAATCCCTTGCAAATAGTAAAAAATCAAAAAACTAATGTTAATGATGAGCTTAAAACCCCACAAATCACAAATGAAAAAAAGTATTTAACGAAAGATGGTACAGGAGCTAGTGTTCAGGAAATTAAAAATATAATTGCCAGTAGTGTTAATAAAAATGCTTTTGAAAAACAAAATGAAGTAATTAGTTTTGATGAGTATTTAAATAGAGTCATTGAAAATCCAAAGCTAATTAGAACTTCTACTCAGCGCATATTTGATATGGTGATGTCTAAAGGTCGTGAAATATCGCTTATAGATGGTGAGACCTTATATCGATATAACTTTTTTTCAAATCCTGTCAGTCCTGATGATGCAATAGCAGGTATAGAGAAACCCTTACACCAGTTAATGGAAAAAATCGAAGGATCTGCAAATGCTAGTGGACCAGATAAAAGAATAATATTTTTAGTAGGACCTGTAGGTAGTGCTAAAACTACAATTGTACGAACCCTAAAAGAAGGATTGGAAGCTTACACACGTTCAGATGAAGGTGCATTATTTAGTACACAATGGGATTTAAGAAAACCTAATGGAGAAGCTTTGTTTAGTGACTTGCCTATTGTGAAAAATTGTGATGTCCATGATGATCCATTTAAACTTTTGCCAAACGATGCTGGGAGTAATGTCCGTGAAAAAATAGTAACTGCTTTAAACAATAATTTAAAAGAAACAGCAAAAGCAGACAATAAAACATTACCGTATCAATTACACTCAAAAGGTGATGCATGTCCTTCGTGCAAGGATATTTATGACAGGCTTTATAAACATTATAATGGTGATGTAAGTGAAGTTTTAAAACATGCTAAAGCAAAAAGAATATTATTAGATGAAGATGCAAGAGTTGGGATTACTACATATGAACCAAGAGATGAAAAGAGTCATGATGTAGAGCAGTTAACTGGAAGTGTAAATCTAAGAAAGCTGATTAAATCAGGGAATGACAGTGATCCACAAAGTTTTAATTTTGATGGAGAGTTAGCTCTTTCAAATCGTGGTATTGCACACTTTGATGAACTCTTAAAATTACCACGACAAATGCTATATGTCTTGTTGACAGCAGCTCAGGACAGAAAGTATAAAGCTACCAAATTTGCACAAATAGCATTTGATGGACTTTTGATTGGAACTTCAAATATTCCTGACTGGGACAAAATTAGAAAAGATAAACATTCAGAAGCTATAAGAAGTCGTATTATTGAAATCCCAGTTCCTTATAATGGAAAAATTGATGATGAAGTTAAGATTTATAGTAAATCTTTTGTAAAATCAGCCATTGCAAGAAATATACACATCTCACCACATACAGTTTGGATAGCATCGCTCTGGGCTACTATGACACGTCTTGCTGAAACCAAGGGTGATATAACTATGCTTCAAAAAGCATTGTTATATAACGGAGAACAAATTAAAGACTATAACCCTTATAAAGTTCTTCAGTTAAAAAGAGATATTCCTGTTGAGGCTATGGAATTGCTAAAAGGTGTATCACCTAGAAATATTGAAAATGCTTTGTCTAGTGCAATGTCCCATCCTGATGTAACCCATGAACAAAAAGGAAGCAATTGTATTAGTCCTTATCTTGTTTTGGATTGCTTAGAAAAAGAATTAAATAGTGGAGTTGCAAATATAACTCCACAGGAAAGAGAGTCTTATAAAGCATTTCTAAAAGAAGTTGAAACTGAATTAGATAATAGCTTGAAAAAGGATGTGCATAGAGCAATTGCTGGAAATGAGCAAGGCTTAGAAAATATTTTTAATGCATATAAAAGAAATGTTTTTGCTTGGAAAAAGAAAGAGCAAGTGCTAAATCCAATCACAAGTCGAATGGATGATCCGGAAAAAGATGGAACGATGAAAGCAATAGAAGATAAGCTTGAAATAACAGATGGAAGTAGAAGTGAATATAGAAGCTGGTTTATTGAACAGTTTGCCCTTGCTCCTGAAGGTAAGCCTTTTACCTATAAAAGTGATACGAAGTTTAGGAAAGCTCTTGAGGATGTGTTGGTGGAAAAACATAGCGATATAACTATTTCACTTCCTAATGTCAGTAAAGATACAGCAAGTGCAGAAGAACAAAAACAGTTCAAAGTTATTAAATCAAGACTGACAGAAAAGTTTGGTTATTGTGAACATTGCTCTGAGATTGCAATCTCGCAAGCATCATCACCTAAAAACCGTGGATCAGTGCGTCGCTAAACAAATCAAGAGGTGATGTAATTGTCTAATACCATTAGATCTTTTAATACTAATTACCCTAAAAGCACTTTAGGAGTAGTACCACAAATGGTAGCTAAGCCGTGGTTAGCACCAAAAAACAATGATTATCCTATTGTTAATGCTTCTGAACATGATATTGGAAAAGGAATTTATGGACAAGATAATTATCCGGTTACACCAAAAACTGAACCTGAACTTTATGACTGGAATCAGAAGATTTGGAAAGTGGGCAAAGAACATGGACTAGATCCTTTCGATACTCGTTTTTGGATAATGCAAAGAGATACGCTTTTGCAAACTGCAGCAAGATCTGGCTTTCCTGTTCGATATAGACACTGGTCATTTGGACAAGCATATCAAGAACTTCTTATGCCACAAAAACATGGACTGGCAAACTTGTATGAGTTGGTTATAAACAATGATCCTTGTTATGCATATCTTTTAAAAGAAAATCCTCTTTATGCTCAAAAAGTAGTAATGGCACATGTTATGGGGCATAGCGATTTCTTTAAAAACAATTATATGTTTAATGAAACAAATAGACAGATGCTTAATAGAACTAGTAATATAGCCTCTTCAATTAATGGAATACTTGATTCTGAAAAAGTTACGGTGCAAGATTTAGAAAATTTTATTGAAAAAGTTCATTCAATTCAATGGCTAATAGATTTAACTGCAAAATCACCAAAGAAATTAAATCTAAATAAAAACATTATAAAAGAGCCTGAAAAACTACCTGATAATTGGGGAAAAATTGATACATCAAGTCTTCCATCACACATGGATAAAAGAATTAATGATTATACAAGAATATCAAAAGAAGTAGAAAATGAAGAAATACGAAGAGAGACAATCACTAAAAAAAATCCACCTGAACCAGAAAGAGATGTACTGGCATTTTTAATTGAAAACTCTGTAGCCTTAAAACCTTGGCAAAGAAAAGTTCTCTCTTTACTTAGAGAAGAGAGTTATTATTTTGCACCTCAATTACAAACAAAAATTATGAATGAAGGGTGGGCATCATTCTGGCATACAAATATTATGAAGCATAGGGATGTAATTGATTTAGAAAATGCTACTAGCATAGGAAAAATGTTTGGAAATGTTTTAGCCTTGCAAAAGTTTAATTTGAATCCATATGCTCTTGGAATTGAGATATTTAAAGATATTGAAGATAGATGGAATAAGGGGCATCATGGGACTGAGTGGGAAACTATTAGAAATATGGAGGAAAAAGAAAACTATGACACAAAAGAAATGAAAGGGAGAGAAAAGGTTTTTGAGGTACGGAAAAATTATAATGATATTCAGTTTTTAAGAACTTTTTTCACAAAAGACATTGCAAATAAATTAAAAATGTATACGTGGAATACGAGTGGGAATGATGTAGAAATATCAAGTAAAGATTTTGAAGATATAAAAAACAGACTATTAGAAATGCTTGACAATGGTGGTCAGCCATTGATTCAAGTAGTAGATAGCAACCATTTAAATAGGGGTGAGATAGTTTTAAAACACTCACATACATATGATTTAAAACAAGACTATGCTGAAATGACCTTAGAGAATATTAAATCGCTGTGGGGAAGACCAGCCCACTTAGATACTTATAAAACATCTTCAAGTGGTACAAAGAAGCCGATGCGAATTTCAATTACAGACTCTGAAGGTACACCATCAAAAAATGTAATTAAACGCTATATCTTAAAAGATAATGGTGCAGTTGATTATGAGTGTGATGCAAAGGGCGATAGGTTATATAAAAATAGTGGAGTTTATCCTTATTTATATGCAGGTATCTAATAATATTTCATATAAACCACTATTTAGAGGAGCTACAAATCCTTTGATTAGAGATCTGCTTATAAAAAACAAGTCAGAAGCTAATAAAAACATAGGTTTAGCCTTTGGAGTAGATCCTGATTTTGACAGATTTCAAAGAATTATAAAAGGAAAAGCACGTGAAGAATTAAAACGATTTATTAGTCCGGATAAGATGAATGTATCTAAAGGTGGAAAGGTAGTTCAATTACCAATGCCACGAATAGATTTGCCGAAGTTTACAAGAGGTACACAAGATGAAGGCGGTGTTGGTTCTGGAAGTGGAAAAAAAGGAGATCAAATTGGAAAAATAGGAAAGGATGGTGAGCCTACTGAAGGTGGCAGTAAAGCTGGTGAAGGAGAAGGTGAGCATGCTAATGAGCAATGGGGTCCAGAAATTACAAGAAGTGAGATTGCAAGATTACTTATAGAAGATTTAACGCTTCCAAACTTGGAACCAAAAGGAATGGACAATGTAAAAAAAGAAGATATTAAATGGACAAGTATTAGTACAAAAGGTTCAAAGATAAATATAAAAGCTACCTTAAAGAATGCTATAAAACGAACTATTGCTGAGAAGGGTGAAAGCTTTAACGAAGATGATGTTTATATTGAACCAAGTGATATAAGGTATCACACCTGGGATGTAGAAGAAAAACCTAAAGCAAATGCAGTAATCATCTATGCTATGGATGTTTCAGGTTCAATGGGTGAAGCACAAAAACACATTGCAAGAACTGCAAATTTTTATTTATCAACAGTTATTCAACACCAATATGGAGAATTGAATGCTCAGCTTCAGGATGAAACTTTTAGTGATGATCGTTTTGGTGAGGGCGTGGAAGAAGTTTTTGTTATTCATGATGATGGTGCTAAGCAGGTCTCAGAAAAAGAGTTTTATACTACGACTGAAAGCGGTGGAACTAGGATATCTTCTGCATATAAACTAATTCAGAAAATTATAAAAGAAAAATATGATCCACAAAACTGGAATATTTATATATTTCACTATAGTGATGGGGATAACTGGGGAGATGATACACCAGAGACCTTAAAAATAATGGATGAGTTATTACCTCAAGTTAATGAAATCGGTTATGTACAAATGCAATCTTATGGTAGTGGTGAGTTTAAATCTTCTCTAGAAAAAAAGTTTGGGACAAGTCATCATAAAGTACGTTCATCACTAGTATATAAATCAAGTACAGAAGAATATAAAAAAGTACTATCAGACATGCTTAGTGAAAGAAAGAAGGAAGGAAACTAATGTTTGTGTTGAAGATTTACTTTCCTTTAATAAATCACTTAGCTAAATATAATAATGCTGGGGTAGATTATTTATTGAAAGATAATTTGTCCAATAATCAAATCAATAATTATTCTCCAAAACTGGTTGCTAATAATTATTTAGCTTCAATTAAATCTCCTGCCAGTGAACTTCTTTTGCTTTCAAATAAAATCGAAAAAGAACGTTTTACTTTATCAAAACAAGTTCTAACCTATCCTGAATATTTAGAAGAAGTCATCAATGATCCTAAAAAATACTTACGTTCACCTATACAGTACATAATCGACGCTCTTGATTATTGGAATAAAGCTAAGGGTATTAAAGACAATGCCACCTTAGATACTTTAGGACATACAGTAAAACCTTTTGCTTTTGCAAAAAGACCTTGGGAATCTGATCTGATTACTAATAAAACAGGTGTTTGTGGACAAGAGTTAGCTATAAATGAACTGTACAGTAATTTTATTGCAAATAAAAACAAGAAACCAGATAAGATGATAATTTTACATGGTCCTAATGGTTCTGGGAAAAATCGTATTATTGAAACAGTTTATGAGGCTTTGCAACACTATTCAGAAACCAATGAAGGTACTCTTTATACATTTAACTGGGTATTTAATGATAAAGAAAATGATGATTCTTTTGATTCAGTGTTTCCTGTTTATTCTGGACCTAATGCAATCAAAAAACAAAATGATAATTTCAGTACAAGTAAGACATCAGTCACTATTCCAGCAAGTCTAAATACAAATCCAATTTATCTACTAAGTAAAGAAGCAAGATTAAAACTAATTGATATCCTTCAAAAAAATCAAAAACTTCCAATAGATTTGAGTAAAGATGATCTGATATTAGAAGGGCTTGACAGCTCATCGCAAAAGATTTTTGATGCATTATGGAAAATGTACAATGGTGATATTAATAAGCTTCTTTCACATGTGCAGGTGACTCGCTGGACATTATCAGAACAAAACAGGCGTGGGTTAGTTACTATTCCTCCTGAGCAAACCCATGAAGCACAACTAATCCCAATTACTCCAGAAATAGATTGGAATAGTTTGCCTGTAAAGATTAAAGAAGCATTTCGTGCATCAGGACTACATGAAATAACAGGAGCCTTTCCACAGGCAAACAGAGGTAGTATTCATTTTGAAGACATGTTTAAAACTCCTGATATTGGGCGTTATTTACCATTGCTTAGAACGATTGAAAAAAACAGAACAACAGTAACCTCTGGAATGGGAAATAAATCAGTTGATGAAAGATTGAATCTTTTATTCTTAGGGACGACGAATGATATTAATTTATACAACTTACAAAAGAACTATGCAGATTGGGATTCACTAAAAGAAAGATTTACCTTAATTCCTGTAGGTTATGAAAGAAGATATAAATCAGTTACAGATATTTACAAGGATCAACTAAAACAACTAATTCCTGAAAACAGTGGTCGACACATAGCTCCAAATACATTGAATACTTTTGGTCTATGGACTACAATGACTTATTTGTTTCCACCAACAAATGAAAGATATTATGAAGCGGTAGATCGTGATATCAAGAAACCTCTTAGAACAGCAGTCACTCGTTTAGATCCATTAAATAAAGCATTGTTATATCAAGGTGAAGAACTTGATTTATATGAGTTAGATCCTAAGAAACACAAATTTAATGTTGAGGAAAAAACAGTATTAAAGAGCCACTTAAAAGATATTGCAGATGAGTTTAATCTGGGTTTAGGAAAACAAAAGTTTTTATTTTATGAAGGTGGGACAGGTATATCTCCAAGAGATGCAAGAAAATTATTGGAAGAGACTGTAAAAGCTAAACCGAATGAGTGTTTTTCTGTATTAGAACTGTTTGATGTAGTTGAGGAGTGGATTAAAAATGGACTTGGTTATGAAGATGAGCGTGTAAATTATGCAAGAAGCATTAGACAAGCAGCTGATCAAGCTTCTAAGCTTAGGCAAAACATTGTATTGCCTTCTATACCTGAGTTTCAGCCAGCACATAAACTATTGATATATGCAAAAATCCATGCAAGAAGAAAAATTAAGTATGATTTGCAAGACGCATTAGGTTTTATTAAGCCCATGAATGAACATATAAAGATTTTAAGAAAGTATATTGAACATGTAAAAGCATTTAGATCAAAACAAGATGTACTTCCTGAATGGCAGGAGCCAGGTTCT
The DNA here is from genome assembly GCA_023250155.1 of Candidatus Melainabacteria bacterium. Classification (GTDB taxonomy): domain Bacteria; phylum Cyanobacteriota; class Vampirovibrionia; order 2-02-FULL-35-15; family 2-02-FULL-35-15; genus JAHFBD01. The sequence continues at coordinate 42,328 of JAHFBG010000008.1, forward strand.
TTACAACCAAGTGAAAAGTTTATGGCATCAGTAGAAAAAATATTAAATCCTGTAGAAATGATGACACAAGATAGTGAAATAGCTAAGAATGCATTTAGAAAAAGAATTGTGGAAACCTATGGGCAATGGAGGGGAGAACATCCAGATGAAAATCCTATGGAGAATCTTGAAAGAATATTTTCAGATTTAGTATTTAAGATGAAGTCAAAGGATGTAGAAGACAATAAACAAAAATTATATACGTTCTTATTTGATTTAAAGAAAAATTATGAGCCTAAAAATAGAGATAGTATTCAAGATTTAAGCAATAAAGAAAGACTAGATTTGCTAAATAATGGTTTACAGGCATTAAAGTCTTCTGGATATTGTGATAAGTGTATACCAAAACTTTTAGATTTTGCATTTCATGATGATGAAGAGTATAGGGCAGCAATGCAAACACTACAAAAATAAAAATTAAAGAAAGGAAATCTTATGAATACGATTAGTCTTAGACCTTACAGCGTTCACAAAAATCCACCAATAACATCTTTCAAGGAAACAATAAAATCACTGAAAAACACATCTGATGTAAATAAAATTTCAGATTCAAAAGTTAATACTCATATGGGTTTAGGAGTATTAAATGTTTCAAAAGATGATTATAGAGGTCCTAGTGTATTTATTGATCCTAATTATTTAGGGAGGTTTTTGGATCTCTCTTATAGAAAAGAATCTAAGCCACTTAATATACTTGATCAAACGATGTCAGCCTATTTATCAAATCAAGGTTCAATGACAACAGGGCAAGAATCTATAGAGAACATTATTTTAAAAAATAATTTTATCTTAATTCATGATGCTGTAACTGATGAGATGGCAAATGAAGTTCGATTAAAAACACAGCTATTAGCAGCTGCTATGAAAAAAACCGGAAATGTAAAACCCGTACATTTTCTTATAAATAGTCCTGGGGGATCTATTGTTTCTATGAATGCAATACTTGATGCTATGGATCGTCTGAAAAATACAAAAATAAATGGACAAAATATTGTAGTAGCTACTTATTGTGATGGAATGGCTGCTAGTGCAGCTTCTGTAATTATGGCGAATGGAACACCTGGCTATAGGTATATTAGTCCTAGATCTGAGGTGATGATACACCAACCTTTAGGTGGTATGAGTGGCCAAGCTACTGATCTAGATATTCGAAATAAAAGAATTCAAAGAATGAAAACTGACATAGTAGATTTTTTTGTTAAAACTTCTAAGATGAGTCGTGATGAACTTGTAAGAGTAATGGAGAGAGATTACTTTATGGAAGCAAAAGAAAGTGTTGAAAAAGGATTTGCTGATTCTTACTATGATAGATTCCAGACTGAAGAATTAGAGCAATCTGATATACGTGGCTTATTTGGTAGTGATAGTGAAGGGAAGTAGGGGATACTACACATAAATTTTACATAATTTAGTAAATGCAATAGAATGGTTGTTTTGAAGGAGACTATTTTATGCAAATGACGAATGTTCTTGTAACAGACAAACTAAATGAGTCAGGATTAGATATTTTAAGAGAGTCATCTAAAGTAGATTATAAGCCTGGAATTCCTCATGAGGAATTGATTAAAATAATTAAAGACTATGATGCTTTGCTAGTTAGAAGTCAAACAAAGGTTACAAGAGAAGTTATTCAGGCATGTTCAGCAAAAATGAAAATAATTGGTCGTGCAGGTGTTGGAGTTGATAATATAGATTTAACAGCAGCTACTGAAAAGGGTATCATTGTTGTAAATTCTCCAGAAGGAAATACGACAGCAGCAGCAGAGCATACTATTGCAATGATGATGTCTATGGCAAGGCTTATTCCAGCAGCTGATACTTCAATGAAAAGAAATGAATGGAGAAGATCTGATTTCCTTGGTTTTGAAATATTCAATAAAGTCTTAGGAGTAATTGGTCTTGGAAAAATTGGTTCACGTGTAGCTAAAACAGCTCAAGCAATGGGAATGAAAATAATTGCTTATGATCCTTTTGTTACTCAGGAGTTTGCATCTCAGCATAGATTTGAACTTGTAGCTCTTACTGAGATTTGGAAAAGAGCAGATATAATTACTTTTCATATTCCCAAAACACCTGAAACAGCAAACTTGCTAAACAAAGATACTTTGAAGCTTTGTAAAAAAGGTGTACGTATTGTAAATTGTGCTAGAGGTGGAATTATAGATGAACAAGCACTTTCAGATTCTATAAAGCTAGGACATGTGGCTGGTGCTGCTTTTGATGTCTTTAATGAAGAGCCTGTAAAAGATAGTCCATTGTTACATCTTAGTGATAAAGTTGTTTTAACACCGCATTTGGGAGCTAGTACTGAAGAAGCTCAAATCAATGTTGCTTTGGATGTTGCTGAACAAATAAGAGATGTTTTATTAGGTGGGTATGCAAGAAGTGCTGTTAATCTACCTGCTATGAAACCAGAAATAATTGCTGAAGTTAAGCCTTATATGGTACTAGCTACAAATTTAGGAACTATAATATCTCAGCTCATTGATGGAAAAGTTCAGGAAGTACAAATAGAATCAAAAGGAGAACTCGCTAAAAAAAATACAGAGCCTCTTAATATAGCTATTTTAAAGGGCATATTGTCTTCTAGTGTTGAAGGGGTAAATTTTGTTAATGCACCTCATATTGCAAAAGAAAGAGGAATTAAAATTATTGAATCCAAGTCATTTGATACTGGGGACTATGTTGAAGAATTAAAAATTGTTCTTAGAACAGATAAAGGAACAAAGGTCATTGCAGGTACATTGCTTGCACAAGGTATTCCTTCAATTGTTCAAATTGATAATTATGCTATGAATGCTACACCAGCTGAACATATGCTATTAACCCATCACCAGGATAAACCAGGTATGATTGCTCAAGTATCGACAATTCTTTGGCAAGGAAATATCAATATAAGTTCAATGCATGTAGGAAGAAATGGTCCAAGAGAAATGTCTGTGATGATATTAAATTTAGATGATCCTATACCTAATGAATTGATTAAAAAGGTTTTACAAGTTGAAGGGGTTTTAGAAGCAAGATATGTAAAACTGAAAACAAACAATGGTGAAACATCTAAGTCTAGAGAGTTAGAGCCAATATTATCTTAATAATAATTGCTTTACTAACTTTTTTTCATTGCTAATACATAATATTATGTTTATTGATGTTTATTTGATGTTAAAATATTGACCTACTAGATAGGGGATAAGAAAATGCCAAATGTAAAAGTCTTGTTAAATGAAAATATTGAACACCTTGGAAGAATTGGAGATATGGTTTCAGTAAAACCTGGCTATGCAAGAAATTATTTATTACCAGAAGGTTTAGCTTCTATTCCAACGGTTGGTGAAATTAGAAGAATTCAAAAAAGAAAAGAACTTTTAGAAAAACAATACCAAGAAGAAAAAGCTCAAGCAGAAGAAATGGTTCAAAATTTAAATAAATTTGGAGACTTTGTTATTTATACAAGAGCTGGTGAATCAGGAAAATTGTTTGGAGCGATTACTGCAAAAGATATTGCAGAAAGAATCAATAGCTTGCTCGGTCTGAATATTGTAAAAAAGCAAGTACAGCTAAAAAGAGCGATTGGAGAAATTGGAGAATATTCAATTAAACTAAAACTACATAATGAAGTTACAGCTGATATAAAATTTATAATTAAAACGGAAGAAGAATCTGCTTAGAACATTCAATTAAAATGAAAAGACTACCCTTAGTCATAAAAGTATTTTTATTGTTTGTCATGTTAGTGGTATTGTTGAACCTAGTAATTGTGACCTTTTCAAAACCTAATGAAACTGAAGAGCAGTCTGATATGCTTACAGGGAGTAATTTATTCAAAACAAACTGTTCTGGTTGTCATTTAAATGGCCAAAATCTTATAAAATCAAATAAACCAGTTATTGGTTCTCCTGTATTGAAGTCAAAAAAAATCTTTAAAGAATTCTTAGAGTCACCTCCACAACCTATGCCAAACTTTAAAAACATTGCTAGTAAGTCCTCACAACTCGACTCTCTCTATAATTATGTTAATTCTCTAATGACTAAGTAAAACTATGTCTTTTATAACCTTTGAAGGTATTGATTGTTCTGGTAAAACCACTCAAATAGAGTATTTAAAGAAACACTTTAAAAATAATAAAAATGTAATATTTACTTCAAATCCTGGTGAAACACATCTTGGAAAAGAACTAAGAAAAATCTTATTACATAGAAAAGACTTAAAGTTATCTGAGATAAATGAGTTGTTTTTATTTTTTACTGGTATACAAGATAATTATGAAAAGATTATTCTGCCAGCTTTAGCACAAAAAAAAACAGTTTTATGTGATAGGTATTATGATTCTACGATTGCATATCAAGGTTTTGGTAGAGGATTAGATTTAAAAAAAATTTTGAAGTTGGTTGAGGCTTCTGCACTTCCTGAGCCTCAATTAACATTCTTGTTTAGGATTGATATTGATGTATTTGAAGAGAGATCTAACAATAAAAACAAAAAGGATAAAATGGAAAGTTCAAAACAACAATTTTATAAAGATGTAATTAAAGGATATGATCAGTTAGCTAAAATACATAAAAATAGGTATATAGTATTAGATGGCACAGAACCAATTGAGTTATTACATAGAGAAATAAAGGAAGTACTTAAGGATCGATTAAAAATTTGCTAAAATCTTATGGCAGTGCCGAAGTAGCTCAGGGGTAGAGCAACGGTTTTGTAAACCGTAGGTCGTCAGTTCAAATCTGATCTTCGGCTTTTTTCTTATGGGCGGCTGCCCGAGTGGCCAAAGGGGGCAGACTGTAAATCTGCTGACGCAAGTCTTCGCTGGTTCGACCCCAGCGCCGCCCAATTGACAAGTACTACAATGTTCATCGAGGACAGAACTAAATCTGCTGACGCAAGTCTTCGCTGGTTCGACCCCAGCGCCGCCCAATTGACAAGTACTACAATGTTCATCGAGGACAGAACTAAATCTGCTGACGCAAGTCTTCGCTGGTTCGACCCCAGCGCCGCCCAGTTCTCTGATTTTTTAGATATGCCCCTCTAGCTCAGTTGGTAGAGCACATCCTTGGTAAGGATGAGGTCGACGGTTCAATCCCGTTGGGGGGCTTTGGTTTAAAATACACTCTCTAACTTCTTTGTATTTCCGCGTATGAATAGCGGTACATGGATGAGTTAATTACATTAGATGTTATAGCTAAGGAATTAGGAGTTACACGAAGAACAATACAAACACTTGCTAGTACAGGTGAGCTACCAGCAATTACTGTTTCAAGGCGTGGTGGATTTACATATAAAGTACCTATTCAGGCATACTTTGAATGGAAACAAGGCTTTAAGAAGAAGGTTAAAGAAAATGAGTATCTTTCTGATTTTGATTTTTTAAAGCAAGAACAAGATCGCTGGATTGAATGGTGTAGGAATGGTGCACTTATTGGTAGGCCCATGAGTGAAGAAACAATTACAAAAAATAATTACTCTTTAAATTATTACTGGAAGTGCTTACCAAGACGATACCATAGAACCTCCTTAATCTCTGTAGATTGTTTAAGACAGGTATTAGGTAATATTGATCCTAAAAAGTTTAGTTTAAAAGACAACATATATAAATCCATCAGGTCTTTTACAAAATATTTAATATTGAATAGCTATTGTGAAAGCAGTTTATTTGATAAATTAAAACAATTAAGACCTAAAAGATTTTATCCACCTAAAAAACTTCATTGTACCCAAGAACAGTTCGAAAAACTACTTACTGAAGCCAGTATAAAAATAAATGGTCATGGTGATTATGACATGGTTTTAAATAAAACGATAATTGCTACTCTGGGTTATGCAGGACTAAGAGGTTCAGAATTGTGCAGTCTTAGATTACAAGATGTTGACTTAGCGAATAAAAAAATATTTGTGTATTTAGGTAAGGGTAAGAAAAATAGGGTTGTTGGTATATGTAAAAATCTTTATGACTATTTTATAAACTATCTACATCTAAGACCACAAGCAGAAATTGAAAGCTTTTTTGTGACAATCTGTAGAAACTCTGGGAAGATTGTTTCATTTAACAGGCATACTTTAAATAGAAAAATAAAGAGATTGGCTAAAAGAGTAAAAATAGAAGCTTCCCCTCATGGACTAAGAAGGACGTTTGCAACCATCGCAGCCAATGCAGGAAAGCCAATTAATATTATTTCGTTAGCACTTGGACATAGTGATCTAAAGACAACTCAAGGATATTTGATGACTACACAGGATGAGGTGGTGAAAGAGATGCAAGGGTGGTAAGAAATATAACCATTAAAAATATAATTGTGTTTTATATATTAGGCTATAGTATGATATTCAGCAACAAAATATACCAAAAGGTACTGGATCATGAATGTAAACAATATACAATTCAGTAAGAAACAAAAAATAATACTGACTCTTTATACACTTATAGTTTTTTTATGCTGCTTAATACCTCCATGGAAATGGAGTGGATTATATGATGATCACTTTGAAGTCAAAGATGTTGCATCAGCAAAAATATCCCTTATTTTTACACCACCAGATCCAATTAGATCAACAGACGCTTCTGATTCTGAAACAATTGCCTTTTATAATATTGATACTAATAGATTAGTAGTTGAAGTTTTTGGTCTAACTGTCTTATTTGGAGCATTATTTTTACTTAACACTAACAAAAAGGATACTCTCTAAAACATACTCTTGCCTAATTTAATTATGCAACAATTAAGTTATCAGCTTGAAATATTCCCAAAATCTATTGCTGTTTCAAGTTTCATTTCCTGTTAGGGGTTTTATTCTTACCTTCAAATCCAACATCCAGTCAACAACAACTACGTAGAAACCACACAAGAATATCTAATGCTACTATTCATTAATAAATTGCCGAGATTATCCCTTGACAGCAAGTAGCTTTCTGGGTATAATATAAGTATGAAAGCCCAGAAGTACACCATTAACGATTTTAACAAGGATTATTCAAATGATGAAGCCTGCTTATATGAGGTATTTACTAATAGATTTAATGATTTGAAAGTTTGCCCTAAATGCAACAAAGAAACCTCCTTTTTTAAAGTTAATAATCGTAAATGCTATGCTTGCCAATTTTGTGGATATCAAGTGCATCCATTAGCAGGGACTATATTTCATAAATCCCCAACATCTCTAAGAGACTGGTTCTATGCTATTTTCTTATTCTCGGCTTCTAAAAATGGAGTTTCAGGAAAAGAATTACAAAGACAACTAGGAGTTACTTATAAATGTGCTTGGAGGATGGCAAATTATATAAGAAAACTTTTTGAAGATAATGATAACGATCCTTTAAAAGGTATTGTAGAGGCAGATGAAACTTATGTAGGGGGAAAAGGAAAAGGCAAGCAAACTAGAGGAAGAAACACAGATAATAAAAAGCCAGTAATTAGAATTGTTGAAAGACAAGGGCAAGTAAGAGCAATAGTTGCAGCAGATACTAAAAGTTCTACAGTAGTACCTTTTATCAAGGCTAATGTAACTCCAGGTAGCAATTTAATGACATGAGTACAGAAGCTACAGCAAACTTAGAGCAGAGGGCTATAAACATGAAACAGTTAATCATTCAAGGAGACAATATGTTTCAGGAAACATTCATACAAATACTATTGAAGGTTTCTGGTCTCAAGTAAAGAGATCAATCAATGGGACTTATCATGCGGTATCACCAAAATACTTGCAAAATTATATTAATGAGTTTTCTTTTCGATACAACAACAGAGTCTATAATACCAATTTTTAAAAATCTTGTACAAAATGTCATAAAATAATTTACTAAGACTGCTGATAAATGCTTTGTTTTATTACGAAGTATAAACATCAACTATGGCCAAAAACGTAAAAAGGGAATATCCTAAAAAAGAGATGAGCACCTGCTTATAACAAATGCTCATCCTATTGCAGATACAAAGATAGAAATTATTTCTTCTTGTATCTAGATTGTGCAAGATCAGAAGCTGCTACAGATTTCTGTGATTTCGTTGAATGCGGATCTCTCAGAATCTTAGAAGCTTCTTTTGCAACTTTTGGACTTGTTTGCTTATCATTTTTCATGGCTACCTCCTTTCTTTAAATACTGCTATTTCAATACACATCAACTATGCGTATTACACGTTAGAATTTAACATAATCAAGCCTCAAAAACAGCAAGTATAAAGATTTAGTTTTTAGGCTGAGATGCTTTATTGACAGCCTTTTTAAACCTAGTTTTATCCGCAACGTCAAATACATTTAACTGAAGATAAGGGTCTCTAACAGAAGGAAACCTTTGATCTATTTCATGCAATGCTTCTTGCCAAGAGTTGTGCTTTTCCATTATTGCTTGTATATAACCCAAATGCTTTAAAAGATGAACATATCCCTGGCTAGGTGTTAAGAGTTGAAAATGTTTATGTTTTCTGTTTCCTTTTTCATCTGCTGGGTTTCGTTTCTTTAATTCATCCAAAACTCCTTGAGGAAGTTTCTCATAAACAATTCTATTAGTAATATTAGCGACTTCCCAGGGGTGATTCTTTCTGCCTATTGAATAGCGAGACCAGTCCCATCCTTTTAATTTATAGATTTGCTGATAGTAATCTTGTCCAAAAGTTTTTAGCCATGTTTGTAATTCTTCTGCCACATACTTTTTAATAAGATTCTGGTATTCATCTATTTGCTTTGCGTATCCTGTAACTTCATCAATTAGAGCAACAATACCTAGCTTGGCAAATGCTCTCATTAAAACTTCTGCTTGAACCGAAGCTTCAAAGTAAGGATTATCTTCTTTTAAAGCGTGTTGTTTTTTAGCTTCTAAAATTGCATCACATAAATCAGGTAACAAAGTAGCCTCAAAGCCTTTGCCTGATTTATGGCCAGGGGTCTCAAAGAGTATCGGATTTTCTAGTCTTTCCCTTAAAGAATCACTAAAATAAGGTACAATTCCAGGGTTTTTTACCATTCTTTGAAACCAGTGTCCGCTTTTTTCTGTTTGCCTATCGGGGCTGGCCAATGCATTAGTAGTGCTTCTTTGAGCTATTACCCTGGTTCCATCTTCTAACACGTAACACTTTATTTTTACTTGGCCGACCTCTAATTCTCCTGTATTAGTTGCTTTTAAAATCTTCTTATCCGTCATGTTATACAGCCCTCCTTAGGCTATACACATTATTATACCGTACTATGTTATCAAGGGATAAGATTTACCTTGATAATCGACTACTTGTTATTCAGGGATACTTGCCTAAATTATTATATTTAATATCTTTAAAAAATATTTTCAAGTGATTTGTTTGGTTTTTATACAGTCTTTTTAATTAAGTTACTCTTTCAGACCTAAAATCCAGCTTGGACTTATATCGTACATCTTGCATAGAGCACGGAACTTTGCTGTTGGGATATCACATTTGCCAGATTCTAGTTTTTGGAGCATTGTTCTATCAAAAGAAATACCCTCAGTTGCTTTTAACAGTTTTACTGCCTCTTGCAAACTTAATCCCATAGCTTCACGTGCTTTACGCAATCTTGATTGCCATCTTGACATTACTGATTTCCCCTGATATTAAAGTAATGCTTTGTTGATACAATTGAGGCGTAATATTCAACACTCACTTATTTCAAAAAGAATAAAAGGTTAGGGGTTAAACGTAGTAAGTGGATGCACCTACTTGATTTATGAACATATATAAATCATGGGTAAAAAATATGAACAAAAATAAATTACATGCCAAAGCAAAACTTTTTACAAAGGAGTTAAAACAATGAAAAAACCAAAATGTCTAATATTATTAATTTGTTTATTATTAAGTATAATTCTGCCTATTCAAGCATTTGCATGTAATAGGCTTGCAAAAAGTTATAGTATAGGTTTAAACAGCACTTGGGGACTTATTAATTATCAAATTAGATTGTCTCAGACAAAAGGCAATTTAATCCCTGCTAATACTGTAAACACTACCAATCATGTAACCACTCAAGCAAATTGGATTAAACAGTGTAATCAAATCCAGGCTGGATTAAATGTGCCAGTTGCTGATCATGATGGTATTAGAGGACCTGTAGGTCTTATTTATCAATTTGGATACTACTGCAATGGCACACTTGGAAAAAATGGTGCTATTTCAGGGGCTTGCTCATTACTTTCAGATCCCATTGGTGGAACAGTTACTGATACTGTAAGTTTTACAGCTTTTCCTACAAGCAATAAAAGATTTAGAATCTTTGGTGCACACAATGAGCAAGAATTAAATATCTTAAAGTATTCTGATTTGATTCCATAATAGAGGTTGGTATAGTTATGGCTGTTCCTTTTTAATTAAATCAAATGAAAAAAATCACCATCATCTTATTAATCTTGCTTTCATTTATTTTGACATCAAATCACTGTGCTTATAGCCAAGCCTATTGCAGCAATGGGGTTGTCAAGTGTACAAATGGAGAAAGACCTATTTGCATTCGGATTGGAGATGTAGGAACAGCTCTATGTTCAGGTGGCTTGCCTGTATGTGGTTATGCAAATGCTGGTTGTTGTTTTCCTGATGAACCAAGGTGTCCTGAACCACCAACACCAATACTAGCACCACCACCTCAACCAATAACACCATCTATTCCTACACCTGTATCTACATGTAACTTCCAACTAGTATCTATTCTATGTACATCACAAGGATTTACACTAAATCCTGCAACTTGTGATTGTGGACTTCCAATAACACCGACTATTCCCATTATGCAAGCACCACCTTCTATGTCAAACAGTTCATCCTGCATTATAAAAAGTTGTTCAGCTTCAAACCAGTGTGGAGCATCTAGTTATTGTGATCTTAATACCAGTTGTTGTGCTAATAATTCAACTGGTTGTACAAAAGGGTGTACTAATAATAGTCAGTGCAATAATGAAGAGCAATGTATCTCATTTTGTTGCAAAGCCTCTAGCTTACCAGCACCAACTATGCAAGATCAAAACGGGTTATTAGAGCTAAACAAGATACAAACTCTCGTTATTTCTGATTCAGGCTTTTTCCCTTTCTCCAATGATTCTAATAACAAATTAAAAAACTTGTTTTTGATTGACTCAATATTGAATTTAACAATCTCAAATTTTACGGGTGGGGCTTGCAAGATTGCACCAGCAGCTGATTTGGCAGAAGTTAACTTTAGTACAACTGTAGATATGGATGGATTATTTACTATTAACTATATAAACGCTAAACCAAAAAATGTTAATAACTATGGGATTGCATTTGTCCCGGTATCTAGAGCATGCAACTTTGATTTATTGACCAATACTAGTTTTGATGCTGCTAGTTCTAATATTTCCCCTTCTACATCAACTCCAACACCAACCACAACTCCAACCACAACTCCACAACCTCCTCCACCTGCTCAACCTCAAACATTTCAAGAGGGATGTACTTATGTATGTAAGGATGATAAGGTTATATTTACCAACTCAAACTGTCCTCCAGAACAAGGCTGCAACCCAGCTTCAATCCAATGCCCTGGATCAACTACAATAATAAAAGATTGTATTCCACCTAATAGTGTTACATTATCTTTATTACCTCAGCATAAGAGAGGTGTTTTTAAGCTTCTTGCTGAAGGTAGTAATTTTAACTCACCTAGTGAATGCTCGGTTGAAGCCTTTGTTGGTGCGTTACCGATACCTATTTCTCCTAGAACGCTGAATCTGGATTCTACAACCAAGAAAATAATTGAAGTTATAATACCTAAAAATCTGCTTAGATTCTTATACAAACAATCTAACAATAAAATTATTAACATAACTATCTCTTGTTCTAATGGAGCTAAAGGATCAAAAGAGATAGCAATTAAATGATGGTTGCCATATCCATCTTATCCAATTCTGCCAAATGATATTGTGATGTTTTCTGCTTGCTTAGATAGGGCTTAATATCAATAGTTTTGTTATATCTTAATACTGTGTAATAACTAACAGCTAATTGTTCTTATCTTTTTGAAAGCCATATGTTCTTAAAGACTTGCATAATGATATCTAGGCTATAAGTGATTGGTCCAGCTTTTGATACACTATAATCTAGATATTAGAGATCTATAACAGCAACAGTAGCTTGTAACACCTGTAGTTGTAGTAGGTCAATAGAAGCAAGAGATACAGGAGATGCTATTCCTTTATACTACTACTGGTTAATATGCTTTTAATTTGATGATAAAATCAAGATAAGTAGTTTTTATGGATACTAAAATAAATCATGCAGAAAAACATAAATTATTAGCCCGCTTTTTAGATGGTCCTGATTTGTCTTCTATATTAGACAATGGGCATGATAAGGTAGATATTGATCTATCTAACAACCTAATTAACATTGATTGGTTTTATAGAAAAGTTTGTATTATCAACCAAGCTTTTGATAAGGTAGAAGACAGTACACCTAAAAAGTCACTGTTTGAACAATATCAGAAGGAACTAGGGATTAAGTGTAAGAGACTAGAAGAAACTGGGAAGTATTGTGTCAATCTTTTTGATACAATTAAAAATCCTCCTGGTACTCTAAAAATATCAGATGAGTTCAGACCTAAAAAACATGTAGGAGTTCTTTGTGACTTTCCTCATCCAGCTTTAGATACTAATTTTGCCAATTCTAGGGTCATGCCAATATTGCAGGATATTTCTTATAATGCTTATAAAATTATTAAGTCATGTTAAAACTTAAATTACCAGGTTCTTATATTTTCTAGGCACTTTAATAATTTTATGGCTTGATTTATAATCAAATTAATCTTTAGACTCTTGAATCTCATCAATGATCCCTTTAATAAGCCCTGACACAGGGATACTGTGGCTAACATCTTTTTTTTGTACGGTCTCTCCTGTATAAGTACCTCTTACCTTTAACAGCTCACTAATGGCCCTTGCCAGCCCTTCCTTGCTGTTAATTATTGCTTTTGGTAGTTCACTAAGCAAATCTTCAATAGTAGTATCAATTACTTCAATTGCATTTAATGTCTTGTGAGCTTGTTCTTCTGCAAGTTTTTTAGTTGTTATTTCGTTTACAGTTTGTTTGTAATTTTTTCTTGCTTGAGCCCAATGATCAGTCCTATGCCTTGTTTTAATTGTCTCTAGGCTAATTTGATATTTGCCTGCAAGACTATTTAATGTAGCACCAACAATAAACTCTGTTTTTATTTTTTGCCAGTCAGTCATTATCTATATTTTAACTTGAACTATGTATAGATTCAAGAAACAAGATTAGCTATTAAAAAAACTCGACTCGACCCCTTTTATTTAAACCATTAGTTTATTCACTTTGTTCATAAAAAACTAACGGGGCTCTTATACTACCCTGTTAGTACTAACAGAGAATAGGGTTCTAATGTAGTCTAGGAAAGGGTTTAAAGTGTCCCAAAAGAACTTTAATGGGACAAGGTTAAGGGACAGGTATATAATAATCTTATGCTTTGGGTAGTCGTAATAATATTAATATTGCTTGTTATTATTCTTTTATTCCAAATAGGTGGAGTAGAAACTAAATTAGCTCAAATAGAAGATAGTTTGTCTTTTTTAAAATCTTATGTAGGAATTAAAGATAGTGATATAGTTAAAATTATAGAAGAGAAAGAAAAGGAAAAACGAGAAAGCCTGCAATTAGAAATAAAGAAAGAGCAAGAAGAACTTAAAAAGCAAAAAAAGCTAGAAAAGGAAAAAGAAAAAAAGTTTTACTTAACTATAATTACATGGGGTGGGGCAATATTTGCGATTTGTATTATATATCAATTACTGTCACGGTTACTAAACTAGTTCTAAAACACTTATTTTAATCTTCTCTGGATCACACTTTTAGAGATCCCTGTAATCTGCTCAATCCTTCTAATACTCATCTCTGAATTAATAAGACCATCTTTAAATGCTTTATCAAGTTGATGATCATATTGAGCAGACAAGGCTCTTTTGGAGTTATTATTTACTTTCTTTTTAACCATCTTGTTTAATGGTTTATATTGCTTCAAAGCACATACAGCCCATCTCTTGCACCAGGCATAAGCTGATTTTTTGGATTTGTTGTATTCTTCTGATAGTCCATTGTTCTTTTTATCTAACCACTCACAAAGGGCTTTGGTTAAATCATTTACATCAGTTATTGATTCAAATACAATAAGTCCCTTAGCTATGTTTTTTAAAATGTAATTGGTTTGAGAAGTCCTTGTAAAACCATTTTCTTTTAGTTCAATATATTCTTTATTCCAGCTCTTGGATCTTGGATTTATAAACTCATTATTAATCAGTTCAGATAAATACTTTATATCTATAAGATTCTTCTTTACTTCATCAGCCCAATGTATAAGAAACAGCTTTGGGTCTTCATCCCATTTAGCTGTTACTCTTCCATCATATAAACTAAGTAAACCTGAACCACGTTGGCATGGTAGTCTAAGACCTTGATATAAGGCTTTTGGATCAGATTTGATATTAGGAAATACTTCAAACTTTCCACCTTGTATAGTAAAGTCATTCTTTGTAAATAAGTCTTTTAAATAAACTGCTAAATTATAAGTCTTGATTTCTTCTGTAAAGTACCATCTTAAATGCCAGCCACCTGTAAAACTTGATCTTATAAAAAGAGGTTCTCCTAGATGCTTTGTGATTTCACAAAGCTTATTTACAGTTTCAAGATTGTAGTATTCATTTTTATCTGAGTCTATATCTAAAGCAAAATACCTAGTAAACTTACCAAATCTACAGGATAGGTATTCAACATCTTTTACATTTCTAAAACCAGTTTTAATTACAGTATTGGCACCTGAAATTATATCTAGTATTTGATCATCTCTAAGAATATAACTCTTGTAGTTAAGACCATCTGGTTTAACTACAGTTTTCCATTCATCAGGATTTGATTCAGTCTGATAAAGAAAATCATACCTATGATTATGAATAACTAGAAACAACTTTTTAGCTGCTTCTAGCTCGTTATCATCAAACAATTAGCTAACCTCAAAAATAAGTAGCTGACCTGAAGATTTAAGTTCATTTACTTTCTTTTTAGTTTTCCATTTGCCTATACGTTTTTGCTGGCAGATTTTGCACCTGGGTTGTTTTTTGTTGTTTGAAGCTTCTCTATTAAAAAAATCAGAGATATTCTTAAACTGTTTACAGTCCCCACAAGTCGCTGTAATAGATACTGTATTCATCGATACATACCTCCATGCTTCATAAGTTTTGCGATGCAGATTAAGCACCAGAGTTTATAAGGTCTAAGTCCTGGAATATCTGCTTGAAAGTAATAATGAGGCTTATATCGCTTACAGCAATAACAATATTTTTCCATCAAGCAATCACCTTCTTCCAGAAGATTGACTTTCCTTGCTTTTTAGAAAGTATTAGTTTTTTAATTAAACTTTCTATTTCATTTGGTGTGCCACAAATACATGAACTGATTACTCTCTTTTTATAATCCGTAAAAATACAAATAAAATCCCTACGATACATAAAAGTACCTTTCCTTTCATTTTTAGTTGCAGGGATCTAATATTTTCGGGTATAATTCAATTGATAAGTTTTAAGATACCCATTTGAACTGATGTAACTCCCTGTGAATTGCATCAGTTTTTTCATTTAAGCTTCTATACTCCTTTCTACATTTTTCTTATTTCGAGACCATTTAATATAAGTCTTTTTAATAAGACCTCTAAGATATGCTGAAACTGATAATGAATCTTCTTCTGCCATTTCCTTGGCGTTAGAATAAGCTTCGTTACCTAAGCTCAGACATTTTAGGCTTTTATCACTTGATCTATTTACTGTTGATTGCATTTGTATCTCCTAGATTGCTAAGTACAATCTAAATGCTACTTTATTTGTTGTGTTGATTAAACCTATATAAAACAAGTGAAGTTGCCAGCTTAACTAGAAATTATTAAGCTATTTCTCATATCATTTCAAATCGCTTCAAAGCATTCATATATGAATGCTGTAGAGTTGCTTGTTGTTTTATAATTTTCGATGTTTGGCTCTGGTACCCACTTCTCCACCTATAACTTTTAGTTTCTTAAACAAAGGTAAATCATAATTATTTAACAAATCATCTATCTTGTCGTTTTGTCCTAATGAATATGCTTCCTTATATTGTTTAAGTAACTCTGGCTCTTTGTAATAAGTGTTAGTTGGCGCCAATTTAATATTTGATAAATGCTCATAGCTTTTGTAAGTTTCTTTAGAAATTAAACTGTATTTTTCCTCTATTAGTCGATTAAAAAAGTGTTTAGATATAATTTCTATACTTTTGTGCAAATACAATTTGCTTTTTCTTAAAGCCTCTTTATGACTGATATCTTCACTGTTTACAATCATGTTAGATGCCACATTATATAGTGTTGCTACTGTATATTTTGAAATGAGCATGTGAGCCACTAGCTCATCATTTAAAAAGTTGGTGTAATCATTGCTGCATGTACTGTTACATATATGATTTTTTTTTACACAAAACCTATTATCTCCTTCTCTGCTAAATTGTCTTAGACAATACTTGCATACAATCAAATTACTATTGCCAAAGTTAAATATTTCAGGAAACTCAAACTCATTATAATCTTTCAACCATCTAAGTACTATATAGAATATTGAATCGATTTTAGATCTTAAAAGGGTTGGGCTTTTTTCATCAATTAATGAAAAAAGTTTATTTAGAATGCCATTATATAGTATAAGGTTATAAGTTGTGAGAGAACTATTCAAATTATTTGAAAAATTGTTTTTTTTACTATCAACTAGATTCTGATGGAAAGCTATATCAAAAGGATAAATGATACAGGTAGTGGTACCAATGTCAGAATTAGAATAAGTTAAATCAACAATATAGTTTGTATAAGGACTTGCAAACAATCTTATATCATTTAGTGCTTGTTTACTATCAACAATTAGATTTAGGTTCATGCTAATCAAGATCATACTAAATGTATATAGAAAAAGAGTTAAAATGGTTCTAATTATTCAATGAGAATTACTAGGGTACCAAACATATGATTAAAACCTCTTCATGGTTTAAACAACCCCAAAAACAAGATATAGAAATATGGAGGTATATGGATTTCGCAAAGTTTGTTTCTACATTGGAAAATAAAGGACTGTTTTTCCCAAGAGTTAGTTGTTTAGAAGATAAGCATGAAGGTTCACACCCTTATGGGAATATAGACTTCTATAAAGAAATGTATAAAAAGATAAAAGAAATAAATCCAGAAATGTACAAATCATTGCAAGAGCTTGACAAAATATTGAGTGTTACTGGGAAAATAGCAACAGACTGGACTTATATTAATAGTTGGCACATTAATAAAAGTGAATCAGTAGCTATGTGGAAACTTTATTCTAGAAACACCGATTCAATTGCCATCAAATCAACTTATAGTTTATTACGTGAGTCATTAAACAATAGTGAAGAAAATGTTTATATTGGAAAAGTAGCATATATAGATTTTAGAAAATATAAAAAAATAAGAGATCAATTAAAACCTTTTAGCTTAAAAGATCATTCATTTTCTCACGAAAGAGAGTTAAGGGCGGTGATTCAAAAAATACCTATAGGTAACATAAAAACACTTAAAGAAATCGTTCCTGCTAAAGGTGATGAGGGGTTATGGATAAGTGTTGATTTAGATAAATTAATTGAATCCGTTTACGTAAGCCCAGGTTCCAACAATTCTTTTAAAGAGCTAGTAAGTAAAATCTTAAAGAAGTACGCCTTAAATAAACCAATTTGCTCTTCATTTCATGATAAAGATCCAAATTATTCTTAGTCACAGATCCGTGTTGAATTGCATAGCTCTTCAAGTTTCATTGGTTATAACTCTACATAGCATCAAAACAAATTGAAC
Source organism: Candidatus Melainabacteria bacterium (assembly GCA_023250155.1). GTDB lineage: Bacteria > Cyanobacteriota > Vampirovibrionia > 2-02-FULL-35-15 > 2-02-FULL-35-15 > JAHFBD01. The sequence goes on from JAHFBG010000008.1 coordinate 60,212, forward strand.
CTAGGGCCAGCCAGAGGCCTTCTGTTAAAATATCTGATTAGATTTTAAGAAATCATCCTGAAATTAGTTAAATATAAGACATTGTAAACACTTCCTATATACAAACTTACTTTGAAATAGTATTATTTCAGGGTGAAAGGCTTACGAAGAATACGAAGAAGCCTGAGAGAGGTAAATACAAAAGTGAAACTCCATCCCTGCTCTAGCTCAGTTGGTAGAGCACATCCTTGGTAAGGATGAGGTCGACGGTTCAATCCCGTTGGGGGGCTTTTTATATAGCGCTCCGCATTTTCAAGAAAATGCTTCGCTTTTATATACCGATCCCTTTTGACGTTTCGGTTTGTCGCTTGATAAACCTCCACTTGAAAACATTTAATTGAATGAATGGTATTCTAATAAAAACTTATAAGACAAAAAGCTTATGTGCAAAATGAACTTTAAAAGAGGAGTCTCTACCTAAGATTAAAATAATATAACAATGGACGACATTCTAATAAAAAAACTAGATAACATTGCTTCTACTTATGATGAGCTTGATAAGAAGCTTGCAGATCCAAGTGTTTATGGTGATCAAGAACAATTAAAAAAAGTCTCTAAAGCTAAAAAATCACTACAAGAGACTTATGACTTGTATCAAAAATTTAAAACCTTTACTAATGAATTAATTGGGGCAAAAGATATTATAAAAAATGAATCTGATGAATCTTTAATTGAGCTTGCAAAATCTGAAATAGAAAGCATAACTCACCAAATCAATACTATTGAAGAGAGATTAAGAGTATTATTGTTGCCTAAGGATCCAAATGATGAAAAAGATATTATGCTTGAAATTCGTGCAGCAGCAGGTGGTGAAGAATCTTCTATTTTTGTAGGGGACTTGCTTAGAATGTATTCTAGGTATGCAGATGGTCAAGGCTGGTCTACAAAAGTAATTGATTCGAATCCTGGTGACATAAGTGGATATAAATTAGTTGTAGTTGAAATATCAGGTGAAAATGTTTATAGTAAATTAAAATATGAATCAGGGGTTCATAGAGTTCAAAGAGTACCGCTTACTGAAGCATCTGGTCGTGTTCATACAAGTACCGTAACTGTTGCTGTTATGCCTGAAGTTGATGAAGTGGATGTTAAGCTTGATCCAAATGATCTTGAGATTTCTACGGCTCGTTCAGGTGGTGCTGGTGGTCAGAATGTAAACAAAGTAGAAACAGCAGTAAGAGTAGTGCATAAGCCTTCTGGAATTATGGTGCATTGTACAGAAGAAAGAAGTCAACTTCAAAATAAACAAAAAGCTTTGCAACTTTTGATGACAAAACTATATGATATGGAAGTTCAAAAACAACAAAAAGAAATTTATGAAAAACGTAAAATGCAGGTAGGAACGGGTGATAGAAGTGAAAAGATTAGAACATATAATTACAAGGACAATAGAATTACTGATCACCGATTAAATCAAAATTTTTCTTTGGATACAGCGTTAGAAGGAAAGATCGATGATGTTATTGAATCTTGTATAGGAGAAGATCAAAGACAAAAACTACAAGCATTAGTTTGATTTGTTTTTATTTATTATTTCAAGTTTACACTATCTAAAATATCACTTGTACTTTTTCTTTTCTTTCTCTTATTTTTAATAACTTTATTTTCAATCTCAGGATAATATAAATCTTTCAACTCAATGTTTTCTGATGAAAGATCTTTTATCTTAGGTGTAATTAAAATTATTAACTCACTTTGTGATTTATTGCTTCTTCTATTACTAAGTAAATCTCCTAAAATTGGAATGCTTGTTATAAAAGGGATTCCTTGTCTGTTTATGGTTTTATTGTTGAAGACTAATCCACCAATAGCTATTGTTTGTCCATCCATAACTTGAACATTTGTATCAACTTCTCTTCTAAAAGTCGTGTTTGGCAAAGTTAGTCCGTTCTGAGTTATGGTACCCGTATTGTTTGATACTTCAACGTTTATTTTTGTAGTAATCAAGTTACTGTCACCTACATAAGGCGTAATGTTTAGGTTTGTTCCTGCTTTTACTGCGTCCAGTTTTTGAGTTTGTGCTAAAAGCAAAGATGGCGCTGCACCATAAGCAGAGCCAAGCACAACATTATTATGAGTGTTTATGTTTATGCTTGCAGTTCTGCCAGAGATAGAAACAATTTTTGGATATGAGTGGGTTTGAACAAGTCCTAGTGTTTCTAAATAAGAAATTTGTGAATTAAAAAGATTCCAGGTATCTTTACTAAAATCAAATAAACTTAAACCATTAGAAATTTGTCCTATTAAGAATCCACTCTCTCTTAAAAACTTAAGATCACGAAGTCTGTTTTTTTGAAGTTCAATCAATCTAACCTCAAACTCTACTTGTTTTACAGGAATATCAATAGTAGAAATAAAATCTTTTAATCTATTGTGATCTTCAATTGAAGACTCAATTAAAATGCTGTTTTGTTCTTGAAGTGATTTGCACTTACTCTTTAAATCGTTTGGTAAAAGCTCTATTACATAAGTAGATTCTAAATTGTTTAGCTTTATTAAATTAAAACTTTCATTTGTTTTAACTGTCTCAGCACTAAAACTTGGTATGGTAGATAAAGTTATTAGTGTTATAAACAAAGCTATAAATAAACATTTAATTTTAAAGTTCATAATTTACCTCTACTGACATTCACTAAACCCAATATAATCTATAATTGTTTTATTATAGATGAGGTGCATAAATAAAGCATATTCTATGTCTAAAAAGTTTATATTCTTATCATTGATTTTTCTTATTCTAAATCTTTTAGGATTCCAGAAGTGTAATGCAGAAATAATATCTTCTATACCTTATAGTACTAGTCTTTTTCCGGGTTTTATAGAAACTGACAGTGATAGTGGAAAAATATTTGTTTTAGTAAGAGGAAAAATAATAGTTTTAGATGAAAATACTTTAATGGCAGATAAAGAATTTCTCATAGATAAAAGTTCAGCATTTTTTTCATTAGATAGAGAAAATAAAACGATTACTGTATTTGAGTATACATATAGAAATACTTGTGGGGAGGATGGTTGTGAAGATGAGGAAAATGAATCTCCTGTCAATGTCATTAATACCAATCCTTCTATAAGAGTAAAAGTAATTAGCAGTGAGGATGGAACTACAATTAATGCTTTTGAAGCTAGAACTATTGATAAAGTTCTATCAATAACTGAAGACAAAGGTTCATATGAAAATCAAATTGAGATAAGCTCATCTTTATTTCTTACTCCTTCCTATGTACGTAAAATCAATAAAAATAAATATTTATTAAATGCTTACTATGATTACAGTGTTTTTTCTAATAATAATCAATATGGTACTTATGAATTAATAATCTTAGAAGACAGCATAAAGCTATTGAAATTTAATTTTAGTTTTCCTGTAGAACGTATAGAAGTAAATGAGTACTCTCATAAACTACATATCAAACATCAAAATGAAGAAAAAATCTCTATTTTTAATACTGATACTAATAAGATTGAAAAGACTATAGGTCTAAAGTCTTCTTTTCAAAAAGTTGTTTTCAAAAATAATAAAACGTACTATCTTTGTGGTGGAAACATTTATATAGTGGATGATTCAAACTTAAGTGTATCTAAAATCAATACTGGTGGAATTGATCTTGTTGTTAGTCCAAGCACTAATGAAATCATTATTTCACAAGGTAACTCACTTCAAATTATTGATATGGGAAAAAGTAAACTAATTAAAACAATCAATTTAGAGTCCCTAGGCTATGGAAGTCTTTTTTTAGATAATATTAATAAAAAACTTTTTTTTAATGAATATCCTTTATATGTGATTGATTTAATTACATATAAGATAGTTGATAGTATTGATGTTTTCCCTCCGATTGGTGTTGTTACAGGTATTCGTATGTTTGATAATAAGAGTGGAAAATTTTATATCATAGATGAAAATAAACTAGCTATAATTAAATATCCTAAAAATAAACCTCAAGAATTAGTAATAAATAAACAAATAAAAGAAATCTCTTCAAAGCTAAGTATATTTGAAAAATCTTTTAAAAAAGATTATTTTGAAATCACTAGAGATATAAAAGCTATTTTAAAAGAGACAAATTATATAGCAAAACTCCCATTAGAAAACTATTCTTATAAGAGACAAAAATATTTAGAAATTTTATGTGAGCGTGCAATAGGAAATTCAAGTAAACTATGTTTTAATAACACTGTTTTTTATAACGATACTTGTGGTGAAATTAAACTATTAGACGGAACTAGCTTTTCTCATATCAGTGAGGTGACTAATTTGCTTTATAAGCTAAAAACTTTAATTAGTAGAAAGATGGCTATTAAGAATACTAATGATACGAAAGATACTGAAGATTCAGATATTTAAGCTTCTTCTTTTTTCAAATCCTGCATAACCTTCCAAACTATTCCTCTTTGACAGCTACCTTTTTCAAATGCACTAAATATTTTATCTAAATCTTCAAGAGGTGTTGTTTGTGTCATCTTATCTGCTTCTTCCTGTACAGGTCCTAATAAATAACCTGCATTACTCCCATTACCTTTAGCGATTTTAACAAGCTCTCTAAATCCATCAGGTGTACAAGGTAGATCATGTTCTTCTAATCTCTTTAACCCGCCTTTGGCTAATAAGGTTAAGAAATTTCTACCAGTTTCAAATGTCGTTAACTCAACCATACAATTAGAAATTAACAAAGTTAAGGTCTTAATGTCAATGGGTTACTGTCTAGCTATGATGTATAAAAGAGTAAATAAGCTTTTTGTGTGATTTATTCACCAAAAAGCGATGTGAAGGAAGAGCAAGTTGAGCATTCGTGCGAAACGAGCGGTAGGCAGAAACGTCAATGATTAAAGGATTAAATCTTTCTAAACACCGTATCTTCTTTGTCTTTTATTGAATTCTTCGATAGCTTTATCTAATTCTTTTGAATCAAAGCTTGGCCATAAGGCATCTGTAGAGTAAAACTCAGTATAGGCACATTGCCAGAGTAAATAATTGCTTATTCTTTGTTCACCGCCAGTTCTAATTAAAAGATCAGGGTCAGGAATATGTTTTGTTAGAAGATTTGCTGTAACTAAATCAGATGTTATATCTTCAATATTTAAATTTTTATTTACTACTTGTTTGGTGATTTCTTTAATAGCATGAATGATTTCAGCTCGACTTCCATAATTTATAGCAACTTGAAGGTTTAAACCAGTGTTATTTTTTGTTCTTTCAATAGCATTGTTTAATACTTGTGGAAGCGGTTTTGGTAAATCCTCATAAAACCCAATGACGTTTAGTTTTACATTATTTTGATGCATTTCTTCAAATTCGTTTTGAATAGCTTCTTGGATAAGATACATTAAAAAATCGACCTCATCTTTTTTTCTGTTCCAGTTCTCAGTAGAAAAAGCATATACAGTTAAATACTTTATACCTAAATCGTTTGCATACCTAGTTATTTTTTTTAATGCTTGTACACCTTCTTTATGACCAAACATACTAGGAAGATTTTTATTCTTTGCCCAGCGTCTATTTCCATCCATGATTACTGCAATATGGGTTGGAAGAATGAGTTTTTCACTCTGGATGGTATCTGATTTTGATAAAACTTCTTTCATGAAAATTTATTTCTTTATTTCGTCCACTTTACTGTACAGCCAATAGCATGAGTCTCTGAATCTATTAGTGTTTTATTAGCAAGTAAAGTTTCTATTGAATCTTTTAAATATTGTTTAGTTACTTTGTTTGGTTCTTTCCAGTTGTCATCAATTCCACCATGATATCTAAGAATTCTTTTTTCATCAAATAAGAAAATTTCAGGTGTATGAGAAGCCCCAAACATTGTTGCAACTTCTTGAGTCTTATCTCTTAGATAAGGAAAGTTCAAACTCTTTTCTTTAGCTCTTTTTACCATATTTTCGAAATTATCATCAGGGTAATTTGTTTCATCGTTTGAATTTATAGCAATAAAACTAACACCTTTTGACTTGTATTCATCTTGAAGTTTAATCAAGCGATCTTCATATGCTTGAACATATGGGCAGTGATTACAAGTAAACATCACTAGAAGTAATTTACTGACTTTAAATGAATCTGGCGAATAATTATTCTTGTCAACACCTTGTAAATTAAAATCTGGAAGCTTTGAACCAATAGATAAATGAGTTTGAGTAACCATCGTGTCTCCTTTTTATTGTTTCATTTTAATATATTCTTTGTTTCTTAAGTAAGTTTACTAAAAAAGTCTTAAATAAAAACCCATGTGCCTTAAGCGAACCGTATCCCAAGCAAAATGCTGTTAAAATCAATAAATAGCATTTTGTGCAGGGTGAAAGGTGAGCAAAGGCATATGGGTGATAATAAAAAAGACTTTTTCAATATCAATAGATCCTAAATAGTTTTAAAGCCGCACCCACTAAATAAAGTGAACCAGTAATAACAATTAGATCATGTGGAAATGTTTTAGCTTGTTTAATTGCTGATTTTAAATCAGGAGAACTTGTCACTATGCATCCTTTTTGTTTTAAGTGTTGTGTTAAGAATTTTAGTTTAGTGGCTCTTGTTGATTTAGGTTTAGTACAAATTACAATGTCACCTCTTGAAAATAAGTTGTCTATAAATCCTTTGTAGTCCTTATCTAAGATACCAAAGATATAAACAATTTTTCTATTTTTAAATGTTTGATTCAGTCTTTTTTTTAATTCACTAGCTGCATGTGGATTGTGTGCTCCATCTAAAAGCATTTTGTGCTTCTTTATATGTTGAAATCTTCCTTTAAACTCTAAGCTATTTAAAAATTTATAAATCTCTTTAGTGTTCTTACTTTCCAGTTTTATCTTTGAACTTATGATTTCCCAGGCTTTTATAGCAGTCCAAATATTTTTTTCTTTATAGCTAACGATTTTGTTAGATGGAAATACTACTTGTGAAATATGTGCATTATTTTTTTTAGAAATATCTTTAATTACTTTTAGGGAAATGCCCGTTGCTGCTGTTACTAGATGATTGTTTTTTTTAATTATTCCAGCTTTTTCAAAGGCAATTTTCTTAATAGTTTTACCCAGGTAATCAGTGTGATCCAGTGAAATATTTGTAATCACAGAACATAATAAATCCTTTGATTCTATTACATTTGTAGCATCTAGCCTTCCACCCAGTCCTACTTCTAAAAATGCAATATCTACTTTTCTCTCCTCAAATAGCTTAAATGCAATAATGGTGAGTATTTCAAATTCGGTTAGCTTCCCTAGAGTTTTATTGTTTTTTTCAAACACTCTAATCTTTTTTAATACCCTTTGCTTCAATGAGTTTATTTTTTGTAAACTTATAATTTTTTCATTTATTACAAATCTTTCATTTACTGAAATTAAATGAGGACTAATATATCTTCCTATTTTTAAATCAGAATATTTACATGCTAGATTCGATAGGTAATAAGTTACTGAACCCTTTCCATTAGTACCTGCAATTAAAACAGATTTAAATTGGTTTTGAGGGTTTCCCAAATATTTAAGACATAAACTTATGCGTTTTAGACCTAAGTTTATGTCATTCCTTTTCAAGGTAAGCTATCGCTAGTCTCTTTCTTCTGATTCTTTTGGTGTTAATGTAAAAACTCCTGAAACGTCATTTGCTTTTACACTGTACTTGGCTTCTTGGGAATAGTTTGAAGATTCTTCATCTGTTGTACCTTCTTCACTATAATTACTATGTCCGTTTTCATCAAATTCATTTTCAAATTCGTTTTCATTCTCTTCTGTCTCACCTTCTATTACAGGAGAAACTTGTTGAATTACTTCTTCTTCTACTTGTGAATCAATTTCTTCTCCACCAGGTGGTGTCGCTAGTGAATCTTGTTCAGTAGTGCCTTGAGATTGATATTCGCTAGAGCTAGATTGGTTTCTAGGAGTATAATCCCTTCTTTGCATTCCTCCTCTAGAACCAGCATTTGAACCGGGACGATTTCGCTGATTACGCCAATTATTTCTATCTCCTTGCCTGTGATCTTCTTGTTGGGAATCTGATCTTGCTCTTCTTATTTCTCCGCTTAATGAGATTTCTAATATTTGACCACTTCCACCACAACTAGAACATTGATGTCCAAAAATTTCTTGTAGGCTTTGTCCTTGTCTTCTTCTAGTAAGTTCCACTAACCCCAAATCGCTTAACTGACCAAGCTGTGGTTTTGCTCTGTCTGTCATAAGAGAATTTTCGAATGTTTCTAATACACTTATTTGGTCTTTTCTATCATCCATATCGATAAAATCAACTACAATAACACCACCAATATTTCGAAGTTTTAGCTGTCTTGCTACTTCATGAGATGCTTCTAGATTTGTTTTCAATACTGTTTCACGTAATGTTCTTGAGCTTGTAAATCTTCCTGAATTTACGTCAACCACTGTAAGTGCTTCAGTAGTCTGTATAAATAAATAACCACCACTTGGCAATTCAACTTTAGTTTGAAGAGCATTTAATATTTCTCTTTCTACTCCTCTTGTTGATAAGATGTTGCCTTCTTTGTGAATAGATATTTCTACATCTCTTCCTGTCCAGTTTTTTAATATTTGCTGGGATTTTAATTGTCCTTGAGTACTATCTAGTACAACCTCATTAATCTCAGATGTATATGCATCTCTAATTACCCGATAAATAAAATCCTGATCTCTATAAACAAGTCCTGGATATCTGTGATTTTCATGCTTATCTGCAACTTCTTTCCAAAGATCCCAAAGCATTTTAAAATCTTCTTCTAAATCGTATTCATCTTTTCCTTCAGCTTCAGTACGAACTACTATTCCAACACCGGGTGGTTTTAGTAGTGATACCATTGCTTTTAATCTATTTCTTTCTTGATAATCAACAATTTTTCTACTTACAGAAACATTGGTGTTTTCAGTGGTTAGAACTAAGAATCTTCCTGGCAAACTTATTGCAGTATTAACTCTTGGTCCTTTATTGCTTGTAGGTTCTTTTACAATCTGAACAAGCAACTTTTGATGTGGTTGCAATCTGTCAGTTAGTGGACCCTGACCAGGAATATCGCTTGCATGTAAAAATCCCATTCTGTTATTTCCTAAATTAACAAAAACAGCGTCAATACTAGGCATTATATTTTCTACTTTTGCAGTATAGATATCTCCTAATAACAATTCACCTTTATGTATAAAAAATTCGATAGCTTTGTCATCTTCCATGATGGCTGCTATTTTGTCTCTTTCCGAGATAATCAATGATTTCATTTCAATCCTCCGTATAAATGTTAAACAAGGTTCCGCTTGTTTAATTTCCTATTTATCTAAAACTAAGTACAATTAATTGTTGTTTCAAACAATAGTTTCTTTTTTTATTGTCCATAAACTCTGCCAACTAAATTCTTCATTCTTTTCATTTTTAGACTTTTGTAAGACTCTATCTGTAATGTAATTTAAAAGTGTCTCTACCCTTGTGTTTCCTAAAAGTACCATTTCTAGTTCAAATGGACTATCATTAACAATTACTATTCGTTCTACACCCTTTCTTATATCTATTAACTTGTCAACATTTAAGTTGTTTTTATTTTTTGGTTTTTTATTACGATCGTTATTGTTTTTTAAAACTTTTAGGATTACAGAAGCTTGATCTAGAAAACTTTCAATTTCAGTTTTAGCCTCACATATATACTTTTCCCATAAATAGGGCTTAGCTGTCAAAACTTTGTATAAAACCTTAACATTTTCTACATTATTCAATTTTTGGGATAAATCTATGTTTTTTACAGATTTAAGCTGTAATTCATTAGGTAATTGCTTATTTAGCCTAATTTGCAGTTCATGATTGTCTATACATTGAGCCAATTCTAGATGTAATAACTCATAATTACTTTCATAATAAAGGGGTAACGGCATTAACCATTGATATTTAGGTCTAGGGTTATACCCTTCAGTATGTGCAAACAATATATCTGCCCGCCTTAAGGCTCTTTCAAATAATCTTTGCACATCTAAATGGGAAATGAATCTTAAATGAGAATTTTTTGTGTGGATTATCTCAACTTTTTGTAAGGATTTTGTAAGTAGAGAATCGTGAGAATTATTGGAGATTGTTGCCAAAGGCGAGCAAGCCTCGTTCTCTTGGACGAGAGATTTAGGAATTTCAAGACTAGAAGGTTTTAAGACTTCAAGTTTTTTTTCTATTGTTTTAACAAACTTATTGTTTTTTGACTTATCAACAGTAACTTCATTTACAACATCAAGTTCAAAACAAACCCCACAAGCATGGCAAGTGTTTTCTGTACAAGGTACGGTTTCAGTTACTGTTATTGCTTTATTATATTCATCAATTAAAAACTTTTTAAGAAGTCCTGACTCTATGACCTCCCAAGGGCTTGTTGAGTTAATAGTTCTTTCTTTTGTCGCTTCATAATTTAAATCCAAGTTTAATTCTTTAGCAGCTTTATGCCATGTATCAATATTAAAATGTTCATCCCAAGCATCAAAATTAGCACCAAGTTTATAGGCATTATAAATTAGCTTTGACATTCTTCTGTCGCCTCTGCTTAGAACAGCTTCTAATAGTGCAATATTAGGACTTGTACAGTTTAGCTTTACAGTTCTAAGTTTGTATTCTTTTATCTTATTCTTTAGGTAATTTATTTTTTCTTGAAACTCAAAAGTAGAGTTTTGGCTAAACCATTGAAACGGTGTAAATGATTTTGGGACAAAGGTTGAAATTGTACAAGTAATCTCTAAAGGTTTTTTATTTTTTATCCTAGATAAGTCATATGCCCATTTTAAGAGATCAATTATTCCATCCAAGTCTTTATAGGTCTCAGTAGGTAAACCAATCATAAAATAAAGTTTGACATGATGAAAACCACTATCATAAACGTTTTCAATAGCTCTTGTAATGTCTGCTTCTTTCAAGCCTTTATTAATAACTTCTCTTAGTCTTTCTGTACCTGCTTCAGGGGCAAGTGTGATTCCTGATTTTCTAACTGTGTTTAATTCATTTGCTAATTTCAAATCAAATCGATCTGCTCTTTGTGATGGCATTGAAAGTGAAATCCCTTTCTTTGCATGCTCTGTATTAAGTTTTACAGCAGCCTCATGTAAGCATGTGTAATCACTTGCAGATAAAGAAAGAAAAGAATACTCATCGTAACCTGTTTTCTTCAATGATTCTTGTGAAAGTTTTAATAAATCATCTGGGGTTCTTTCTCTTACTGGAAGGTATACATAACCAGGTTGACAGAAGCGACACCCTCTGTCACAGCCTCTTCTTATTTCCAAGGTTTGCCTGTCTTGTACTGATGCTAAATAAGGTACTGGACCTGATGTGGGTTGATTTAGATCGGTTAGATTTACTACTCTCTTTACTATTTTGCTTGGAATTGGATTTGCAACTATTGGTTTTGGTAAATAATTATCGCTTGAATCTGGTTCATAAAATTTTGGAACATAGATTCCAGGTATTTGAGCAAGCTTTAATAACAATTCATCTTTAGAGCTGATTTTTGATGATTGATTTTTGATTACTTCTTTAAATTCTTTTACTAGTTCAAGTATTTCAATAATTACTTCCTCACCATCACCAATGATAAAGAAATCCATAAAATCAGCCATTGGTTCAGGATTAAAAGTAGTAGGGCCACCAGCAAAAACTAAAGGAAATAAATTTGTTCTCTCATTAGAAAGTGGTTTAAGGTTAGAGAGTTCTAATAGTTTTAAAACATTTGTATAAGAGAGTTCATAAGATAATGAAAAACCAAGTAAATCAAATTTGTTTAATGGCTTAAAACTCTCCCATCCCCAAAGAGAAGTATTTGTTTTAATTAAAAGCTCTTCCATGTCTTTCATGGGAGCATATGTTCTGTCACAAAGAAAATCAGGATGACTGTTTATGATTTTGTATAAAATTTTTGTCCCAAAATTTGACATTCCAAGTTCATAAAGATCTGGATAAATTAGAGATAGCCTGACTAATGTGTCTTCCCAACGTTTTAATGAGGATTGTGGTGTATTTGATTCATTGCCGTATGGCCCATTTACAAGATGACCCCATTCAATTCCTAGGTATTGACCTGGCTTTTGAACCTTGTATAAAAGATCTTCTGTTAAAGCTTTATAAATGTTTGGCTCTAGATTATTTTCTTTTTTTTCTATGATGGTATTAAGCATGTTTTAGTTTATAATATAAGTTTAAGGGATACTTTGATAATGGTTACATTGAATCAACAATCTGACTTACCAATAGTAATAGGAATATCTGGTGCAAGTGGCACTGTTTATGGGCTTAGGCTTTTACAGTTTCTTTTAGAAAACAAACATAGAGTAGAACTTGTAATTTCAGAAAGTGCATTGAAAGTAGCTCAAAATGAGATTAATTTAAAGTTATCCTTTGAACCAGAAATTCAAAAAGAACAAGTATTATCTTATTTAAGGTTATCCAAGGAGTCTTCTATATTCTTAAATGTAAATCAATCTGATGATATTGCAGCAGGTATTTCAAGTGGTTCATATAAAACTAAAGGAATGATTGTTATACCAGCTTCAATGGGAACCATTGGTTCAATTGCAAGTGGCATATCCAGAAATCTGATTACACGTGCTTCTGATGTTTGTTTGAAAGAAAAACGTAAGCTTGTAATTGTTCCAAGAGAAATGCCTCTTAGTTCTATTCATCTAGAGAATATGCTTAAACTAAGTAATCTTGGTGTAGTTATAGCACCTGCATGTCCTGCTTTTTATCATGGTCCTGAGCAATTATTTGATTTGGTTGATTTTGTTGTAGGAAAAGTATTAGATCTTTTTGATTTTGAACATAATGTTTTTAAACGATGGAAAAATGAAAATAACAGAATACCTTTAGTAAGCAAATAATAATGATGAAATATATTGAAGACGAACTAAATTTATTAGAGCAAAATGATTTAAAGCGTAATCCTAGGATAATCAAATCAGAAAGTGGACCCTGGGTAGAACTTGAAGATGGTAAAAATGGTAAAAAAGTTTTGCAGTTAGGGTCAAACAACTATTTAGGTTTAGCAAATCATCCTGATTTAATTCAGGCAAGTCATAATGCAATGGTTAAATATGGTGTGGGAAGCACTGGTTCAAGACTGCTAACAGGAACGACTATCTTACACCATGAACTTGAGATGGAGATAGCGAAATTTGAATCAAGTGAAGCCTCGATTTTTTTTAGTTCTGGTTATTCTGCAAATTTAGGTGTATTGTCTTCTTTGATAGATAAAAATGATGCAGTATATTCTGATGAATTGAATCATGCTTCAATTATTGATGGAATAAGGCTTTCAGGTGCAACAAAATTTATATATAACCATAATAATGTTAGACATTTAGAAAATTTAGTTAGTGAGAACTGTAAAAACTTTAAACGTAATTTTATTGTTACTGATACTGTTTTTAGTATGGATGGTGATATTGCACCATTAAAAGAGATTGCAGAGATTTCTAAAAATTATAATTGTATTCCTGTTCTTGATGAAGCCCATGCTACAGGTGTTTTTGGAAAAAATGGTTGTGGTGTTGTTGAAGAGCTTAACTTAGAGGAATATTTTCCTATTAGGATTGGTACTTGTTCAAAAGCTCTTGGAGTTGAGGGTGGTTTTTGTGTGGCTCCAAAAGTTGTTATTGATTTATTAAAAAACAAAGCAAGAAGCTTTATGTTTTCAACCAGTCCTAGTCCTGCTATTGTTGGTGCTGTTTTAAAGTCAATTGAGTTAATATCTAAAAACAAATCTAAAAAAGAAAAGCTTTGGCATAATGCTAAATATTTGTTTAATGGTTTAGTACAAAATAAATATTTAAGATTAAATGAGTTTAAAACACCAATAATTGTAATTTATTTCAATTCAATTAATGAGGTACTAAAGTTTTCTGATTTTCTATTTGATGAATGTCATATTTGGGCCCCTGCTATTAGACCACCTACAGTAAAGGTCCCAAGGATTCGATTGACACCTATGTCGACTCATAGCGAGGAGGATATGGATATTGTGATTAATGCATTTCGAGCGTTTAGCGTAGAGTGTTTAGAAGAACAGAGAACTTAGGACTCTTCTATGTTCTTGTTCTCCTATCCGCTAAACGCTATACGCTAAAATAAAAACATGTCAAAACTAAAACTAAAAAACCTTTCTAAAAGTTTTAAAGAGAAAAATATTATTAATGATATTTCATTTGATGTTGAATCTGGTGACTTTATGGTATTGGTCGGTCCATCGGGCTCAGGGAAGTCTACAATTTTACGATTAATTGCAGGATTAGAGAATCCTGACTCAGGTCTTATTGAAATTAATGGAAAGTCTGTAACCAGTTTTCCTCCAAAAGACAGGGATATTGCAATGGTCTTTCAAAACTATGCTTTATATCCACATATGTCTATTTATGAAAATTTAGCTTTTCCTTTAAAAATGAGAAAAGAAAACAATGAAACCATTAAAAAATCTGTTCATGAAGTAGCAGAACTTTTAGGTATATCAAAACATCTTATGAGTAAGCCTAAAGAGCTGTCAGGTGGAGAAAGACAAAGAGTGGCACTAGGAAGAGCAATTATTCGAAAGCCACAATTGTTTTTAATGGATGAGCCATTAAGTAATTTAGATGCTAAGTTACGTACACAAATGAGAGCAGAGCTTTTAAAACTACATAAGTCATTAGGTTCTACTGTGATTTATGTAACTCATGATCAGATTGAAGCTTTAACGATGGGGAATAAAATTGCTGTATTAAACAATGGATCAATACAACATTTAGGGAAACCAAAAGATGTTTATGATAAACCGAATAATAGTTTTGTAGCAGGTTTTGTCGGTAGTCCACCGATGAACTTCTTTGAGTTTAAGTTAATTGATTCTCAAACAATTAATATGCAAGGCAAGACATTTAAGTTAAAGAGTCAAAATTTAAAACTGAATCCTTCATCAAGTTTTAAACTAGGAATTAGACCTGAATATATTAAGGTAGGTGAGGTAGATAAGATTGGTGAAATTATGTTTGAGGCTTCTGTTGATTTGATTGAAATGTTAGGCAATGAGCATGTGGTTTATGCTACTTCTATTGATTTTGCTGTTAATTCTTCCGTGGCTATAAAAGTAATAGGGGATTTTGATCTTAAACAAAATAGTAAAATAAAACTTTCCTTTGATTTTAGCAATGCACATATCTTTGATTCTATATCAGGAGATCGAATTTGAGCTCTTCTAGTGAGATTATTTTAGTTCTTTTAATCTTTGCTTTAGGTGGAGCTATCGGTAGTTTCTTTAAACTTGTTGTTGATCGGTATAGTAGTGGTGAATCATTTATATTCAAGTCCTCATATTGTCCATCATGTAAAAAGAAATTATATTGGTGGCAAAATATCCCTGTTTTCAGTTATTTACTATTAGGTGGAAAATGTTTTTTTTGTAAAAACATTATTGATGTTAAATGTTTTATTTCTGAATTGTTAGTTGCTATAGTTTCATTAGTTATTTGTATATTTGTCACTAAAAATAATTTTAGATGGCTGGATTCATTAGCCTTATATATATTTTCTATGACATTGATATTTTTATCAATGTTTGATTTAAAACATAGAATCGTTCCTCACTTGGTTACTTATTCTTTAATAATTTTGGTTATTGTTTATAGGTTATATTTGGGGGTAGATTATAAGACTATATTTTCAGATCTAGGATGTGCTTTTATTTTATTGGATATATTGTTTTTATTTGCTACTTGGTTTAAAAAATTTGAACTTGATAGCAATTTAATTTCTTTACCAATAATGGTTTGGTCTATTATTTTATATTTTGCTGTAAATATCAAGTTAGTTCTTTTGCCAATAACTGCATATTTTATTCTTGTAAATTTATCTTTTTCTGTACGATTTGTAGTATTGTTTTGGGCTATAACAATACTATCTATAATGTTTCAGTTATATAGGACAGTTTTTATTGATTTTAATGATTCAAGACTTATTTTATTGTTTAGTGGCATTGGAATAATTTATTTGGTTTGTGAAGTTAGTTTTTATTTTTTAAGCTTAGCTTGGTCTAGTCTTGTATTGAAATTTGGTATTGGTAAACAGTTAGAAATTGTAAGTGGTCAAAGCAACTTAGAAGAATCTGAAAAATGTGATAAAAAGTATGTTTTAGGTGGAGGAGATATAACTATATTTGCTTTAATTAGTGTTTTTATGGGTTTTAAGACAGGGTTATTAACCTTATTTTTAGCTTCTTTTCTTGCAGTAATATGGTATTTTATAATTAACTTTTTATTAAAAAAAATGAGTAAGCATAGTTTAGAGCAAAATCAATCACAATATATTGCCTTTGTTCCATATATTACAAGTGCTTGTTTTATTATTATACTTAGTAGTCATGGTGTATAGAAAAAAAACATGAAAAATATAAAAAATCTAAAGAAAGTCAATAAATTATTAGGAATTGATTTTTCTGAGACAAATATTTCATTAGTTGAACTGCAAATTATTAATAATAAAATTATAGTTACTAATGGATTTCAGTTAAGCATACCTACGTTTAAAGATATAAATAATACTATTGCTCTTATTAAACAGAATTTAAAAACATTAAATATTAAAACAAGGGAATGCAGCATTGGATATGCAATGCAGTATTTTAAACTATTTCCAGTTCCATTACCTAAATCAATACCACAAGATGAAATCAATTCAATAATAATTCAAGAAGGAAATATAGATACCAATGAATTTTCAACATGTTGGCTTCCTTTAAACAACACAAGAAGAGATGATCCTGATGGAGTAGCTCGGTATGATATTCTTGGTGTTTCTGTTAACAATTCTCTTCTTGATGTAGCTAAGATAATTTCACAAAAATGTGGATTGAAGCTACTTTCTGTTGTTCCATCGTTCTTGGGATTAAGTACAGTTTTGGTTCAGAACTCTATTCAGAATTTGGTGGCAACACTATGGGTTTCACAAATCAGATCTGAATTGGTGGTTTGGTATGGTCATGAGCCTATATATGAACACTTGTTTTTAACACATCAACTCCAAGATCAAATATTCCAATCTATAAACCATATACAGTCCCAACTCCCTGGTGTACAAATAGCTTCTATATATGTATATGGACCACATTTGAAAGATACAAATTTAAAACAAATCCCATTTAATATTCAACAATTAGTTTTAAGTGCAAACAGTTTTGATTTAAAAAAGATTTTTAATAGAGCTGATTTGTCTGATATTGTTTCTTCAGTAGGTGTAGCTTTGTACTCTAGTAACCATATTATGTTGACTCATGCTCCTATAAATTTACTTAATCCTATTCCAGTCAAAAAATCAAAATCTGACAATGTGAAAAATGTTTTTAAAAGCATTAAAGACAGTCAAGTAAATAAAGCAAAGGAAATGAAAGTACCTTCGTTTACGCTTTTTAAGTCACTTGATCCTAGGCTTGCTCAATTTTTATATGCTTCTATTTTTGTATCTGCTATTTTGTTTGGAGCAGGTGTATTAATTCAAAACTATTTAATTTCAGATATTGAATTAAACCAGTCAACGTTATCAAATAGAATTTCTTTTGCACAAGTTCATTTAGCTAAGCTATTAAATTTTGAAAAGACATATAAAGTCTTAAGCTTAAAACATAATTATTTATCAGAGCTGATAGATAAACGAAGATCGTGGTCAAAAATTATTCATGAAATAGGTGATATGACTCCAAAAGAATTATGGATAGATAGGCTTGATGTTAGAAATAATAACGTAGATATTTTTGGAAGAGCGCTAAATGTGGATGCTGTTGCAAACTATTCCATAAACATTAACTATACAGCTAAGCTTGTAGATGATGCTAAAATCATTGCTTTAAGAAAATTTGAAGAGGATGGTTTAGACATAGTTGAGTTTCAAATCTCAGCCAATGTAAAAAATCAACCTAGTGATGTTAATAAAGAAAATAAAAATAAACAAAATGAATCTGGTAAAAACCTCTCATTAAATAAAAATTAGGATATGAAATTTCCTTTTAAAGTTCTTATACATACACTGCTTATATTGTTAAGTATGTTTTTTTTGATTCCTTTATTTTGGATGATATCTACTTCTTTAAAATCGCCTGATCAAATATTTTCATCATCTTTAATTTGGATTCCTAAACCTATTGTTTGGGAAAATTATTTTAAAGCATTTGATTATGTTAATTTAGCAAATGCATTTAAAAATACTTTATTTTTATCTTGTGTGAATGTAATGGGTGTTTTAATTTCAAGTTCATTAGCGGCATATGCATTTAGTGTTTTACGGTGGAAATATAGAGAAGCATTCTTTTATTTGACACTTTCTACCATGATGCTTCCTGAAATGGTTACATTAGTGCCACAGTTTGTCTTGTTTCAAAAGTTAGGGTTTTATGGTTCCTTTTTACCTTTAATTGTTCCACAGTTTTGTGGCAATGCTTTTTTTATATTTTTACTAAGACAATTTTTTCTTACTATTCCAAAAGACTTACACGAAGCAGCAAGTATAGATGGTGCCTCTGAGTTTAAAATTTATAGAAAAATATATTTACCACTCTCTATCCCCTCACTGATGGTAGTGGCTTTATTTCAGTTCTTGTATACATGGAATGATTTAATGAAACCATCTATTTATTTAATTGATAGCAATCAATATACTTTATCACTGGCATTACAGCAGTTTAAAGCACAGCATGGTGGAACTGAATGGGCATTACTTATGGCAAGCACTACTATAGTGATACTACCTATAATATTTATATTTTTTATTGCACAAAAGGTTTTTGTACAAGGTATTTCTATGACAGGGATAAAAGAGTAGGATTGAGAATTGAGAGATAAAAATCTATCTATATAAGATCAGCCTCAAAAAAATAATTCAATTAAGCAATGTTTAGATATTTAATATTATTGTCTTGAATTTTGTGTGTGGTAAAATCTTAATATTGAAATAAAAATAAAAGGAGAAGTTATTATATGAAAATAGCCATGACTACTATTAAGCAGCCTAGCTTGTGGAGACAAGCATTTCCTGAGCCACCATTGTCTATAAGAGAAGAAGATTATATATTTAGTATTTTATCGGGATTAAAAGAAAATGATCTTGTTCCACCTCATTTTGCAGAGGTAATAATGTCTTTATTGCCAGATAATGAAAACGTAGATGTAGAAGGTCAAAAAATCCTAGCTCATGAAATAAAAGGTAACTTACATATTGATTCAGGAGCACCAGAGTTTTATATGCTTAAAGGCAAAGATGAGGATTCTTACTATATAATGAGAGCTAATTAGTAGCTTTATCTGAGAATTTTATATCCTGAATTAATTTATATGCTTTTTGACTTAGTTCTGAATCAGGCTGTGATTTGATTATATCGAGAAGAAGTTTAATTGCAGGTTTTAATTTATTTTGACCAATATAAACTTTGGCTAGCAAGAAATAAGATTGATCTCTTAGGTTTGCAAAGTCCAAGGCATGTGCTTTTTCGATTTTGCTTATATTTTGATTTTTGTAGTTTTTACTTAGCGTTTGGAATAAAGAATAATGATGCTCAGCTGCTTCAGTTAACCAGTCTTTTATTGAAGCTAATAATATTTCAGCATCATTTAAATTATTGTTTTCAATTAATTTTGTAGCTTCTTCTAGTTTTTTAACAGAGTAAATTAATCCTAGTTCATTTGAAGGATCTTCCTGAACACTTATAGGAGCTGATTTTATGGCTGCTGGTTGATTTTTTATTGTAACTTGGTTTCCAGATGATGATGTTGTTGTTTGAGCAGGTGGAGATAAAGGCACAATAATTTTTTCTTGTGCTTTTAAACTTGATATTAAAGACAAGCTGAAAATTGCTGTAAATACTAAAGCCTGGAATGTTTTTAAGTAGTTCATTGGTGTATGAGTGCAATTTTACAATTTAATTTACTCTTTTGACTTAAATATGTTTTTTATCTTGCATTTATTGAGATATTCATCTAAAATCACATATTGTATTCTTTAGATTTGGATTCTGATTCTTTATTTGATAGTGATCTTCTTACTCATTCATGATTAAAGGATTTATCCGGTTTATTCGGTAAATCCGATCAAGAGGGAAAGATTGGTCATAAAAGCGAAATGCCATGCCCTCATCGTCTAGTGGCCTAGGACATCGCCCTTTCACGGCGGTAACACCGGTTCAAATCCGGTTGGGGGTACCAATCATAAAGCTCAAGGTACGATATGGAGAACCTTAAACAAATCAGGTGGAAACAGCGCTTTTCAAATTTTGAGAAGGCATACAAGCTTCTTAAAGAAGGTATAGAAACTTCTAGTGATATAAGTTCTAAGCTTGAAAAAGAAGGGATTATTCAAAGATTTGAATACACTTTTGAGCTTGCTTGGAAAACACTTAAAGATTATTTAGAATATGGTGGAATCTTAGTCAACTTGCCAAGAGAGATTATAAAGCAAAGCTTTGCAAAATCCTTAATAACAGATGGTGATGCATGGATTGATATGTTAGAGAAAAGAAATTTAATAGCTCATACTTATGATGAAAAAAATTTTGAAACTGTCATTGGTTTAATAAAAGATAAATATTTTAAGGCAATTGAGCAAGCGTATGAATTGTTACTTGAAAAGAGCAGAAAATGAATTTTGGACTGGATGACAAAACCATAGAGAAAATTAAAAACGTTTTTATCAACTACCCAAAAATAGAGAAGGTAATAATCTATGGTTCAAGAGCCCTGGGAAATTTTAAATATAATTCAGATGTTGATTTGGCTATAGTAGGAGATTTTGAATGGGACTTTATTGGACATGTGCAGGAAGAATTAGATTCTCTTAGTACTCCTTATCTTTATGACATAACGGACTATAATAGAATATTAAACCCAGAAGTAAAGAAGCACGTAGATGATTTCGGCAAGCTCTTTTATAAAAGAAGTTAAGTATTTGTTGTATAAATTCATAAGGTTGTAAAACCTTACTGCTTTTTAGGTTATACTACAAAACTAAAGGAGAAATTATATATGCTATCTGTTCACCCATTATATGGACTGATTCCTAATCCTTATCTTACTAAAGGAGATTTTTCTCAGGATATGAAGTTTGAAGCACTTCTTGATAATTTAAAAAAAATTGAGCTGGCATTTAAAGAACCACGTGATTGGTCAATTAACTTTTTCATTAATGAGTTTCTTACTTCTAAAGAAAATGCCCGTGAAATATTAAAAGCTTTTCAAGAAGGAATTTATAATTATGAAAAGAGCAATGATTATAAAATTCAGGAAGAGCCTAGAGTGCAGCCTAGAAGAATACCACGTCATATTTCTGATTTTGCTAATAAGATAATTTGCTTAGAAAAAGCTTATTCAAATAGCAGTTTTATGATAAGAAGTTCAATTAGAAATGGATTGTCACTTGAAAAAGCAAATTTCTTAAGAGAAGCTTTTGAAGAATTGGTAAAAGAAGAAAATAATAAT
The DNA here is from genome assembly GCA_023250155.1 of Candidatus Melainabacteria bacterium. Classification (GTDB taxonomy): domain Bacteria; phylum Cyanobacteriota; class Vampirovibrionia; order 2-02-FULL-35-15; family 2-02-FULL-35-15; genus JAHFBD01. Next base: position 81,677 of record JAHFBG010000008.1, read on the forward strand.
TATATAAAAACTGTTAATAACATATACCAAATGCTTCCAGTGTGGAAAGGTTAACACCTCTAAAAACTCATCCACTTTGATTTATTTGAAACTCGAACCAGAATAATACTGGGAAAGCTAAATATTTATACAATAAGTTGCTTAAATACCTAGTTTTAGTAAAGTCGTAGATATAGATTTCAGTATCTATGGTATATAATACTAATCGTAGATAAAAAATTTTATATCTACGGCAAGAATATGAGAACAGGAAAATTCACAAAGCAATTAACAGGTAATTTGGAGTACAAAGCTTTTATTCCAAATGAATTGCCTTTTGAAATAAAAATCGATTCTGATTTACAGGATTTACTATCAAAAGCAAATATTGCTATCGGTAGGCTAGATGGGAACACCTCATTAATCCCTGATGTTGATTTTTTTATTAAAATGTATATAACAAAAGAAGCTAGTCTATCAAGCCAAATAGAAGGTACTATGGCGACTTTTATTGATGCAATTAAAGCAAATTTAAAAATACAGGATCCGGAGATTAGAAATGATGTAGATGAAATTATAAATTACATAAGTGCAATGAATTATGGACTAAAGAGATTAAGCACTTTGCCATTATCACTAAGGTTAATAAAAGAAATCCATGAAAAACTTTTAAAAGGAGTTAGAGGGAAAAATAAAACTCCAGGAGAGTTTAGAAGAACACAAAATTGGATTGGTGGAAGAACAATCCAAACTGCTAGCTTTGTTCCCCCTCCTCATCATGAGGTTTTAAGGCTTTTAAATAATTTAGAAAAATTTATGCATGACAAATCACCTATCCCAGTACTAATTAAAGTTGGTCTTATTCATGCACAGTTTGAGGCTATACATCCATTCTTAGATGGGAATGGCAGAGTAGGAAGACTATTAATCACTTTTTATCTATGTCATGAGGGTATTCTAAAAAAACCTTTATTGTACTTATCTGAATATATAATGGAGCATAGATATGAATACTATGAAAAGTTAAACGCTGCTCATGGGAAAGATGATATTGAAGGATGGTTAAAATATTTTTTAGATGGGGTTGCTGTTACATCAGAAAAAGCAGCTAAAACTGCAATAAAAATCCACAATCTTAGAGAGAATGATTTAGAAAAAGTATCTAAGATTAGATCCTCAGAAAAAGGGATAAAGCTTTTAAATTCTCTCTATAAAAACCCCATTTTACAAATAAAAGATGTGGAAAAAATAACGGGACTTAAAAACCCAAATGCAATCACAATGGTATCAAAATTTGAAAGCCTTGGGATTTTAAAAGAAACAACAGGTCAAAAAAGAAATAAGGTTTATGAATACAGAAATTATATAAAACTGTTTGAGTAGATGAAGTGTATTATTCGGTTATTTACACTTGGGCTATATGGCTTAGGTGATATATAAAATGATTGCTTTAGAAATACAGATTTAAATTAAATTCTGAAAAATGGGGACCAGATCCCAAATGCTATACGCATTTTAACCCGAACAGGTTTACTTATTGTTATAATTTTTCGAATCAAAATAAATTTTGAAAAAAGAGGAATTATAACAATGAAAATAAATGCTTCTAACCAACTTTCAACCCAGTCTTCATCTTCTGCCTACATACTTGGGCTTTTTAAAGGGAAGGATCTTGAGGGGATTCTTGATCAAAAGCTACAAGGATTAGCTGCACAAATTATGAAAGAAGATAATTTCAATGGTGAGGTTGGTTCTACTATGACTTTTAGAACTGGTCAAGAAACTCCTGCACAAAAAATAATATTGGTAGGACTTGGTAATGAAACTGGATTTAAATTAGATACTATTAGAATAGCTAGTGCAGCTGCAATTAAAGCTGCTACAGGATTAAGAGCACAAAATGTTCTTGCTATGTTACCTGGATCGGGAAAATTTGGGAATGGAAATATCTCAGCCTATGAAGCCGCTTTAGAAATGGCAGAAACTTCACAATCAGCTCTTTATAGAGGAGGGCATAAATCCGAAAAGCAAGTTGGTGGGATTGATACTTTTACCATTATTGAAACAGATGAAAGGAAACTGAAAGAAATTGAAGCTGGCATAAAAAGAGGAGAAGCTATTTCACAAGCACGTAGCTTAGCACGTTACATAATGAATGAACCTGCAAACTATATGACACCGACTCAGCTAGCTATTACTGCAGACAAAGTAGCTAAAGAAAATGATTTACAAATAGAAATTTTAGATATGGATACATGTGTAAATAAATATGGCATGGGTGCATTTAAAGCGGTCGCACAGGGCAGTAGGGAACCTGCAAAATTTATTATTATTAAATATGCACCAAACAATAAACCAAGAAAGCATATTGCTCTTGTTGGCAAGGGTGTTACATTTGATTCTGGCGGACTTTGTTTAAAAAGTCCAAGTCTCATGGAGTCTATGAGGTTTGATAAAGGTGGTGCAGCTAGTGTAATAGCTACAATGAGCCTTATGAAAGAGCTTCAGCCAGATGTAGCTGTTACAGCTATAGTTCCAGCTACTGAAAATATGCCAAGCGGAACTGCTATGAGACAAGGAGACATAGTAAGGGCTATGAATGGAAAAAGTATTGAAATTTTAGACACCGATGCAGAAGGACGTTTAACACTAGCTGATGGACTTGCATATGCAGTATCGCTTGGTGCAGATGAAATTATCGATGTGGCTACTCTGACTCCAGAAGCAGCATTGGCTCTTGGGTTAAGCTATACAGCACTTATGTCAAACGATAAAGAACTTACGAATAAAATTGTCACTGCAGGAAACGAATGTGGTGAAAAAATGTGGCAACTTCCTTTAGACGATGATTACAGAGATTACATTAAAAGTAATAATGCAGATATGAAAAATGTAGGTCTACCAACAATGATAGGTAATATAGCAGGTGCTCCAGTCTCAGCTGTGTTTCTAGAAAATTTTATTGTAGATTCAAAGGGCAATCCTACACCTTGGGCACACTTAGACATATCAGGAAGTGGATGGTCTAATCCAAAGTTAGAAGCAAAATATGGATTGGCAGGTCCACCAGGAGTTATGGTAAGAACATTTGTAAATTACTTAATGGATCAAGGGTAATATGATAATTTGCTAAAGTCCTGTTATATTTAATGGTTTATTACAAATTATTCACCACTCAAAAAACTTTTTTTTGACTTTTAAAATCTTAATCTTGATTCTTTTCAAGATAACACTCTAACTAATAGGATTACCCACGAGGACTTTCACTTAACATTTTAAAATATTGGTTTTATTAAAACAATTTTATGGGTATTAGGTTAGTACTGAGGATTTTCTTTTGATAAACAATGGTGTTTAACAAGAGATTTTAGTTTAACCAAATTATATATCTGGAGGAAAAATGAATAGAATTGCAGTGTACACATCAATAACATACGGTGTTCTCTCTATACTTGTTGGAATGCTTTCATTTAAATTAACTGGTGAAACAGTAACATTTATAGCCAGTACAGTTGCCGGCCTTTTAATTCTTTGTGCACTTGTTGTTGGTTCTAAAGTTAATGCTGACACGGGATATGTTTTTATTGTAGCGATAAGTCTTGTACTTGGAGCATATTCAGGAATGATGTTTGCAAAGGATAATACATTTATCCCAAATGGCATTATGACAGTTTTTAGTGCAACTACATTTGTAGTAGTTGGGCTTAACTGGTTACAAAATCTGAAGAAAAAAGAAGTTCAAACGAAATAGTTTTAACCTTTTTGTCTGTCACGTATAAACTGTAAAAGCGTTTCTCTAGCAGCGTTAATTGTTTCAACTATAATAATAGTTGAGATTTAATATGCTTATTAATCAAATGTTTAAGTTATTGGCTTTAGTAATTATTATTTCTTTTACTTTTTGTACAAGTTTTATAAAGGCTGAAGAAACTAGTAAGGGTGAAGTTAAAGAAGATGTCTCATTAAAAAATGAGATCATTAATCTTAATACTAATATTATTGATTTAACTAAAAAAATAGATGGTGTGACAAATAATCAGGAATTGCTTTCTAAAATCTTAAATGCTTTAACTGATTTAAAAAACTTAATCAATACTTCTTCAAATTCTATTAGTAATTCTGATGATATTAAATATTTAAATCAGTTATTAAAGTATAAGGATGCATTTATTTTAAACCCTTCTGGTGCAGTGGTTGGGTCTATTGACAATACTACCTTGAAAATTTATGGATTTAATAATGGGAATTTACTTGGATTCGTTGATCTTAAAAACAATATCATTATTAGAAATGAAGATAAAAATACAATAGCAAAAATTGAAAATGACTTTCTTATAAATGAGATTGGTGAGCCAATCGGTTCAATTGAAAGATCCTCTGAGCTTACTAAGGCAAGAGAAAAACTAAATATACAAAAAACTCCTGAATCACAATATACCCAAAGAAATGAAAACAAAACCGATTTTAATTTAAGTTCTGCAAGAGCTAATAGGTGGTCATCCACTCAAAGTATTTCTGATTTACTTTTCATTTATGATACAAGAACCTCTGGTACAAAGGAATAATGAAAGTTTCATCACCAATAAATAAAGTTAATATCATAGGACATAAAGGTATATCGATTTATAAAGCTCCAGAAAATACAATTCCAGCTCTAGAAATGGCTTTAGAAAAAGGATTTCTGATTGAAACCGATTTACAGAAAGTTAAAGATGGATATGTCTTAGTCCATGATAAATATATTCCAGGATTAAGTGAAGAAGATAAATATGAGGGAAGATCTAAGATTGAAAGTCACTATGGAAATGGTTTTTATTTTTCTGGCAGTACAAAGCTTGTTAGTGAATGTACTGTGGATGAACTATTAACAGGTACTGTATACAGTAAAGAAAGGCATGAATCTGCTTTATCTAGTCATGCTGGGGAATCAGTGAGTTTAGAGATTCATGAAACCCCAAAGATAGCAACTTTTAACGATCTTATTTCTCTTCTTAAAAAATTTCCTAATTCAAAGACATTTCTAGAAATTAAGCGTTCTGATCCATATGCTACTTATAATAATGGAATGGAAGAAGAAATTATTGAAATGCTTTCTGATAATGGGTTGTTAAATAACATTATAATCAATTCTGGAAATGAGAACACTCTAAAAAATATTAGAAAAGCAAATTCTTTTATTCCTATTTCTATTGATACAGACTATGCTGATGTCCCCGGTTTAGCACACAATATGGATGAAATAAAAAGACTAATAGATGAAATGGGACTACATTTTTGGAATCCACCTTTTTTTGAAGTCGATAAAAAACTTTTAGAAGACACTGAAAAAATAGGTGTTGAAGTAGCTACATGGGTTCAAAATGAAACTATAAAAGAAGAACTCTCTGAAATTGAAAGATTAAAATTATTAGGTGTTAAATATTTGTTTACAGACCAAGCTGAAAAAGCAAGGGAAATATATAATTTATAATTTTATAACCGTAGCAAAAATACCTTTAACGACTTCTGTCATTTTATCGTAATCAAGTGTATCTGGTGTATCAGTAACTTCATGATAGTGCGGAGTTCTATACTCAGAAGTATTATTAATCATTAGCCCCTTATTACCATGCATATAATAACAATCATGATCTGAGCGAGCTATATCTGGAAGTATTTTGGGAGATATGCTGAGTGATCTAACATCGATTGAACTATTTTGTTTTATTCCAGCTCGAACTTTTTGAATTAATTCAAAACTATCCAGATTTCCCAGTACTCCAATAAAATTCCCTTTTGTAGGATAAAAAAGTTTAAGTATGTTTATAGGATATGTTTGTGAGTCTTTTTCATCTGAATAATATCCAATCATCTCCGGAATGATTGCACCAATTACAGGAATATTTTTATCTTTTAATGATTGTGCATGAACAAAGCTTCCCATATAAGGCACGTACTTCTCATGTTCTGTTTCACCAATGTCAAGTCCACAGTGAGGTCTTTCTTCGTTTGGATATGCGACTACATCCATTCGATGTTTTAGTCTAGGTTTTAGCTCTTTTAATAATCTACTTATTTCTAAAATACCAGCTACACCACTTGCATTGTCATCTGCACCTGGAGTATAAATTCTTTTTTTACGATTATAGTAAGAATCATAATGTGCACCTAATATAATTCTGGGAGCATTTTCTGGTCCAAAACTAACTATTAAATTTCTATATATGTTTGGGTCTCCTGGTGGTCCTAGATATTTCAATTCTTCTACAGGTAGTTTTATATCATTTTCTAAAATTCTTTTAATATAATCTGCTCCTTGATTTAAGCCTTTTATATTTTGTGTAAACCTTGGAATGCTAGAAAGTTCTTCTACGTATTTTTTTAGATTTGCTTTTATTAATCCACTTTGAAAATCTAAAAGACTTGTGTCAATTTTCATTTGAGGAGGAAAGATTAAGTGTCTTGCCATTTGTATCGCAAGTTTTCCTATTTGCATTTTTTATTACCTCTAGATTTGTTTTTAAATAATCACTAAATCCTACAACATATGAGTTGAGAAAAAAAGATGATACATTTTTAAAATCTCTAATCTGTGATTAGGTATTTCAAAAATCACTATGTTAAAATAAATCAAATTTTAAATTAACCAGGAGAGAATTATATGAAAATAAGGCAGATACCTGCATATGTAGGGAATAAAACTGTAGAAAATTTCAAAGAATATTTAAGTGATCACCAAAATCCAAAAAATAGATTGGGTCATCATATAGGAACAGTTGTTGGTATAGGAGGGGGAACAATTGCAATGCTAGCTGGAGTTGATCCGTTAATAGCTGTTCCTGCTGGTACGGCTGCTGTATATGCTTGTGCTATACCAAGTCACCCTCTTTGTGAAGGGAATACATCAGCTACTTTAAAAAAAATAAAAGAAATTAAAAGTGTTTGGGATGTCCCTGCTAAATTAGGGAAAGTTCTTTTTTATGTGCTTTGTGAACCCGTTATGTCTCTAATGGCATTTACCGGTGTTTTGAGACCTATTATGAGAAAAATGGGATTAAATCCATTGGGGGCTGATAAAAAAATAGAAAACTCTTTGCCAGAAGCAGTTAAAGTGGCTGAAGTGAAAAAGACTGAAGTGTAATAAATAAAATGGATATAAAAAAGATTACACAGCTCCTTAATGTAGCGAAAATGGTTACTAGTGACTTGATGTCTACTGATAATAAAGAAGAAAGAAAGCAAGCTCTAAAGATTCAGGAAAATCTAGAGAAACATTTTGCAAATGATATAAAATCTGGCGAAGTATCAAAAAACAGTCATGATGTAAGAGTTTTTATAGCTACTCATAAAGAACTGTTTGATGAAAATAAGAAACCTGATGCTGATGAAGTAACAGATTATGATTATGACTTTCATTCTGCATTATGTGAAGAAACATATGGAAAAGAAAAAGAATTGTTTCTTTATACAAAGGCACTTGCTGATGTAGTGAATAAGGACCTTTCAGGTATTACTAATGGTGATGATGCTATTAAAAAATATTTTGAACTTACTAAAGAACTTGATTTAAAATCCAATACCTTATTAATGTTTTTTCTTAAGTATTATTGGTGTAGAAAAGTATTGGAGTCTATTGATGAAATAAATAGTTTTAACAAAAAAGATCTTTCTGCTTTTAATGAGAAGCTAAATGAGTTAAATAATAGAATGAAAATCGATCTTAACAACATATCTTTTATTGTTACTTTGGATGGGAAAGAACTTGAAAAATTTCAAAAAGTTTTAAACCTAGCATCTGACTTTAGTAAAAAACGACTGCCAAAAATAGAAGCTTATATGCAAAAGAAACTTGATGAAACGATTAAGTTTCTTGTGGTTAGTATGGCTAGTTAGGGTATTTAAGCAAAATACATAATTTATATATTTGTATCATCCTCAACAATGAGTTTGATAATCCTAAAATTATTTTCATCATTGTCTGGTTTCACAATAATTATTGCAGATGAATTTGTTTTTAGGATTTTGTCTATTGTTCCAAGAGTTAATTCTTGTGAGTCTATCCTAGAAGAAATCTCAAGTTCTTCATTTATAAACTTTGCAAGACTGTGTTGAAGAAGCCCTGGTGCATAGTGTTTATAGTTTTTGCTAAATGTAAAATTATAAATGGGTTCAGAAATTGTAGGATCGTAATGTGTGTTATAAATTATGCTTTTCATTCTTCTTATAAGTAGGTTTTGCAACAGCATCTCTTCAAGTGACAGTCTCTTTGAATCTATTGTTGGATTTAAATCTTGTTTAAGAACTAAAACTGTTTTATCTAATTCTAGATGAAATATCCCATCCCTTAATTCTTTCTCATCAATATTAAACTGTCTTGAAAATGCACTGTAAGCATGCTCAATGCTATTGCGAATGCTAATAGGAGGAGTGTAATTGAATTTTTTAGAAATTGGATGAGAAAACATATTTTATTCCCGAATAGAGTGATTAGAAGTAATTATATCCTATAGGAATACGTATTTTGTTATTGACTTATGATTGTTCAATACGCTAAATTAGCATACCTAAAGTAGTTTAATAGGAGTGAGTGTTATGAAAATATCAGGAGTTATTACACCAGAAGTCATTAAAAAAAAGCTAAATAAGATAAAGAGCAAGGATACTGATAAGGTTAAAAAAGAATTACAGTCTGTATATGATGAGCTAAGAAAAAATATTTTACGAATAACAGAAAAAGATAAAAATGCTTTTGGAGATTTGTTTAAAAGGTTTGGATCTAAAGAGTTTGCAAAAAATTTAGATCTGCAGTACTGGGGTAGTCTTGTAGAAAAAGCACAAGATCTAGAATTGATTAAAAAATATTTTCCACTTATAGGTGAACCTGATAGGGTAAAGTCATCTTTCATATCTGCAGCACAGGATTTAGCTAGGTTTGATTGTCTTTTTCAAAACAAGCTTGAAAAAGGAGTATATAAGCCTGTACTAAATGAAGAAGAAATTAAACAAATAGCAATGGATTCTGTTAGGAACTCTGTTAAAAATAAGGATTACAGAAATGCTTTTGGAAAACTTTATTATAATGGTTACAGTAGTAGCTTCCCACAAGATGAGTTAAAGCAGTTAGTTGAGACTACTATTGAACAAACTACTTCAGGTTTTAACTTATATTCAGATATTAAGCTAAACTTTGTTCTTGACTTAATAGGTTTTCCAAGTAGTGATGATGGGTCTGCAGGTGAGGTAGATTTAGCTTATTATATTTTTAACAATGCTGAGTATCAAAAATTTATATCTAATGATCTTGCAGAAAAAATTGTAACTCTTAAGGTATTTAACAAAATATGTTTAGGAGACTTTGATACAGCAAGTAAGATAAAAGAAAAACATTCTACTATGTATAATGCTAGTTTTCTTAGACCGTTAATATTTATACTTACGGAGTTTATTAAAGAGCCAGATAGTTCAACTCCTGCTGTAGAGTTTGATCTATACAATGACAAATATTTAACTCGTGCATTAAGATCTGATTTTAAAGATGTATTTAGAAACCAGATTACCCCAGAAAAAATCAATCAACTTGCTCCATTGGTTGCCAATGCAGAAAGTAAACCACGTACTATTGGTGAGTTACATAAAGCATTTAATGAAGTAGAAAAGACTTTTTATATTTTGCTTGGCTTAGAAAACATAAAAGAACTTTTAAGTGATAAAGAATATATTAAAGTAGTTGGAGAAGAGAAAATTCAAGCAGTATTTAAGGAAAGAATTAATGATGCACTTGAATCTGGTAAAGCTCATGCTGTTTACAATTTGATGTTTGGTGTGGCTCTTAAGAAAGATGTACGAATAGAAGGAGTTAATGAATTACAAAAGTTTTTGCCAATAGAAAAAAGTGAATTACTCGAAAAAATGATTGATGTTATAGATTATGATGCTAAATATTTATTGTCTAAAGAGTATGATTTTCAGTTTGATAATCTACCCTTTGATACTAGTGGTATAGATAATGCTTTTGAGCTTTATGAGCAATTGAGAGATTCAGGAGCAAAACTGCCAAAGGAAGAAAAACTCAAAAAACTAATTTTTCTAAAAATAGCAATTAATCTTAAAGAAGGTTATGAGGGTAAGGGAATGAAAACTATTGTAGACATATATGAAAATCCTACAAATAAACCATATATAAACCCACAGCAAATTAAAAAATTACTAACAAAAGTATTTAATGAATACTTTGATAAAAATTTACTCAGTAGTTATACTAACCCGGATTATTTAACTTATTTTCAAACATTAGTTAATTCAAGTTTAGGAAACTTAGTTAAAAACGATAAGAGATTAAATACTCATTTTCAATTAGCTTCTTTTATTAAAGATGGAAAATATGATGCTTAGTTAGAACGCTTGTTACAACAATGAAATCCCAAGTGCTGCCAGTGTGCCTAGACCAGCTAGTATTCTCCAAACCATTCGAGGAAAACACATGGCTAATTCAGATGATGGTGTATTAGGACCAAGTACACGTTCGGCAGAATCATCATAAGGTTTAAAAACAGCACATTCAGCATCAGCTAGTTTTCCTGGTAAACTATCAGCATTTTCAGCAAGTGCTGTTATTGTTCTTTTTACTACTCCAGGTCCAGTTCTAGGTATGCTTTGACTAGGTGCTCCTATTGCTATTACTGCACTGCTCATAAAAATACCCCCAGTTTCACTTAAGTACTTAATATGTATATCAGTATATCAGTATAGCAATACATATTATAGATGTCAACTATGTGGTCTAGGTCTTTTTAATATTATTTCAATGTGTTGTCCTGCAAACTGTCCACTTCGGAGGTTATAAATTATACCTCCTCGCTTCCAAGATTTGCTACGGACAACACATTTCCACTTTTAAAGACCTAGACAGAAATATGATTTTCTTAACCTAGATTAAAAAACTATTTTTTACTTAAGAGTTCTTTTATTGCATTAGGATGTCCTGCAAAAATATGTGCTTCTATTGTAGAAGTTTTAGAATTGAAATTATTATTGTTTAGAGGTAAAATAAATCTTCCATCGATATCCCAAACAACTCCACCAGCTTTTTCTATCAAGTAAAGTCCTACCCCATCCCAAAGCTTAGATGTTTTACTTTCAAGTGCTACGGGTGTATCTTCTTTACCTGATGAAATAAGAGTAAGGCATAGACTAGAAGATTTGATTGAATAGTTTTCTTTAAAGTTCTTAGTGTTTAGTTTTATTTCTTTGTGATTAAGAGGAGGATAATTGTCTAAAAGAACCTCTCTGTTTTTTAAATCTTCTTTAGTTAGATCTATAAAAACTTTTTTACCGTTTAGATAAACAGAGTCTTCTAATTCAGAAGCTACAATAAAGATACCCTGCTTGCCATCAATCTCATATTCAGGAGCATAAAAGACAGTAGCAATAAAATCATTTTCATACATAAGTGCAATTGCTGTTCCAAAAAAGTTTTTATCTTTTTTTATAAAATTACTACTGCCATCAATAGGATCAATGACCCATTTATAGGGAGAGTTAATGTTTTCATTAAATTTTAAGGCTGCCTGTCCTTCAAGAATTTCTTCAGCAATAAAACCAAAATCACTAAATCTGCTTGTTAGTTTTTCTAAAATAACTCTTTGTATTTCTTTTTCAGCTTTTGTTACTTTTGATCCATCTTGTTTTATTTCATATGGAATGTCACCTGCTTCTCTGTATTTTTTTGCCATCATGCCAGCTTCTAGTGCAGTATCTATCATCACTGGTACGGCACTGCGCAATTTTGATAAGATATCGTTTGATAATGGTTCTCTTATTCTTTTAATACTAAAACTAGGTTGAGCATAATTACTGCTTTGTGCAACATTGGTGTTAACACACTGAAGAAGAGAAGTTTTAGGGATCTGTATGGGCATAAATATAGATTGTTGAATGATTTTAGCATGTCTTTTTTATTTGCTAAGATTTACAGATTGTGGTTTGAAAAAGCCCATGTTATATTTTTCCAATCATTTGAAATAAGGAGAACTTAAATATGCGAATTGGTACTTTACAGTGGACAACATTAACAGCAGCATTAATAGGTGCAAGTACGATTGGTTATAGTCAAGATAGTAAAAAAGAAGATAAGAATTCAAGTACACTAGAAGTCAAGCTTCAAAAACCAATCAATAAACAAGAAAACTTAAAACCTGTGATACCTCAAAATATAAATGTGCAGGCTCATACCCTTCCTGTAAAACTTGAAGAAATGATAGCTGACAGCGATAGAATATTTTCTGGAATTTGTACTAAGGCTACAAAGATCGATGAAATACCTGGGACAAAAATACGTACAGAACAATTTACATTTAAAGCAATAGAAGGAATAAAAGGAATTGATGGTAAAAAAGAAGTTGATTTTAAACAATTTTATCCATTAGTACAAGGCTATGAAGTTGGAAAAAAATATATTTTATTTCTTTCCCCAAATAGTAAGAGTAGTGGTTTAACTGCTCCTATTGGTTTAGAACAAGGGCGGTTTGATGTCTATAAAAAAGATGGTAAAGAAGATGAATATGTTGTCTATAAAGGCGTTGAAACTAAATATAAAGAGTTTGTAAAAACGGTAAGAAGTGTTATAAAGAATAGTGAGTTTGAAGACAGTCTAAAAACAAAAGGTGCAAAAGGGCTTATCCATGCTAGTGTTCCAGAAACTGACATGTTTGTTTTTACTGCTGGAAATATCTTTGGTGAACATTATTCTCTTATCCCTAAAAACAATGATGTAAAAACAAAGCTACAAAATACTACACGTCACCAAGCCGTAACTATTTTTGGTACAGTTGTTGATAAGGGGACACTACAAAAACATATTCTTGTAACGAACATAGAACCAGGTGAAAAGTGGGAGCCAAAAGTTAAATTTGGATACAAAGATCAAGGACGTATTCCAGAGCTTGCTAAACACCTTCAAGGGAAGAAAGAAATTGTAGCTAGTGTACATGCTCTTCTTCATGGTGGAGAAGTTCTTGTCGTGAATTATAAAGGGCATAATATTCCTGTTTATGTTGAAGATCCAAAATGGACAAAGGATCTTTGGAGTAATGACAGACTAAAATTACAAATTGAACTTCAAGATCATGCAAAAGGTCCACCACATCTATATCTTCGTAGTGAAAAAAAAGAAGTTTCTCCAATTCGAGTTCTTGAGAGTATGAGTGCACTTCAAGGAAAAGAGAAAAAAGTAGAAGGAGCACTTGTCTGGTTTCCTAAAAGCCCAGGTTCAGATGTACAAGAGCTTTGGGGAATAGAAGATAAGGATCCAGTAAGTGGGATTTCAAGAGTCTATGCTTTGTTCAATTTAAGTGATGAAAATGAATTAAAGAAGATTGATTCTGTGCTTCGTGATGCCTGGAATAAAAAACAAGATGGATTTATTCGTCAGAGTTCAAGTTTTTATCATCCTGAAATAAGAATTAGTGTTGAAGGTACTATCAATCAATTCTTTAGAAATCAAAGAAATCCTGTCATTGATGTAGAAGCTAAAAATATTAAGGTTTTACCGTAAGTTTCATGGTGCGAATTGGTATTAAAAGACGATCTTACCGTTTTTAATCACAGTTTCAACTAAGTTTATTCCAAAAAAATAAGGTAATTGATTATGGTTTTCTATATCAAGAATTATAATATCTGCTTTTTTTCCGACTTCTAAACTACCTACTTCATGTGCTCTATCTATGGCAAATGCTGCATTAATAGTGGCTGCATTAATAGCTTCACTTGGCAGTAGTTTCATCTTTAAGCAGGCTAAAGATATCATTAGCTGCATATTATAGCTAGGACAACTTCCTGGATTAAAGTCTGATGCTATAGCTAATGCTACTCCTTTATTAATCATGTCTTTAGCATTAGCATACTTTTCTTCCATCAAATAAAATGGTACTCCAGGCAATAAGACCCCAATAACATTATTCTTTGCTAGTGCTTCAACACCAGTATCTGAGATATGTTCTAGGTGATCAGCACTTATAGCATGCAGTTCAGAAGCCAATTCTGCACTGTGTAATAGATTGTTTTGTTCTGAGTGAAGTTTTAATTTAAAACCTAATTTTTTTGCATAAGTTAAAATCTCTCTTGTTTCATCTACACTAAAAATTCCTTTTTCACAAAATACGTCACAAAATTCAGCATAGGGTTTTATGTTTTCTAAAGAAGTTATAACTTCTTTAATATAGTCCTCTCTTATCATATCTTTAGGTACTGTATGTGCTCCAAGATATGTTCTTATTATGTCAATGGGTTGTATTTTTTCTAACTCTAGTGCTACTTCTAAAATCTTTTTTTCATCCTCAAAAGTAAGTCCATATCCTGATTTTATTTCTACTGTAGTGGTTCCATATTCAAGCATTCTCTTAAGTGTTTTTTTTGCTTTTTGAAAAAGCTCTTCTTTAGTGGCTTTTCTTGTTTTTTCAACAGTGCTTAGTATGCCGCCTCCTTGTTTGAGAATATCTAAATAAGATATACCTTCTTGTTTTTTTAAGAATTCATTTTCTCTTGTTCCGCTAAAAATAGCATGAGTGTGACAGTCTACAAATCCAGGCATTACTACTTTGTCTTTTGCATTAATGGTTGTTTTTGCATTAAATAATTTAATTAGATTTTCTGTAGTGTCTACTGAAATGATTTTGCCATTTTCAACAGCAATAGCACCATTATTTATGACTCCAAGATCTGATAGATCTTTATATATCTTAGGTCTTTGTGGGTTAGAACTTTTACAGGTTAAAAGTTCTGAAGCATTGGTTATTAAAATATCTATATTTGTTTTAGAATTCATTCTATTTATCTAGTGTAGGTATTTTTACCTTTTTTTCTTTTGCTACTTTAATAGCTTCTTCATAACCAGCATCAACATGACGCATGACACCTAAGCCTGGATCACATGTTAGTACCCTCATTAAACGTTCTTCCTTTTCTTTTGTACCGGTAGCTACTATTACTATACCAGCATGTGTACTATTTCCTATGCCTACTCCACCACCATTGTGAATGGAAATCCAGTCTGCACCACAAGCAGTATTTCCAAGTGCATTTAAGAAAGGCCAATCACTTATAGCATCACTGCCATCTTTCATTCCTTCTGTTTCACGGTTCGGAGAAGCTACACTGCCACAGTCTAAATGATCTCTTCCTATGACTATAGGTGCTTTAACTTCACCACTAGCTACTAAGTCATTTATAATTTTTCCAAACTTTGCTCTATCACCATAACCAAGCCAGCATACCCTTGTAGGAAGCCCAATAAAAGGTACATTTTCTTGTGCTTTTTTTATCCATCTATGTAGTGCTTTGTCATTTGGAAAAGTTTCTAGAAGTGCTTTGTCAATTCTAAGAATATCTTCTTTATCACCTGATAGAGCAACCCATCTAAATGGTCCTTTACCCTCACAAAATAGTGGTCTAATGTAAGCAGGTACAAATCCAGGATATAAAAACTCACCATTAGTATTTCTTACTATTAGTCCTGAAAGTTCTGCTTGGGCGCGTAAATTGTTTCCATAGTCAAAACAAATAGCACCAGCTTTTTGCATATCAAGGATAGCTTGTACATGTTTTTTTATAGATGTAAGTGCTTCAGTTTTAAATTGTTCTGGATTCTTTTCTCTTAACTCTAGTTTTTCTTCTAAATTACCTTCTGGATAATAATATTTCAAATCATGTGCAGATGTTTGGTCAGTTACAACATCAGGAATAATACCTTTTTTAAATAGTTCATGTGCAACAGTAGCAATATTTCCTACTAAACCCACTGACAAAGGCTTTTTTAACTCTTTAGCTTTCAATATCAAGTCTAAAGCTTCGTCTAAGTGATAGGCGATTTTATCGCAATATCCTTCTTTTACTTTTTGTTTAACCCTGTCCTCAAAAACTTCTACTATTAGACCTACACCATCATTCATAGTAATAGATAGTGGCTGAGCACCAGACATGCCTCCTAGACCAGCTGTTAACACAAACTTTCCAGCTAAACTACTATTAAAATGTTTATTTGCTAATGCTGCTAAGGTTTCATATGTACCTTGTAGTATCCCTTGTGTGCCAATATATATCCAGCTTCCAGCAGTCATTTGCCCATACATTGTGAGACCAAGTTCGTCTAATTTATCAAAGTGTTCTTGAGTGCTCCATTTTGGTACAAGATTAGAGTTAGCAATTAATATGCGTGGTGCATGTGTAAATGTTTTAATAATTCCAACTGCTTTTCCTGATTGAACAAGCAATGTTTCATCAGGCTCTAAGCTTTTTAATGATTCTACGATTTTATTGTATTCACGCCAGTTTCTTGCTGCACGTCCAGAGCCACCATAAACAATTAACTCATCAGGTACTAATGCAACCCTTGGATCAATATTATTCTCTAACATTCTTAATGCTGCTTCGATTTCCCAGGTCTTACATCTTAAAGTTGTACCAATTGCTGCATGTATATCGTGCTGTGGTTTTTCCTCAAAATACAAAGGGCGTTTAGATTTTTTAGAAGTATTGTCTTTAACTACCATTGCTTTTCCTTTCACTTAATCCTTTAAGAAACTGTAAAATCAAATCAGCTGCGAGTTTAACGGTCTTGTCTTTAATATCATATGGTGGGCTAACTTCCATTAGATTAAACAACTTCACGTTTTTATTTTTCCCTGCTATATATGCAGTTTTCAATATTTGTTTCTTAGTGAAACCTTTTATACCTGGGGCACTACATCCAGGTGCAAATCTACTTTGTACTCCATCAATATCTATATCAAATACAGTGGCATTTGTATTCTTGGCAGCAATTAAAAATGCTTTCTCTAATGCTTTCTCAATGGTTATTTTGTTTATATAATCAAGTTTTAGAACCGTGGCTTTTTTTTGCATTAGATATTCATAATGCTCTTTTAAAACTTTTGGTGAGTGAACACCAAGCTCAACAAAGTTTTTTCCGTTTAAATGTTTTTCTTCTAACAATCTTCTAAATGGGGTTCCAGATGTTATCTTTCCATCGATGACTGGTCTTACATCATAATGAGCATCAATGTTTATTTGACCAATTTTTTTATAAGCTTGCGCTATGGCTTTAGAAGAACCAAATGATATATCGTGTCCACCACCTATTACGATAGGTATTGCATGATTTTTTATTATCTTGTTTACAGTAAGCGTTACTTTCTCATGTGTTTTTTTTGGATCTTTTTTTACTGGGGTGATATTTCCATAATCAATAATTTCTATGTCTTTAAATGATTTATTCTTAAGTGTTTTGTTTAATTCTTCTTTTATTTTTGGAGGTCCAAATCTTGCTCCTGGTCTACCACCTACAAGCTTTACTCCATAATCAAATGGTACTCCTAAAATTCCAACAGAGATTTTGTTCACTTTAATTTACCTAAACTTGTTTCAACTTTTTCTAAGACAATACCTTTGCTAATCATAGCTTTTAATAAACTTATATCCATATGTAAAACTCTATCTTTATCAAGATGTGCTACTTTTTCTCTGACTAGTTTATGTGCGATTTCTACTCCATCACCTGGCTTTAATTCTTTTAAAAAATCAAGTGCTTGTGCAGCACACAACAATTCAATGGCTAATACATACTCAACATTTGATAAGATTTGCAGGGCCTTTCTTGCAGCAATAGTTCCCATGCTTACATGATCTTCCTGATTTGCTGATGTAGGAATAGAATCTACAGAAGCAGGATGTGCTAAGACCTTGTTTTCAGAAACTAGTGAAGCTGCAGTGTATTGAGTGATCATAAATCCAGAGTTTATACCCTCATCTTTTACGAGAAAGGCAGGGAGGTGTTCACTTAGCTTGCTATTTACCATTCTTTCTATTCTTCTTTCAGAGATATTAGCTATTTCACTAAGTGCAATTCCTAAATAATCCATTACTAATGCAATTGGTTGTCCATGAAAATTTCCACCGGAGATAAAATCATTAGTTTCTGGAAAAATTAGAGGATTGTCTGTTACAGAATTTATTTCTATCTCAACAACTTTTTTTACATGATCTACTGTGTCACGAGAGGCTCCATGTACTTGTGGTGTACATCTCATAGAGTATGCATCCTGAACATGTCCACAATCTCTATGTGATTCTCTTATAGCACTGTTTTTCATGACTGATCGTAAGTTTTCTGCACTATTTAGCTGTCCTGTGTGTGGTCGTAATTCGTGAAGCCTTTTATCGAAAGGTGCATCTGAACCTTTTAGAGCATCGATTGTACATCCAGCTATGATGTCACCTGTTTTCATTATGATTTCTGCTTCATGTACTACTAGTGCAGCAACACCAGTCATTACTTGGGTTCCATTTATTAGTGCTAAGCCTTCTTTTGCTTCAAGCTCAATGGTTTTGATACCAGCTTTTTCTATGGCTTCTTTTCCAGGAAGTAAATTTTCTTTGTAGTATGCTTGACCTTCACCAATTAGAACAAGAGCCAAATGTGCTAATGGTGCAAGATCTCCAGATGCACCAACAGAGCCTTTTTGAGGGATATATGGATGTACACCTTTATTTAACATATCTAACAATGTTTGAACAAGTTCTACTCTTACTCCGCAGTTTCCACTAGCTAAAGTATTTATTCGAAGAAGCATTATTGCTCTTACAACATCTTCCCTAAAGGGTTCATCAACACCAGTAGAATGGCTAAGTAATAAGTTTTTTTGTAATTGTTTTATATTTTCTTTTGATATTATTTTGTTGCAAAATGCACCAAAGCCAGTGTTTACTCCATAAACAATTTTGTTATCAAGTAGAACCTTATCTACAACTTGCTTTCCTTTTTTTATATTTTCAATAGCTTCTTTAGAAAGGGTTACTTTGTAGTTATGCCTGGCTACATTAACAACATCATTTATTGTTAATGATTTTGAATCAATTTCTATAGTGTCAATTATTTGAGTAGTAGTCATTAATAAGCAATTATAATCTAATCTTAACTTCTGAAACAGTATTTTTTGTTTAATATAGGGATTTTCTAATGTTTTTAAATTAGGCTTAATGTTCTATTGGTATAGTGCCAGAGTCTTTCAGTTTATTCATGAAAGGAGTTTTTTATGTTTTTACTTGATGGCTATATAAATTTTTTTGATTGGGATAATCAGATGTTACCACCACCACAATCTTCAATTATGCGGGGTATTAACACTCAAATCTTTGAAATTGAACAACCTTTTTGGAATTTTGATCTTAATGGTAATAAGGCTAAGACTGCCGATAAAGCTTTTTTTGTATGGGATCAATATATAAGGTAAGAATAACAATTAAGCAATTATATACTTTTTACTTCTTGTATTTGAGATAGTGAAGCCATTTTAAATCTTTGGTATAATTCTTCTAACAATTAATTCTAAATATCTTTTTGGAATGAAGGAAAAATGAAAATTAACTGGCATAAAGTAGGTATAATAGCAGCTCTTTCAATTCCTACCTCATTAGTAGTAGTATCTAGCTGTACACAAAAAAAAGAAGATACCTGTTGTGAGGTTAAGAAAAATAATGAGACAGATAAACAAAAAGCAAATAAAATACAAAATTAAGGTAATGATTCTAAATAAAACCTTAAAATTCTTACATACATTGTATTGACTTGTGTGATTAAATGTAGTCTAATATTTAGTGTGTTTTACTAGAAATTTACATTTAAGGCGCTATATCTAGGATTTTAGAAAATGAAAGAAATTCTTTCACTTGATAGATCAAATATTTTATCCAGTTTATCTGGTAAGGTATTTCCATCGAGAAGTATTGAATATGAAATGCATGGCACAGGTGTACCATGGCATACTATTTTAAACTTTTGCTATAAAAAAATATGCCAATAGTAGCTCAATTAGATGCACCAAAAAATATAAGTGGTGATTTACCACGAAGAAAAATAGGTGTGTCTGATGAGTTAGAATCTAATCAAAACCAAGAACCTTCTACAAAATCATCAAAACTAGTTTTATCTCAGCAGGTTTCACCAGGCATAATAATAGCGAATGATTATGAGGAGAGTTCTTCTTTACTTCAAGCCAAAAGAATTGGCAAAATGGGGCTTACTACAGGAGCTGTATTTTTTCAGGCTTGGGCAGCAATTGATCTTTTGTTGAAATCAGGAAAGTTGTTTTTTAATTCAATTGGTAGTGGAGATGTAGATGAGTCATATGAAGGTTTAGGTAAAGCATACACAAAATCAGCAATTGCTGGTACTTTGACAGGACTTGCAAATGAAAGCCCATATTGGGCTATTGGAAACCTGGGAATGGGATACTTTAGTAAGTATCTAGATAAAGTCTGGGGACTGGCAGGTTTTTCAATATTTGATGGTCTTGCATCAATTGGTATGGGACAAGTCAGGTATAGAGATAAACAAAATGCTTATGCTGTCCAACACTCATTGTTTAACAATCCAAAACTAGCGTTTTTAAAACCATTAATGCCTATTGAGCAGTCTATTATAAGCTTTTGTAAAAAAGTGGTTTCATTAGACTTTAAACGATTTTTTAAAGATGAGCCTTATGCCTTTTTTCAAAATGCAGGTGGTGGACTTGTTTTAAGTGGACTAGTAGGTCTTGCTACAATACCACTTCAGAAAATATTCAATATAGGAAAATCTATTTCTTATTTACCATTCAGCATTTTTTCAGGTGTGAATCTCATTGCACTTTTTAGAGATGGTTTTGTTGTAAACAAAAGAGCAAACGATCATGGTGGTAGAGATGAGTCAGAGACTGCTTTAATGAAGCTTGAAGGTAATGCAAAAATGATTGCTTCGCCAATCCTTGGTATAAACAATTTATTGTTAGCACTTAAAGGACTTGGAGTTGATTCAGAAGGTGGAATGCTATATAACCTTGCAATGTCTATTCGTTCAGCCAGTGTAGCTGTAGCTTCTATAGCATTTGGAGCACAATCAGCTACAAAATTTATAAATCCTGATACATTTGGTCCAATTGCTAAGAGAATTGTAAAAGTGATTTTAAATCCAAAAGAAGTTAAAAATGAAATAAAAGATTTTTTAGCTGGTATAGAAAAGGATAGAAAGGGTGAGCATGAAAGTGATCATTTCCAGTCAATCATAAACAATGATCCAAATAGAGTGATATTTAATCTGATTGAAAAAACTGAGCTATTTCAATCTCTTAAGAAAAAATCACAAGCTGGTTTAGCTAGTCCAATGGCAAGAGACCGAGCATTTCTAGAAAGGTTTACTCATAGTACTCGTGTAGGTGCTATTGGAATACTAATGTTTAATTCATTGTTAGAAAATACTCATGATGAAGAATTAAAACCATATTTGCAGGACAATGAGCTTGCCTTTAAACTAGCTTGTTATGTCCATGATATTGGTCATATTATGAGAAGTCATCTAGCTGAAAAAGGTGTTAAAGGACATGATAATGATGAGCTTACTGTTGACCTCTTAAAAAAATCAGAAATTGTTGATGTTATTAAAAATCATTGTATTAAAAATCTTGGAAAAGATGAAAAGTATGCAGATGATTTACTTCAAAAAATTAGAGATATTGTAGGTCATAGATCTCCATTATCTAAAATCTTGAAAGTATGTGATTTTAGTGAATATATTAGAGGAAAAGGTTCAGATTTTAATAGTGCGAATCCAGAAGAATTTAAATCATGGGACTTAGATCAATATAAAAAATATGCAGGCACTCTAAGGGTCTTTAAAAATGAAAAAGATGAGTTCAAGATTGCTTTTACTGAAGAAGGTACTGAAGAAACGCTTGATTTATATGATGATAGACTAAAATTCAATAAACGATACAACTCTGAACCTGTTGTAAATAGCCGTGAACTGGCTTATTTGTTAGGGCTTGAAGCCTCTGATGTATCTCTTGATGAAGTAATGGCTATGGAAAAAGAATCTGAATTGGACGAAACTGCATACAGAGGCATTGATAAGCTTAATGGAGATGAATACTCATTTAAGATTAGAACAACTTTTGGAGGGAAAAAAGCATATTGTGGTTGGAATGAAGCAAAGAATGGTTTTTATACATTAACAGATCAAGGTGTTTATAAGAAAGCGTTTAACTATTTAGATGAAGATTTAAAGTTTAAAGATTCTGAAAAGTTTAGTAAATTAAATGAAATAAGAAGAGCTTTAACTGTTCCTGAAGAACTTGAACTTAGACTTCAAGTAATAGGAGATAAAGCATATAAAGAACTTTTGAGTAGTCCGATATAGAGTTTACACCAACATCCCAGCAATGCATGCAGATATGCAAGAGGTAAGAGCCCCACAAACCATTGCTTTAAAACCAAGATTTGCTAAATCGCTTTTTCTATCTGGTGCCATTTGGGATAGTCCTCCTACTTGGATAGCAATGCTTGAAAAGTTTGCAAAGCCACAGAGTAAAAAGGTAGAGATTAATATGCTTTTTGGACTTAGTTTATTTAGTTCTACTAGTTTTGAAAGATCTATATATGCAATAAACTCATTCAGTGAGATTTTAGTACCAAGCAGTTGTGAAACCATGCTTATATCACTATTTGGAACCCCAAACAAATAAATAGCAGGCGTAAAAATAAAACCTAAAATTGTTTTTAAACTTAATGCATGATTACATGTAAATAGTAACTTGTCTACCATAGCTACGAGGCTTATAAATGCAAGAAGCATGGCTGTAATACCTACGCATATTTTTGCTCCGCTAAAAGCACCATCTAGAATAGCTTCTACAAGGCTTTTTTCTTTTATTAAAATATCAATGTTTACCAGATCTTTTGTGATGGGGGTTTCATCTTCGGGATAAAAAAGTTTTGAAAGAACAAAGCTTCCTGGTATTGCCATAAAGCTTGCTGCAAGCAGATACTCTGCTTTAATACCTAAGCTACTATATATAGCCATTAGTGAGCCTGATATACATGCCATTCCACCAGTCATAATGGTAAGTAGTTCAGATTTTGTCATTTTATTTAAATATGGTTGAATGACAATGGCAGATTCTACTTGCCCTACAATGGCTACAGTAGAATTGGCTAGTGCTTCAGCACCACTTACTCCTAAAAACTTATTAAATATCCATGCAAAAACTTTTATTATAATTTGTAAGACTTTAAAATAATACAATGCAGAAACTAGTGCACAGATAAAGATCACGGTTGGAACTATTTGAATGATAAATATAAATCCATTTTCTTTGCCAAGATGTTGTGATAAGAGAGCTTCATTTGCTAAAAAACCAAAAACAAATCTTCCCCCTTCTCTAGAAAGATCTAAAAGAGCTGTAACACCTTTTGCTAATATTTCAAATAAATACTTTCCAGGTGGAAACTTTAATATGAAAATACCAGTGATAAATTGAAGAAATATTCCTGTGAATATGAGTTTAAAATTAACGATTTTTTTATTGTTTGAAAATAAATAGCCAATAAATAAAATTGCTATTATTCCGAGTATTCCTATGTATTTATTAATTTGCAAATTTTCTACTCCTTAAATTAGAACTTTCACTTTTTATGCTCACCATATTGCCCTTTGCTCCATGTCCGCTTCGCTTCCAAATTAAGCTCCGGGCAATAGGTTCGCTTTTGTGAAAGTTCTAACCTTTACAGCAATGACATTACCTGATTTGCTTAACACACCTTGGTTATTTATAACATATAATTATCTGATAGTACATGGATAATATTTATAGTTATTTTTAATATGAAAATCCCTGGAACAACTCATTTACCTGCTCTTCTTGAAAGATGTAAAGCTGTTATGATTCAAAGATTTAGTGAAGCCCATATAAATCAAGAGTTTGATTTGATTGTATTTGGTGGTGGGGTTAATGGTTCTGGTATAGCCAGAGATGCAAGTGAGCGTGGACTAAAGGTTCTTCTCCTTGAAAAAGAAGATTTTGGTAGTGGTTGTACTAGTGAATCTACAAGGCTGATACATGGTGGACTCAGATATTTAGAGCATCTTGAATTTAGTTTAGTTAGGGAGTCTTTAAGAGAAAGAGAATTACTTTTAAAAAATGCTAGCCATTTAGTTAAAGAATTAGAGCTTTGTATTCCTGTTTATAAAGGAGATAAAAGAGGTCCTTTGCTTATTAAGCTTGGAATGCTACTTTATGACCTTTTATCCTTTGATAAAACATTGCCATCTCATAAAATGATGTATATGGATGATTTTCAAGAATATGAACCAGGAATTAAATCTAATGGATTAGTTGGAGGAGCTATTTATTATGATGCACAGATTTCTTATCCAGAAAGATTGTGTCTTGAAAATGTTTTAATGGCAAAAAATAATGGTGGTGTAGTTTTAAACCATGCTGAGGTTGTGGATGTTAGTGTTGATTTAAATAAAATCAATTCAGTCGATTTTGTTGATAGGTTGAATGGGACTAAACACACAGTACGTGGAAAAGTTATAGTGAATGCTTCTGGACCATGGGTAGATTCTCTTTGTGGACTTACGAAAAAAGATATACTTAGAAAGATTGGTGGAACTAAAGGTAGTCATATTGTAGTTAGAAAATTTGATAATGGTCCAAAACATGCATTATATGTAAGTGCTAAATCAGACGGAAGACCTTTTTTTATAATCCCTTGGCAAGAACAAAAACAAAATTGTTACTTAATTGGAACGACTGATATTCCTTTTTCTGGAGATTTAGACTCTCTAAAAGCTTCAAAAGATGAGATTGACTATCTGATTAATGAAACTAATAACATTTTAAAAGATGTAAAAATTTCACATAATGATATTTTATATTCTATTTGTGGAGTAAGACCACTTCCATATGTGAAGAAGTCTGATCCTGGCAGCATTACTAGAAAACACTTTGTACTTGATCATAAAAATGAAGGACTTGATAATTTTATTTCTGTGGGAGGAAAGCTGACTACTTATAGAAGCTTGTCAGAAGAAGCTGTTGATGTGGTTTATAGAAAGTTAAACTATAATTTTGTATCATCTAAAACAAAACAAATACCATTATTGCGTAATGTGGGTTCTGATGTTGAACATTATAAAAACACTGAAGCTAAATTAAATGGACCTAAATTTAATATTGACCCTAAGGTTGTTAAGCATTTAATTGACTTATATGGTTCTGAGTATTTAAAAGTACTTGAACCAGTAAAAGAAAACAATAAGCTTGGTGATTTTTTAAATAAATCATCTATGGATATTGCAGCACAGGTTGGATTTGCTGTTAGTAATGAAGAAGCTTATACAATAAGTGATGTATTACTTAGAAGACTAACTCTTGGTCTCTGTGAAGGTCTTGGAGAAGATTCTATTCCATATGTAGCTGACTATTTGCAAAAGCATCTTGGATATACTAAAGCAGAGATTGACTCTCAGATTAAGTATTATGAAGACAGTGTGATAAAACCAAGGAAAATATAATGTTTATTTGAAGTAATCTTTAAAAGATTCTTAAGATTACCTAAGTTATTAAACAGTCTTTGATGATTTGTTTACAACAATTTCAGCATAAATTTTCACATAAACATTGAAATTACTCTTTTGAAATCTGATTGATTAAGAAGAAAAATCTTAACAATTTCTGATAATAAGTTTGTTAGGATACCTTGCACTGTGCAAACAAAGGGGTGTTGCACCAAAATATTCGGAGGTTAATTATAATTATGGACATATCAAAAGTATTCAATGCACCAAAACGCTGGATAGCAGCAGGTGTTTTAGGAGCAGCAGTAGTTGCAACTCCTGCTCTTTCTTGTAGAAGCAATAGTTCTGGTGAAATATCAGTTGTATATGATTCTATTTCTGGAACGCTTGACAGAACTCATGGTGAAGGAGCTTTCTTAGCAATTCCATTTATTCAACAAAACATAAGATATGATGGTACAAAACAAGTTGTAAAAGAAGTTATAACAACACAATCAGCAGACAATGTTCCTGTTGATGTAGATTCAGTTATTGAGTGGGAACTAGAAAGAGATGCATTACCTGAAATTCACCGAAAAGTTGTTGGTTCCAGTAAGCATGTAGACACTTCTTCAAATAAAGATAAATCTGATGATAATCTCAAAGATTATATCCACAACGATTATAATCGAGTTTTCTATACCAAGGCAATTCGTTCAAGATACAGAAATTTAATAGGGGACATTGTCAAGCAGTACGTTGCTGAAAAAGCTAATGATCATAGGGATGACATAACAAGAGCACTGCAAAAAGGTTTTGTAGTACCTGGGACTAATGAGCGTATACCTAGTCTCCATGAAATGGTTAATGATAAATATGTCAAGATTACTGATGTCTATATAAGAAATGTTCACTTACCTGAGAAATTAAAAGATGCTCTAAAGGCAAGGGCAGAAGTGTTGATTGATCAACAAACAGCTCTTAATAGAATTAAAGTTGAAGAAAACAATGCTTTAGCATTAACACAAAAAGGTATTGGATTAGCAAATAAACTAAGAGAAGAGGCTCAAGGTAATGCTGACGTAATTAATAAAATCAGTGAAACCCTTCGTAAAAATCCTGAATATATTGAATATATGAAGGCTGAAGCACAAAAGCTAGCTGGTCAAAATGGTGGGTTAATTATTACTAATGGAACTCCACCTAGTATATTGATTCAACAAAAAAAGCAATAAGGCTTAGAAGAGTAGAAACATTATGACAAAGCTAGCTTATTATAAGTGATAGTTTACGAAGTCAACTTAAAGCGTAGACTCACCTGCCAAGCGTAGGAGCTGGACAGCCCGAGGGAACCTCTTAGTAGCTTTTGTTCTAAGGCTTTGATAATGCAAATATAATACACTTATGAATTACATTTGCCAAGAACCCCGATGGCTTTGGAAAGCTCCGAGCTGGTAGTGTGAGTCGAAGCAGTCTCGAAGATTGCGGAGCCTGCCACGAGCAAAGCGTGTGGGTCACTTAGTCCTTCCTCGCAATGACAATCCCGTTTTTATTATTTATGCTTAGCAATTAAATCACTATATGTTTCTCTTTCAATGATTATTTCAGACTGTCCATTAGACACTAATACACAAGCAGGTCTTGGAACCATATTATAGTTTGATGACATACTGTAGTTATATGCTCCTGTATTTGAGACTGCAATTATATCTTTTGGTGAAAGTTTAGGTAGTGTTATATCTCTTATTAAGATATCTCCAGTTTCACAGTATCTTCCAGCTATAGTCACTATTTCAAGGTCAGTATGGTTCATTTTGTTTGCTACTACTGCTGTGTACTTAGCATTATAAGTAATAGGTCTTGGATTGTCAGCCATTCCACCATCAATAGAAATATATTTTCTTCCATTTGGTACTTGTTTTGAACTTCCTACGGTGTACAGTGTGACTCCACTTGAACCTATGATACTTCTTCCAGGTTCACCGATTAACTTTGGAAGTAATAGGTTATATTTTTTACAAGCTTTTTCAATAGTTTCGGATGTGACTCTTGCCCAGTCATCTATAGAAATAGGATCATCCTCTTTTATGTACGAGATACCTATACCACCACCAACATTTAATTCTGTTAGTTCAATATTATATTTTTGTTTTATATAACTAAACTTTTCAAGCAATATTTCAATGGTGTCAGTATATGGTTTTAATTCAAATATTTGTGAACCAATATGAGCATGTAATCCTTTTAATCGTAAATTATCTCCTTTTGTTTTTATGGATTTCAACACATCATCTAAGTATTCTAAGTCAAACCCAAACTTACTATCCAAATGACCTGTTTTAATATAGTCATGAGTATGGCATTCTATTCCAGGTGTTAATCTAATTATTATTTCGATGGTTTTATTTAATTCTTTTGAGATCTTTTGTAATAGTTCAAGCTCGTAAAAATTGTCTAAAACTATTGTGCCAATATCATTTGTGAGTGCATATTTAATTTCATCTTCAGATTTATTGTTTCCATGGAAGTATATGTTTTTTTTGTTGAAATTAGCTGATAGTGCAGTAAATATTTCTCCTCCAGATACTACATCAATACCAAGCCCTAAATTGTTTATGATTTTAAAGATAGCAGTATTTGTAAATGCTTTTGAGGCGTATAGTATTAAATGATTTGGATAATGTTTTTTTAAACTGTTTATATAAGAAGAAGCATTGTATATGAGTGTTTCTTTATCAATTAAATATAAAGGACTTCCATAGGTTTTTACAAGTTCAAGTGAATCACATCCTCCTATAGTTAAATGACCTTTAGCATTTACTTTGCAGGTTATTGGAAAAGTATTAATTGATGTTTGTGTTTCCATAGCGCTTGGATATATTGTAATAACGAGCAATTCGTATTATTAAACCTAGAATATTATACTTTATTACAAGTAATCATTTAGAAAATATAGGTCTTTAAAAGTAAAAATGTGTTGCCCGTAGCAAACCTTGGAAGCAAGGAGGTATAATTTAAACCTCCGAAGCGAACAGTTTGCAGGGCAACACATTGAAACAATTAAAAAGACCTGGGTAGCATATTCATGAACAATTTGAACGGTAAAAATAGTGACAAACAATAAAAAAGCTAAATTATTAGCACTTGTATCAATTGTATTTTTTTCTGTTAGTGGTGGGCCATATGGATTAGAAGAAATTATCAGTTCCGTAGGACCTTTGAACTCTCTTTTATTGATTGTACTTTTGCCAATTATCTGGACTATTCCTGAAACGATGATTGTAGCTGAGTTAGCCAGCTCTTATCCTATACAAGGGGGCTATTATCGCTGGGTACAAATCAGCATGGGTCGGTTCTGGGGATTCATGGAAGGGTGGTGGAGTACTTTATATACTTTAATTGATTTGTCTTTATACCCCATCTTGTTTGGAACGTATTTAAAGATATTATTTCCATCGATTGATTCACATTCAATATATTTTATTCAGCTTATTATGATATGGTCTTGTGCGATTATAAATATTTTAGGGATTCGAGCAGTTGGCAGTATTCTTACTTCTTTTCAGATATTTATTTTATTATCGTTTGCGATTTTTATTATACTTGGAATGAATCATCTTTCATTTGATTTTTCATCGGTCTTAAACTCACATCATACACCTACTTGTAAAGAAATGCTTCTTGGGTTATCGATTGCTTTTTGGAATTTTATTGGTTGGGATAATGGTTCTACCGTGCTTCATGAGGTAGATAATCCTAGAATGAATTATCATAAAGCATTGTTTATATGCATTCCTATAATTGCATTTTTTTATTTCTTTCCTACACTAGTTGGAGTTTGTATTCATACTGATTGGCAGAGTTGGAAGTTTGGAGAATTTACCTTTATTGCAAATTCTATGGGGTATCCAATATTAGGAACTGTTTTAGCTGTTGGTGGATTACTAACTTCACTGGGTTTATTTAATTCAATGCTTTTATCTTCTACTAGAATTATTATGACTTTAGCTGAGGATAAGTTATTGCCCAGTGTTCTTTCTTTAGTTCATAGTAAATATCAAACGCCACATATTGCAATTATTTTTGCAGCACTTGCATATAGCGTACTAATTCTTTATGGATTTGAGACTTTAATTGGTTATGATGTCTTCCTTTATTTGATTGCAATACTTTTAGAAGCAATTGCATTAGTGATTTTAAGGAAAAGGAATCCTGATATACACAGCTATTTTAAAATTCCATTTGGATTATTTGGTGTATATTTTGTGGTTGGTGTTGTTTCTCTTGTTGTTCTCTTTATGGTTGTAATAAATTTTAGTACTTTTCATGGTGATTTGAGGACTTCATTCTTAACAGCATTTCTTATGTTTAGTGGTGTTCCAATATATTTTTGGTATGAAAAGCTGAGAGAGAGATAGATAGTTTTTTTACTCTTCTCTTGAAAA
The DNA here is from genome assembly GCA_023250155.1 of Candidatus Melainabacteria bacterium. Taxonomy (GTDB): domain Bacteria; phylum Cyanobacteriota; class Vampirovibrionia; order 2-02-FULL-35-15; family 2-02-FULL-35-15; genus JAHFBD01. The sequence goes on from JAHFBG010000008.1 coordinate 111,446, forward strand.
ATTTCCTACAATCCATAAGTTAGCGTTTGATATTTTATGAATTATATTGTTTATAATTGATTCTTTAAATGACAGTAGATTTTTTACTTTTTTTGTAGGCTCGCCTATTACTATGTAATCAGGGTTGATTTTATTATAAGCTACTAATATTTCATTTATAATATCTGTTCCTTCTACTAGTCTAAAATCTCCCCCCAGCTCTACAATCAATTGTTCAAGCTCAATAATTGCAATCTTTTTTTCCTCCGATAGCTTGGAAGTACTTTTTACAATATGCACGATTATTAATTCAGCTTGTAATCTACTTGCTATTCTTGCAGACTTTCTTATTAGACGTAAAGTATCACTATTAATATCGATATAACTTAAAATCTTAAGCTTTTTTTCTTTCGGATGCATTTCATGTTCAACAGATTCTGCAACTTCTCTAAGTGAGAGTTCTCTCAATGCAATCAAATTTTTCTTTTGAAAAAAATGTGTTAAAGCTTGTTCGATTTTATCTAAAGAATAGATCTTTCCTGCTTTTAATCTTTCTTGCAATGCTTCAGGGCTTAAGTCAATAAGTACTATTTCATTGGCATGTGATATAACCCAATCTGGGACTGTTTCTCTTACTCTAATTCCAGTTACTTGTTCTACAATATCATTCAAGCTTTCAATGTGTTGTATATTAACAGTAGATATTACATCTATTCCTGCTCTAAGCAAATATTGAACATCCTGATATCTTTTACTATTGATGGCTCCTGGTACATTGGTGTGAGCAAGTTCATCTATTAAGATTACTTCAGGTTTTGCAAGTATTGCAGCCTCTAAATCAAATTCCGGAAGATATTTACCTTTATGTTCTATTAGTTTAAAAGGCAACGCAGGTAATCCTTCTATTAGTTTTGCTGTATCTACTCTGCCATGTGTATCAATAACTCCAAGTAAAACATTTATGTTTTGTTTGTGTAGTTCACGAGCATCTTGTAACATTTTATAAGTCTTACCAACGCCAGGTGCCATACCAATATAAATTTTAAAGTTTCCAAATTTCATATTGGATTGGAAGTTTGGTCTGAGGTTTGTTTCTTCTTTATCTTCTTTTATCTCAATCGGCTTGCTTTCAGTATTCCCAATTAAGAGTAAATCTAGATTGCTAGTTTTTTCTAAAATTATTTTTACAGTTGATTTTGAAAAAAAATCAAATAATTGCTTTTTATTGGGAAACCCCATGATTAACTGAGTTATTCTATTTACTTTGATATAGTGAACTAACTCATCTGCAATTTCCATGTTTATATTTTTAACAAGAAAAAAATATCCTTTACTTGCTCTTGTTGTTTCTCTTAACTTATCAATAATTGATTCATCTATGTTGTTCTTTAATATGCACAGAACATCTAAATCAGCATGGTAAATACTGGCAATTTCAGCAGCTTTATTGATTGAGTTTATAGAGTTTTCTTTAGGACTTGCAGCTACAAGAATTCTCTCTTTAATTTTTGCTTTTAAGTTTTCACTTACAACCTCAATATCTACACGCTCTGCAAGAACATTTAAAGCTAAATCACGAAGCATGTTTAAATTGCTTCGCTTGAAAAAATTTTTTAATGCATGATTTAACTGTGCTTGATTGTAAATATTTTTTGATTTAAGTCTGTTGTATAACTCATCAATTGGAATGTCGATTAAGACAACTTCATCTGCCTGATTTAATACCCAATTTGGTACGGTTTCATTAACTTTAATACCAAGATTTTTTTCTACTATAGGTGCAATACTTTCAAGCTGATGAATGTTTAGAGTAGACAAAACACTGATTCCATTTTTAAGTATTTCTTGAATATCTTGATATCTCTTTTGATTTAATGAACCAGGCAGATTGTTATGAGCAAGTTCATCTATGATTACTGTTGCTGGTTTTCTTTCTATAACAGCTTCCAAGTCAAGATCGGATAACTCAGTAGTATTTATTTTATATTTTTTTCTTGGAATAGTTTCAAAAATTGAAATAAAATGTTCATTATCAAGTCTGTTTTGTTGTTCAAGGTAGCCTATTACAATATCAATATTTCTTTTCTTAAGTTCAAGTGCTTCTTCTAGCATTCGATATGATTTGCCAACACCAGGTGCCATTCCTAAAAAGATTTTATGTCTTCCGCCAGACAACTTTACTATTTGTTTTAATAGCTCATCTGGATCAATGCGTTTTGGCATATAGTTGTTTGAGTTCTAAATTTAGTTCAAGTACATTAATGATTTTTTGTCCAGAAATTCCAAAAACTAAAGGTTTAGCTTTTTTGTTTAAAAGTTTGATTAAATCATCCTTAGTAACTCCAGACAATTTTGAAATTCTTTCTATTTGACTTATGGCTCCTTCATAGGTTATATCAGGATCTAATCCTGATGCTGATTCTGAGATTAAGTTTAGGTCTGGGCTTGAATTGAAGTTTTTTATTTTATGGTTTATGTGGTTTGTTTTAATATTTTCTATTAGTCTTTTAGAGTAGTATGCATCATTTGTATTTCCAGAGATATTGTTTTTATAATTATTTAATGATGGACGGTTGTGAAAATATAATGGATTTGAGAATTCTTGCCCTATTAACTTTGAACCAATTATTTTATTGTTTGATTTGATTAAACTTCCATTTGCATTACAGTTAAATACTATTGTAGAAAAGAAGACACTACTTGCTAAGTATATTATAGTTAGCAAAATTGTAACCATGCATACTTTTATTCCTGTCATTGTATAAATCTCCCAATTACAAGATCAATTAATTTTATACCAATAAATGGTAGTACTAGTCCACCAATACCAAAGTAAATTAAGTTGTTAGTTAAAAGTTTATTTGGATCTTGTGTTTTTACACTTATTCCTTTTAATGCTATTGGTGTCATTAGTGGAATAATAATTGTGTTAAAAATCATTGCAGATAAAATTGCTGAAATGTTAGAGGTCAAATGCATTATGTTTAGTGCTTCTAATCCTTTAATTGTAAGCATACTGGGTAATATAGCAAAATATTTTGAAATGTCATTAACTATGGAAAAAGTAGCTAATGCACCTCTTGTAACTAATAGTTGTCTGCCCGTTTTTATTATGTTTATGATTTTTGTTGGATCTGAATCTAGATCAATCATATTAGCTGCTTCTTTTGCTGCAATAGTACCGGAGTTCATTGCTAGTCCAATATCTGCTTGTGCTAATGCTGGTGCATCATTTGTTCCATCTCCAATCATTCCTACAATTAACCCTTTTGACTGGTAATCTCGAATCAAGTGAATCTTATCTTCAGGTTTTGCTTGTGCTAAATGTTCATCTATTCCAGCTTCCTGAGCAATGACTTTAGCTGTTAAGTTATTATCTCCTGTACACATTACTGTTCTAACACCAAGAACATTTAGTTCTTTAAATTTATCTTTCATTCCAGATTTAATCATATCTTTTAAATGAATGATACCGATAACCTCATTATTTTTTGATATTAAAAGAGGGGTGCCACCTTGCAAAGCAATGTTGTCAACTATTTGTTGAGTATTAGGCCATATCTTACCATTTTTATTTGTTACAAGTTTTTTAATTGCATCGCTGGCTCCTTTTCTTAAGATGTCACCAGATTCTAAATCTATTCCACTCATTCTTGTGTGAGCTGAAAATTCATAAGAGGTTCCTTTGATTTCATTTGAATCAAATTCAATTCCTAATGTTTTAGCCAAAGCTAAAATAGATTTGCCTTCAGGAGTTTGATCGAACTGGCTAGAGATATAAGCTATTTTTGCAACATCATTTAATGAGTTTGTGCCTAATGGTATAAACTCATTAGCAACTCTATTTCCAAATGTTATTGTTCCTGTTTTATCAAGGAATAAAATATCTATGTCACCTGCTATTTCAATAGACTTTTCTGAAATAGAAAGAACATTATAGGAATTTACCTTTTCAAATCCAGAAACTCTAATAGGTACAATTAAGCTGCCTATAGTAGTAGGTATAAGACAAATCAATAATGCAATAAGATAGGATATTTCAAACTGTACGTTTAGATAGTTTAGAACAAATGGTAATGCTACAACTACAAATAAAAATGAAATGGTTGATGCTATTAATAAAACGCTTAAACTTAATTCATTAGGAGTTTTATGTCTTTCTGTTGACTCAACTATTGTAACCATTTGATCTAAATAAGTTTGACCTTGTTCAGATGTGATTTTGATTAGTAGGGAGTCAGTTAAAATCCTTGTTCCACCTGTTACTGAACTTGAATAATCGGTATTTGGTTCTTTTAAAACAGGTGATGATTCACCGGTAATAGCAGACTCATCAACTGAGGCAACACCTTCAAGAACTTCGCCATCTAGTGGAATTAAGTCTCCTTCTTGTACTCTGATAAGATCTCCTTTTTCTAACTGTGATGCAAAAACATATTCAATCATTCCATCAGGCTTAATTTTTTTCACTTCAATATCACCGTGTACAATTTTTAAACTTTCAGCTTGAGCTATACCAATATGTTTTGCAATATTTTCAGCGATATTTGAAAACAATATGGTTAAAAAAAGTAGTATCGATATTGTAATATTTATTTCTTTTGTTAAAACACTTGGTCCAAAGAAATTAGGGTTAATAGATAAAACAATAGTTAAAATAAGACAAATTTCAACCATGAAAATTATAGGATTGTTAATCATAACAAATGGATTTAGTTGCTTGATTGAATCTAATAATGCACCTGGAATTACACGTGAGTAATCTATTTTTAATGTATGCTTTCTTTTTTCTCTTACTTTCATCATAAATTTAGGATTGAGTTGTTAGGATTGAGGAATGAGTTTTTTTTTCTCACTCTTCATTTCTTGCTGCTCAATCTTCTCTTGCTCACTCCTTTTCTGCTCACTCCTCAATGCTCATTTACCCATGCATAAACACTTCAGCTAATGGACTTAAAATTATAAATGGAAGATATATTAATATGGTTGACATTATGGACATAAAAAGAAATATAAAACCAAATAAAGCGGTGTCTGTTTTAAATGCTGGATGAGAGCTTGTTCTAACTGGCTTTAGAGCTAATGATGCACCCATTAGAATCATTGATGCCATTGCTCCATATCTTGCTAGAAACATTACGGTTGCAAGGCTTAAATTCCAGTAAGGAGTGTTGTCATTTAAACTTTCTAAACCTGAGCCATTACTAGCAGCACCTGATGCAAACTCATAAAACACTTGAGTATAGTAATGTAAGTGTTCATAAAGATTGTTTGATTTATCGGGGTAAATAATTAATGTAAGAATTACTCCAACAAGTACTAATAAAGGATTTAGTAAGAGCAGAATAGAACTTAAAATCATTTCATTTTTTTCAATTCTTTTTCCAAAAATTTCAGGTGTTTTGCCCAGCATTAATCCTATAAAAAAAGCAGTGTATAAAATGAAGTTAATTGTAAACACTGTTCCAAAGCCTTGTACACCAAAGACTGATTGATTTGATAGGTTAAAAAGACCAAATGCATTTATAATAGGGTGAAATGATTCAAGTGCAGCATTTGCAGAGCCACTTACGTTTGATACGGCAGCTTCAAATACTGATGAACCTACAATTCCTAGCCGAGTTTCTTTTCCAACCCAGTTAGGGGATGTTAGATTCAATGCAGAGTTTATTAATGGATTTCCTTTAAGCTCAAAGTATGTTACAGCCGTAAACTCAAATATTAGAACAATGACTAATACTGACAATATTACAATTGCTTGTTTTAAATTTTTGAGCCAGAAACCAATTGTAAAAATCAGTGCAAAAGGAACTATTAAAATACTAACCAATTGAACAAAATTACTTAAATAACTTGGATTTTCAAATGGGTGAGCAGAGTTTGCATTTAAACAAGATAAGCCATTTTCACCTAATAATTTAATCGCTTCAAATGCTGCAATCGGTCCAATAATAATTGTTTGTTTAATATTTTCTAGTGTTTCATATGTGATTGATGTTTTAAAAGTATTGGGTGTGCCAAGTGCTACAAAAATCAGACATAAAAGAAATGATAAGGGAAATAAAATTCTTGTCATTGCTTTTATTACATCGACATAAGCATTGCCAATTTTACTCAAGGTGACACCACGCATAACAACTATTCCAGTTGCAATTCCAGAGGCACTTGAATAAAACATCAATAGAGGCATAATAAAATAATTTGATAGATGTGTTAAATGAAGTTCAGGGATATGATGTGTTTGACATGTGTTTGTTATTAGGGAAGAAAGAATGTGTAAAATTAATGGGATATCTAATTGCCACTTAATACCTCCTGTATAAGGTAATTTGTTTTGAAAATATAATACGATGAAAGAAAAAGCTGAAATTAATATATTTGAAGAGAATAAAGCCATAAAATAGTCAAACCCATTCATTTGTTTGTAGGGATTAATATTGCAAAACTTATAAATAGGTTGTTCTACTTTATCAAAGAACATTTGAAGTTTTGTTTTTTTCTGAAGTGGATCATCAAGAAAGTGGATGGAAATATATTTTCCTAAGACATAACTACTAGGTATCAGTACTAGTAATAATAAAATTATAAATATAGTTAGTTCAATCACCTATGTAAATCTTTCTGGATAAAACAATGCAATAAATAAATATATAAATAATAATATTACAATTGAAGCTAACAGCCAGTGTGGTAGTGAAATCTTATTTAAATAATTTATAATTTCTAAATTCATTAAAATATTTGTATTTTTAACAGATAATACAATAATATTTTATATCATTTATAAGCTTGATTTAGTTAATATTGAAAAAGTTTTGTATTTTCCTACTTTTATGCCATTTTTATACTGAGTGACAACTGTTTCTGAATGTATTGTATTTTGTTCTGTAATGTTTAAGTGATCTATTAAAATGGCTTTCCAGAAGCTGTCATCATTTGTTTTTGTTTCAGTTATTCTTTCCGTGATTGCTTCTTTTTCATTTAATAGTTTTAGAGTGCCCTCTGATTTGTTCCAGTTTTCACCTTCCCAGAGTAGTTTTAAGACTGTATTTTTGTCGTTATTTTTTGTGGTTGGTTTAATTTTTAATGTTGACTCAGTAGTTGTTCCTATAACGATATGTGGACAAGATGATTCTGTGACTATTGTTTGCATGTACCATGTTCCAACAAAATTAAGATTATCGATGTTGTTTGATTTTGAAGGTATTGTTAATGCTAGTGTTGTGCTTGTAGTTAATTTAAAAACTAATAATAGAAAAGTTAATATAGTGAGAATCTTTTTTCTTATATCCATTTTAGTACTCCTAATGGATACTTCGGTTAAAGATTATTTATATTTAATACTTAAAGTGATAACCCTAAATTGTTTTTATTATCTTCAATAATGTAACTTTTAATTTAAAATGAAATATTGTTTTCTAAGGTAGAGTCAGAGTCGATTATAAAGCCATTAAAGTTATAGTAAAAGCTAATATTCTTTTTAATTTTTGAATAAATTTCTTTTATAGACTCTTCGGTTTGGTTTGTGGCTCTTTTTCCAAGATTGATTTGATATTGACAAGTGATACCGTTCCATTTAACCGCAAGTGTATCTAACATTTTAATATCATCAATTAGAAAAACGATTCTATCTACATAATTACAGGTGTCTTGTGAAAATGTTCCTTTAGGTCCATTAAAATCAGTGAACCAAAATGGAAATTCTGCTATAAAAATCTTGTCTCTTTTTTTTGTTTCAATATGAATTGCTGAATATGCATCAAGCATTTGATTTAGTATTTGTATTTTGAATGACGTTTCGTCTTTATTCCAAATATTTGTTTTATTTGGTTCCGTCCTTAAAACAATTCCATCGATCCATTTTCCATAAGTATTTAAGGCATCTAATGTGTTTGCTACACCCCTTGATCCAAACCAGGTGTTTTTACCAACTACAAGAAACAACTTTGAGTTGTATTTTTTTCTTAACTTGGTTAGAGTTTTTAAAATATCTTTATTATGTGGTTCTAAAGTAATCCATTGTTCAAGGTATATAAATCTTGGTTTTCTTGTTTTTATTATATTCTCTAGTTCTTTTATGTTTTTAGTAGAATCATTTGTAATGTTTAAACTAGTTAAATCAGTTAAAACTATAGGCTCATTATTTATTTTTTCTTTTGCATAAAGAGGGGTTGATATTAATGTTAAGTAGATTACTATTTGTAATAGAACAAATAATTTGTATTTTAGCGAGTGGTTAATCATTATAATTTTATATGCCATTTGTAATCATTGTTTGGTAAGTCTTTGACTTCAACTTTGCATTGTGTTAACAACTCTCTTATTTTATCAGCATTTTTATAATCTTTATTTGACTTAAAGTCTGTTCTCCACCCCATAAGACTTTCAATCATGTTTGAAAATATCCTATCTTTTATTGTTTCATTGATGCCAGTAATATCATTGGTTATATTAAAGCCTAGGATTTTAGATAGATGTATTAATGTATGTTGTGCTTCAAGTTTAGTATTACGATCTTTTTCAAGGTTAATCTTATCAGCTAATTTGAACAATATTGATAGTGCTTGTGGGCTATTAAAATCATCGGATAATACTTCAATAAATTCTTTTGTGAATTCATTTTCAAAATTTAAATTAATGTAATTGTTATTTGGTTCTAGTTGAGTATTTAAAATAGTTTCTTTTAGTCGATTGATTCCGTTTTCTGCTGCTGTAATTCCTTCTTCTGTATAGTTGAGGGGCATTCTATAGTGGCTATTCAATATAAAAAACCTTAATGCATCTGGTGATGACTTTTTTAAGGCTTCTTTTATAGTTATAAAATTCCCATCAGACTTAGCCATTTTTTTACCATTAACCATAATCATTCCATTATGAAGCCAGTATTTGGAAAATCTGCTTTTTGTGAAAGCTTCTGATTGTGCTATTTCATTTTCATGATGTGGAAAGATTAAATCATCTCCACCACCATGAATATCCAAGCATTTTTCATATAATGCATAATTCATGGCAGAACATTCAAGATGCCATCCGGGTCTACCTTTTCCCCATGGGCTATCAAAACCATATTCATCTTTAGTCTTAATACTTTTCCATAAGGCAAAATCTAGAGGGTGTTTCTTTTTAGGATTTGGTTCAATTCTTCCAAAACCTTTTTCTAGTTCAGTTATAGATTGACCCTTCAGTTTTCCATATTCACTATATGATGCAATAGAAAAATAAACATCAGAGTCAATGGCATAAGCATGATTTTTTTCAATAAGTCCTTTTATAAAATCAATCATTTGTGGAAGATATTGTGTAGCTCTTGGTTCATAGTCTGGCCAATCAACCCCTAAAGCAATCATGTCTTCATGAAAGGAGTAGGTGTAAATTCTTGCTACTTTTTCTGGATTTATATTTATTTCTTTTGATTTGTTAATGATTTTGTCATCAATATCTGTAATATTTCTTGTCCAGTTAACTTGATATCCAACATATCTTAAAAACCGAACTATAAAATCCCAGGTTATTGCAGATCTTGAATGTCCTATATGTGAATGATCATAAACAGTGGGTCCACAAGTATATATATTAATTATAGGTGGATTGTTAGGTGTGAATATTTCTTTTTCTTTACTTAAAGAATTGTAGACTGTGATTTTAGTATCTTTCATGGTTTATATTCTACAGGAATTTCTTGAAAATTCTATCTTGTAATGTAAACATCTTCTTTGCATCAGACTTTATGATATGGTCATATCCCAATAAATGCAAATAACCATGAACTAATAGCAATGTAAGTTCATTCTCAAGTGAAACATTTTTTTCTATTGATTGTTCTTTTGCTTTGTCAATTGAAATAACTATATCTCCCAAATACTTATTTTTTATTTGCTCATCTTTTTTTAAATAAAATGAAAGAACATCTGTTGGTTTGTTTTTCTTTCTGTATTTGTGATTTAGTTTTTTTATTTCTTTATTCTTGGTAATAAGTAGTGTGTAAGTTGCTATTTGGGCTAATTTATTTCTTGATAGATGTATTTTTGAAATTCTTTTTAGCTTTGTAACCAAGTTTAGCCACCATTGTCTTGACTTAATGTAACAATGTTGTCTTATGATTACTTCAGGTTTTATAGAATGATTTTTCACAAGATCAAGTACTTTAGCATATTTTACGTAAGACTTGTGGGTACTAAGATTAGCCAATTTACTCTTACTGTGAGCCTTATAGGTGTTAACTTAAGCATAAAAAGAGTTCATGTACCCATCTTTCGATAAAATATATTAATGCTCTCAACCAATAGAAAAAACGATTTAAATAATTTTTTAAAAATACAAAACTTAAAAATTGCTGATTTAGCATTATTGAATACAGCTTTTACTCATAGCTCTTATTTAAAAGAAAAATCACTTAAGGATGAAGAAGATAATGAGAGATTAGAGTTCTTTGGAGATGCAATTTTAAAACTTTATGTTAGTGAATATTTGATGGATAAATATAAAAAGTATTCAGAAGGTCAGCTAAGTAAGCTTAGAGCATATGTAGTAAGTGAGAAGGTGTTAGCTGTTATTGCTAATAAAATAAATCTTAAAAAGTATTTGTTAGTGGGTAAAAATGAAAAGAAAACCTTACCCATATCTATTCTTGCTGATGCTCTAGAGGCTTTAATTGCTGTTATTTATTATGAGTCCAGCCCAAATAAAGCTAAAGACTATATATTTACTCATTGGAGAGAATATATTCAAGCTGCTGATAAAAATGAAGAAAAAGATAATTTTAAAGCAGTTTTACAGGAATTTACTCAAGGCAATAATCTGGGCTTGCCTGTTTATGAAACTCTTAGAGAATCAGGTCCTGATCATGACAAAGAATTTGAAGTTGCTGTCTTTTTAGATAACAATGAATATGCAAGAGGTTTAGGGAAAACAAAAAAAGATGCAAGCCAGCATGCTGCAAAAAATGCCCTGATAAAACTAAGGAAATATTAATTTATGGTTATATTACATACGAAGAGTTTAAGAAAGTCTCGTGACTCAAATGATAGAGTTAAAATTTTATCTCAGGCACTTCCATATATACAAAAATTTAAAGATAAGATATTTGTAATTAAATATGGTGGATCTGCTATGACTGATCCAAAACTGAAATTGCAGACAATAAAAGATTTTGTTTTATTGAATTGTGTAGGAATTAAAGTAGTAATAGTACATGGTGGTGGACCTGAGATAAACACCATGTCTAAGAAATTAAATCTTCCAGTTAAGTTTATAGATGGTTTAAGAGTTACAGATGCAGCTACTATGGAAATTGTAGAGATGGTTTTAGTAGGTAAGGTTCAAAAAGATTTAGTGAATCTTATAAATATCTCTGGTGGTAAGGCTATTGGTTTATGTGGAAAAGATGGAAAACTATTTATAGCAGAGCAAATTCCTAAAATGAAAAAGTATGGTTATATTGGTCAGGTAAAATCAATTGACAATTCTATTTTATTAGCATTAATTGATAATGGTTTTATTCCAGTAGTTAGTTCTGTTGGTGCTGATTTAAAAGGTCAAAATTATAACATAAATGCTGACAATGTAGCCTCTGCTATTAGTACTTCTATTGGAGCATCAAAACTAATTCTTATGACTGATACACCAGGCATATTAAAGGAACCTCGTAGACTAGATTCATTGATTTCAAAACTAAGTATAAGTGAAGCTAAGAAGTATATTAGATCAGGCATAATATCTGGTGGCATGATCCCTAAAACTAATGCTGCAATTGATGCTTTAAATAGTGGTGTTGATGCAGTTCATATTATAGATGGTGGATTAAAACACTCTATATTGCTTGAAGTCTTTACTGATGATGGTATTTGCACTATGATAACTGAGGATTGAGAATGACTGATAGTAATACAACAGATACCGCAGATAAAATAAATTATAAGGATACTTTAAAGTTACCTCAGACAGAGTTTCCTATGAAGGGGGACGGAGCTAAGAGAGAGCCACTTATACAAAAGTTTTGGGAAGAAAATAAAATTTATGAAAAGGCATTACAAAACAGAAAAAAACAAAATGCAGAACGTTTTTTGCTTCATGATGGACCTCCATATTTAAGTTCTGGAAATATACACATAGGTACTGCCTTAAATAAAATCTTAAAAGACATTGTTGTTAAATATAAAACATTGCAAGGTTATTATTCACCTTATATGCCAGGGTTTGATTGTCATGGCTTGCCTATTGAAAGTGCTGTTTTGAAAGAAAGAGGAAAGAAGTCAGAGGGTAGAGATCAGAAAGAACAAAATAAACCATCTCCATTAGAGGTTAGAAAAGAGTGTACTGAGTTTGTTCTTCAAAACAGAAAACTTCAGGAAGAAAAGTTTAAACGCTTAGGTGTATTGGGTGATTGGGAAAATGCTTATATGACTATTTACCCAAAGTTTGAAGCGCAGCAATTAAGACTCTTTGGTCAAATGGTTGATAAGGGTTATATATATAGAGGTTTAAAGCCTGTTTACTGGTGTACGAGTTGTCAGACAGCGTTAGCAGAAGCAGAAGTAGAATATGTAGAAAATCATAAATCTCCAAGTATTTATGTAGCATTTAATGTCGTTAAATTGTCTACCAAAGCGGATAGACTACAAAAATATAATGATTTAAAAGTAGTTATATGGACTACTACTCCATGGACTATTCCTGGAAATATGGCTATATGTTTAAATGCGCATTTTGAGTACGTAGTAATTGATTCTAAAAAATATGGAAAACTAATTCTAGCAAAAGAACTGTTGAAATCATTTATTGAAAAGATATCTGAAGAGTGTAACATCCTTGAAACTATTATTGGTAGTGATTTAGAAGGCAGTATCTGCAAACATCCACTTTATGAGAGAGAAAGCCCTGTTATCCTTGGTGAGCATGTTACTTTAGAAACTGGTACTGGTTGTGTTCATACTGCACCAGGACATGGTCTTGAAGATTTTGGAGTGGGACATAAATATGGTTTAAAAGTTATATCTCCAGTTGATTCAAAGGGTTTACTTACTGTTGATGCTGGTAGTGAATTAAATGGACAGTATGTACAAAAGACAGCGAATCAGAAGGTTGTTGAACTCTTGTCAAACAATGCTTCTCTTATATTTCAAGAAGATTATTATCATAGTTATCCTCACTGCTGGCGTTCTAAGACCCCTATTATATTTCGTGCTACTGAACAGTGGTTTTGTAGTGTTAGTCAGTTTAGGGATAAAGCTCTTAGTGAAATTAAAAAAGTTCAATGGGTTCCTAGTGTTGGTGAAAATAGAATATATGCAATGGTTGAATCCAGGACTGATTGGTGTATAAGCAGACAGCGTGTTTGGGGTGTACCTATACCAGCATTTTATTGTAATTCTTGTTTGAAAGTTCATTTGACAAAAAATATTATTGACCATGTTTCAGGATTTGTTGAAAACAGAGGTACAAATATTTGGTGGGAAGAAAGTGAATCAGCACTGTTACCTAAAGATTTTAAGTGTGACTGTGGTTCAGTATCTTTTAGAAAAGAAACAGACATAATGGATGTTTGGTTTGACTCAGGTTCTACGCACTATTCTGTGGTAGATGAGAATGCTGTCTTGCATGATAAAAATCACAGTGGTTCTCCAAGTGAGATGTACTTAGAAGGAAGTGATCAGCATAGGGGTTGGTTCCAGTCATCATTGCTTACGTCAGTTGCTATTCATAATAAAGCACCATATAAAACAGTGCTTACGCATGGATTTGTTTTAGATGAGTCTGGTAAAAAAATGTCTAAATCTGTGGGAAATGTAGTTGACCCAGATAAGGTTATAAATGAGTATGGAGCAGATATTCTAAGACTGTGGGTTAGTAGTGTGGACTACTCATCAGATATGCGTATTGGACAAAACATGCTAAAGCAATTAGCTGAAGTCTATAGAAATATTAGAAATACAGCAAGATTTATCCTAGGAAATTTATCAGATTTTAATGATTCTAAAGTCCCAGATTTTAATCTTGATAAATTATGGATGGTTGATAAGTATATTTTATTATATGTAGAAAAATATATTAAACCAGAGTTTGAAAATTATTTTAACAATTATGATTTTTATAGATACTATCAAAAACTACAAAACTTTTGTGCTGTGGATTTATCGAGTTTTTATTTTGATATTGTAAAAGACAGGTTGTATACAGGGACTTATGAAGAAAGATTTGCTGTTCAGTATGTGCTTAGAGAGCTTTTAAATACATTGGTTCCAGTTCTATGTCCTGTTTTGCCACATCTTGCTGAAGATATCTATAGCCATTTACCTAAGGGATTAAATAAACAGGTAGAGTCTGCTTTATGTCTTGATTGGCCTAAACAAAATTTAGATTTTATAAACAAATATACTGATGTAGAAAATTTTATTCAAAATGCTGTATTAAAAGTAAAGCCTACTGTTAATAAAGCTCTTGAAATAGCTAGAGCAGAAAAGAAAATAGGAAAATCCTTAGAAGCCAAGGTTTATATATCTTTTAAAAAGACTTCACAAAATATTTTTGAAACCTTATTAGTTATAAGTAAAACTAATCCTAAAGAATTAGAAACTATATTTATAGTGTCCCAGCTTGAGTTTTCTTTAGATGGTGATTCTAAAACAAGTTCTCCAAGTGATGCTTATGCACAAATTGAAGATGATATTTGTACTGTAATAGTTACAAAAGCTTCTGGTGAAAAATGTCAAAGATGCTGGAAGTATTCTTGTGAAATAGGTACTCACCAAACACATAAAACCATTTGCTTGGACTGTGTGAAGGCTGTAGAAGAGTTTGAGTTACAGAAAGTTTGTATTAATTTTTTTTAAGAAAACTAAGATTAAGAAAATAGCAGGATAGTTTTGTTTGAAATGATGCAAAATATGATTACAGTTGATATTTATTTATAAGTTCATACCATGAAATACCAGGTGACTTGCCATCTGAATAATTAAGATCATTTTGTTGATTATAGAAGTGCAATTCTAAATCTAAGCATCTTTTAAAGTTAGCTGGACAGTTAGGGTTTAACCTTATGCCTACAGCAAATGGTGAAGTGATATTAGCTGTGGCTGTTTTTAAATCTTCATTGCTAATAGGATAATTTCTATGAACTGCTATTTTACCTGAAAGAGATTTATTTGGAAAATTCCTTACAAAATTTTGTTCTTCTTTTGTTGGTTTTTCTGTATTTAGCAACTGTTCTATTGACTTTAATGTTTTATGGTCTTTATTTAAAGATGCTTTTGGTTTGTTTAAATAATTAAAAAGTAAATTGATAGGACTTAGAGTGATTTCCATGGAACCCTCCTATAAAACAATACTTAGCTTAAGCTTCTAAATTGAGTCTTGAGCAGGTTTGCCATTAATTTAAACTTAGTAAATACTGTACCACACTTTTAATAATTAAAATATTAAATTTAGTAGTTTATGTAAGATTATTTTTTCTTGGATATTTTTTGAGTGTTCCTGTATCCACCCGCTATTGATATGTTTAAGTCCTCAGGATGAATATGTTTTTTTATTGCATTGTTAACATCTTTTAACTTAAGAGAATTAATAATTTTGGGATAGTCATTAATATAATTTTTCCCTAATCCATAAAACTCAATTACAACAATTGTGCTGCTTATACTTCTATAGGTGGACAAAAATCTTGAAACAAAAGAATCTATTAGAGCTGCTTTAGCTTTTTTAAGTTCTTGCTCAGATATGCCATCTTCTATAAACTTATTTAATTGTTCTTTTATGACTTTTATAGACTTGTCTACATTGTCATTGTTTGAACCAAAATAAAGTCCAAACTCACCCTTAGCTAATGATGCATTTATGTATGAGTATACTGTATAAACTAGTCCGCCATCATCACGAACTTTTTTACTTAATCTGCTGGCAAGAGAACTCCCACCTAGTATGTAATTAGCAATATTTAATTTATAAAAATCTGGATGTTTTCTATCAACAGAGCCTGAATGTCCAAGAAATACATCTGATTGAACCTTGTCTCTTATAGTTGAAATCTCAGGCTTTGATAGTTTCTTTATAGGTACATCAGGAATGTTGATAACACCATCATTCTTTATAATCTTTGTATTCAACTTGTTTTCAATGATACTTTTTAGTTCTTCTAATTTTTCATCATCAATATTACTGACAAGAGCTATGGTTGCTTTATTTTTTCTAAAAAGAAGATCGTGAATTTGAGCTAAGTCTTTATAATTCGATTTCTTTAGTAGTTTGATATCTTCTTCAATTGAGTTAGAGTAAAATGGATGATCTTTTGGAAAAATTAATTGACTAAATTTTCTTCTGGCTATATCTGACGTACTATCTTTTGATTCAATTATTTCAGAAATAATTTGTTGGCATTCATTCTTAACTTCTTTTTTAGGAAATGTTGGATTCATTAATAAGTCAAGTAATAAATCAGTGGTTTCTGCTAAATTGTCGTTTAAGGAGACTAAGTTAAATTTTATGGACTCTTCATCACAGCTAAATTCTATATTAGAACCTGTATGATCAAGAAGAGTTTCAATTTGTTCTTTTGAATAGTTTTTACTACCTTTCTCTAAGGTTCTTGCAATTAATTGGCAATCCCATTCATTATTTTTTGGAATTATACTACTTCCACCTTTTATAATTCCTGAAATATAGGTAATAGGCAGATCGATGTTTTTAAAAACTAAAAGATTTGAACCATCTTTAAGCTCATGTTTTTTATAGTCAAATTCCTTTGCTTTGATGGTTTTATTTGCTAGTACTTGAGTATCAGTATTTTTTTCAGGAGTTTTTGTATAACTATGTGTTCTTGAAACACTTAGTGGTTCACTAGTGTACTTTTCACCTTTTCGCATTATTGGTTTAAAGTAACCGATTGTTCTATTGTTTTTATTGAAGTAATTTTCTAAAACTCTAATTACATCTTCTTGTGTTACTTTAGAAATCTCATCAGTCCAGTCAATGGATTGACTCCAGTTATTGACAAGCTCAAAAAAACCAATATTTAAAACTTGTCCATAAGTACCATCCTGATTAAATAGATAGTTTGACTTTATTCTATTTATTGCAGCTTGAATATCTTCTTTTGATGGTGGAGTTTTAATTAGCTTATTTATTTCAGAAGTTATAATGCTTTCAACTTTTTTATGAGTTGCTTTAGGAGATAATGAAACTAGGATATAAAAAAGACCAGGATCTTTATTGACCTCAGCTCCACCACTAATATCTGTAGCTAATCCTTTCTCAATCAGTTCTTTATTGAGAGGACTCTTTCTCCCACGAATTAATATCTCCTCTACAATATTCAATGGATAAATATCACGTTCTTTTGCATCTGTGATGTGGTAACCGATTTCTAGGATTTTAAATGAGCCTGGTTTCTTTATAACAAATCGTTTTTCTTTAAGTTGCTTTTCATCTCTTGGCAATACTTCATTACTGATAGTATTGTCGTTTTTAAGATTGCCAAAATAATTTTCGATTAATTTTAATGCTTGATTTTCTTGGAAGTCACCCACAAGAATTATTGTTGAATTGTTTGAGTTATAAAATCTTTTGTAAAAATCCTTCATTATGGTTGAGTCAACCTTGTTAAGATCTTCTCTATAACCTATTGTAGGATGTTTGTATGGACTGACTTCATAGGCTACTCTTCTGAGTTCTTGATCTAATTGAACTACAGGATTGTTTTGTCCTCCTTCAAGTTCAGAAAGCACAACGTTTCTTTCAAGATTTAATTCATTTTGATCTAAAAGAGAGTTTTTCATTCTGTCAGATTCAATCGCTAGAACTTTTTCTAAGTATTTTGGAGAAATTGTTTCATAATAGACGGTTCCATCAGAGGATGTAAAAGCATTGAAGTCTCCTCCATGTCCTTGAATGATTGAAGATATTTCGCCTTTTTTATATTTCTTAGTTCCTTTAAACATCATGTGTTCAAGAAAATGTGCTAATCCATATATGCCTTGCTTCTCATTGCGAGAACCCACTTTATACCATACAGAAAATGTAACGAGTGGTATTGAATGTATTTGTTTTAAGAGCACTTTTTGACCATTCTTTAGCTCATATTCTTTGATTCCGTTTATTTCTTTTATAAATTTTGTTTTTTCCATTTTTTCCTTAGAATGAACGGTAGGTGGTATGAGTAATGTCATTAAAAGTATAATAGTAGTTGTTATTAATATATTTTTTCTTCTACTCATTTACAATTTATAATACTATCAAAGTTATTATGTTTCTTGATTACAAGGTTTTAAAGTTACAAAACAGAAAGATTGTACAAATACTTGAAATCATTGAAGCTTTAGAAACCTTAAAATTCTTATGATTAAGCTTATAAACTATATAGTTACAATTTTTTTAATACTGACTTTATTTTCAATAACTGCATTTTCTATTGAAAACAGTGAAAGTCTTAGGTTTGTATATGTTAGTGATTTAAATCTATATCCTACTCCCCAAGAGACACAAAGACTAAAGAGTAAGTATGAAAAATCAGATGGATTATTGTTATATGAAACACAGGCTATCTTTCAAGAGATTGTTAGATATATAAATAAAAACTATAATTGTGATTTTGTGATTTTTGGTGGTAATAACATATCAGATTTAGGCTTTACTAATAATAACCAATCAAACTTAAATGTTTGGAATTTGCTTTTAGATATGGCATCTGAGATTAATAGTAAATTTTATATTGTTGTAGGTAAGAATGAGGTTACATCAGTTAGTAATAACGATCTTATTCATGCATTAAATCATAACTGTGATTTAGAAACAAAATATACATGGTGGCATAAAAAAACAAATAGTTTCTTATTAATTGCTCTTGATTCTGTTTTGTTTTTCAATAGTAAATACCATGCTAAAGTTCAGCTTGATTGGTTAAGTCAACTTTTACTAAAAAATAAAGATCTTCCAACTATTGTTTTTTTGCATGAACCAATATTATCTCATTCAGGTATTGCTTTAGAAAAAAGTGATATTAAAAACTTGATTCAAATAATCCAAAAAAACAAACAAATCAAATTAATTGTTTCTGGAAGTGATTATATAAATAGAATTAAAAATCTTGGAAACACAGTAAACATAATTAGTTCAAGCCCTTCAATTTATCCTAATTCTTTTAAGTACATTGAGATTTCTAAAGAAAAGGTTAAAGTTAATACTGTAGTAATACCTCTGAAAGGCATTGTTAAAAAGGCTGAACAGTCTTTAATTGATTCTGACAGAGCAAAGAATCAACCTCTTGAGTTATATAAATCAATAAAGAACTATGTTTTAGGTGAGGTGCCAGATAGGGACTTAGTAGTTGACTTTAGATAGATTTAAAGAATTGTTAAGAATTAAGGGGTATGTTCATAGTACAAGGGCTCTCAAATACTTTTCCTAATTGAGATCTAATAAATAAGTTGTAAGTATGTGTCATGAAAATATTTAAATTAATAATCATTTTTGTCTCAGCATTTATATTAAGCACTAATATGGGATTTTGTTTTGTAGAGAAGGTTGATGGGATAGAGTATATTCTAAGGCTTATTGGTGATGCACCTTTAGATAAGGGAGTTTTAAAACGATATGATTTATATGAAATCTATTTTGAAAATAGATCCCAGAAAACTTTTTCTATTCCTGGCTATAGTGTAGATGTTGGTGTTAGTTATACTACATTGGATCAAATTAATGCTCAGAGTAAAGATGGTAGTTTAAAAAAACTTGGTGTATTAAATTTGGCTGCAGGTGCAGCAGGTATAGCGTTTGGTGGTATTGCAAAAACAGTTGCAAATACTGCTAATCGCTCTTTTAATACAATGAAAAAAAAGAATAAAAGTTTGTATGGAGGTGATATATTTTTATCACAAAACAACACTTATATTCTTTATCCTAGTGAAGCGCTTTCAATATTTTTCTTTGTAGATAAATTCAAAGGCGAAACTCCTAGTAGTATTAAATTCGTTTGTCATGATGAGGATAATAATATTAACCATATAGTGATTAATGATAATTTGGATTTAAGAGAAATAAATGCAGAAAATCCTGAGATCAAAAATGAGAATGATGATAAAAATACTGGTAAAAGCAATATTGCATCACCAGATGGCCAACCTTATAAATAGCGTATAGCGTATAGCGTATTGTAGGTGCTTGTCACGTTGTAGGTGTTTGTCGCGACAAGCACCTACTTAGTTTACGAATTATTCTTCAAATGTTAAGATTGGTTTGTATTTTATTTTAAAGAAGGGGATATGAATATGACCACAGGAACATTAGTTAAGCAAGATGAAGGTGTGATTTCTCAAATTATTGGACCAGTAGTTGATGTAGAGTTCCAACCAAACCATCTGCCAGATATTTATACAGCATTAATAATAAATCAAGAGAATTCCATCGGTGAAAAAATGAATCTAGTGTGTGAAGTTCAGCAAATCCTTGGTGACAATAAAGTTAGAGCTGTTGCAATGAGTTCTACTGATGGTTTATCTCGTGGAATGAAGGTTTTAAATACTAAGAAACCTATTGCAGTACCTGTTGGAGATGAAACATTAGGACGTATATTTAATGTCTTGGGTGAATTAGTAGATGAAGGTGCTCCCATTCAAATAAAAGAAAAATGGCCCATTCATAGACATGCGCCAAAATTGGCAGATCTGAGTACAGAAGTTAAAGTGTTTGAAACAGGCATAAAGGTTATTGATTTACTTGAACCATATGTTAAAGGTGGAAAGATTGGTTTATTTGGTGGAGCTGGTGTAGGTAAAACCGTTATCATAATGGAATTAATTAACAACGTTGCAAAGGCTCATAAAGGTATCTCTGTTTTTGGTGGTGTAGGTGAAAGAACTCGTGAGGGAAATGATCTTTGGAATGAAATGAAAGAGTCAGGAGTTATTGAAAACGTTGCTCTTGTTTATGGACAAATGAATGAGCCGCCTGGAGCTCGTATGAGAGTAGGACTATCTGCATTGACAATGGCTGAATATTTTAGAGATGTTCAGAAGAAAGAAGTTTTGTTGTTTATTGACAATATTTTTAGATTTACACAAGCGGGTTCAGAAGTATCAGCACTTCTTGGACGTATGCCAAGTGCAGTTGGTTATCAGCCTACGTTGGCTATTGAAATGGGGGAACTGCAAGAGAGAATTACAAGCACTAAAGATGGTTCTATTACTTCTGTTCAAGCTATCTATGTGCCAGCAGATGATTTAACTGATCCTGCTCCTGCTACAGCTTTTGGACACTTAGATGCTACAACTGTTTTAAGTAGACAAATTGCAGAGCTTGGGATTTATCCAGCAGTTGATCCACTGGCTTCTACAAGTACTGCACTTAAAGCATCTATTGTTGGGGAAGAGCACTACAATGTAGCTCGTGGAGTTCAACAAATGTTACAGCGTTATAAAGAACTCCAAGATATCATTGCAATTCTTGGTATGGATGAGCTTGCTGAAGAAGATAAGCTCATAGTAAACAGAGCTCGTAGAATCCAAAGATTCTTAAGCCAGCCATTCTTTGTAGCTGAAGTGTTTACAGGTACAAAAGGAAAATATGTTTCTCTAAAAGATACAGTACAAGGCTTTAAAGAAATACTTGAAGGAAAGCATGATGCTCTTCCTGAACAAGCTTTCTATATGGTAGGCAGTATTGATGAGGCTTTAGAGAAGGCTGAAAAATTGGCCAATATTTCATAAGTCTACAAACTTATTTCATACTCAGGCAATGGTCTTGTAAGAAGACTATTCAGTTCTGACAACGGAGTTTTGTTTTTATAAATAACGTTGTAAACAGCATTTGCAATAGGGAGATTAAGTTTATATTTTTTTCCTAAATTAACCATAGCTTTTACCGTTTCTGTTCCTTCTGCTACTTGTCCTAATTCTTTTAAAATTTGATTTAGCTTTTTTCCTTTAGCAAGTTCAAATCCTACTCGATAATTTCTACTATTTACACTACAGCAAGTAGCAATAAGATCCCCTACTCCTGCAGCACTTAAAAGAGTAGAATGTTTTCCACCTTCATACTTGTTTATTCTTGCAATTTCCATTAGTCCACGGCTTATAAGGGCAGATTTTGTACTCATACTAAAACCTAATCCATCAGATATTCCCCCTGCAATTGCAATGACATTTTTTAGGGCACCTGCAATTTCAATCCCATTAATATCATCATTTAAATAAATTCTGAAATGTTTTGTAGAAACTAAGCTTTGTAACATTAACCCAATGTTTTTATTCTTTGTAGCTATTACAGAGATAGTTGGTGTTTCAGAAATTACGTCTAGTGCAATGTTTGGTCCAGATAAAACAGCAATGGGGTTTTGTGGAAAATGTTTTTTAAGTATTTGTGATGGTCTTAAGTATTTATCATTTGTTATGCCTTTAGTGGCACTTAATAAAACTGTTTTCTTGCTTAGCTTTAGTTCTTTTAGCTTTAATACAACGGGTTCGAATGCATTAGTTGGTACGGCAATTATAATTACTGAACTGTTTTGAATGGCTTCAGATAAATCAGTAGTTATATAAACATTTTTATTTAGCTTTAGATTTTTAGGTCTTAATAATGCTTTTGTTTTTTTTATGACTTTATATTCATCTTTACTAAAAGTCCATAGTGTAACCTTTTCATTTTTATTACTAATAAGCCAGGTAAGGGTTCCGCCCCAACTTCCTGCTCCTAGTACTGCTATACTTTTTTTAATATTTTTAGTTGATGACATTTGTATATTTATCCTGGTCTAGTATACTTAATATTAGAGAAATTGGCTTCAAATGGAAAAAAATGTAAAAAATGAATTTCCTGGCAGGTTATTTACTGTAGAAGGTATTGATGGTTCTGGTAAGAGTACTCAGCTAAAACTCCTTCACCAATGGCTTTTAAATGAGGGATATGGAGTCTTTTTAAGTGCTTGGAACTCATCACCACTTGTTAAAAACACTACAAAACGTGGTAAAACAAAGCAAATTTTAACTCCAACTACATTTAGCTTAATTCATGCTACGGATTTTGCAGATCGCATTGAATGTGAGATCTTACCACCTTTAAAAGCTGGTGCAATTGTCTTAGCTGACAGATATATTTATACTGCATTTGCAAGGGATGTAGCTCGTGGTGTTTCATTTCAATGGGTCAGGAAGCTGTATGAATTTGCAGTTATGCCCTCTATTGCATTTTATTTTAAAGTTCCGTTAAATGTTGCACTTGATCGTATTTTAAGTAGTCGTGCACAGATTAAATATTATGAGGCTGGTATGGATTTAGGGTTATCAAGTGATATAAAAGAAAGCTTTAAACTATTTCAGGAAAAAATACTAAGTGAATATGACAAAATAGTTGGAGAATTTAATCTTACAGTTATTGATGCAACACTATCTATAAATGATCAACAAAAAATAGTTAGAGATATTGTTATGAAAAAAATCAAGGAACTTAAGAAATTTCCTAAACCCTATAACTATTTAACTCATATAGCTTTGAAAAGCTAGCCTGCTGTACTTACTCTGTTTTATTGTCTACTCTAATAACCATAGAGGTTGAAACTTTGAATAAGTAAATTGCTTAATTAGTTTATTTTCAAGTGTAGATTGACTAGAAAATCGTGAGCTGACTCCAGTTAGTACTTCTAAGATAGAAGTACCTTTCCAGGTTTCTTCTGTTGGAATCTCTTTTTTACCATATTTTTTTTGTAGATATGGATACCTTTTTTTTACTAATTTTTGTGTAAATTTTAAAGCCTGATAGTAATCACCTAAATGATCCACTAAGCCTACTTTTTTAGCTTGTATCCCGGTATAGATTAAGCCTTTTGCTAGACTGGCGATTTTAGTTCTTGGAGTGTTTCTTCCTTTGGAAACATCAGTTAGAAATTGATTGTATGAATCATTGAGTAGTGCTTGTAGTATTTTTTTCTCTTCTTCTGTTAATGGTCTTGTTGGATTGCCAATATCCTTATATTCTCCAGCTTTGATAGTGATTCCCTTTATACCAATTTTATTAAATAACTCGTAAAAATTTAAGTATGAAGTGATTACGCCTATGCTACCTGTTATGGTTCCTGGGTTTGCAAATATTGTGTCTGCTGCTGCTGCAATATAATAACCTCCTGATGCGGCAACATCACCCATAGTTACTACAACTGGCTTTTTCTTTCTTGCTCTTAAAACTGCAGAATAAAGCTCTTGACTTGCTGCAACGGTACCACCAGGGCTGTTTATCCTTATTAGTATCCCTTTTATAGATGGATCTTTTGCTGCTTTATTAATCAACTCGAGGACAGTATTGCTAGATGTTTGATCCCTGAATAGTGAAGAGCCTTGTGAATCACTTATAACTCCTTCAAGCTTTATTACAGAGATTCTTTCACCCTTAAATGCTGTACTTAAACCCATTGGTCTAAACGAAAACCCAGAATTATTTTGAGCTTTTTCAGTTGAAGAATCAGATTGTTTGTTTTCTTTAGGGATGAAAGAACCAATAATGATTGAAACAATACAAACTATAATAATAATTGCAGAAATATTTTTGTTTTTACTCATACCAATTGATATTTTAGCTATAAATTACACTTTAAGCTTGTTTTGTTACTTACAAGCTAGTGTAATATTTTTAAGCAAATGACTTACAAGATAAGATTTTATCCGATTTATTCGGTAAAATCTGTCCCCTGCCAGGTGAAGGACATCAAAAGTACTTTACAAAGCCGATTTTAGGAGCACCGCGAAAAAACCGGCGGTAGGCAAAAACCTTGTTTTTATAATAATTGAATAAAAGGAACAGTTTTAGCGTAGTTTCTTCATTAAATCTTGGTAAGTTAGGTTAAATTGGCTTTTATACCAAAATAATAATTACTATGCATTATAAGTATTTAATTTATGTATTGTTTGTTATTTTTATCTTTCTTTTAGATATAAATACTGTTTTTACATTTAACTGTTTTAATAAAAATAAAGCCTGGCTTGTGACTGCTCAGGAGTCAGAAGTTATACCTAGTAATAAAAAGGCAGATGATAAGAATTTAAATAGTGAGAAGAGTAAGGAAAAAGATTTCAATGATGAATTTGGGGAAGAAGAGGAGCCTAATATAACTACAAAAATTTATAGGAGTGTAGATCCTTCTATAGACTTATTAGAAAAGTATACAAAGCTTCAATCTGTATTAGAAGATGATGTTTTAACTAAAGATGAATTGCTTGGAAAACCAATAATGACAAAGTCAAAGGTTATAAAAAGAGGTGTGACAAAAAATAGTTTTGAAAAAGAACGCAGGAAAGATGATGACAATTACCTGCCTTGGATTATATTTTGTACATTAATATTTTTCTTAGCAGTAATATTTAATATTATGACTAAAGTAAAGGTCTAAGGTTTAACATGGTTGCAGAGGGCAACAGGACACTTCGCTAGTTGAGGATGTTATTTATGATATCAGGTACCATAAAGTTGCCCCTGTATTAACTTGATTTCTGGGGACTTGTCTCCTTCTAGCTTGTTAAATAGTTACTCCGAGTTTGTTTAAAACAAACAAATATATCCAATATCCTGCTGATGTTATTAAGCATGATAAAAACATGGCTTTATAAAAATCAAAACCTGCTTTTAAAAGTAATGGTAAAGCAATAAATAGTAACAATGAAGGTATAACAGCCCAAAATATTCCATGTGAAAGATTAATAACCTTTTGTATATCATTAGTTTCTCTATAAAGCCATATTAAAGCCAACACAGAAACTAGTGGCAGTGAAGCAAGAATTGCAGAAAAAAGACTATATCTTTTACCTAATTCTGATACTAAGGCTATTATGATTGCAGAAACTATAATTTTAATAATAAATTGCATAATTAACCTTTACTATAATTATCAAGCTCCCTTTTTCTCCATAAAAAATAAATAGCAGGAATAATAACCAAGACTAAAACAGTAGAAGTAATCAAACCACCAATCATTGGAGCAGCAATCCTTTGCATTACATCTGCACCAGCTCCATGGCTCCACATTATTGGAAGTAAGCCAGCTATTCCAACACATACTGTCATTAATTTAGGTCTAACTCTTTGTACAGCTCCTTCATGTACTGCATCTTCTAAATCTTGAATTGTCTTTAGTCTGCCAGCTTTTAAATGTCTTTCATAGGCTTCATCTAAAAATATAACCATGACAATTGCAGTTTCAATTGCAACACCAGCAAGTGCAATTAAACCAACCCCGACTGCTACACTAAAATGAAACTTATAAAGAAGTAAAAACCATAAACTGCCAATCAGTGCAAATGGGACAGAAAGCATGACCATTAAAGACTTTACAGTTGAGTTAAATGCCATGTAGTGGAAAAAGAAAATAATAAATATCGTAAGTGGAATAATTAATGATAAGCGTTTCTGTATTCTTTGTAAGAACTCATATTGTCCAGTCCACTCAAGACCATAACCTGGAGGTAATGTTAATTCTTTATTTAAAACTTTTTTAGCATCATCAACATAACTTCCAATATCTCTATCTTTTATATCAATATAAACAAATCCAACAAGAGAAGCATCTTCATCTCTAATTTGCATTGGTCCAGTTTCAAGCTTAATATCTGCTAGTTCTGATAATGGAATCTGATACCCAAGTGGTGATTCGAAATAAATATTTTTTATTTTTTCTGGTGTGTCTCGAAGTTCACGCAAATATCTAACGTTTACTGTATATCTTTCTTTTCCTTCAATAGTTGTAGTTAATTCTTCACCACCAAGAGCTGATTCAATAACCATCTCAACATCAGAAATTGTAAGCCCATGTCTTGCAATTTTTTCTCTATCAATATTTATATTCAAGTAATATCCAGAACCAGCCCGTTCAGCATAAACACTTCTTGTCCCTTTAACTTTATTGATTAACATTTCAATATGCTGTCCAATTTGCTCAATTACTTTTAGGTCAGAGCCAAATATTTTAATTCCAATTGGTGTTCGTACACCTGTTGTAAGCATGTCCAGTCTGGCTTTTATTGGCATTGTCCAAGCATTTGTTATACCAGGAAGCTTTAATAATTTATCTAGTTCTTCAATTAACTTATCCCAAGTAATCCCAGGTCTCCATTTTTCTTTAGGTCTTAAATTAATAATGGTTTCATACATATCAAGTGGTGCAGGATCGGTTGCTGTTTCTGCTCTACCTGACTTGCCAAAAACAGATAAAACCTCAGGGATTTTTTTTATTAGCTTATCTTGAACTTGTAACAATCTTGATGCTTCAGAAATACCAATACCAGGAAGTGAACTTGGCATATATAAAATAGAACCCTCATTTAGAGGTGGCATAAACTCAGAGCCTAAACTTCCAATTACTGGCAAGCTAAGAAGAAATATAATGAAACTTATTACAATAACTTTTTTTGGAGCTTTTAAAACAAATCTAATTATTGGATCGTAGATTTTTATTAAATATCTATTTATTGGATTGTGAGTTTCAGGCTGTATTTTTCCTCTAATAAAGATTCCCATTAAAGCTGGAATAAGTGTAATTGATAAAAGAGCAGCAAAAAACATGCTGAAAGTTTTAGTATAAGCAAGAGGTTTAAACAATCTTCCTTCCTGTGCTTCCAGTGCAAAGATTGGCATAAAAGATACAGTAATTATTAAAAGTGCAAA
Organism: Candidatus Melainabacteria bacterium; assembly: GCA_023250155.1. Lineage (GTDB taxonomy): Bacteria > Cyanobacteriota > Vampirovibrionia > 2-02-FULL-35-15 > 2-02-FULL-35-15 > JAHFBD01. The sequence continues at coordinate 139,049 of JAHFBG010000008.1, forward strand.
GAATAATGGCTGACCAACTTCTTTGGCAGCATTCATTATTACTTGTATTCGTGGTTCTTTTTTACCTGATTCTTCCCACCTCTCTAAATGCTTATGAGCATTTTCAACCATTACAATTGCTGAATCTACCATTGCACCAATTGCAATTGCAATTCCACCGAGGGACATAATATTTGAAGTAAGTCCCATAAAATACATTGGAACAAAAGACATCATTACTGCAATTGGCAGAGTAATAATTACAACAAATGAACTTGGTAAGTGAAACAAGAAAACAATAATTACAAGTGCAACAACAATAGATTCTTCAATCAATGTTCTTTTTAATGTTTCAATTGATTTTAAAATTAAATCAGAGCGGTCATAAACAGGAACAATCTTTACCCCTTTTGGCAGACTTTTTTCTACATCTTTGATCTTGTCTTTAACACTGTCAATTACACGTAGTGCATTTTCCCCATGACGCATTACAACTATTCCACCTACAACTTCACCTTGTCCGTTATAATCAGCTACTCCACGTCTCATGTTTGGGCCAAAGTGAACATAGGCTACATCCTTAACTCTAATTGGAACACCATTTGGTTTTGTACCTAAGACAATTTGTTTAACATCTTCAACTTTTTTTATATATCCTGAAACATTAACAAGAAACTCATGCCCTGCCAGTTCTAGACTCCTTGCTCCTGTATCATTATTACTTGCTCTTACAGCCTTCATTACTTTATCAAGTGAGATGCCATATGCTCTTAGCTTATTTGGGTCTACTTCTACTTGATATTGTTTTTCATATCCACCAACACTTGCTACTTCACTAACACCAGGAACAGATGCAAGCCAATATCTTAAATACCAGTCGTTAAATGTTCTAAGCTGTGCTAAATCATATTTATTGTGTTTATCCAAAAGAACGTACTGATAAACCCACCCTACACCTGTAGCATCTGGTCCCAATGTTGGATTAACACCCTCAGGTAAATTCCCTTTAATGCTGTTTAGATATTCTAGTATTCTGCTTCTAGCCCAATAAATATCAGTACCATCTTCAAATATTGCATAAATAAATGAAAGTCCAAAAAATGATTGTCCTCTTACTACTTTTACTTTAGGAGCAGATAAGAGTTTAGTAACAATAGGATAAGTAATTTGGTCTTCAATTATTCTTGGATTTCTTCCTTTCCATTCAGTAAAAACAATTACTTGTACATCAGACAAATCTGGAATTGCATCAAGAGGAACATTCTTTATAGCTATAACTGAACCTACGGTAAAAAAGGTAATAAAAATGAAAACAATTAATAAGTTCTTTCCACAGTAATCAATAATTTTGTTTATCATTTTTATTTGAAAACATTCAGGCTTAAATGTTTTCTCTCCCTCTCAACGCTCAGGATATTCCTCATCGGAACATCCTTCGCTTATCTTCTAAATCCCCTACATCATAATATGTCCAGCATGTCCACCAGTTGGTTTCATTTGTTGTAAAGCAGTCTCTAAATTACTTTCTGAATCAAGTAAGAAATTACCATCTGTAACTACTTCATCGCCTTCATTTATGCCAGAATAAATTACACGTTCATCATTTACTTCAGGACCAAGTTCTACTTCTTGTGGGGTAAACTCTCCCTTCCCTGATTTAACAAAGACTATCTTTCTTTCTCCACTATCAATTACTGCTCTTGTAGGTACAACAATTTGCTTGCCAAGATCACTTAGTATGACTGCATTTACATACATATCAGGCTTTAGTTTAAAGCCTGAATTATTTACTTCAAGTCTTACCTTAACTGTTCTAGTTGTTGGATCAATTGTTGGATATATATAAGTAATTTTTCCAGTTAATGGTTTTTCATTTCCATATTGAAAATTAATAGTTGCAGTTTGACCAATAACTATTTGTGGCAAATCAACTTCATATACTTCAGCAAATACCCACACTCTTGATAAATCGGCAATGTCATAAAGTGTATCTTCTGGTTTTATCTCTGTACCTTCAAATGCTTCTCTTTTAGTTATAAAGCCACTTACAGGTGAATAAATTGTTAGCTCTTTTGTAACTTGTTTTGATTTTTCGAGCTTATCAATTTGTTCATCTGACACATCCCAAAGCTCAAGCCTTTTTCTTGCTGCCGATAAAAGTTCTCTTTGTGATTTTGCAATTTCAGGAAACTTGCTTCCTTGCAGCTTTTCTTTAGCTTCAAGTGCAAGTAGATATTCTTCTTGCGTACTTACTAGCTCTGGACTATAGACAGTAAATAGTGGTTGTCCTTTGCTTACAAGTTTTCCTTCATAGTCTGCAAAAACTTTTTGAATGTAACCAGAAAACTTAGTGTGTATATGAGCCAGTTTAGTTTCATCAGGCACAATTGTACCTAGTGCTTTAATTTCTTTTTTTGCATCTTTTTTAATTGCTTTTGTTATTTTAATACCGATATATTGTTGTTTATCTGGGTCAATTTCCAGTTTCAAAGATTCCTCTTTTCCTTCTTCCATATCCATTTTCATTTTATGTCCTTCATGTTCCATTTTTCTTTCAACAATTTTTGAAGTTTTTTTCCCTTCTTTTTTTACAAGTCTCATTCCACATATTGGGCAGTCTCCAGGTCTATCACTTGTGTAAGTTGAGTGCATAGGACAAACATATATTCCACTCTTACTTTCCTGAGTAGTTCCTTGTGAGAATATACCAAGTATATTTTGTATAAGATTAAACTTTACAAGAGTAAATCCTAGACCTACTACTAAAATTAAAATAAGGAATATTTTTTTCATAATTCTCTCCCAATAAGTGGCTCTAGCTCAGCAATAGCTTTTTCGTAATCAGTTAAATGCTTATAGTAGTCAATTTGTGAATTAAGCAAAGTTCTTACGTTATCCAGTAAAGTTAAAAAATCAGTTTTACTTACTTTATAAGAAGCAATCGAAGCATCAACAGCTAATCTTGCTTGTGGAATAATTCCTGATTGTACAAGTTCTATAAGGGTTTCATTTTTTTCAATTTGAATGTGCAAATCTTTGATTTTTCTTTCTGCTTCAACAGCGATTGAGTTATAAGCTTCTTCTTGAGCTTTTAAAGTAGCTCTTGCTTCTTCAAGTTGCTTTCTTTGTTTTGAACGATAGTAAACAGGTAGTGAAGACATAACCTGAAACATATACATTGGGTCCATTGGGTTTGCTCTTTGACCATAGCCAGCTTCAACACTAAAGTCAGGGTAATATCCTTTTTTTGCAAGTTTTACAGCAAGATTACCTTTTTCAACTTGTGCTTTTTGTCCTTGAAGTAAAGGATAGTTTTCTTTATACAAGCCCAATAAATCACTGGCTTTGTAGGTGAAAGATTGTTTTGTAATCTCCTCAACACTTGGGATATCAGTACCTTGTGGTCTAATTACAATGCTATTTATTTCAGCTATGTATGATTCTCTATCTTTTTTTAAAGTTTCATATTCTTCAAGTAGTTTAGATATTTCAAGATGTACCTTCAAAAGGTCTTGTTGACTACCATCACCTACTTCATATTTTGCTTTAACTGTTCCTGCTAATGTTTCAAGTAGTACTTTTACATCCTCAATAATTTCAATTGACTTAGAAGTATAGTACAAATCATAATATGCTTTTTTTAGTCTTGAGGTTAATTCTAATTTTGTTTGGTCATAGCTACTTTTCATTGTTTCAAGTTCAGAAGTTTCAATTTTTCCTTTGAGTTTTAGTTTGCCTGGATATGGAAAGTCTTGACCTAGTAAAAATTGAACCTGGTTCATCGGGTCTTTGCCAAGAGATTGATATCTAAAAGGATACTTATCAGTATTTGTAGCATTGGTAAACATCGGGTCAGGTCTTACTTTAATCCAGGAAGCCTTTGCACCTTGTGCTGTAACTTGATAACCAAGTGATAAGAGGATAGGGTTTTTAGTTACAGCTTCTTGAATTAGATTTTTCAATGAAGTCACTTCAGAAGTTTCGACAGAATCAGAGTTAGGGTCTGTAAGACTTATGCTTTCTGTATCTGCTGCAAAAGAGCTACCAGAAAGAAGTAAAAAAGCAAAAAGTAAAATTATTATTCTTAAAATCATAAGTTTATTTACTTGTATGTTTTATTGTTTCCATTACTTCTTTTATTAACTTATGTCCTTCACCTTTTTTTATTGCATGACTTACGCAAGTTTTTAAATGGTTCTCAAGCATCATTTCATTTACTTTATTTAGAGCTGATTGAACTGCTTGTATTTGCTTGACAATATCAATGCAGTATTTATCTTCTTCAACCATCTTTTGAATACCTTTTGTGTGCCCTACAATGAAAGAAAGCCGTTTCAGCACATCTGCTTTAACTTTTGGTGAGTGATGTAACATCCTGTTTCTACCTCCTATTGTTTAATCTATTTTTTTTACTATTACTTCTGGTTTTGACGTTTGGTTTTACGTTAGTGTTCTTAATTTCTGGTTTTGTATTTTGTTGTGGTTTAGTTTCAACAGGTTTAACCTCAGCTGGTTTAAGTTCAACTGGTTTGGCTTCAGAAGGCTTAACTTCAGGAGGCTTGCTCTCGGCAGGCTTAGCTTCAGGTTGATTTATTTCAGGTGGTTTAACTTCTACTGGTTTGGTATCAACTTGATTCGTTTCAGGTGGTTTAACTTCTGCTGGCTTGGTATCAGCTTGATTTATCTCAGGTGCTTTCTGTTCTTGTTGATTACTATCAGGTTTTTTCCCACCGCACATACCCTCACCACATTTACCTTCACCACAAGCTCCTTCAGCAATTAAAGTTGTATGTGCTGGTAATTCTCTTAAACTAAATAATGAATCTTGTAGTCCACTATTTATAGTAGTTGCTTGAGCACTTGCATTAATTGAGACAGCAAGTGCAACAATTATAGATTTTTTTGTTAGGCTTTTTGTTTTTTTCATTATTTACTCCTTATGCATTTCAAAAAGTGTTTCCACTGATTATGATGAACTATCCTACTGTCAGGAAGTTTCTATATTTTTCACCAATCTTAACAAAGTTATAATCTTTTTGTGTATTCTTATCTTTATTATACCCATACTAGGGGGGTCTGGGTATAATAGAAGCACAAGACATAAAACTTAATGAAAGGAGAACAATTATGATTAGAACACTTTTAGTTATTATTTTTGGTTTAGCAATTACTTTGACTACATCCAACTTAAACATTTGGGCCCATGAAGGAGAACACCAAATGGAAGTTGGTGAACATAAAGTAGTAAATATAATAGGAAACATAGCTGGTGAAGAATCTAACAAAGTAAAACTTCAATGCCCAGTAACAAAAGATTGGTTTGTACCAGATGAAAAAACACCTAAGACCGTATATAAAGAAAAAACTTATTACTTCTGTTGCCCAGGATGCAAACCTCAATTTGATAAAGCCCCTGAGAAATATGTGAAAGGATAAAAATATGAGAAATAAGTTTTTAATACCACTTGCACTTCCTGCGATTATTTTATTTATGAGCAATTTTGCATTAGCCTGTGGTTGTGGGTGTATGGGCGGTAATTGTGGTGCATCCAATGTTTCACCTACTCAGCTTCAACAAACAGAAGGGAAAGTTCAATGCCCTGTAATGAAAAACTGGATTTTAGCTTCCGAAGCAGCAGATAAAACAGAATACAATGGTAAAACTTACTATTTTTGCTGTGGTGGATGCAAGGAACAATTCTTAAAAAATCCAGATAATTACATTAATCCTGAAACAAAATCATAAGGAGCTTTATGAATAAACCACTAAATATTCAACAGTTAAACAAACCAACAACTATAGCTTTTGCTTCTGCTTTATTACTGTTAGCAATCTTGGTCATTAATAAACTAACTTGTAACTGTGCAAGCCTCTGTAGTTGTCTTGCTTGTTTTTGTTGTAAGTAGATTATTTATATTGGGTTCTACATCAAAGTGCATTGCGGTTAAATTGCGGAGGGCAACAATCCACTTGGACGGAAGTGATTAAGGATATTAGGTTTGGCTAAAATGTATCGTTTTGTTGACGTCAACAAAATGATAGAGTATTTTCAATTAGTGTTAGTGTTAATACAAATCAGTCCAAAAACCACTTAAATATCCAAAAGCTTCTTTTAAATCTATCTTAGATGCCCCCCATTTACCGGCAAGGTTTTTGTATGGCTTTTCCCAATCTTGTGGCGGTTCTAAAATTGCTTTTGGAATATCATGAGTATTTCTCATTTTAAAAGTTAAGCTTATTTCTTTTTTTAGTAGCTCTTTATCCTTAAACCCTTGATCTATGTAAATAACTATGTCAACTAAATCTCTTGTTCTTGAGTTATTAACCAGTAGTGGATTTGTATAAGCATGTATCTTTTCTGCAAACTGTTTTTCAGCAGAAATAAGGAATATTCTAGGCGGTTCAATACCTGCAAAACTTAAAATATTACTTCCTTCTTCCCAATTAGGATTCGAAACAAAGCCTTCAGCAATAGAAACATCTACATTGAATCTATTAAATTCTCTTGGTCCAATTTTTGAAATAACAAGAAAACGCCAGCCACCATAAGTAGGTAAAACTAGCTCTTTTGTCGGTGCATTTACTTCAAAAGTAAACCAGTCATTTAAATCCATTTTTGCTATCTCTTGTAAAGAATACCAAAGTTCTTCTTCAGTAATATTTTTCAATTCTCTAAGAGCAAAATCTATATCTGTAGTAGTTCTTGAAATACCACTAATATCTTTAAATCGTAACTCTAAAGAATATCCGCCCTTTAAAATCCAATTTTCATTTCCATTATAAAAAACTCTAGCCAAAAACCTATCAAAAGAAATTTTATACATTATGTCATTAACAGTTTTATTCTCAGATTCAGCGACTTTTCTAATTCTTTCTTCAAGAGCCCTTCTGAAATCTTCTGGAGTCTTATATTTATTATTTTTCATTACCGTTTATTTCTTACTTCTGCAAAAATAGATAAAAGTTTTTTTTTAATTTCTACACTAGTATTAGACAATTCTATTTCATTCTGACTCAAAAGCCCTTTTTTATAAGTATCCTCAACTGTTTTCTTTAATTGTTCAGTGTCAAATTTTTCTGCTATATCAATAATAGTTTTTACTATACTAGTAACTCTAAAGAAATCTTTTTTTTCAATCTCCTTATTTATTAAGTCAGTCTTATAAATTAAATATTTCTTAGGTGGCTTTTTTCTAAATGATTTAGAAACAGTAAGGCTTATCTTGTCTGGGATTATTTCTCCTATTCCATAAACAGAAATAGCTGATTCATGAGAAATCACAGCCTGTGGAATATCTTTTTTATCTCTACTCCAAAAGCATGCTTTTATAAGTTCATCTTCTTTCAAAACAGGTAAAAAACTGAATCTATAAAGAGCCCTATCTTTTTTCAGCCATTGTTTTGTTTCTACATAATAATTTTGTGCTCTATAACTATAACCAAGATTAAGAGCTTGCTTCGCAGTGAAGTATCCACCTTGACTTATAGCTAATTCTATAAGTTTTTTTTCTTTATTTATTACTTTCTTGCTTTGCATAATCCTTACAATTTACGTAAGTATTATACACCAAGCTCAGGCGAATAAACACACAACTTACATTTTTCGTAAGTTATGTGTTTATAATATAGGATTTCCAGGACTTTTAGTTTCCGTTCAAGTACATTGCGATTAAATTGCGGAGGGTGGTTTTTGGCCTGGACGCATAAGATTAGGGATTATAGAGTTGCTTGATTCTTAATTTAGTGAAAATATACATCCCTTAAGCTCTTCATAAATTGTTGTATCAGGAGTAATATGTTTTGCTAATTGTTGTTTTAACTGATTTTTATTAAGTCCCCTAGTTGTACCAGTTATACTTAATAGTCTCATTATTTCACCAGTTTTTGGTTCTTTTACATCTTCAGTTTTAATATCAGTAACTATTTTTTTATATTTATCAACCTGTATTGTCGGAAAATACTTTGAAAGTATCTCAATATCAAAAAGATAATTTTCTATTTCTCTACGTTTTAACATTCTATTTTTTGGATCCTTATTAAGGAAGTCTTGCCTCTGTACTTCAGTAGTAGGACTTCCATCAGCATTTATATCCATGTCTTTTAAACAATAGAGATTAACTTCTTTAAAAGCTTTATTTAAAACAGTAAGTGCAATGGCTGAATATTTTTCAGGTTCTGTACTGCCTCCACTTGACACAAAAAGAGTATCTTGAAATTCTTCAGAAAAGATTGAGTTATAAATTTCAGCATCAAGTCCTTGTTCGTTACCACTTGGATCTGGCTCCCTTTTACCCTCACAATAAATTATTTTCTTAGGGGCTAGCAGTCCAGTCAAATCTTCAAGTGCTGTTTGAAAAAGCTCTTGCCAATTTTGTCTATTCTTTATCATTTGTGTTACTGTGGTTTGTTCTTGAGCATAATTACCTTTGAAATTTATTATTTGACACTCATCATTTAGATCGTTTTGTAATCCGGTTAAAAAACCAATGCTATGTGTAGCTATCCATATTTGACAATTTTCAGGAACTAATTTGTTTATAGCAAGTAATAGTTTTCTTTGAATATTTGTATTTAAGTGTAATTCTGGTTCATCAATGAGATAAATAGTGTCATTATAGTCATCTTTTCTCACATACAAATCAATCAATAAATCAACAACTTCTTTTTCTCCAGAAGACAATACATCAAATTTGAATTCATTTTGTTGATCAGATTTTCTGAAATATAATGAACCTTTACCTCCTAGGATGTCACCAACATCAGAGATTTCAAGTTCTAAGCAATCCTTCAAAATAGAATTTAATTCTCCAAGAATTGCTGCGTTTGTTTGTTTAAAAGTCACTTCATTTTTTTTAAAGTGTTCATAAAAATAGACATGTAGTCTTTGATAATTTATACTCATCTTACTGTCTAAATCAATTGACGAACTAGCACCTGTATCATTATTTTTTACATGAGAAATTGCTGAGAGAGATTGTATATTTAATTCGGAGTTGTACCTATATGGATTTCTGTAACAAAAAAGAGTTTTTTCTTTTCCCGTACCACTTAAACTACTAAATACTTGATCTATCGCTCCTTTATCAAATTCAATTTGTATATTGCTAGCGTTATAACTTGGATCTCCAAACATTGAATGGAATTTGTAATCTTTATTTCCAGTAGAACCAATCTGGTAATGGCTATTATTCTTATAAAGCATTCCATCAAAAACACTACTTTTTCCACAACCATTAGGGCCAACAAGTGCAATAATTCTTGCAGGAGTATCACCCAAATCAATAGTTAAGTCTTTAAATCTTTTATAGCCGTTTTTTAGTTGTATTCTCTTTATTTTCATAGCTCTAATTATAATAGTTATGGTAAGTGTGTACACAAACAATATATTTGCTTCAATTTTAAATTAGAGTAAACAACTATCAAGTGCAAGACATAAAAACAACCAAGCATTTAAAAGATGAACAATATTACATTGATCTAATGGATCAATTAATTGAATTGAGATTACTTGGTCAATTAACAGAAGAAGAATATAAAACTCTAAGGGCCAAGCTTTTGAAACATATTAATCTTTTAAAGGAAAGAATAAAAGAGCCTAAAGATTATGCACAAAGTTGGCAAAGCATTGCAGAAATGACATTTGACTTTTCAGCACATGCACATGAGATCTTTCAAAAAGCAGATAACGAGACTAAAAGGACATTGCTTCGTGCGCTTGGCAACAAATTTACTCTATATAATAAAAATCTTAATTATGAACTTAACCCGTTGCTACGTCCAATAAAAGCTACATGAAACTTAAATAATCATGCAAAATATAAAAACAGATAAAAATTTAAAAGACGAACAGTACT
>JAHFBG010000001.1:0-187120 GCA_023250155.1 Candidatus Melainabacteria bacterium
AGTATCACAAACAGGTAACAGTGATCTTGAATTTCAAGATTAATCAATTGCTCTTTTGATTTTCACACCACTTGCATGTGCAATACCAATAGCTTTTCTTAGACTGTCTGCAAGCTCATCTGTTTTCATAAAATTATCAAGTGCCTGTGGATCTTCCTCAAGCAATACCTCTAATATTTTTCTTGCATTATCTCTAATGGTTTTCTGTGGACTATTGATTGTAATATCTACAAGTTCAGGTAATCCAATATAATCTATTACTTCATATAAATCTAAAGGTTCAAGTGCACCTGGAGAAGGTTCTCCCAGATTGATTGTAAATGGAACTTCTAACCCATCAAGTTTTTTAAATGCATCTTTAATATCAATATCTTTTAACATTAGTACTCTAATGAAAAGGGCTCTGTATTTATCTTGCTCTCCTATTTCAGAGTTATATTGATTGCTTGAATATTTGCAAAGTGCAGCAAGCGACCAGGATGGACTTCCACTTCTTATATCCTTCTCTATCTTTTCCACAAGAGCATTTCCACCGGGTACTCCAGTCACATCTTCATCACATAGTTTTTTAAATGCTTGATATTTGACCAAATGATCATCGTGATCTAAAAATTCTACAAGCTTATCTACAGCATCAGCTCTTTTTAAGAGAGCATAAGAAACTACAGCATTAGATGCTCTGAATCCTGTACCATCTGACAAATCCTCATTTGTGATTTCGTTTAACAATATCTTTTCTACTTTAGAAACATCTGACTCACCCTCTACATCATTGATTAGAATGGTTGCAAGCCTAAGCCTGTGCTCATCATCATTCACTAAAGGAAATAATCCTAATTTGTCTTCAAAAGGAATATCAAAAACATGTTCTTCCATTCCAGCTATTAATATCTCCTGCCTATCAAGAACATATTGTTTTGCTAATTGATTTGTAGCAAAAGGAGTCATACCACTTTCACTATCATCAAATAATCCTATTCCACCGGATTCATCGTCGTCGTCGTCACTATCATAATTTGAACTTGTATCTATTTCACCAGGAAATGTAATTGCTTGAATATATAAAAGCTTTCCCACATTTTGAGTAATATTGTTTATATCTTCTCTTAATTGTTTCGATAATGGTTCTTGGCTTGAAGTTAATTCCGTAACTTCTTCTGGATCAGTCCCTTCTTTACCTTGTTCAATTTTAACCTCCTTATTTAATCCATTTGAAAGAGCAAAAAGCGATTTCATAAGAGAACTCAACTCAGAACCTGTTGAATCAGGATTCATAAAGTAAGCTGAAATTAAATCTTTCTTTTGCATATAAGTAAGTGGGGAAAATATATTCGTCACATTGTTTAAATCTAAATCAGGCATATGCAAAGAACAATCTACAAGTTTTTCATTATTGGCTTCAGTTAGCATAAGAGCTGCTAATGAACATTTTGAAGCAATGGCATTTAGATCTAATTCCAAATAGTTGATTGCATCATGCTTGTCTTTTAATTTTTTATAGAAATATTTTTGTGTACCTTCTGAACAAATTGGATTTTCTGGGTCTCTATCACCTTTCACCTCAGGTGGTAAAGCATATTCATACATCTGAAGTAAGCTTTGTGCTGCACGACAAACATCTAAATAATCTTCAAAGTGCATTTGCCACAATTCTCTCTCAAGAGCTTGGTTGGCTGATTCCAGACTAGCTTCTCCTGGCTTTTCAATCCTTCCTTGAATACCTTTAATCATTTGCACAAATCCCCAAGCTTTAATAGGATGCAAGGCTGGCTGACCTGATTCTTTTTTAATGATTTTATTGGCTCTGCTAAGTACTGCTTTTACAAAAGCAGGATCTAGTTGCTTTCTTTTTTCTGAGTCAGGGGCTCCTAAAAGCTCAACAACAGCTGCTTTTGTATTTTTTGAATGTGCAATTTGTTTTGCAAATCGTTTAACTTCAATAGGATTTATTGGTGGGGTTGTCATTGATTAAAAAAGACATTCACTAAGTGCATATCTTTCAGCATAACTTAAAGTTACTGCTGCATTATCAGCGCCATCATGCTCTGTATCATAAACTTTTATACAAAAGTCATCAAGCTCTTCTTTGACAATATCTGGCGCTGAAGAAGGGAGCATATAATCTTCATCTTGATAAATCACTCCATGTCTTTCAGAGTATTGTGGTCTTTCTGAAATTGCAGAACCCAAATAATATCCACCAAGTTTAATTGGATCAATGTATAAAGTTGAGATTTTTAATTCATTGCCATAAGCCTTTTTAAGATCCTCTTGTAATTTATGAACAGTACCAGCGCCAAAACTAAATCCAGCTAAAACAATTTTTTTTACTGCACCTTTCTCTTGATATGGAGAATCAACAAATAAGCCTTTTTGTCCAATAGCATCTTTTACAACATTTAAAGTATGCTGATAGACTACATCTGTATGAAGCGAAGCATTAATAGGTACAAGTGGAAATCTTGCTTTAAAATCTTCCCATGCATGTCCTGTTCTAAAACTTATTACGTTTATATTTTTATTTTTATCATCACTTACAAATTTATTATATAAAGCATTAATACCTGCTTGTGAGCTAGGAGTAGCATGTGTTTGAGCATTTCCTAGAAATAAAAATATGTGCTTATTTGAATCTGCTAAACGTACTCTAAGCAATTTGTTTGGATCAGGATTAGCTTCATCAAATAATAATGACTTATGATATTCAGAAAGTGAAGCATTATCATTTAAATCAGCACCATTACGAGTTTTAGCTTTTTCTAATTCACCAGACCACCATAATTTTGTACTTTCAGTAAAATCAGCACCCCATTTAAATGGGAGAATAACAGCTCTACCAGTCTTGTATAAATATTTAAATAATCCTACTACTGTTCCTGGAGTATTGTTAAATAGTTTTTCAGAAAAAGGGACTGTTGCACTTTCAGTACTAACAGAGTGTTTGTGATTAGTTGGTAGTGGTACCTCTAGTGGCGGTGCTTGAAGAATATCATTTGTATTATTAACTTGACTGATAGGCCTTGGAGGAGTTTGGGGAACTGGCGGTATAGTAATGCTCATAATTTCACCTGTTTCAACTTTCTATATATTTACTTTCTTAAATCGTGCAAATTATTATAACAAGAGCAATGTGATATAACAACAAGTTTATTCTTAATTTAAGAATTAGGAATTAATTAGGTTAAGGATTTTTTTTGTGGGAACTGTTATGATAAACAAGCTTTTGGAGGATTTTATGATAAACAATAAAATAAATATTGCTAGTTTTAGGGCTTTAGACTCTCTTCAAAGAGCTAAAAATCTTAGGGAAATCAATCGGGGTTTACTAGATGGATGGATGCAATTAGAGGTTGATTATAAGATCGTTGATATAACGGATAAAGAAATAGCTTTATGTAGTGCTTATGGTAGTAATGATGAAGGCATTGAAATAAGAAGGTTTCCAAAGGATTTAATTACTGAAATTGATCCACAAGAATTGAAAACAGGACAATTTTTTAAAGGAGTTGAGTATTCAGATACTGAAACTGGTTATAAAATAGGAGAGATTCAATTTGTAGAATTTATTGAAGAGCCAAAGCCAATGAGTGAAGAAGAAGTGAAAGAGTTTTTAGATTCACTTCCAGCAAGTAAAGGTAGTCCTACACCTATTCGTCCATGGAATTAAAGCTTAACCAATAAACAAAACACCATTGCTATAATATTTTCAATATAAGGTTAAGTTAATTATGGGCAACTCTATTCATGCTATGAAGCCTTTACTTATTACAAGTTTATCTAGTAATTATTCGGAAAATAAATTATTAGAGCTTATACAAAAACTTAAATACAGAATGTCACCATGTCCCATAGATGATCCAATAATTGAGCTGCTTGAGATTAAAGATCAAAAACTGGTTCCTCTTTTAATTGAAGCTTTAAAATCGCAAGAACATAATATTCGTTTTGGAGCAGTACGAGCATTAGGAATCTTAGAAGACAAAAGAGCAATAGTACCATTAATAGAGTTGTTAAAAGATGAAGACCGCTATGTTAGAGCTACTGCAGCTAATGCATTAAAAAGATTTAAAGACATAAGAGCAGTTAAACCATTGATTGAATGTTTAAATGATGAGGCTTCTGAAGTAAGCAGATCTGCTGCAATAACATTAGGATGGATTGATTCTAAAGAAGCAATAGATGCTTTAAAAAACCTTGTTGCTAATAAAAATCAAGGCAATAAAACAACTCAAATAGCAGCAGAAGCCATGCTGAGAAGGTTAAATACAACGATTTAAGATCATTTACCACGATTTTTTATTATAAAACAACAAATTTGCCACGGTTTTTTAATATTAAGTCTATAAAAATCGTGGTATAGTAATTTTGATTTTTATTTAAGGAGTAAAATGAGTATTTCACTAAAAATGCAACCGGCAGTTCCTCCTATGACATGGGAAGATTTTTGTAAAACTAGCCCATCTTATTCAATTGCTCTTGATGGTTATGTAAACGATGGACCAAAAAAAGATCTTAAAGCTCCAAGAGTAAATTTTGATCATCATCACAATGTATCAAGGTTTGAAACACGTGCAACATGTGCTCAAGTACTAATGGCTGTAAGAACAGGGTTATTTGATCTTTTTAAAGATAAAAAAGGACCTCATGCAATTGTCTTTGCAAATGATTGTGATCAGGATGTTTGTACTGCATGGACAGTCTTAAAACATAATTATCTAGCAAGAAATACAATGAATCCTATTTTAAACCGTCTTGTAGACATTGAAGAAAAGCTTGATGCCACAGGAGGTGCTTATCCTTATCCTGCTTCATTGCCTGTACTTGAACAGCTTGCATGGGTATATGAACCTTATACACAGTTTAGACTAAGTGGTGGATTAGACAAGCGTTCAGGTGAAGCATTTACAAGTATTGTTTCAGATGTAGAAGGAAGAATACTTAAGCATATCACTGGAAACGGTTCTTCCATTCCTCTTGATACGAGGTACAAAGTTATAGAAAATCACAAGGGCTGGTCTGTGGTAGACGAAATTGGAGCACAAGCTAGAACAGGAATGATTTCTGATGGTATAAAAGCTTATTTATCAGTAGCTAAACTCCCTGATAAAAGATGGAAATATGTAATTGGCAGAATATCAGAGTTTATTCCTTTCCCAATTTCAGAAATTTTAAAAGATTTAGTTTCTGCAGAAGGCAATACCCCAGACAATTGGGGAGGAGCAAATACAATTATTGGTAGCCCAAGAATAAGTGGTAGCAAGCTTTCTCCTGATGAAGTAATAAAAATTATAAAAGGGCATGTACCTAATTAGTTTTTAAATATTAATAATAGTCAATATAATTTCTACATAAATTGTTCTGCTATACTTTATACCAATTACTAATCATTTAATTTTAAACAAATGAAAACACCTACAGTTACCTCTAGTTTTGTTAATGCAAAAGATATTGTTGCAAGCCTAAACCGTGATGTTTTAAGAAGTGACTTAAATGAAACAGAAAGAGCAGCAATTGAATTTGTAAAAGAAGATGCAGTAAAACTACATGATTTACAGACTAGAGCTGGTTATGCATATTGGGATTTATTAACACTCGGTGGTGCAAAACTTGATGCTACTGCAAATGATTTTAAAGAAAAGCTAAAAGAACTTCAACAAAAACATGGAGATGAAGCCGACAATACTCAAAAAGCTGTAATAGACTTTACTACAAATCCAGATATAGCTAAAAAAGTTATTTCTATTTATCAAAATGTAAATGCAATACAAAACCCATTTCTACAAAGACAGATTACCGTAGCACATCCAATATTTTCTGAATACAACATAGACCCCGACCTCCAAAAAAAAATAGCCACTATAACAAATAATCTATCTACAATGTATGGAGACTATAAGCCTGTTTTTAAAGGTAAAGAAATCAAAGACTCAGAGCTTGATGATCTTTTAGGTAGAACAAAAAATCCACAAGATGCTATTGAATTAGCTAGTGCAAAACTTGCTGTTGGAAATCACAAAATGTCTGGTACTGGAAACACGGTTGCTGAAACCATTTTAGAAGCAGTGAAACTAAGAAATGAATTTGCTAGAAAAGCAGGTGCAGACAACTACTATTCTTATAGCTTAAAAAAACAAGAAATAGATGAAAATGAATTGGTTCAGCTTTTAGATTCAGTAAAAGTAATGATTAAACCCATGTATGATAAGCTTCGCGAGAAGTTAGATAAAGCTGCTCAAGAACGTTTTGGAATTGCAAAAGAGGATGCCAGACTTATCTGGTATCAAGGTGGAGTGGTAGATTATGGAATTTTAGATGATGTAATGAACTTTAATGCTGATGATTATTTTAAAGGTATGGACCCACGTCCACTTTTAAAAGAAACTGGAAAAGTTATAGGAATTGATGTAGATAGTATTGTAGATAAAAGTGATTTATTTCCAAGACCAGGGAAAAATCCACATTGGTATTTGTTTAATTTAACAGTCCCAGATGATATTCGATCTTTTGGAAACATAGATCCAAATTTTGAAAAATCAATGGGATATACTTTCAGTACAGAGTTTCATGAAGTTACAGGACATGGTGGTGGATATGCATGTGTTGATGCTGAGATTCCTCACCTGCTTAGAGATATACATACCATTGTCACTGAAAGTGATGCAATGATGATGGAAGATTTAATGTTCAATGAACACTGGCTAAAAGAGATAGCTAAGTTTGATGCTAAAACTATTGAAACTTTTACAAACCGTGGTGCACAGCATAGACTAGCCCATGAATTGATTACATTTTTTAAGAACTTTTTACTTATACCTGACTTTGAAAGAGCTTTATACCGTTTGCCTGATAGCGATTTAACACTTGAAAAAGTAAACAAGCTTTGGGCTAATAAACAAGAAGAATATTTAGGAGTTAAGATTCCAGAAGGAAGAAATGAACCAGATTGGACATATAAAATTCACTTTGCAACTGCACCCGTTTACTACCAATGTTATTTTCTTGGTCAACTACTTAGAGCACAAGTACGAGCGACTATTGAAAGTACAGCCAAAGAAAGAGGACTCTTTAGTAAAGAAACAGGTGATCTCTTAAAGACTTATAGAGCAGTTGGTCAGTCATATCCATGGTCTGAGTTAGCAAAACACATGACAAATAAACCACTTGGTGTAGAAGCTTTAAAAGCTGAGTTTGAGAAATTGAAGCTGGATTAAATTTGATGAATGTATCTCCCACAAGCATTGCTAAAGGAAGTTTTTTCGAACATTTATCTCCATTAAAACAAAAACATTTTATAGACTTGTTTACACCACATGGAAATCTAGTTAT
Source organism: Candidatus Melainabacteria bacterium (assembly GCA_023250155.1). Classification (GTDB taxonomy): domain Bacteria; phylum Cyanobacteriota; class Vampirovibrionia; order 2-02-FULL-35-15; family 2-02-FULL-35-15; genus JAHFBD01. The sequence continues at coordinate 7,327 of JAHFBG010000001.1, forward strand.
GACTGTAACACGCAGTGGTCATCCCAATATTCAGTCATATGCTTCCTCTGTAGTCTCTTCTAAAGAAGGCATAACTACAAAACAATTTACACCAAATGATAAGTTTGAAAAAATAAATGTACATTCAGGAATTAAACCATTTCATGCAGGGTTGTTAATTAGTTTTATAAATGAGTTAAAAGAAAAAGATCCAAAGATAAAAGTACCTGAGTTAAGTTTAGAAGAACTGGCTGTTTTAAGTGCATCACATTCAGGAACTCGTATTCATCGTACACATGTTAGATCTGCTCTTGAAAAAGTAGGACTAAATGAAAGTTATATGACTTGTGGAGGACGTTATCCATCTGATGAAGAGTCTAGAAACAGACTTATTAAAGCTGATATTATACCATCTAAAACTCCTATAATTTATGACCAATGCTCTGGACATCATGCTTGCCAAGGGATATTGTCTAAGCTAATGGATAAACCACTTGAAAATTATTGGAAGCCAAATGATACTGTTCAAGAATGGCTTTTACAAGAGCTAAAAAAATGTTCTAATGATGACGATATTAAAATAATTCCCTATGATAACTGCAACATTCCTACTTTTAATCTTTCACTAGGGACTTTTGCAAATTTATATTCTAAGTTTGTATCAGAGCCTCAGTTCAAGCTCATTATAGAAGCCATGACTAAGCATCCATTTTTAGTTGGCAGTGAAACATCGCTAGATAGCTGTCTTATGAATATAACAAGTGGAAACTTAATCGCTAAGCTTGGTGCTGAAGGCTTAGTAATAGTAATAAACAAAAAAGAAGAATCTTGTCTTGTACTTAAAGAGTGGGGCGGAAATGGTGGTTATAGAGATAGAATAACCATTCAAACGTTAAGAGAAATAGGTTGGTTAAATCATGGACAGGCTGCTACTTTATCAAGACTACCTAATTTCAAACTAGAAGATGAAAAACACAATGTTAAATATGAGTTTAACAAACCTTTGTTTAGATAAATTGTTGAATAGCTCACCTGACAAGAAAGCAATAGCCTATTATGAACGATAGGCGAGAACTGTTATGGTCGCCTGAAGTGAATAAAGGCTATTGCTTGACAAAACCAGGTGAGCTACTACAAGTTTCTTAACAAGTCTTTGCAAGTACTTTGAATTAAGCAAGTTTATCTAGTAGAATATCTTCAATGTCATCACTACAAGTACAATTACGCTCTGATTTAATAGGTCTTATAAAGCCTCTTCATAAACCTTCAGTAAAACTTACTAATCTAACTAATAGCAAATCTTATGATTTAGCACATCAATTATATTTTGAGTTAGAACAAGGACCACAATATCAGTATTCTCCAGGATTTATAAAATTTGGTATGGTATCTCCAAACGGATTAGAAATATCTACAGATGAGAATAAACGTTTAGTTGATGCTGTTCACAACGAGCTATTACAAACCACAAAAAAAGAAGTTGATAAAGCTATGCCTGCTTTTGAAGACTTTGGTCAAGGTATTACTAAAACCTCTCCTCACCTACTTGAGTTTTTATATTATGTAATAGCTTCAAAACATGAGTGTGAAAATATAGAGCTAAGTGGAGAAGAAGCACAAAATTTATCTGAAATATTTTCTACATTAGCAAAATACTATCCTTATAACTCATTGGTTATATCTCTATCAAATAACATCGCTCCAAACATGATAATTCATAACACTCACAGAACATTTCAAAAGCTCTCTGACTCATTCAAAGAACTTGCAGAGAAAAAACTAACAGATTCAAACACTAAATTATCACTCAATAATATTATAGTGAGTAAATAATAAAGCTAAAACCCAATCAATTTAACGATTTCATTAACATCAGCTTTTACTTCATGTGCTTCAGAAGCACTATACTTAATAGCACTATCAGGATCTTTTAATCCATTTCCAGTTAAAACACAAACTACTGTTGACTCAGGTGTTATTTTTTTTAATTTTGCACTTTTTAATAGTCCTGCTACAGAAGCAGCACTAGCCGGTTCACATGCTATACCTTCATCTCTATGAAGTATTTTATATGCTTCTATTATCTCATCATCTGTAACGATATCTATAAATCCACCTGATTCACTAGCTGCACTTAAAGCTTGTTTCCAGCTAGCTGGGTTTCCTATTCTTATTGCTGTTGCAATTGTCTCTGGCTTTTCAATAATTTTGTCATAAAATATTGGTGCTGAGCCACTTGCTTCAAAGCCTATCATTTTAGGTTTGTCATTTTTTAAATATTCACAAAAGCCTTTCCAATAAGCAGTAATATTTCCTGCATTTCCTACTGGAATAGCTAATACATCAGGTGCTCTTCCAAGCTGTTCACAGACTTCAAATGCACTTGTTTTTTGTCCTTCAATTCTAAATGGGTTTAATGAGTTTACTAAAGTGATGGGATACTTATCTACAATCTCTTTTACAAGCTTCAATGCTTCATCAAAGTTTCCAATTACCTGAACTACCTTAGCACCATAGATCATGGCTTGAGAAAGTTTTCCAAGCGCTACATAACCTTTTGGTACAAGTACAAAACAATCCATCTGGAATCCATTTGCTCTTGCTCTTGCTGCAAACGCTGCCGCACTTGCACTGGTGTTTCCAGTGCTTGCACAAATAATGGCTTTAGAACCTTCTTCACAAGCTTTACTTAAAGCCATAGTCATTCCACGATCTTTAAAACTCCCTGTAGGATTTGCTCCTTCTACTTTTAAATACACCGTTAGTCCTGGGATATTACAAAGTTTAGTTATATGAGGTGCAAATATAAGAGGTGTATTCCCCTCATTCAAGCTAATAATGGGTGTTTTATCACTTACAGGCAAATATTTTTTATAGCAATCAATTATGCCTTTCCATGAGGGGGTAAAAAGGGTGGATTGGTTCATTAGAGTTTCCTTTGATTAACCTTTTAAGTATACTGAAAACATATAAAAAGTCAACTTGAATCTAATCATTTGCTTTAACAATATCCACTAAAGCTTTCCCAATATTAAAATGGCAATCCTGCAATAGACACTGGCAGATCTTCAAATAGTGCTTTAATATTAGCAAGCCCTGATTCGCTAATTATGAATAAAAGAGTTTTTTATCTAATATATTTTTTAATATTTCACTGCTTTTTACTATTGTTTATAATTCCACATTGCTTTGCTCTTGAAAATACACAAGAAAATCTAAGCACTGTACAAACCAACTCAAACCAAAGACAGTTTTTCAAAAACATTCATGGTTACTTCGATTTAAATGGATACTACGATACAAGAAGTTTTGACATTATTACTAATAACACTCTTATCGATCTGCCCTATGGATTACAATATTTTTCATTTACAAATTTATTGGGGCCATTTAATTCAGCCGATAGCTTTACATTAAATAGATATTATACTGAGCAAAATTTTCGATTGAAGTTATATAAAAACATTCCTCTTGAAGCAAATATTCAGTGGAACAGTGGTTCACATCTTACTGACAAATTACGCTTTGGACCTCGGATTCGTGTAAATGAATTGCCATGGATAAGCAAATTTTTTAAAAAGTTAAATCTTATATACGCAATTACACCTTTTCCACTTCAAATCGATCATTCAAAAGGTTACGATGCACAAATAGAACAGTTTTATAAAATGCAAGTCTTACCAAAGTATTTTGGTGACAGGGTTTATATCTCTGGTTTTGCAGATATAAACTTTTTATATGGTTCTGACAATCGCACTCACCATCATCCCTCAGTGACAGAGACTCAGTTAGGCATTAGGTTAGTAAAACAACTCTATGCAGTAATTGAATATAGGTACAATGGTTTTTTACCTACAAATAAAAGAAATGGAATTGGGTTAGGATTAGAGTATTTATTAAAGTTTTAGTTTGTAAGTAAAGTCTTTCATTATTCTTGTTTATGTTTGTTTTTATGTTTGCTACAATAACCCTTAATGAGTATGTTCATGGATATTCCGCCGCCAGCTAATCGACTAGCCAAGTATTTTGGTTCAGGCTATATTCCATATGAAGCACAATTACATAGCGAGGTCCGTAAAAACCTAGCACAATTTCAAGGGAAAAGAGTTACTGTAACTTATAATTCCCGTCATGATTTTTTAGATACTCAAATTCACGATACTCTTAATTCTTTTACAGTAACACCTGTAACTGTAGGAAAAGGAACAGATTCAGTTATGACTAGCGGACACAATATTATTCAGCTACGTTTTAGAAGCAGTGGCACTCATTTATTCTTAGACGGTGACATAGAAGACCTAAAATCAAACACCCATGCTGAAGGACTACTAAAAAATATTAAGTTAACAAGATAAACAACTAATCAATTATCTATTACAGCTATGAATTACTGTAATTTTTTTTGTTGTTGTTCCTGCTGGATGAGCTATATTGACATAGCTTCCATAAGGAATACAGTTAGTGGGTACTAGTTGTTGTCTTGAGAGCCTGCGTCTCAAGTTATTGTTTGTGATTACGGTAGAAGTGGGTACTACTTGAATACTTGTATTTTCTTTCCCAAATCTTCTTACCCCAAATTGTTTTCCATCTATTTGAAAATCAGTATAACTTGGATAGTTGACTGCTATTGCTTTTCTAATGTATGGAGGATATATATTTGAGGTTCCACTATCAATTTTAATGCTACCCAAATTTATAGTTGTAGATTGGTTTTGCTTAGATATTGATAAGTTTAAATTTAATGTGTTTTCATTTGTTGGTAAATCTACAGTAGCAATACCTACCTTATCATTTACAAACTCTACATCTTTTCCATTTAACTTTGCAGAAATACTTTTTTCTTTAATGTTATCAATTCTAAATGCAATTGCAGCTTTCCCTGGTGAGATTAGTTTCCCTGGATCTAAAAGCTCAAACTCACCTGCTTCAGCAATAACTAAACCTGCAGTATTTATAACAGATGTCTTATCAAGCACTGATACTATTCTATCTGTAATATCTAATCCACCAGCAGTTTCCACCTTTTCAAGTTTTACTGAGCTAAATCCTTTAACACTCCCTGGAACTAACATAAAAATTATTGTTGCTTCATCATTTGAAATGACATCATCCCAAACTGCACTAATAATATTGTTGTCTGGGTCACTAGACGTAAGCAATTTATTTACACCAAATGCATAAAAGCCTGGTGGTTCAGAGCTTAATGAGACTACATTAGGATTGGAAAAGGATATTTTTACATTTACCGCTGGTGCTAAGTTAATAGGTCCACCATATAATTTAATCTTAAAAGTATCATTATTTAACCCACCTAAAATTTCTGCATTTGAATATGGGCATGATAGTAAGCTATACAAAATAGCGATAATCGTAAACATAGAAGTAATAATTTGTTTTCTAAGTTGTATTAAAATTTTAAAGCAATCTTCAGACAAATTCTCATGTTCTTTCATTAACCATCGATCAAATATTTTTGTAGTATGCTTATAAAACCAGTGTGGGATTTTATTTTTAACTCCATAAGCAAGCAAATTATAACCAGTTTCAATACTATCAATTTCATTAACATTCATATCTATATCTCCTACAGGGATATACAATACCTTTTAACCACTTCATCGTTTTAGGAAGAACATGTTTTTATATTGCAATTCTGTATAAAGGTTTTTAGGAGTTATCCTGCAGAAGATATAAGATCTCTCTGGTTTTAATTGTTGTTTTTACCTACCGCCGGTTTTTTCGCTACGCTCCCAAAACCGGCTTTCCACAGTGCTTCCGGTTTACTACTTATAACATCCTACAGATTTTACCGAATAAATCGGATAAAATCTTACCTTGTAAGCTGTTTATTTAGAAATATTATGTTAGGTAGGCAGTAACTAATTATTTCTAAATATTTTAGGTTACCTTAAACACTTTATAAGCCCCTCTTTGTAAAACAAGCTTATAATTTTCTAAAAAGAAATTTTCATCTGGATGAAATTTAGACTGTTCTTGTGGTCCTATAACTATATAGCTTATTTTGTATTGTTTCATTAATTGTTTGGATGACTCAGTTCCTGAATACATATTTTTTACATCTTGCGGGGTATTTCCAACATCTATTCCCCATGACCATATTTGTCCTGTAAAACCCATTACAATTTGTCTTCCACTAAGACAGGAAACCCAGTGATTATGAATATCTGCTGTTAGTACTCTATCATTAGATAATGATATTTTTCTAAATTCATCTGCTAATTTTATTTCATCATTATTCCATATAGTATATTTTAATTTCTCGGTTTTTGTGATTTTATAGATATCTACAAAACCAGCACCAGTCATAGACAAAAACAAAACCACTACACTTATTCTTATAAGAATATCTTTTTTATTCCACCAGTATGACAATAATGAAATCACTGGTATACAAAAAACAAGATAACTCCAGGTCAACAATTTGTAATTATCCCAGTCCCATGGTGCTACAAGAAATAGGTTGCTTATTAGAAAGATAGCCCAGCCCCAAAGGATAATAGGTTCTTTATAACGCTTGTATTCAATAGTTGAGTATACTGCAAGCGGTAACATTGCCCCCCAGTTTATAATCCAAAAAGAAATAAAATCAAGAATATTTTTTGAATGACTCATCCAGCCAAGGTGCCACCTGATAAAACTTTTTGACTCAATTTGCCCACCAAAAACATAAAAATAAATAAATCCAAATGATAAGCACACTCCTAATACAATCAATATCCACTTTTCATAATATTTCTTAGTATATAAAATTAATACAAATCCTAAAATAACTAATGTAATAAATGAAAATGCATGAATGGCAAACATACAACCAGTCATTAAACCAAATAAGATTAAATGTAGATTAGAAGTATTATTAAAATTATTTTTAATCCAATGCTGCAAAACCATTATTAAAATTAAAGCTATTGGTAGTCCAAGTAAAAAAGCTCTTTGAGGTAAGAGTTCACTTATAATAAAGTTTTGACATGGGGTATGGGAATCAGGTAGTTGCAAATTCGTATAGCTTTGTGGTGGAAACGATAAGGTTTTTATAAAACCATTTTTTAAAACATCATTTATAAAGACTATTATCCCAAGCCCACCATTAGCTAAAAACAATGTTACTGAGAAGAATGCTTGAAATTTTGATTTGAAAAACTGAAAGAAAAAGGTATATAAAACCACTAAAAGCACTATGGTAAGTATGATTGATGGAATTACAAAAGCATTAATTAAGCTAACTCCCATTCTCATTAAAATGGCAGATATAAGATTTACTACAAAGTGTTGAGTCATTCTATGATCATAGTAAAAAGGAGTAGCAGTAAACCAAGAACTAGGCTCATGATAAGCAAATCTTATAGCCTGTGCTATGTGTACAGGCCAGTCAGCCCATACATAGGCTAGTCCAGTTTCTATTCCTTTATCAGTCAAGAAAAGCATTTTAGGACATATATAAAGGAAATACAGTCCCCACGTACATAAGGTAAGAATTAAACCAGACTTATACTTTTTAAATTCTTCAGCTTTAAAATCCATTTTTACAATATTTTATAAACTTTATAATCTCCTCTTTGTAGAACTAATTGAAAATTATTTGAAAAGAAACTTTCATTGGCATGGAATTGAGTGCGTTCATTAGGACCAATAACTACATAATTTACTTTATATTGCTTTAATAAATCTATTGAATACTCATTTCCTAAAAACATATTAGCAACATCCTGAGGAGTCTTTCCAACATCTATTCCCCATGACCATAGCTTACCTTTATGACCTACTAGAATTTGTCTACCAGTAAGAGATGATACCCAGTGAGTATGATTATCTCCTGTAAGAACTCTTGATACTGGAGAAGATATTTTTTTAAAATCTTCAGCCAGTTGAATTTCATCATTGTTCCATAAGATACAAGTATGTACTTTGGTGTTGGTAATTCTGTACAAATCAATTGCACCAGATATAGTTAAAAGAATAATTAGAAAAATAACTAATCCTTTCACCGAATTGTGATGACTAGTCCAAAGTATTCCTATAAATTCTGCAACAGGTATACAAAGTATTAAATAACACCAAACCACAAACTTTATATTATTATGAGCCCATGGAGACAATAAGAACAAATTACATGATACAAATGCTATTAAAGCAGTAAGAATAATCGGCTCATTATATTTCTTTAGTTTTATAACAGATATTATAGATAGTGGTAGAAACAAACCCCAATTTACAATCCAAAAATAAAGTACACCAAGAGCAGATCCATCCTTTACAACTAAGCCGGGCTTCCATTGTATAAACTTACTACTAGCAAGTTCATTACCAAATAAAGCTGTTTTAATAAGATAGGTAGAGATGAAAATCCCAAGACCCATGAAAAGAAATTGACTACTCGAAAGTCTTTTTTTTAGAAATAAGCATGTTATAAAAATCAAAAGTATAAGATAGGAAAATGGATGAATTATTAAAAGTAAACCAATGAGGATTCCAATAATAGTTAGTGTTTTATTTGACAAATTAGAGCCATTTTTTTTTAAGAGCAATTCTAATTTTAATATTATGATTAGTGAGATTGGTAACCCAAGTAGTAATGCTCTTTGAGGAAATAATTCATATGCAATAAAGTTTCCATAAAACATGTCAAATTGGCTAATTATAACTCTAGAATATTCTATATTAAAGATATTAGCTTTACCCTCATCAATTTTTTTTAGAATATCTTTAAAGAAAAATAAAGCCCCTAATCCTCCATTGGAGAAGAACAATGTTGTTGCTAAAATTGATAGTTTTTCAGATTTAAGATAGTTCAGGTAGAAAAAATAGAGAGCTATTAGAAGAAGTATTGTAGTAATGATTGAAGGAATTATAATAGTATCAACGATAGGCACTCCAATACGAAGCAATAAACCAGAAATTAAATTTACAAGTAAGTGGTGAGTAGGCTTGTGATTATAGTAAAAAGGGTGAGATTTAAACCATTCTGTTATTGGTTGATAAGCAAACTTGGTAGTATAAGCAAAATGTGTTGGAAAGTCAGACCATATGCTCTGACAATAGCCAGTCTCCAACCCCCGATCAGTCCAAAAAAGCATCTTAGGCCACATATAAAGAAAATATAATCCCCACGTGCACAAGACAATTATTAGTCCTTTTTTATATGGCTTAAATTCTTCTAGTAGATTGAATTTCATAGATATAATGTAAATCTTCTTGTTTCTGTTGAGACGTTGCGTGCAACGTCTTTATCTTGCCTCAAATCACACTTATAATATAGTTTTTCTTAGTTTCAGGTCAATGTTTCATGACATTACTATCTTAAATTGTTGTGCCTACCCTCTTGGATAACCCTATATAAAATAGAATAAAATTTATATCTTGAGTTAAAAGCCTTTACAGAAAAGTGTTTCAAAGGGTATAAGTCTCTTGGTGCTGGAGCCGCATTTACATAAAGGGCTTCTAGATTTTGTTTCGTGGGTTAGAATATAATGAAATCAATGTTTATAATTATATTGTTATTATTTATGTCTATATTTCATGACTTGTCTAATCATATGATTTATGCTCAGGATTCAAACAATACTCAACAAATAGAAGCTAAGTGTGATAATTCTTGTAGCGACTCACCCAATATTATTGGCAACTGTAATAGTAGTGAAATTATAATTAATGCTATTGTTGGAGAAGAAAAAATTACAGAAGATTCATCCAGTGACTAGTCTTGTATTTTGTTCCCGTGGTATAAATGAATCTTCAATATTTTTTATAGTTGATGAAGCTCTGTTGTTGTTTGTCATTGTAAGAGCTCTGGCTAAAGTAATAAAATCGTTAGAATTGTTTTGTTTAGGTTCTGTCTTTTGATTAAATCCTTGCGGTGGTATTGTCAATCGTCTTACTTCCATTCTTACCCTTTCATTTATTGCTTTGTGAATTAACTCTTTTATCTAACACCTATACATATAAAATTAGAGTAAAGACAGCGTTAACTCCAATACGTTAAATGACTGAACTATAGTTATCATTTTGTTAATAAATTCTTAAAATCCTTCAAAAACCTCAAAATCCAATTGCTGATTAGTCCTGGCTTTGATATAATTCTCTTACTTAGTGTAGACGATGGGGTCTGATTAAAAGACGATGTAGTCTTCGTAAGGAGAACACATGAGTCCCATTGTTCCTGTAATCTTTAGACTACCAAGACGGTATTAAAACGATTACAAAAAACAAACAAGAAGAGGAGGCGCTGTTGCCTCCTTTTTTTATTGCCTCGGTAGCAGTCCCGCCCACAAAGCGGGCGAGGCTCGCTCGTTTTACGAGCGGCGCGACTGTTCCCTACGAGAATTCAATTTATTGTGAACAGCTGTAAAGAATGATGAAGCAAAATCTTCTTCTAGCTTAAAGAACATAAGACATACAGCCATCATACAGAAATTAACTTAACTTAAACTTGTTTTTAAATTTTTTTCTAATTTCTTACGTGTTTTATATACTGGCTTATAAATATTTTGTTATTCTAATGCTAAATTCCTTTACAAATTTAACCTAGTGAATTCGATTTTTCTTAATTGTGTAAGTTTATATGTGGGTTTCTTACATTGAATTTTTTGTGGGCTATAGACAAAGTTCTTATCTCTAGTACAATTAAAGAATCTAAAGAAATTATTAAGGTGTGCCGAGTGAAAAGCGCTTGGTAAGGAGGTTTCGTATGGTTGCTGTAAATCAAATAAGTCCTGCTACTACTAATAGAACTGGTAGTATTTTACGGGCTGCATTATTAGGTCTTGTAGGAACAGGAGTTGTAGGTGGTACAGGAGCAGGTCTTGTATATAACCACATAACCAATCAAGAACAAGCTACGCAAGTAGCCGCACTGTCAGAAAGAACTACAGGACAGGAAGCAACTATAAATGATTTAATGGCAAGGCTAGAGCGAGGACAGCTTACAATAGGCGATCTGTCTACAAGAGTACGCGAGGGTCAAACTGCAACAGGTAATTTAACAGCACAATTACACCAAGGTCAGGGCACAATAAGTCAGCTACAAGCAAGACTAGCATTAGAACAAAAATCTTCACAAGGTATGCTTGCTCAAATTGAAGCACTACAACGTGACCTTAGTAGTAGAGTTACACTAGATCAAATTGTCAATGTGGTTAGACAGGTATCTCCAGCTACAGTAAGAGTAGAAGGCGCTCGTGGACTAGGTTCAGGTGTGATTGTTACTGACAATGCTGGCAAAAGATACATCCTAACTAATGGACATGTTACTCAAGGGAATGAAATCAGAAGAAACGGGGAAGGAGATGGTGTTTATCATATAAAAATATATAATGGAAGTGATAGTAGGCCACCTATTGAGTTTGATGCTGCACCCGTTGTCTTATCCAGTGGACAAAGAGCATTTGCTACTCCTGAAACTCATGACTTAGCACTATTAGCTATTCCTCCAGATGTTGTATTGCCTCCTAGTATTAGAACTATTCAAATGCGTGACATGACGACCGATCCATTTCAACCAGGAGAACCACTCATTGCAATTGGAAATCCATTTGGTGAAAGAGATTCAGTATCATTTGGTGTTGCAAGTCATGTAGACAGATTAGCCCCTGGTCTAAATCGAAATATGCATATTCAAACAGATGCAGCAATTAATCCTGGCAACTCCGGTGGTGGTTTGTTTGATATGAGAGGCAGATTGGTAGGTATAAACACCTGGGGATATAGAGGTGGAGCTAGTGTAGGCGGTGCAATAAGAATTGATTACATTAAAAAAGTCCTTGAAACATGGGGCTTGAATGTAATGAGTCCAGCAGAAAGAGAAATAATAAATAGGACTGTTACACTTGTAAGCAATCCACCAGCACCACCTAGTCCTACAGTAGGACGTCCTGCTACACCACCACATATAATGCCACCAATAATGCCACATGCAGAAGATTAAGAGAGCCAAGTAATAACAATTTAACTGCAATAAAAGAACAATTGTTGTAAATTTAAAGGGAATGAATATTATCCTTGTTACAACAGAATGTCTTCCTTTTGCAAGTACAAATGATTTAGCAGATCTTGTAAGTAAGCTTGCTAAAGATATTGAAAAAGAAGGACATAACGTAAAGGTTGTTTTACCAAGATATGGATTTATTGATCCTGCCAATTTTTATATTGAACGATTACCCTCTGAATTTAAGTTCAAATTCAATGACAAACTAATTGTAGCTTCTGCATTTAAAGGGATTTTACCTGAGTCACTTGTAAATGTGTTATTTATTGAAAGTCAAAATTATTTTAGCAACTCAAAAGATATTTACTTAGCTACAGATTATGAGAATGAAGAGAGAAGCAGGTTTTTTTCTCATGCCACTTTAGAAGTCATTGACAAATTAAAACTATTTCCTGATATTGTTCATTTTTTTAATCCTAATACAGCAGCTATTGCTACTTTATTAGCATCCAATCAACAAGAAAACCTCTCTAATATAAAACAAGTGTTTACTATCCATGATCTATTAAACTTTAAACCCTTTAGAACTGACACACTAAATGCAATAAAGTACTCTGACTATGTGACTACTTTTTCAAATGGTTATGCCCATGAGCTTTTATCTAGTACACAAAACCCTAACTTATCTACTTTGTTGTTTGAAAAGAAAGATCATTTTTGGGGACAATTAATTGGAATCGATGAATATGAGTACAATCCTGAAACAGATAGAACAATTGCACAAACTTATTCTAAAAACTACTTTACAGCTGGAAAAAGAAAGTGTAAAGAAGATTTACTTAGTCAGTTAAATCTTGAAGTTAATCCTCAAATACCTTTGTTTTCTATCATTTCAAAGATCAATGAGGATGAGGGGTTAGATAAACTGTTAGGTTCACTCCCATCATTATTAAGCTGCAACCTTCAATTAATTATTCACGGTAAAGGAGATTACAACTATGAAAAAGAACTACTTAACTTATCAAGTAAACACAAAAATCTACATGTGTGTATAGGACATAACCGCAGCTTGTCAAAAAAGATTTATGCAGGTTCTGATTTTCTTATATATCTGCCAGACTCATTAAAGAACAATTCAAGTGGCTTATCAATACTAACTGCAATGAAATATGGTTGCGTTCCATTAGCCCCTTTATCTTATGCGGCTAAAGATATTATTGTAGATATAAATACCAGTGATAGTGGAAATGGAATTGTACTTAAAAGTGATAGAAAAGATGATTTAATTGATTCTATTAATGTAGCTACAAGATATTATAAAAACAAAGATCTATGGCCAAAATTTGTAAAAGAAGTAATGAGTTTTGACTCAAATAAGCTAAATACCGTAAATAGATATGTTGATTGTTATAAAAATCTTTCTGCAAATGTTTATCATTGAATGGCTTTTAAAATTGTTTTTGGGAAAATGGTTTATACATAGAATTAGTAAATGATAAGGGGGAATAAAAAAATGGAAAAAGTAAAAGAAAAATTAATAAGTGCTTTAAATAAAGATCTAGAGAGAGAAATGGCTGCAATTGTCAGATATTTACATCACTCATTTATAGTATTTGGACCAAATAGAGGTCCATTGGTACAAATGTTTAGAGCTCAAGCTACTGAATCAATGGCACATGCAGTTCTGATGGGTGAAAAAATTACAGCTTTAGGTGGCCACCCTACTGTAAAAGTAGATCAAGTATTTGAGCCTGGCTACCAAACAGTAGAAGACATGCTTGCTGAAGACTTAAAGGCAGAAAAAGCACAGCTTGAGTTATATTGTGATCAGCTAAGAGAATTTGGAGATTCTAACCTTCCTATGAAATTAATGCTTGAACAAATTATCGTAGCTGAGCAAACTCACGTAGATGAAATGGAAAAATATCTTAGAACCTCCAATAGAGAGCTTGTGCTTCTTGACGGAAAAGGGAAAAGATAGCTATTTCTCTGTCTCTCGTAGCTTTTGAAATACATCTTTAAATGGTTTTAGCTCTTGATCAAGAGCTTTACTTAGTTCTGCTACAAATCTTGAGTTTGGATTTTTATTAATCAAATCTACTAAATATGGATCTTCTTTTTCAAGAAGAGTAAGAAGTATTTGTTTATCATCATTTGATAAAGGAGTATCTAAATTCTCTTCTAATCTTGAAAATAGATCGTCAGTAACCTCCTGCTCTTCAATAAGAACACTAGCAAATATACTAGATGAAATATCTACTATCGCTGGTGGTAAGTCGTTTGATTGTTCTACAGGTTCTACTTCAACAACAAGATTTTGAAAGATGTTATCAATATCAGGAGAAGCCTGAAGCACTTCATCAAACAAAGAATCTGCAAGCTCTCTATAAAGCTTGTAATTCTCATCTTGACGAGCTTTCTCTGCTTTATCAAATCTCTCTCGAAGATCTGGTCTACCCTCTAACAATTTTTTTAAATTCACATCAAGTGCATCAACCCAAGAAACTTCATTACTCTTTTTTATATCTGGAAGTTTTGGTGACAATCCTCCTTTTGGTATGGTATTTCCTGACATATATTCCTCCTTTAAAAAATTCTTGAATAAGCTAGAAATAGCTTACTCTAATAAAAGATAAAAAGCAATTTTAAAGCTAAAGAAAAAATAAACGACTTCCCTAAAATCGGCTATCCCTGCCGCAAGCAGCAGGGTATTACGCCAATTTTTACCTTTGGCAACGGTCGTCGCATCAAAGGAAGTCGTTTGCTTTCCCTCGCTTATATCCCCGACACAAGCATCGGGGTATTACGCTTCGCTCAAATAAAGACTTGATTTGTGATTCAATTAACCAGCTTTACGAATAGCATCTAGCTGTTCTTCAGAGATTTCATTCATTGCTTTTTCAAGATTAGAACCTAGGTGCTTATCCACCAATTCAAGCAGTTTTGAATTTGTTCTATCCGATGCAAGCAGTTGTCTTAATTGAGCTTTTTCAGCAGGAGTCAAATTGCTCTTTTGATTGTTTGCTAATTGAGTTACAAATAAAGGGAGTTGGTTTTTTTGCGAAGCCAATAGATCTCTCTGTGGAATAGGTAAGTGAAGACCATAAGTAAATTCAGACATTTATTTCCTCCTTATTTGTAATTCGATCTAATAATAACTTTATTTTAACAGCATAACTAGTAGTTGGATATGCTTTCAAATAACGTTGTAAAAATTGTATATCGTCCTTAGACTGTGGTTTTGTATCACTTTCTGTCAACAATTTAATATAACTTGATTCTTTTGATTTGCGTAAAGCTTTCTTAAATTGCCTTTCAGGCAATGTTCCTATACCCCAGCTATAAAGATGCCTAGAAGTATATCTGCTTTCACCTGTAATCAAATTTACCATCGTAATTATAATAGTACAAAAGTTAAGATGATTTGGCCAATAGAAAAAATAAAGGAAACATTAATTATTAGATTAATTTTTTCTCATCTTTTCTGTTAACGTTCTTAACTATTTAGAATATTTTTTATTTCTATAGCGTAACATTTACTGTAATAGGTTCATGATCAGAGATTCTTTCTGGATATGCATGGTTAATAAGCTGTAGTGTTTGACCATTGAATGGAAGAAATCTATTTCTTTGTGGTTTTACAAAAAACCAATCTAGCTTAAAATATGCTATTCCCAATGGTTTTGCAAATCTAAAAGTACTTTCAAAACCCTTTAACTGTCTTTCATTTGAGTTAGCCAACAAACCCATTTTCCCATTAGAGCTTTTTTTAGAGTCTCCATTAAAATCAAAACTTTCACCATCAGAAAATTGAAACTCTTTTAAATACTTAAAAAACTTTCTCTCTTGATTTGGGAAAAACACTGGAATATTTAGTGCTGTTGGATCTTTAAACTGAAAGATTTTATTAATACTACCAGCAATAATACCGCTTGCAATGGGCGCTCCTGAAACTGCAGCAAATGCAACCTGACGTGCAATAAAATTTGGATCTTTAATTCTTTTTCCAAATTCTTTTTTAAAAGAAGTAGGGGCAGAGTCAGTAGTATTTGTATTAAAATCCCCTGCTAATATAATTGGATTTTTAATATATTTGAGATTTTCTAATAAATATTTTACTTGTTTTAAACGACATGAAGGATAGCATCTATCTTCAAGATGTGCAGAAACCACCGTAATGATTTCTTTATTTGGCAATTCTACATCAGCAACTAAAGCGCATCTCCCACCTCGCCTAGGTTCATTAGTAATCTGCATTTTAAATACTTTGTTTGCTCCAAGCCTACGACCATATTCTAATGGTGACTGTTTTGATAATTCGGTTTCAAGCCATTTATAACACTCTGGTAGTCTAATTACTTTTGTATTTTTTATAGGATACTTAGAAAGAATTGCATTGCCATGAAGTCCTTTATAATGCTTGGTATCAACATTTGACATATACACTATTGAGCTAAGCTCAATAAACTCTGTAGCAAATGTATAGTTATAATTTAAAGTCTTAGCAAGTTCAGATACCGTATTTTTATAATTAGTTCGTGGCATACCAATATCTACTTCATTTAATGAAATAATGTCACTACTTGCAAAATCTTTAAGTTCTTTCTTGAAGCCCTCTTGTTGAGTTTCCTTTAAATTATTTTTATAACTATAATAAAACCCATCCATATCACCAAATATTTGTTTGATGATATTTATATTCAAGCCTCTTTGAATATTCCAATGAGCAATACGAAGATAGGGCTTAGGAAACAGGATTGGGGATTGCCGCCCCTGGCGAGCCTCGCCTCCGGCGGGAGGATTGAGTTTTATTTTCTTTTCTGTATTATCTATTCTCTGTTTTTTGTTGACTACATAAGATTTAGTAAGCTGTTTGTTTAATCGGACTAAAACACTTTTGTCTGAAATTGTTCTTTTTGAAAGCTTAAGTAAATCTCTATGTGATAAATAACTTATTGGCTTTTCTTTTTTTATAATGGAGATATGCTTAACTATAGGTTCTTTCTTAAGTGTAAAAACCACAAAAAATATAATTATTAAACACAATGTAATAAATAATAACTTTTTCATTATGTTATTTTAATATTATTAAATTACCTTAGTAAATAAATAGTTACTACTTAGTTAGCGTCATATCTCTAAGTAAACGACTTATAAAGTAAGATTTTATCCGATTTATTCGGTAAAATCTGTAAGGTGTTATAAATGGTAAACCGGAAGCACTATGGAAAGCTGATTTTGGGAGCACCGCGAAAAAATCAGCGGTAGGTAGAAACATCTTTATGAATAAAAATGTTTTAGCTTTGATTTTTTGTTTTTTAATATTTTTTCAAGGATTAAAGGCAAATGCTTTAACGCTTAATTGTGAACAAAGCAAAATCACTTATTCCTTAAGCTGTTTAGGAATAGTTTTCAAGAAAAAAGATTTGCCTGTAAAAGGTGATGTTGAAATAGAAACTGTTGATTCATCTTTTGTTTTAAAAAATTTAAACTTGATTACAAGTTTCACTTCAAAAAATCCCCTGTTTAGAAAAGTCATTGACTATGATAGATATCCTTATGTTCAGTTCGATAGCTTGATAGAAGCACCTATAGTATTAAATGAGAATAGAATAATTGAGCTAGAGGGAATATTAACATTTCACGGTGTAGCTAAAAAAATGAAAATACCATTGACTTGCTTAAAGCAAAATGACTCTGTCTTACTTACTGGACCTTTAATTATTCCCATGACTGAGTTTGGAATTATCCCGCCTAGGATTTTATTTATTAAGGTAGATGATTTCATAAAACTAAATATAGAACTACTAATAAAGTGAATTTATTGTAAACATTTTTCCCATGTACTTTGAACAATATCTTGCTTATTATTGAAAATCTCTTTATACCAAAAGCAAACTTTAAGAACAATTTTTTCTATGAGATCTTTCTTTGAAAAGTTTTGAAATGTGTTTTGAGATAATATTTCCTGAAGAGAAATTGGAGTAGCTGGTATTCTATCAAGATTATGCTCTTCTTTATGAGTATTTATTCCAATCCCTGTAACCAAAGATGCTATTCCACTTTGATAGAGCTTGCTTTCTACAAGAATACCACCAAGTTTTTTTTCATTCACATAAATATCATTAACTGGTTTAATCTTTGTTTCAATGTTACATACCTCATAAATAGCTTCTACACAGGCTATTCCACAAGCCAGTGTATACATTGATGTAGTTTCAAAATAGTTATTATTTTCGGGCAAATGAATTATAGACAAATAAATTCCTGAGTTTTTTGGTGATGACCATATTCTGCCCCTTGTTCCTCTGCCATCAGTCTGGTAATCACTAACTACATAAGCAATATTTTTTACTTTTCCAGATTGAATAAGTCTCTTAGCTTCATCCATCGTGGAATCAAGAGTTTCATAGTAAAAGGCTTGTGGGATAGAGATCATATGCATGACGTTTGTTTATTTATAATGCGTTGTAATTGTTTGCTAGGCAGCTTGCGTCCTAAGATTTTTTCTATAAACATCGATGCTTCTGTAAGTTTGTTTAAATCCACTCCTGACTCAATACCCATACGATCTAAAAGATAAATAAGATCCTCTGTAGCTAGATTTCCGCTGGCACCTGGTGCATAAGGACATCCACCAAGTCCCCCACTTGATGCATCATATGTAGTAATTCCTAACTCAAGTCCACTAACTACATTTGCAAGCGCTGTTCCATAAGTATCATGAAAATGCAATGCTATTTTTTCTTTTGGTATTGTATTAAGTATAAATCCAACTGTTTCAAATACATCTTTTGGAGAAGCTGCACCAATAGTATCTCCTAAAGATACTTCATCTACACCCATATCTAATAGAGACTTAGTTATATTTAAAACCTTTTCTTTTTTTATTTCTCCTTCATACGGACAGACAAAGCATGTAGAAATATAACCTCTTACTGACATCCCACTGCTAATAGCTTGTTTAGTAACCTCTGCAAACGTATTCAATGATTCATCAATAGTCATGTTTATATTTTTCTTTGTAAAGGTTTCTGATGCAGCAGTAAAAATGGCTATTCTTTTTATCCCAGATTCTATCGCTCTTTCTAAGCCTTTTAAATTTGGAACTAAGGCTGAGTATGTCAGTCCATTATGATGTTTCAAATTTTTTATCACATCTTGTGCATCTGCTAATTGAGGGACTGCCTTTGGATGAACAAAGGAGGTGACCTCAATATTTTTTAAACCACTTTGTACTAGTTTTTCTATAAACGTAAGCTTATCTTGTGTAGAAATAATTTCTTTTTCATTTTGAAGTCCATCACGTGGTCCAACTTCTACAATTTTTACTTTTTGTGGGTAGATTTTAATTGTCTTCTCCCTTCGTGGTTTCATTCCTATCAACTTGCTCTAATTTAATCAGAACAGCATTCATCTCTACCATTTGACCATTAGTACAGCTTATATCAGTTATGATACCATCCATTGGTGCAACAATTGTTAATTCCATTTTCATTGATTCCATCACAATAAGAGGGACATTAGCCTTTACCTCTGAACCATTTTCTGTAAGTATTTTTAATATAGTGCCTGGCATTGGAGCCCTTACTACTCCTGATAAATCTTGTTTTTGATGAGGGTTTATATTTTGAATGGCTTTCTTCTTTGTATCTAGCTCTGTATATTTATAAATATTACCTTTAAGCCAAAGCTCTATATTGCCTTCTTTTATCAAATAATAAAAAGGAGTAATTTCATTTGTCTTTAAGTTTTTTGCATAACCAGAATTCTTTGAGTCTATATTTAAATAGAGTGAGTGATTGTCATTGTCAAGAAGAACTGAAAAACTATTTTCAGTAGTTTGTTCTATCTGAGCTACAATCTCTTTTTCTTCATCATTTGATATTAAAGTTATTTTATTCATTTCTTTATATCATCCTCCAAGAACCCATCTGTGACCAAGGATTAGATACAGTACATGCAGCATCTTTACCATTCACAATCTCTTTGTCCTTCACAACACCATTGTGATTATTGACAAGTAGTGCAGAAATAGCACAAGCTAAATCTTTACTTTCTCTCACTTTTACAGAGTCATGCACATCAAACTTCTCTAAAAAATGAGTATCAAGATCTCCACTTCTAAATGCACTGTGATTAATAACATCATATAAAAAAGAAACATTAGTAGTAACACCTAAAATTTGATAGTGATTTAAAGCCCAAAGCATTTTTTCTATAGCTGCATTTCTTGATTTTGAATATGTAATTAATTTGGCTAGCATAGGATCATAATGAACTGATACGAGTGAGCCTTCTTTAACACCACTGTCCACCCTAATACCAGGGCCATTGGGTTCACGATAGACCTCTAATACACCTGTAGAAGGTAAAAAATTGTTCTTTGGATCTTCAGCATAAATACGACACTCAATAGCATGTCCATCTTGTTCTATATCACTTTGAATAAGGGTTAGTTTTTTTCCCATAGCTACTAAGATTTGTGCTTTTACAAGATCTCCATGAATTATAGATTCTGTTACTGGATGCTCAACTTGAAGTCTAGTATTCACTTCAAGAAAATAAAAGTTTTTATCTTTGTCTAGAATAAACTCCACTGTTCCTGCATTAACATAGCCAATGGCTTTTCCTGCACGCACTGCTGCTTCTCCCATTTTTTTCCTAAGTTCAGGAGTAAGTGCAGTCGATGGTGATTCTTCAATTATCTTTTGATGTCGACGCTGAATCGAACACTCTCTTTCAAAAAGATGAATTACATTTCCATGATTGTCACCAAATATTTGAAACTCAATGTGTCGTGGATTAACAATATACTTTTCAAGAAAAACACGATTATCTCCAAAAGCATTGTTGGCTTCTCGTGATGCACTTTCTATAGCATATTCAAGCTCACTTGAACTTTGTACAACACGCATTCCTTTTCCACCACCACCAGCTCGTGCTTTAATTAAAACAGGATAGCCAATTTTTGAAGCAGCATTTTTTAGCTCTTCAATATTGGTTATATCTCCTGACCAGCCAGGTATAACAGGTACATTTACCTCTGACATGGCTTTCTTCGCAAGTATTTTATCTCCCATAGATTTAATTACACTTGGAGATGGACCAATAAAAGTTATATTTGCATCAAGACATGCCTGAGCAAACTTTGAATTCTCAGATAAAAAACCATATCCTGGGTGAATACCATCTACACCCGTACCCCTTGCAATGTCTATAATTTTTTCAATATTTAAATATGTTTCTTTGGGTGAATTGCCACATAAAGGATAAGCTTCATCTGCATATTCTACATGTAATGATTTTTCATCTGCATCAGAATAAATACAAACAACTCTTATACCCATTTCCTGTAAGGTCTTAGTAATTCTTACAGCAATTTCACCACGATTTGCAATTAGAACTTTTTGAAACATATATCCTTATCATTATGCACTTTAACATTATTATGAAAAGCTGGCTGTTTAACCGCTCCTCTGTTTTTTTGTTCACTTTGTTCGCTTATACTCCAAAGATTCACAAAAATAACAGATTCGCTGACGCGCCAGCTTATAGATTACATCTATAAAGTGCATATGTTTGCTCCATTATTACACCTAACACTTTTGCTTATCCCCATTTTCTATCACCCAATACGGTTTCCTCTTTTCAAAAAATGCTTTCATTCCTTCTTGTCCTTCCTTGCTAATACGACGTTCTGCGATAGCACATGCAGCATGCTCTAGCCCTTCATCAAAAGAACTGGATAAAATATCTCTAATATGAACCTTACAAAGACTTATTGCTTCAGGTGCATTTTCCAATATAGCTTTTATCCATCCACCTATAGTTTTATCTAATGATTCAGTCTCAGTAACCACTTCAGATATAAACCCCATTCTTAAAGCTTCTTGTGAACCAAATCTTTCAGCAGTAAGAAAATAACGACGTGCAAATGACACTGGCATTTTTTCTAAAACAAATGGTGAAATTACAGCAGGTATCAAACCAATCTTTACTTCACTTAAACAAAAAGTTGCCGTCTCAATAGCCACAACCATATCACAAGCACTGATCAAACCCACTCCACCACCAAATGCTGCTCCTTGAACTCTACAAATAACAGGTTTTGGGCATTCATGTATTGTTCTTAGCATACAAGAAAGTCTTTTAGCATCAGCTATATTTTCTTCAAGTGTAAAATTTAACAT
Source organism: Candidatus Melainabacteria bacterium (assembly GCA_023250155.1). GTDB lineage: Bacteria > Cyanobacteriota > Vampirovibrionia > 2-02-FULL-35-15 > 2-02-FULL-35-15 > JAHFBD01. Next base: position 29,440 of record JAHFBG010000001.1, read on the forward strand.
GGAACTCATCCAGTTCAAATCTGCACCAGCACAAAAAGTTTTTCCTTCACTCGCTAAAACAATAACCCTTATACTTTCATTCTTTCCTAAGTCACAAAATATATTTGTCAAACCACTTATCATTTCTTCATTTAATGCATTGTGAACTTCTGGTCTATTCAGTGTTACAGTTGCAGTTTGGTTTTTGATTTCAGTTTTAATTGACATTTGATCTTCTCCATGTTGAGGGCTGGATTAAATCCAGCCCCTACGGTTACATCCTAAACACTCCATATTTTTGTTCTGAAATTGGCGCATTTAATGATGCTGAAATTCCTAATGCTAATACCGTTCTTGTATCAATAGGGTCAATTATTCCATCATCCCACAAACGTGCAGTACTATAATATGCACTTCCTTCCTGATTATATTTTTCTAAAATTGGTTTTTTTAGTTCTTCGTCCTCTTCAAGTGTCATAGGAGTTTCACCACGTTCTGATTTTTGATCTTTTTTTACTGTTAAGAGAACATTTGCTGCCTGCTCTCCTCCCATAACAGAGATTTTTGCATTAGGCCACATCCAAAGCATTCTTGGTCCAAACGCTCTGCCACACATGCCATAATTTCCTGCACCATATGAACCACCTATTATTACCGTAAACTTTGGTACAGATGCACACGATACAGCATGAACCAGCTTAGCTCCATCTTTTGCAATGCCACCTGATTCAAATTTTTTCCCTACCATAAATCCTGTAATATTTTGAAGAAAAACTAATGGTATTTTTCTTTGATTGCATAGCTCAATAAAATGTGTACCTTTAAGTGCACTTTCAGAAAATAAAACACCATTGTTAGCTAAGATACCTACTGAATATCCCCAGATTCTTGCAAAACCACATACTAATGTTTGTCCGTAAAGTGACTTGAACTCATGGAACTCACTGCCATCTACTATTCTTCCTATTATTTCTCTTACATCATAAGGTTTTCTAATATCTTTTTGAATAATTCCATAAATTTCACTTGGGTCGTAAATCGGGTCTTTGGGTGAAATAATATCCATGTCAAATTTTTTCGTAATGTTTAAATTTTGAATTATGTTTCTTGTGATTTGAAGAGCATGTTCATCATTTTCAGCATAGTGATCTGTTACTCCAGATGTTCTACAATGAACATCTGCTCCACCAAGCTCTTCACTAGTGACTACCTCACCAGTAGCAGCTTTTACAAGTGGAGGTCCACCTAAAAAAATAGTTCCTTGATTTTTCACAATAATACTTTCATCACTCATAGCTGGTACATAAGCACCACCAGCTGTACAAGAACCCATTACTACTGCTATTTGAGAGATGCCTTTAGCTGACATTTGTGCCTGGTTATAAAAGATTCTTCCAAAGTGTTCTTTGTCTGGAAATACTTCGGATTGAAGTGGCAGGAAAGCACCACCTGAATCTACAAGATAAATACAGGGTAAATTGTTTTCACAGGCTATTTCCTGAGCACGTAAATGTTTCTTTACTGTGATTGGATAATATGTTCCACCTTTTACTGTAGCGTCATTTGCTATTATTAAAACTTCTTTTCCATGCACTACTCCAATCCCTGTAACAATGCCAGCACATGGAGCATCATTTCCATACATATTAAAAGCTGCAAGAGGACTAAGCTCTAAAAAAGGTGTTCCTGGATCTGTTAGGTGATCAATTCTTTCGCGTGCTAAAAGCTTTCCTCTTTTCTTATGACGTTCTTGTAGATCAGGACCACCACCTTGTTTAATTAATTTCATGCATGCTTTAAGTTCATTTACTTCTTCTTGCATAAAAGATTTATTTTCTAAGAAGATAGGATCACTTGGGTTTATATTTGTACTTAAAACATCCATTAAATTAAGTCTACAAGTCTTTTAGTCTTGTGGTCTACTAGTTTTGTCAACCCGTTATAATCATGTCAAACGATAATACTTTGTCTGATAGTAATTTGAAAAAACTCATGTTATATTACAAAACATATGCTTGAAGATTTTAAACCACCAAATAATGAGCAGAGAAAGTATGTGGCTGGATTAGCTGCTATAGCATGTGTTGGTTGGGCTTCACCTATTTATACCCTCTTTACAGCCTTGCATTTACACATCATAAAATTTTCGTTAGAATATATATTGTTTTTACTTTTCTCAGTCTGTTCATTTGTGTTTTTCTTTGTAATAGGTTTTAGTATCTTGAGGGCAATAAAAAATGATTAAGCAATTATTACTTTATTTTCTTGGATTTTCGCCATTCTTACTTTTTTTAATTTTTGGATTGTTTATTATTTTACAAGATAGAAAAAGAGAAAAACTTGAAGAAGAAGAAAAGTTAAAAAGCGCAAAATTACATTAACTTGATCTTACTCATCACCAGAAAACAAACTATTAAAGTTAAATTATGCACAAAATGTGTGATCATTGATGAAATCAACGATCTTGAAAAATATCTAATGAGAGTCAAAACAAAGCCATAAAAAATAAACAAACTAAGCAAGACATAAGCAGCATTTACATTCATGAAATGTGACAATCCAAAAAACAAACTTGTAAGTATTATTGCCCAAAAGCTATTTAACTTGCTTTGAAAAAATGGGAAAATGAATCCTCTATAAAACACTTCTTCAAAAAGTGGAGCTATCATTGCACAAGTAAATAAAAAAAACATTCCTCCTTTTTGTTTAAGAAGATCGCCAGCATAAAACTGATGCGGTGAAAATTTGAAAAGTAAAGGTGCAGTAGCTAATGGCATTAAAACTCCAATGGTAAGAGAAATAAAAATTGTTTTTTTTGATGATAGTTTTAAAAATAATCCATCACTTAAAGATTTGTTTTTTCTTTGACAAGTAAAAAAATAAATTACATAAAAACTTAATGCCATAGCAAGAAAGAAGAAAAACACTGCAAAATAAAAGGATTCAAATAATACAGGAAAAAACTTTTTCAAAGCATTTGGTAAAAATAAAAGTGAAAAAAGCATTGAAAGCACAATTAAAAACAAGGTTAGAAAAAACTCACCAATTGATAAAAATTGAAATTTGCTTAGTTCGTCTTTTTTAAAAAGCATAGTACTAGCGTAACACTTTAGATATTTTATCTAATTCAGTGGGTATATTTTGAACATAGGATAACCCTGACTTGAAAAATAAATTAAGTGTATTTTTAATTTTAATAGCAAGTGCTTTTTTACTTGCTATTAGTTCTTTTTGGCCCGTACTAGCCCTAACAAAGCAGTCAGCAATCAACAATAGGATTGAGCAGCTAGGATTGAGGAATGAGCAGAACAGTCCTAACTCTCAATCCTCAGTCCTCAATCCTAGTTTAGATGGTTCTTCTTTTACCAATTCAATAAACTATAAATTTGATAACTCAGATATTACTCTCATACAAGATACAGCTACACAAGATGGTTTTACCATCACTACAACCACAGAAGGTAATAGGACAACAACAACCACTGTAACTGCTCCTCATGTTGTTGACACTCCTCCTACCAATAATGTCATCCAGACTCCTCAACCTAATCCACAATTTCAAAGTCCTACACCTCAACCTTTGCCTCAATGTGGCAACAATTCTACTCCAGGGACAAAATGCATTTTGATTGTGCCACTACCATCACCATCATCTACACCTCCACAAAATCCAACGAGTACAGGAAGTGGTGTCCCTGCTCCTTATGGTGACGGTCTTCCTGCATCTCCTTCAACCTACTACTGTGGTAATAAAATAGTTCCTGAACCTCCAGAATGTGAGCCACCTGGTATTAAATGTCCAAATGGGCAAATTTGTACTCAGGATTGTAAGTGTCCAAAAGAAAAACCACCTTGTTTAGAAGCTTGTTTTAGTGCATGTGAGAAAAGTGGAGCAACCTTCAACGCTGAGGCTTTTAAGGATATGCCTGGTCCTATAGTCGGCAATGGTGTAGATTTTGCCATCTTAATAAATAAATTTCTTGCAAAATTGAACAATCAAAATTTAACTGAGGATCAATTTAAACTATTATGTAAAAACTCATGTCCATTATATTGCTTTGGACCACCAGGTCAAAATGGCTTACCTGGATGTGACAACTTTGGTACTTTTCGCCCACCAGGGAGGTTTGCAAAAAATAGTTTAGGGCAAGAACTTGCATTTAAAGGAGCATGTGAAACCGTTTCTAACTATGGCTCAGAAGGTAATGTTTCAGAATTGATCGAAACAAACATTTTTGGTCCGAATGCAGTATTACCCGGTGATCCACTAAGTCCAATAGAAGTCATCAAAGATTTACGACCACTTAATGGCCATACACCTCTTCCTGTCACGCTTTATAATACACCCGATGGTAAATTTACTTATGATCCTCTTCCACCACCACCACTTAATCCTCCTCCTCTTCCAGGACAAAATGGGGCTCTTTTTTCTACTGCGTGGTTGCAAGAAAATGAGCTTACTGAATTCAATAGACCTCGAGGTCGTAATGGATCCAAAGATCCATTAGGATGCTATCAATGTAATGTAAAGTTTGTATTTATTCCTGTTAAAATTGGGGACTCAATTAGATGCGAATCGTATGGACTTTTACCAACGTTTCTTGGACTTAGTGCTGCTACACATACTTTTGATATTGATGATAAGGCTGTAAAGAACATATCTTCTGATACTACTCCTGCTGTTAAAGATCTTAAGAAAAACGATAAGCATAATCATATTCTTGCTTTTCACAGACGAATTAATTGTGATAATTACCTTAAAGACCATAAAGCAAGATTTAATTGCTCTCTTCAAAATGGCACCTGGCAAGAAGATAATCAAGATACTCCACCACCACAAGGTTCTTCAAACACAGGTAGCTCTAATCCACCAAATCCGCTTGGCACATGTATTTTCCCTAATAACGGCACAGGACCATAGGACAAATAGGTCCTCCCCTTAAGGGATATTGTTATCTCAGTTAAATTAATTTAGAAATATTGAATAGTTGACATACCACAGTGGTAAGAACATTATAGATATTAGCTCATGAGAACAAATATAAAAATAATTTCATTTGGAGTTGTTTGGATTTTAGCAATATGTTTTGGTATGTGGCAATTAATGAAGTATGAAAATATTCCAGGAGAAAGTGGCAAACCTCCAGTTGTTTTTCCTAGTAAATCTTCATTAAAAACTGAAAAGGGAATACCGACACTAATTATTTTTGCACATCCACACTGCCCCTGTACAAGAGCAACAATAAGCGAACTAGCTCAAATACTAACAAGAAAGAAAGAAGCTCTTAAAACATATGTAGTATTTTTTAAACACTCGAAATTGTCTAGTAACTGGGTAAAAACAGATATTTGGAATTATGTGGAAAGTATGAAGGATGTAGAGCTAATAATAGACAAAAAGGGGAAAGAAATGAAAAATTTTAATGTTCTAACTTCTGGACATTCTTTACTTTATGATGAAAATGGAAGGTTAGTTTTTAGTGGAGGGATTACAAGCTCAAGGGGACATATAGGTAACAATATTGGAAGAAGTACTGTAACTGCTCTTCTCAATCATGAAATTCCTGCCACAATAAAATACAAGGATAAATATAAGGTTTTTGGTTGTCCATTAGTTAAGAAGTAGTTAGAAACTAGCGTATAGCGTTTAGCGGATAGAGGGACAAGAACGTAGAACAGTCTTAATAAGTTCCTTGTTCTCCTAAGCGCTATCCGCTATACGCTAAGTTCTCTACGCTATAATACTCATGTGCAATCTCTAGAAAATAAAATCTCAATTGATACAAAAGAAATTTCATTTCAGGACAGATATAAATTGCTAATAGGATCGATTGTTCCACGACCTATTGGTTTTATTTCTACTATAAGCCCGAATGGCATCTACAATGTAGCCCCTTTTAGTTTTTTTAATGGTGTGTGCTCTGAACCCATGACTGTTTTATTTTGTCCTGTAATCCGTGGTTCTGACGGGCAAGAAAAAGATACTTTAAAAAATATAAAAGCTACAAATGAGTTTGTAGTAAATATTGTCTCAGAAGATTTTGCAGAAAAGATGAATCAAAGCTCAGCTGAATATCCACCAGACATAGATGAGTTTAAAGAGTGTGATTTGACCCCCATAAAAGCAAAAATAGTAAAGTCACCACTTGTAAAAGAATCAAAAATAAACATGGAATGTAAGCTTTTACATTTAGTAGAAATAGGAAATAAACCAGGAGCAGGATCTGTCGTAATAGGAGAAGTGGTTTACGTTCATGTTAGTGAAGATGTTTATAAAGATGGCAAAATTATCTTAAACAAATTAAAACCAATTGGTAGATTAGGTGGTACAGATTATTGTCGTGTTACAGATATATTTAGTTTGCCCCGTCCTACGATAAAATAAAGCCATTATGAATTCAGGGACTTATACAAAACAAGAGAGAAAATTGTTTGGATTTACTCCACCTAATGATTTTAGAGAATTTAATCGAACAAAATCAAGAGCAATGATTAGTAAAATCACTGATTTACACTCAGTAATAAAAAACTTGGTTAAAGATGGGGATTATATAGGCATTGGTGGTTTTGGAATGGATAGGATTCCAGCCGCTGCATTACATGAAATAGTCCGTCAGAAAAAAAAACATCTTACACTGGCTGGGCACACTGCTACACATGATGGACAAATACTTTGTGCAGGAGGATGTATCGACAAAGTAGATGCAGCTTATGTAGTAGGAGTAGAGTTAATAGGACTCTCACCAAACTATAGAAGAGCATTTCAGGAAGGAAAAGTAGAAGTTACAGAATGGACAAATGCTACTCTAGCATGGCGTTATAAAGCAGCAGCTATGGGATTATCTTTTTTACCAGCTCGCACCATGCTAGGAACTGAAACTATAAAACACAGCAGAGCAATAGAGTTCAAATGTCCATTTACAGGAGATACTTATGCACTTATTCCTGCATGCTCACCTGATGTAGCTATAATTCATGTACCAAGAGCTGATGAGTTTGGGAACTGCCAGATAGATGGAATTACAGTCTCAGATTATGATTTAGCACGTGCATCTAAAAAAGTAATTATTACTACAGAAGAGGTTATTTCTACAGATAAAATCCGCATGGAGTCAGAAAGAACTATAATTCCATATTATTGTGTAGATGCTGTGGTACATGTGCCTTACGGCTCTTATCCATGCAATATGCCTGGGAAATATTATTTTGATTTAAATCATTTAGATGAGTGGATGAGTACAGAAAAAGATCCAATAGCTTTTGAAAAATTTTTAAATAAATATATTTATGATGTAAAAGATTGGTCTGAATATTTAGAAAGATGTGGAGGCAAAAAGAGATTGCTTGAGTTAAGATCACAAGAACTATTAGAAAGCAATCAGCAGGAAGCAGGAAGCAGGAACCAGGAAGCTCATGCCCCTTACAACATGATTGAGTTTATGATCTGCACTGCAAGCCACTTCTTAGAAGACAAGAAAACTGTAGTAGTTGGAACTGGTTTACCTATGCTAGCTGCAATGCTAGCTCAAAAAATACATGCCCCAAATCTTTTGCTTATGTTTGAAGCTGGTGGTATTGCACCTCTTCTTCCAGCATTACCACTATCAGTAGGAGATTCAAGGACACACTATAAAAGTCTTCTTGCTACAAGTATGCCAGAGATAATGGAAACATGTGCCAGAGGGATGGTAGATTATGCATTTTTAGGTGGGGCACAAATCGATCGTTTTGGAAACTTAAACTCTACCATGATAGGCACTGAATATGAAAAACCAAAAGTCAGACTCCCTGGCAGTGGTGGAGCAAATGACCTGGCATCTCTATGTTGGAACACTATCATCATAATGAAAATGGACAAGCATAAGTTTGTAGAAAAACTTGATTTCTTTACTACGCCAGGATATTTAAACGGAGGTAATGCAAGAGAAAAAGCAGGACTTCCTCCAAACACTGGTCCGCTAAAGGTTATTACTGACTGCTGTGTATTAGGTTTTGATAAAGAAACAAAAGAAATGTACATTGAAAGTATTCATCCTGGTATTACGCTTGAAGAAGTACAAAATAGATCATCTTTCAAGCTAGCCATAAGAGCAGGTTTAAAACCCACCACTACAGAACCACCCACTCAAAAAGAGCTTGAAATTTTAAGAAAAGAAATAGATCCAAAAGGACAGGTAATTGGTAAGTAAATTTCTAAAACAAAAGACTAAACTACCAGACTTTGGAGTAGGTCTAGGATTAAGGAGATCTCTTTATAAAGACATTCTTAAATATAAAAATCAAATTGACTGGCTTGAAATAGCTCCTGAGAATTACATTTGTCGGGGTGGAGAACCTCTTGAAAGACTTATTACAGTAAAAAAACATTTCCCCATTATTCCACATGGATTAAATTTATCTATTGGTGGTACTGATCCTTTTGATTTAGATTTTCTAAATAGTGTAAAAAAAGTCTTTGCGTTGATTAAGCCTCCTTGGTTTAGTGATCATTTATGTTTTAACTATGTAGAAAAAACATATATCCATGATTTAATTCCACTTCCTTATAATAAAACCACTGTAAAACATCTTGTAAACAGAATTAAAGAGATTCAGGATATTTTTCAACTTCCATTTTTAATTGAAAACCCATCTTATTACATGATTATAGACAGTGAGATGAGTGAAGAAGATTTTATTTCAGATATTATAGAAAAGTCAGATTGTGGTTTATTGCTTGATATAAACAATGTTTATGTAAACAGTCAAAATCACAAATACGATCCAGTTAAATTTTTAGAAAATCTACCATTAGAGAGGGTTGTCCAAGTCCATATTGCAGGACACTTAAACAGAGGAAAAATTATAATAGATACACATGGAGAACCTATAATTAACAAGGTTTATGAGCTACTTCATGAACTTATGAAAAGATGTTCTCCAAAAGCCATACTACTTGAGAGGGATTTTAATTTCCCTAAGTTTTCTGATTTACTAAATGAAATAAAAAAAATAAAGACTATTGTTAAAACTACTAAAAAGGCTGCATAATGACGAGTTTAAACTTGAAGCAAACTCAAAAAATAATAAAAGATTTAATTTTATTTGATTCTGCTTGGAAAAAAAGAAAACAAATAAAAACTCTTTCAAAAAACACAATTGAAAGAATAGGGTTGTACAGACAATTAGTCCATAACTCTTTCCTTGACGTGCTTACAAGTATTTATCCAAATACATATGAATTATTAAAAAAAGACTGGAACAATTTATTGCACCAATATATAGAAGAATACCCACCTAAGTCACCTATCTTAAACAAAGTAGTCGAACATTTTCCTGAGTTTTTACAAAAACAAAAAAACATCTTAAAAAAATATCCATTTATAAGTGAGCTGGCTAAGTATGAGTGGATAGAGTTAGAAGTATATGAGAAAGACACAGAAGTTAATTTAAAGTTTAACAATAAAATCTTATCCTTAAATCCTGCACATGTGATTTGCAAATTTCAATATCCCATCTCTAATATAGTTGAATTGATTAAAAATAAAAAGTTTTTGTCTAGCATCCAAAAAAAAGAAACAAATATGATTATTTATAGAGATCCAAAAGACTTTAGTGTTCGGTTTTTTGAACTCTCATCAAGTACTCTTCAATACATTGAATTGCTTGATTGGGGATTTCCACACAATACAGCAGTAGAGATGCTAAGAGACACTTATCAAATTGACGAACAATATTTTAAGGGTTTTAAAAAGCAGGCTAATGACTTACAAAAAGTTTTAAGAAAAACCGGGATCATCCTATAAACCATCTAATTCCAGAATATAAATAAACTACACCAAGTACAGCAAGAATAATACTACTTACAATAGAAACAATTTTTGAGTGTTTTTTAAAAAAGTCAAACTGTTTTAAAAACCCAGCAAATATACTGGTTAAGAATATTAACCCTGTATAGCCTATAGAATAAGCAATCATGATTAAACTGCCTTTCAAAGCTGAGCCCGCGGAAGCTGATAAAGCTAAAACAGCAAACAATATAGGACTTGCACATGGTGAGCTAACTAATGCAAAAGCTAGCCCTACAACAAATGGTCCACTGTCTGGTATTTTTGTAACAAATTGAGGGAGTGGAATTTTAATTACTTCAATAATAAACAATGACATAATAATTACAAATAGTCCAATGATGCAATGAACATAGCCTCTATACTCAATCATTACAAGGTTGGCAAATGATGCAAATACTCCTAATAAACTAAAACTTAAGCTTGAACCTAAACAAAATAAAAGTGCTTTTTTAAAAGCATCAATTTTTGAAGTGATATTAGTTGCTCCAATATATGTTAAGTACAATGGAATCATTGGAAGAACACAAGGAGTTAAACTTGCTGCAAAACCACCACCAAATGCAAGAAGTATTAATAAGGGGAAAGGTAATCCCTGATTTGCCGTTAAAAAACTTGAAATATAATGCTCGAAGTTGTTAATAATTGATTCAAGATTGCTAAACATTTACTTTACCTTTTTACCATCTGATCATATTAACGTAGTGTATTTTACTCCGCTGGTTCTTGCGGTGACATTGCTCCTCATAACCAGCTTTGTATAGACCGCTCGATTTGCCAAGTAAATTGGACAAATCTCGCTTTATGATAAAGCATAGTACTCACCCATGTCACAAAAGTGTTAAGCAAGGTAAGCAGTTAATTAATATTGTTTATAAATATAAGATAAAATAACACTATGCGTTCTATTTTCTACTTTTTATTATCTATTCTCTTATTTACAATGTACGGATGTACAACCATGGTTGTTTTATCACAAGAAGATAAGGATTTAATAACTAAAGCTAAAAACTCAAGGTATCTAGTCTTAGATGTTTATCAAAAAAGGTGTGAAAGTTGCAAGTATATTGAACCTGTATTGAAAAAGATAGAAGAATATTATTCCAATAATCCTAAAGTGGTTTTTTTAAAGGATGATTTATCAAATTCATTTTCAGCATTAAAATCATTAAAAATAGCTGAAGAACTTGGTTTAGGTGATATCTACAGAAGCCAAAGATACACTGGCGTAGTATTAATAATTGATACAAGAAGTAAAGTTGTTTTGGAATCATTAATTGCAGAATATAGCTATGATAAATATATAGAGGTTATAAATAGGAGATTTAATGGACCATAATATACCGTATAAAAAACAAGTTTTAGTTTGCCTGAATGACACTTGCAAATTACAAGGTTCAGATAAGGTCTTTGAAAAATTAAAGTTAAGAATTAAAGAATTGGATCTTAAAAAAACTTATAGACCATCAAGAGTTCTTTGTCTTGGGCTGTGTGGAAAAGGACCAAACGTTTTAGTATGGCCTGAAGGAACTGTATATTGTGATTTTAAAGAGAAAAATGTCGAGGACTTAATTCAAAAGCATTTATTAAAAGAAGAACAATTAACTGAACTCCTATACAAAGAAAATAAACCCGGTTAAAATATAATTTATGCTAAGGCTTTTATTATTAATTTCAATTACAAGTATATTTTTAACTGGTTGTGATCGTTTTAGTGGATCAAAACAAAACTCACCATCTCAAGAACAACAAAATCAGGAAAATCAAGAGCCTATCCCTTCTAATCCTCATCATTCATGACCTCTATTTTCCCTTGATCTTAAGAATATTTGATTCCTGCCCATCAGGATTTTTAACTTTTACTGTATGAGTACCTTTTGAATTTAATACAAAGTCTATTATTACTAAAGCTTTGGATTTTACTGTAGTTAAAACCTCATTATCATCAATAAATGCTTTTGCTCCATCTACAAAATTCTGACCTGTAACTGAAGCCATGGATTGTTTATTGAGTATAAATAAGGTTGGCTTAATCCTCTGTAAAACAGGTATGGGTACAGGGACTGAGCCACTACTTGAGCTTGTAGGCGGTAAAGGTGAAGGAATTGTAGGTTTAGCATCTTTAGGTTCCTGTTTTTGAAAAAACTCTGGGAACTTAGCTACCAGCTCATCAGTAATCATAAATCCTGCATTTGCAAATCCTCTTCCAAACTCATTTTGCGGACCTGCACCACTTGGACTAATATGACAGACATTGCACATACCTTTTAAAGAAGAGAGAGCTCTCTTGTCACTATCATATTTAATCTGACAGTTTGAGAATGCATAAGCATTTTTAATACTTAACAAATTAATTAAAATTACAAAGATAATGTATTTAAATTTCATAATATCTCTATAATAATACAGATGTAGGAGTGTGACTAATTGCGCCCCTACAATTATTCACAAATGACAAATGAAAAGAGTTACAAACAAAGAATGTATTTAGACCCAATACATGGGCCTATTCAATTAAATTTAAATGATCCTACAGACAATTTGCTTGGGAAAATTATAGACACAAAAGAATTTCAAAGACTAAGAAGAATACGACAAATGGGACTTGGTTGGTTTACATTTCATGGAGCTGAACACACACGCTTTGGTCATAGTATAGGAACACTATTTATAGCAAAAAAAATGATAAGCCACTTATCTAATAACTTTCCAGAAATCAATGCTTTTAAAACCAAGCTTTTAGTATCAGCTTTAATACATGACATAGGACATGGACCGTTTAGCCATACATCAGAAAAATTAATAAATCGAAGTCATGAATTCTGGACAAAAAAAATCATTGGGGGGAATACTGAAATAAACACACTCTTAAAGTCTCATGAACAAAATCTTGCAAGTGATGTGATTGAGATATTAGAACATAAAACAACCAATTTATATTTAAGTCAAATTATTTCTAGCTATATTGACTGTGACAGACTTGATTATCTACACAGAGACTCTTACTATGTAGGTGTACCATATGGTTTGACTGGATCAGATCGAATTATTTTTTCTCTAGAAATTGATAAAGAAAGTAAGAAATTAGTCATTAAAGAATCGAGTGGTTTAGATGCAGTTATTCATTACTTACAAGCAAGATATTCTATGTACCAGCAAGTTTACCAACATAAAAAAAATCTGGCTTGCGATTTTTTATTAAAAAAAATTGTTCATTGTATAAGAACTGTAAAACCTAAAAATATTTCTTCTTCTTTTCTAAAATGGATAAATGCAAAAGATCCTGATGACATTGATTCATATTTACAAATCGATGATTCAATATTTATGGCAACTATTTTTAGCTTTATGAATGATCCTGCTTCTAACAAAATATTGAACGATCTATCCTCAAGATTTATAAATAGAAAACTATTTAAATCTATAGAGTTCAGACATGGAATATCTACAGACATGAAAAATGAAGTACTAGAGAAATTGAAAATAAAAACAAAAGAAAAAGGCTTAGACTACAACTACTATGTAGGATTTGAAGAATCTGCTTTAAGACCATATGAACCATACTTTAGTAATGATTCTAAAGATGGTAAAGGTATTTTCATAAAGCAACAAAGCGGGGTTATAAAAGAATTATCACAAGTTTCAGGACTAATAAAAGCATTAAGTCAGGAAAACATTATAAAAACATGTCTTATTTATAGCCCTGAACTTGAAGATGAAATAAACAGTATCGCTGGATTTCATGAGATTTTTAAGTAACCAGATTTGTTTAATTGTCAACAATACAAAAAGCATTTTGTACTCCATATTGCCTTCCCTCAACCCCTCCGACCATTAACTAGGCGTTAATAGTTCCCGTCGGGGCATTCGGAAATGGCAATACTACGTTGAATGCTTTTTGTATTTAATTTATCCTCAAATTTAATAGAATTTAAGTAATAAGCTATAATAACCTATGTTAATTGAATTCTGATTTTTAAATTATGCCCTTGCATAGAAAGGATTTATCCAATGTATTCGGTAAATCCGATCAATCGAGAGAAGTAGCAAAGGAAAGCTCAAGACAAGCTTGAGCTTTATAAAGAAAGGGCCCATGGCTCAGCTGGTAGAGCGCCTCCCTTGCACGGAGGAGGTCAGCGGTTCGATCCCGCTTGGGTCCATTTCATATAGCGTTCCGCATTTTCAAGAAAATGCTTCGCTTTTAGATACCTCACTTAATGACATTCCGATTTTTCGTATACGAAAAATCTCCACTTGAAGCCTCTAAAATCATTCTAAAGATAAAGCATCAACACGTCTATATCCTTTTGAATTTACTTAAATATTCTGCTACTATAGTTTTAAGTTTGGTTTCAAAACAATGTCTTCAACAACGGTTAAAACTATTTCTCAAACAACTCCTACAAATAAAGGAAGAAAGCCATCTGAAGAAGTTGAGGCATTAAAACAAGCATTTGCAGATAAAGAACCTAATGCAGATCAACCCGTAATAGTCAAAAGTATTCTTGGTGGTTGTGTTCCACTAAACTTAATTCGGGAAATAAATACAAATCTCTCTGGTGATGAAAGAGAATTTGTAGATGCTTATAAAGAATTGGTTGAAATTGCACTTAGACCAAAACTATCAAGCTTAGATCACTACTTGGTTTCAATGTATGGGTGTAAGAGCTCAGAATTGAGCGACAAAAGCAGTGCTTATAAGTGGTATGAAAATGAAAAGAGACAATGGGAATTAAATGAAAATAAAGTTCAGGAATTGTTAACAAATTCTCCCCATAGCTGGAAACCCGTTCTTGAAAGATTAAAACTCTCAAAAGAAGATTTAAAAAAATTGTTTACAGAATCTAAAGTTGATAAGTTTGAAATTGATGAGCACGGACATACACCACCAAGTGTTTTAGAAACCATGAATAAGCTAGGGGTTTTCAGAATGAAGTTTCCCACTGAGCGCAATGGGCTTGGCTTTTCTCAGATGATGTATGCCCCGCTTATTAAAAAAGTTATTAGCACCTCTGAAACCTTAGGCATTATTACAAGTGTTCAAAATTCCCTCGCTAACAAGTGTATTAATTTTGGTACTAAAGAACAACAAGATTTTCTTTTTGGTGAAGTAGGAAATGGAAAACTAGTAGCTTTTGGTTTAACAGAACCCCAATCAGGAACAGATGCACTGAGAGGTATGCAAACCATAGCTCACAAAGATTCTAATAACAAATGGATTATAAATGGTGAAAAGGTTTATATTACCTGCACTCACATGGCAAGCTATGCATTTGTAATGGCAAAGGTAAATATAAACGGAAAGCTAAGACCTACTGGTTTTATTTTAAAACTACCATTTAGCATATATGATACTCAGGAAGAAAGAGACAAAAAAATAATTGAGTTGAAAAAAGAAGGACTAAATATTTCACTTCCCATACAGTTATCATTGGTAAGAGGCAGCTACCAAGCAAGTCTTGAGTTTAAAAATTATGTTTTACCAACATTACCAATTGATCTTGTACTTGGCGGAGAGAAAAGACTTGGGAAAGCAGCCGAACTCATTGTAGCTGGGCTTAGTCTTGGCAGAGTTGGATTTGGACCGATTTGTACTGAACTAGCCAGAGAAAGCAGAGATGAAAATTTAAGTCATCAGCTTTCAAGAAAAGTTTTTCCACAATATGGTGGCACACTTGCAGATGTTCCTATTGTTAAATCTCACAATGCAGAAATTGAAGCAGATTATGCTCAAGCTGAAGTTCTATCAAATTCAATTACAGCTTTTATTGATAAGTATGGAACTGATGGGAATGGTATTCCAGAAGCCGCATTGATAAAAATACTTGCTTCAGAAACAAATCAAAAAATTGCCCGTAGAGTAAAAACCTTAATGGGTGGGTCTGGTAATATCATTGGTCATTTAAGCGGAGCAGAATTAAGAGAAAGAAATGCAGAGGTATGGGTAATCGGTGAAGGTACTGTTGATGTACTTAGACAGCTTGTAGTTGGAGCTGCTTTAAAAGATTTTGAAAAAGATGGCAAAGCAATGCTTAGATTTTTAAATAACAGCGGTCTTGCCTGGATAAAAGATCTCTTTTTAGGAAAAGATAATTCTTCAAGATTGAGTATATTATTTAATGGAGTAAAGTCTTCTATACAAAGCATATTTGGAAATAAGCAAAACAATCATGAAGATAAGCTAAGTATAAGGCATGATGTAATTCCAGCAATAAGAAGATTTAAAGATCGCATGTTAAGCTTCCAACAAGGTGCACTTAGTTTTTGGGATGCCTTCTGGCTTCAAATGCAGTCAAAACGCCTTGCTTTAAAAGTGGCCTTTCTTGGGCTTAAATATGGAGATGACATTGAACTTAAACAAAGGGAATTAACTAGAATGCATGGAGCCGTTGAGGGAATTGTTTCTGTTGCAATTGCTCAAAATGAATTAAATACACAAGAAATGCCTACCAGAAAAAGACTTGCTCTCACAAAAGCAATCATAGATTCAAAAGAAAAGATACTAGCTAATTTAAACAAGCTAACCTTAAGTCTAAACAAAGAAGATGAATTAGATGACAAGCTTGTAAAAGCAGCTATAGAAGAAGCTAGTACACATGACGTTCAATAATTAGAGCTAATTTTTAACCTTATCAATACCCGCTGCAAATTTTATTAGTTCAAATGTAGGAACTAAAACTATTTCCTTAGCAATCTTCTTTAGTATTTTTTCTCTTTTCACCTCTGGAATTGATTTTATTGCTTTATTTATTTCTTTTATATGAAAACTCTTAGGTGAATAATAACAGTATTTATTTTTCAAGAGCATGAACTCTAATAGCTTTAATGCTGCAATAACATCTTGATCATAAGAGTCTTCTTGTGATTCAACTACTTGCTCAAAATATTCATCTTTCTCTGGATTGTTTCCATATGTTGCTAATGCTTCAATTGCATGTGATGCAATTTCTTCACCGTCAACTAAATCAGCATTAATCTCATTTATTTCTCTAATTTTATGTACTATCTCATGGACAAACAATCCTTTTAAATACTGTTTAGTTTTGTCTAAAAGTTTTGAATCTTCTTCATAAATTACACCTAAAAGATCATCAATCACTGTATATGAAATTTCAATTCCAAAGGCTCCTTCTTCCCTCATAGCACAATCTTTTTCTCCTGAAACTTCAAACCCTGATTGAATCTCATCATCTTTATCAATATCAAGAAAATCCTTTGCAGAAAGATAAGCATCAACTAAAGTTTTTTCACATATTTGTAAAATTTTTTGTGTTTCAGGATCGTGTGTTCTTATATGTTTATAAAGGAAAGAACTCTTAGGTATAGCTTTTATTAGATTTAATACTCCAGGTTCATTTACCCAAACCATCATCCACACTGGTACAGTGCTTTTTTTTCCAAGGTAGAAAGTCTTTGCTACTGCACTCATCAATGGTGTCAATTCTTTCCATCCATAAGCTAGGTATTTCTTATGTGGTGAAACATCTTGTAATGGAAGATATGAAAAAAGTGGGATTACATTATGTATTTTTTCTTGGGTGGCAGGTTGATTATTTTTAATATCCTGATGTATTTCTTTTTTGTGTAAAGAATTCCTAGCAGAGTGTTGTAAATTAATCAAAGAAATTTTATTTATACTTGGCATATATAAAAAGAAGATTTGAAAGATTGAAACTATTGACCTTATTATACTCTAAGAGTATCTTCTAGTGCTGGATACTTAAACTG
Source organism: Candidatus Melainabacteria bacterium (assembly GCA_023250155.1). Taxonomy (GTDB): domain Bacteria; phylum Cyanobacteriota; class Vampirovibrionia; order 2-02-FULL-35-15; family 2-02-FULL-35-15; genus JAHFBD01. The sequence continues at coordinate 46,974 of JAHFBG010000001.1, forward strand.
AAATCCATACTCCAATGCTCTTTTAGGCATAACTCTTTGTCCTTCTAAAAGCAAGCTTGCCATTTCACCAAAAAGCATTTTTAATGCAATGTCAGGCACTGGCATAAATGCAGGTCTATTAAATACTTTTCCTAAGATATTTGAAAACTCTTTATTTGTAACTGGATTAGGACTTGTAGCATTTAAAATGCCAGCTACTTTTTCATTTTCAGCTGCAAACTTAATTAAAGAAACCATATCATGGAGAGAAATCCACGACATATATTGATTTCCACTACCAAGTGGTCCCCCAATGCCCATCTTAAATGGCAGAAGCATTTTTTTTAAGGCTCCACCTTCTTTCCCTAAAACTAAACCCACTCTTAATAAAACTACCTCAGTATTTGCTTTCTTAGCTTCATTTTCCCAATCTCTACAAGTATTTGCTAAAAAACCACTTCCCACATTTGAATCTTCAGTTAGTATTTCATCATTTCTATTTCCATAAAATCCAATTGCAGAAGCATTAATCAGTTTTTTTGGTTTTTTAGTGCTTGAGTTAATTGCTCGAACAATTAAGCCTGTTGTTTCAATTCTACTTTTATAAACTAATTCTTTTTGTTCTTCTGTCCATCGCTTCACTATTGATTCACCAGCTAGATTTATTACAACATCAACACTATTAACTGCTTGTTTTAATATTTCTGATTCCCATGGAATAAAAGTAATGCTATTTTTATTTTCATGCTTATTCCTACTTAAAATTATAAGTTCATGCCCTGATAAGACCAATTCCTTAACTAATTGGCTACCTATAAAACCTGTTCCACCTGTTAAAAGAATCTTCATAGCTCCAACTCAATTCCAATAGGGCAATGATCAGAACCCATAACATCAGATAAAATAAAAGCTTGTTTTAAATTTTTCAATAGGTTCGGAGAAATGAAAAAATAATCTATTCTCCAACCTACATTTCTCTCTCTTGCTCTGGTTATCGTATCCCAATATGTATAATTTTCACCTTCTTTATGAAGATGTCTAAAAGTATCTATATAACCACATTCTACAAATTTATCCATCCATTTTCTCTCTACAGGTAAAAACCCACTATTCTTTTCATTTTCTTTTGGTCTTGCTAAATCAATCTCAGTATGTGCAGTATTAACATCCCCACATATAATTATTTTTTTATCCTTTTTTCTTAGCTTTTCAACATAGTCTAAAAACTCATCATAAAATTCAAGCTTATATTTCAATCTTTCACCATCTCTTTGTCCATTAGGAAAATAAATATTGAATAAGATAAAATCACCGTGATCAAAAATTAACGTTCTTCCCTCTGAATCAAATTTTTTAATTCCAAAACCATATTTAACTTCTTTAGAATCTGGTTTTGAAAATATAGAAACTCCGCTATATCCCTTGCGTTCAGCACTAGACCAAAATGTTTTATATCCATTTGGATGGACAAGGTTATTTGATAGTTGTTCTACATTGGCTTTTGTCTCTTGGAGACAAGCAATATCTGGATTTTCTGTTTCAAGCCAAGTAAGAAAACCTTTTTTCTCAGCAGCTCTTATGCCATTTACATTCCAGGATATTAGTTTTAGTTTTTTCATATACAAGTTATTTCTATAATTCTTCTAAGACGTTAATCAATTATAGACTACATTTTTCAGAGTATATTAATTTTGTATGATAAAATCTAATAAATAAATGAATAGTCACATCATTGAAAATCCTTTAGTAACTGTTGGTATAACTACTTACAACAGACCAAATACTTTAAGACAAGCTCTTAATTCAGTTATTAATCAAACATATAAAAACATTGAGATATTAGTTAGTGATGATTGTTCTCAAACAATTGAAGTCAAAGAAATTGAAAAGGAATTTATAGCTAAAGATAAACGAATAAAATTTTTCCACCAATCTAATCATGAGGGTGTAACTTTTAATTTTCATTATGTTTTGAATAGAACACAGGGGCAGTATTTCATGTGGTTATGTGATGATGACTGGATAGACAAAAATTATATTGAAGAGTGCTTAAAAGTTATTCAGACGAATACAGATTGTGTAATAGTTACAGGAGAAACTAGATTTTATTCAAACGATCTGTTTATTTGTAATGGTATTAAAATTGATGTATTAAATAATAATGCCATTGAAAGGGTATTAAGTTTTCATGATCAAGAGCTTGGATCAGCCAACTTACCTAATTTTGGATTGATGAAAACAGAAGATGTTAAGAAGGTTCCTCTACTCCACATATTAGGACATGATAACGTATGGATTTCTAATTTTTCTTACCTTGGCAAAATTAAAACGATAGAAAGCACTTCCATTCACAGACGCTTGGGAGGACTAAGTGAGAGCTTAAAAAAAATAGCTGTCAATTTTTCATTGTCCGCTTTTGATAAGTATTTTTCCTCTCTAAGCTTATGGTTGAATCTTATAAAAGATATTGTATATAAATCCCCCGTATTTAAATCTATGAGAATCACTCAAAGACTTTATCTAGCATACAAACTAACCTTGCAAACAATTTTTAATTTGGAAAAGTACTTGAATAGATATAAAGAAATTCGTTTGTACGATTTTGATAGTCCTTTGGAAAACCAATATCAGAGCATTGAATCATTGTAAAGTATTTCTTTAATCTAAAATGTCTAACCCTCTTATATCAATAGTTTGTCCTTTATATAATGCAGAACGATTTATAACTCTGTCACTGCAATCTGCTCTTAATCAAAGTTTTCAAGATTTTGAAATTATTGTAGTCGATGATGGTTCAAGTGACAGAAGCTCTGAGTTGGTCAATAAATTGATTTCAAAAGACAGTAGAATTACATTGCTTCAGGAAATCCATCATGGTATTGCTACTACTAGAAATATTGGAATTAAGAGATCACATGGTGAGTTAATTGCTTTCTTAGATGCTGATGATTTATGGCATCCTGATAAATTAAGTCAACAGCTATCATCTCTAAGACAACACCCAGAAGCTGGAATTATATCTTGTTTATCAGTACTTATAGATGAAGAAAATAAAATACTTGGGTGGATAGGTGGGGTCAATTTAAATGGAATGGTTTATAAACATACATTGGAAAGAAATGGGATTTCATGTGGAAGTATTCCTTTAATTAAAAAAGAATGTTTATATGAAGTGGGGTTATTTGATCCAAAACTTACAGCTGCTAGTGATTGGGATTGTTGGATTAAAATAACCAAGCATTATCCTTTATTTACTATTCCTAAACCCCTTGTTGGGTACCGACGTTCAGCTATTAGCACTACAAAAAACTATGATCAAATAATGGAAGATTCCAAAAATGTTTTAAAAAAGATAGATAATATTTCAAAAAGATTTTATAACTACTGCCTTAGTAGGTGTGCTTCTACTACCAGTGGATTATGTATTGTAGATAAAAATTTAGAAGAAGCTTGGAAGTATATGATTCAATCTATAAAAATAGATCCCTTATCTTACTTAAAAGATTTTCATAGATTGAAAATTTTATTGTTGCTAATTCTAATAACAATTTTGCCACATAATATACGAATGCCAATTATAAATTATTTAATTAAACTTACCTTCAAATCAAAGCCTGGTAAACAATTTGATTTAGAATATCGTAAACTTTAGCTTAAGTCATAAAGGTAAACTAATATTCCTGGTGCTCTAAAAGAATTTAATCTCGTGCCAATGGTGTTTAAATATCTTATAGCATTAAAGTGTGGCAGATCTTCTGGTAAGCCATGTAAAATAATCCAAACTCTCTTATTTCCTCTAAGTAGTTTTAGATCCTGAATATAATTCTCTCGGCTAGGAGTAAAGTAAGTTCCTATTATTAATGAGTATTTATCGGTAATATAATTACGATTTTTTTCAACCTCACTGCTAGAGCGATCCACTTTTATATCAATATATTCTTGACTTTGGCCATAATACTTAAATGAATACTGCAAGTAAGAACTAAGATATATTACATCTCTATAATACAAATGGTTTTTAACATAATGTAGTGCTGGTCTCATTTCTTCAAATGTTCTAGGATTCTTAAAATTATTTATCGCTGACTGTATTGGATAATTAAATACTGCTATAAGAGTAATCATCCAAATAAATGGAACTCCGTAAGTTATTTTTTTTATACCTTCCAACCCATTGACTAATAGAAGAACAATAAGTGGTATTGAAAATAAAATGAATCTTTGCCATATAGGATATTTATGCATTACTGATGCAAATAGTGTAACAATAATAGGAAGAACTAAAAGAGAAATTAGCTTTTTATTGTTCTTAAAAGTAATTATCAAACCAAAAATAATTATAAAAATAGCCATGTTTGGCAGTGGTAAAAAATCACAAAGCTCTTTATGAATTCGTAAAAGCCATTGAATAGGTACTACAGGAAATGGTACAAGTGGCATAAAATGATGTATCCAATAATTAACTGAACCTGTATTCTCAAGAACGCTATGAGTTATTAGAAAATAATTTGCAACAAAACTTGCAGCCCATAACACACCTGATATCAAAAGCATTCGTACTTTATCTAGTTCCTTTGCTTGGCTATTACACACTAATAGCACAGTCCATGTAGAAATCAAAATAAAAATTACGGGATAAGAAATCCATATAAGAGTTGCTCCTAAAATACCTATAAAAACATAGTTTTTAAGTTGTGGTGGATGTTTATCTACCACAATTGCAATCAAAAATATAGCAAGAGCAGCAAGCACATCACTTGAATACTGCTTAACTTCAGCCGAATAATAAACCAATGATGTTAGTATTGAAAAAAGTAAAAGAGCTATAGAGACAGAAGAAGGATCTAAAATATATTTTGCCAATTTATAAAAAAGTATTATTGAAATTAGCGATGCTATTAATGGGAATAATCTAAGCGCATATTCACTATTACCAAAACAATGAGCAATCAGTTTTTCAATGTATAAAAATCCAAGAGGAGCATTTTGATAATAGTCTAGTGGTTTAATAAGCTCGGTAAATGGTTTGTCGATTATATTTAGCGCAATTCTAACCTCATCTCCCCAAAGAGAGTTATTTGCATAATAGTCCCTAATACGCAATATAAAGCCTAATATTATTATTGACCAATTTAATGTTTTAAACTTATTTTCAGTATTTAAATCAATCATTTTTTTATTACACAGATGTAAGTAAATCAAGCAATAATTTTTCTCTATGTTCTTGATTATATACAGAGTTTAAAAGATCTTGTCTTTTTTGTTTTATCTTATACGAAAGTTCTAGTCCTTTTAATACACTTAAAGCAAAGTCTTTAGGTCTCTTGCTTTTTACAATATATCCATTAATTCCATGTTGAATTACACCAGTATTTAGAACATTAGTTGTAACACAAGGAGTCCCACAAGAAAGAGATTCTAAAATCACATAAGGATTCCCTTCTGAATTAGAAGTTAAAAGTGTTAAATCACTTCTCTGATAATAATGTACAAGCAAATCATTTGAAATTTGATCAAGAAAATTTATATTTTTATTGTTTACTTTATATTTATCTAACAAGCTAGATGCTTCTTCTTTGTTCATTCCAATAATAACTAATTTTATATCTTTAGACTCTTTACTTAAAATCTCAAATGACTGAAATAAAAGCTTTGGGTTCTTATATGCAATATCATTTAATCTACCTACATATAAAAGGACTTTGTCATCCTCATCTAGTCCATTTATACCTACAGCTTCTTTGCAGTCACCACTACATGGTTTAAAGATAGCTTTATCTATTCCATTTGGAAGATAGTAAACGTTCTTATTAAAAAAACGGAAATAAGTTTTAAACAATCCTATATCTGATCTAATATTAACAATCTTATTAACAAACAATGGCATTAAAAGTCCAAGAATAGTAGATGTAATTCGCACAACAATATTCTCATCAGTCCTGAAGAATACGCTCAAAAAATTAGTCTCAATACACATTATTAAAGTAATTTTAGGTTGGAAAAGTTTAGTCAGTAATGCAAGGGCTAAATCATCGTGTATTATTACAGCAGTTTCATGAGGTTTTAAATTCTTAAACACTAAAATTTGATTTTTATAAAACAGCTTGAAAATATTGAAATAGTAACCAAGTTTATTTTTATATGAAAAGGAAATAGGAACAGTTTCAAAATCTGTGTTTAAACAATTTTCTTTGGAAGAAGACCCCAGCAATACCAAGGCAGTTTTAAAATGCTTTTTTAAATGGTTTATATTCAAAATAATATTCTTAGATAGTCCACCACAATTTATAGGAAGTTTATACTCCAGCCATTCATAATATTTTTGCTTGCTTGCGCGTGCAAAAATAATGATGTTTTTAATTTTATGCATTTGTTTAATATTGTAATTTGCAAGCTTTTTTATGAGCAGTAGATTCAATCAAGTCATCTAAAACAATTTCAGGCATCTTGAATCCTTTTCTTTCCAATGCAAGTTTTATTATTTTATCTGCAAGCATATGGTTTTTTGGTAATAATGATCCATGCAAATATGTACCAAATACATTTTTATATCTTACTCCTTCAAAACCATCTTCCCCATTATTCCCATTACCACGAATAACTTTAGCCAAAGGTTTTAATGAAGAACCTAAATATGTTCTTCCACTGTGATTTTCAAACCCAACTATTGTTTCATTAGATTCAAGTTCTTTACATAAAACATTGCCTATCATTCTTTTAGTGCCACCAATTGTATATAAATCCAATATCTCAAGCCCCTTTAACTCTAATCCTTTATTTGTTTTATAATACAAACCCAATAATTGATACCCACCACATATTCCTAAAAAAACGGCATCGCTGTCAATAGCACTTTTAATCATATTTTTCTTAGCTTGCAAATCTTCTGAGACTATTATTTGTTCTTGGTCCTGACCACCACCCATAAAGTAAATATCAAATCTCTCATAATCAATGCTTTCATTGAGCCCAATAGTAGTTATATTTAAGACAATTTCCCTTGCATTACAGCGATACAGTAAGGTTAATACATTCCCTTTATCACCATAGATATTTAATAATGTTGGGTAGAGGTATGCTAACTCTAAAGTAATTTTTTCCATTATTTTATAAACTAGCGTAGAGCGTTTAGTAAAACAAGAACATACTACGCTGAATGCTCAACCCTCTGTTCTCCTATACGCTCTACGCTAAACGCTATGTTCTACTATACGCTATAATAATAAAATATAGGAGGCTAAAATGTCAGATACAATTAAAAAAACTATAAAGCTCTATAAAGACAGCAAGAAAAAATTAGGTGATTTTTCAAAATGGACAGATAAAAATGTTTTAGGAATTAGGGACAAGATGCGTAAAATCGCTAGGAATAACCGTGGTAAATGGACCCTAGAGTTTTATGAATCACTTCAACTAATAAACAAAGAAACTCTAAAAAGAAAATTGACACAAAAGACTGCATAATCAGGAGATTTAAAAAATGACTTCAAGGCGTAGAGATATGGGTTCTGACGTTGATCTTGTTTTAAGTGGTGCACTTGAAATTGATAAATTTTGTGCTACAAGAAGTGTAAGTCCACGAACTGCTTATGTATGGTGCCTTGAACGTGCCAAGTCTGAAGATGAGAGAGAAAAAGTAAAGGGTTGGATGAGAGAATATTTTGCTAAAGGTGTTGGCTTAATGTAATAAAGGGTTCATGAATCCACAAGAACTAATCTCTTTTATAGGCGAGGATAATGCAGAAAGTTTTTTTAATAGCCAATACAATGAAGCATATCACAGCAGGGTTGGACCATTAATAGAAGCAGAGCATAAGTTTGTTAAGCCAACTTCAATTAAAGAATTGATTTTAAATAATAAAAAAGTAAAGATTCTAGATTTATTTTTTGGTCTTGGGTATAACACGGGTTTTGCTTTAGACTATGCTTACAAAGTCAGGGAATTACCTCACATTGAAATAATTGGTGTAGAGAGGGATTTAGAGATTCTAAATAAAATTAAAGAATTGAATGTTCCTTCATGGTATAAAAAGTGGAAATGCCTCTTACAAGACTTAAGTGAAAACCAATCTATAACATTTGAAAATACAACCATTCAATTATACAAAGAAGACATTTTTAATCTGATAGAAAAGTTACCTAAAAAATACTTTGATGTAATTTTCTTTGACCCATTCAGTCACAAAGTAGCACCTATGTTTTGGGAAGATAATTTCTTAATTTCTGTATTTAATCTTTTAGGTAAAAATGGAACACTTACAACTTACTCTGGATTAAAGAGGGTTGAAAAACTGGCCTGTGATCTTGGCTATAAGACTGAACGGATAGAGCCACTTGGAAGAAAGAAGCATAGTTTAAAAATTGTTGCCTAGTAAGCACTGGCCTGCCAAATATAGTCACAAATTGGAACTGAATGTCCATCACAAATAGAAGCAGTTTCACAAGACGGTTCATCATTTCCACCTAAACACTTTGGAGCTTTATTACCTGAACAAGATGGTATTAATTTGTTTTCATCTTTAGAAGCTTCACATTTTACAAACTCAACACATTCAAGACTTACACCAAAAGCAGGCTTATTGTCTTGAGTAACATCTACACATGTAGGAAACATGTCTTCTTCATAAGCACTACAAGAGGGTTGGAATCGATTGATTTTATTCCCATTTTCATCTTCTATATCATCAACATGTACTCTTGGATTTAAAACTAAACAAGTAGGAACTTCGCTTGGATTTTTACAAATAACTTTATTTTTATCACATGCTGGGCCAAATGAATAGTGAATTTCTTGAGCAGCATTAGCAAAACAAAGATTTGATTCTGAAAAATAAATTGTAAAAAGTAAAGTAAGTATTGTTAATATCCACATAAGGTAGATATCGAACAATTTATTTAAATCTGTAGTAAGGGTTTACTGCAGTAAACCCCGGTAATTTCTTCTTGTTTTTGAATTATTTCTTTTATTCCTTTGTCTGCTAGTTTTACAAGTTCACTTATCAAATTTTGACTAAATGGTTTACCTTCTGCTGTCATTTGAAGCTCAATGATTTCTCCTTTTTTATTCATAATTACATTACAATCAACTTCTGCTTGTGAATCCTCAATATATAAAAGATCTAAAAGCAATTCGCCTTTTACAATACCTACACTTACAGCAGCTACTGGCTCAATTAATGGGATTTTAGAAATTGTCCCTTTTTCTTTTAATTTAAATAGTGCATTATAAACTGCTATATATCCACCGCATATACTAGCAACTCTTGTTGAAGCATCAGCATTAATTACATCTGCATCAATTGCTATAGTTCTTGGACCTAGTTCATTTAAATTAAACGCAGCTCTAAGGCTTCTACCAATTAGTCTTTGGATTTCACTAGTTCTTCCTGAGGGCTTACCTTTTGTAACCTCTCTTTGATTTCTTGGTTTTGTAGAGCCAGGGAGTAAAGAATACTCAGCAGTCAGCCACCCCTTATTTGTACCTTCTAAAAATGGAGGGACCTTCTCATCTATCATTGCAGTTACTAAAACCTTTGTTTGACCTAGTTCTACAAGAACTGAACCATCAGCATTTTGAACATAGTTATTAGTAAACTTCAAAGGTCTTAATTCATCATTTTTTCTATTATCTGTTCTTTTCATAGATATATTTTAACCTAATCTTAATAGAAAGAGCCTAATAAAAGTAGATAGAGTCTTATAGATAAAGGATTTGTCCCATTTATTGGGCAAATCCGATCAAACGAAAAGAGTAACCAATGGAAGCTCAAGCTTGTCTTGAGCTTATAAAAATGGAAAGGGGTATTTTCCTAAACAATTATTAGGATTGTTAACAATTTGATAACCACAAAATTCTATATTATGGGTATAGAACATTTAGGGCAGGCCTGGTGTTACTGATGTCACAGTCCAAGAAGGGAAAATAAGATAATAATTAAATTACAGTGAGGTAATGGCCATGATTTATAATCCAATATTTGAAGAAGAAATAGAAAGTAAAGTTCAATTAAAACAATTAAAGAAAGAAATTAAAAAACGTGCTCGAGAAGAGAGCATGAAAGATGTACTTGAACGAGTATATAACTTGTTAAAGAGAAAACCTATTTTAACAATTGCAGCTATTTTACATCCTATAGCTGACTTATTAACTCCAAAGACAAAAGAAGTTTAATAACAGGTACTGTTTATACTTTAGAAAACTCATGCAATCTATAATCAGCTTCAGGATCTTTATATAGTTGTTGTCCTTTTCGTAGGATACTCATACCAAGAGCTGTTGTATTAGGCAATTCTTCTTCTGCTGCACCAGTAAAATACAATCCATTAAAAATATCAAAGAATGAAGCTACATACTTATTGTGCAATCCAAAAAATGGTACAATTCCAAAACCAAGACCAGCAATCATTTGCCTAAGGCCTGCTTTTTGCGGATTGAATGTAGCATCTTTTCCGTTTAGCCCATTAAACATCTTTGGCAATCCACCTGGATTTGCCATAACTTCTTTTGCATTTGCAACTATTCCTAATGCAGGTATTGCATTTGCTAAGGCCAGTGCAATATTTCCAATTCCATTAAATCCGCTTTCCTTAATTTCGCCATATTTTTCCATCTTTCCAAACAAACCTGCTACAAGTGCACTAACACCACTAAATGCACCCACTAGTGTTAAGAGGTGTCCTGCACTAGGTACTGATTTATAAAAACTCCCGCTTTTTTCTGACATCCTTTCTTTAATCTGAAATAGAAGTCCTGGATTTTTAACTACATCTTTTGTGATTTGGTATGTTGAAAATATAGCTCCGCCAATATTTCCAACTACCTCACCTAAGAACTGAGAGACTGCTGATTTTGTTGCAACATTTTTCATGCTTAATAAAGTATCTGTTGCAATCGTTGTAATTCTTCTGACAAACGGGCGTGGATCAATCTCTTTAGCATCAACTTCTTCTCTTGTTTTTGGAGTTTCTTTTAATACCTCTTTAGTATGATTATTTACTCTTTGTTGCAGCTGAGCACGTTGTTGTCCTCGTCCTAAGAATAAAACAAAATTTCCAAAGCCTAAACCAAGATGCTTTGAACCATCAGGCAAAAACGAAGAGATAATATTAATAATTTCACCAAATGCAATATTATGATATTTATGAACATTTAATTCCCCACGCAAAACTCCACCAAGAGCTGAAAATGCTCTTAAACCATTTGACATCCAATATCCAGTTTTATATAAACTATCTTCTAATCCACCAGAGAACTTGCTAGCTAGTCTTACAACACCACCAAGAGCCATAATGCTGCCAGAGTACTTTAATAAACCTTGAAATAAGTTAGGTAAATTACAAATAAATGACTTTAAATTCTTTTCACCAAATATTCTATTAAGTGTCTTATTAGCAAACAATCCTTCTTTTTTGGGTGGTTCTGATACAAACTGGTCTTCTATTACATGATCATCTAATGTTTCTAGATCTGTATACTCTTTACCATTACTAGAGACAAACTTACCTAAATCGTTTTCAAGTACTTGAGCATATTTTAATTTTGAAAGTGTTTGAATATCATGCTCAAACAATTCTGCCTTACTGTCATCTTGTCTTTTTAAGACTAAAGCTCCACCAGCATTCTTGCTTCTATAAACGATAAACTTACCTTTAGAATCCTCGCCATGCCACTCTCTTCTTACATTAAATCGAGGAGCTTCCTGTGGTAATAAATAACCTTCTAATTTTTCTCTTATTAATCTCTCATATCTTTTTAGAACCTGCTCTTCATCATCATTTAAAGTTTCCCCATTTTGTTTACGATTAAATATGTTTTGTGCATATTGTAAATCTTTTTTATTGAGTTCAATGTTGTCACCACTAATCAAACTAAATTGCTCTGCTCTTCTTCTAAGATAAGCTTCAGGAGATGTATTATGAATTAATTTCCCTGAGTACTTAATTCGCAATTCCCGAATGAGTGATTCTTCATCATAGGCTTTCACTTCATTGGTTTCACTATCTTTTTCATATACAGCTTTTCCATTTTCAAACTTTTCAACTTTATAATAAAAGCCTTTTTTATCCTTTACTTGTTCTAGAGCAAAAACACCAAACTGATTTTTACAATCTTGATAGATAGTGTCTCTTTTTCTAAATTCACTTACATAGCTCAATCTTTGTTTTACAATTTCTTTAAATATATCTTCATCTTGAATAAGACTAAATACAATATCAGCATACCCACCTCGTTCTAGGGCTGCTGCAAGCATTCCAATATCTGCTTTACTGTCACCTGCTGCATGAAGAACGACATTCTCATAGGCACAATATGCAAAGCCTGGTAACCCCAAGTATTTTTCTCTTGCAGGCTGAATCTCAACATAATATTGACCTTGTGGATTCAATTCATCATTCTTTTTAACCAGGTTTATTATTTTGTCATAAGAATATTTTTTGGGATTATATGAGCGAGTGTTATTTATCGTAAACATTTCACTTGGATAAAAGAAATCTTTATCTTTTATATCTTTATAATCTTTCTTTCGAAGATCATTTAGTGAATCAAGGGTACAATTTTGTGGAAGGAATGTATCTAAAACTGATTCCTGATTAGAAGGATTGTGAGCAACTATATCTGATGGCACTCCTCCTATATTTGAAAATGTACTTTTTACAAAATGTACATAATTATCTAATCCACCACTTTGAAATATTTCATTTCCATATTCTAAAAATTTTCTGGAAAAGACAAGGTTTGTATCACTAGTACAATCAAACAGTGAATCTCCGCTTGGAAGTTTTATATTTAAAAGTGATTTTTTATCACAATTATCCTCAAAATACCGTAATATTCGCCAGTCTAGATATGCTTTTATTCCATCACATTCTCCTTTTATATAAGGTAGAATCCCTTGCTTTATCTCTTCCTGTATATCTTTCGGTAGAGTACTTGAAAGTCCATGTGCTTCTAATTCAGGAGGATTTGATTGGAATATAAAAATTGCCTGACGTCTAAATTGTTTTATATCACTATGAAGTTTATTCCCTGAATAATTTTCTACATTTAGTTTTGCTACTTCTCGTCTAACTGTTGAATTGTTTGCATAGTCTCTAAAAAGCTGCACAAGCTTATCTGGAAAATCTTCAATTGGAGTACCATGTCTGTTTACATAGTGAATGACGGGAGCAATTAATATTCCCTCTGTAACTTTGTTGAAAAAGGCTTGTGGATTGTTCTTTAACAATTCCTGATAAGAATCCGTTAATGATATATTTCCGTTTTGTACAGCATTTGCAAAATGTAACCAGGCTTTTTTCTCTTCAAGTTTTCTTTCCTCATCATTAAGATGAGGAAGCTTAGCCAAGACATCATCTACTTGTTTTTTCTTATGATCAATTATTTTTAAATAATCTTCAAGATAAACTTCACCAAGTTCTGTATGGGTATCCAAAATATACTTAGGGACTCCCTTTGGTTCAAAGTAACAACACCCACTTTCTCTGACTAGCTCCAATAACGCTTCTCTAAAACTTTTCCCATTAACTTTGGCACTTTCATTTGATTCTAAAAATTCGAAAAGCTTTCTTTCGCGAAGTAATTTAGCAGAAAATTTTATGGGTTGACCTGGAGTATGAATTAAGCTACTGTTTAAAACACTAATACCAGCATGGTGAATTCCTTCTATTTGAGCTTCAAAACTACGACCAAACATTTCTTCAATAGCACCATTTAATAAAGCATATGCTAAGTTTTTTTCAAGCGCTTCTGGAATAACTCCATTTAAGGTAGGAAAAGCACCTCGTGCTGAAACTACATTTTCCTCTACACCTATTGATGGCGCTATTCGTGAGCTTTCATTCCCCCAAAAAACTACTTCACTAGCTTGAAACCTGCTTGTATCCTCAGGATCAAGATTTTTATTTACTCTCGTATTATCTATGTCGTTATAACTTTTTATTTTCGTTTCATTTAATATTGCATTAGCTAAATTATAAGCAGCACAGTTGTGATAGTAGTGTTGCTCAAGAGAATTGCCAGAGACAAAAACTTGTTTTGCTGACATTGGTATTCCATCACTTAGTGAGAGTCCTTCCCAGGGGTCTTTACCAGCTTCTATTTGTCTTTTGCCATGACTAATTACTTCTTTAGATTTTTCAAGTAAGTACTTTGCTTTTACTTGAATTAGGGTTAGAGTATCATCTGAATGCTGTGTTTGAGCATTTAATTGATTAAGCAAATGTACATAAGGTTTATTGTCAAGTGTAGAAATACCGAACACTACACCTAGAGCTGAAATTACTTGTTTAAAAAAAGACTTGAATTTATCTTTGAAAAAACTGGGTTGATTTTCTTCAGTCGCTTTCTCAGATTTATTGTGTTTGGCAGAATTATTTTCTATAACCTGATTTTCATTTTCATCTGATTGGACAACACGGCCAGCACCAGAAACTAGTGGTTGTCCATTGCCTATTCCTTGTGGGGGGTTAATACTCAAATTACTCTCCTTTGAATAATTTTTTACTTATTTTTTAAATTGGTTCTTAAATTAAGGTGTTTTATTGCAAATCTTTCAATACAATCCAATTTTATCACTCATACATTATGGAATCAGCAATATATTAATATATTTTTTATTTTCTGTCTTAACATAGGTTAAACTGCTTAATTTTAAAGAATTGATTTGTCTAATTTGTGTAAGAAATTGGTATTCGTAGGGGCTGGTCGCGACTTACACTTACAAGAAAATTCAACACAAATATTCATTAAAACCAGGATTTACAAGAATATTTCTCTACAATTACAAACAAGATTTAACAAATAGGCCTAATTAACTAGACAGAGATTTCTTTTTAGAAAATCTTTGTTTAAGAAAGCATATTATGACTAATTCAATTAAGGTTCACCCATTTAGTAAGGACCCCATATTAGACATTGGTAAAAAACTAAGAGAGACAGGCAGTTTTACAAGATATGGCAATTACTTTGCTTCAGCTAATATCATGCTATCACCAGTAATAAATTCGTGGCTTAAATTTTTTAGTCCCAATAAAAATACACCTATTCACTCCTTGATAATTTGGACAAATGAAGAGGCGCAAAGCTTAGATAAGCCATATCTCCCAATTCCTAAAAACTCATTTATACATAAGTGTATGAGAAGTAATAATCCTAAGTATAAACAAATTTTAGAAAAGGGTGAAAAAATTTTAATTCGCTCATATCTAGAGGCAGAGAAATTTTTCAATGAAAAAGATAAGGAGAAAATACCATTAAAATTTGAGTTAGTAGGTGAACATGGCTTTGGGATGGAGACAAATAATGCTCGTAAAAGTATACAAGTAGCATATCCATCATTTAACCGACTTTTGTTTAATATATGGAAAAATAATAAAAATGCAATTGATACTTATCAAATCTTTTTTAAAAGTTCATTTGCACATGAAATGACTCATTTTATAAGAGAAGAGCTCGAGTACAACAGAAAAAATAGAGGTCTTGAAATAGCTACTCATATAGTAGAAATTTTAGCTTCTGACGGAGAGCATTTAATGGTTACTAATAAGTATGCTGCAGCTATTGAAAAGACATTTAAATCACCCAAAGAGTATAGATCTTATAGAAAAGATATAGTACATGGATTATTAATACTACATCAAATACTGTCAGAGAAAAAAGAATGTTTGTATAAGCCAAAGGACTTTTTCCCAGATGAGTTACACAAAGCCATTAAATCAATTCCAGAAAATATAAGAGAAGGTATTTTAAAAGATCTTGCTCAAAGTATATTAAATACCCCATCTAAAAAATTAATTGAAGCCGCTAAAGAACATGGGAAGGTGTTGATAAAACAAATGTCATCATCATAATTTTGATAAAAACAACTTCGCAGTTAATATATCAAAAAGTGCAATACCAAGATTGAAAACTAGTATCCGCTTTGGTTTATTTTCTCTTTTATATTTCTTTGCTACAAGTTCACCAATTTCTTTTTTAATTTTTGGTCTTGTAACTGGGAAATACTGTCCTAGCTTACCCTTCAAGTCATATTGAGGAATATCATCAGTGTAAACTTCATCTAAGTATTTATACAGTTTTGGATCTATTCTTGTTCCATAGTCAATAGGTAATATTAAAACATCTTTCTTTAAATCTCTTTCAAAAATATAAGGTGTGATTTTAGGAGGAAAAGTAGTAGCTGACAAAATAACATCTGAGTTTTTTATAACTTCATGAATATCCTTACTTGAAGTGAATTTTTCTTTTGGGAATCTTTTTAAAAAATCACTTAAAAAATTATCACCATGATTATAAAGAATAAAGTTTACATCTTTAAAAATAGCTTTGAAAGCTAAAACGTGAACATATGCTTGTACTCCTAACCCAAAAACACCAATTGTAATTCTATTTTTTTTAGGGGCTAAATATTTTGCACATACTGCACTTACAGCAGCTGTTCTAATGGCTGTAATCCAATTTCCTTTTAGAACTGCAATGGGCATGCCATATTTAGGCTCATTTAAAATAATTATGCTATTTAAATAAGGTAAACCTATTTTTAGATTTTCTGTAAATGCACCTATCCATTTAATTCCAAATATTTCCAATTGTCCTTTTTCATTAGAAACTGATACTGACATTGAATCAGCAAATGCTCCTGCAGTGGGCAATTTAGGACCTGTTTTAGGAGGTAAACTTACTAAGCCTAAACCTTTTTTTCTAAAACCTTCTTCAACTGTTTTAATTACATCTTTTATATCTAAGACTTTTTTTATTTTTTCATCATCAAGTACTACTGTAATTTTATTTTTGTACATGCCTAAATAATCGACTCCCCACTACCTATAAACCCAGGATATGCCTCCATGCCATGTTCACCAATATCAAGCCCATCTACCTCTGCTTTTTGAGAAACTCTTATACCAATAGTATATTTTAAAATTGCCCAGATCCAAAACGAAGCCGTAAATGACCAAAGACTAACACAAAGCACACCAATTAATTGACAAAAAAGCTGGTCACATGACCCGCTAAAGAACAGTCCTGGAGTAGGATAAGAAATATTTGGATAATTGTACTGAGTAGGTGCACTGAATAGTCCAAGCGCAAGCATACCCCATATACCACCTACTGCATGAACAGAAATAGCACCTACAGGATCATCTATACGAAGTACTTTTTCCATATATAAGATAGAGAGGACTACTAAACATCCTGCAATAAAACCAATGATATGGGCAGAAACAAGATGCACATAAGGACAGGAAGCAGTACTTGCTACCAAGCCACCCAATACTCCATTTACTATCATAGATAAATCTGGTTTTTTACTTACGACATAAGATACCAATAATGCTCCTAATCCTCCCATTATTGCACTTGCATTTGTACAAATGGCAATGTGAGAACATAATTGAGGTGAAAACCCCAATGTACATCCTAAATTAAAACCAAACCATCCAAGCCACAATATAAAACCACCTAAACTTATCATGGGAATTGAATGTCCAAGTATTGCATTAGAAGATAAGTCTCTATTATACTTTCCTACACGTGGTCCTAAAATAATTACACCTGCTAAAGCAGCCATACCACCTACAGTGTGAACCATAAGAGAACCAGCAAAATCTCTAACTCCTAATGCATACAAAAAACCTTTTCCTAAAATCCAGTGGCCGCTAACAGGATAAATAATAGTAGCCATTAAAACAGAGAAAATTAAATATGAAAGAAATTTAGCTCTTTCAGCAACTGCACCAGAGACAATTGTAGCTGTCGTTCCTACAAACATAACTTGAAAAAAAAATATGGCTTCAAGTGGTAAATGAATGTTTCTTAAAGAAGAATAAATTTCCTCTCTCCCACACAAAAATAAATTGCTTATTGATACAAAGCCAAAAAACTGATTTCCTTCTGAAAACATAAATGCAAAACCAACAATCCAAAAAGCTAAAGTTGAAACAAAAAAAACTACAATCGTTTTAGACAACATATTAACTGCATTTTTAGCCCTACAAAATCCTGTCTCTAGCATTGCAAATCCTGCATTCATAAAAAACACAAGAAGACCCATACTAAGAACCCACATTGTATCGATTACATTTTTTATTTGTTGTATATTTTCCATCACAACATCATTTCTTCTCTAGTGCCTGAGGCCCTGTTTCATTTGTTCGAATACGAACAACACTCTCTACATTTAACACAAATATTTTTCCATCACCAAGTTCATTGGTTCGTGCTGCATCAGAAACAATATTGACGACCTTATCTACATACTCATCATTTACTACTACTTTAATTTCTACTTTGTCATGCAGATCAATTTTGTACTCACTTCCCCTATATCTTTCAACAATATCTCTTTGACTACCACAACCCTTAACTGAGGCTACTGTTATGCCTGTAACTCCGTTTTCACTTAATGAGTTTTTTACAGCAGCTAATCTCCCTGGTCTTATAATTGCAATTATCATTTTCATGCTTTATTTTGTCCTTTGGTCTTAATTTATTCATACTTCTCTAAAACTGAAGTAGCTGATAAAGATCCATCAGGCACTTCCCATTTATAAGAATATGTTTGTTGTGTCTTTAAATCTAAAATATTCCATGATTTTTTATTCATATTCCACATAACCAATTCTGGTGTACCATCTCCATTTAAATCGTTTGATGACGGTATATCATCCTTATCACCAAATTTAATATTGTTTTTAGATTGATTAGAAGAATATATAAAATACCATGTTTGATCTTCTGGTCTCCAAAATACCAGATCACACTTTCCATCAGCATCATAATCATTTGGAACTATAATATCCCATCCTGTGCCATGCTGAACACTTTCACCTTGATTAGGATCATATTTTGTACTAGACTTGTCTATATGCCAAAAGCCTGTCTCTGACCTCCATATGCCAAGATCAGATTTTCCATCTCCATCATAATCCCCAGCAAATGCTGAATCACTTGCACCGCCTTGATAATGCACACTATATGGTGAGCCTTCTTGCTCATTTGCAATTGGCAATGCCCATATACCTGCATTTGGTCTCCATACAGCAATATCATATTTCTTAGGAGTATACAACGATACAGGAACAGGATGATCACATACGGCTCCTAAAAACATCTTATGAGATATTCCAGGCTGACTTGATAAATAAGAAATCCACTGACCTGAATCTATTTGATAAAAAACAAAATCTGTTTTCCCATCTCCATCATAGTCAGCAAATACTGGATTATAATTTAAATCACTATCAAAAAACTTTTTTACATAAAATTTATTGTCAGAGGTTAATTGGAAATACAATGTGTTTTTATGCGGATCCCAAACAGCTAAGTCTCCTAATTTGTCACCATCAAAATCACATCCATAGTTTGATAATGATGCAAGAATAATTAACTTATCTTTTTTAAAATCAAGTAAAAAAGTAGGGAGACTAAATAAAAGCAAACTTAATATAAGAATTGGTTTCATACAGTAGGTACCTCTTGTGGAATATTTGATTCTTCTTCAGATTTTTTCTCCTCGTCATTAGATACAGACTGTGTAACTAGTATTTGCTTTTTAGGAAACAGCCTCAAGAGCAAATAAATATACAGTGCAAAAGCAGCAAATGATATATAAGTAGCTGTTTTTCTTAAAGAAGTATTTTCAAACTTCATTTCTATATCATGCTTACCCGGTGGAACTTCAAAATTCATAGCCCCAGTTCTTGGATGCATTGAAACACTTACTTGTTGACCATCTATATAAACATTCCAGCCAGGGAAATAAAAAGTCCTTAGTCTAATACTATGACTAACATCTGAAACTACTTGAAATAATCGATCATGTGATAGCCACTTTAAGATAGTTATATCGCTTGACGGGTTAGATGATAATACTGTAGGAGAAAAATCTCTCCCATAATCAATCTGCTCCCAATTAGGATCTCCAGTTAAATTAGGTTGGTATTCTTTATTCTGCCAAACAACATAAATTGAATGCCGAATAAAATTAGGTTCACTAACCCAATACCACCTAAATACATTTACAAAATCAACATAAAACAATAGCCCAAAAACAATCGCTATGGAATAACTAAGAAACCTATAACCTGAAAATGCTATTTTTTCTTTGCTAAGCTTACTAATAAGATCAAAAGCATACACCATTACTACTGCACCAAAAGGAAGGATAAAAGATATAAACCTCCATGGAAATTGTAGTGTTTTCATTTGCTTTATCATTACCCAAACAAAAATAGAAACGGGTGTAGTCATTAAGAAAGAAAGGACAAACATTGTAATTGCAATGTTTATTCTAAAAGGCTCCTTAAAATAATTCTTAAGTCTATCTTGGTTAGAAAGCAGTATAACAAGACAAATCAAAGCAGCTATGCAAAATAACGCATTGCTCATTTCATAAAATCGATGATCAAAAATTCCCCAGTAGTATCCATCACTGGGCAATCTGTCTAAATACGTATACATAAAGTTTTTAGAGTAATCCCATCCAGCACCCCTGGATACTACTTCAGTATGAACAAAATTAGTTTCAAGGCTAGCAGGAAGTAAATAACAAGCACTTAAAGCAGCACCCATACTCATACTCAAGAAAAACCATTTTATAAATTTTTTAGTCTTATACATCATTAAACTTAGAAAAAAGTAAGGTATGAGTAAAAGGGAGAATAGAAATGCACTAGCTAAGTGTGAAAGTACAGTTAATGAATAGCCACTTGCTGTGATTAAAAAAGATTTTAAATCAAAATCCTTTTCTTTATTAAAGCTATCAATTCCATATAGTGTTAAAAATATAAAAGGAATAGCAAGAGTGTTTGTAGGAAAGTTATTGTTATAAGTATAAGCATGTATGGCAGGCGAAAATATAACAAACAACATTGCTAATGAACATGCAATAGAAGACCCATGTCTTTTAAGATATAAATAACCAAAAACAGTACATAGAACCATCGTTAAAACAATAAGCCATTTCATGGAATAAAAAGGATTCCTGAAAATTAAATCTACAGCTACATACATATAATAAAAAAGAGGAGCATAGTAATTGAACTTTGGCATGCCATAACCATAAAGCATGGTGTCTAACCATCGCGGTAAATACTGTCCTTGCCAGAATGCCCTTTTAAAATGGTATGCATTGGTGGCATGACTATGCCAATCAGCATGAGCGGGAAGACTATCTTTAAAGATTAATGGTGCTGCAGAAATGAGAGTCATTAATACAAGAAAAACAATTCTCTCCATCCGTGTAGAAAGAAAAAAATAGCCTTTTTGATCTTCTTGTACTGAAGTTAATTGTGATTGATCTGATTCTTTATTCATTTCCATTTATATTAACTTTGTATTTTTATAGCATATTTGAATTTACTATTATTTCTTGCTTCTTGCTTCTTGCTTCTTTCCTCTTTCCTCTTGCTTCTTGCCTCCTGCTTCTTGCTTCTTAACATTATACTTGTAACAAAACCTTATCTTTAAGACTTCAATTAGCATCTTTATTGAATCTATATAAAGATTGACCTTTGAACCACGTACATGATACCAATTAACCGGCACTTCTTTTATTTGATAGCCTAACAAGTTAGATAAAAACAGGTATTCAATATCAAATGAATAGTTAAAACATCGCTGCTTTTCAATAATTTTTTTTGCTGCAGTTGTTTTAAAGAGCTTAAATCCACATTGCGTATCTTCTATGCTTGCAAGGTCAAGAATACTTAAGATGGAATGAAAACCCAACCCTATAAGACGTCTTTTAAAAGTCATTTTTACTTTTGAGTACTCATCTTTTAAAACTCTTGATCCACAAACAACATCAAAGCCTTTGTCTATCCACGCTAACAGCTTCTCAACTTCTTCTATAGGACAGGCTCCATCAGCATCTGTATAAAGAACTAAGTCATTTTGTGCAAGTTGAAAACCTTTATTGATGGCATATCCTTTACCCTGGTTTTTAGCATAGCTTTCAATTTGAAAACATGATTTATTTTTACAATTACTATGAATCCAACTTTTTACTACTTCTTCTGTAGCATCAATACTTCCATCATTTACGACAATAACATTCCATAAGCTTGCTAAATTTCCTTTTTGAATGAACTCGTCTATATCATTTAAGGATTTTAAAATCCTTTTTGATTCATTGTATGCAGGAATAATCACTGTAAGGGAGAATTGCATTTATGTGTATATTATTACTATTGCCTCCGATTAATATAAATATTTAACTAATTGTAATCTTCTGTTTCTCTTTTCAAAGGTATTCGTCTAAATTTATTTGATAGAGGAGAAAAATATGCAAATTGTTTTGGCTTTAATTGTTTCATTAATTCTTGTCTTTTTATTTTGGTTTATTGGTCACATTACAAAAAAAGAGTTAAAGCTTAACGAAGATCAAAATCTTTTATCAAATTTACTGAGCATAGCCTTAGGAGCCGCATCATTTTTAATAGTCTTAAACTTAATCAGCACAGTAATTAAAGATTTTAATATAGGACTTATAGTTACTTTTGTGTTGTGTGTAGGGATAATTGGATGGCAGTTTAATGAGTTCAAACAAGTTCTTATAAGCTTAAAACAATTTTTAACAAAAGATGATTTAAAAAATTTCTTCAAACAAAACACCGATAAGTATTTCTGGATTTTATTTGGAGTAATTAATTTTATTTATGGACTAACTGCTTTTTCTACTGTTAAGCTAGACCGTTTTGGCTTAGGCAATTCCCATATATTTAACATAAATACATTACTGGCTGGAAACTACCCACCAAAATATTCTTTTGCACCAAGCATAGCTCAAAAATATCACTATGGTGCTGACATCCTAGGAGCAATCATTTCAAAATGTTCATTTGCACATCCTGAAGCTTCTCTTGATGTTTTGCTTTTAGTTTTTTTAAATCTAAGTCTGCTTGCACTTTATGCTCTTACAATTAAATTTTTAAATACAAATCCAATAAACAAATACCTTGTTCCATTTAGTGCATTTCTTGCATGGGGACCAATTACAACTTTATTTAACAAAAATCCTGGCGAAATACCACCTGATAAGTTTTTTGAGATGGTTAAATATTTTACACAAACAAGACTTATTGATGCAGCAAGCTACTCAGGATCAGTACTTCACTGGTATTTTGCACCACCAGTAGGACTTGGGATCTTCTTTTTCTTAATTGCACTTTATTTACTTTTTAGATTTTTCCAAGGAGAGAGAAGTTTAAAATACACAATACTGCTTGGTGCTTTTTTAAGCAGTTTAGTTATTATAGATTTTAGTAAATTTGCGATTTTACTTCTTGGTCTTTTAGTATTTCTTTTATTTTCTCCTATCCCACTAATAGATGACGTAAGCTCAGATGAAGAAAAAGAGTGGAAGGTAAAATTTAAAGCTATTGGAATATTGTTACTTATCACAGTAGCACTTGGATTCGTCCATGGGAACTGGCTCAGATTTGGGAAAGAATATGAGTCAGTGATTACATTTTTTAATCTTGGTACAAACTCTATCGATAAACAGTTTGGTCCATTTAAAACAAACATTGTTTTTTTAGTGCTGTGTGGATTTGGTTTTTATAAAGCATACAAGTTAAAAGAACAATGGGTTACTTTTTTAATTTCATTTGTAATTAGCAGTTATGCAATCGGTCATTTTATACAGGTATCTAATGCTGGTGTAGGAAAAATCTTAATGGTAGGAAATCTTTTATGTGCATTTGCAATCCCTCTTGTAGTAGATTTTGCAAGAACTAAGCTCGAGTTTAAAAACAAACAGCTAACTGCATTTTATGTTGGAGTGTTTTTTATACTTGGCTTTAGTAGTTTAATGTTTTTTGCTTTTGGAGATAAAGAAAGAGCTTTATTTAGATTAGAAAATAACAGCTTAAAATATATTGGTTATCAAGTTTTTCCAGCTACTGAAGAAACTCCTAGTCTTAATCCTAATTCAGAAGAGTATCCATTTGTACAGTATTTAAAATCACACGATATAAAAGACCAAGCCATAGTAGCTGAACATCGCTATGCAGAACTGTTTTCTAGGTATGCTTTTCTAAAGAACTTACTAAGTATAAACAATATAAATGTTTTGAATTTTCCAATCAGAAAAGAAGTGTTACCTCAGGGTGAAGAAAATTTTAGGAGATCTTTTTTCTTAGATAAAGACTTCTGGAAAGAGCACAATATAAGATGGTTATATTTAACACCTTTTGTTGTAAGGGCAATCATGCCACCACAAGTAAGAATAAGATTGTTAAATGCTTATTTAAACGGTGGAGTCAAACTTGTAGCCAGCAATAATAAAGATCCAAATGATCCTGCGGGTTTAAAAGAGCTGTATGAAATAAATCCAGATGTTTTGGATAAAGAACCAGAAAATAAGTCTAAACTTCTTGCAAAACTATTCAGTGAAAAAAATAAAGAAAAAGTCCCTGGGTTTATAAAACAAATTGCAGAGTGTCCGTATTTTGGGATTTATAATGCAATGTCAAATGATTTCGATGGGGATAAAATTGCAGATATTGCTTTTTTTGATCAAAAAGGTAAAAAGTGGTTTGTCATACACGGAAAAGATCAAAAAGAAGAAGAAATAGATCTGTCTAAAAATCTTTTAGCTAATTACAATGGCACGGATTTGCTTATTCCAATGCCATCTGATTATGATGGGGATGGGAAGACAGATGTAGCATTGTTTAATAGATTAACGGCTCTATGGTTTATTTTAAGATCATCTGACTTGAAGATTGAAACCAGATCGTGGGGGGGGTTATTAGGACAAATTCCTCTTGCAGGAGATTTAGATGGTGATTTTAAATTTGAAAATATTGCTTATGCATCTGCATCCCCTTCATATTTTGGGGCTTTATTATCACCTTCATTAAGAGAAAAAATTGTAAGATTTCCCGGATCACTCACTGACATACCAACATTTGGAGATGTCGATAGTGATGGAATTTCTGATCTTATCGTTTATAAACAAGATAAGTCAATTTTTTACATTCTTCAATCCTCAACAGACTATATTGATGAAAAGGCTATTAAAATTACTGCTGGAGACAATACATCAAGAATCATAGTTGACGATTATAATGGTGATAAAAAAACTGACTTGGCTGCCTGGAGCCCTGAATCAGGCAAATGGGAGATAGTTTCTCACAATTGGGAGATAGTTTCTCACAATATAGATAAGATTAACTTAGGAAATAGAGGTGACATCCCCATGCCAGGTGACTATAATGGTGATGGAAAATCTGAAATTGCAATTTACAACCCAAGAACAGCTAAGCTAGAAATTCTTTTTTCTGACAGTGAAAAAAAAGTAATGCACTTTAAACAATATAAAGGATTAACATTATCTAACTTTATCTCTTTCTAGCTAGTGTTTCCTGTCATAGTTAGGACAACAAATACTTGAACTAAAAAACCAATTGATAATAATTTCACTAATATCTGTGAAGATCTCGTATGTGCTGACATTACATCTGCATATAAAACAGACCATGCTAACCAAATCCAACATATATAACGATAATCCATTGTACATGCTGCAGGAGACTCGCTATATAAAATCAAGGCGATTTGACTTAGATGACCAAGTATAATAACTGCCCCCGCTAATTTAGTAATTGGTGTCTTTAACATAAATTTCAAAGCGATAACTATAGATAGCAGATGTATACAAATAAGAGACCAGAAAAAATAAATACCCGGGGTATTATACACAACTTCTCCATAAATTGAGGTTAAAAAAGAAAAGGCCCAGTAATCATGTTTTTTTGTTTCTGGCTTAGAGTATCCATGTGCCCAAGGATCATCCCATTCATGGGGATCTTGTTCTAGAAAAGGTATTCTAAGAATACCTTTCCAAACAGATCGATCATCATTAACAGCTAAAAAACCTCCTAATCCATGCTCAGCATTTGTTGGAAATATTTTATTCGTATGATGATGGTTATGAAAAACAATCCAAGGAATAAATGTTAGTGCCGCTATAGCTAAAATCAACACAATGCGAGTTTTGTTTGGAGATGGTATTTTTAGTTGTACTAAATCCACTAGTAAAATTGCAATTAAAACCCCCAAGCTCAGGATTGCAGAATACTTAGCATAAAGAGCACCTACTGTAACTATGAGTAATGTATAAGCAATTGGCTTAGACCAATTCTTATATAGTTTATAACTAAGAACAAACATAGCTACAGATAAACAAATCACTAGTGAGTCATTATTATAAGTTGAAAATACCATTACAAATTTTGGTATTGTAGAAATAAATAGAAGTGAAATTAATTTTGCAAAAGGTTTTATATCCATTTCCTTAAGAACCCACCAAATAAAACATATCGTTAAAGCACCATATATAACAGATAACCATCGGACAAAATCAACATGCTTTACTTTGTCATCTTGAATAGAAGGGGCTAAGTAATTGATTATTAAATAATATAGAGGGGGTTGGTAAGTTTGCCAGCCCTCATATGGCAAAGGTAAATGATGCTTATTGTGAATGATTTCAGTATATTCTAGATGACCACCAAAGTCATGATTTCTATGACCTTGAGGCGTATTTAATAAATATAACCCTGAAACAGTAAACCAGACTGCTAAAGCTATTACTATAATGTTTCTTTCATTTAGTTTAAAAATCATATGCTTATAAGATTACAATATGTCTACATCTTCTTGAAATTATACTTAATCAAAATATTCCTTACAAAATATCCTTTTAAAAGTCCACACCGTACTTGACAGTTTATTAAGCGTCGTGTTTCCAATACGTTCATAATAGTCAATTGGAATTTCTATAAATTTATACCCATGCCGAACACTTTTAATGAGTAGTTCAACTGGCAATGCTGGACCATCAGGATTCCATTTCAATGCATGTATTAAAGTTCTTTTATAAGCCCGCATTCCACTATGTACATCTGTAGTTTTAATACCATGCCTAATTCTTGTACATAAAGCAAATACTCTATTTCCAATAAAATTTCCTAATGGCATATATTTAGGCTTAGTTAATACTCTCGTCGTATTCACTAAATCATAACCCTGATCAATTAATAAAACTAGTTTAGGAATATCTTTGCTCGGATAAGTAGCATCACAATCCATAGTTACAATTACATCACCAGAAGCAGATTTCAATGCTAATTCCATTGCTCTGCCGTAACCACAAGGTGGGTACTGTCTTATAACTTTTGCACCTTTTTCTGTAGCAATCTCTGCCGTTTTATCAGTACTACTATCTACAATTAATATTTCAGCATCTGGTACAACTTCTTGAATACTATCAATGACACTACCAACAGCTTTTTCTTCATTCATTGAAATCATTACTACGGAAAGTTTTGGCATATATTTTATTGTTTACAATCTACAGTATTTTAAATACTATCTTACAAAACTATTTGTTTAATATTGTATCAACCCTGCAATATCTTAATTGTTATATTAATTCACTTGAATAAATTTATAACTGATTGCCAACTTGAAGCCCAAGCAGATACTAGAATATAATTTAAATCCCAAAGCAGGCTATATGCAGATTCAATTCTGTTATACTCTATTGTATTTTCGATGCTTAGCTTCATAAAATAAGCCTGAGTAGCAAATGACATTCCACAAATTATACTAACCATTCCAGTATAAATTGCAACCGTAGAAAGAATAATCTTAGCTATAAAGTTGTTTTTTAGTTTTAGATAGAAATAAAACCAAATACTACATGTCAATAAAATCAAAAAAGTCATAAAATCTGCTTCATATCTTTGAGTAGCGCCACAATGTATAAGAATACCTCCTGTAATTGAAGATGCTACAAGTAAAATAATTAGACATTCTACTCTTGGGAAGGAGACATCTACAAGACAAGCTTTATCACAGACCACTTTACTTTTATTAAGCCAAAATAATATAGAGGTTAATATCATTATAAAGAACAATCTTTTTATTGAAAATATTAGAGCAATCTCTTTGAATACCTCCGGAACAACTATGCTTTGATTTGTCCAGGAAAAAGGCTGTGGGATAGCTTCAAGCAATTGAAACATTATAGAGAGGGACAAGGTAACCAAGATTGCATACCAAACAACTTTATTTTTAAAACAACTCTTTTTACAATTCAGTAACATTACTATCCAAAATAATATCGGTGCGATAAATATAAGAAGTATAAAAGGTGTGGAAGAAAATACACCAGCAACTGATTCAAATGGATATACTTCCTTAGGGTCAAGTCGCAGTGGCAGAGAAGGATTAAAAAAGACAAATGGTAATTTTTGGTTCACTGTAAATGGCTGAATAAAGAAGAAATATAACCCAGGAAGAATAAATTTTAGACTAATGGTCTTTATAATTCTTGAATTGAAACCTGCCAACTGATAACTTGCCCCAAATTCAAAGATATTCTCAAATCGAAAATAGTTATATAGTGCTAATAAAAACAAGCAGATTAAATAGGGTATTAATATTGAGCTTAAACATAAAATGGTATGTTTTTTGTCTTTCGTGTCCAAAATTTTAACTGCCAACAATAATGGTAATATAATGCCTGCCAAAATATAATGTGGTCTACAACCAGCAGCTAATCCTAAAAAAAGACTTCCAAGCATAAGCTTTAACCATAAATGCTTTGTACAATTAAGAGAAGCGATAAAGAAAAATAAAGCTCCTGTACAAAAAAATAAACCACTTGAAATAGACACTTCATACATCATTGGTCTTCTAAGTAACAAAGGAGCTACATTCGATAATCCTAATATAATAATTGATACATTCATTATCCATGAAGGTAAATTATTGAAGTATTTCTTCTTTAATAAAAGAAGTATTAAAGTGCCAAATAAAAAACTGCCAAATAGAAAGAATATTATTACATTCACATCTTGTAATTTATTGCCTGTAACTAGTCTATAGGGTATATATAAGAAGATAGCCGCAACTGGTCCAAAGTACATATAGTATTTGTCTTTATAAAGAGACATATCATGAAGTCTAAATGAAGTATTTAGTGATGGTTCATAAGGATCTTTTAGCAATAATAGCTCTGGTTTAGGTTCAATAGGAAAATAAAGATGTCCAGAAAGAAATCCATCTGAAAGAATGTTGTACCAACCATCTTGGCTATATTGAATATATGGTTCAGTAGCTTTTGTACCAACCCAATTATAAAAACATAAGACAAAAAGCAATAATATAACTCTTACTTTTATATTCATGGTTAGATAAAATAAGATCCCGTTTTGCCTAAAGCAAAAGTGTAGCATATTCTGAAATCACAAAAACATAGTTCATGTCATCCTAAATCAGTGTTGCGCAATTTAGAGTTAGTGCTTCTAAAAAGGTGTGCAGAATAGAGTTTTCTAGATCTAAATAATATAAATGCATTTAAACCTCTTTAAAGAACTTATTGAGGATTATCAGCTTACAACTATAATGACTTTTTTATGGTACTATATAAAAAAGAAATGACTTTTTTATGGGTATATAGAAACTAGTAATGAAAAAAAGATTCTTAGAAGAAATCTGTTTTCATAAAGAGTTTGGCAGGCAAATGCGGTTTATAGCTGGGCCTCGCCAATCTGGTAAAACAACTTTAGCAAAGAATTTTCTTAAGGTTAATAATTCTGCTTTTCTATATTTTAATTGGGATGATAAAGAAATAAGAAAACAATTTTTTACAAATCCTCATTTTTTCTATGAGACAATAAAAAAACAAAAGATTAAAAATCCTTGGATTTGTTTTGATGAGATTCACAAGACTAAGAATTGGAAGAATCTTTTAAAAGCTCATTTTGATCATTATGAAAAAGACTTACACACTATTGTCACTGGTAGTGCGCGATTAGACCTTTTTAGACGTTCTGGTGATAGTCTTGCTGGTAGATATTTTTTATTCCACCTTTATCCACTTAGCTTATCTGAGTTAAATCAAAAACCTATTATAAAGGAAGCATCAATGAATGCTCTTTCTTTTATTGAATCAAGGTTCGATTCTTCTACGAATATTAAAGCCTCTAAACAGATCTTGGATGACTTGCTTGTCTACAGTGGTTTTCCAGAACCACTGTCTAAAGCGAGCAATCGGTTTTACACAATTTGGCAAAGAAATTATTTAGAAAAACTTATATATGAAGATATAAGAGATATAAGTCAAATAAAAAATCTGGATGCTATTTCTCAACTAGTTGAGTTATTGCCTAATACAGTAGGAAACCCACTATCACTTAATGCACTGAGAGAGGATTTAGAGTTAAATCATGAAACAGTTAAAACTTATGTTAAATATCTAAACTTACTTTATTTGACCTTTCAAATTAAGCCTTATTCTAAAAGACAAAGGTATTCAGTAAAGAAAGAACAAAAATTATATTTTCATGATTGGACTAGGGTTAAAGAACCTGGTTCTAGATTTGAAAATTTTATAGCTTGTGAGTTATTGTCTCTAACAAGTCTTTGGAAGGATGCTGGATTAGTTGACTGTGAGTTGTCTTATTTAAGGCAAAAAAATAAAGCAGAGACAGATTTTCTAATCTTACAAGATGGAAACCCCTGGCTGATGATAGAAGTTAAGCTTAGTAGCACCGAGATTGAATCGCATCATTATAGATTTTCAGAGGGCTTAGGTAATATTCCTATAATACAAATAGTCCAGGAAGGGGACAATATAATTAAAAAAACCAATAATTCTTTTGTGATTTCAGCACATAGGTTTTTCTAATAACGTCTATGATTTATGTTGTCGGCTCAGGACCCAGTGGAGTAGCATGTGCTCATGCACTACTTAATCAAGGTCTTGAAGTTACTATGCTAGATAGTGGGCTTGAGCTTGAAATAGAACGCTCAAGTCTACTTGACAAATTATCCAAAACTACACCTGATACATGGGATAAAAATGATATTTTTACTATTAAGGGCAATACAAAAGTCAGCCCAAGTGGCACCTTTACAAAAGGAGTTTATGGCTCTGATTTCCCATCACGTGAAACAGATAAATATTTCCCAAATCACACAAAAAACACTCAGCTTAGAATGTCACTAGCTAAGGGTGGTTTAAGCAATATCTGGGGAGCAGCAATTCTTCCTTATATAGATGAAGATATAAGAGATTGGCCTATTAAAGTAAAAGATTTACAAAAACATTATGAAGCTGCTATATCACTTATGGATATTGCAGGTACTAATGATGATTTATCCTTAAAGTTTCCACTCTATACAAATCAATGCCAAAGTATTAATTATAGTAACCAAGCTAAAGCCCTAATGAGTGATTTAACTAAAAGCAAAAACACTCTAAACACAAATGGCTTTAATTTTGGATACTCAAGAGTAGCAATTAGAACTGAAAGTAAAAATGAAAAATCTGGGTGCACCTACTGTGGACTATGTCATTATGGTTGCCCTTATGAAGCTATTTACAATTCATCTTTCACATTAAATGAGCTTTTAAAACATGAGAAATTTCAATATATAAAAGATATCATTGTACAAAAAATTTCTGAGTCAAATGGAAAAGTCAATATCTATGCTGTTTCAAGATTAAACAATGAGTCTATAGCTTTCACAGGAGAAAGAGCTTATCTTGCATGTGGAGTTATTCCTACTACTAAAATTGTCCTTGAATCACTTGAAGCTTATAATAAAAAAATTGTTATGAAAGATAGTCAATGGTTCTTAATGCCATTGATTAGATACGATAAAACACCTGATGTATTAAATGAAAAGCTTTTCACTCTATCACAAATATTTATTGAACTATTTGATAAAAGCCTTAGTAAAAATACTATCAATCTGCAAGTGTATACTTACAACGATTTATATTTAAGTGCTATTAAAAACACACCATTAAAATATTTTTTACCTGTGCTTGGATATCCCATTAGTGAGCTTCTTGGCAGGCTAGTTATGGTAATGGGCTATTTACACTCAAATGACTCATCACAAATACTAGTTGAGCTTGAAAAAAGCAATAACGATAAACCAAATAAACTCTTTTTTGAAGCACAAATAAATAATGATGTAAAAAGCATTGTTAATAGTGTTTATAAAAAGTTTTTTGATTACAGAGATATATTTAAAGCTATTCCAATACCAGGCATTACAAAGATTCCAAACCCAGGCTATGGATCACACTCAGGAAGTACTTTTCCTATGAGAGACAAGCCTCATGAACTAGAAACTGATACACTTGGTCGCCCTTATGGTCTTAATAAAGTACACATAGTAGATGCATCTATTTTCCCAAGTATACCTGCTACTACCATTACCCTGACCACTATGGCAAATGCACATAGGATAGCTTCACGGTATAATGATATTTAATGAAAAAATGTATAATATCAGGCACTAGTGGTTTTGTCGGTTCACAAGTTAAAAGTTATTTCTTAAAAAATAATTGGGATGTCTTTGAGTTAAAGCATATTTCAAGAAATAACTCTTCACAAGAAAAGAATATAATTCCATATTCATTAGGTGAAAAAATAGATCTGAATATATTGCATAACACAGATGCACTAATCCATTGTGCTTATGATTTTAAAGTACGAAACTGGCAGGATATTTACAATACAAATGTAAAAGGAAGTATAGAACTTTTAAAAGCAGCCAAAAATGCCAATGTTAAAAAGATTGTTTTCATATCATCTATTGCTGCATTTGATGGATGTAAGTCTCTCTATGGCAAAGCAAAGTTCGAGGTTGAAAAAGAAGCTCTAAAACTGAATGTTTCAATAATCCGTCCAGGACTTGTTTTTAGTAAAGATGCAGGTGGAATGTTTGGAACACTAAATAAAGTGACTTCACTTACAAATATCATTCCATTAATTGGGGATGGAAATAACTTGATGTATTTAGTTCACATCGATGATTTATCAAAATTGGTTTTTAGTATATGCAATGAAGAAATTAAAACTAATGGGAAACCCATTACGGCAGCTTATGAAAAAGGAAAAGTATTTAAAGATATTTTAAGAACTATGGTTCAAGCCAATGGAAAAAATCCTGTGTTTATTCCTATACCTTATACCTTGGTTTTAGGTGGATTGAAATTTCTTGAGGCTATTGGATTAAAGCTTAGAATTAGAAGCGATAGTTTAATCAGTATGCTAAATGCAAATGATCATCCTGATTTTGATTCGCAAATACAAAAGAATATTCAGTTTAAAGAATTTGATGGTAATACCCTGTAAGTCTAGGTCGCGACCTAGACTTACTTATTTTGTCGTAGCCAACTGCAATTCCCTTTGAAGAGATTGGCGTCTATTAAAGATATTCATCATCACTTTAGATCCATCAAAATCAAATTTAAATCTCATTCTTCTCATACCAGCACTTGACATTGCACGGGTTAGTTCATGCTGATAAACTTTTGGGCAGTAAAAAAGCATAAAACCACCACCACCTGCACCAAGTATTTTTCCTCCCAATGCACCATTTGCAATACCCAATTCATAAAGATCATCAATTGCAGAATTACTGATTTTCCCTGAGAGTTTTTTCTTAGTTCTCCAGTGAGTATCCATAAGTTTTCCAAACTCATCTAAGTTTCCTTTAGAAACAGCTTCTAAGGATTTATATCCTATTTCTTTTATCTGATGAAGGCTGTCTATGACCACTTGATGTGAACCTGATTTTTTGTCTTGTGCAGCTTTGCTTTGTTCTTTTAAGATTTCAGCTGTTGAACGTGTAGTATGTGTATAGTAAATAAGCATTGAGCCTTCTAATTCATCAATAACATCTTCAGAAATATTTGGTCTTTCAACTTTTACTAATCCTGATTTATCAATGTTTAAAACAGTAAATCCACCAAATGCTGCTGTGTATTGGTCTTGTTTCCCAACAGGATGTTTTAAAATATTCATTTCAATAAAACAAGCTTCCTCAGCCAAATCTTGCCTTGAAATATTTGCATTTTTATAACAATGAAGAGCATTTAAAAGTCCAACTAAATAACAAGCAGAAGAGCCTAAACCAGTACCTGATGGAATATCTGCCATGGATTGGATTTCAATGGAGTTTTTTATATTCATTAAATTTAGAGCTTCACGAGCTAACTCATGCTGAACTTCACTAGCATTTGAGACTTCTTCATATTTTGAATATTTAATTCTTATTAAGTCATCTACAATAGGGGTATTCAGATTTATGTACATATATTTGTCAATGGTTACTGAAAACACAAAACCACCAAACTCATTGTAATAAGATGGGAGATCGGTTCCTCCTCCACCTAATGTAATCCTAAATGGTGTTCTTGTTATTATCATGGTGTTTTAACTCCTTCTTTAGCTACTTTGTTTGCAATTTCCAGGGCTTCTTTTGTATCAATTGCAATTACATAGCTTTTTGTTATGTAACCTTTCATGGGAATTTCTTTTTTCAACAACTCAGGAAAAATATTTTTTCCGAAATCAGATACTCCTTCTGGAATAAAATTTAAAATCTCCTTTTCTAAAACATATATCCCAGCATTTACATACCCTTTATACCCGCCATTATTATTCTCTTTGCCTTCTATAAAGGAAAGTAAATTGTTATTTTGATCAAGATTGATTTTCCCACCTGCAATCTGACAATTCACAGATACATCAGGATCAAACATAGCAATTGTTGCAATAGGCTTTGTTTTCATATGAAAGTTCATCATTTCAGTTAAGTTTATGTTTGTATAATTGTCCCCATATACTACAAGAAAAGGTTCATTGGTTAAAAACCATTTGGCATATCTTAAAGCTCCACTTGTACCAAGCAATTCCTTTTCAAAAGAATAGCTAATTTTTACATTCCATTTCTTTCCATCATCAAAATATTTTTCTATGGCTTCTTTCCTATGATGTAAGGTTATACAAATGTCATTAATTCCATGCTGTTGTAAGAGTAAAATATTATGTTCTAAAATAGGTTTACCATTTATGTTATACATTGGTTTTGGAATATCTTCTAAACCAAGCCTAGATCCTATACCTGCTGCTAAAATTAATGCTTTCATTAGCCTTTTCCATTACTAATAGCTGAGAGCTTGTTATTGGCTGTTTTTCTAAGCACGCTTTGCTTTTTCATTATTTCTTCTACTTCCTCATATCGATCTTTTAAATCAGGCTGTTCATGTACCCACTTTAAATAATCTTTAAATATATCTTCTAAGGTATATTCATTTTTCCATCCAAGTTTTTTCAACTTCTCACTACTTGAAACAGTATGCCTTGTATCACCAAAACGATAATATCCAGCAATTACTGGTTCAATATTTTTATCTGCAACTTTTGTTAGTAGTTTCGTATAGTTTATAAGATTCGTTCCTTCAATGCCACCTACATTAAAAGCTTGGTAGTTAGCTTGTGAACTTTCAAAAGCTAAAACATTTGCACGAGCCACATCAAGAACATGAACATAATCTCTCATTTGCTTTCCATCTTCATAAATAACTGGTGGTTTATTGTTAATAAGCCTCAGAGTAAATATCCTACAAACTCCTGAATATGCATTGAAAAATGAATTTCTTGGGCCTTGAACTATAGAATATCTCATTGATGCTGTAGGTATTTCATAACGTCTGCCTAACTTTAGCGCAAGTCTGTCTAGCGCTTCTTTTGATATTCCATATGCAGTAAATGGATTTGTAACAGCTTCACTTATTAAAACTGATTTTAAATATTCTTTACAATCAGGTTCTGGGCAATATATTTCCCAATCAGCTTTTTCTAATTGTTCTACATCTCTGCAGTCTGGGTATTGGATGCCATGCACCTTACAAGCATACTTTCCTTCTCCATACACAGATTGGGATGAAGCAAAAACAATTTTTTTAATATTTAATTTTTTTTCTACAATAAGCTCAAAAATTAAAGCCGTGCTAAAAGTATTTGCTTTAATAAAGTTACTAAAGTCTTTCATGTAGTCTTGGTATGCAGCCAGATGGAAAACACCCTCTACTCCTTGTAGAGCATTTGACATAGTATCTTTATCACTTACATCACCTTGTATAAACTCAACTTCTTTACTTATATACTTAGGTTTTCCATATGGATGAACTCTTCCTTGAAGAAGATCTAAAACCCTTACTTCATATCCTTTTTGAAGTAAAAGATCCACAGTATGTGATCCTATAAATCCTGCTCCGCCTGTAACTAAAACTTTCATATCTTATACCTTACATCCAACTTCTAACATCTAACTTCTTTGCTCAAAAGTATTATATAGTGTTTTATGTATAAAATGAATAAAAACTACAACATTTTAATAGTTGGTGCTGGGAAAATTGGGTCTATAAGGGCACAAACAGCAAAAAAACTTTACCCAAAATCTAAATTATATGTTTTTGATACAGACTCTATAAAAGCTATGGATTTAGCAAAAGAGATGAGTGGGATACACATTAAAACCTTAGAAGAAGGGCTATTAAATAAAGAAATTCAAATAGTAGTTGTATCTGTAATTAATAAATTTACAAAAGATATTTGTATAAAAGCTATAAAAAGTGGCAAGCATGTTTTATGCGAAAAACCTATGGGGATTAATTACACTGAAGCACAAGCTATTTACAAAGCTGCAAAAAAGTATAAAAGGATTGTAAAGTGCGGATTTAATCATAGATATCACCCAGGAATTAAAGAAGCTCATAAGTTATGTAAACAAAAAATAATTGGCGATGTTTTGTTCATACGAGCAACATATGGGCACGGAGGAAGAGCTGGCTATGACAAAGAATGGAGATCAAAAAAAGCTTTAAGTGGTGGTGGAGAATTATTAGATCAAGGTTCACACTTAATAGATCTTTGTCATTGGTTTTTAAACTTTGAAGAAATGAAAAAAACTTATTGTATTGCAAAAACTATGTTCTGGGATATGGAAGTAGATGACAATGCTTTTGCTCTTCTTGAAACGAAGACAGGGAAAGTAGCTCAGCTTCATGCTACTTGGACACAATGGAAAAACAAATTCAAGTTTGAAATTTACGGAACAAAAGGTGCTATAGAAGTAGACGGGCTTGGAAAATCATATGGAGATGAAACTGTAAGAATCTTTAAAAGATACAAACTAGGAGCTGCTCCAAAGATAATTGAAAAAGTATTTAAAGGTAATGACATCTCTTGGGAACATGAATGGAAAGATTTTATCAATGGAATTAAGTCAAATAAGCTTCCAATGTCAAATTATAAAGAATCACTTGAAGTTATGAAAACAATTTCTAGCTTATACAGTCATTAAATGTATGCCACAACTATCAATCGTAATACCTGCTTATAATGAAGAAAAAAAAATTGCTAAGGATATAGAAGCTGTTTATGAATATTTTAAAGAATATAAGATTGATGGGGAATTGATTATAGTTGATGATGGAAGCAAAGATGACACATATAACTTCGCTAATAGTTTTATTAAAAATTATCCATCTTTAAAAGTACTAAACTATGGCAGAAATCGTGGAAAAGGCTATGCAGTAAAAACAGGCATTCTAAATGCAACGGGTGATTATATTTTAGTAGCTGATTCAGGAATATGCGTCCCATACAAATGTGCTAATGATGGATTAGAACTTTTAAAACAAGGAAATGATATTGCAATAGGATCAAGAAGGATTGCTGATAAAAAAAGACAGATAGTTAAAAACCAGCCCTTATACAGAAGACTTGGTTCAAAAGTATTTCATTTTTTAATCAATACATTTAATGTCATCCCTCCTGGTATAGATGATACACAGTGTGGTTTTAAACTTTTCAAGAAAGAAGCAGCACACAATATTTTCAAGAAAATGTTTACTGAAAAGTTTATGTGGGATGTTGAAATGCTAAGACGAGTAGTTAAAGAAAAATACAAAGTGGTTCCTTTTGGAGTTCAATGGTCAAACGATCCAGACACTAGATACAATCCATTAATTGGATCAATAGAAAATATGATTCAGATACTGACCATTATGGTTAGGGTGTAATGCAAGGACTTACTGCAGTAAGCCCATACGGTACAATCAATTCTTACATGTTATATCAACCTCACTAAAATTACATGTTAAAATAGTGAGGTTATGAATAAAAAAATAGAATTAGAAAAGTCCGGAGTAAAGCTTCCAAGTGGAGTGATTGACAGGAAAATAAAGAAGGAGATTCTTCCTTGGTTGAAGAGAGATGAGATAATAGTAATTACTGGTGCGCGGCAAACAGGTAAAAGTGTTCTCCTCTTTCAGTTAATTCATGATTATCTTCTACCTAAAACTTCAAATATATTTTACTTTAATTTAGATATTGCTAAGCATTTTGACTTTGTTAAAAATCAAGATCAAATAATAGATTTGATAACTCAGTGTAATGGTAAGGTCTATTTGTTTATAGATGAAGTTCAACGATTAGCTGAACCTGGCCTTTTTCTTAAAGGATTATATGATTTACATTTGCCTTTGAAAATAATTGTTTCTGGTTCAAGTTCTATTGAGTTAAAAAGTAAAGTTCACGAAGCTTTAACAGGACGAAAAGTAGTTTTTCATGTTACTCCTTTTGGTATTGAAGAGTTTTCCCACTCTATGTTTCCAAAAGAATCATTTCTTGACGTTGTAAAAAATGAAGGTGCTTTTAAAAAGCTATTACTTAGCTACTTAACATATGGTGGTTATCCAGCAGTATCAAAGGAAAAAAATCATCGCATGAAGGTACAGCTTCTAAAAGAGATATTTTATAGCTATATAGAAAAAGACATAAAAGCTTTTCTCAAGATAGAAAATGAAAAAGCATTTATTAATTTGGTTAAAATACTTGCTTCACAAACCGGGAATCTAGTTAATAAGGATGAATTATCTAATACATTAGGTATACATAAAAACACACTTGACAATTACTTATTTTACCTGGAACAAACTTTTATATTAGATTTTGTAAGGCCATTTTATAAGAATCCACGGAAGGAACTTTTAAAAAACCCAAAAGTTTATTTCAATGATTTAGGGATGAGGAATTTTGCCATAGCTAGCTTTGGAGATTTTGAATTTCGTACTGATAAAGGTAGTCTCTTTGAGAACTTTTTTTATTTATGCTTAAAAGAAAAACTAGAACCTATGACCCCAATCCACTTTTGGCGAACTAAGGCTGGTGCAGAAGTAGATTTCATTGTTCTACAAGGGCTTATGCCTATTCCATTTGAAGTAAAGGCCACGAACTTCAATGAACCAAAGATAAATAAATCTCTAAGAAGTTTTCTTCAAAGCTATAAATCTCCAAAAGCTTACTGTTTCAATTTGTCTCTTAGTGATAAAGTCGAAGTAGACAAAACCATCATATCTTTTATATGTCCTAAGGATTTGGCTAATCTGAGGGTTTGCTAGTTCAAGTAATATGATTCAGATACTGACGATTATGGTTAGAGTGCAGTAGATTAAGAAGAATTATGAGAAGAAATTAATCTAAGATTTAATTTTTTATTAATAAAGTCCATAGACTTTAAGACACTACTTTATATAAGATCAAATTACAAAGGGTGTTTTAAATAAATATAAATGCAGATTAGTAGACAAAATTTAACATTACAAAACATTTGGCAAAGCTCTGTGTCCAAACAAGTTAGCCAAGATGCAGTCTCCATCAATGATAAATTACATACAGAACTAAAAAGACTAGAAACACTTCCGGCAAAATATAGAGATGGGTTTTCTGCTCCTCGAATTTTAACGAGAAGTAATTTTGACATGAGTCTAAAAGAAATAATCAAAGCTTTGATCTTAAAAGATGAAGTTACACCTATTATGGTTTGCAATAAAATAAGGACAGCTTATTTACAAAACAAATGCGATGAAGCAAATAAATTAGAAACATTAGCATCACAAGCAAAAGTAATTGTAGATCATGTGTTGGCTGATCCTGACACATTTTGTTATCAAACGGTTGATATGACAAGGACTTCAGTAAGCAAAAATAACGTAAGAAAAAATGCTGAGGGGATCGTTTTTCATGATGGGAGCGAAAAAGGCTTCCTTAATTCATTAGGATATGGACTTCAATGGGCTGATGATTATGATAAAGGATTTACAGGTGCTGTAGATAAACCAAAAGAATTGTTAAACTGCTCTGTTGCAACTTTTGAAGTTAATAATCCTCTAAGTCTTTACTTGAAAGGAAACAATATATATGAATATATAATCCCGGGATTTACATTTAATAGTAATATAAAAAAAGTTTTACTGACTTTTAATTTAAAAAGAAAAGACAGATATAGTATTGAAGGACATCATATACTCTTATATCCAGGGAATGATGACTCATTAAAGCTTTATCTAACAGAAGCAAATAATTCTATCGTCGGTGAAACTGAAGAAAGCCTCTATAATAAAGGAGAGGAAATAGGTTATGTGTTTTTTGATAGAACACATAACAGTTTACATCTAGAAGCTACTCATTTTGCTGATACCATTACAAGACTTTTAGAATCATAATAAAGCTTTAAATGATTTTAGGGTGTAAAATTAATATGTGCCTAATGAACCAAATGAAAAACTCACAAAAGAAGAAGTAGCAAAAGCACAAAGTAATTATTTACGTGGCACTATAAAAGAAGAGCTAAAAGAAAACTCATCTCATTTCAATGAAACAAACATAAAACTACTAAAGTTTCATGGTGTATACCAACAAGATGATAGAGACACAAGACAAGAAAGAATAGCAAACAAACTTGAAAAAGAATATTCTTTCATGATTCGCACAAAGCTGCCAAGCGGACAATTAACAGGGAAACAATACTTACAGTTAAATGAAGTCTGTAATGAATATGCAAATAAAACTCTTAGAATCACTACTCGCCAAACGATTCAATTTCATGGGATTATTAAAGGCGATTTACATGAATCTTTAAATGAGATAAATAAAAATTTGATTACTACTTATGGTGCTTGTGGTGATGTGGTAAGAAACGTTACTGCATGCCCTGTCTGTGACATTGATTTAGACTATTCTATTGACTTAACAAAAATCGCAAAGGAAATTTCAGATCATTTACTCCCAAACACTCGCTCATACTATGAAGTATGGGTAGATGAAGAAAAGATTGATTTAGGAAATAATGACGAAGAGCCATTATACGGAAAAACATATTTACCAAGAAAGTTTAAAATTGGGATTTCACTACCACATGATAATTGCATTGATGTGTTTACACAGGATGTGGGTATTATAGCTACTGAGGGTGGCTTCAATCTCCTAATCGGAGGTGGTCTTGGTCACACTCACAATAAACCAGAGACATATCCAAGACTTGCATCAGAGTTATGTTTTACAACTCAGGAAAAATTACTTTCTATTCTTGAGAATATAGTAAAAATTCAAAAAGACTATGGTATAAGAACAAATAGAAAGCATGCGCGATTAAAATATTTAATTGATGATAAAGGAGTAGATTGGTTTAAAAATGAGCTTGAAAAAAGACTTGGATATAAATTAGAATCATTCAAAAAACTAAATGATTTTAAAACCACTGATCACTTGGGTTGGCATAAACAAAAAAATGGTCTTTGGTATATTGGGCTATTTATAGAAAATGGAAGAATTTTAGATGACAGTAAAAAGCAAATTAAAACAGGTCTTAAAGAAATAATTGAAGAGTTTAACCCAGATATTAGATTGACTGCTCATCAAAACATTGTTTTAGTTAATATAAAAGAAGAAGATAAAAATAAAATAAATGAAAAGCTAGAAACGTATAAAATCTTTAAAGAAGAAACTGTTTCATCACTACGTAGAAACTCTATGGCATGTCCAGCTTTACCTACATGTGGCTTAGCGCTAGCTGAAGCAGAAAGATATCTACCAAATGTAATTGATGAACTTGAAAGCTTAGGTTTTAAGGATGAGGTACTTACCCTTAGAATAAGTGGTTGTCCAAACTCATGTTCTAGAACACCTGTTAGTGAGCTTGGAATCATTGGTACAAGTACAAATAAATACAATGTTTATGTGGGTGGAGATTTTCAAGGTACGAGACTCAATAAAATTTATAAAGAAAATGTATCTAGCCAAGATCTTGTAGGTGAAATTGCTAAGCTTTTTAATGCTTATAGAGAAAATAAAAAAACAGATGAGGGTTTTGGGAATTTTTGTACTAGAGTTAGTATAGAGAAATTGAGATTGTTAATTAATCATTAAATACCTGCAGTAATACATATGCATGCTTTAATATAGTTTAAAATTAGCAATAAACAGGAGGATAAGATGTTTATAAGATTATTAGTTATTGTTTCACTTATTTTAGGAAATTGTTTAATTACTATAAAAGATGTAAAAGCACAAGAAGGAAATTTAAGCCAGCCAATTCCTGGACAATTTATTGTCAAGTTTAAAGACTCCAATGAATCATCAAATGAAAAAGCTAACAAATTAGAAAAAAACCATGGTGCAATGATAGAGCATGTTTTTGAAAATTCTTTCAAAGGTGCCACTGTTAAGCTTTCGCCAGGAAAAGAAAAAGATTTAAAGAACGATCCTGATATTGAACAAATCGTTCAGGATTTTACAGTGTATGCAAATGATAAACCAAATGATTTTAATTCAAACAGTAAATTAACAGCTCAAGG
The DNA here is from genome assembly GCA_023250155.1 of Candidatus Melainabacteria bacterium. Classification (GTDB taxonomy): domain Bacteria; phylum Cyanobacteriota; class Vampirovibrionia; order 2-02-FULL-35-15; family 2-02-FULL-35-15; genus JAHFBD01. The sequence continues at coordinate 89,480 of JAHFBG010000001.1, forward strand.
TATGACTACTACGCCTAGCCAGGTAATTCCAACGGGAGTTAATTATATTGATGCTGAGTTAAATACTACAAATGAAGGAAATGGTGTAACTATTGCTGTATTAGATACAGGTATTTATTTTAGTCATCCTGATCTTATGGTAAATATTCCTTTAAGCAGAGATTTTTCAGGAGATAACACTGGTGGCAATGACAACAATTTTGGCACTGCAAAAGGACATGGTACACATGTAGCTGGTGTAATTGCTGCACTAAATAATACAACAGGTGTATTAGGTGTAGGTTCACAAATTAACTTAGTCTCTGTAAAGGTCTTAAATGGCACTGGTAGCGGTAGTTTTGGAAGCATTATAGCTGGGCTAGACTATGTTACAAGTAATGCAATGACAATTAGTGTAGCAAATCTCAGTCTAGGTGCAAATGGTGGAACAAACCCATCACAAAGTTACTTAGATGTTGCTGCGCTCTTGCAACAAGCAGTTCAAAGAGCTGTTAATGCTGGAGTCATTGTAGTAGTTGCTGCTGGAAATGAATCAGTTAATGTCACTTCAAATTATTGCGTACCAGCTATGTATCCTGAAGTAATTACAGTATCAGCACTAGATGATAGAGATGGCAAAGTAGGCGGAGATCAATGGGCATATTTTAGTAACTATGGTTTAGAGGTAGATATTATTGCTCCTGGAGTAAATATTTTATCTACATCAAATGATGGGAAAACAAGTTCACTATCAGGTACAAGTTTTTCATCACCTCATGTTGCAGGAACAGTTGGACTATACATTGCAAGAAATGGTAGACCATCAAATGGCGATGCTAGACTTTTAAGTTCTTTATTAAGTGCTATTTCCCAATCACGTTCATTACTCTCTGGCGAACCTCAGGATGGGAATATAGAACCTTCTTGTTATGCTAATGGACCTGGATTACAGTAAAACAATTTAAAACATTTTACGTTTATTGTCGTCTCAATAAATATGAACATTGTAGAAAATATAACCCGTGCCTTTAAATACAAAGGTTATCGTAGTTACTTTTTCTGGCAATTTATATCTTTTATTGGTACCTGGATGCAAAACACTGCTCAAAGCTGGCTAATATACAAGCTTACAGGTTCTGCCTTGTTTTTAGGTGCTGTAAGTTTTGCAAGTTCAATGCCATCTTTAATTTTTGCACCACTTTCTGGAGTAGTATCTGATCGCTTTCAAAGAAAACACATATTAATTGCTACACAAACAATGTGTTTAATACAAGGAATTATCTTAATAGGATTATTTTTTACTGGAATCATAAATAAATGGCATATTTTAATACTTGCTTTATTTCTTGGAATTGCAAATTCCTTCGATGTCACTGCAAGACAAACGTTCATTCCTCTTTTAGTTTCTAAGGATGATCTTTTAAATGCAATTGCACTGAACTCATCTATGTTTAATGCAGCAAGAATAGTAGGACCAGCTATTGCAGGGATACTCATAGCTACTTACGGAGAAGGTCCTTGTTTCATATTAAATGTAATAAGCTATATTCCAATTATTTTATTTTTAATTTTTGTAAGTGCAAAAGAGCAATTAATAAAAAAAATTGCTTCTCCATTTAGTCAGATGAAAGAAGGTATATTATTTGCATGGCAAACAACACCAATAAAATATTTACTTTTAATGGTTGGTACCGTTAGTTTTTGGGGTATGTCCTTTAGCTCTTTACTACCTATTTTTAGTGATCAGATATTACATAGAGGAGCTAAAGGATTAGGGATGTTATTAGGCTCCTCTGGTATAGGTGCTGTAATTGGTGGATTGTTTTTAGCTTCAAGACAAAATGTTATTGGAATTAAAAAAAATATTGCATTTGCAAGTATTACATTTAGTATTTGTCTTTTTATTTTTGCTCATTCTCATAGTTTTTTATTGTCTACAATTGTTTTGTCTATAATAGGATTTTGTTTTATGATAATAAATGCCGGTAGCAATACAGCAATGCAAGCAATATCACCAGATCATTTAAGAGGAAGAATAGTTGGTCTATACTCGACCATGTTCATGGGAATGTTTCCTATAGGAAGTTTAGTACTTGGATATTTAGCAAATAAACTTACGGTTCCATATGCAGTCTCTATTGGTGCAATGGTTTGTTTGTGCATGGGTATTTATTTTTCATTTCAAGTAAACAATCTAACAAAAGAAACTAAGGATTTAATTGAATTAAGAAGCAACATAACAGTAACACTTGAAAGTTAAAAGTCTATGGAAATACTTACAAAAACAACTTCACTATTTAAACAAAAAACTTATAGATATTTTTTTATATGGCAATTAATATCCTATGTCGGTGGGTGGATGCAAGGAACAGCTCTTAACTGGCTTGTATACAGACTTACCCATTCATCATTAATACTTGGAGCTGTAGTATGTGCATCATTAGTACCATCTCTTTTATTTTCACCAATATCGGGCATACTGACAGATCGCTTCAAACGTAAAAATGTTTTAATAGCCACACAGTGCTTATTTCTTGTACATGGAACATTACTTATAATTTTGTTTTTTACAAACTCAATCAATGAATGGTATATCTTAGGATTATCAATATTTTTTGGGATTATAAACTCATTTGACATACCTACAAGAGAAGCACTTATTCCATTATTAGTTAAAGAAGAAGATTCTCTTAATGCAATATCAACAAGTTCCATATTAGGAAATGCTGCAAATATATTAGGGCCATTAATAGGAGGGATATTAATAACTAAATATGGAGAGGGTATTTGTTTTATTCTAAATGTGGTTTTACATGTACCATTTATAATTTTTTTAATTTTAGTCGGCACAAGAAAACAAGTCATAAAAGAATTTACTTCTCCACTAATTCACATGAAAGAAGGTTTTATATTTTCATGGAGGAATAAACCAATAAAAGCATTATTGATATTTCTTGGCATGTTTAGTTTCTTTGGCTTATCATTCATTGCTTTCTTGCCAATATTCAGTGATGAGATATTGCATACAGGAGCTAAAGGGCTTGGACTATTGACAGGAGCTTCTGGATTAGGAGCTATAGTTGGTGGCTTTTATCTAGCTACAAGACCTGTAGTAAGCATAAAAAGGCTAGTGGCTTATTGTGGGATGATATTTAGCATGTGTCTTCTTTGTTTTTCAATCTCAAAAAGTTTTATAGTTTCAATTTTACTACTTCTTATACTTGGTTTTACATTTATGATTGTAGAAGTCGGAACAAACACCTTACTACAAGCCATGTCTCCTGATTATATTCGTGGCAGAGTAATTGGTTTGTTTATAACAATGATAATGGGAATGTTTTCACTTGGAACATTAGTGATGGGTGCTTTAGGAAAATATTTTCCTATTCAAACGGTTACTGCAACTGGAGCTTTTATCTGTCTAGTATCTGCAATTTATTTTACAATTAAAGTACCCTCACTTATAAAAGAATTGGTTGCTTTAATTGATAAAAAAGAAGCAGGAACGTAGTGCACTTACGTTCCTCAAACACCTACTCTTTTTTCTTAGAATCTAATGACTGTACTGAATTGGCAACCACTGAAAGTCTATAGTGGTTTTTCTCTTCCTTATCTTTCCATCTTTCAGGTCTTAATTCACCATGAACTACTATCATGCGTCCTTTTGATAAATAGTTCTCAGCAAACTCTGCCTGCTTACCCCACACAATTACACCATCAATAAAATCAGCATCTGGCTTATCATCACCATCACTTTTTTTCTTTATATTTCTTACTGCAAGACATAAACTGGCTTTTTTATATTTTTTTCCTTTTCCTACTTCATCTATTTCTGGATCTCTGACCAATCGACCTATTAATGTAACTTGATTTTGAGCTGACATAAGAACCTCCTTTGTTTATTAGAGCTTAACGGATAGCGTAGAGCATATAGTAGAACTTGCATAACACTAATCCACTACTAACTAATCCTTATTAGTTAGAAAAAAAGTATACTTTGTCAAATAAAAAAAAGCTGTAACCGCCGGTTACAAGAAGATAAAGATTTGTTTAGTTGTAACTGAAAGTATCATCAATACATAGGATTGAGTTTAATTACTTTTTAGTCTATCTAAAATATCTATAAAAAGATCTTCAACAAAATCTCTAGCTTTTTCAAATGTGTTTCTATCATCACCTTGATTTGGATCTTGACCCAATTCTCTAATTTGTTCTCGTGTAAGCTCTACTTGTCTTCCATCTTTTCTTTGTGCTATTACAGCTGGTCTTTTAAAGATACCAAATAGTGATGCATTGTTTGAGCTGCCAAGTGGAGAAATATTAAACATTGATTAATCCTTTATTAAGAAGATATTGTAACACGAGATAGGAAGCATGTTACTAACTCTTATACCTTTAACCGTTTGCTATAATCTTCTTTTCAAGATGAAAGGATATATTCACCATGCAAACATTGAAAGAAAAAACACAAACCAAATTAAAAGTTCAATTCGTTAAAATCCATTCCAATGCTAAGCTTCCTACTTATGCTACAGAAGAAGCTAGTGGAATGGACTTAGTAAATGTACTTGAAGAGCCACTTACACTTAAACCACTTGAAAGAGCTAAAGTACCTACAGGATTAGTTATGGTTCTTGAGCCTGGTTATGAAGGACAAGTAAGACCAAGGTCAGGACTTGCAGCAAAGCATGGAATTACACTTACAAATAGTGTTGGAACTATAGACAGTGATTATAGAGGTGAGATTTGTTGTCTTATGATCAATTTAAGCAATGAGCCTTATACTTTTCAACCGGGTGAAAGAATAGCTCAATTAGTTATTGCACCTGTTGTTCAGGCTGATGTTGAGTTTATTCCAGAGATTCCAAAAGAAACCAAACGTGGTACTGGTGGATTTGGAAGTACTGGTAAACATTAAAGGTTACTACCTACCGCTCGTTTCGCACGAATGCTCAACTCGCTCTTCTTTCACGTCGCTTTTTGGTGAGTAAATCACACAAAAAGCTTAGTTATGCTCTTATACACTGTAGCTAAGTAGTAACCATTAAAGCTTAACCATCGCTTAATCTGGAATTAAAATTACCTTAACTTTTCCCCTGCTATCCTCTCCCAATGGAAGATTCAGAGGAGTTCCTTCGTTTATTTCTTTAGAAAAGGTTCTTGAATTTTTACAAAGTTTATTGTATTCTATATAACCTATTAAAGAAATTATTTAAGGAGAAATATATTAATGGTCAAATTTTATCCCGTTTTACCTAGTGAACTAATAAACAGCTTTGCATTTGGTGCAAAACAAGCTATTGCAAATAGCGCTAAAGTTGCACGTTCTAGAAATCCAATATCTATTGATGATAAGTCTGTTGCAATTATTGAAAACAATGATTTATTAGCTGGTGTAGCCGCTCAGAATGAAAGCGAGGGACATAGATTTCTTGTAAAGCACAATGTTTCTTATACAGAAATAGCACATAAACTTACGAATGCCCCAAAAGAAAATTTGTTAAACGGTCGCCTACCACAGAACTGTATTCTACAATTGCATTTGGATGCAAGCAAAACTTTACTTCTTGCAAAAGATATTGCAGAAAAATTACAGGGGGATGTTACCACCGTTCATATTGTACTTGCTCTTATAAAAGATGATGAATCAGAATCTGCAAAGTTCTTAAAAGAACTAGGTGTAAATCCTACAGAATTAAGAGGAGAACTTGAGTCTTTTCTTTTAAAATCAAAGACAAAAGCATCTTAACTATAATTTTTTTGTAACCGCTGGTTACAGTTTTTATATTACTTAAAAGAGTATAATATCCCTCATGACTACAAATACCAGACATAAGTTGGGTAAAGAAAGTGAAAATATCGCTTGTGATTTTCTAAAGCAAAAAAACTTTTCAATACTAAACCAAAATTGGCACTCAGGAAAATATGGTGAAATAGATATTATCGCCAAAGATGATAAAACAAATGATTTAGTATTTATTGAGGTTAAATCCAGAAATACAAGTATTAATGATGCAAAAGAACTAGTAACTAAGAAAAAGCAACAACAACTTAACAAGCTAGCTAAAAGTTATCTGTTTTTAAAAGGGCTTGAGGATTGTGCTTGTAGATTTGATGTGATTGCTATTAAAATTAATGAGAAAGGAAAGGCTCTTGAACATATTAGAAATGCTTTTTAATGTTAATTTCTAAAAAAAATTCTCTGTTCTACCTAAACGCTAAACGCTATTTTATGTTTGAACTTATAGAACAATTTATAAATCAGATTGAGGAAGATCAAAATTTTTCACAAAACACAAAAACAGCTTATAAGGGCGATCTTAAAGATCTATGCAATTACATAACTACAACAAATACTCAATTAGGAAATATAAATCACACATGGGTAAAAGATTATTTAAAATATCTAGTAGAGCATAACAAAGAAAGAAATTCATTTAATAGAAGAGCATCTACCTTAAGAATATTTCTACGATATTTATATAAGAACAGACTAGTTCCAACAAACTATTCTTTAATAGTAGACAATCAAACTGTTTTAATTAAAACCAATGAACATGCATTAGAAATCAATGAGATAAAAAACATTATTGAAAATCAAGATTTAAAAATCGATCAAAGATTGATCTTGCTTATGATTGGAAAATTAGGATTAACAGCTACACAAATCGAGTCCTTAAACATACATCAAGTAGACTTTGAAAACAAAACTATTAGTCTTTCTGACACTGAGAAGCTTATTTTAAAGGATGATATATTTATATTGTTTAGAGATTATTTACTTAACTATAGAGCTAATCTACCTAACGCTAACGAACATTTAAGTTTATTTATAAATGAAAAAGGGGGGGCGCTTGCAGAAACAGATATTTATAAATTAATTAAAAAGTTAAGTGAAGAGCATGGGTTAAAAGGAAAACTAACCACAAGAAATTTGAAAAAATTATCGGAAGATAGGCTTGATGTACTATTAATGCAAAAAGAACTCTTTGATGTTACACAAAGCAATATCTAATTGTAATTACAATGCTACTCTTTGCTAGTTCATATTTGTTCTACTATACGCTCTACACTAAACGCTCTACGCTATAATCTTCATATGCCAAAAGATATAAAAGTTTTAGTTTGTGGCGCCACGGGGAAAATGGGAAAAGCTGTCGTCAGAGCAGTAGATGCAGCAGCAGGATTTAAACTTATAAGTGCGGTAGACAGAATCGACAACCCAAATATCGGGAAAGATATTGGATTGGTTTGTGGAATTGATGAAACAGGAATAAAATTAAGTGGCAATTTAAAAGAAGCTATTTCAAAGTCTCATCCTGATGTAATGGTAGATTTTACAATGCCTGAAATTGTTTTTGTAAATGCTGAAATTGCCTTAAAAGCTGGTGTTCGTGTAGTTATTGGTACTACTGGCATGTCTAAAGACGACATCAGCGAATTAACAAAATTATCAAAACAAAATTCTACAGGAGTAATTGTTGCTCCAAACTTTGCTATCGGTGCAATTCTCATGATGAAATTTGCAAGAGATGCAAGCAAATATTTTGCACATGCTGAAATAATTGAATACCATCACGATAAAAAAATAGATGCTCCAAGCGGTACATCTATAAAGTCAGCAGAACTTATGACAGAAGCAAGAAAAGAATTTGGAAGAGATCTTTTAAAAGGCAAAGAAACTTTAAAAGGTGCTCGCGGAGCAATTGGCGAAGGAAATATTCATATTCATAGCGTAAGACTACCAGGTCTAATTGCACACCAAGAAATCATTTTAGCTGGCCCAGGACAAACACTGACTATAAGACATGATTCTTATGACAGAACCTCATTTATGCCAGGTGTTTTAATGGCCATTAAAAAGGTGGTGGATCTAGACTCATTGATTTATGGGCTTGAGAATATTATTTAGTTTCTACAAATAGTCCATTTTTTATTTCATAGATTAAAAACTGGGGATTAATTAAATCACCTTTAGAATCAAATGATAACGTACCTGTTAATCCTGGAAAGTCTTTAGTATTTTGTATAGCTTTTGAGATTTTTTCAGAATCATTTTCTTTTACATTTTCAATAGCAGAAATTAATACGTTTGCAGCATCAAAGGCAGTAACAGAGTAAGCCCCAATATTTTTTTTAAATCTGTCTTTGTAATTTTTAATAAAAGCTTCATTCTTCACTTCTCGTGTACCTATTACTTTAATTCCTTCATTTATGCCTTTTGTTATAGAAATAAAGTCAGGATCAAAAAATGCTTCACCACCTAAAAACTGAGCTGTAATACCAACGCTTTTAGCACGTTTAAGAAACTTGGCAGCATCTTCATACTCACCAACAAAAAATATGAGGTCTGGGGATTTTTGTTTTATAGGATCTATTTCTCTTAAATAGTCATCTGTTCCAACTCTATAAGTTTTAGAAAGAACAATCTTTATATCATTTGATAATTCTTCTATCTTTTGTATAAATTCACTAGCTAAACTTAGTCCATAGGATCTATTAGAATATATAATTGCAATCTTCTTGAAACCATTCTTTGCTACAAAATTAGCTGCAAGTTCGCCTTGCTGATCATCTCTCCCAATTGTTCTAAATACATAGCCTTGTACCTCTGGTCTCTCTGTAAATAAAGGACTTGTTGAAGCCGGAGAAATTTCAGCAATCATAGCCATTGCATAAATTTCTGATGCTGGTATTGAAATATCTGAATTTACATGTCCAATAACTCCTAGAACCATTTCCTGTATCAAATTCTTTGCTCGCCAAGTAGCTTCTCCAGCTAAGCCTCCATCATCTACGCTAATTAGTTTTATTTGTTTTCCGTCAATTCCTCCATTTTTGTTTTTTATATCTACTGCTAGTTCTGCTCCATGAACAAGAGATATACCAGAAGCTTTATAAGGACCAAACTGAGGAGCTGCTACTGCAATTTTATAGGTAGTTTCATTGTTGATTTTTGAACAGCCAGTTAAGAATAAAAACATAAAACATGAAACATAAAGCATAAACAAGTTAAATAATCCCATTGATCTTTTTTGTATACAATTTTTTTTCTTTTTTAAATTATTCATTATTTATCACCACAAATTTTCCATTTACAACCTTATTAAACACAAATCCTGGAGTAGTTAAATCTCCTTTCTCATCAAATGAAATCAAACCTGTTACACCCTTGAAATTCATTGTAGAGGCTACAACCTTAGCAATTTTTTCAGAGTCTTTTTCTTTTACTTGTTTTATTGCATTAATTATAATGCTTGCTGCATCATAAGCATTTGCACTATATCCAGTTGGTTCTTGGTTAAAGTATTTTTTATATTCTACAATATACTCTTTGTCTACAATTGGAGGAGCAGAAATTACAAGAGCTCCTTCTGCATTCTTTCCTCCAAGTTTTATAAATTCATCATGATACACAGCATCCCCACCAATAAATTGAGTCATTGTTAACCCATATTTAGGAAAATCTTTTACAAGATAACCTGCGTCATTATACTCACCAGCAAGAACAAGAAGATCTGGTTTAGCTAATGAGATTTGAGCAAGCAGTGAACCATAATCCTCCTTGCTTCTCTCAATTCTATTATAGTAGACGATTTCAGACTTATTTGATTTTAAGCTTTGCTTAAATGATTTTGCAAATTCACCTGATAGGCTTCTTCCATACTCACGATTACTATATATTAGTGCAATTCTTTTATATCCATGTTTTAATACATACTCTGCAAGCATTCTACCTTGTGTATCATCTCTTCCTATTGTTCTAAATACATAACCACGAACATCTTTTCTTTCTGTAAAGAATGGCACTGTGCTACCTGGACTAACTTGTACAATCATTGCACTGGCATAAAATTCAGAAGCAGGAATCGATATGTCAGAATCACTGTGGCCCACTACTCCTAACACCATTTCTGTTCTTGTTAACCTATATGCAAAAAAGGCTCCTTCACCTACTAACCCGCCATCATCTTCTTTAATTAAGATAACTTTTTTACCATCAATGCCACCTAACTCATTTGCTTTATTAACAGCAAGTTCTGCTCCATTAATTAATGAAAGTCCTAAAGCTTGGTCACTTCCTGTCAATGGTGCAATTACTGCTATTTTATAAACATCATCAATACCAGGCGGCTGAATACAACCCGTCAGTAGAAAGAGAATAGAAAATAGAGAAAAGAAAAGTTGTTTCATATTTATCATACTTAAACCTTAATATCTATTAACTCCAATTTTATCTAGCTCTTCATGAGTTGTAATTAGTTTAATTGGCAAAAAACCTTCTTGAGTAACTATATCTTGTCCTTCAGGACTAAGTACATAATAAATATAAGCTAAGTCTAAACTTGCTGATCCTTTTTTTATAGCATAATATAAATCCCTATACAGAGGATATTTCCCTCTATGAGCTGCTGCATAAGTAGGTGGAACATTATCAATAGCTATAGCTTTTACCGTATTATCCAAATAGCTAAATGGTAAATAACCTATTGCATATTTAAAGTTTGCAACGTTTGCTTTCATTTCAGAGCTTGAGTTAGTAACTACAGACATTAAAGTAATGAGGGTTCCATTAAGTTGTTTTGCTTTTGATTTTCCCATTACCAATTCTTCCATTGCTGCTCTTGTACCATTCCCTGATGAATCATTAACTAATTGAATTGCTTTATCAAAAGGCAATCCTAACTGTTTCCAGTTTGTAATTTTCCCAGATAAAATATCTTTCAGTTCTTGTATGGAAATATTTTTTATCGGATTGGATGGATGAACTACGATAGCAAGCACATCATGAGCAATAGTAAACACCCTTAGATTTTCACTTTCGTGTTCTGTAAAAGTTCTAGAGCTTGCTGCAACTTGAGCAATATTATTTAATACTGCAACTGGACCAGCACTTGAACCACCACCTTGAACCAATACATCTACTCCTATTTTTTTTTTGTACTGAGTAGCAAGATGTTCTGATAAAGGCAACATAGTAGTTGAACCTACCACTATAAGGCGTGGCAACTTTGCAAATGCTTGATTTGAAAATGTAAAGGCTAAAACAATTACAAATAAAAGGCAATAAACCAAAGGCACTAGATTAAAAGGAGGGGAAATAGGCCTTTTAATTATGTCAAGTAATAATTTTCTTTTCTCAGTACTCAATGCTTAAACCTCAATCCTATTATAATAGATATAAATGCTTACCCAACTTACCATTAAGAACTTTGCCATAATTGATGAGCTTAACATTAATTTTAAAGATGGTTTAACTGTTATAACAGGAGAAACAGGTACAGGAAAATCAATTATCTTTGATGCTTTAGATTTTTTATTAGGAAAAAGAGCTGGGATTGACATAATAAAGACTGGTACAAATAAGACTTTTGTAGAAGGGATTTTTTCAATTTCCATACAGCCAGATTGGTTTTATGAAAACGGATTTGATATTTCAGATGAGCTTATTATCTCGCGGGAGTTATCGAGTCAAGGTTCAAGAGTAAGAATTAATGGTTCTTTAGCAAACGTCTCTCATTTATCATTTTTAAAACCATATTTAGTAACCATACATGAACAAAGCGAACACTTAGAGCTTTTAAAGATTGAAAAGCAATTAGCTATCTTAGATAATTTAGGGGATTTAAATCACAAAAATTTGCTAGATGAATATAGAAATGTTTTTCAAGAGTATAAAGACTTAAAATTAAAATTAAATAGTTATTTAGAATCTTCAAAAGAGCAAATTAAAAAAATTGGCTTTTTAAAACACGAGTTGAATGAAATTAAATCTGCAAATATTGAAAATACAAATGAAGAAAATGAACTCATTGAAGAGCGTGATATTTTACTAAATAAAAAAGAATTGATTGAAAATGCAAATTTGATTTATGAAATGACCGATGGTTCTTCTGTAGTAGGTCATGGTCCCGCCCACGAAGTGGGCGAGGCTCGCTCGTTTTACGAGCGGCGCGACTGCTCCCTACAGGGGGCTTTATCCCAAATAAAAAAATTGTTAATAAAATCCAGCGAATATGATAAATCATTTGAGCCCTATATAGAGACAATAGAAAATGTAATTTGCGATGTTAAAGACCTATCATCCTTTGTCAATGATTATTTAGATGGTTTTAGTGAAGATGATTCATTAAATGAAATCGAAGAAAGGTTAAATTTATTTTATAAATTAAAGAAAAAATATGGCTCTACATTAGCTGAGGTTCAGGAACATTATAAAAAGATAGAGTGTGAACTAGATAGTCTTGAGAATAGTTCACTTTCTGAAGAAGAACTACAAAGCACATTTCAAAAAAAAGAAGCCAAAATAAATATTCTATCTGAGAAATTAACAAGAGCAAGAGAAAATCTAGCGCGTGATTTTGTAAATAGGTTACATGAAGAATTGATGATATTAGGATTTAATCGTGGAGGGGGATATGAGCATATACCTCTTTTAGTTATTGAGTTTATTCAATGCGAGCTATCAGAAAATGGTAAAGAACAAATACAGTTTTTATTCTCATCAAATCCTGATGAGCCTCCAAAACCACTGTTAAAAGTGGCTTCAGGGGGAGAATTGTCTAGAATTATGCTGGGGATTAAATCCATCTCCTGTACGGAACAGTCGGGACTGTTCCGTACAGGGCAATATTTCCCAACAATGCTCTTTGATGAAATAGACATGGGTGTTTCAGGCGAAATAGCATCTAATGTAGCTAAAAAACTATATAAAATTTCAAGATCAAATCAAGCTATCTGTATAACCCACCAGCCAATCATTGCAGCAATAGCAGACAATTACTTCATGATTGAAAAAGATATAACTCAAGGCAGTACACAAGTATCAATTAAAGAAATTCATGAAAGTGAAAAAGCAAATGCATTAGCTATTTTACTCACACCAGAAAAGAACTTAAAAGATGGTATTTGTGAAGATGCAAAGATATTTGCAAAATCACTTTTAGAAAATGCCCGTGGGGCACAATCGCTCTGTACGGAACAGTCGCGACTGTTCCGTACAGAATCACATATTAATCCGTAACCCATTCATTGAGATCTATATTTAAGCCATCATTAGAAGTTTGAGATTTTTCTTCAGAGCTTTTTAACAATGCTCTTCCAAGAAAAGATACATAAGCATTTTCGCTTTTTATACATAATTCCAAACCATTTTTATAAACATCATTTGTCATATTATTAGAAAGCACTCCTTTAATATGATCCTGTACTTCTTTATTCACATCATCATTAAATATAAAACCAATTAAAGATGGAAGAACTTTTGGATCATTAATTTTAGCTAAGTTTATAAGGGTTAAGAATCTAAAGTCTTGTCTTGGATGTTCCAAGCATTTTTCTATACCTTCATTAACTACATTATCTTTAATATCTTTAAAAATTTGCATTGCAAAATTGTTTCTTTGAATTGTAAGTTTTATCAAGTCTTTTAATTCTTTAGGTGCTTCTTCATCAAGTAAAATTGGTTTTAAATCTCCTTCATGTTTTATTAGTGTACTAATCATAGAAGTTACAGTATTTTGATCTGAAATCCATTCTGTAAACAAAGCTTCAAGTGAGATTTTTGCTTGATCTTTAATTTCTTGCGACACATCAGGATCTAAGAGAGCATTTAACAATTCAAACTCATCATTTACTAACCCCACCACTACTGCTTGTACAATTCTTGGATCGTTTATATAACTCTTCGATATAGCTTCAAGTGAAAAGAGTTTAACAATAGGATTAGAATTAGTTAAACCTACAAACAGAGCATCAAGTGCCTCTGGTGTATTTATCTTCGTTAATGCACAAGCTGCATTCCAATTTACTTCATAATCTTCTCTTTCATTTATGAAAAGATTTGCTAAATGTGGAATTGCTTTTGGATTTTTTATTTTTCCAAGTGCTTCACTAGCTAGTCTTCTTGTAGAAATATCTTTATCACTTAAACATTTGATTAAAGAATCTACTGATTCTTCACTTGTTATACTTTTTTCTCCTAAGTCACCTAACATAATTATTGTGTTATATCTAACATCCTTATGTTCATGATTTAAAAGCTTGATTAAAGTTTCAATTGCCTCTTCGATGTCTTGTTTATTTGCATCCGGTTGTGAAAGAAGCTTGCCTAGTGCATTCATAGAATATTGAAGTTGAAGAGGTTCTCTGCGCTGTGACATTCTTGTTAGAAAACTAATTGCTTTAGAATTTCCTATAGCTCCAAGCGCTGATGCAGCACAACAAGCTGTACTATCTTTTCTTTCATCTATAAACTTGGTTAATAAATTTATAACTTCAGGATCTTCACTCTTACTAAGTTCTAAAACTGTTTGTGTGCGGGTCTCTGGATCAGGTGAGTCTAAATTTTGAATTAGTTTTTGAATAGATACCGCTTCTTCTTGTTTGTTTTCATCCAAATCAAGCTCTGGTCCAACACCTATAGTACTTTGTACTTGCAACGGGAGGTTTTTATCTTCTGCTTTAACAGTAATAGACATGGCTTATGCAGTCCCTTCTGTAACTTCTTCTTTTTTTGTATCTTTAATTTTTATCTCGACTAAGTACTCTTTAGCATAGGATTGAACCATTTCATTCGAATCACTTTTACATTTTTCAAGTCCTTCTTTAACTATGTCTCCAGGCAAACTTCTTAAAACTTCTTCGCCAAGTCGTCTTATTTGAAGCTCTTCATCTGGGTGTACCATGCGCCTTACTATGTGAGGTATAACTCGTGAGTCATTGGTTTGACTTAAAGAAACAATTGCATAAAAACGATTTTTAGGATTAGAATCTTCTAACAGTTTATTTAATCCTTTATTTAATACTTCATTACTTAATGATTGAAATCTTTCTTTTGCCTCATGACCAAGTGAAAAATCTTTAATAGCTACAAGTAAAGCTGGAACTATAATATGATGATTTGTACTAGTTAAGGCTTCAAGAACGTTATATTTGATTCTTGAATTGTTGTTTGTAGAAAATACTTTATAAAGAGCAGGTATTCCTTGCACTTTATCCATTTTACTTATTGCAAATGCTGCATTTGTTGACACTGTAGGATCGTTATCCTTTTCAAGAGCTTCTACTAAGTTGTCTATTGTTCTTACATCCTTTACATTTCCAAGAGCCTCACTAGCTATGCGGCGAAGTCTATTGTCATAGTCTTTTAAGCACGTCACTAAAGCATCTGTGGTAGAAGTATTAGCAACTCCAAGCTTAGCTAAATTGTTTACCACTTCTCCTGCATATTCCCTGGTTCGCATAGGATATTTATCACTTAACAACACGGCTACTTTTTCTAAAGTCTGAATATCTTTTATATTGCTTAGGGCATCTTTTGCCTGTTTACGATTTCTCATTTTCTCACTACTATTACCTAAACAACCCACAAGTATTTCTGAGGCTTCAGTTTTTCCTAAATGTCCTAGTATTAATGCTGCACTTAAAGATAAATAATAATGCTCATCAGTGTTTTCATATTTTTTCAAGCATTCAATTAAAGCCTGACTTGCAAAATCAAGATGTTTTGAGTCTATGTTTTTTTTCAATTCAAGTTCATTACGTTCATTTATAGTTAATAGTAAATTTTCAAGTGCATCAATTGCATCAAGAACAAGTTCAGTATCTTCTTCTTTTAAAAGAGGCGCCAATGAGTAAGCTGCTTGTATATTGTTTAAACCACCTAGAACTTTAATGCTTGACTGACGTAAAACACCTTCGCTCTTAGCTACAACTTTAACTAAGGCATTAAATAAAGCTTCATCTTTATTTTTACTAAGTTCATTTATTGCTTTGTTGCGAGTATTAAAATCATCAGAATCTAAATCAATTAATAAATCAAGGGTTTTTGGAGATTCAAATTCATTTTCATCAAAACTAAGATCATCGTCATCTTTAGTCTCTATGGCTAATGTTTTTTGTGTCTCTACTGTTTTTATTGGTAGAGGCTTTGGAGCGGGCCCTGGTGGCGGCAGTGGAAGCATAATATTTACTTTCTTAAATTCTTAAACAATTTAGTATTATATTAAAGTCTCTCTATTAAACAACAAACCCTTCTTAACTATCAAGAGGGGAAAGATTAAATTACTTTAAAGATTCAAAAGGCTTAACGAAGACCCTACATTCAATACTAAGGTAATCAGTGATAATAACTAATAGGTTATATACTTATTTGGGTGGGTATATGTACCATAGGTTAAGAAAATGTTAGAGTCACTTAAAGTATTAAAAGTAGAATCCTCCGGGTTAAAGACATCGCTAGAGAAAACCGGGTTTTTATTAGAAGATAAGGAACTATTAAAAAAAGCCAAGGGAATAAAGGATAAAAGAGAACAAGAAGAATTTTTAATGGATTACTTGAAAGGTAAGCCACTACATGACTATTTAGAATGTGCAAATCTCCTAATAAAAATAACTAAAAAAGATTCTCCTGAGTTTGCCATAAAACTGCTTGCTATTTTACAGCGAAATGCAGAGCTTTTTGCCCCAGATTATTACCTTTCAATGGCTCAAATAGCATTAGAAAGTAAAATGTATAAGAATTCCATAGAATTATTAGAATGTGCTGTGCTTCTTTGTCAAGGAGAGGCCAGTGGGCTTGTGAAAAAAATAAAGAAGCTATTTGAAAAAGTACATAGGAAACAAGAACAAGAAGAAATAAATGTTAATAGTAAGTTTCAACAGTATAATAATTCAAAAAAAACTTGGTTGCTTGAACAAATATATTACCAGTTTGGAATTGACACATGCTTAAAATGTGCATTTAGGCTTTTAGATACATTCCCTCAAAATTTAGAAAACTATAAAATTATTTATAGAATACTTTCACAAGAAGAAAATAAAGAAGCACAAGAAAAATTTTCAATGTTTATATCAAACAATGAAAATTTGAACCCTGAATATAAAAACTTATATTTGGGGTTAATAAAATTTAATTTGAATAGTTTTGATGAATCTATCAACTTATTAACTAAAGTTCCAAATACACTTGAGAATTCTTTAGCACAAATTTATCAATGTTATTGTTTTCTACTCAATGATGATAGAAGAAAATTCGAAATGATGTTGAACAATATATCCCCATCCTCAGAGGTAGAGTATTTAGGATTATTTTTTCTAGGGGGAGCTTATCTAAACAAGCAGTGTGATCCTCTGCAAGATAAAATCAATACAAATATTACAGTTGAAATGTCTAGGATTATAAAAGTACTTATAAATAATAATAAAAATGATTTGGTTGATCGTCTTCTATTGCAATTTAATGCTTTTAACTATAAAAATACTATTTCTGAATTGTATATAAACTTAGCTGAAATGTTTATTAAGCAAAACAATCTTGAAAAAGCACAAGAGATCATAAAAGATTTAGATCATGTGGAGGTACATAGAGTTAAAGCTTGGATATATAGAATTGAAGGGAGAAATGATCTTGCAGAAACAGAATTAGCTAAGTATAGGGAAAAACCATGTAACAATGATTCTTTGCCTACTCAGATCATATATCAATCTAAAAATATTGAAACCCTTGAAAATTTGCCAAGTAACCCTAAAGAAATAATGAAAACAGTAGAAAATATTTATAATCAGATATCAAGAATGGTTGCTGAGATTAATCTAGAGTATGGAACGAACTCTTCAACTTGCTCTGAATATAAATGTGGTGATTGTTGTAAAAGAACTCACCCACTTATTTCATACACTGAATATTTATATTTAAAGTCCTGGTTAGACCAGCAATCTGAAGAGCTAAAAACCAGTATTTATGACAAGTCTAAAGATTTTGTACAAATGTTTAAGAAGAGATATGGGAAAGAGCCGCCATTTATTGTTTCTAATGCTTCTCAAAATAATAATCAATATTATTCTTCTAAATCTTTAAATTTTGATTGTCCTTGTTTAAAAGATGATATATGTACCGTTTATGAAGCTAGGCCATTTATGTGCAGAGCATTTTCATATTCTTTTACTCCTGGTATAGCTAAGCTTAAAGGTTGTGGTTATTTTATGACTCAATTTAATGTAGCATCTTTTGTTAATAGGATAAGAAAGGTAATTAATTGTTCATCTGTGGAATCTTTATTTGGCAAAATAGATGAGATCTTAATAGGTGATAAGGTCTTAGCCCCTATACCTGTATGGTTAGCACAAAGTCACAATGAAACACTGTTAATGGTTAAAAATATAAAGCATTCCACTGGACTTTTTAAACCATTATTTAATTTGATAGCTAAATTTCAGAATAAAAAATGAGGACATACTTTCGCATGTCCTCTTCATATAATACATTTCTTTAATAACGTACTTTAAGCAAACCCAAGAGCTCTTACAGGTTGTATTGCACCATCAAGCACAGCTTGATTTTTTAAAAGTGCCCTTGTAGCCTGTGCTCCAAGTCCTGCCTCAACCGGTGCAATTGCTGACACTGCACCACCTAAAGCTTGTGGGCCAACTCTAGATATGAAATTCACTCCAGCATTTACACTAGGACCTACTATTGCTGGTATTGGCATTTAATCCTCTCTTTCTGCAATTCTTATCCTTGCAAATATATAAAGGAAGAAGTTAGAAAAAGTTGACCTTTTCTTAACCTAAGCCTCAGACAAGCTGAGGCTTCCATTGACCAATTTCTACCGTTTGACAGGATTTACCGAATGAATCGGATAAATCCTTTACCATGCAAGCTACTTTAAAGATTAAACGCCTTAATAAACCGTGTCATTCTATTAAAAAATACTTCTAATGAGGCTTATTTCCTGCTAGATTAGTGATTATCTATGGAAGAAAAAATAATAAATGTGATATTTTTTGGTGCACCAGGTGCTGGAAAGGGTACACAAGCAAAAAAACTATCTAATAAGTTAACTCTGCCTCATATTGACACTGGAAACCTAATAAGAAAAGCCATTTCTAATGGAACTGAATTAGGTCAAAAAGCAAAACAATTTGTAGAGTCTGGAAAACTAGTCCCTGATGATTTAATAATAGATCTTATAAAAGAAAGATTAAACACACTTTTGGAATCTAAATTAAATGGTTTTATTTTAGATGGCTTCCCAAGAACTGTTCCTCAAGCTGATGCACTACACAGAATGCTTGGCGATCTTGCACTTAAACTTACAGCTGTACTTAACATTACCGCACCAAAGAGTCTTCTTATAGAAAGACTTAGCTCACGCAGGCTTTGCTCAAATAAAAACTGTGGGGCAATATATAACTTGATTTCACATAAACCTAAAGTAGAAAATAAATGTGATATTTGCAACACTGAGTTATATCAAAGAAAGGATGATTCAGAAGAAGCCACAAAAGAAAGACTTCTTGAATACCAAAACAAAACTGCACCACTAGAAAAATATTATCGGGATTTAAATCTCATTTGTGATATTGATGGTACAAAAAATGAGAATGAAGTCTATAATGAAATAGAACAAGTACTTAGAATTTTAAATGCTATCGCACCTATACAAAAGTAGGAGCTTGCAAGTTAAGGATTCATCCGATTTATTCGGTGAATCCGATCGAACAAGAAGGATTGATCAAGGAAAGCTCAAGCTTGTCTTGAGCTAATAAAAAAAATGCCAATAACCATTTTTGAAAAAGATCAATTTGAACCTATTAAAAAGGCTGGGAATCTAGCTGGCAGTGTATTAGACATTTTATGCAAGTCTGTCAAACCAGGAATAAGTACATGGGATTTAGACCAAATTGCAGAAGAGTGGATCAGAGAACAAGGCGCTATTCCTACCTTTAAAGGCTATCGTGGTTTTCCAGCTTGTTTATGTACCTCAGTAAATCATGAAGTAGTACATGGGATTCCAAATAAAACAAAGGTCTTAAAAGAAGGGGACATTATAAGTTTAGATATTGGAGTTACCGTTCGTGAAAAATTTAACGGGAAAGGATGGGATTATATAGGTGACACAGCAAGAACTGTCATCGTAGGTGAGGTAAGTCCACAAATTCAAAAACTGTTAAAGGACACAGATGAATCTTTAAAGAAAGGGATTGAAGTCTGTAAAGTCGGCTTCACTGTAAAAGATATTTCAACTGCAGTCCATAAAGTAGCCATTGAAAACAAGTATGGAATAGTAAGAATGTTTGGTGGGCATGGTATTGGGCCTAATTACCATGATGATCCATTTATTCCAAACTGGCCCGAATATTTTCTACATACGAATGACACAAAATTGACTAGTGGAATGCTGGTTTGTATTGAACCTATGTTTAACTTAGGTTCTGATGATGTAAGAATGCTTAAAGATAACTGGACAGTCATAACTGTAGATCACAAGTATTCAGCACATTTTGAACATACAATACTAATTACTGATAGTGGATCTTTTGTAACAACTAGCGTATAGCGTTATCCGCTATCCGCTATAATCATCGTATGGCAAAAGACGTTATTGAATTTGAGGGCATCATTAAAGAATCATTACCCAATGCAATGTTTAGAGTAGAGCTAGACAATGGACATTTAGTATTAGCTCATATCTCAGGGAAAATTCGTAAAAATTTTATTAAAATATTGCCTGGAGATCGTGTTAAAGTAGAACTAACTCCTTACGATTTAACCAGAGGGAGAATAACTTTTAGAGTTCAAGAACGAAAAGGAGCAGTAAAGGAAGTAGAAGAACAATGAAACACAGAGCATCAGTAAAAAAGATTTGTGCAAAGTGCAAGGTTATTAAACGCAAGGGTACAGTAATGGTTATCTGTGAAAACCCAAAGCACAAACAAAAACAAGGATAGACCTTAGACAATTACGTAATAATCTATTTATTAAACATAATAAAATATGAAAAACCTGTAATTGCTTGTTTTAATTGCTTAAAAAAGATAAAATTCTAACCTTGCCTATTCATTTTGCTTTAAAATGTTTTAGTATTTTAAAATATACGAAAATAATGAAGAGTAATGAATAAAAGCAGTTTAGTAAACACTTAGAAAAGAAAAATAGGAAAATAAAATAATATGGCACGATTTGCTGGCGTAGATGTACCACAAAATAAAAGAGTAGAAATCTCTTTAACTTACATATATGGAATTGGAAGATCACTAAGTAACAAACTCTTACAAGTTGCTGGCATTGATAAGAATAAGAGAATGAAGGATCTCACTGATCCAGAAATCAATAAACTAAGAGAAGAGATCGAAAAAAACTATCAGGTAGAAGGTGATTTAAGAAGAATAGAAGGCTTAAACGTAAAAAGATTGGCAGAAATAAATTCCTACAGAGGGATTAGACATAGAAGGGGATTACCTTTACGTGGCCAAAGAACAAAAACCAATGCAAGAACTAGAAGAGGAAAAAGGAGAATGACAGTAGCAGGCAAGAAAAAATCTCCAACAGCTAAATAAGGAAAAATAAATGAAGCCAAAGAAAAAAGAAAGAAAACATATTTCAAGTGGAGTGGTTCATATATCCTCTACTTTTAATAACACAATAGTTACTGCAACTGACCCACAAGGAAATACTATCGCTTGGTCAAGCGCTGGTGCATGTGGTTATAAAGGTGCTAAAAAAGGTACTCCATTTGCAGCACAACAAGCGGCCCAAAGTGTAGCTAAAAAAATAGTTGACCACGGCATGAGAAGTGTTCAAGTAGAAGTAAGCGGCCCAGGAGCTGGTAGAGAAACTGCTATAAGAGCTCTTCAATCAGCTGGTTTGAGAGTCACATTATTACGAGATGTAACACCAATTCCACACAATGGTTGCAGGCCATCTAAAAAAAGAAGAGTGTAAATAGGATTGCCGTCTCTGGCGAGCCTCGCCCTGTTGGGCGAGAGCAAAAAATAAGGAGCGATAAGAGAATGAGTCAAGTAACAACAAAGTGCTTAGAAAATAAGACAAATAACGATGGTTCACTATATGGAAAGTTTTTAATTGAGTCATTTGATCGTGGCTTTGGTACTACAATTGGAAATTCAATGAGAAGAATTCTTCTATCAAGCATCCCTGGTTCAGCAGTGACAGGAGTAAGAATAGTTGGTGTAACTCACGAATTTTCATCAGTTCCAGGCGTTGTGGAAGATATCATTGACGTAACACTAAATCTAAAAGGATTAGTGGTAAAGTCTTTCTCAGATCAGCCTCAAACTCTTCGTCTTTCAGTAACTGGACCAGCTACAGTATATGCAAAAGATTTTCAGGTTCCAGCAGACATTCAAATAATTAACCCTGACTGGAAAATAGCCACTTTAGCAGTTGATGGGAAATTAGAAATGGAAGTCATTGTAGAAAATGGTGTTGGTTATATCCCTGCAGACAAATTAAAATCACAAAATAGAGCAATTGACATAATTCCTGTTGATGCTGTATTCATGCCTATTAGAAAAGTATCATATATAGTTGAACAAGCAAGAACTCCTGAAGGACATGATTATGAGCGTATATTGGTTGATGTTTGGTCTAACGGGAGCGTTGATCCAACACAAGCATTAGGACAAGCTGCAGCAAAGTTAATTGAAAAAATTGCACCGATTGCACAATTCTCAGGTGAATCACTTACCATTCCTACAGCAGTTGAACCAATTAAAGTAGAAGAAGTGGTTGATCAAAGAGTCACCTTAAGTATTGAAGAGCTAGAACTTTCTGTTAGAGCTTATAACTGCTTAAAGAGAGCAAACATTAATTCACTAGGAGAGCTTTTAAGTCTTTCATATAATGAATTAATGAATATTAAAAACTTTGGTAAAAAGTCTGCTGATGAGGTCTTAGAAAGACTACATGCTATGGGAATGCATTTAGCTGATGAGACAATGCCACAGTTTATACCTCAAGAACAAGATGCATCAATTGAAAGTGAAGCGTTTTCAGCATAAATAAAAAGGAATAATCATGAGACACTTAAGAAAAAGACACAGACTCTCACTACCAGCCGATCAAAGAAAAGCAGTACTTAGATCATTGGCAAATGCTTTTTTTAAAACCGGCGAAATAAAAACTACACTTGGTAGAGCAAAAGCTGTACAAAGTGAAGTAGAAAAATTAATTACCCTAGCTAGACGTGGTGGTATGCATGCAAAACGTCAAGCCCTTTCATTTCTCTATGAAAAAGATGTTGTAAAAAAACTTTTCAATGAAACGGTTGGAAACTTTAAGGCTAAAAAAGGTGGTTATACCAGACTGATTAAAACTGCTCCAAGACGTGGAGATGCTGCACCTACTGCCATATTACAACTTGTAAATTAGTTATTTATGACATCTTTAAATACTCTTATAGGAAATGTTGAGTTAAAGAATCCTGTTCTTCTTGCATCAGGAACATGTGGTGTAGCAGGACGTGAGTTCACTCCTTATTTTCATTTAAGCGAGCTTGGCGGAATAGTATCAAAGAGTCTTGGTATTAAACCCTGGGTAGGAAACCCAACACCAAGAGTTGTAGAAGTACCTGGATGTGGTCTTTTAAACTCTATAGGATTACAAAACCCTGGTGTTGAGCATTTCGTAAACAATGAACTTCCTTTTTTAAAAGAACAAAAAGCAACTTTTATTGTAAATGTTGTAGGTGAAAGCTTGGATGAATATATTCAAGTAGTAGATTACCTTAAAAATTATTCTGGTTTTAGTGCTATAGAATTAAACTTATCTTGTCCTAATGTAGACGGTGGATTAGATTTTAGCCAGGATCCCAAAAAAGCATTTAATGTAGTAAGTAAAATTAAAAAAATATCAAAAGTACCTGTCTGGGCAAAACTTTCACCAAATATCACTGATATTACAGAGATTGCAAAAGCCTGTGTTGATGCTGGTATCGATGGTTTGGTTTTAATAAACACTGTATTAGGTTTAGCAATTAATAAATGGACTAAAAAACCTACTCTGCCACGTGCAGTCGGTGGTTATAGTGGATCTGCTATAAAGCCTATTGCACTTAGAATGATATGGCAAACATATAAAAAATTTCCAAAAGTACCTATCATAGGTATAGGTGGTATACATAATACTGACGATGCTCTTGAGTTTTTATTATGCGGTGCAAGCTGCATACAGGTAGGCACTGCAAACTTTGCAAACCCAAAAGCAAGCATAGAAATCATTGCAGGGCTTAAAGATTATTGTGAGAAGAATAAACTAAGCTCTATTTCAGAGATTATTGGACAAGCACATGAAATTGATTCTAAAACTTTAGTGGGTTCAAAGGTTTAGAAAATTTCTGTGATTTTTTTATTGTGCTCCAAAGCTTTTTGTTGAAGATCATATAGCTTCTGTGCTTTATCAAAGTTTTCTGTAAAGTATTTTACTAAGATTTGCCTTGTATCTGAATCTACATGATAATCAATATTAAACTTTACTGGGTCAATTTGAAAGTCTTTTATTTCCACAGTCTTACCATCTTCAGTTTTTATTTCTGCATTTAATACAAGTCTGGCAAGTTTTGCAGGATCACTTACATCAAGCTCTACATCAAACTTTAACACTTCTATTGGCTTAGACTGAAATGTAATTGAATCATCATAAGATTCAGGTGAGACAATTTCATATCTTGATTTATCTGTCGTAGAAGCATTGTCAGACTTCACTTTAATTTCACTTACCTTTTCTTTAGGAAATCCTGCTTGTGCTAAACGATCTTCAATTTCTTCTTGAGAAATAGTTGGGGTCTGTGCTTTGTATGCTTCACTCATTGCAACACGTGCTCTAAGCCTTGCTGCACTTGACTCTACATCTTGCACTCCTGCTGGCTCACCATCTCTGATTTTAGTTATATTAACCCTATTTCTCTCTAAAAATGGAATTGCATTTTTCATTCCTATAGACCCACTAAGTCTTGAGATTTTTCCTTCATCCTTGCTATATCCCAAAGCACCTGATATGTATGCTGATGCAATTCTTGGGCTTAGCGGATATAACATACCAAACGGTGGATTCAGCATAGATACTAATGCTGCTGCATCCATATATGTAACACCTACTTGTTCTCCCTTTTCATTTGCTAATAGTCCACCTGAACTACCAGGAGCAATGTTTACATCTGAAATTAGACCTCCTTCTACAAGCGGTCTTGCTGGTTCAAAATCCACACTTGCATTCATAATCGCAGCTGTTTTAGCCATTTTAGCCAAAAAATTATCAGGATTAATTCCTTCTCCTATAAGCGATGTTACACCACCCAATACTATTGCATGTGCTTTTGCTAATTGCTGAACTCTTTGAATATCAAAATGACTATCCAAAACTGTTCCTAATGAAAGTGCATTATGTTTGATGCCACCTGGATGTCCTATAGAATAAACATCTTGACCGGTAATTGGTATTGAATCTGTGATTTTTATAAACGGGAATCCTGCTTCATAAGAAGATTTCTCTCCATTTTCTCTTTTTACAAGTCTTGCAAGTATTAAGTCACCTTGTGGATACTCGTCTATAATTTTTACATCATAGGTCTCTACTTCTATTTTATTGTCATATGGAGAAAATTCTGTAGCAGAAAAATCATCACTGCCTTTACTAAAGGGTTTGCTAAAGTACTTAGATATAGCTTCTTCTGCAGAAACATTCTTGCCAGGGGTGAAAATTGTTTTTGGTGGTTCAGCTTTTGGTAAAAGTACAATATCTGCTACAAGCTTGGCTTCACCTTTTCCATCCTGTCTAAGTAATTCACTCCATGTTTTAAGATTTTTTAAAACATTAGTACCAGGCAACATTTCAAATGGATTATTACCAGCTGCTTTCCCAATAGCTGGAACGTGATTATTGCTTAAGATTAAGCCATCACTACTTATAATAGTCCCTGAGCCTGAGCCAAGGGTTTCACCATTTACTACTACTCTAAGCCTTACCACTGCTCTTTGCAGTTTTGAGATTTCAGATTCTACTCCAAGTACATTTAATAGATAGTCACTTGTTAAATCTATTGGCTTTCTTGTTCTTTTTACCTCAGTATGAACAATTTCTTCTGTAGTAAGATCTTTTAATGTTTCTTTCTTTTTACTATCTCCCTTGACTTCTTCAGAACCTAGACCTAATTTAATCCCTGACAAATTTATAAGCTTAGGCTTGTTTAAACCATCTCCTTGAATAGGTCCCACTGATACTGTCATATTATCCCCCCATTTTTTGAAAATACTTACATTAAATAAATTTAATGTACCCCTATATCTTAATTAGGCCAAAAATTTTATATCTAAGTCAAGAGAGAAAAGTTAAATCATTGTTAATTTTAAGCCGCAGACAAGCTGCGGCTTTCATGGGTTAAGCATTCCGTGAGATAGGATTCACTGAATAAATCAGATGAATCCTATACTTGCAAGTTCAATAGAGCTTTTTACCTATGCCTAAGACTTTAGTGGATACAAGGGCCTAAGACAGCTTTACAAATGGCCTTGTCCACTTCTTCTCTCAAATCTCTAGAACCTTGGTATTCAATCAATATTTTTCTAACTTCAAACAAAGTTTCAAGACTGGCTTGATCAGCAATTTTTCCAAGTGCTTCAGCTGCTTTTAATCTAACTTGTGGTGAGCTATCATATTTCAATCTATTGCATAATATCTTTGTAGCTCTCTTATCACCAATATTTCCTAAGGTCATTGCAATATTGCCCCTAATAAATTCTTCCTCATGATTTATAAATTCTATAAGCGATGGAACTGACTCCTTACTTTTTATAGAATTTAGTGCAAATATAATGTCACTTTGAATGTAGCCTGCCTCTTTTTGGAAACGATTACATAATGGTTTAACTACGCTTTCATCCTCTATTTGATTAAAAGCTCTTATAACTGAGCGACGGACATCTACACTATTATGTTCTAAAAGAGGAATTAAAGACGGAGTTGTTTCTTTTGCTTTCAGGTTAGCAAGAGTATCTACGCTACGCCAGACTTTATCGTTATCATTTGATTTCAAATGATCTAACAGAATTTTAATCGTATCTTCATGGCTAATTGAGTCTAGTGCTTTTCCTGTAGCATTTATATTACTTGTTAGCATTGTCTTGAACAAATAATGCTCCAGAGTCGACATCGCTTCTTTATCTTTTATTTTTCCAAGAGCGTTAATTACATAAGAATAATCTTCATAATCTTTACTACTTAATAATATATTGCACAATGGTTTTGTAGCTGCTTTATCACCTATCTCCCCCAATGCAATAACAGAGGCTGATACAACCTTGTGCTGACTATCATTTAAAAGCAAAATTAATGGCTGTACTGCTTCTTTACTTTTTATTTTGCCTAGTCCCCATGCACTATAGTAGCGTGCAGTCCAATCTTTATCATTCAAGGTACTAAGAAGTGTTTTTTCTGTAATTGGATTTTTTGTCTCAGCTAATTGCTTTGCTGCATCTCTACGCACATCAAAGTTTTTATCATTTAATTTATTAATTTGTGAATCAATAAAAACATCACCTGTTAATTCTCTTACTATAGCTTCATCTGTTTTTGAATTTCTGCACCCCATATAGCCAATAGGACCAGCAATTGATGCAAATCCTAAAGTAGCTAAAGCAACTATATTTCTTGTTTTCATGAACTCCTCCAATGATGATTAACAATTTGACTTACGCTCGCAACCCTATTCGGGTTAGCTCGCTTTTCCAGAAAGGCGATTTTTGGTAAGTAAATTACACAAAAATCTTATGGGCTTTATAAGACCTTAGAATTTGGCGTAAGTCCTAAACAATTACTATAACAAAAAGATTGTTTTCTGAGCAAATCAAATACTAGAAGCAATTTAGTAATAATAAATACTTTATGTATAGGATTGAGGAGTGAGCAGAACAAGTTCATATCTCAATCCTCAATGCTCAATGCTCAATCCTCAAATACACATTGCAATTTGATCTTAAGTAAGTTAATTTAGTAACCAAGAAAAAATAACCAAAAGGAAAAAATGATTAACAAGCTTACTTTCATAGGAAACACATTCTCTACTCTAGCTGAATACTGGACAAACCCTAAAGAGTTTATAGAGAATCAAAAAAAACCTTTGCCTTTACCTATACCGAATACCAGACATAACACACATAAAAAAATATTTCCAACAAGACTAACATCTCCTAAAGAATCTTTTGGAAATCACCCTCTTAAAAAACCAGATTGGGAATATTACTTAAGCCAAATTTTTTCTGTTATTGATTATAAGACTACTGAAAAAAGAATTGAAACCATTAAGTCACTTGCAAAAAACGATACTGTATTTGAAACCGGCGTATTAATGACAGGGGATTCTATTCAAGCAGGAGAAAAGGTTACCTGCATTGATTTAACTTCAGGTAAGATAATCGGATTTAATTTAGAGTACCTTGGTAAGCATAAATTCACATCTCATGTATTTGGAAATAAAGATGAAATTGCTTATGATTCACATGGACTTGTCATTAGAAAACAAAGACAGTTAGTTAAATTTTCTAACTATAAACCTTCGGGTGAAAAAGAAATTGAAATTTCCCGGGACAATGCTCATGACGTAATTAACTATTTAGAAACAAATCATAAGGGGCAAATGTTTGCTGTTAAATTACAAAAAAAAGACCATTTATTATTTCCTGCTAAATACATAGGGCATCATATCGATGATGACAGTAATATAGTTCTTTGGTTTGACAATGGTAGATGTATTGAAATTACAGATAAATTATTTACACTTTATCCATTGGTTAAAAAATAAAACTAGAAATGGAATAGCCAACATGCCACCTTTTGGAAATCTTAAATTCTAGGCTCGTTTTGCAGATGAATTATTTCTTCTTTTACTTTCACCTTTGTATTATTATCCCTTATTGAATCTATTTCCTCTTCAGTAAGAGTCTTATTAGATGGTAATTTATTAATGTCTTCACCTAAAAAATTAATTGATGACATTTTTTGTATATCGAAACCTGTATTCTGTACATTTGTACTTTTATGTTCCATCAATGTACCCAATTCAACGATTCTTGCACCAAACTTTTCTGAAAAGAGGAGTTCTATGAATAATCCAATAAAGACTATAGGAATTCCTACTGCTTCTATCAAGAAGCCACTCGTTTCTGTTGCAATACCAGCACACTTTATAACAGCTGGATTTCTAAAAAAGCCTCTGTGTTTTATATCTTGATTTTGTACCGTCGATAAACTTACTTTCATATTCTAAATTTTGTTTAAGATCCGTAGCTTCAAGCTTTTTAGCATAGCGACTGTGTAATAATTGCTCAATTATACAAGGACAATTTTAAGAAAGTCATTTATTGAAGCTCAACTCCTTAACCTAAAAATTAAGTTTTATTTTTAGTATTGACATTGAACTCTAATGCGTATATCATTATTCACTAATAAGTAATGACGCTTATGGGTAGTGCTTGATAAGCACTGTTGGGGAGGTGGCATTATGGGCACATATTTAGGGGTAAGAGCAGTAGAACGTTTAGGAAAGCCTGTCTATAGTCATAGCAGTCGGCCAGAAATACCATCCGGTCAAAGGCTTATAGCAGTTATGGACAATGGCTTATATAAAATTGCACCCGATGTTACAAGACCATCTGAATACAAAGAATTTTATGACTGCTATGCACAAGGTCAGTGGATAGAAATGCATTTATATTTGCTTGAAGAAGATAAGGTTGCTCAATGTCCTGATGAGGGAAGAGTATACAAGTTTTAGGAGAGGAGAAAACACATGATAAGTCAAAATCTAAAATCAAACATAATAGCCATTATAAGTACCATTGGATTAATTACATTTTCTTTAGTATGCATTTTAAGTATGGAGCACTTAAACACTGCTATTCAATACTATCCACATTTTTAATTGTTTAAATAAAAAGGAGAGGAAATGATTATATTAAATATTGTAGGAATATTTGCAAGTATTGAAAACTTATTTACACCCAGTACGCCAACCTTGCCACCAAGGTATAAAAATGCATTTCCAGAAAACTTGAAAGATGATGTTGCAGAGTTTAATAGAAAATTAAGAAGAACAGCTCAATGGTATACCTACCTAAGCCCACTAGACAGAGATTATCCCACTATGTCAAAAATATACACTCAAGAATATATACTTGAAAAATTTAAAAGGATATTTGAAGCAGGAGCAAATGAAAAGCAATGGCAAGTATCTAAAGAAGCAATGCTTTTTCATGCACAACATGGCTGGATAATAGATCAAGTAACCGATGGGCTCACTGAATTAATAAAGAAGGGGGCAGATGAAAAACTACTAGCATCTTATGTAGGTGAGGTTGAAAGCTCAAGATCCATATACGCACGTAACCCAATAAATGACATAACAACTGACTTTGCTAAACAAATTGCTCAGGAGAAAAAATCATGATTTGCTTAAACTCACTCTCACTGCTTATTCCGGTGAAAGTAATTAAGGAACATAATACTCTTAACCATCGACAATTATAAAGACATATTGCTAGTCGATTGTACAATATATGTAGTATTGTACTTTTACAACATATTTACATATTGTGTATTAATAGATTCTAAAAATACTGGCCATATGCAGGATAATATGTTTAAAATTATAGTCTTAATAGGCATAAAAGGCTTAGTAAAAACTTGATTTAAGAAAAAATGGAAAACAAACTTCGCTTAAAAGAAATTGAAATCGATAATTTTAAATCTTTTGGAAAAAGGACTACTGTTCCATTGCTTCCAGGATTTACTACTATTTCTGGTCCAAATGGATCAGGCAAATCAAACATCATTGACAGCGTATTATTTGCACTTGGGCTTTCTACATCTCGTACCATGCGAGCTGAGCGCTTGCCAGATCTTATAAACAATATTAGTGGAAAAAAAGAAGCACAAGTAAGTATTAGATTTACTAATGATGCTGATACAGAAATTGAAATCACAAGAAAAATTAGAGTGAAAGATAATGGTTATACAAGTTCATACTATATGGACGGGAAGGGATGCACTTTAACCGAGGTTCACGACAGGCTTTCCAAACATAATGTAAGCCCACATGGCTACAACGTAGTCATGCAAGGTGACGTTACTTCAATCATTAGTATGTCTATTACTGACAGACGAAAAATAATTGATGAGCTTGCTGGTGTAGCAGATTTTGACAGAAAGATAGAACTAGCTCAAGTCGAATTACACAAAGTCCACGAAGCTGTTGAAAAAGAAAATATTATAATGCTTGAGCTTGAAGAGCGCTTAAGACAACTAGAAGGAGAAAGAAATGAAGCTCTAAAATATTCTAAGCTAAAGAATGAGCTTAGAGAGTTAGAAAAACACTGTTTAGCAGGCAGAATAAACAAGCTTGAAAATGAGCTTAATGGTTTAAAGGAAGAAAATACAACGCTTAGAGAAAAAAGAACAAGTTCTATTATCAGACTTGGGCAATTAAATGATGAAATTGAAAAAGACAAACAAACAATTACAGACATTGAATCAGAAATACAAAAAATAAATGAACAAAGTCAAAAAAAATTAAACGAAGAGCTAGAGACTGCAAAAATTGAAATTAGTAAGAACCAGTCGTCCACTGAGTTTCTAAATAAACAAATAAAAGATCATAAAGACAATATAGAAAATCTTGAAAATGAAATAAAAGTCTTAGATAAAAAAGTATATGATTTAGAGAGAAAGAAAGAGAAAAACAAAAAAGAACAAGATGTATTTGAAGATGAAATCTGGAAATTGAATCAAGGCTATCAAAAGATTCAAGATTCTTTAAAATCAAAAGGACAAAATCAAAACCTATCTACCTCAAAGATCTTTGAAGTCCAAAAGAAAATAAACAATTTAAAACATGAAAAGGAAGATCTTCTTACAAAACACACAAGACTTGAGCAACAACTTCTCCATCAAAAAGAAGATCTTTACAAAACAAAGGAAGAAGCAGAAAAGTCTTTAGTAGAACTAAAAGAAATTACTCAAAGTAGCAATTTTAAAAACTCAAAACTTAGTCAACTACAACAAAAACACGCCGGACTACAAAGACACATATCAAGACTAAAAGCAGAAGAAATTGAAACAAGAGAAGAGTTAAATGAAAGAATTAAAAAGCTTGCAAAATTAGAACGTGACTTAGATAAACTAGAAGTTCATAAACAAGTAATAAAAGAAACTAGCGGATTTGGATCTGCAACTGAAACCATTCTTAGCTCTGGAATCAAGGGTATTCATGGGACACTTGCTCAGCTTATCTATGTAGAAGAAAAATATAAAACTGCTATTGAAGTGGCATCTGGGAATAGACTAAAAGCAATAGTTGTTGAAGATGATTCAGTAGCAGCTAAATGTATTGAACTTTTAAAAAGTACAAACTCTGGCAGAGCCACATTCTTACCATTAAACAAGTTAAAACCATCTCCTACTGTTTTGCCTGTGAATCAAAAGGGAGCAATTGGGCTAATCATTGATTTAATTAAGTTTGAAAATAAATATAGAGATGCATTTTTCTATGCATTTTCAGACACTGCAATAATGGACTCTTTAGAAAATGCAAGAAAAGCCATTGGCAAAAACCGCATGGTTACTTTACAAGGAGAGTTAATTGAAAAAAGCGGGGCTATAACAGGCGGCACACTCCCTTCATCAAATATTAGCTTTGGCAATTCAGGAGAACAAGAATTAGAACGACTACAAAGAGAGATAAGCTCACTTCAAAACTATACAAACCAGCTTGAAGGTGACTTAAAAGATCTACAAAAACAAATTGATGAGGCTAAGGAAGAGTTCGACAATTTAAAAACAGAAATCACAAAAGAAGAAACAAACAATTCATCCTTAATTGAGACGATTAAAAAACTTACTAAGACTTCTGAAGACAGCAAACAAAAAGTTGGTGAATTGGCTCAAACCATTGAAACCAATTCAAGTGAACTAAATACGCTAGATGAAAAAGTAAAAGAGAAAGAGCAAGAAATCATAAACTTCGAAGTTGAACTACAACAAATTGCAGCACATGTAAAAGACTCAAGTCTAGAGGCTTTAGTAGCAGATAGTCAGGACATTGAATCAAAGCTAAAAGATTTAGAAGGAAAACAGCAAGAAATAATTACCCAAATAAGAAGTTATTCTGTAGAAGCTGAGTTCAATCTAAAAGCCAAAGAGCAATACGATGAAAAAATCAAAAACTCACAAAAAGAAATTGAAAGAATCTCAAGTGAGTTGCCAAGCTATGAAGAGAAATTAAAAACACTTCAGGAAAAAGTAGCCAAATTAGAAGAAGAGAGTTCTGCTGAAACCAAGCGACTAAGTGAAATATCAACCCAGCGCAATGAAATATCAAATGGATTAATTTCAAAGGGGGAACAAAAAGGAGAACTACAGCAATTAATAGATCAACTAGCTGAAAGGGTTACAGGAGTTGAATTAAAAATAAGGGAATTAGAGCCCGATTTAATTGATTTGAAAACCAAATTCCAAGAACAAACACAACATGAAGACTATAAGCCACCAGAAAATATTGATCTTGAAAAGATAGTGAGGCAAATTGAAAGTATTGAAAAAAGAATGCGTGCTCTTGAGCCTGTGAATATGAGAGCAATTGAAGACTATGACAATGTTACAAGTAGACAAGCAGAAATTAAAGATAAACTTCAAGCCTTATCAAATGAAAAAGAAGCAATTGAATCAAGAATCGGTTCTTATAGTGATCAAAAGAAGGCAAATTTCTTTCAGACATTTGAAGGGGTAAATAAATATTTTCAGGAAATTTTTCATGAGCTTTCTTATGGACATGGAGAGCTAGTTCTGGAAAATCCGGAAGAACCGTTTAATGGCGGGCTTATTATTAGAGCAAGACCTCGTGATAAAAAAATGCAAAGACTAGAAGCAATGTCTGGTGGTGAAAAATCATTAACTGCTCTTAGTTTTATGTTTGCACTACAAAGATGCTCTCCTGCTCCATTTTATGCTTTTGATGAAGTAGATATGTTCTTAGATGGCTTTAATGCAGAGCGTTTAGCACAAATGGTAAAAAAACAATCTTACAATGCACAGTTTGTTGTAGTTAGTTTACGCAGACCCATGCTTGAAAATGCCGATCAGGCTATTGGAGTTACATTAAGAGCAGATGGATTTACACAGATTTTAGGAATTCAACAAATACAAAAAAAAGGGAAAGAAGAACCGGAATTAATGTCTGCATAATTATATGGAACAGTTAGAACAAAATACAAATGAAATTCCTGATCTTAAAAACCTGAGTGGTGGATTAGAGGTCTTGGTTCAGCTTGCAGAAAAGGGAGAAATAGATCCATGGGATATTGACATCATGGAAGTCACAGACAAATATCTCGCTGCATTAGATAAAAGTCCAAGAGAAAATTTACTCAATGCAGGTCGTGCGATTTTCTTTGCTAGTGTATTGCTACGGTTAAAATCAGACATTCTACTTAATATTTCAAATGAAACATTATTAAACAGTCAACATACTGAGAACTTTTTCCCTGAGGATGAGTTGTTGTTTGATGAAAATGGTCCTCGTTTAGACTTGTCTAAATTAGAAGGTTTTCTTGTAAGAAGCTCTCTATGCAAACAGCAAAGAAAACGTAAAATATCCCTAACCGATTTAATTTTTGCACTACAACAAGCAGAGGAAGAAGAAGAAAGACGAGCACTTAGAGCAAAGCTTCGTGCAAATAGGATAACTATAGTTGCTCCAGAGATGCCTGATGACATATTAGAGCTTGCACATGAAGAAGACATAGAAGAATATGCCGAGAAAATTGAAGTAATAATACAAGAGCATTTAACTACTGAAAAACCAATAACACTTAGCTTTTTATCAGAAATATTAAACAGTAAAACTAAACCATTTTTAGCACTTTTATTTTTAGCACATGCGAAAAAAGTTGTATTAGAGCAAAATGAAATCTATGGTGAGTTATTTATTCATAGAGCAGGGACAGTATTGCCAGAGAAAGAAATAGAAGAAGAGATAAAAGTAGAGACAAAGAAAAAACCTAAGAAAAAAGGCATTATAGAAAAAATAAAAGATAAAATCTTAGGAAAGAAAGAAGAGCCAACAAATGAAACACAACAAGAAGCTGTAACCATTGAAATGAGCAACACTGAAATAAAGAACGAGTTAAAACAAGAAGAAGGTGAGGTGATTACAGATGGAAGTCACTGAAATAGAACAGGAACATAGGAATGAGCAATTAGGATTGAGCAATGAGCAGAACAGTTCTAATTCTCAATTTCCTAACACTCAATCCTCAGATCAGCCATCAGTCATCAGCATACCAGAACATCACAACATGGAAACATCAGCACAAGAAGATGAAGATCCAGAATCTCAATCCTCAGATCAACCATCAGTCATCAATACACCAGCACATCAGCACATCAACACATCAACACAAGAAGACGAAGATTCCAATTCTCAATTCTCAATTCTCCCACCGAAGGCGAGGCTCGCCCTATCGGGCGGCAATTCTTCCCCTGAAAGCGAGGCACACCAAGAACAGCAATCCCCATTAAGCTCCATCGCTAATGCTTTAAAATCTGATTTAAAAGCCCAGGTTGAGGCAGTACTCTTCGTAAGTGATACACCACTTAAAGCTGGTGCTATAGCTAAAATGCTAAATGCCTCATATGATGATGTCCAATCATCACTAGTTCAGTTAATTCAAGAGTATGAAGACAGAAGTGGTGGGCTTGAAATAGGAACTGATGATGGTTATATTATTCAGGTGAAAATGCAATATTTAAATATTGTCACTGACATGATGCCACTTGAACTAAATCCAGGACCTATGAGAACACTTTCTGCCGTTGCGCTAAAAGAGCCAGTATTACAATCTGAAGTTATAGATATGAGAGGTTCAGGAGCTTATGAGCATATAAATGAGCTTGTAGAGCAAGATTTAATCACTAAAAAACCTAAAGGACTTTCCTTTATATTAGCTACTACAACAAAGTTCCAGCAATATTTTAGACTAACTCAAGATGCTAATAAAATCAGAGAAAAACTACAGGAGAATGCAGTTAAAAGAGCTAAAGAAAAAGAAATGAAAAATGCTGCTTTGCAAAACGAAACTTTGCCAGCAACGTAAGGATTAGTCGTGACCAATCCTTTATTTTTTCCCTGCTGGTTGTAACTGTGGTATTACAACTGGTCTTATTTCAACTTGTGGTCTAAGTATCTCTTGAAGGAAAATTGTTGCATCAAAATAAGGTTGCTCTGGTTGATCTTTGAAACTACCTTTTGATTTAGAAAAAACGGCTTGCCATTCACGATCACTAAGTGGGGCTAGTCCTGCTTTTTTCCTAGCTTCAATTCCCCAAGCAAAAATACCCATGCTATGCGGTGAAGCAAATGAAGTTCCATTTACTGGTTCTAGTGACCATTGCCCATTCTCAACCCACGGTGCTATTACATGTACTCCTTGGAAAGCAAGAAGTCTAATTGCTTCAAGTTTACGAAGTGGATCTTGTTTGCTTGTAAACTCAGCAAGTCTATCTGCATATTTATCCATTGCAGCTGCATGGAAGACACTGTCAGATTGAATGATTTTACCCTTATTGTCAAATCGTAGTCCTGGCATATTTATTTCAGAACCACGATATCTAACTATACCTGGGAAATATCCATGTTCATTACCAGCAGCAACTGTATGCTTTACATCCATTCTGCTTAAGGTTTCCATAAAAGCACCAAGCTGGTCTACCCATTCAGTTCTCAAAGTTTCATTATTTAAAATGAAATTTGTATAACCCCAGGAATAATTAACTACAGCAATGTTTGCTTTATCTTCAAGCATATTTTGAGCCATGTCTTCAATAGCTCTAAACTCTGCACTTTGTGTATCAGATGGTCTAAATGGAACCTCTGGTGTACTTGCAGAAACACTGTATGTCCACATTTTTCCATTTGGAGCAATCTTGTGAGTAGTAGAAGCAACTGCTGTAGGATGCAGATCCATATAGTTAGTAAGATCATTCCATCTGATTAGATTTTCTGGATAGATAATGTTTTTTTCTAGTCCAGGATAAAAATTGACTGGTGCTGTTTTATTATAGGCATATCCTACATCTAGAACAGCTAATTCCACATCTTTACCTGTGTAAACTTGTTTTGATGCATCACCCAGCCAAAATTCTTGTCTATCAATTGATTGATAAAGTTTTTCTAATTGGCTTGTAGTAGCAACATCAAATCCAAGTTTTTTAATGTCATCTAACTTACTGCCATTTGATATTAGGGCATGCATAACATTTCTTACAAGCGGAGCTTTTGGATCTTTCTTATAGGCTTCATTTACAAGAGTAAGAAGTTCTTTTCTAACTCCAAATCTATCTGCAAGTCTTGCATTCGCAAATTCATTATAAAGACTACTTAAACGCATTTGAGATGAAGTTTCTAGTCCTTTACTGTGGTATTGCATATGCCCTATAACTTGCTCACCATGAGCTTTTTGGGTAGCCCTGATCTTTAAATCTTCAGGACCTAAAGTGTGCGGATTTTTGTGATAGTTTGCATACCGATCAGCCAATGCATCTAATCCATCCAAAGCACCAAATCTATAGAATCTAGATGATTCTTTGCCAAGTACTGTATGAAGTATTTGAGCATTTGTATCGTTTGCATCATTAAGAGGTACCACTCCGCCTAAGTTTTCAATTGCAACTCTCTTTAAGACAGCTTGGTTAATTGAGTCCCTGAAAAGGGGCCAAAAGTAGAGTTCTTTCCCTTTGTTTTGTATATAGGCTTCAGGATATGTTGCAATATCTGCAAGAACAGGTGCTGCAGGTTCATGGTTTGCTCTTGCAAGAATATCCATGCTTGAGAGAGCAAAAAAGACATCAATATTTTTCTTAGTATCTTTATTCCTTTGTAAGTAATTAACTAGAGGAGTTAAATACTTTGTACTAAAGCCGGCATCTTTTGCTTTGGCAGCAATAATACCTGTATTACCACCAAACTCTTTTCTATAAAGACTATGCAACGCTTGAAGTTTTTCTTCATCTGTAACTGTAATTGGTGGTCTACCTTGTGAGACTTCACGCTTAGAAATAGCTTCTTGTGATTTTAGCCAAATGTCATAGTGTGCAGCTATCTTTCTTTGGAAAGGATTCTTAGTACTCATTTCTTCAGTAAAGTCTATCTTGGCTCTTTCTTGTCCTCTTGCATGTCT
The DNA here is from genome assembly GCA_023250155.1 of Candidatus Melainabacteria bacterium. GTDB lineage: Bacteria > Cyanobacteriota > Vampirovibrionia > 2-02-FULL-35-15 > 2-02-FULL-35-15 > JAHFBD01. The sequence continues at coordinate 127,484 of JAHFBG010000001.1, forward strand.
AATTTCAGGAAAGAAAGAACTGAGTTTTGCTGGTGAAAACGGGGACTGAGTTTGTGCTTTTTTTCTAATTGAATCTGGAACTAAATCAGGAGCATTAATATAAAGAATAGCATCAAGAGCCAGACCTCTTGTCCCCATAGATAATGTTTCATTTGCACTCATTTCAAAGAGTGAATCAATTGATTCTTTATCTTTTGCAAAAGCTACTCCTGTAGCTGCTCTGGATTTGTCGACATCTGTACTAAATGGATTTTTTAGTATGTCTCTTAAGTAAGGAGTAAAAGTATTACTATCATCTAAAAAAGCCATTGTCATTAGTGCATAGTTTCTCCCTTTGTTTCTTAAGTCATTAACTGTTTTTACATCTTCAGCACGTGATGGCTCTGGCCAAATCAATTTGGCATTTTTATCAGCCATCTGTGTTATAAACTTTTTAGCTTCTTCACGATTTGCACTGAAGGCTTTAATAAGATCAAAACCTGCTCTTGTGTCAGGAGAATTATCTAGAAACACTTCTCCAGATACAAAGGCACTAAAAAATAAGGTAGGATTTGAAGCACAAACTCGTTTTAAAACTTCAAATGCAGCTTTATCTTTTTGTGCTTGTTTTGCAAGTGCTTGTAGAATCATAAAGTCATTAGTAGTAGGACTTTTAACACTTTCCGAATAGTGTTTCATAGCAAACCATTGAGCTAGTGCAGGAGGAGCAAGCTCATCATTGTTTTGTGCAAGTAATAAAATATTTTTTGCAAGAAACTCTTGTTCTGGTGCTTCTTTTAAAGCATAGTAAGGCAAAAGAGGAGAGATAAACTTTACATCAATATCTGGTAATACCTCAAGTGAACCAACCTTAGTGCTATCAGGAGTTCCTGGATTTGGAATTGTTTTTGAAATCTTTGATTCATCATCAGATACAGACATTACTACGTTCGGTGGAGAACTTGCCTTAGATTTTACTTTCTCATGTGCTTGTAGTTGCTTATCTCCAAAAACCCATTGTCGGGATTTTTCAATTAATCCTTTTGGAAGTTTGTCTTGTGGGGTGGAAAGATAGACTTCAAAGAAAGTATTTCTACGTTCAGCATTATTTCCACTTGTAAGAAGCTCTGTTAGTGACTTTTCTAATGATGTTGATTCAGCCATCTTTCCTAGGGCATCAGCAGCAGTTAAGTGAAAATCCTTACTTTTATAAACTTCGATTTCAGGATAGTATTCTCTTAATAGAGCTATTCTAGATGGTAAAACAAGATGTCTTTCTCTTATTCCATCTTTATCTTTAGTATCAACAATTACTTTGCCAAGATATGGAATCACTGTGTTTACCATCTTATCTCTACGCACTACATAAGATGAGTTATCTTTTTTCAGTTGATTTATTTGACCTTCAAGTTCTTTCATCTTTGAGGTAAGCTCTTTAGGAAGTTCTGCTTTTAGCTTAGTTAAATCGCTGACTTGTTTTTCTAAGGCTTTAAGATCAGTACCCAATGTATCAATTTTTTTCTGATTGTTTATAACTTCAAGATTTAGCTTATTAGCTGTGACTCCTGTCGTGTATAAAGCACCATGAACAAGTCTTGCTGGAATGCTAGAATTGCTTTTCCCTTTTTCTAAAACTTCAGCACGAATTGGTTCAATAGCTTCAATCATTGTGTCATCGGATACATGAAAAATTGCTTGTAAATCATTCCAAATAATGGTGCTGTTATTTAATTCCTTATATTTTTTTTCATCGCCAAGTGCTTCACTAAGTGGTTTCCAGGATTCTTGTGCAAAATTAGCTATTGCTTTTTCTCTTTTAGGATTATTGGCACCTTCAGCATTAGCAGTAATTAGTGCAGCAACTGATATTACAAGACCTCCAAGTGCTTTTGCAGTCCAAGATGAATTCCCATTATTTTCTATATAAGCAGAATCATTTGTTTTTTTCTTATCTGCTTTTTGAATTCCATTTATATTTCCTTGAATCTTAGAAACGACTGAAGTGACTGATATCATGTACTTATCCTCCTATACACACACAAATAACCTTGGCTTTGTTTAGAAGCTATGCATGTAAATTGTTTTGATAAGAATGTATGTTAAAGGAAATGTTATCTGAATGCAAATGTATGTAAACTACACGTAAGCAATACATAATGAATACAATTTTTTATTATTCACAGAAAGAGTTTTTTTCTTACAAAACTATTACAAAGTGGCTTTTTTATCTTTGATTATTTTTATAAACTCATTAACAGCTTCATCTAATTTTCCATCAGTGTTTTCTATTATGTGGGTGAAGCTATTAGCTGCATTCAAAAACTCTGTGGCTTTATTTACTCTATCTTCAATTTGCATTTCTGTTTCTCCACTCCCTCTTTTAGAGATTCTTTCACGTAAAATCTTTTTTGCATTATCGATACCACTTGGATCTTTTAGCATATCTTTTGGAACAGGTGAAATAAATATATCAGCAACTGAAACACCAAGTCGTTTTAAAACATAACGAAAGAAATTCGCCCCTTTTATATCTACATCAATTACTGCATCTTTACCACTGTCAAATATTTCTTGAACTTCTTTTTCACTTGAACCATAATAATTGTCATTAGTTCCGACTAACCATTGTAATAGTTCATTGCTCTTAATTTTATTTTCAAACTCTTCTCTACTAAAGAAGTGATAATCTACTCCATTCTTTTCATTTGGACGTGGTTTTCTTGAAGTAGAGTTAATGGCTTTTGCAAGTTTTATAGAATCATCTTTAAAGGCTTTTTCTAAAATTGTCCCTTTCCCAGCACCTGATGGACCTGAAATAATAACAGCAGTATTGCCATTTGATTTTAAGCTATGCAATTTAAAAAATTCATCATTAATAGAGCCTGTTTTTTCAAACTCTAATGATGCTGGGTCCTGAGTAGGTTTTTCTGATTTTTTTGTTTCAATTAGTTTTTTAATAGAACTTACAGCAGTATCTAATTCTCCATCTGGATTCTCAACTATGTGCTGAAACTTTTGTGGTTCACTTAGCCATTCTCTTGATCTCTGCATCAACAGATCTAATTTTGTTTCATCTGTTCCACCTCTATTTCTTTTTCTAATTCTTTCTTTTAAGTTTTCTATCGCTAAATCTACCCCGCTTGGTTGGGCTAAGATTTCTTTTGAGACTGGTGAAATGAATATTTCTATATAAGGTATATTTGCAATGGTTAATCCCTTTTTAAGTGGGGTGGCTACTGTCGGACCCACTACAGCAATTACATCTTTTCCAGACTCCAATGATATTTTTGTATCACTAAGTCCTACTCCATAAAATCCTGGTTCAAGTTCATTCCAGCTTAAAAACTGATTATTCTTTCTATTTTCAATAAATTGATCTCTATTCAAAAATTTATAATCAACCCCATTTATCTCCCCTTTTCCTTGAAGTCTTGTAGTATACAAAATTGCTTTTGATATCTTTAAAGAACTATCCTCTAAAAGACTTTTTGCAACTGTATCTTTTCCACCAGCAAATGGACCTGTAATTATCACTACAACATTTCCATATGTTTTAAGATCACTTGATTTAATAGAAATAGGATCTAAAGTTCCACATGGCAAAAGATCTGTGGGTGGTAATGATGCTCCTGCTGTTAGTAAATCTGGTCTTGCAACAATACTAGCTAATCTTTGAGCTTCAGCTAATTGTGATGGAATACCTTGCAGCTTTGAATCATTCATCTCAACTGTATTTGAAGTATTCTCTTCTTTTGTAGGAGAAATATTTACTGGTAGGATTTTTTTTATACTTATTGGATCTAGATTAGTACTCATAAAGTTAACCTCCTATAATTTCTTTCAGAGTTCTTTTAACTCCCTGTAATAAGTCCATTACTAATAAATTACTTAGCGCCAATAATAGCAATAATTGTTTTTAATTTGATGTCAGATATTGCAAATTAAATGTATGAAATATATTACGAGACGCAAAAGAAAAGAAGACAAAAATATAAGATTCAAAGATACAACGTAAATCATTGATTCTTAATATTCTGAAATGAAAGTCCCAGATTGCCCTAAGTATCTATAACAGTCTTATTTAGCAGCCACAAATGATCCATTAGCGGCTTTTTGTAATTCTTTTACCTTATCTAGTTCTTCCCATGGAAGTTTTAAATCAGGTCTTCCAAAATGCCCATAGGCAGCTGTGTTTCTATAAAAGATCCCTTTGTTTAATTTGGGCAAGTTTTTCATATTAAACTTTTGAATTATTGCTAGTGGTCTCAAGTCAAACACTTGATTAATAATATCTCCAAGAGCAGAATCTTTTATCTTGCCTGTACCAAAAGTAGAAACACTTACAGAAATTGGTTTTGCGACTCCAATAGCATACGATACTTGAACCTCACAATGTTTTGCTAAGCCACTTGCAACTACATTTTTAGCAATGTATCTTGCTGCATAACAAGCAGATCTATCTACTTTTGTAGGATCTTTTCCTGAAAATGCACCACCGCCATGGCGAGCATAGCCACCATAAGTATCCACAATAATTTTTCTTCCAGTCAAACCAGCATCTCCTTGTGGACCACCGATTACAAAACGACCAGAAGGATTAATAAAATACTTGGTTTCCTTATCAATCAAATGTCCAAGCTGTTCCACCACTGGCTTAATAACAAACTCTTTCATGTCAGATTCTATAAACTTTTGTAGATCAAGATTGTCTGTCTTGCCTTTTATATTTGCTGCATGCTGAGTTGAAATAACTAATGTATCTATTCTCTTAGGAAGATTGTTTTCATCATACTCTACAGTTACTTGTGTTTTACCATCTGGTCTAAGATATGAGAGAATGCCTTGCTTTCTAACTTGTGAAAGCTTTAATGCAAGTTTTTGAGCAAGACTTATTGGAAGAGGCATTAATTCTGGGGTTTCATCACATGCAAATCCAAACATTAATCCTTGATCACCTGCTCCAAGCTTATCAGCTTCATCTTTTGAAGCTTCATCTCTATGCTCTTTAGCTTTTGAAACGCCTTGATCTATATCAGGAGATTGCCCTTTAACACAAACCAATACTCCACATGTGTGAGCATCAAAACCACCCGAATCTGGACCTGCATAACCAATTTCTTCAATTGTTTTTCTAGCAATTGAATCATAGTCAAGTTTTGCATTTGACGTGATTTCTCCACCAATAACTACTAACCCTGTTGTAGCATAAGTCTCACAAGCCACTCTACTTGTAGGATCTTCAGCTAGCGCTGCATCTAATACTGCATCAGAAACTTGATCACATAATTTATCTGGATGCCCTTCTGTTACTGACTCCGATGTAAATAATTTTTTTGCCATTTTTCCTTTTCCTCCTCATCTATCTGGAATTAGCACCTTTTTCATTTAGAAAAGGTTGCTGTAGCATCATAGGGCCAGTCCCTCAGCTACTCTGGATAAGCCTGCAACAAGCAGAATCCTTTTAAATATAATACACGAAATACTTATATTTAGAAAGGTTAAATGTGATGAGATATAAGTTAAAATTAAATCATGAAAAAATCAACATTTGACAATGTCCTTGGCGCTAAACTTATAAATTCAAAAAAAGGCTATTGCAGAATTAAACTTGATGTCAAACCAAAACATCTTAATGCAGGTGGAATTGTACACGGTGGTGTATTAGCATCTTTATGTGATGTCTCACTAGCAGGTGCTGTAAGCACAGTTATGCAAAAAGGCAAATGGTGTGTTACTGCACAATTAAACGTAGAGTTTTTATTGCCTGCATTACCAAATCAACCGATTTTTGGGTTTGGGAGGATTACTAAAATGGGCAATACACTTGCTTTTGTAGAAGGTGGGGTAGAAACAAAAGATAAAAAACTACTTACAAGAGCTACTGGAATTTGGATTATGAAAAATGTGTCACGAATAGAATTAATAAGTCAAAAAAATAAGAGAAAGAGGTCTATTGAGGTGTTGGAGTAATTATTGGTGCAGCTATCGATTTTTGTTTTATCCAGTCCTCTAATTTTTCTTTGCTTGGAATTAGTATTTGTTTTGATTCTGTAGGTATTATTAAATTTAGCTCTCTAAGCTCACTAAAGGCTCTATTGACTGTTTCACGAGGAGAATCTGAAATCTTTCCGATTTCTGTTTGTGTAAGCTTTGGAAGAAGCAGTCCATCTCTTGTCATCTTCCCATGCTCATTTGCAATAATAATTAGTGTTCTTGCCACACGTGCACTGGCTGGAAGTGAAACACTACTTAGTCTGTGATTAATGATTCTTAGTCTTCTGCAAAACTCTCTACTTAAAGCTAAATGTACAGAAGGATAATTTTGTAATAGTTCTAGAAAGTCTTTTTGTGAAAAAACAAGCACTTCTACTTCTTCACTACCAGCTACTACATCAGCTGATCGTGGCTCTGCATCAACAGCGGACATTTCACCAAAAAAATCTCCTGGTTCTAAGTAAGCAAGAACTTTTTCTCTCATTGTAGGATCAATTGCTTTTACAATAACATTTCCTTGACTAATAACATAAAAAGAATGCTCTTCATCATCGGTTATTATTATTGAGCTCTGTGGTGAATATTGTTTTCTTGTACACATTAGAGCAATTTCTTCAAGCTCAGCAGGACCAAGTTCTTGAAACAAAGATACTTGTGCGATTTTGTTAATGATAGAAGATGATGTTGTCATTTAGATTGAGCTTCTTCCTTTTTTTTCTTTTTTTCAAATGCAGGTTTTAACCAAGATTCGGCTTGAATTGCAAGTTTTACCATTTCACTACAGACAATTTGAGTTTCACCTTGTGGTCGGCCAGTGTCTCCTTGAACACGAACATTGTTTAAGTGTATTAAAGCTGCAAGTGATATTGAACAAACCATTCTGGTTGAAATAGCAGAAGGCAAAACATATCTTGCAAGTTCTGCTGATTCTCTTTTACCCAATCCGCTTAATCTATATTCCTTATATAGAGACATATATTGCGAATAAGCATTCTCCATCAAGCTTTTAAAAGTATTATCATCTACGCTTTCTGGCTGAATATATCTAAATCCTGTTTCATAAGGTACATATCTTTGTGACTCTTGATCAATAGTTACGCCCACTTGATGTCTTACAATCTGGTGGCTTACTACACGAGAACACACAATTACATAGCTAAAATTAGGATGACTATAGGTAGTCCTATGCCCCCTATCTATTAGTCCCATTACTAAGCCTGTTCTTTTTTCATCGGGGGTTTCATTCCACTCTTGTTCCAATTCAACCATGCTCTTTGTGGAATAACATACTCTAGCTGCTCGCCAGATCAAATACTTCATATTTTCTGTATATTGGATTAATTCAACTGATGGAGCAATAGGCTCAATGATTCTATTTGCTATATTTTGATTTATTTCTTTTTCTACTTCTTCTTTTGATTTTTTTATAGCCATATTTTATATTATAGCGTATAGCGTTTAGCATAGAGCAGATAGTAGAATATAGCGTTAGAATTATAGTTATATGTCAAATTTATTAAAAAATAAAGTAGCCGTAATTACAGGTGCTGGTCGTGGCATAGGCCAAACAACTGCATTTTTATTTGCAAAAGAAGGAGCAAAACTTATCCTTAGCGATATAGATAAAGAGCCTTTAGATGAAACAGTTTCAAAAATAAACTCAAGTGGAGGAAATGCTATTGGAGTTGTTTGTGATGTTACAAAAAAAGATGACTGTGAAAAGGTAATGAAGTCTGCTAGCAATGATTTTGGCACCAGTTCAATTGATGTATTAGCTAATATTGCAGGTATTACACATGACAAAATGATTCACAAAATGACATTAGAAGATTGGAATTTTATTATAGGAATAAATCTTACTGGGACTTTTAATTGTATTCAAGCAGCAGAACCATTTATGAGACAAGCTGCAAAAGAAGAGGAAGATAAAACTGGCAAAATTAAAACCCGTTCTATTATTAATATCTCATCTATTTCAGCAATGGGAAATGTTGGTCAGGCTAACTATGCAGCAAGTAAAGCAGGAATAATAGGACTAACAAAAACTGTTGCAAAAGAATGGGCAAGATTTAATATCACTTGTAATGCAGTAGCACCAGGATATATAGAAACAAGGCTAACTCAAGTCAGAAAAGAAGGAGAAGATTTTGGTCTTCCAGAAAAACAAAGACAAATGGTTTCTACTATGATAAAAGAAACTGGCTTAAATAGAGAGCTTGGTCAGCCTGAAGATATTGCTAAAGTGATTTTATTTTTTGCATCTGATCTATCCAGTTATGTTACAGGACAGGTTCTAACTGTAGCTGGTGGAATGATGGGGACTATTTAAAAAAGATCTATTAGCTCTTCCTCTGCTGTTTTTTTGCTTGGTTGTGAAGGAAATGCTCCTGCCTTTTTCTTAATCTCTTGCTCAAACAGTGATGTAGTTTCTTCTTTGCTTATAGCTTCAACAGCAGCTTCTTCAGGTGGCAATTCCTGAACTGTTTGCCCGTCTTCTATTTTTACTTCTTTTTGTTGTGTTTGCGTAACAGAACTTGCACCTAGTTTCTGAGTCAATTCAGGACTGTTTTGAACATACTTACTTAAGTCTATAGGGGTATTTGTAATCATTACTGTACCTGGTCTTGTAGTAAATGGAGTATACAAAAGTGTTTGTTTAATTGAAGCAGGATTATATATTATTTTTCCTATTGAATTGCTTGATATTTGAACTTGTCCAGTAGAATCATTGTCTACTATTACTGCACCATTGATAGTTACATTACCACTGATTTTTAAATTGCCATGTATATAAAGTATTCCTGAAAAATCTACAGGGCTTTTACTATCTCCTGATATTTCTACATCTCCAGCAGGCTGTCCCTGATTATCACCTCGTGTATCTATTATTAATAGTCCCTTTCCAGCCAATGTGTTTGCCTGGTCATATACAGGAGTACCCTCTACATAGGTTAGTCCCATATACCCTACTGGAAGATCATATTTATCTTTTGGTATTGTTGCATCATTTGTATATAAATCAGCAAGCTCAGCAAATTGATCTAAATTTGACATAAAAATATTTCTAAATTTTGCACTACTAGGAGCTGCTATTGAAAAGCCTTGAGGAATTGTAAATTTCTCCTGATCTTCCTGAGAAACCAGTTCATTGGAAATGATTGGGGGAATAAACTGGGTTACTATATCCCCTTCATAATGAAAATCCATTAGTCCTGGAGAAACAAGATCAATAGTATTTTTACCTACATCATGAATTGTTGCATAATCCAAATCACTAAACCGATCACTTCCATCCTTTACTACAGCTATTAGGTTTAAAGGAGCAAAGCCAAGTTCAATAGGAGATTTAGGAATATTAATTTGTTCTTCTGGTCTAGCTTGATCTCCACCAACAGCCATTTCCAATGGTATTTCTGGCTCTTCTTTTGGACCCTCAACCTTTAAATTTATATTTGAAATATAAGTGGGTTCTACCAGCTTAGTCATAGCATTTGTAAGCCCAACTATCTGATAACTTCCTCCTTCAAATGTTATATTTCCATTTGAAACCAAAGCTGCATGAACATTAGGGATTTGTCTTTCAACAACTTCACTTATTGTCTTTGTGATTTTACCTACCATAGCAGTAGTTTCTAATAGCCAGCTTGTTTCTAAATCTACATTAGCAAAAACACTAAGCTTGCCTTTTTCAGTAGGTTCTTCTTCCTCTTTGGTATTTGTATCATCATCTCCAGTATCATCCAAATCATCAACATCATCTTTACTAGTATTATCCTGCGTTTGATTTAAGGTATCATTTTGATCAATTAATGGAAGCAGATTTTCTACTGTTCTTATATCTAGCAAAGTCAAACTAGATGAAACAATAGCTGTACTGGCTGATGTAATCTCTTCTTTATCTGGAGGGAGTATATTAAACAACCATGAATTAGATAGACCTCCTTCTGTTGCAACAATAAGTGTATGGATACCTGGTTCAATATTTCTACCAATATCTAATGTAACTGTGATTTCTTTATTGCTTAATCCTTCACTGTTTACCTTAGGGACTAAACCTACTACATCTGGAATTACTACTGGCTGACTTTTGTTTTGATATAACTCATTTCCATAAATCATAATTACTACTTTTTTTTGTCCTGCATTTATCTCCATCAGTGGATTGCCATCTGCTGTTTTAACTTCCTGAATGACTGGTGAAGGACTTTTATCATAAGTAGGAATAATATAAAACTCAGCCTGAGCACTATCCCAATAAAGACGAGCTATTCCAGGCATCATATCAGGACTTACAAAATATTCTACAGTCGGTCCGCCTTTGATATCTTCTATATAAATATCCTTGTTATTAAAATGACTTTTTTGATTTAATGTTAAGTTATCTCCGAGCAACACAAAAGAAGCTCTTGAGTTTGCTTCACTATGATTTGGTGAAAGTGATTTTATTTGTGGTGCAGGCAGTTTGGGGCGATATGGGGGTTTTTCTTCTACTATATCTTTTAGTTTTAAATCGATTTTTTCATCTTTAAATATTACAATTTTTGTACCTACAGTTAAATTAGTCCCTCGAGGAATATCAATTGAGCCTATCATTGCAACATTAGCCTCTGCTTTAGGTGGCTCCACTTCAGTTGGTGTACCTTCCTGAGTAGTAGTGCTAGATTCTTGTTCTTTTTGAGATGGTGGTTCTCTAAATGTAATAAATCGTGATATTTTTAATATTTCATCAGCATAATATTCATCAAAATCTTCTACACTTTCATCAAAATCTTCTTCTACAATATCTTCATCCTCCTCTTCCTCATCTTCAGAAGAACCTTCTTTTTCTTCAGCACTTTTTATTTTTTTTTCTTGTTGAGGAGATTGTTTAATTTTAGATTTGGTATTTAATCGTGCTTTTATTTTTTCATTTATACCCTCTACAATTGCAATGGCTTGCATAGAATGCAGACTGCTTTGCATCTGAGAAAGGTTTACTGAGACAAATAAATAAGATACACCAACAAGAGCAGAAAAAATAAAGGTAAGAATTAGTGCAAATGGTAGAGTGAAGCCGTAATTGTTTCGTGAAAGTGACTTGTTTAGCATAAATTAGCGTATAGCGTTTAGTTAGGACAGAGAAAAAGATTTAAGTTCTTAGTTCTACTATACGCTAAACGCTATGTTCTATTCTACTATACGCTATATGCAACACTAGTTCCTATAGAGGATTTCTCCACTGTGTACCATCTTCAAAAATCACTTTAGCAACTTTAACTCTATAGAACTCACCTTCTCTTTTTGAATCTATTTCATTATACTCAACTGTTCTAAGTTCATAAGGTGTAATTGGCTTTGAAACTTTTGTTTCTTTTTGCATGGTTTGTGTTTCTGAAAATGGAATCTTTCTTTCCCACACTAAAAGAATAGAATTAATGATTTTTGGTGTTTGATTTTCTAATTTTACTTTAAACTTAAACTCTACATTTTTAATCCCAAGAAACATAGTTCTACCATCGTCAACTCTAGCATCAACTATATATAAAGGATCATTCTCACTTCCAATTACTTCAATTGACTTACCAATTTTTTTCGTTTTCATAATTTGCCTGTTTCTTTTATGTATTGTAGACCTAGCTATATGAGCATTTTTTGTTTTTTCTTCAGTAGCCTGATCGGCAATATTTTTTTCTATGGCTTTTTCAGTCAAGTCTTTTTGTTTCTGTTCATTTTGCTCATTTTTTTGTTTTTCTTTTATGTCATTTAACTCTTTAAGATGTTTTTCTTGTATCTCACTCTTTTCTTTCTTTTCTGCTTCAAGTGCTTCCTTTTCTTCTTGTTTAGTTCTTTCTAACAATTCAATATTTTCTTTTTTTGTTTTTTCCAACAAATCTATTTTTTCTTTTCTGATTCTATCTTCTCGTTCTTTCTTTTCATTGTTTATTTTTTCTAATAAATCTTTTTCTTCTTTTCTTTGCTTTTCTCTCAATTCATAATATTCATTTTTAGGTTTTTCAATAACTTCTTCTGTGTTTTTTTCTTTTTTTCTAAACAAAAAGAATCCTTTTTTCTTTTTTTCTTCCTTTACTTCATCATTGACTACGTGTTGTGGTTCAACTGCTGGAGACACTGATTCAATAGGCAATTGAGGTTCTTCTATTTGAGGGCTCTCTTGTTGGGTAGGTGTTTCTGGTACAGGCTTAGCTTCTTCTTTTGGCTCTTGAACAAATTCTTCTTGTGGACTTGCCTGAACTGGAGCTTGTATATTAGAATCAACATCTTGAGCTTCCTGAGCTGGCTGTTCTTCTTCTTGTATAACTGCTTGGGGTTCTTCCTGACTAGTCTCCTCTTGTGGGGGTTCTGCAACTTCTTCACTAGGTAGCGCAACATCATCTTCTGCAAGAACTTTTATTAAAGTAATCTGCGTCCCATTAATTACACTTAAAGTTATTAATACTAAAAAAAGATTTTTTATTTTCATAATTCTTATTTACCCATTTTATCCACTTGGTATTACTTCACTTGCTGGCTTAGGCTTTTTTACTGTTACATCTTCTTCAGGTATATTTCTTATTGTAGGTGTTATAAGAACAATAAGTTCACTTTGATTTTTTTGCTTATTTTTATTACTTACAATATTTCCAATAATGGGCAATTTTGTTAAAAACGGTAATCCTACCCTATCTAAAGAATTGTTATCAATAATTAAACCGCCAATAGCAACTGTTTCACCATCACGAACCTGAACATCTGCATTAATTCTTCTTCTTGTTGTTGTTGCTGGAACCTTTACACCATTTGAATCTGTCACCCCTGTATTATCTGAAACTTCAATTTGTACCTTTGCTGTAATTAAACCTCCAGAACCAACAATAGGTGTAATGCTAAGTGCAGTTCCTGCTGTAATTCTTTGTAGTTGCTGTGTTTGAACTGCAATGGTTGCTCCACCGGTATTTTGTGCTGCTCCTAAAACTAGGTTTGTATCAGTATCAATGTTTATCATTGCTGTTCTTCCAGATAAAGAAACAAGTTTAGGATAGGCGCGTATTTGTGCAAGCCCTACAGATTCTAAGTACGTAAGTTGATTGTTGAATATCCGCCAAGAATCTTTGTTTAAATTAAGCTTAAGTCCTTTATTTGTTATCATGTCAGAGGTACCAACAAAAGTTCCAAGTCTTCCTACAGCAAATCCAGAGTCATTGAAAATCATAAAATCCAACATAGCTCTTTTTTGCACTTCAATTAGTTTGAGTTCTAGCTCTACCTGTGGAAGGGGTTTGTCAATTTTTTCTAGAAACTCTTCTATCCTTTGTAAATCATTTGGTGAGCCATCTGCGATGATTGAATTTTGATCGTTACTTATCCTAACATTTGCTCTTACTTCTGTAGGCAATAGGGCTTGAACATCCATGGCTTCAAGATTCATTAAAGTAAACATTTTACTTTCTTGGCCTACGGTAAAGTTCTTGTTTAGCCTGTTATAGATTATATATGTCTCATTGCCATCACCTGCTGTTGTATAGTCAAAGGAGGTTCCACTTAAAACAAGCTCGAGTGCATCTTCTAAATTAACTTCTCTAACCCGTATACTAACTCTCTCCGTAGGAGTTGCAGTAAGCACTATGTCAATCCCATACTTATTTGCTAGGTCTTTCAGTAGAGTTGCCAAGTCCTGATTATCATATGATATATCTGCTTTTCTTTCTAACAATGGAAGATCTTTATCTACAGAACTTGCACCTAGACCAAAGATCATTATGGGATTTGCACTGCCACTTTTTATTACTGTATAACTATTCCCTGTAGTAGTATAGTTAACCATTGCAGCATCAATAAGGCTGAAAAAAGCTTCCTCAAAGCTTTGATCTTGAATTTCTACTACTGCAATAGTTTCATCATCTCTAATATCACTGCCTACAGAAATACTGGTACCACTTATTCTTGCAAGAGTGGCAAATACATCTTTAACGGGAATATTTCTTGCAGAAAAGGTTATTAATTCTTCTTTTTTTTCCTTAGACTTGCTTTTTACTTTAGATTTAGAGTCTGGTGTTTTCTTTTTTGCTCCTAAAATATCTTTAGTTAACTCTCCTTCTATAGATGGTTCTACTTTGTTATCAAATTCTTCAGCTTTATAGTAAGACAAAAATAATGAGAACAATAATATAAATGCAAAAAAACTGCAAGAAATTAAATTAAAATTTGTTATCTTTTTCATCTATGTGTTAATTATGTTAAACACAAAGATAGACAACTCAATGGACTCAAGGTTCCGGAATTTAGAATAAGCATATAACAGTAATAGTTATCTTTAGCGATTATCTACATCAATAATAAGTATATTAACTATGTAGTTTTTCGCTTGTGTTCCGTTTTAATTTTTTCAATAATATCTTTAACTTGCTGCTCAGAAAGACCCGTTGTTGTTGTCCCTTCTTCTTGTTGCTTAGCTTCTTTAAAATCACCCTTTACTATTGAGAAGTTTGGTGCCAACCAGGGAGTCGGTGATGGTGGTCTAGGTGTATTTAAATCTTTAACCTCAGATGTATATGGATTATACCTATCAATAATTGGGTCAGAATCTTTTTGAAGTTTTTCAACCTCTTTTTGGATGGTTTCATTATGCTGTGCGGTAACAGACTGTTTTAAAATCTCTTTTTCTTCTTTAACATTTGCTTTTGCTGGTATAACAGTTGCTGATTCAAGCAAAGAAGCATTTGTACCAGCTACTGTAGATGGTTTCTTCGGATCAATAACTTTTATGGGTTGTGGTGCACGAGTCAATATCATTCTTGGATCAGCATCTATAATTTTCACATCATGAGGAGGTTGCATTTCTTTTACTGTAGTTACTACACTTACAAGAGGTGGTTTTTTAGCTTCTTCTCTAAGCCTTCTTGCATCTTGAGCAGCTTGTCTTGCAGCTTCTTTAGCTTGTATCAATGCCTGTTTTGCAGCTTCTTTAGCATTTTTTAGTCTTTCTTTTTCTTGATGCTTTTCAAGCTTTACTCTTTGTTTTTCAGCACGTATTCTTTCTTTCTCACCACGTTTTTCAGCTCTTATTCTATCTTTTTCCTGCTTGACTAATTCTTTAAGCCTTTGCTTTTCACGCCTTAAGCGTTCACGCTCTTTTTGTAAAAGCTTTCTTTCTCCTTCTTTTGCTTTTCTAATTCTTTGTTTTAACTTTTCTTTAGCTTTTCTCTCTCTTTCCTTTTGTTTTTTTCTTTGTAGCTTTAGCTTAATAGCTCTTTTAATTCTTTCTTTTTTAAGTTTTTCAAGCTTCTCTCTTAATTTTTTCTTTTTCTTTTCTCTTTCCAAGCGGATTTTAGTTAGTTTTTTAAGCTCTGCTTGTTTTTTAGTCTTATGTAATTTTTGCTTTTTTAACTTAAATTTAAGAGCCTTTAATTTTTTTGCACTTTTTAGATTTTTCTTTGCCTTAAAAGATAACTTACTTGTCTTTTTATTTTTTTTATGCTTTCTTGAGCTTGCACTTGAGCTAGAATCACTAGACAGGCCGCTATATAGTTTTTTTCTTTCTAATTCACAGTCACGACATGAACCAGGCCTATAATCTACAGTATTACTTGCTTTTAAACCTACTCCACAAACCTTACAATATTCTGCCATGTATTTACCCGATTTTATTAGTTACACCTTAAATAGTATAAAGTAAAAGTATACTTCTGGCCAAGTGTTTCATTATACATATAGCTTCAGGCGAGCTGAAGTTTCTATTGATTAATCTCTTTGTTACTGAATAAATTGGATAAATCCTCTCTATACCAGTACGTTATACATTGTAAATGTATAAAGAATTTAATTTGTCATTAGACGATTTCTGGCCAGAAGAAATAAATTGTTATACTGTGTTATTTAAATTTCATAAAAAAGAGGAGGGCAGATAAAACGTTCTAGTTAAGTAAAGATTTGTCCCATTTATTGAGAAAATCTGATCAAGGGGATAAAGTTTTCATACTTACAAAGTAAGGCTTTGCGTGATTCACTCACCAAAACCAATTATGCAAAGTAGGTTAGCCAAGAAGCCACAAGCTTGTCTGTGGTACAAAAAAGGGCCCATAGCTCAATTGGTAGAGCGTTTCGTTCGCAACGAAGAGGCAGGGGGTTCGAATCCCCTTGGGTCCAAATTTCTTTATATAGCGCTCCGTGTTTTCAAGAAAACACTTCGCTTTTATGTGTCAAGCTTCATGACGTTCCAGCCTGTCTTATACGACAGGCTTTCACTATGTGCTAGTCCTTAATCATACTCATCAACTGTTTTCTAATAAATGAATTGTTTCTTAACTTATAAATAGCTCGGGATTCAATTTGCCTAACTCTTTCAAGACTTATGCTCATCATTGTGGCTACTTCATTAAGACTTCTTTCTTGATTAGAGAAGGCTGTTTCATTTATATGAAACCTTAATCTAATTACTTCTCTTTCTCTTTCAGTCAACAACTCATCAATTGCTTTATTCAACTCTTTTGATAAAAGTAATTGATCTGATACTTCATCCGGATGCTGGTCAGTTTCCTGCTTTTCAAGAATATCTCCAAGACTTGAATCATTATCATTTCCTACAGATATATCTAATGACAGTGGTTGTACCTCAGATTTAAGCACTCTGTCAATTTTCTTCTTTGAGATTCCCGTAGCATTAGAAAGATCATCAACATTGGGTTCTCTGCCTAAAGCTAAAGGTAATATTTCTTTTGCTTTTTTTAGCTTTATTAAAACACCTTGTACAGAGGTAGGTAGTCTAATAATTCTGCTTTTTTCAGTAATTGCTCGTGTTATTGATTGCCTTATCCACCATGTTGCATATGTTGAAAACCTATAGCCCAATTTATAATCAAATTTTTCAGCTGCTCTTATTAATCCAAGATTTCCTTCTTGAATAAGATCTAATAAATCCAAACCCTGAGTATTATATTTTCTTGCTATACTTACTACTAATCTTAGATTTGCTCTTATTAATTTTTGTTTTGCTACTTCGGCAACTCTTTGTTTGGTTTTTAGTGGGTTATTTCTTCCCTCTGAGTAGGACTTAGCAAGTTGTAATTCTTCTTCTATTTTTAATAATGGGGTTTTTGATATCCCCTTCAGGTACGTTCCTAAAGCATTATAATTTTTAGAATCCATGGAATAGTACTGATTGTTAGTTAACGATTCATTAACTTCTACAGACTCTTCTTCTATAAGGCTTATAGTCTCCACATTATCTAACTCTGGGTTTTCTTCATTATTGTTGTTGTTATTCATATTGATTCCTAATTTAAATGATTTCCTATATATAATTACCCGTTTTAGCAAACAATCTCCTTGGGGTGGGCCCTACGTAAGATAAGTTCTTTTCATGGTTTTCTTAAATAAGGATGAGTTCTTCTGGGTACAGTAGGTTGATTGGTATGTTTTTAGTTCAGGAAATTTTAAGACTGTTATAAACTATATAGACTTCATAGTCCAAAAATCTCTACCCCAATTCCTTTTCAATGTCAATAGAACAATAATATTTATTTTCTCATTATCAATAGGCAGGTCTAGAAGATAGAAGAGGACTGGAATCAAGAACACATAATCTAAAGGCTTCTTAAGCTTCATGGACACTCAAGCCTCTTGATAATAACTAAATCAATTAGCACACTTTAAATAATCCGGTGTAGAATTAAAAAATAAATTTAATTCTTTAAAAGAAGGAAGTTAATGAAATGAAGAGCAATGAAAATGAAAACCAAATTTCTTGCCTGGTAGACTCAGGAATTGTTTACTCTAAGAGAGATATGATTAGAGTTCTTAGAGACTTAGATCGCGTAGAGTACATTGACTTTATAGATAGTACTACTGTGGCACAAGGTGAAGGATATATTGTAGAGGTATACATTAATGGATATGACTCTACGATTGTATTCAACAATCGATTACATATTAATGTAAATGGGTTTGACTTTCTAAAAATAAAAACAAATCCAGAGCGGTTAGTAGAACTCATTTCCGGACATAGAATAATACAGTTAAAACCATTGACAAATATTTTAACTACAAATAAAGCTGCAATTGAAGAAGAAATCGATGAACAAAGAATTGCCTTAGCTAGTCAGCTGGCTTGCGATAATGAAGTTGATTTAAATTATTATGAATAGAACGGATCTCACTGCTTGAAATGTTAATTGGCTTAGTATGAACAAGAAACCATTTTAGGTTTTGAATCTTTGGGGGGGTTATTGTTGTAGGTCTGCTGGGGCAGGACCCAGACCTACAGGGGCGGGATCGCATCCTACATCGGGGCAATACAAGAAATGTAACCATTTGGGCAAGCTCATTTGGTTTTTTCCATGTCTGCAGATTTTCAAATTCATCTTGCCCAAGAAGAAAATATAGGTCTAGGTCGCGACCTAGACCTACCGTAGATATTTTTTTTACCGTATCATATGTATAACATAGTTTCTTCTTTTTAATTTCAATATCTAAAACCTCAAAACATCTTTTTTTTGCAATTGCTTTTTTAACTAACTTATATCGAGTCATTCCTGGTAATAAATCTTGTTTTAGTTTATGTGGGGGTATGCCACAAGGAATAAAATAAACAACTTCTAGTTTATATTCTTTTCTTGCAGCTTCTGCCATTTTTATATGCCCAATGTGTATTGGATTAAATGCTCCACCAAAGAGACCAATTTTTTTTATTTTCTTCACCATAAAAATCATTATCTCATTAACAGTGATAAGGGCTTAAAAGTACGCTACAATACATTCTATATGTCAACTGAAACTACAACAAAAATCAAACTGAAACGCTCACACTATTGTGGTGATATAAAAGAGTCTGATGTTGGAAAAACTATTATACTAGCTGGCTGGGTAGACACTATTCGTGATCTTGGTGGAATTGTTTTTATAGAACTTAGAGATCATTCAGGCAGATTTCAAGCAGTAGCAGATCCCGCTAAAAATAAAGAAGTCCATAAAATATTCGAAAAGTTACACAATGAATATGTAGTCATCATAAAAGGAATAGTTACAAAACGTCCTCAAGGAACTGAGAATCTAAACCTAGCTTGCGGTATGCTTGAAATATACCCAACAGATGTTGAACTGTTAAACAAATCTACACCATTACCTTTTATGCTTGATCAGGCAGAGGAAGTAGATGAAAACCTACGTTTAAAGTATAGATTTTTAGATCTGCGTCGTGAGAAGATGCAAAAAAACTTTATTACACGGCATAAAGTTACACATGCTATACGAAGCACATTAAACGGGCTTGGCTTTTTTGAACTTGAAACTCCTATACTTACAAAAGCCACTCCAGAAGGAGCTCGTGATTATCTTGTACCAAGCAGAGTTCAATCAGGAAAGTTTTTCGCACTCCCTCAATCACCACAATTATTTAAACAACTCTTTATGATAAGTGGGTTCCCAAAGTATTACCAAGTAGCACGATGCTTTAGAGACGAAGATTTAAGAGCTGATAGACAACCAGAGTTTACACAAGTAGATATTGAAATGTCATTTATAGACATTGAAGATATTCTTTTTGCTGTTGAAGAGGTATTAGTAAGTGCCTTTAATGCTGCAGAAGTAATGATACAAAGACCATTTCCTCGCATGGACTATGACAAAGCCATGGCTCTTTATGGATCAGATAAACCAGATCTTAGATTTGGTTTAGAGTTCATTGATCTTACTGACATAATGGCAAAAAGTGAGTTTAAGTCATTTAGTGACATTGCAAAAAATGGTGGTGAAGTTAAGTGTTTATGTGTAAGTGGAATTTCTGATTATTCAAGAAAAGAAATGGATGATCTAAAAGCTCTTGCTATGACTAAAGAATATGGTGCTAAGGGTTTAGCATGGATTACATTTAAATCAGATGGCTCCATGGGTTCACCAATAGTCAAGTTCTTTAAAGATGAAGAACTTAATGAAATCAAAAAACAAGCAAGTGTAAAACCTGGTGATACATTGCTTTTTATAGCTGATAAACCAAGTGTTGTAGCACAAGCTCTTGGAAAACTTAGATTATATTTGGGTGAAAAACTTAATTTGATTGACAAAAATAAGCATGCATTGACATGGCTTGTTAATTTTCCCTTATTTGAATATGATCCTGTTGAAAAAAGATTGAACTCAGTAAATCATCCATTTACATCTCCGAAACCTGATGACATGCATTATCTTGACGATGAGCCACTGAAAGCAAAAGCAGCAGCCTATGACATTATTTACAATGGAGTTGAAATTGGCGGTGGAAGTCTAAGAATTCATGACACTGAGCTTCAAAGCAAAGTATTTAAAATATTAGGACTGGATGAAAAAACTGCAAAAGATAAATTTGGGTTTTTGCTTGATGCACTAAGTATGGGTGCACCTCCACATGGTGGTTTAGCACTTGGATTAGATAGACTGGTGATGCTACTTACAGGAAGCAAATCTATTCGTGATGTAATTGCATTCCCTAAAACTCAGACTGCTGCATGTCCACTTACAGATGCCCCAAGTGATGTAACAGACAGGCAGTTAAAAGAACTAAGTATTAGAGTTATTGAATCAAAATAACCTTTCAATAATTCAATTTGGACTATCTTTCTATAAAAGCAGGTAAAACTTTTTTTCTATCATATCTTTTAATCCAGTGAGTTTTTTTTAAAAGCTCCCAAGGGATCCCATGATCTAAAAAATAGTCTGCAACTTCAATTTCAACAGGGTTTATTTTTGCTTTACTTTGTGCTAAAGAATATATTTTCTTCCCATGACTACTAATTGGATTACCATTCTGTGTATGTTGAAGAGCATGTATCCATTCTTCAGCAAACAATAAAGACTCTTCTAGTCTAATAAAATCTTTAAGGTTAACATCTACAAGCAACTCATCTAGAGAAATGAGTTTGTTTAGTACTATCTCTTTTTTACCTTTGTTAAAATAAGAACAATCTGCTTCCATATCTAGAAATCGACATACATCGCTCTTGTTTGACAAGCTTCTTAATGGTCTTATCTTATGACATACCAAATTAAAGCCTGCTTTTTTTGCAATAGCTTGGTCTTCAAAATTACTTATGGCATCTTCATATTTACCAGCTTTTATCAAATTTAAACTTTCACAAATATGATGATCTAAAGTATTTTTAGAAGCTACTTCGGTTCTTTTTATAAGATGTACAATATTATTCGTTGCTAATCTAGCAATTAGATGATTTGAAGTCCTCATAGTAACTTAGGGTTAATGATACAAAACTAAGTAGAGTTATGCAATAGTAAATAATATTTAAATCTAATTAAACGATGAGGTTAAATGAAAAATACTTGCTTAATTTTAATTGCCCATAGTAGTAAAGAAGCTTCTTGGCAAAAGCATCTAATTAAAATTGTTTCAAAATTAGAAGGAAAACTGAAGGGACAAGTATTGCTTGCTTATTTAAATCCAGGAAGACCAACTCTTCAAGAAGTTGTAAATAAGCTAATAAGAAATGAAGTTAAAAAAATTTGTATTCTGCCACTTTTTATGGGACCGGGGAAACATACAAACAAAGACATTCCAAATGAAGTCAGAGAAATAAAAAGGCGTTATAAGGACTTAACAATAAAACTATTACCAGCGATTGGGAATGATCCGGTATTTGTTTCAGCTATAATTAACTTAGCTAAAACACATTTAAATAAAATTTAGAGTTTACAAAATGAAGCCTACAACTAAAAAACGATCATCTAAAGCTGGGTTACCACCTGGCTCATTAGTCCATATTGGGGAAAAGAAGGCAGAAGAAGTAGAAATCACAGTATTTAGTTTCAATGAAAGTGGTTTAGAAGAAAAGGAAATTAAACTAGTAGAAGAGTGTTTTATATATAAAGAGAAGGAAAATAAAACATGGATTAATGTAGAAGGTATTCATAAAGTCGATATTTTAGAAAAACTGGGGGCTTGTTTTAATATCCACCCACTAGCTTTAGAAGATATTTTAAATACTGACCAAAGACCAAAAATAGAAGATTTTGGTGACACTATTTACATTGTTCTTAAAATGCTTTCCTTATCACAAAACTCATTTAATATTGTTACTGAACAAGTTAGCATTATACTTGGGCAAAATTTTGTTATCTCATTTCAGGAAGGAATTAAAGGAGATGTATTTAACCCCCTTCGTGAAAGACTTAGAGCAAATAAAGGGAAAATCAGAAAGTCTGGGACTGATTATTTAGCTTACTCGCTAATGGATGCAATAGTAGATAGTTATTTTTTAATACTTGAAAGGTTAGGCGAAAGGATTGAGTACATTGAAGATGAATTGATTCAAAAAACTACTTCAAAGACTATAAAAGAGATTCACACCTTAAAAAGAGAGGTTCTTTTTCTTAGAAAATCTGTTTGGCCTTTAAGAGAAGTTATAAACAATCTTCAAAGAGAAGATTCCAATCTTATTAATGAATCTATAAAAATTTATTTGAGGGATATTTATGACCACACTATTCAAATAATTGATACTATAGAAACGTTTAGAGATATGCTATCTGGAATGCTTGAGATTTATCTTTCAAGTACAAATAATAGGATCAATGAAGCTATGAGAACATTAACTATTATTGCTACCATATTTATGCCACCTACATTTATAGCAGGTATTTATGGTATGAATTTTAAATACCTCCCGGAGTTAGACTGGCATTGGGGCTATCCTTTTGCACTACTATTAATGCTAATCACTACTGTTTCAATGCTGGTTTATGTTAAGAATAAAAAATGGATATAAATGTTAACTAAAAGAATAATTTCTTGTTTAGATATTAAAGACGGTAGAGTCGTTAAAGGTACTAAATTTTTAAACTTAAAAGATGCAGGTGATCCTGTAGAACTTGCAAAATACTATAACAAAGAGGGTGCTGATGAGTTATGTTTTCTTGATATTACAGCAAGTCATGAAGAAAGAAAAACAATAATCAGTATTGTAGAAGCTGTTGCAAATGAAATTTTTATACCCTTTACAGTAGGTGGTGGTATATCCAGCACAAAACAAATGAAAGATATTTTGCGTGCTGGTGCTGACAAAATTACAATAAACTCAAGTGCCATAAAAAATCCAGAGCTTATAACTGAAGGAGCTGCTAAATTTGGATCTCAATGTATAGTTCTAGCAATTGATGCAAAATACAATGGGAGAAAAAAAACTTGGGAGGCTTATATTAAGGGTGGGAGAGAAAATACAAATCTAGATGCAATTGAATGGGCAAAAAAAGGTGTTAGTTTAGGTGCAGGAGAGATATTGTTAACCAGCATGGATTCTGATGGCACAAAAAATGGATATGACATTGAGCTTACAAAACAAGTGGTAGAGTCTGTCAATGTCCCAGTAATAGCATCAGGTGGAGCAGGTAAAATCAAACATATAATTGAAGTGTTTCATGAAACTGGGTGTGATGCTGCTCTACTTGCATCTTTATTACATTATAAAGATTTAACCATTAATCAAATTAAGGAGAAGATGGAGGAAGAGGAGCTACCTGTGCGACTGACAGAGGTTTAGGTTTTCCATTTCCATTAGAAGCTGTCTTTTTAGACAAGTCAACAGATTCTAACAATGCATGCAATGTATCTGGAGTAGGAAATATATCATCCTCAGCAAGTTTAGCAATTCTTTTTACAGTTTCTGGAAAGTCTCTATCCTCTTTTAACATCCAAGCAAAGTAACCTTTATTTGTTTTAGCCACATCCTTTACTGCTATTCCTTCATATTTCCCAAAATTAAATATCATTTCATTATTAGACCAACGAAACTTCTTGTCAGGATCTACAAAATCATGGATTGCAGTCTTATAACTATCACTAAGTGCATTAACTTCTCTTGGAAGATCACTATAAGTTTCAAACAAGGCTTTTAATATTTCTACTGTTGCAAGAGTATCAGCATCAGCTTCATGAGCATGTGTTAAATCTTGCCCACAGAAAAATTTATATCCATCTTTTAGTTGCCTTTTAGTACCTTCCACCCATGGAATTTTGTCATGGTAGATTTTCATTACATCTATATTTGCTTTATCTTTGTAATTAAAGTCGCTATATCCAGCTCTTTTAAACTCTGACTGTAAAATTATATTGTCAAATGCTTTTATATTAAATCCACCAAGATGGCTGTTTTCAAAAAAATTATGCCATATACCAGCTACTTCTTTAAAAGTTGCTTTGTCTTTTACATCTTCATCCTTTATACCATGAATTAGAGATACCTCTTCTGGAATTGGGCGTTCTGGATTTATGTCCTGTGTTATAGGTCCTTCTATTCGTCCATCAGGATGAAATTTAATTGCTGATATTTGTACTATTCTTGAAACGTTCGCTCCCTTACCATCAGTTTCTAAGTCATAAAAAACAATTGGTTTGTCCAATTTTAAGTAGTCTATAAGATTTTTACTTGGATCATATTTTGGTGTGACCGTAGGTACGCTAGCTCTTACTCTGCCTGCAATTTCTTTTGCAACCTCACTAGAAAAAATTGATAGCAATGCTTTTTCTTTTTCTTCTACAGGAGCATTACTTTGAATAACTCGATCTAACCACTGGAACCATGTTACTTGAAGTTCTTTTTTAAACGGATCAAAAACTCTTTTTAAAGATGCAGGCGCTATAAGGCTTTCAGGCTTTTCAGACAACACTAACGGAGTAACAGGAAGAGTAGTCATTTAGTTTCTCCTTAAGTTTAAAAAATTATGTGGACTAAGTAATTATCAATATACAGTAAATTAAAAAAAAGTAAAAATGAAATGGGATTGTAAGGTAAAAAGGTTGCAAGATGATTTTCAATTGAAGTGTTTACTCTAATTTATATAAAAAGATAATGTTGTTTAAGGTATTTTGATTTATTACTTATGGATTTTGTATGGGTGATGTATGTGATTAGTAATTATTTTGTTTGTATTTTTTTTCTAATACAATTTATGTCAAAGATTAAAAACAAAACATTTACAATGTATTTTTTTTGTGTGATGATATTGCCAATCGTTTGACTTTATATTTTTTATGGGTTGTATAAAAGCGCTCATTCAAATGATATTGGCAACATATTTAAGGACTAAATAACATATATGACAGTAGCCACTATAGAAGCTCCTATTCAAAGACCAGAGCCAAGTTCAAGTAGTTTATATAAAAAATCTCTTGATTTTAAAAATTGGAATGCAGGCAAGTACGCTACTTTAAGTCCCAATACACTAAAAGAAGGTCTCACTGAGTATAAAGATTTAAATGGTTTAAAAACAAAAGGTATTGAAGTAGTAAGACACCAAAAAATCCCTGAAAGCAGGCTGAAGCTAGAACGCTATGGAAAAATAGGAGCTACTGTTGGTGCTGTAGCATTAAATGCTTTATCTGCTTTAGGACTATTTTATTCAGGAGGAAAACTTTTATTAAACTCAATCAGTAGCAATGATACAGAAGATTCATATAAAAGTTTAAGTACTGCATATACTGCTTCAGGAGTAGCTGGAGCATTAACTGGCGCTGCTCATGAAAGTCCCGAGTGGGCAATTGGAAATATTGGCATGGGAGTATTTAGCCGATATCTGGATAGCATTTGGGGACTCGGTGCATTTTCAATCTCAGAAGGGCTTGCATCTATAGGAATGGGGCGTGTTCGTTATAGAGATAAACAAAATGTTAATGCTGTTCGAAATTCTATCTTTAACAATCCGAAACTCTCTAGTCTTAGATTTTTAATTCCGATAGAACAATCTATTATAAGTTTTGCACGAAGATTAGTTTCACCGAAAGACTGGCAAAGATTTAACAAAGAAGAACCTTATTCATTATTTCAAACCTCAGGAGGGGGCTTAATTTCAGCAGGTGGATTACTTGGCATTGCAAGTATATTTAAAAATAAAATGTCTGAAAGACTTCAGTCATTTTTTTACCTGCCATATAGTGCCTTTTCAGTTGCAAATTTAATAGCCCTATACAGAGATGGGCAAGTAATGCTTACACGTGCAAAAGATTTTGGGGCAAGAAAAGCAGGTGAACAATTCTCAATGAAAATGGAGGGAACCCTTAAAAAACTAGCTGCACCCTTCTTAGGTTTAAACAATTTGTGCCTTGCATTAAAAGGATTAGGAGTTGATTCAGAAGGCGGCACAATGTACAACATAGCAATGGCAATGCGTGCATGGGGAGCAGGTTTTGCATTTTTAGCATTTAAAGCACAATCATTGCTGAAGTTTTTTAAGCCTGATATGTTTGGTCCATTACATAAAGAAATAGTAGAGCTAAACTTAAATCCTACAAAAGAAGGGGAGAGAGTTTTTGAACATTTAGATAAACTAGAAACAGATAGACCGCCACCACACATGCGTGATAAGTTCGATACGATTTTATATGATGAAAATAATGAGCAAAGAGAAATAATAGATCAATTAATAAATACTAAGACCTTTAAAGGGCTTCAAACAAAAACACAAGTTGGGCTACCCACACCAAGCAACCCCCCTACAAATGGCAGACCATATTTAGAAAGATATTCACATAGTAAGAGAGTTTGTGCAGTAGCTATCCTTATATACAATGCTCTTCTAAAAAATACTACTGATGAAAGCTTAAAAGCCATGCTTCTTGAAAACAAAGATGCATTTAAGCTTGCAGGATTACTTCATGATGTGGGACACATAGCAAGAAGTCACCTGGCTGAAAAAGCAGTCAAAGGACACAATAACGATGAGTACACAGTAGAGATTTTAAAAGGTAGTGAAGATGCGCCAAAAGATATTAGAGACACTATCATTAATTATTATGGAAAAGAAAAGGGTGAAAAAATATTAGCTCAAACAAGAGAGATAATAGGAAAATGGAGTCCTTTATTTAAAGCATTTAAAATCTCAGATTATACAGAATACACTCGTTGTGGGGATTTCACCTGCATAGATGGTTTTCCAAAATGGTCACTGAACGACGTAAAAGAATATGCAGACACTGTAAGACTTTACAAAGGTGAAGACGGTAAAGTAAAAACTAGTTTTATTGAGAAAGGTGCACTGCTTACATTTAAAATTTTGTTTGATAGAAAAATATTTAATGATTCATTTAATTATTTCCCTATGTCAAACGCCGAGGAACTTCCTTATTTATTAGGGCTTGATGCAGCGGACTTATCAAGTAAAAGAATAAAAGAAATGACAGAACGTGAAATTGATGCTTCAGCTCAACATGGGTTGTCTATGTTAAAAAATGCAAACTTTCAGTTTAGACTAAAACACATGACCGGTGGTGAGACTGCTTACTGTGGATATTCTAAAGTAGATCCTGAAAGGAAAATATTGGTTTACACAGATGAAAAAACAGAGCCTGTAGAGTTCTTAGATCACTTGGAAAAAGTAATTAAGCCAAGAGACAAGGAACTATATGATGATGTACAACCTATGGTAAATGGACTAACTACTCCAAAAGAAGTTCAGTTAATTATCAATGTAGCTACAAATGGAAATTAAAACCTCGTATTCTCATCCACTGTTACATTGAACTCATTTACTAAATATTTCTTTAGTTCTTCACCTGTAATCTTTTCTCCATGCCACATTACATAAGCCCCTTTTAAATTAGCTCCTCTTAAGTCTGCTTCTTTGAGGTTTGCTTCAGTTAATTTAGCCTCTTTTAGATTCGCTCCATTAAATCTAGCGTGTTCTAACTTTGCTCCTATTAAGCATGCTCGCTTTAATTTAGCCCCTGTAAAGTTTGACCAGCTAAGATTAGCTTTGTATAAGTTAGCATCGTTTAACTTAGCCTCTATCCAATCTGCTTCTTGTGAATTGATTCCTTCTAGATTAGCTCTCTTTAAGTTTGCTTTGTTGAAAAAGATCCCAAACAAATTGCCCCATTTAAGATTTGCTTCTTCTAGATTAGCTTCTTCTAGATGTGCTAATGCCATCTTTACTCCATTTAATTGAGCCTTATATAAAGGATCTTTAGGAGCATTTTTTCCATAAAGTTCTAAAAGTACTTTTTCAAAATTCAAAGGGTGTTCATAGAAAAGATAAACATTAAGATCAGCCCCGCTTAAATTCAAAGGAGTGTTTTGTCGTTTACTTTCTTCTACAGCTTCCTCTAAGCGATCTAGTGCAGAAAAGATGAATCTTTTATTTTCATTATTTGTATATTTTTTCCTTAACTCAAGAAATAGATTTTTAGGTGTTTGTAGTGATGGGGTTTGTACATCATGTCGAAGATAAACATTATGTCGGCCTGTGGGTAAAATTGCCATTTCTTGTCTCCATATAGAAGTACTTCAATCCTAAGTACCATATATAGTACACTCCACTCTTTAGATATACAAAATTAAGAAGTCTATTTTTTTATTTTCTTAACCTTAAATAGGATTGAGTTATTAGTATTGAGGATTGAACAAAACAGATTCAATATCAATCTTCTAATCATCAGTACACAACTCTCAATCCTCAGTCCTCAATCCTATAAATCTTCATATACTTTTCTTTAATGTATTTTATAAAATAATCAGGATTTAATTTTTCACCTGTAACTCTAAAAACTATTTCTTGCGGAGACTGAGTAGCAGCACATTTATGAATTTTTTCACCAAGCCATTTATTAATAGGTTTCATGTTTCCTCTTTCCATTTCTTTTTCAAGATTTGGGACTTCTTTTAATGCTTGATTATAAAACTGTGCAGCATAAAGATTTCCTAATGTATATGTAGGGAAATATCCTATCGATCCTCCTGCCCAATGGCTATCTTGAAGAGATCCTTCACTATCATCAGCTGATTCTACTCCTAGATATTTTTTTGTTTTTTCTTTCCAGATTCTGGGAACATCTTTAACAGATATTCTTTCTTCCATTAAATCTTTCTCTATTTCATATCGAATAATGATGTGCAAATTATAAGTCAATTCATCTGAATCAAGACGAACAGGGGATAAATTAACCTTGTTTATAGCTAAATACCATTTTTCTAAATCTACATCTTTTAACTCTTCTGGAAACGCTGCTTTCATCTTAGGAAAAAATCCTTTCCAAAAAGGCATATTTAGCCCAATTCTTGTTTCATATAATCTAGCTTGTGCCTCATGTATACCAAGAGATGAGCCATCATATAAGGGTGTTCTTTCAAGTTCTTTAGACATATTAAACTCATAATGTGCATGTCCACCTTCATGAAGAGCAGTACCTACAACAAATGAAATATTTTTTTCTGGTAATCGAGTGGTGAATCTTATGTCATCATGTGAAAGGCTTGTAACAAATGGATGTACTGTCTCATCAACTCTACCTCTTGTAAAATCAAAGTCCATATGTTCCAATGCCATATTTGTAAGTTTTAACTGATCAGCATGTGTATAATTTCTAAACAAAAAGCTATTATCAATTTGTTTGTTTAAACTAGTTATTTTTTTTATGAATGGAATAAGTTCAACTTTTAATCTCAAAAATATTTGATCTAGATCTTGTGTGGTTAAGCCAGATTCATAGGAATCAAGAAGCGTATTATATAAAGAATTAGGATGGTCTAATCTTACATGCCATGCTTCTTGTCTTGAAAGATCAATAATTTTCTCGAGGCTGGGTTCAAATATTTGAAAATCCTTTTTTTCTTTTGCTTCTACCCATTTATAAAAAGCATTGGTTGTAACATTGGCAAACTCTTCTACATGGCTGAGAGGGATTCTTTTTTCTCTTATGTGAGATTTCCACAGTTCTTGAACTAAAACTTTATCAAAGTCATTTAATCTTATAAGAATTTCTGGCTTATTTAAAGCTCCAAGAACCTGACCCAATTCTTTTGATGTCAATATTTCATGCTGCTTACTCGTGAGTGTTGTTATGTGCCAGGCTCTATCGTCGCTTGCACTTTTTGGAAGGTAAGTTACAAGATCCCAGCCAATAAGCTCATTCATTGAATCAATAGACTTAAGATCTTCAGCTATTGTCTTTAATTTAGCAAGATTGTCTTTTATCTCATTTTTTTCTGGTTGTTGCGGCTTAGATATAATACTTGCTGCATAACAAGGACTTAGGGAATAAAGCATTTGGAACTCCCGACGTATTTAATTAGTTACTGTATCTATTAGTAGATACAATCTAACATTTAGCAAATCAAGAGTAAATAAAAAGATTAAAGATCTCCATAAAACTTAATGCCACTGTTAACCAATGATTAGAGAAAAGCAAGCTAACTGCGCAAGAGAGCGTCATTTGTATATCTTTTAGCCAATTCTACTCCTGGCTGATCAAAAGGATTCACATCAAGTAACATACCTGCTATAGCAGTTGAAACTTCTAAAACATACATTAATTGTGAAATATAATATTCATTTAGCTCTGGTAATGTAATTAAAATAGTTGGTCTTTTATTTTCTGTTAAGGCTCTACGCGTAGCATCTAATTCGACGTTTAATATTTGCCCTACTTTATGACCGCTATATTGTTTAAAACTAGGGTTCTCACTTGAGAAATCTGGAATAAGAATATCTCTTTTATGTTTATTTAGTTTTATAAAACAAATCAATTTATCATTTGGTCCTTCATTGAACATTTGTATTTGAGAGTGTTGATCTGTAGCACCAATAGCTGAAATAGGAGTAGATCCTTTTCCTCTTTTTCCTAATGATTCTGCCCAAAGTTGTATAAACCAATCTGCAAAACGTTTTAAGCATGTAGAGTATGGCATTAAAACAAAAATATTTTTATTATTCAAGTATGAATTAAAAGCAGCCAAGGCTAATGACACTGCAATATTTCCTTTAATATCCACAAGCTGACATAGACTATCAGCTTGCAAAATACCTTCTCTTACCTCAGCCAGATTAACACCTGCTAATCCTGCCGGGATCAATCCTACTGGTGAAAATACAGAGTATCTACCACCTACATTTTCAGGTATAGGAAATAATGGGATTGAATGTTTTTTTGACAAGTCATATAAAAGACCTTTTTCTTTGCTTGTAATAAAAACACAATTGCTATAAAAGTTCTCATCAAGTTCAGCTACCCACTCTTTAGCAATAAGCATAGGGACAATAGTTTCAAGCGTACCACCTGACTTTGAAATGACAAGAAACAATGTCTTTTTTAAATTTAATTTGGTTAAAATTGTTCTTATGATTTGAGGATCTAAATTGTCTATAAAATCTATGGTTAAAAATTGTTTTCTCTTACTTTTAGAAATCCTGTTCCATAGCGGTGTTTGCAGACTCTCAATTAAAGCCTGAGCACCAAGACTGGATCCTCCTATGCCAAATACAAGCAAATGTTCATATTTATCTTCGCCTGTGATCTTGGTAACAAAATCATTAACTTTATCAAACATTTTTAAGTCATGCGGTAGATTTAGCCATCCTGCCATCCCCTGGAAATCGTCTTTTGAGCTATATAGCTTTGATAACAAGTTAAATGCATTGCTTTGTGATGATCTAAAGTTTGTAGTTATTTCATTTGAAAAGTAATGCGAAAAGTCGATTTTTATTTTTTGTTGGTTCATTTTATTTATCCTGAGTTGTTATAAGATCGTTCATTACTCTATCTAACTTTGCAACCCTTGATCCTTTTATTAGTACAACGGTTTTTGGCTTAAGCAACTCTTTTACAATACCACAGCACTCTACATTATCTTTAACATTTACAGCAATATTTATTTGTTTTAACTTTTTACCCTGCTCGCCTACTGTAATTACAACATTCAAAGATTGCTCTTTTATCCAGTCTACAAGCTCATTCAATTGTTTATTTTCTTCACTGCCAAGCTCTGCAAGTTCTCCAAGTACTAAAACCTTTTTATAGTCTTTATCCCAACACTGAATAAGGTTTAAGATTGCTGCTCTTAGTGATTCAGGATTTGCATTGTAGGATTCATTAATTAAATAACAATCATTTTTTAGCTTTATAATATTTCCACGCCCATCAGGTACAGAAAACTTGGACAAACCATTTTGGATTTCTTCATGAGAAAGATTTAAATCTAATGCAACATCAATGGCAATCAGTGAATTTAAAACATGAATATTACCAAGGGCGTTTATATAAAACTCTTCATGAGTCTTATTTAACAAGAAAAAGGATTTTCCATCTTTAAAGATTATGTCCTTAGCCTGCTCTAAATCAAATGTAATTGTTGTTCCTTTCCAAACACTCAATGCCTGGTGAATTAAGTTCGGTGTATTGTGCAAAATAGCAACTCCATCTTGTTTAAGATGTTCTAGAATTTCACACTTTGCTTTTAATATAGAATCAAGATCTCCCAATCTACCAATATGAGCACTTCCAATATTTGTGATTATTGCAATGTCAGGCTCACTTGTTTTAGATAAATATTTTATTTCTCCCTTTCCTCTCATCGCCAACTCTAATATCAACACTTCTGTATCATTAGGCATTTCAAGAATAGTTTTTGGAACACCAATTTCATTGTTAAAATTAAATTGTGTTTTATGAACCTTGTATTTAGTACTCAATACACATGCTATTAAATCTTTTACTGTAGTTTTTCCAGAACTGCCAGTTATAGCAATCACTTTAGGGTTTATTTTATTTCTATAAAAATTTGCAAGCTTATGATATGCGTCAAGTGTTTTATCTACAAGTATTAGTTTTGATCTATTGTTTTCTTTAACCCTGTCAATTTTCTCAACTTCACAAAATGATAGTTGTATACCTTTTGAAAATACTTCATTTATATAATCATGACCATCAAATTTTTCTCCGACTAACGGTAAAAATATTTGATCATGACGTACAGTCCTAGAGTCTGTACTTATAGAAAAATACTCGTTTGAATCAAAGGATGCTGAAGGAAAAATCTTCTTGAGTTCATTTGTTAAAATTGAGAATGACATCTATCTAAGCTGTACTGGCATTATTAAATATGTATAAGAATACTCAGAATCCTTATTTAAACTAATTATTAGTGGGGAAAGAGATCCATCTAATTCAATTTCAAGACTTTCTTCTTTTATATTTCTTAATGCTTCAGAAAGATATTTATAATTGAAAGCTATTTCTACATCACTCCCTTTATACTCTACATCTACTTCATCCACTGCATTTCCATAGTCTGGTGAGGTTGAGGTTAATTTAGCTACATTTTTACCTTTTGAAAGAGACATTTTTATTACATTAGTTTTTTCATTTGCTAATATAGCAACCCTTTCAAGTGCTAGAAGTAAATTAGATTTTAGAAATTTGACTTTATTGGGCTGTGCTGGTGGTATCAAGTTCTCATAAGTAGGGAATATACCGGATAAAAGCCTTGTGCTTAATGTAAAATCATTGTTTTGAAAAACTATCTGACCATTAGAAAAGTAAAATGATATTTCATCATTTCCATCTCTAAAATTAGTGATTAATCTTTCAAGTTCATCTAATGCCCTTACTGGAATTACAACACCATATTTAAAGTCTTTTGATTTTGGTGGCTTACTTAATTTTCCTATAAATCTTGCTAACCTACTCCCATCAGCAGCACCTAGTTCAAACTTATCATTTTTAATTTCAAATTTAATACCTGATAATATACTTGTAGCTTCAAACCTAGACGATGCAAATGAAGTCAAACTAACGGCATGTAAAAATTCTTCCTGGTTTATACAAATTACATCTTTTGATTTTTCTGCATTTATTACACAAGGAAAGTCATCTGGTGAAACACCATTTATTTGAAACTTTGATCGATCACTTAATATTTTTGCAAGTTGATTATCATCCGTTGATATTTTTATATCTCCGCCTGTTATTTTACTTACAATTTCATCAAACTTCTTAGCTGGTAATGTAACTCTTCCTGGAATTCTTATATTTGCTGCTAACTTACACTCAATTGCTAAATCTAAATCAGTTGCAGAAACTATTAAAGCTCCGTCTTGACCTGAAACTAAAATATTATTTAATATTGGCTGGATAGCTTTATTTGATGTGGCTCGTGATGTGCAAGAGACTACTTTTTTAAATTGCTCTGTTTTAACTTCTATTTCCATTTATAAATCACCTCATCTTATTATTGTAAGATATTTTAAACTATATTGATACTTATTTGTGTTTTGCCGTTCTAATTATATTTAAATTTTAGTAGTAGTAGAGAGGTTTATAAGTTGTAAGAAATTTAACTTGTAGAGGTAAATTATCTATTATGGTTGTAAAGAAGCTGTAAGTTGATTCGCACACCTTTGACATGTATGGCTTTATTTGAGCAAATATATTCTTTCTGTGGATAGTTGCATTGTTTTATTTGACAGCTTGTTGGAAAAATTAGATAGGTTATTACTTACCTTGCTTAACATATAAAAGTAATGTTAATGTACTTGCATAGAAAGGATTTATCCGATTTATTCGATAAATCCGATCAATCGATAAGTAGGTAATAGTCGCGATCATTACCTACAAGATATAAAAAATGAAACACATAGCAATAATTGGTAGTGGACCTGGTGGGTATTATGCTGCATTACTTCTTAGCAAGTCTGGTTGTAAAGTAACTTTAATAGAAAAAGAAAACATAGGTGGGGCTTGTTTAAATGTAGGCTGTATACCGACAAAGACATTGCTTGATAATACAAGCTTATTTGAACATTTTCAATTTCTAGCAAATAAAAAAAAGATTTTTTCAGGTGAGGACATAAAAATAGATACGGAGGCTCTTAAACTATTTCAAGTTGAGGTAATGAATCAATTACGACAAGGACTAGAAAAACTGTTTAAAGCAAAAAAAATTGAACTTGTTTATGGTACTGCTAGTTTCTTGTCAAAAAATAAACTTAGAGTGACTCATAGTATAGAAGGAAATAGTTTTACAGATATAGAAGCAGATGAAGTTATTATTGCTACAGGATCGAAGCCAAAAAATATACCAAGTTTTAATTTGGATGGAAAACTAATAGTTTCAAGTGACAATGTCTGGAATATACCTAGTGTTCCTGAGAAATTATTAATTATAGGTTCTGGTCCTATTGGAATTGAGTTTGCAAGAGTATTTCATGTCCTGGGTTCTAAAGTTACTATTAGTGAAATTAAAGAATCACTTTGTCCGATTTTAGATCTTGAAATATCTGAAAACCTTTCTAGAAGTCTCAAGCGAAGAAGTATTGAATTAAAAATAAATAGAGCTACTAAGTTCTTGGAAAAAAAAGATGACTCAGTAAAAGTAGAGTTTATAAGTACAACTGATAGTGAAAGAGAAATAAGAGGCTATGATCAAGTTTTAATAGCAGTGGGTAGAAAACCAAATACTGAAAACCTCTCTCTTGAAAATGCCGATATTGAGCTTGAAGCTAGTGGATTTATAAAGGTCAATAAACATTTGCAAACAAACATACCAAACATATGGGCAATAGGGGATGTGACGAACTACCCACAATTAGCTCATACAGCTAGTTTCCAGGCACGTATTGTAGCAAAGAACATTATGGGAAACCTGCAAGAGTTTGATGGAAGATTTATACCAGGGTGTATTTTTGGATATCCAGAGGTGGCATTTATTGGTCTTACTGAAGAAGAAGCTAAAGAAAAAAGTTTAAATTATAAGGTTGGAAAATCCTTATATTTAGCCAGTGGTAAAGCCAAAGCAAGTGGGCTTACAGAAGGCATAGCTAAAATCATAATGGATACAAATACAAAAAAAATATTAGGTGCACATATTATAGGAGCTGAGGCATCTAGTCTAATTCATGAAATGGTAGTAGCCATGCAAAATGATTTAACTGTAGAACAATTAACCAACTCAATTCATGCACATCCTACTTATTCAGAAGTTTTGCTTGAGGCCCTTGAAAATACTATTGGTGAGGCAGCGCATGTGTAGTATACAGTAGTTACTATTCCAACACCCTAATCAAGTTCTCTACCTGTTTAATTGAATTTGCTTTTTTTAATTCAGTAATTGCATTTTGAATTTTTTCTTCTTTGACTTTATGTGTAAGCATGGTTATGGATGCTGTATCATCGTGATTTATACCACGCTGTGTAAATGCATTTATACTAACATCATGACTTCCAAATATAGTTCCTATCTGTCCTACTACACCAGGTTTATCTTCTGTTTTAAGTCTTAAGAAATAACAATTCACGGTATCTTTCATAGGTTTAATTTTTGCATATTCTGTATGATGACAAACAAACTGTGGGTGAGGTTCACGTGAATATGAAAGCTGTGCAGCAAGTAGATTTAAATCTCCTATTACTGAGCTTGTGGTAGGAGACTGTCCTGCACCACGTCCTATTAATGTAAGTTCTCCTACTAAATCACCTTCTACCAAGACACCATTGTTTACACCAAGCACAGATGCAAGAGGGTTTGTTTGTTTTATAAATGCAGGATGAACCCTAACATCTATTTTTCCATCGTCTTCTTTTTTAGAAAGTGCAATTAGTTTTAATCTATACCCAAGTTCTTCAGCGGTTAGAATATCTAACAATGTAATTTTTTCAATTCCCTCTGTGTAAACCTCATTTATTTTAATTCTTTCATGAAATGCAATACTGCTTAAAATAGCTATCTTATAAGCTGCATCCTTTCCTGATACATCGCTTGTAGGATCAGGCTCAGCATAACCAAGTTTCTGTGCTTCATTTAAGCAATCATTAAAATTAAGATTCTTGCTTAGCATTTCAGTGAGAATATAGTTTGTAGTGCCATTCATTATTCCCATAATCTTAGAAAACTTATTTGCATTTAAAGTTTGTTTTAAGGTATTTATTATAGGTATTCCACCGCAAACACTTGCTTCAAACTGTATTTGAACATTGTTCTCACGAGCAAGATCGAAAAGTTCAGGACCATAGGTAGCAATGAGATCTTTGTTTGCAGTAACAATGTGTTTTTTATTTTTAATAGCAAGTGTTACAAGATCACGTGCTGGATTCAATCCACCTAATGCTTCTACAATAATTTGAATCTCAGGATCAGTTACGATTTCAGTTAGGTTTGTCGTCGTCTGTAGGGAACAGTCGCGACTGTTCCCTACAGAATCACCCCAATCCCTTTTTTTATTTAAACCCTTAACCCCAATTTTTTTTATTTTAATTAAAGGGTGATTTAATAATGACTTAATAATTCCAGAACCAACTACTCCAGCCCCTAAAAGACCGATTTGAATTGTTTTTTGCTTTGTTAAAACCATAGGAATAATTTTAACCCAGGTTAAGGAAAAGAGCTATGGTATCATTACCTTCTAAATTAAAAATTAAAATTATGATAAATGGAACAAATCCAATTGTAGGTTTTGCTAAGAGTAGTTATAGCAGATTTGAAAAACTGCCAGTAGAAAAGCTTTGTGATGGCCATCCTTTGGAATGGATTGATTTTAAAATTGAAAAAGATGATCATACTCATGAGACTGCAAGTGTATATAGTAAGGTTACAAGTAGAGGACATATGGTAGTATGCGGAGAACCAGCTACTGCTGGTCAAAATGAAGTAATGAATGATGATAGTACCCTGCTTCAGGAAGTTGTTGTCTTTAATTTACCGATGCAGTTTTCTACTCTTAATTGGTTGCTTGATAATCTTGAAGAAGAGAAATCTGTATTAGAATGTAGGATAAAAGAAAAATTTGTAGATGCAACAAAAGCAGTCCTGAAAAGCTTAATAAGAAAAGACTTTAATGAAAGAAATGAAGTAGAAAACTCTTTGCACTCGCTAGGTATAAGGGTTACAAGAAATATAAATAAAATATCACCCAGATCTATTAATATTGGTAAAAAAGACATTTTAGAATTACATAAAATTCTTACACAGCCGATAAAAGTCACTACAGTCGATGCTTTCATAAATAGACTTAAAGAATGTGGCATAAAAACTGAACCTAGAAAATTACAAGTTCACCTTGGTGCAAATGCCAACTTTTTTTCTTTAATTAAAGAAAAGGAAAAGAACAAAAGTAAATCTCTAGTTTTCTAACCCTAGCTTTAATTGATCATTAGTGTTTTTGTTTTTCTCAATATTTAAATGTTTATAAGCTAAATCAGTTACCATTCTCCCTCGAGAAGTTCTTGTTAAAAATCCTGCCTGAAGTAAATAAGGCTCGTAACAATCTTCCACTGTTTGTTTTTCTTCACCAAGTGTGGCTGCAATAGCCTCTATTCCTACAGGACCACCACTATAACTTTCAATAATTGTTCTAAGCAATTGTTTGTCACTTTCTTCAAGCCCATGCAGATCTACTTTAAATAATTCAAGAGCAGAAATTGCATCTTCCTTTTTTGTGATATTTATATTTTCATGTTGTGAATAGTCCCTAACAAGTCTGGTTAGTCTATTTGCAATTCTTGGTGTACCACGAGACCTTCTTGCTATTTCTAAAGCAGCTTCATCTGAAATTTCAAACTTTAATA
This sequence comes from Candidatus Melainabacteria bacterium, assembly GCA_023250155.1. GTDB lineage: Bacteria > Cyanobacteriota > Vampirovibrionia > 2-02-FULL-35-15 > 2-02-FULL-35-15 > JAHFBD01. The sequence goes on from JAHFBG010000001.1 coordinate 165,738, forward strand.
TCTTACTTGTATTTTTAATAATAATGATTAGCTCATCATGGCTATAAAATTCCATTTTATATATATGTGTAAATCTGTCTCTTAGCGGGCTTGATAAAGATCCTAGTCTTGTTGTAGCACCTACTAAGATAAAACGGTTTATGGGTAGTCTTGTTACTCTTGCTGCCTGGGATTTTCCTACTGATATATCTAGAACAAAATCTTCCATTGCTGAATACAGAAGCTCTTCTGTGACTTTGTTTAATCTGTGAATTTCATCTATGAATAAAACATCCCCAACATTTAATGACAGTAAAACACCAATAATATCTTTAGGCTGGGCAAGCGCAGGGGCACTGAAAACTTTTGCTTCTGTACCAAGTTCACGAGATATGATAATGGCACAACTTGTTTTACCAAGACCTGGTGCACCATACAATAAAAAATGTCCTGTACTTGTTAAATCACCTCTTTTTTTTGCAGCACCTATGCAGACTTTAAGCAATTCTTTTAATCTTGGTTGTCCTATGTACTGCTCCAAGGTTTGAGGTCTCAGTGAAGGTTCAAATTGTTGGTCTAAAATAGTTTGCTCTGATTTGAGCGTGGTGTTATTTGATTTGTTATTGTCTTTTTTAGGCTTATCTTCTGCATTAAATGTAGAAATTATTGTCATGGTAACAATGTTAACATATCCTTATTTATATCTTCATAGCAATAACTTTATCTTGTGAGATTCTACTTGTTATTTCAATAAATGTAGTAGCTGCTAAAGTCTCAGACTGGGAAATTATTAAAGGTGCTCCCATTTGCAAAGCCATTAAACATGCTTCTGGGGCAGGTGGAACTACACCCATAATTTCACACCCAATGTTTGATCGTATATCTGGTAATTTCATGGGATTTGAATATGATGTTTTATTGACAATAATAGAACCTAAAATCCCACCACTGACCCCCCACGATTTTAAAAGTTCTTTTGTTACTCTTGCTGATATTACAGAGCCTGGTTCTTTCTCTACAACAAGTCCTACAAAGCTGCAATGTTTCATTACTACACAAGAAGCAAGTGTTGGATAGCTTGGGAGATCAATAATGATGTAGTCAGCAAGTTGACCTAGTATTTTTATTATGGCAAGAGCATGGTCCTCACCTATGGGTTTAAAGTCAGAGACTTTTTGTGGACCAAATAAAACTCTTATGCCAAGAGGGGAGTTATAAAGTTTCATATTAATATCACGCATGGTGATTTCTTTTGGATCTAAATGGAGTAAATCCCTTATAGTTTCATTTGGAGATTGGTTAAGCTGTTGAGAGAATGTTCCATATGAAGGATGTAATTCTACTGCTATTACATTCTTCTTTTGTAATGCTAATGCTAATGCACAGTTTAATGCAACAGTTGTCGTCCCTACCCCTCCTTTTGCCCCGATAAAACTTAGCACCTTTGCAGAATTTTCATTTTCTTCTTTAGGTACAGTTGAAGTGCTTGGCTTTTCTTGTGGCTTTGCATCAGGATTTTCAAGTAGTGCTAGTACAGTATTTATAAATCTTGTTTCATCAAAATACCCCTTTACTAAATAACAACTAGCACCATCTTTGATTAGTCTTTCGCCAAGTCCCTCATCTCTTAGTTCTACTAAAAGCATTATTGGTATAGTGTTTGCTCTTTGACGTAATCTGGTATAGGTTTCATAGCCTTGTGAGTCAGGCAGATCAAGATCAAGAATTATTAAATCAACTCCACCTTTAGCTAAACGACTTATACTTGTCCATAAGTTTCCCATTATTTCGACAAGAGGTTTTTCTTCTAATTTATTTAAAACGCTTTTTAGTTGATTTGAGTGTTCAAGATCATCTTCAATCAGTAATATTTTTTTTGCCATATTTTATATCCCAAATTATCAATTTTCAATTCTTCACTCTCAATTTTTATTTTTATCCCCAAGGAAACATTCCTTTTTTCTTTTCTTGCTTTACCTCTGTTTTACCACTTTCTTGTTTAAAACTAACAAGATTAGAATCTGCAATCTTAGATGCGAAATTTTTATAAGCAATAGATAGTTTTGATTTTGGATCTACTTCTACTACAGACTTTCCATAGTTCGATGCTTTAACACTTAATTGCCAGTCATTTGGTAAAGCAAAATATGTTTGAGCATCAATTTTCTTTTGGGCCATTTTTGTATCTAGTATTCCTACATCTAAGTCTTCTCTGTTTATTATAAGTTTAATTTTATCTTCAGCCAAGCCAAATTCTTGCAGGGTCCCAATAAAAAACTTTGTATCCCTCATAGAAAGCAATTCAGTAGTACTCACAACAAATAATAAATCAGCTTGTTGAATTGCAAGCATGTTTAATTCGTCTAGTAATCCTGCTTTAGTGTCAATTAGAATATAATCATATTCATAACTTACCATCTCAAAAAAATTCTTTACTAAAGCAGGATTAATATCATAGAAATCACTAGTTTTAAGTAAGCCACATATAACGCTTAAGTTGTCTCCAAGCTTTGTAGGAGCGCTTGAAAGGAATTGATGATCTATCTGTTCTCCTTGCTTACAGATATCTGCCAGGTTACATTTAGGAGTTAAGTTGAGTAATATTGATATGTGATTTGCAAATCCAGCCCCGTCAATTAAAAGAACTTTTTTCTTTACTACATGAGCTAAGGTATATGCAAGATTTACAGCAATGCTACTAACTCCTGTTCCGCCCTTATAACTTGTAAGGGTTATTACCTTTGCTTTTTGTTTTGTGACAGTGGTTTCTTTTTCAAGTAAGGACCTATGTCTTTCAATAGAGAATCTTATAGAATTGATTAATCTTGATGCATCAGCCTTACCTTTTACTAAATAATCCTGTGCGCCTTTTTGTACAGCATTCAATCCTACAGTTTCATCACTTAAACCAGTCATAACTATGATTGGTATTTTTGGAACTAGTGCATATAAGGTTTCAATAGTTTTAATCCCATGACTATCAGGCAAAGAAAGATCAAGTAAAATAGCATCAAAGGTCTTAACCCCAATAAGCTTTGTAGCTTCAGATAAATTTTCAGCACGCGTGACTTCAAAATGCTGTCCTTCTGCTCCCTCCAGCATTTTTCTAACTAACATTGCATCCCCATCGTTGTCTTCAACGATAAGGACTTTTGTGAATGGTGTAGCCATTTCCTTCCTTAAATTATTCCGTAGGGAACAGTCGCGACTGTTCCCTACGAACGTGATCTCTGTCAAATTGACAGAATCTTCTAATAACTTACCCAGTATAGGATGCATTTTCAACTAATACTAGTAAATTTTGTTTAAGTAGATTATCTGAAATAGATGTGTTTATAGGGATGTTACTGAGCGTTTTTAGGTGGAAGTTTAACAATAGTAAACCAAAAATCTTCAATTGTAGAAACTACCTCTTGAAATTGATTTAAATCAATAGGTTTAGAAACAAAACAATTAGCATGAAGATTATAACTTCTAAGAATATCCTCTTCTTTTTTTGAGGTTGTAAGAACTACTACAGGTATGTGCCTTGTTAATTCATTTGATTTAATCTCATTTAAAATTTCTTGGCCACTTTTTTTAGGCAGATTCAAATCTAGAAGAATTACATCTGGTGTAGTTGCTTCAGAATACTTGCCTTTTTTAGACAAGTATTCAATGGCTTCATCCCCATCTTGTATAACTGTAAGATTGTTCATTATCTTACTTTTGCTTAAAGTTTTTTTTGTTAGTGTTATGTCACCTATATTGTCTTCAATAAGTAAAATATCAATTTGTTTACCTGTTTCCATCTGCATTCCTTTATAATTTTGGCATTGTGAAATAAAATGTAGAACCTTTTCCCTCTTGTGATTCTACCCAGATTTTGCCTTTGTGATGCTCAACTATTTTTTTACATAGAGCTAGTCCTATACCAGTACCAGAGTATTTATCGCGTGCATGAAGTCTTTGGAATATTTGAAATATTCTTTCTGCGTATTTTGAATCTATTCCTATACCATTGTCTTGAAATGAGAAAACCCAGCTATCTCCTTTTGACTCTGCTTTGACATGGATTTTTGGTGGAATATCACCTCTGTATTTTATAGCATTCCCAATTAGATTTTGAAACAATTGTGCCAAGCGTAGTTCTACTCCTTGAACAGTAGGCAGCTGGTCTTTTGTTATAGTTGAATTGCTTTCAATGATAGCTCCGTGGAGATTTCTAATTGCAAGATCATAAATTTCATTACAGTCAACCATTTTAAAACCATGATCCATCCTACCTACCCTTGAGTATTCTAATAAGTCGCTTATAAGTCCTTGCATTCTTTTTGCACCATCTACAGCAAAATTAATATAACTATTAGCTTCCTCGTTTAATTTTTCTTTATATTCTTCTTGGAGAAGTTGTGTAAAGCTGGCTACCATGCGTAACGGTTCCTGTAGGTCATGTGATGCAACATATGCAAACTGTTCAAGCTCTTCGTTAGATCGCTCAAGATCTTTTGTACGTTCCTTTACAGTCTCTTCCAATTCAATTTTTGAGTGTTTTAATTTGTTTATTACAGCACTTATTACTATGACACCAAGTACACCAATTGAAAGAAATAATATAAAAGATATTTGTTTTATATTATTAATTAAATTTATGGATGTATCCATTGGGTAGATCACTTCAAGAACATTGATAGATTTTGATTTTATTTTTTGTCTGATTGCATATCTAAGCACTTGTTTACCATTAAGCTTTTCAAATCTTATGAATGCTTCCCTGGGATTGCGTTTTAAAAACCGCATGGCGCTTTTTTCAAAATCGTCTTTAGGAATATATTTATTTTTTAATTGTTTTGGAGGATGATCACTAAATAGCCGAACAATAGATGAATCCCCATTGTCTTTTATTCTCTTGCTTAGTTCACTTGTAAATGCTAAGGGATGTGGTATAGAGTCTTCGTTTTTTTTGTATTTGTGTTCAACCCCTATGCCGTATGGGATTGCTCTATTTACTACATCGTTAGTATAGAGTACTCTTAGCTCTTCAAGCATTTCAGCTCGAGATGCAACATTTTGCATTGCATTGGTATTTATAATCTCATGAGAAACTTTAGTCCAGTAAACAAGCAAACTCAATAAAGTAATAGAAAATATATAAAACAAAAGAAGAATGGTGTTTTTATAAAGTAAATTATTAAATGCATCCCATAATGCAGCTATAAAGTTTTTTTTCATTTATTTTATATAGCTCAAGACAAGCTTGAGCTTTTCTTGGCTACTCTCATCGATTGATCGGATTTACCAAATAAGTTGGATAAATCCTTTCTATACAAGTACAATTCCCCTTTTGTTTTAATTAATCTTCATTATCCTAATAATTTTGTACCAAAAGAATCGTAATCTAAAACAAAGATATTAATTTACCAGATATCTTAAGAATAAAAATGGAAAAATTAAAGATCGTTTGACTATTATCTTCCACGCTAAACGATCTTTGGTTGAAGATCTATAGGGATAGCATTTAAAGATATCACCTTGTTTGTTTTGAAAAAATTACAATAATTATTTGAGGGCCTAAAAAAATCAAACAGAAAAATTTTTGCGGCCAAAATCAGATTTTAAAATGTGTTGATAGTTTTATAAAGTAAAACCAGTCAATATCTAATAATTTTTTACTTGCAAAGAGCTTTTTTGAGTTAATTTCACATATGGTAAAGTATTACTCATGATTTTCAACAAACAAAACATTGCATTAGTAGGCTGTGGCAGTTGGGGTAAAAACCTGGCAAGAAATTTATTTAATATTGGGGTTTTACATACAGTATGTGATGCTGATCCAAAGATCTTAGACTCTATAAAAAAAACATATAATGTTCGTATTTGTACTAATTATGCAGATATAATTTCAGACCCAAATATAGCTGCTATTATTATTGCCACTCCTACACATACACACTATTCACTTGCTAGGCTTGCTTTGCAGGCAGGAAAACATGTTTATGTTGAAAAACCATTAGCACGTGGTTATTTACAAGCACAAGAGTTAAACCATTTGGCTAGTGTTAAGGATCTTACTTTAATGGTTGGTCATTTGCTTGTATATCATCCTGCTGTCAATAAATTGCGCCAAATGATCTTTAAAGGAGATCTCGGAGAAGTTAGATTCTTAAATAGTGATCGTAGAAATTTTAACCAACAAGCACGACGTGATAATAATGTTATTTGGGATTTAGCTCCACATGATATTTCAATGATGAGCTATATTCTAGGACTTGAGCCATCTGGTGTAGTAAATGCCTGCGGCTGGTCTACAAACAACGATGGTGTAATTGATGTAGCACATCTAGATTTAAGCTTCCCAGGTGATATCCCAGCACATATTCACAATAGCTGGATTGATCCACAAAAACAAGTTTTACTTACAGTGAATGGTAGTAAAAAAACAGTAGTTTTAAATGATATTAGAACTGAAGACAAGCTAGTGCTTTATTCTATAGAAGATGATGGAAGTGTAATTGTAGAACCTATACATTATAGTCAGGAAGAACCATTAAGATTAGAGTGTGAACATTTTGTGCATTGTATAGAATCTCGTGAAGCACCAAGATCGGATGGAGCAAGTGGATATCAGGTAGTGAAAGTTCTAGAAGAAGCAGAACAAAAAATGCACATTACAAATAGAAAAACTAGCGTAGAGCGTTTAGCGTTTAGTTAGGACAAGAACTAGTGTGGGGAGCGGATAGCGCTTAGGAAGAAACAAGAACATAGAATAGTCCTAAGTTCTCAGTTCTACTATACGCTAAAATAAAACTATGAATAAATATTTTGTTATCGTTTTATTATTGTTAGTTAGTTTTATTTTTTTAAATCCATTAAAAAATCTTTCAAAAGAATACAGTGACTTTGCTACTCCAAGTGAATTGATTGAAAGAAATCAAGTTTTATCTATGCCATGGCAAAAATTAAATGGACCATTTGGTGGGCAAGGATATACTATAAGGTTTAGTCCTGATAACTCAAACAAAATAATTGTTACTGACTCATTTGCTGGGATTCATATTTCAAATGACAAAGGGCTGACATGGGAAGAAAGTATTCAAGGAATTGATGCACGCACTGGAAAGTCTGGTGATTCAGTCCCTGTTTTTGTAACTACAATTGATCCAAATGATCCTAAGAGGATATGGTGCGGTGTAAAAAATGCCATGGGTGTTTTTCTGTCTATAGATGGTGGGATGACTTGGCAGCACAAGGACAATGGCTTACCAAGCGGAGAAGATGTAGAAATTAGAGGACTTGCAGTAAAACCAAATGATTCTAAGACTATTTTTGCAGCTGGTGATTTAGAAGAGATTGGCCCTTTTATGGGAGCTTTTCAGAGAACAAAAGGAATAGTTTATAAAACAACAGATGGTGGTGAAAACTGGACCCAGGTTTTATCAGGAGGGAATTTATTCAAAGATATAATTATTGATCCAAATAATACAAATACTGTATATATTGCAAGTGGGTTTTTTGACAGACATCAATTAGAAAAGTTGGAAGGTGTTTACAAGAGTACAGATGGTGGCAATACTTGGACACAGATTAATTCTGGTATAAGGAATCTTTATGTTTCTACTTTAAAGTTTGATCCCAAGAACCCAAACATTCTTTGGGGTACAACAGGAATGATAAGGCAATTTGTAAATGATTTTGAAAATGAAGATGGGTCTATTATTGTAAGTCGTGACAATGGAATGACATGGACTGAAGCAAAGCGAGGTAGGAATAATGGAGGGACACAAGTCTATTCAGCGCTAGGCATTAGCCCAACCAACTCCAGTACTATTTATGCAAGTGGCTTTGGTTTATTTACGAAATCAATAGATGGTGGAATGACTTGGGTTGAAGCAGGTTTTGGCCCGCGTGGCTCAAATGCTGGTCACCCCATAGACATTACAGTAGATCCAAATGATGACAATACAGTGTTTGTAGATAGTTATGTTGGAGGAGTGTTTAAGTCTACAGATGGTGGGCAGACTTGGGTATCAAATGCTTTTGGTTACTCAGGCGCTGAAACACGTGGGGTAGCAATAAGTCCTGGTGGAGAAAACATATTTGCTACTTCTAGATCTGGTATCTTTTTAAGTCAAGATAAAGGCATTAACTGGGTACCTGTTGGAGTAGGAGATGTAGCATTTGATGAACTGCAGGCACTTGCCCCACATCCAATTGACAAAAATAAAATTCTTCTTGGAGATAGTCAAAATGCAATGAGTTCTATATTTTTGAGCAATGATGGTGGCATGTCTTGGAAGACAGTTTTTATGTTATTTAAAGAAAACTTTTCACAAAATCCATCAAGTGCAGACTTGGATGGAGAAATTAGCTTTGTAGATATAAAATGGGCAAAATCAAACCCGAATACTGCATATGCAGCATGCGTAAAAAAATCTTTATTTCATGATTCTGTAGATTCTATTGGATGGGGAATATTTAAATCTTCAGATGGTGGAATGACATGGGCAAATAAACAAAATGGCATACCAGGATTTAAAAATACTTGGTCTCTTGATGTAGATCCAAACAATGAAAACATTATATATGCTGCTACAAATGACACTGGAATTATAAAAAGTACTGATGGTGGGGAAAACTGGATACAAATAAATAATGGACTACAAGGAATTAATTCATTTCATTCTGTCTCTATATGTCCTGCAAATACACAGGTGATTCTAGCGGGAAGTTCAGATGGGAGGATTTTTCGATCGAGTGATGCAGGAGCTACTTGGCAAACAGGTTCTTCTGATATTAGACCTGGTGATAATATAGTGTCAATAGTCTTTAATCCTACTGTAGCACCACAAGCTTTTGCAGCTAGTGATTTCACCGGCTTTTATATTTCAAATGATGCAGGGCTTACTTGGCAACAATTTAACGATGGCTTATCAATGAGAGAAGTTCATAATCTTGCGGTGACTCCAGATGGAAGTGCTGTCTATGCAGCTACAAATGGCGGAGGTGTTTTTAGATTGCCAATTAATGGCGGTAGTTTAGTCTTGTCTAGAACACAAACAGAAACCCCAAGCAATGCAGGTATTGATGCAATAAATAATAAAAATCCTGTAGGGTCCGGTTTTAAACCGGACCCTACAGGTGGCTCTACCTCTTCAAGTAGTGGCTCACTTAAACAAAATGAATTTTCTTTAAGTGTTACAGGTCCTGGACTTGATGGTGTAATGCTTTCAGAAAAGAAGCCAGCAATGACATTTTTAAATATTGCATTTGATCAAAGCTTATTTACAAATGAATTACTTGACTCAAAAGTAGAAATAAATAATAATCTTCAGCCAGATAAAGCAGCCAAAGCTTTAAACATTAGACCTAGAAGTTTTCTTTTAACTGCTCGTGACTCCAGTAAGAAAATAGAAATGGTTGTCCCATTTCTAAAAAAACTTAGAAAGATCTTTGGCGGGCAAGTTCCCGTTTTCTTTAGAGTAACGGTTACGCAAACTACGCAAGGGATGAGTTTTTCAAAAGACTTTGAGATCCCTGTAATTGTTAGGGATTAATCGGCAATTTCTTTTCAAGAAGAACATCTTCTTGAATCTTTACTCCTTTTATCTTTGCCAGTCCAGGCCACGTGTTTCGCCAGATTAGTTTTGCTGTGATTTCTGTTGGGGTGGGTTTCAAACCCGCCCTTACATCGAATTCATAAACAGACACATCGTTGCTGTTAGCTTTGATCCTTGTATCACTTAATACAAAAACATTCCACCAATCTTGTGCTGGTATTCCCAAATCCCTCATGGCTTTTCTAAACTTTATTCCACCTTCGCCATGCTGTCTGGCATATTCACCAGATGTTTCTTCTAGTATTTTAGCAAAAAGTCTACCTGGTTTATTTTTTAGATCTCCTGCATAATTTGGCAATCTTGGACCATGTATTAATTTTAAATCATTTCCATTTTTATCTTTTGCTTCCACAACTAATACTGCATTTCGCATTGGTGAGCTAGTAGGGAAGCTGTGTCCAGGGTTGTTGTTTGATACGGTGCAAGTGACTGTTAGTGTTTCATGTTCTGCCGAGGCGGAGTTCAAACCCGCCCTTATGGATAGATCCACAAACTTTTTTCGAAACTCATGAGGATCTTCTGTCAGAAAGCTGTGACTATGTACTTCATAATACGGTCTTTTTTTATGTTTTATTTTTGGATTATCGACAATGACATTTGCCTCTTCTCTTGGAGCCATATGACATGTCTGGCACTGTACACCACGCTTTGCAGCCGGACTATCTAACCACTCAGTAAATGTAGAGTAGATTTGTACATTGCCATTTGAACCATCGTGGCATTTTGCACATACTAAACTTGTTTTGTAGAGGGAATTGTATTTGAGTTCTTCTTTGTCAGGTGCTATTTGTACAGGATCTTTTATAGGTCCAAAACGAACATCTCGTAAGCCTTTACAGTCTCTAAAAATATTTAATCCACTAACTCCTTTTTTAAGAGGATTTTGATCGATGCTTTCAATTTTGTGACAAAAATCGCATGAAATGCCATTTGTGTTTAGTGATGATGTCTCACGGAGATCGACATCATATAGACCCATTGGAACGTCTCTACCAGGTAATATTGCTTCTGGATTATGACACAAAGCACAATTGCCATTTTGGTCTGGATGATCTAACTTGAAACCAGGATAAATACTAGCTTTCCCACTTTTTCCACTGTAGATAGAAAGAAAAAAAGGATTGTTTTGTGACATTGAGTGCTTATCATTTATCCATTCCTCGTAGTAATTCAGGTGACAGCTTGAACAATTTTTTAAAAGTCTTTTGCCTTCCTCATCGTTTGTGTTTGGGTCAAACCATTTGAAGAAAGAACAGGATTGAGGATTGCCGCTCCTGGCGAGCCTCGCCTCCGGCGGGAGGATTGAGGATTGAGAGTTAACATTGTTCTTCTTACTCCTCACTCCTAGTAACTCAATCCTCTTGCTGACCTTTGATTTCTGACTGCTAACTGCTGATAGCTGACTGCTGATAGCTGATATCCAAAATACGCCAGACAAGATTAAAGAGGTAGACAAGACAATGACAATTTTTATTCTTCTCATAAATGATATGATTCTGTCCTCATATTGTAATACGCTTTTGACGCATTGTTGACAATTATCTTACGAAGGTATATAACTATACTAATTTTAAAAATTTATTAATTATTTGGAATTGGTAATTCAGGAGGAAGAATGGCAAATAAAGTTGGAATCGTTGGAACGGTACTTGGACTTGGTGCATTAGGAGTAGGAGGAGTGGTCTTACATCAAAACGATTCCCTTCAAAAAGAAGTTGTAAAAATTAAAAGTGCTCAAGTAAAGAATACAAGAGATCTTGGAGATGAAGCTACTTTATGGAGAGAAAAATTTAAGGGTGAAAGCAAAGTTAGAATGGAACTTCACCAAGCATTTGAAAACTATAAAAATGATGTTAGTGAAAAAAGTAAGAGTAATCAAACTGTTTTAGACTCTCAAAAAGTAGAATTAGATGCTGCAAAGTTAGCCCTGGGGAATCTTACAGGCAGAATAGGGGGTTTAGAAACAGCTAGCAAAGAAACTACTGTATTAGTTGGTAAGCTTGCTACAAAAGATGAATTAGAAACCACGAAGTCAACTATAGGAAATTTGAATGGAAAAATAGGAAGTTTGGAAGGTAGCTATAGAGATTCTTTTGACAAAATAGCAGGGTTAGAAACAGCTAGCAAAGAGACTTCTACGCTAGTTAGTAAACTTGATTCCAAAGTAAGTACTTTTAAAACTGATGAGGAAAAAAGAATAGCAGCTTTAAGAAAAGCTATACCAAATGTAGTTGGCTTAAATATCTATGATGAAAGAGGTAATCCAGCTGGATCTCTTATGGGATTTATTGTTAAAGATAAAAAGGGTGAATATTTTATAGCTACAGCTGGACATGGTTGGTCTAATCAAGAAGCTTTTTTAAACAGCACTGTAGATATTTCTTTTATAAATGGACTTTCTATAACAGATTTAAGCCCCACTAAATTTTCTGGGGACATAACGCCCTGGTCAGGACCATCAGGTAGGGATTTTGCTGTAATAAGAATACCTGCACATATTCAGCCAGCATTACAAAAATCAAGGTTTTCTGGTTTGTCTGTAGCATCTGCAAGTACTCCCCTAAAGCCAGGTGCTGGTTTAAACCTTGTAGAGTCAGGTTGGAGAGTTACAAGTGGAACAGTTAGTAATGCCAGGCCCCACTGGAGAGGATGGACTATGAGAAGAGACATTGTAACTGATGCTCTTATTAAACAAGGTGATTCAGGTGGAGTAGCAGTAGACAATGAAGGAAATCTTATGGGAATGCTTGTAGAAAGAAAAGAGCCAAAAGCAAGAATAGTCTTGAATAACGGTCAGCCAGTAGCTAATCTCAAAGTTGAGGTAGGTGATGCTAATACTGGTCATAATTTTATGGTGGGTTACTTAGATATCCAAAGATCGCTACGTAGTTATGGAATTAATGACTTTGATGATGAAGATAGGACATTATTAACGAAGCAAGATATTTTGGTAGATAGAAAATACATGCTTGCTCCACCACTTCCTGGACCAAATTTAACAGGGGGATTACTGCCATTTATTTATGAACTTTCCCAATTAGATGGTTATGTTTTTCGTGAGCCAGAACCAGCCCTAAAGAAATAATTTTACTTATAACCTATTCTGTGTACTAAACCATTTCATAAACTCAGGAACATTTCCTTTGAATTGATCGATAAGTACCTTCTTGAAAAGATTTGGTTCAGAACCTGCTTTAAAGATTTCTATCTTATATGGTGTATCAAGAACATGCTCACATAAAACAGTAAACTCTTGCCCATCTGATTTTTTCACTTTTACTTCTATATCTCTTTTGTCAGGATCTAATTTGTCAAGATTATAAATAGAGATTAAATCTCCACTTGTTAGTTTTGTTCTGTCATTTGGATTTTTGTAAGTAAGATATAAAAGCCCTTGTTCAATAGCATTCTCTCTATGTATTGGTGCAAAGCTTTCTCCTATTCCTACTCTTACACGTAAATGTCTTGGAATAAATGCAGCTGCTTCACGTGATGATCCAGATCCAAAAAGCTTTCCACCAGTCATTACTGAACCATTTGTTTTAGTTTTATATTCTTTAGCTAGATTGTAATAGTACTGTGGCTCTCTTTGTTCTCGCAATGCAATGCTTTCAAAAAATCCAGGTTCCAGCTCTAATAGATTTCCTCTTTTTGGAATGTACTTAGTACCTGCGGCGGATAAATCATCTGTGGTGACATTGTCCCCAAGTGCTACTAGAACAGGTAAGCTCTCAAGCTTATCACTTGGCATGTCGTACATATCATTAGGCAATGCACTGATGGTATTTCCATCATATAAAACCTCAATGCCTTTTACCTGGTCTTTTGGAGATGGGAGTATAAATGCAGGTCTTTCCCCATCGGGATTGTTAAAATCATTTGAAACAACTGTATTTAAAAGTGCTTCAGCGCTTGGCCCTGTAAGCTTTATCTTAACTTCGTTTCCACTTTCATCTTTAGTTATAAACGCTCTACTCGCTGGATCATATGAATCAAATCTTCCACAAGCTGCAAGGTAAACCACAACAGCAGGACTTGCAAGGTAAACCTGATCTACCTTTTCTGTATTCCCGGCACGCCCCATGAAATTTCTGTTGAACGATCTAACGCTTGCTGTATCTACCTCTGGTGCAAAACCCATGCCAATACATGGCCCACAAGCACTATCTAATAGAATTAAATGTCCTTCTTTTACTAAATCTTGAATGGTTTTATTTGATTGAACTGAAAGCCAGCCATCTCGTGAACCATAAGTAACACTAACAGGAGCATTTCTTTTCATCTTACTTTTAACTAACTGTATGTTTGCCCACACCCCCGCCTCAATATCGTCTTTTCCTGAATGAGTACAACTGCCTATGCTACCACTTGATATTTCAAGACTTAGTTTTCTTTTATCATATCCTTTTTTTACATCAAGTTCTTGGCAAGCAAAGTTTATAAGTGTTTGCTCAGGAGTAGCTCGTAAAATATTACTTGCTTTTGATTTTACAAATTGCTCAACTTTTTTCTTATCTACTTTTCCATCTGTTAAAAAGCCTTGATGTTTGTTTAGTATCTCATCATTGATGAAACTAATTACTTTTGGAATTTCATCCAGATAAAAAATATTTTTTGGATTTCCTGGTAGTGCTAATGCTGGATGTAGTTCATCTGAAAGATTGTAAGTAAGCACCTTATCATAGTATTTTTCTGGACTGTCTAATACTTCTTTGTCTGGAGTCAGATCTTTTATGTTAGTGTTTAGCCATTTAGCCAAGTCCACTCTGTTTCTTGATTCTAGATATTTTACTACTTGTTCATCAGGTGGAAATACGCCTGTTCCCATGCCACCATCTACGAGAGAGTTTGTAATAGAACTTCTTCCTACTACAGAAACAGATTTAACCCCTTCTCCAAAAAACTCTATATATGATCCATTTCCTTCATTTCCAAAAAGTCTAATTATATCCCTGTTTAAAAGCTGAACTATTTGTTTTGGCTCTATTCCATCTGGCAGAGAGCCTTTTAGATGAACACCAATTATAGGGTTTCTGTCTACTGGCATAGGTAGTCCAGCAGCTAATGACTTAGCAATACTCCAACCACCTTTTCCAAGGGCAAACATGCCCATTCCACCAGCAGTGGGTGTGTGTGAATCTGAGCCAAATAAAACACCACCCGGTAGATCAAAGTATTCATCACTTACTCTGTGGCATATTCCATTTCCGGGGAGTGAAAATATAATTCCTCTTTTGCTTGAGCTTGTACCCAAGAACTTGATTCCTTCTTTATCCTGAATAATTGCTTCTTCCATTCCATAGTCGACTTTTATATTGTGATCGTAGTAGAGAACAGTCAATATGGTGGTTTGGTCTCTTTCAAGAAGTTTAAACAAAAGCTCTGCTTGAAGAAGTAAAAGCTTTCCAGTAGCATCCTGAATTAGTAAAAGATCCGGTTTTAAATAGATTATTGCTCCTTTCTTTTCAGGATTACCAGCCTCAAGATGGCTGTACCAAATCTTTTCAGTTAGGGTTAATGGTCTTGTAATTGTTTTAGAATAATCCGATTCACTAAACAGTTTTGGTCTTGCATCCTTTACTCTCAAGGTAAAGTTTTTATCTTCAGGAGTATTTGGATATCCTTCTAATTGTTTTCTTGGATCATATACTACTGGTTGTGGTGGCTTTGAAATAATGGGCAGTGATAGTACTTTCATGTTTTAACCTCGTTTTTTGTGTTCAACTGATTCTTATACTTAATATTGTACCTTAAATACAATGCTCCTTTTACAAGCTTTTTGCAGCATTTTTATCAAGAATGACAGTTAAATCTTTGTGTAATAACAATGCACTTGCTGATGCTTTTTTCATATTGACTTTTTTTTTATTATTACTATTAAAGGCTAGAGAGACTGATTTTGTCTTGTCTTTTCCAAATGCAATGAGTAATGCTTTTTTTGTTTTAAGAATATCTTTTATGCCAAGAGTAATGCCTTGTAAAGAACTGAGGCATGAGGCATGAAGCATGATCTTCCTGCTTCTTGCCTCGTGTTTCCTGTTTCCTGCTTCCTGTTCCCCGCTTCTTGTCTCCTGCTTTATTGTTAGAATCTTTTCTGCAATTTTTGGATGTAGTTTTACTACCCTCATTCCCGAATTTAAAGATGATTTCCCAGTTGTATTATATGCAATGTGTGGATCATATTCTGGTCCTATGCCAAGGACAATTAAATCAATGCCATCATTTTTTTTTATAAACTTAGATGCTTCTTGAATAGTAATTTTTGGATCTTTTGTACCATCAATTAAAAATATGTTTTTTGGATTTATAATTCTAAAAAGATTTTTTAGTTCTTTTCTGATTTCAGAATTAAAACTGTGTGGTGATTGTGGTGATAATCCAAGATTCTCATCAATTTGAAATAGTTTTATCTTTTTCCAAGCATATGGATTTTTTTTTACATCCATTGAGATTAATTTATGTAAGCCATCTGTGGTTTTGCCTACAGCTAAGCCAATTAATGAATCTGGCTTTCTGAGTACTTGTGATTTTATAATTTGAAATGCTTTTTTATCACATTCTTTAATGCTTTTCTCTGTAAGAATTTTCATGTTTGTATTCACTTGCAAAGATAAATAAAAAAAAGCTATTATAGAACAATGTTTAATATATTATATTGTAAAAATGTGAAAATAAAATGATTGATGCTTTTAAAAATAAAATTATCGTTTCTGTCCAAGCTGAAGGGAATGAACCGCTTAATACAACAGAATGCTTATTAGCATTAAGTCAATCTGTAATTATTGGTGGTGCTGGTGGACTTAGATTGTGCGGTGTTAAGAATATAAATGATATTAAAAAAAATGTTTCAGTGCCCGTTATAGGTTTAACTAAGATGCAACCTATTCCTATCAACTGGCTTGATAAGGTTTATATCACCCCTACAAAGAAAGATGTAAAAGAGCTTCTTAAGACAGAAATAGATTTTATTGCATTAGATGGCACAAGTAGGCTTCGTCATGATGAGTCTACTCTTGAAGAGCAAATTGACCTAATTAAAAGTGAAGGTAAAATTGTAATTTGTGATATTTCAAAACTTGATGATGGGCTACATGCTATTGAACTTGGTGCTGATATGCTTTCTACTACTCTCAGTGGTTATACTAAAGACACCAGATATAAAGTAAACAGTGGACCTGATTTTGATTTATTAGCTGAGTTGATTCAAAACTCTCAAATCCCTGTAATTATGGAAGGAAGGATTTGGCATCCACAAGAAGTAAAACAAGCTTTTGAAATAGGAGCTTATGCAGTAGTGATAGGTACGTCTATTACTAGACCACAAGTTATTACCAAACGATTTGTTAATGCTATCAAGTAGGAATGGAGTTCGGACTCATCATTTTATCAGCTAAGGCTGCTGTAGAATACATTGATTAGCCTCATCACTACACACTTCATTAGCTTCACAATTAGTGGATATCCAATCACAAGTATTATTATCAAGCGGACTACATACTTGAACCTGTTCAGGCATATGGTTGCATTTTATAGTACCCATTGGTGCTCCAGCACATGTACATGGAGTACATTTACAATCATTCCCACAAGTATGTGGAGTTGGTGGTGATCCTAAATCTGGGCATGCAACTGCTTCTGCTCCGTTGATTCCACCTTTATCACACTGCTCATCAGGATACTTTACTATTCCATCCCCGCAGACTCGACGTGGTACACAGGTACAATTTGATAGTAGGCAATCATACCTAGAATCTTGGCATGCTACTCCTTTTTCGCACTCCTCATTAGAAGGTATTAGTATCCCATCCCCACAGCTTGGACCTTGACAATGGCACGTAGCATCACAAAAATAACATGAACCATTTGTTGTTCCTGGACCAGGAGGATCACAGTTTTCACTACCCTCAATGTGTCCATTGCCACACTCACTATAATTGCTATATTTACAAATACTACACTGACTACAATATTGCCCTTCAGGACAATTTCCACCAGGAGGATCACATGCTTCATTGGGCTCAAGTTTTCCATTGCCACAGTCAGAATGATCTACACAAACACAACTAACATTACAAATTTTCCCACTAGGACAACCTCCGCTAAGTTCAGGATCACAACCTTCTCCAGGGTCAAGTTTTCCATTGCCACAAATTTTAGGTGAGCAAGTACAACCAGTTTTACAAACTTCCCCATCAGGACAACCCCCACCAAGGCCGGTATCACAAATTTCTCCAGGACTAAGTATCCCATCTCCACACACTTTAATACTAGAAGCATTATCACCAGGAACTTTATATGTAGAACAATGTGAGCTCTTGCAAGCCCCACTCTCAAGATTTTTAGCTCCTACTATTACTTTTCCTACAGTCTCTGGAAATTTAGCTGTTCCATAATCTTTCGACAGTGCTGCATAGTTTGCTTTTTGCTCATAAATTTTGGCATGAGTTCCATCGGACACCTGTGCAATATTCTTGGAGGTTATCCCGGCCCATACTAAAGAAGACAATAAGACTAATATAACAACTAGTGTTTCTAGCGAAAAGAGTATTTTTGCAAATTTCATCTAATTTAGAGTATTCCCTTATAATAATGGTTAATAACTTTTACTCTCATTGTACAAGAGATTTGAGTTAAGGAAAGAATAAGTTTATTTGATCCTAATTCTGCATTCTGCATTTCACGAAAAAACGTGCATCAAATTAATTTATAGCAGGCTTAAACCATTTTCCAATGAATGGAATAGTCTCACGCCATCTTAAAACAAGCTCATCATCTTTAATTAGTCTATGATATAAGTTTCTTAAGTTTTGTTTATCACTTGTTCTTAAAACTTCTAATGCATTGCATAAAGTGGCTCTTATGTTTTCACACTCTTCTAGTTTTGTTTTTTTACAGTTTTCTAAACTGATGTCAGCAGAGTCTAATATTGTAGAGTCATTTACCCCATTTAAAGCTACTCTTTCATCTCTAATAAGTTTAGCGTTAGTGGTTTTACGAATATCTGAGTCTTGACATTGCTGGATTTCTAAATCATTTGCTTCTTCAATGTATAAACCATGACTACCCACAAGAGTTACTTTTTTTGATTTGTTTACTTGTGAACCTGAAGACTTTATTCCGTCCACTTTTGATGAATCCTCAACATCCACTTTTCTACATTCGTCTAGCTTAATGCTTTTTGATTTATTTACATCGCAAGCTATAGATCTTATAAATTCTGCTAATGTGCTTTCAGAAACACTACACCCATGTGACTCTCTAAATATACTACCTGGGCTATTTATAGCACTGCATGCTGTACTCTGAATAAGACTAGAAAATGCACTACCATTCAGTTTTGAATTGGTACTCCAGACAGAAAGCGAGCCGTCACTATTTACAAGCTCAAGTCCTGAGCTTTTATAAACAAGACAATTATTACTTTCAAGTTTTATTGAATTCAGATTTGGATGAACTAAAAAATTACCACGTAAATCTTTCTGCAATAGTTTCCAGCCTACTCTTTGAACTTCAGCTAAAATTACATATGCTTGGTTTTCTCCTACTTTAGGGGTTAATTGTCTAATTAAACCATCAACATTTCTCAATGTATTTCCATTAAACCGAAATGGAATAGCTACTTCTTTATTTAATCCTTTGTCAAAAATTTTAACTATAAGAGTATTTTGTTTTATATCCTTGCCATAAAAGTCTTTAATGACTCCATGATAGGCCTTTGGCATTACTTCTAGTGGTGATATTTGTTGCATAGTATCAATGTCCCCTTTAATTTTGATACTAGCAATGTTAAGACTAAAAAGTCTTTAACCTTGAGAAAATTTTAGAAAGATTTAAGGATTAATACCCAACCTAAGAATTAAGCTGACATTAATTTAGTCAAGTCTCTAGAGTAGAGAGATTGTACATTTGCATCTTTTTTGTATCTTATCTACAAACACAAAGGTTGTTAACATTAATTCCGTTGTTTTGACATGTTTGTCCCGCTGGGCAACCGCTATTAAAGTTAAAACATCCTTCAAAACCTTGATGGTTTGTACAAGGTGAGGGTGGTGGTGGTGGTATATTTTGGCAATAACAATTTGACAATGGGTTAGGGCCTGATGCTACACAAGTCCTTCCAGCTGGGCAGTTCCATTGTCCAGCTGAACAAGCAACTATGGCTCCAGTTTGATTTGGAAAAATTGAACCACATGGAATCCAACAACTAGGACTGTTAGCACACTTGGTAGCATCAGTTGGACAACATGCTGTTGGTGAAGTTCCTAACCCATTAACTAGTGGACAACAAGTAGTACCACACTGTGAATGACCAGCAGCACAACTCCATCCAGTACAAAGTGCATTACACACATAAGCAGAAGCATAAAGAGGATCAGAGTGAGGTGTACCAGGAGGATCGCAAATCTCTCCTGTATATCCTTGTACTATGCCATCTCCGCAAGCATTTACACACACTGAACAAGTTCCATTGCAAATCCTTCCTGCTGGGCATGTTGTTGCACCAGGAGGATCATCGCAGATTTCAGGAGGGTTTACTATAGTATCACCGCATATAGGGGTTGATGAACATATACATTGGTATGTTGTTATTCCGGGAGAAGGTGTATTATTTGTAACACCCAAGCGACAATATGGAGCAAGAGCAGGACAAAAACCTGGTCCACAATCACATTTTTGATTGTCTGGAACACCAGAGCCAAGTGTAGCTAAAGTTACACCGGCTTTAAGTACACAAGCATCGTTGTTAACACATGCAAGAAGCTCATCACCATCAGTACGCATTAGATATTTTTTACATGGTGCATTTAAAGGACACCAACCACCACAATTACCAGGATTAGAGCAGTAACAAAATTTTACTGCAGGATGAGAGACTAAGCTACAACTTGATGATACTGATACACTACAACCAGTACCTGAGCATGATGTTGCACTACTAAAAGTAGCAGAAGCTGGAAGAGAACAATATGTATTGGGAAGACATTTCCATAAAGCACCATTAAGACAGACTCCATCAGTGGTACCAAAAGATGATGATTTTATAGTTTCACAATAAGTTATATCTAAGGTAGAAAATACAGCTACTTTTTTCCAAGTGCCAGCACATGCTCCTGCTGGTGGAGTACTGGGATTTATACAAGTATTAGTAACTGTGTTACAAACGTTACCTGCCGGACAATGTGTATCATTTAAACACTGTACACAAGTATTGCCTGCTGGATTACCAGGAGCAGTTTTACAAGCATTTCCTAGAGAATTAGCTATACACTGTGGATCATTTGTACACTGTACACAGGTATTAGCTTGTGGAGCAGCTGCGTTACAAACAGTTCCTAGTGGATTTCCAGCACAATCTAGATCATCTATACACTGTACACAAGTATTGCCTGCTGGATTACCAGGAGCAGTTTTACAAGCATTTCCTAGAGAGTTAGCTATACACTGTGGATCATTTGTACACTGTACACAGGTATTAGCTTGTGGATCAACTGTGTTACAAACAGTTCCTAGTGGATTTCCAGCACAATCTAGATCATCTGTACACTGTACACAAGTATTGCCTGCTGGATTACCAGGAGCAGTTTTACAAGCATTTCCTAGAGAGTTAGCTATACACTGTGGATCATTTGTACATACTACACAGGTATTAGCTTGTGGAGCAGCTGCGTTACAAACAGTTCCTAGTGGATTTCCAGCACAATCTAGATCATCTATACACTGTACACAAGTATTGCCTGCTGGATTACCAGGAGCAGTTTTACAAGCATTTCCTAGAGAGTTAGCTATACACTGTGGATCATTTGTACA
>JAHFBG010000001.1:187130-555854 GCA_023250155.1 Candidatus Melainabacteria bacterium
GATTTCCAGCACAATCTAGATCATCTATACACTGTACACAAGTATTGCCTGCTGGATTACCAGGAGCAGTTTTACAAGCATTTCCTAGAGAGTTAGCTATACACTGTGGATCATTTGTACATACTACACAGGTATTAGCTTGTGGATCAACTGTGTTACAAACAGTTCCTAGTGGATTTCCAGCACAATCTGGATCATCTGTACACTGTACACAAGTATTGCCTGCTGGATTACCAGGAGCAGTTTTACAAGCATTTCCTAGAGAGTTAGCTATACACTGTGGATCATTTGTACACTGTACACAGGTATTAGCTTGTGGATCAACTGTGTTACAAACCTTATTTAGTGGATTTCCAGCACAATGTGTATCATTTGCACACGCTACACATCTCTTAATTACATTGTCACAGAGTTTTCCAGTAGGACAAACCTGCAACCAAGGATCTTTACTATCAAGATCACAATCTATGCAGGTCCCATATCCCGGATATTTAATATAGCAAGTTCCTCCACGACCAGCACACTGAGCATTGTTTGAACAAGTACACCTATTTCCGGCAGAACAATTAGCTCCTTTTGGATTTAGAGGACTACCATTACAATCAGATGTTACTCTACAATCTCTCCCACACTTTCCATCTGTTCTACAATATGCGGCATTACAATCCAAGTTGCTTCTACAGTTACAAGAACAGTCATTTTCATCATATGTACTTGAACCAATATTACAAAGAGGATAAGGCGCATTTCTTTGTGGATAATATTTCCCGGTTGAATTTATTGTGACTCCAGTATAAGTAGCAAGAGGAGTATAAGGGGCTAAAGAAGTTGAATCATATTTTGATTTTACTGTCAAATATTTTGCTACTCCATTAGCATCTGCCCACCCACCAAGATTTGGACCTGATTTCAATTCACAAACCCTATCCGGTAGCGAACTACCAAACAATGGATCTGGTACACATTCCCCACAGTTACTATTGCAATGAGCGTTTCCTTGCTGTGTTCTACATTCAAGCAAAGCACTAGGAGGAGGTAGTGGTGATACGCATGTTTTAGTTATATCATCACATTCTTTTAATTGTGCTAAACAGTCAGTATCAAGCTGCCAAGTACAAACATTGCTTGCGTCTGCAGTACATACTTGAACCTGTTTAGGACCATGATTACATTGTTTATCACCTATTGCTTTTGTACCAAAGGCTACGGTACAGGTACAAGGAGGAGGCTTACAACTTAGAGTATCATTGTCACATAATTCACCAACTATACATGGAGATTCAACCACCCAATCACAATTATCAGCACATACCTCAACTTGTTCTGCAGGGGTATGAGTACATTTTCTATCTCCTATTGCTGCTGTGCCACATTTGCATGCAGGTGGTGGTATGCAAGCTAAAGTGTCATTGTCACATACTTCAACAGTTGGCACACAGTCTGTTTCTACTTGCCAGCTACAAGTATTTCCATTAATAAGACATACTTCAACTTGTTCAGGAGAATGACTACAACGTTTACTTCCTGGATCTGCTGTGCCACATTTACAAGGGCAACAACAATGTGGAGATTGCGTGGGTGCTGGAACTAAGCCATTCCAACTACCAGGTACTGTCCATTGAGTTACAGAACACCCAGATACAAAGTTAGCTTGACATCCAAATGGACAGATTGCACAGCCGCATACAGAACCAGCTAAAATACACTGCCCTACACCAGTACAGTTACGCAAAGAACAGAGTCCAAATAATGCACCTGGGCTACCGTTACATGAGATCGGAGTGGGAGTAGGTGTTGGAGTAGGAGTGGGAGTTGGGGATGTCACACAAAGACCAGCACCATCACAAGTTTGACTAGCAGTACATGTGCTTACACAAGTATCATTTGCATCACAAGTTTGACAATTTTCTAGATAGCAATTAACGTCAGGAATACAGTTAGGTGTTGGAGTGGGTGTAGGTGTAGGAGTAGGTGTAGGAGTTGGGGATGTCACACAAAGACCAGCACCATCACAAGTTTGACTAGCAGTACATGTGCTTACACAAGTATCATTTGCATCACAAGTTTGACAATTTTCTAGATAGCAATTAACGTCAGGAATACAGTTAGGAGTTGGAGTTGGTGTTGGTGTTGGAGTTGGAGTTGGAGTTGGAGTAGGAGTGGGAGTAGGTGTCGGACTTGGAGTTGTACAAACACCGGATTGACAAGTACCACCAGTACAAGAAGTGCCATCGGGTTGATCTGTGTCGCATACTAAGGTGCTACCACAAAGTTTACAACCATCACCACAAGGTTCACCAGGGAAGCCACAAGGAGTACAAACACCGGATTGACAAGTACCACCAGTACAAGAAGTACCATCAGGTTGATTTGTATCGCATACTAAGGTACTACCACAGGTTTTACAACCATCTCCACAGACTTCACTTGGGAAGCTACAAACTGGAGATGGAGTTGGAGTGGGTGTTGGGGTCGGAGTGGGAGTAGGTGTCGGAGTAGGCGTTGGTGTAGGAGTCGGAGTAGGAGTAGGAGTGGGAGTCGGAGTAGGAGTGGGAGTCGGAGTAGGAGTGGGAGTCGGAGTAGGAGTGGGAGTCGGAGTGGGAAATGGCACACAGTTGGGATTAATTGGGGGGGGCGAACAGCAGTAACTTGAGAGTGGAAATGAAGGTGGATAGCCACAAACTTGTCCCGCAGCACAGCAGGTATTTGTTTGAATCAAAGTACCATCTGTTGCTTTTACATCACAAAATATCCCAGATGGGCAGGGTATGCTTGAAAATCCAGGAATACTAACGTTAGAACAACTGCCAGGAGGATTGCTACAAGCTCCATTTATAAGTGTGGTAGCTCCTGCTCTTACATTATCTGCAGTGGTTTGAAATTGTCCAGGATTTGTTCCATAAAGTCCTGGTAGTGCTTGGTAGTTTGCTTGTTGGGTCTGAATTAAATCATGCACTCCTTGGTTTGTAGCCTCACTATTTTTAGAAGTTAAACAGGTCCAAACCAAAGAGGATAATAATATTAGTATAAAAACCTGTGCTTTTAATGTGGATAGTTTTTTCATGTAATTTACTTACATTTATATCAAATCATCTGATTTAAAGTATTCCCTACAATGATGGTTAACAACCTTTAATTTATTGTACAAGAGATTTTCGTTAAGAAAAGAATAAGTTTATGTGTTTTTCTTTGGTTTAAATCCCTTTAATAAACTACTCTTCGGGCTAAATGGTGGTGGTTCTTTAGATTCATGCATTAAATTTTTTAAGGTATCTTGTGTCATAGTACCTGTTTTGTTTTGGAACATAGTCATAAATGGTTTAAACTTGCTCATTAGCATTCGCATTTGATTGAACTCTTTTACCATTTGATCTACATCTTTTTCTTTCAAGCCAGATCCTTTTGCTATTCTTCTTTTTCTACTCCCATTTAAAACATCAGGTTTTACTTTTTCATTTTTTGTCATGCTTTGAATAGCAGCTTTAAACTTTTTCATTTTTACTTCTGTTTCAGACAACATTTTTTCCTGAGTTGCTTTGTCCATGTTTATACCTAGCATACCAAGCATATTTGACATACCCAGCATATTGAATATGCCAGAAAAATTTCCCATCTTAGACGTCATATTTTGTGCCATTAAAAACGTTTCAAAATTAAAATCACCCAACAGTTTTTTTTCTATTTCTTGTGCTTCTTCTTCTTGTATTTTTTCTTGTGCTTTTTCTACAAAAGTTAAAACATCTCCCATTCCAAGAATACGCCCAGCTACTCTGTCTGGATAAAACTCTTGAAGGTCATCTATTTTTTCACCTACACCAGTTAGTTTAATAGGCTTTTTAATTTCTTCTACTATAGATAGTGCTGCTCCACCACGCGCATCACCATCTAATTTTGTTAGGACAATGCCTGTTACTCCTATTTGTGTATCAAAAGCACTAGCAATATTGGCTGCTTCCTGACCTAGCATAGAGTCAATCACTAAGAGCTTTTCTTGAGGTTGAACAATTCTATCTATTAAAAGTAGCTCAGCCATTAATTCCGTATCGATCTGAAGTCTGCCAGCACTATCTAATATGACAATATCGTGATTGCTTTGTTTTGCATATTCGAAAGCATCTTGTGCTAAAACAGATGGCTGTGTATTTAATTCAGAGATTTTAAAAACAGGAACACCGATTTGTTCTCCTAAAATAGTTAGCTGTTCAATTGCAGCAGGACGTTTTAAATCAAGTGGTACAAGGAGTGGATTTTTACCCTTCTTTTTTAGAAAATTGGCGAGCTTAGCACAGGTAGTGGTTTTCCCTGCACCTTGTAAACCAAGCATTAATATTACACTTGGAGTAGCTTGTAAATTTAATTCTGCTTGCTCATGTCCTAAAAGTTCTGTTAGCTCATCATTAATGATTTTTATAAACTGTTGGTGAGGCATTACACCTTTAATGACCTCTTGCCCAATAGCTTTTTCACGGACTTTATTTGTAAAGGTCTTAATAGCTTTTAAGCTAACGTCAGCATCTATAAGAGCTCTTTTAACCTCACGAATGGCAGTTTCAATATTTTCTTCAGTAATGGTTTTTAAACCACGAAGGTCTTTAAAAATATCTTGAAATTTATCTTGTAGTTGGTCAAACATAGGAAAATTTAATTATAATTGAAAATTATAAAAATGTGTTGATGTGCAGATATATTGATGAGAGAAATTTCTATTCTTCTTGCCTCACAGATAAACTTGCTAGAACAACATCTTACATACCATATAATTATGGAAATCAACTCCAAAAATATATGATGAGAAATGGCGTGCTATTTGAATTATTGAATCTCCAATTGAATGGGGTTTAGAGAATCAGGAATAGAAGTGGGATCATCAGATGAGCAGAAATCCTCTCCATCAGGTATTGGTTCAGGTTCCTCTATAACTCCTTCAGCTATTGTATCTCCATCAGATGAGCAGAAATCCTCTCCATCAGGTATTGGTTCAGGTTCCTCTATAACTCCTTCAGCTATTGTATCTCCATCAGATGAGCAGAAATCCTCTCCATCAGGTATTGGTTCGGGTTCCTCTATAACTCCTTCAGCTATTGTATCTCCATCAGATGAGCAGAAATCCTCTCCATCAGGTATTGGTTCAGGTTCCTCTATAACTCCTTCAGCTATTGTATCTCCATCAGCAGGTGGATTATTACTACAGAAACCTATACTATTAGCCCATGTAAACATTGTTATTAAGACTAAAAAGCACATTTGTAATTTTAATAATTGTAAAATCCTCATGGAGTATATCCTTTTAAGGTGTACACTTACACTCAATATTAATCTCGTCCTTTGTTGTTCCCTGATAACAAGCAAAGTCTGGACTATATCCAAAAGGTATTGTATTTGGTGGTGTATTTTGTGGTATGGGTCCAAGAACTGTACAAACTGGATTGGACTTCTGTGTTTTACATGTCTTTGCTGGATCGTTCTTACTACAAGGTTTTTCATTTGTTTGTTCATCGCATGTATAGTGCTTGACTGTAAAGGGAGCTCCTATTTCAGTTGCAGTTGTAATGTTGAACCACCCCGGGTAACATATTAGCTGCTTATTACTAGCAGCACCCTTAGTATAAGTCCATTTTGTGGCTTTACAAGTAGTTGTCTCTGTCGTTGAGTTCTGTCCACACTTAACCGTACAAACAGCAGAAGCTGGCAGTGCAAAAATATCTATTATATTGGCCCAAGTAAACATAGCTATTAAAGCTAAAAAACAAATTTGTAATTTTATGATTCTCATGTGATAACTCCCTTTTAAATACTAGTTGGCTAGTAGGGATATGCCCACTGAGATTTTTTTAAAACCTCTTAACTTAATCTTTACGTTAGCGGTGCAATTTCTGCTTTTTTTGATTTTTGTAAATGCTCTGCAATTATATTTTTATTTAAATACCCATCTATATTGCTCCAAGGCAGAGAAAAATCCTCACTCCAATTTTTAAATATAAAGTCCTCAGAATTGATTAATGTTTTGTTTTCATTTATTGCTTTGTTAAATGCTCCAAGTGTATTTCCATATCGATAGGCAAGCTCTAAGATTTTATTTATACTTCTATCACCTCTTGAAATCAAAGCTTGTATTAGTGACCACTTATAACTTTCTGCCCTAAAATCAATTCCTATTTTATGTAGTTCTTTTGAATAAAACTTTAACTTTTTATCCGCATCTTTATCTACACCATACCATTGAAAAGGAGTTTTAGCCTTTGGTACAAATACAGAACATCCAAACACTAATTTTTTTGTTTTATTTCTTTTTTTTATCTCTTTAAAAAAATCAACAGTTTCTTTTAGATCATCCCAGGTTTCATTTGGTAGTCCTACCATTCCATATAGCTTTATTGAGTTAAAGCCAGAGCTATAAATAGTTTCAATTGATTTGATTATTGTTTCATTGCTTACTTTTTTATTTATTATTTCACGAAGCCTCTTAGAGCCACTTTCAATAGCCATAGTTATTGATTTGCTTCCAAGTTTATATAGTCCATTTGTTATATTTTCTGTAATTGAATCACAACGTACAGATGCAATTTGTACGTTAATATTTTCTTTTGTTAGAAGATAATCTAATAAAGTTTCAAACTCTGGATGTTGGGTAACTGATGCACCAAGTAGTCCAATTTTGTTTGTGTACTTTAAGCCATGATCAATAGCTGGGATCAAATGTTCTTTTACATGTGGTGTTCTAAAAGGAAGTGAACCATAACTAGCTAAACAAAATCTACATAATTCAGGACAGCTTCGTACTACTTCAAGAAGAAAAGTATTTTCCCATACAGAGTTTTTTGTAAGAATAGATGAATATGCAAGATTGTTTTTTGTGTTTGTCGTCGTAGGGGATGGTCGAGACCATTCCCTACGATATGGAACATATACGCCATCTATGTTTGATAATGCATTTAATTTTTCTTCTCGTGATACATCTCTTGTTTCAACTATTGTTTTAATTAAATCATTTATATTAGCCTCAAGATCACGGGTTAAAAAGAAATCAAAATTATCACAAAATGGTTCAGGATTTGCATTTATTATTTGCCCACCACAAAACACAATAGGATCGTTTTTGGATCGTAGACTTGCATGAAGAGGGATATTATTTTTTTCTAAAATAGAAAAAATGTTTTTATAATCTAACTCCCAGCTGAATGAAAAACCAATGTATTCTGGCATTGTTTTATTTGATTCCTGAATATCTGTAAACCATCTGATTACTTGTATATCTTCACTTTGATTAAATAATTTCCAGGCATTTTGAAATCCAAGGCTTGTCATTCCTACTGTATAAGTATTTGGAAATGCAAGAGCAATATTTATAGCATCCCTGTTTTTAGGAGGAATATTGTATAAAATAGTTTCTTCGTTGAAAAGTGACATATGAATATGATAGCGTGGGGGCTTGCTGCAGGAAGCCCCTACTACGGTGATAATGACGTTATACATTATGTCTTTGTAGTAAATGATGTATAAAATTATGGGTATATAGTGAAAAATAAGGAATTAAATTTTACATGTATAGGATTTATCCGATTTATTCGGTAAATCCGATCGAATGAGAAAGATTAGTCAATGGAAGCTTCAGCTTGTCTGAAGCTATAAAAAAAATGCAAAAAAAATCAACACAAACAGAATTGATCTATGAAATCTTTGATAAGTTAAATAAACAATATTTTAATAGTTCACTGCCATATGTACGAATACTTTGGAGTGATAGTTTCGGGCATGGGGAGTGGTTTAAACAGTTCGGTGATTTTATGGCTATTCCTGGCAGGCGTCCTATAATCCGCTTGTCAAAACAGCTATGTGATGAACCAAAACAAATAGCGAATACTTTGTATCATGAAATGGTTCATTTTTGGTTATATGTAAATAAAAAACCCTGGGGCCATACAAAGGAATTTAAAGAGAAGCTAAAAGAATTTAAAACAACATAAAACTAGCGTGGAGCGTTTAGCGTATAGAT
This sequence comes from Candidatus Melainabacteria bacterium, assembly GCA_023250155.1. Classification (GTDB taxonomy): domain Bacteria; phylum Cyanobacteriota; class Vampirovibrionia; order 2-02-FULL-35-15; family 2-02-FULL-35-15; genus JAHFBD01. Next base: position 195,124 of record JAHFBG010000001.1, read on the forward strand.
AGGATTAAGAATGCAGAACAGTCCTAATAAGTTCTCTGTTCTCCTAAACGCTATCCGCTCTACGCTATAATGATCCTATGTCCCTACATCTTGTAAAAACAGAAAACAATACATCAAATGATTTAGAACAAATTCCAGAATCTATGAATGCATGTCTTTTTTATGGACCATATGATGTAAGACTTGAAAAAGTTAAAACCCCAGAAATAACTGAAAATGAACTTCTTGTAAAAATAAAAGCAGCACTTACTTGTGGTACTGATTTAAAGACCTTTCAAAGAGGCCATCCACTTTTAATAAAACAAATACCATCTACATTTGGACATCAGTTTTCAGGAATAGTAGTTAAGGCAGGAAAAAATGTAAAGGATTTTTATCTTGGACAAAAAATCATTGCATTAAATTCTGCACCTTGCTTTAAATGTCGGTTTTGCATAAAAGAACAATTTAGCTTATGTAAAAATATGAAGTTTTTAAATGGAGCATATGCAGAATATATTGCTGTGCCTGAAAGCATTGTTCAGCATAATACATATGAAATGCCACCTGATATTAGTTTTGAAGAAGCAGCATCACTTGAAGGCTTGTCTGTTGTCGTGCATGGTGCTGAAAGATCAGAAATCTCAAGTGACAAAACAGTTTGTGTTATTGGAACTGGTTCTATTGGTCTTATGTTTGTTGCCCTTGCGAAATTAAACAGTGCAAAGGTTATATCAATTGGTAGAAACGATTATAAGTTGAATGTTGCAAAAGAATTGGGGGCTGATTATACATTTAATACTTCACAGTTAGCTGATTTAAATCAGCTAGATAAACAAATTAAAGATGTAACAAATGGAATTGGTCCTGATATTGTTATTGAGGCAGTTGGGTTACCAGCTACTTGGGAGTTGGCTACTAAACTTGTATGTAGAGGTGGCATAGTAAACTTTTTTGGTGGATGTAAAAAAGGCTCAAAAGTAGAATTTGATACTTATAGATTGCATTATGATGAGCTTAAGCTCATAGGGGTATTTCATCATACTCCAAAGCATGTTCGAATTGCATTAAATTTATTATCTAATGTCTCCTTTAGGCAAAAAATCTTTGAAAAAATTATTACACATACAGTCCCACTTAGGGAATTAGAAAATGCATTTTTAATGCATCAGTCTGGAAATGCAATTCAGGTGGCAGTAAGACCATAAGTAGGTGTGGGTCGCGACCCACACCTACAATGTCATATCTATACGCTAAACGCTAATTATGGTATAAATTAATAACGTAAGAGGTGAAAAAAATGCTTTCTAAAAAAATACTAACTAGTTTAAGTGTACTAATATTAATCATTATAGTTTCTACTACTAATTCTTCAAGAGCACAAGTACCTGCTCCTCAAGCACAGCCACAAGCAGTAACACAACCACAAGTACCTGCTCCTCAAGTACCTGCTCCTCAAGTACCACAAGTAGTACCAGTAGAACCAAAACCACAAGTCCCTAGTACTGCTCCAGCTAATGTGCCAGCAGCTGATTCTAAGCAAGCAGATCTTAAAGCACAAAAAACACAAGAAAAAGTAGACGAATGTCCTTGTTTGAAACCTGCTATTGAGGCAGTACAGAAAGCATACAGTTCTCTTGAAGAAGATGAGTGGCCAGGAGCTATAAAAATCTGTAAGGATACAATTGAACTTATTAAAATTCTTTCGAAAACTTGTAAGTGTCCAGAAGTAGCTTCATATCAAAAAATTACTGAAGCCTTCTTAAAGTATGCTGAAGGTGGAAATCATCTTGATGGTGCTGATGAACCAAATTGTCCATTTGCTTTAAAGCTTTATACTGATGCAATTGCTTTTTTAAAAGAGTCAACACCAAAAATTACAAATCAAGAAGTAAAAACTAATGCAACAAATATTCAAGAATATGCAGAAGAAGAATTGCAATTCGTAAAAGATGAATGCCAAAGCCAACCAGCTGCAACCACAAAAGAAAAAACAAAAGGATCTGAATCAAATAAGAAACAATAATTTTTCTTTGATTCAAATACTTTTTGGTGTTTTAGCGCTTGCCTTTTATTTACGATTTAAAGGTATTACTTATGGTATGCCATATATGCTTCTACCAGATGAAGCACATAATATGACAAAGATATTTTACCTTTCAAAGAGTTTTTTAACTTATATTCAGCAAGTAAATTATTTTGATACCACTCAGTTATTTGTTCTTTTCAATTCAATAATTGCTTATTTTAATACTGGAACGTTTAATACAAGTATTTTGTTAGAGAAAGCAGAATTTTTCCCACAAATTTTATATATACCCCTCAGGTTCTGTAGTATTTTCTTCGGAGTGGGAGCAGTATTAGTTATTTACTTTATAGGGTTAATCTTTAGTCCGATTGTTGCCATTCTTTCAAGCAGTTTTCTTGCAGTTTCAGTTTTGCATATTAAGTACTCACAAATATTTTTGCCTTATAGTGGAATGTGTTTTTTTACTTTATTATCTACCTTGTGTCTTTTAAAATCTAAGACTACTAATAGTGAGAAATTATTTGTTTTAAGTATTGTATTTTCATTTCTTAGTAGCTCTTTCCATTTAATTGGACTTATTAGTATCATTCCAATATTTCTTTTTTGTGGTGACTTACTTTCTATTAAAAGACTAAAATCTATTTTTATTATTTACTTTAGTTTATTTTCTTTACTAAATATAAATTTCATCTTTCATTTTTTTGACTTTATTAGATATTTATTTAAGACTTATATTGATCAATATAATATATTCCCAAGTAGTTCACACTTGCTTTACTTGATATCATTGATTCCTGTTGGAGTAGGTCCTGTAGTTTATTTAACCTTCTTTTTTCTCTTTAAATATAAAAATGAATATGATAACAATTTACTAAAGATACTTTTTTCAGTGCCCCTTTTATGTTTAGCATTTATTGGCTTTTTTCATTTAACAGAGGCTTCTTATGGAGTTTTGCTTGTACCTTATATATGTTTAGGTTCAGCATTGGTGTTTGCAGCATTGTTTAAAAATAAAGATGAAAAGGCAAGATTTGTTTTTATTTTATTGATTTTATTTGCTTTATGGATTCCATTGAAATATACAATGAGATATAACAAGCTTCTAAGATTATCAGATACAAGAGTTCTTGCAAGTGAATGGATAAGAGAAAATACAACAGAGAATTATAGAGTGGTTTGGGATAAGCATAGTATTCAGCTTAATTGGTTTGATGCATACAATAAACATGATTTACTTTCTTTAGGTATAGATAAAGAGTCATTAATAAACAAACAACAATTTACAATAACAAAGAAGTTTTTAAAACAGAAAAAATGGTTTCAAACTTTAAGGAAAAAAACAGATTATGTTGTAGTAAACTCATTAGATATAAAAAAAGCATTTCATGAAAGTGGACATGATTTAGAGAAAAAATACTACAAAAAGATTTTAAAATTGAAACCAATTGTTGTTTTTGATCCAAACTATATTCAGGCAAAGCTAAATAGAAAATGCACTCTTGAAGAACTATACTCACCATTGAAAACTCTCTGGAAAAGAGAAAGAATGGGACCTGTGGTAAAGATCTATGAGTTATAAATATACCAAAGATATAATGTTCTAATTTCTACAATAAAACTATCTCTTAATCATAAGTTAATTTATCTCTTGTATGATTCCTACACTCTAAAGCTTAGTATAAAAATTGTGAGGAATAAATGTCTGATGTAGGCATATCTAGATTATTTCAACAAACAGGTCAGAGAATACAAGATGTTGCACAAAGAGTAACACCTTTTCTTCCAAAATCTATAAGCTCATCCAGGGGTGTAGATCCATCTGGAGATGTTTTTACCTCAGCACCAATTAGAGACATGTTGCAAAGAGTATTTTCTGAGCCACCTAGAACTGAACGTGAAAAAATAACTAGATTATTAAACCTCTTAAGTACAGGAAGTCCTGAAGAAAAAAAAAGAGCTGCGGAATTATTAGGTGGAATAACCGATCCACCTCAGGAAATGATTGAAGCTTTGGCTGGTGCACTAGGAAATAATAATGAAGGTGTAAGAAAAGCAGTAACAGAAGCATTAAATAAAATAGGTTATGGACCAAGAGAAACCATTGAAGTTTTAACTACTATGTTGAAAAGCCCTGATGACAATGTTAGAAAATTAGCACAAGATGCATTAGGATTGATTAATAGAAATACTTAGGGTTATCATTTAATTAAGGCTTTAATACTTTAAGAAAAATTAATTTATTAGCTCTTGCTTTTCTATGCCCTGATATGTATAAGCTTGTATTGGGCACAATATTAGAAGAGAGATAAACAATGACAGACATAAGCCTATCGAATTTGTTTAAACAAACTACTGAGACAATAGAAAAAACAGCAAGAAAAACATTACCATTTTTACCACCAAAAAACAAAGAATTAAAAACAGATGAATTTACACCTAATCTAACTCCTCCTTCAAAGCCTTCTCTTCCAACCCTTCCTCCACCTATTGATTTTGACTTTGGTAGTGGTCTTTAAGCTACTTGGGTACCACTAATGACGAAATTAATAATATTCCAGCTTGGATTTTATACATTAACCCAAAAATTTTTCTGAAGGTATAATGTTTCCTATGGAAACAACCACTAATAACACACTTCTACAACTCCAAAATGCAAAACTTGCATCAAGAAAACTAGCTAAAGCAACATTTGATAAAAAAAATCAAGTACTTGAACTCATAGCACATGAATTGCTTAGTTCTAAAGATCTTATTCTTAGTGCCAATGAAAAAGATATAGAATTAGGACAAAAAAATAATCTCTCAGTTGCTCTTTTAGATAGGCTTTTGATAAATGAGAAAAGATTAAATGGAATGGCTCAGGGTATTCATAAAGTGATCGCACAAGATGATCCTTGTGGAAAGATCTTATCTTCTTGGAAGCACCCTACAGGAATGAGCATTCAAAAAATCACAGTACCACTTGGGGTGATTTGTGTAATATATGAAGCAAGACCAAATGTCACTACTGATGCAGTAGCTTTAGCTATAAAATCAGGAAATGCAATTATATTACGTGGTAGTCAGCATGCACTTCATACAAACCAAGCTATTGTAAATGTGATTCACAATGCATTGCACAAATCATCATTGAATAAAGATATTGTTCAATTTATTTCAAATAAAGAAAGAGAAGAAACGATTAAAATCTTAGAAGCAGTTAATTATGTAGATTTAGTGATTCCACGTGGTGGTGAAGACTTAAAAAACTTTGTTTTAAAATATTCAAAAATCCCAGTAATTGGGGCAGGTGGTGGAACGTGTCATTTGTTTATAGATGAAACAGCCAGTGAGGATATGGCATTAAACATTGCAGTAAATGCAAAGACTCAAAGACCTGGTGTTTGTAATGCTATTGAAACTATTCTTATACATAAAAATATTGCAGGTACTATACTGCCAAATCTAGAAAAAGTTTTAAAAGAGAAAAATGTAGAGTTAATAGGCTGTGATAAAACACAAAAAATTATAAGCGTAAAACCAGCTAGTGAAGAAGATTGGCATAAAGAATATCTAGACTTAAAAGTCTCCATTAAAATAATTGATTCATTAAATGATGCTATAGATCATATAAACAAATATGGAACTAAGCATTCTGAGGCTATAATCACCCAGGATAAAAACAATGCAAAAACATTTCAAGAAGAAGTAGATGCTGCTTGTGTTTATGTGAATGCAAGCACAAGATTTACTGATGGTGAAGAGTTTGGTTTTGGATCTGAAATTGGAATATCTACACAGAAACTCCATGCACGTGGTCCTATTGCACTAAATGAGCTTGTTACTTATAAGTATTTAATAGATGGAGAAGGTCAGGTCAGGAAGTAGCTCTTAAATTATCTAATTACTAAATTTATGATAAGTCCCATTGTTCCACATACTAAGATTGATATTCCTAAATAAACAGAGGCTTTTTTAAGACCAAGCCATTTTTGATAAATAAAGAAACTGGTTAAATTAACTCCTCCTGAAGCAGTCATAAATGCAAGAGTACTGCCTAAGCTTGCACCCTTTTCAAGAAGTATTTTAGTAATAGGAATATCAGCTCCAGCACAAAAGTAAAATGGAAACTCGCTAAGTATAAGTAAAAAAGGACTCATAACGTTTTGAGCGCCACTATATTTTAAAACAAAATCTTCACTTATAAACATGGTTATAAGTGATGCAAAAATTATTGATATTAAAATCCAGGGTCCAAAGGAAAGCATTAAACCAAGAAATTCACGAGAGATTTTTTTTATAAGCTCTTTTTTGCCATTACATTCGTGTTTATGTGTCGTACTGCTTGTAGGTGTTAACTGAGGCTTGAATAATAATACAAATAAATATGAAACAATAATTCCAAAAATAATTGCAAAAACTAACCTTAAAAATGTAATTTTTAAACCTAATACTAAAGTAAGAATAATTGAGGTTATGCTGCTTGCATTTCCAGCGGTTAAGAAAGAAACTACAATTAACCATGGCACTCCTTTTTTTTGAAGCTTACTAGCAAGTGGTATCATTCCACAAGTACAAAGTGGTATTAGAGCCCCTATAGCACTTGCAATTAAAACAGAAATAAAGTTATTAGTGCTTAATGCTTTATCAAAGAACTTTTCAGGAATGATTTCTGTAAGAACTGCTGATATAAATATTGCAAGTAAAAATGAAGGAATAATACACATGCTATGTTCTATACTAATGTTAATAAATTCATTCAACATAACTAAGCTATGAGTTTAGAATATTTTAATAATTGTTCCTTATTTGTAACTTAGCGTATAGCGTATAGCGTTTAGTAGAACAATTAGGACCTAGAATTGTTCTATGTTCTTGTTCTACCTATACGCTAAACGCTATATGCTATATCTAGTACTTGCAAAAACATCACTATATAGCTTATCCTATATAAGTTACATAATTGTGAAACCAAGGAGATAAAAATGCCACGTACGATACCATTATCAGAATTTAGAAATATGGGAATTGCTGCACATATTGATGCAGGAAAAACAACCACTACAGAAAGAGTTCTTTTTTATTCAGGTCTTATTCATAAGATGGGCGAAGTTCACGATGGAACCACAATTACAGATTTTATGGAACAAGAAAAAGAAAGAGGCATTACAATTACTGCAGCAGCTATTTCTACAAAGTGGAAAGACAAATATATAAATTTAATTGATACACCTGGGCACGTTGACTTTACTGTTGAAGTTGAACGATCCATGAGGGTTTTAGATGGTGTTGTAATTGTTTTATGTGGTGTAGGTGGAGTTCAGCCACAAACAAAAACAGTTTGGAAGCAAGCAAATAGATACAAGGTTCCAAGAATTATATTTGTAAACAAGATGGATAGAGTTGGAGCTGATTTTTATAAAGTTTTAGGACAAATAAAAGATGATATGCGTGTTAATGCTCATCCTATTCAGCTTCCTATAGGTGCTGAAGATCAATTGAAAGGATTAATAGACCTTATTGAAATGAAGGCACATATATATGCAGATGATGATCCAAAAGGACAAAGAATCCAAATAATTGATGTACCTCAAGATATGCTGGAAAAAGCTAAGCAATACAGAGAGAAATTAGTAGAAGCTATTGTAGAAACTAATGATGAGCTAATGAGCAAATACTTAGAAGGAAAAGAAGTTACAGTCCCTGAGTTAAAGAAAGCTCTTCATGATGCTACATGCAGCCTAAAGATTGTTCCATTTACTTGTGGTTCAGCCTTTAAGAACAAAGGTGTACAGCTTTTACTTGATGCAGTGGTAGATTATCTGCCTGCACCAGATGAAGTTGAATCAATAAAAGGTTGGCTAAAAAATGGTGAACCTACTGAGCGAAAAGCAGATGATAATGAGCCTTTTAGTGCACTTGCATTCAAGATCATGACAGACCCATTTGTAGGACGTTTGACATTTCTGCGTGTTTATAGTGGATGTCTTAAGTCAGGTAGTTATGTTTATAATGCAACAAAAGACAGAAAAGAAAGAATTAGTAGACTGGTGAAACTTCAAGCTGATGAAAGAACTGAAGTTAGTGAAGTTTATGCTGGTGATATATGTGCTGTTGTGGGATTAAAAGATACTGGTACTGGCGATACATTATGTGATGAAGACCATCCAATAATTCTTGAATCCATGTATTTTCCTGATCCTGTTATTTCAATTGCAATTGAACCTAAGACAAAAGCAGATCAAGAAAAAATTGGAATTTCACTTCAAAAACTTGCTGAAGAAGATCCTACATTTAAAATTAGAGTTGATCAAGAAACAAGTCAAACCATTATTTCTGGTATGGGTGAACTTCACTTAGAAATTCTTGTAGACAGATTGCTTCGAGAGTTTAAAGTAGAAGCAAATGTTGGTAGACCACAAGTAGCATATAGAGAAACAGTCAAAGGGAAAGTAACACAAGAAGGGAAATATATAAGACAGTCTGGTGGTCGTGGTCAGTATGGCCATTGTGTTATTGATATAGAACCTTTACCCCCAGGAAGCGGATTTGAGTTTGTCAATAAAATTGTCGGTGGTATTGTTCCAAAAGAATATATACCAGCTATTGAAAAAGGTATAAAAGAAGCTATGGTTGGTGGGGTGCTTGCTGGATATCCTATTATTGATCTTCGAATAACACTTCATGATGGTAGTTTCCATGAAGTTGACTCATCAGATATGGCTTTTCAAATAGCAGGCTCAATGGCTTTAAAAGAAGGTTTCATGAAATCAAAACCAATCTTACTTGAACCTATTATGAATCTTGAAATTGAAGTTCCTGAAGCATATATGGGAGATGTAATTGGAGATATATCAAGTAGAAGAGGACGTATTGAAGGAATGGTAACTGAGCTCGGGGTTTCAAAAGTTCGCGGAAAAGTTGCACTTTCAGAAATGTTTGGTTATGCTACTGATATTAGAAATAGAACTAAAGGACAAGGTACTTTCACTATGGAATTTTCTTGCTATGAAGAAGTGCCAGCTAGTGTGGCTGAACCAATCATCACAGGAAGAAAAAAATAACAATTAGTAAAAACTGTATTACGCGTCTTTAAAATTCTTACACAATGCATACTTCATATTGTTTTAAATAGAAGATTGATATGATTTTATTTTTTGTTAATTCATACAAATAACAAAGAACTAAAGCTTTGTAAGATTATAAACAGTTGTATTACTTTCCTTTAATAATATAGTGTGCTTTTATTAAAATGTAGTACAATAAGAAACAAGTTAAACAGTTATGAGTAAAAAAGTACTAGTCGTAGACGATGACGATAGCATAGTAATACAATTACAAAATGCATTGTCTAAAAATGGGTATACACTCATTTCATCTAAGAGTGGAAAAGAAGGACTTGAATTAGCACTTAAAGAAAAGCCAGATTTAGTTATTCTAGAAGTTACCATACCAGAATTAGATGGATTTTCTATTTGTAAGTCATTACGTTCAGAAGGTTTTACCAATCCCATTATCTTTTTAACAAGTAAGATTTCTGAAATTGATGCTGTCATTGGTCTTGAGTTAGGTGCACAGGATTATATTAGAAAACCATTACCATTAAAAGAACTATTAACAAGGGTAGAAGTGCACTTAAAGAAAAATTATAATGAACCAAATAAAAAAATCACGATTGAAGATTTAGAAATAGATTTAGAAAGAAGAAAAGTAAAACATAAGGGAATAGTAAAAGAGCTTACTCACAAAGAGTTTCAGTTACTATATGCACTTGCACAAAGCCCAAATAAAGTCTTTTCACGAAATGAACTTTTGACAAATGTTTGGGGCTGGGCTCAATGTGGTCAAACAAGAACAGTAGATATTCATGTAGGTTATCTTAGAAAGAAGTTTGAAGACAATCCACGCAAGCCAAGATTATTCCAAACCATTAGAGGTGTTGGGTATACACTAAATACAGAATCGTAATAGTAATTTCAAGAATTAAATAAACTTTAAAATTTTTAAGTAGATTGCATCTTATTGATATACTCAAGACGTTTTTATAGATAGCAGTCGCGACTGCTATCTACAGTTGAGGATATAAAAATGAACGATTTAGATGCACCATTGTTTACTGCCATTGTTACCATGGCTATTTTAATTTCAGCTTGCGGTAGTCTTATAATCTCCACATCTAATAGATTGATTAGAGTAGTAGATATTTGTAGAGGCTTTTGTGAGCGAGCTAAATCTGAAACAAGTGAATCTGAACTGAATCAAATACTTTATCAGTTAAGCAAAATTGGTCCCAGAATAAAACTTCTTGAAACAGCGCTGACAATGTTTTACGTTGCAATTAGTTGTTTTGCATTCACTACACTTTTTATGCCACTGGATAAAATTATTCCACAAGATCTTGGCACACTTATTTTATGCAGTGTTATTATCGGAGTTTTAATACTACCTATAGCAAGCATAATATTAGTAATTGAAAGGCAATTTTCCATGAAGTCAATTTGGCAAGAAATTGACTATGTCAACAAAACAGTTAAGCAAAAATAGTTACTGCCTAGCTACGGTGTATAAGAGCATATACTAAGCTTTTTGTGTAATTTATTTACCAAAAAGCGTCGTGAAAGAAGAGCGAGTTGAGCATTAGTGCGAAACGAGCGGTAGGTAGTAACCAAAAATAAATAATGTTTAGATTTTTGGCAAAAGACAATTAGCCACTGTTTTACCATCAGGAGAAACAAGGTGTGTATAATCCCCATATATTCTTGGTGTTTTAAATAGTAGTTTTACTGCATCTTTCATTGGTATAAGCTGAAAACGATCAGGATACATCTCAAGCAACAACTTTCTAACTTTTGGATAATAATCAGAACTCATTGCTGGGAATAGATGATGTTCTACGTGATGTGAAAAGTTTGAGAATATTTTATCTACAAACCATGAGTTCTTCAGTGACAGGGAATTAACCAATGGATCATCAATGTCACCTGTTAGTGGTGATAAAAAATGATTTGTGTGAATGTATAGCATTGCAATGAAGTGAGATATTGCAACAGGAAGCAATGAAATTAAAATGTAGTTTACAAAGCTATATTTAGCAACGACAGTAAATAAAAATGCTTGAAATAAAAAAATGACAATTAATTCAAATGTAACAATAGCTCTTTCCCTTTTTCCTTTGAACAATTGTTGTATTCTTTGATATTTTTTTTCTTCTTTTATACTTGTTTTTTTGGCTACAAGTCCATAATACATGGTGTTAAAAAAGTACCAAAAAAAACCACTTGACATAAGAATTAAACTAACTATTGGATTGACTGACTCATTAGACAATCTTGTTTTATAAGCAATCTTTTCTGTTAAACTTTTTGGTTTTTCATCTATGGTATAGCTTCTGTCTGGATCTTCTGTGTGTCCTGTAGTGGCATGATGTAGGTTGTGTACTCTTTGCCAGAAAAGTGGTGCAAATAAATTCAATAAACCAACTGAGAGTCCTGTGAAGTATGTAAGTCTTTTTGATTGTATTATAGAACCATGACAGAGATCATGTAAGAAAAAAGTTAATGCGCCAAGTGTAATGCCCATAATGATTGATAAGGCTAACTTAAATGGTACAAAATTCAACCCCATGATGCTAAACATACAGCTAAAATAAATCATCATAGAGATTATATATAAACTCGTGTGTTTTATATTTGGTTTAAAATATTCTTCTGGTAAATGTTTTCTTAGGACAGAGCGATATTCACTCTTTGAAATCAGCTTTAAATTTGTTAGTGAATCCTTACTAAGAACCGCCCTTGGTCTTTTTTGAGTGTTGTTTAATTCCATTTATTTTTTACCTTTTCAATAACCAGATTTATTATAACCAGCTAGTGATTTTATAGTACTGCTATATCCCATGAAATAAAAAAAACTATGAAGCTTCTTCTGGATCATTTCTAATCTAAGAAGAATCATTCAAAGAAAACCTCATAATTTTTCAACAAGAAGATTAATAATTTTTGTTATAGCTTCTTCTTTGTGGTCTATCAAAACCGGAATTTCCGCCTCTGCTTCCACCACCTTCTTCGCCTTGATTTCTGGCAAGGCTTACGTTTATTGCTCTGCCTTTAATTTCTTGACCATTTAGTGCATCAATTGCCTTTTGAGCAGCATCTTCAGTACTCATTTCAACAAAACCAAAACCGCGAGATCTACCAGTCATTTTATCGGTAACTACCTTAGCTGATGTAACCTCACCATACTCTTTAAATAAATCAGTTAATTCAAAATCATTAACTTGAAATGATATATTACCTACAAATAATTTTGTACCCATTTTGTCCTCTTTCTTTTTAAATGTAGATGAGTGCTTTTGAAAGAGAACAAGTAAAAGACCAACTTGATTAACAGGACTAGAACTTTATACTCTATCTTAAGATCCCAAAACTACTAACTATCTGTCTAAACTAGACATGTCTATTATACCACAATGAGGCATTGATAAAGCCACCCATAGTGTTAGCTTTGGCTCATCGATGTGTTTTAATGTTCCTTTAAACCACAAGTGCCTGATTTTTTATAATAGCAAGATCTTTCCTTAACCATCTTTTCATAGATCTCATTTAATTTTTTTTCAGCATAATCATTATGTAAAATGGGGTTTAATATTTTTGTGGCAGTAAGGTTGTCTATGACTGTTCTGAAAACTTTATAACCAATTAATACCTCCCCATTAGGTGTAACCATGTGTATATCCTTTTCACATTCTTCTTTTGTTAAGGAAGGAAACATTTTATAGGTTGAGAGATCACGATAGGATTTAAATTTAAATTTCCCTTCCCAGTCCAACTGCTTAATTTGTTTTCTAGCAGATCTGCAATAAGGACAAACATTATCGTAAATAATCCAGTACTTGCCATCAGGGTTAAGTATTTGTGTTTTTGTAATTTCATCTGTAGCAAGTATTGGTAAAAAGCTAATTGTATAAGCTAGAAGCAAACTTATTATAAGTTGTTTTCTAGAGATCCATTTTTTTATTCTAAGCATATTCAATATGATAATAATAGACGTAAACAGTTTAAATGTCTTCCATAAATTATATCTTTTTATATGAAGTGAAGCATAAAACCCATAGGTAAGCCAGATACTAAAATTGTTCCCGTGTTTGCTTGAACTGTTTTACTTAGTTTTGACATAGGGATATCCTAATAAATTATCTTGACTGGTTGTTGAACAATTCTATAAAAAATACGGTATTTCTTAATTTCTATAGTCTTTTTTTTCTTATGTGATCTGGCGCACAAAGTTTTCAGGGATAACACAAATTTACTTTATAATTTTCGTCACAGTATATATGTGATACCCCTATTACATTAACTGTTCATTAATCTCAACATGAGAAAACTATTCATGTCAAGCAAACAAACCTTGACTTGGGTTACATTAACAAAGATAGAGAAAGAATAACACCATGAAACTAAATCTAAAAATAAAAAAAGCACTAGCAAGTTTTCTCATCCTCACTTTATTGAGTGGACAGTTTTCGGCCGGTGCAAATGTAAGTATCCCAACAAAAGCATTTAGTTATAGATCACAAGAAAATCTTTCAAGTTTATTACTACCTACTTTTAGACATGACAGAAATAATATTGAATTAAATGAAAAAGCTACAATTGATTTAATACTTGAATCAAATTCAAAAATAGTAAAAGTAGAAGTTGTGGGAGCTGATGGTAATGGTCTTAGTACAGATAGTGACAATCTTATAAAGAACGGATTAAAAATATTAAGTTCTAATAGCAAACCAAATAAACAAGTTGCAGCAAGACGTAAACCAAATAAAACTTCTTTTGTCACATTCAATCTTGCCAACCCAGTCAATGGATCAAATATAATTCAAGCAATTGATTTTACAGTATTGAAAATCAATTTAAGAGGTCTTTTACCTGGATCTTATACATTAAAGGCTACAGTTGATGGGCAAAGAAGTGCATTTACTACAGTAGTTACAAGAGCTGATTTTAGACTAGATGGTATAACTCCTTCAGTAATTGGTCTTGGAGTTGAAACTAAATTAACAATTATAGGAAAAGGCTTAGACTCATTAACCGATGTAGTTTTAGGAAGCAATGATATTGAAATTAGAGATATACAAAGTCTTGATGATTCAACCTTAACTGTTACAGCATTTGCAAAAGAAATGACATCACCTGGTTATAGGGATGTAACTATTACAAGTCCTCTTCTTGGAATGGCAGTTACTTTAGTAAATGGATTATTGGTTACTAAAGGAAATGGTTTAGGAATAGATGTTGAAAATATTATGGATGGAGTAGCAGGTAAAGATGGAATGGATGGTGCTTCTGGCAAAGATGGAATGGATGGAGCTTCTGGCAAAGATGGTAAAGGTCTTTGTAATAATCCTAATGATTTACTTATGATATTTACAAACAATTTACCAGCAGGAAGTCAACCAACTTCATTTTTTGATCCTATTCTTTGTAACTTAACTTTTGGCATACCAACAGGTTTCAATGGTGTTAATGGAAATAGTGGTGTTGATGGAATGGGTCTTTGTAATGATATGACTGCAGTTCCATCTACTATGGTTACTACATTAGCTCCTGCTTCAATGGCAACAGTTTCTCTTGATCCTACTGCATGTACTTTAACATATGGAATACCACAAGGCGATCAAGGTGTAGTTGGTATGGATGGAACAAACGGAACGAATGGTACTAACGGAACTAATGGAACCAACGGTACGAACGGTATGGATGGAACAAACGGAACGAACGGTACAAACGGAACAAATGGTTTAACTAGTTTAATAAACACTACAACAGAATCAGCAGGAGCAAATTGTGCAACTGGTGGGAAGAAAGTAGAAGTAGGTTTAGATTCAGACAATAATAGTATGTTAGATGCAGGTGAAATCCTACAAACATCATATGTATGCAATGGTACTGCTGGTACAAACGGTACAAATGGAACGAACGGTATGGATGGAACGAACGGAACCAATGGTACAAATGGAACCAATGGTACGAATGGAACAAACGGTACTAACGGAACAAATGGAACTAATGGAACCAATGGTTTAAGCACTTTAATAAACGCTACAACAGAATTAGCAGGAGCAAATTGTACAAATGGTGGAAAGAAAGTAGAAGTAGGTTTAGATTCAGACAATAATAGTATGTTAGATGCAGGTGAAGTTACTCAAACTACTTATGTATGCAATGGCACAAATGGTACTAACGGAACCAATGGTACAAATGGAACTAACGGTATGGATGGAACGAATGGAACTAACGGTACTAACGGTACAAATGGTTTAAATAGTTTAGTTAGCTCTGTATCAGAATCAGCAGGAGCAAATTGTACAACTGGTGGTAGAAAAGTTACAAGTGGTTTAGATACAAACAACAACAACGTACTTGAAGCAGGTGAAGTCACTCAGACTACTTATGTATGTAATGGCACAAATGGAACAAACGGAACCAATGGTACAAATGGAACCAACGGTACTAATGGAACAAACGGTACTAACGGAACAAATGGTTTAAACAGTTTAGTTAATACTGTAAATGAAGCTATTGGTCCAAACTGTGCAACTGGTGGTAAGAAAGTAGAGACAGGAATTGATACAAGCAATAATAACGTACTTGAAGCAGGCGAAGTTGTACAAACATCATATGTATGCAATGGAACGAATGGAACAAACGGAACCAATGGAACGAACGGTACGAATGGAACTAACGGAACAAACGGAACTAATGGAACAAACGGTATTAACTGCTGGGATACAAATGCAAATGGTGTAAACGATTCAACTGAAGATGTAAACATGGATAGTGCGTATACAGTAGCTGATTGCCAAGGTGCAGCTGATATTGCAAGTATAGAAGATGTCATTAACAGCTGGTCATCTTTATCAGATGAACAAAACTATACAACAGCTTCAGGTGCTATGGCTAGAATGGTTAAAATACCAAGATTTATTTTAGATGGAGTAATTTATGGTGGCTTCTGGATAGACAAATACGAAGCATCAAGATCAGATGCTACACCTACAGCTGAAGGATCATCTTCTGTACCAGCTAGTAAAAGAGGTGTAGTACCATGGACAAGCATAAATCTAGCTACAGCTAAAGCCAATGCAAGTAATGCAAACAGACAAATCTCAAGCATAGGTTCATGTAAACTAATAGGAAATAAAGAATGGACAACATTATATCTATTAGGAAGATATGCCAAAGAAAAAAATATATTTGGTGCAACAGCAACAGATGGATGGAATGAAAGAGGAAATACAAGGTCAGCAAAAGATGGTAGAAACGATCCATCATTTACATGTACAGCTGATCCTAATGTATCTGGCAGATGTTTAACAGGAACTGGTTATAAGAGCTGGGGACATTTATTAGACTCTACAGCTACTACTAATGCTAAGAGTGGTTCTGGCGCCGGTCAAGGATCATTAGGTGGATCTGCAGATGCTACTAAAGATGATGGTGGTGGAACAGGTGCAGATACTTTCGATGGTGATTTACAAGTATATGATTTAGTAGGAAATGCAAAAGAATGGATTGATTATACAGTTACAACAACTAGTGGAACTACTAAAGTTGATGCAGGATATCAAGGAGCAGGAGTTACAGTTCCATTTACAATGAGCAATTACTTTTCTTTCAGTACATTATCTACAAGTGCAGACTTTCAAGGATTAGGATTAGGTAGTGGAGCAGGCTCTGGAAGTAATGTTACAGATACTAATGGTGGTTTAAATGATGGAAAAGTTGCATTGCCAGGAAGTGATGGTAGCTATGGTACAGTTCGTGGTGGTGCATTCAATCAAGGTACCCCTGCAGATATCCGTTCCCCACTCCAAATTGATATAAGCACAGCTACAACTACTACAGAAACATCACGTGGATTTAGAGTCATATGTGATTTTACTAGTGGGCAGTAACATGTCATTGCGAGGGCTTTAGCCCGAAGCAATCTCATGTAATAAAAAATTATTTTTATTGCAATAGGCTTCTTTCTTGTTAGAAAAATTGATTGACTTTTAACCTGTCTGTTACAATGCAATTACAATAAGCTTCTTAACCTATTATCATCTACATTTAAAAATTGATTTTAATATTGGAACAGATCATTTTAATTTCTGTCTGCTACAATTAAGGTAAAGTTATAGCTTAGCCAAATGAACTACCTAAGGAGGGTATATGCCACTATTAGCTAGTAAGATTCTTCCTTCTTTAAACATTGAAACCATTATAAGCTCAATCAATCAATTTAAACATAAACAATCTGAAATCCCTGAAATTACTAATCTTGTTCCTCTTAAAGAAGCACCAATTACAAAAAAAACTAAACAAAAAGTAGCTGTGGCTACTCGTGAGGAATTGCGTGAAAAGAATAATATATCTAGGCGAGACAGTGTAGAAAAAGGACTTAAGCTACTTGAAATAAAAGATATTATTAGTAATTTAGATGAAATAGCAAGAGGAAAAAACCAAGACAATTATTATGGCTTTAAGCCCACAAAGCAGCTTAATAAAGATGATGCAATAATAGGACAAATTGCACAAGGACTTAGTGATGTACTGAGTATTTATCCAAGCTCACAAAATATAGAAGCAGCTAGTGGGTTTATTCAGATGGTAGATTTAATAGATGATTTAGAAGGAGTAGCAAGTGAAGGTGAAAAAGGAGGTTTTGGATTTCGTTCAGCTACTGCACAAATTGAAACCCCTATTCAGATACAAGCAGCTAAGTCAGCCAGGGAAATAAGAGCTAAAATCCCATATATATTAGAGTGGCTTGAAGTACCTAAATATATGCCAAGTAGAAATTAAACTACTTCTTTTACAGGCTCTTTATCCATCAATTCCAATGCTTGTTTTGAAAGGTCTATTACTTCTTTTTTTAAATAAGGTGCGTTTTTAATGTGACGAAGTAAATCCATAGTTCTTCTTCCTGCTCGAACAAGATCTCCATCGTCTAAGTTTGTCATTAGAAGAAGGTCTTCCCATTTAGTTTCTTTTTTGCACCAGTGTAGGATTAGTCCAGAAAGTATAGGACTAAAATTGACCTTAATATCTATATCATTGTCTCTTTGTTCTTTTACTAAATCCCGCGCCATTTTTTCAATTACATTAAAAATACTTTCAATATTTTCAGATACCCTTGCTCTTGTATAGGTTCTTGGGCGGACATCATCTAATGCTAGGCTTGATATACATGCAGCAAATTCATGTGGCTGCAAATGCGTAAAATTACAGTGTAAAAGAACCTCAGCAGTAAATAAAATGTTTTCACCTCTCAAATGCCCTGTCATTATGCCGCGTTCCGTAGGTACATTGTTTTTTAAATAGCCACGATTTGTTAGTATCTTGCACAATTTTAAAAATTGGTTCCAGTAATAATCTCCTCGACTGTCTGAATACTTGTTTATAATTTTTATTTTATTTTCAAATTGACGTGCTTTCTTTTCTGCTTTATGGCAAAGATCTTTATTTGGGCATGGAAAACAAGGATATTTTTTATGTCCTTCAAGTGCTATTTTCAATTCGTTTTTATAATGTGAACCATCAGGATTTTTTTGTTTTTCAAGAACTGTAATCATTCTCTTTATTTCATGAATAGCCTCATCTTGTTTTCTGAACTTTGCTATATCGCCCTTATCGTTTGGATCTGGACAAGGATATAGTTTTAGTTTTGGGAGATCAATTTCAAGACGTATTTTCTCATCAAGATACTGCTTAAGATCTTTGTTTATTAGATATTGACCAAAGCTTTTATGTAAAAGATCTTTAATTTGATCTACTGAATGATTTTGTAAAAGATTTAAAGCCATTGAATAGTTAGGTGTAAACTGACTTACAAGTGGTTCAGGTGGACTACAAGCTAATTTTGCTGCAAAAGCAGGACTGTGATCAATAGTTTCTTTGATGACTACATTTCCTACTTCATCCATTCCACGTCGTCCTGCACGACCGGACATCTGTAAGAACTGATTGCTGGATAAGTTTTGATGCCCTGCGTCTCCACGTTTTCCAAGATTGCTTATAACAGTAGTTTTAGCTGGCATATTTATACCAGCAGCTAGTGTTTCAGTAGCAAACACTGCTTTAATTAAACCTTTGCTAAAAAGCTCTTCTACAATAGCTTTCCATTGTGGCAATAAACCTGCATGGTGAACTGCTAAGCCCTGATAGAGAGACCCAAGATGTTTATGTTTAAATAAATATTCATTTCCATAGGTTCTTTTCTGAATTATATCGGATAAAGTTTTTCTTTCATCCATAGTTAATAAGCTATAACCAAGGGGTTGACAGTCTTTTAATGCAAGTTCACAGCCTTTTCTTGAGAATACAAAATAAATTGCTGGTAATAGTGCTTTTTTGTGAAGCTCACTAACTATGCTAGGGATACCAATGCCTGTATTTTTAACTTTATGTTTTTGTAGATCACGAAACTTTTGTTTATGTCCAGTAAAAGAATCTTTATGTACTTTTAGCTGTGGATTTAATAGTTTGTTTGTAGTGAGTAGTGGATATATGTGTGATTCTTTAAAATAATAGAACCTAAGCGGCACAGGTCTTTCAAATGATTCTATCAATTTTGTATTTGTGTGAACATTTGAAATCCAGCTACTAAGCTCACCTGCATTTGCAATAGTGGCTGAAAGAGCAAGTATTTGAATGTTTGATGGGGAATAAATAATACTTTCCTCCCAGACCGTACCGCGTTCTGGATCGTTCATATAATGACACTCGTCGAGAACTACATAACGCAAGTGTTTTAAGTTTTCATCTACTGAGCCAAACAATGTTCCATATAACATATTTCTATAAATCTCAGTAGTCATTACTACTATTTGTGCATCTCTATTAGAGGCAGCATCACCAGTTACGATTCCTACATTTTGTTCACCATATTTTTTCTGGAAGTCATGAAATTTTTGATTACTTAGTGCTTTAAGTGGTGTAGTGTAAAAGACTCTGTCCACTCCTTTTAACGCTTCTTCTATAACAAACTCTGCAATAGCAGTTTTTCCTGATCCTGTAGGTGCACTTACCACTACACTAAAACCTTGTTTTAAAAAGCTAATTGCTTCTTCTTGAAATTGGTCAAGTTTGAATGATGCTTTTTCCATTAAATAATTTACCAATGTTTGAGTGATTAAATAAGAGAAATATCTTTAAGTGTTAAAATAGTATTTTTACTTTGAGAAATTTGTAATATATCTAATTGTTTCATTGTGTGAACTAAAGGTAAGAAAATCTTTGACCTTTAGTTCATAAGTTTAATAGATATATAATGTTTTGTACAGTATGATATTTTATTACATAGTAGTTATCAATCTTTAAAAGACAGGAGTAAGAAAAAATGATTTTAATAGTCAACTACATCTCAATGCTTATATTTTTTGCAATCACTGGATTAGGATTTGCATTGCTTTTTCCGCTAATTTTTTCTGAGAGCATATTTGGAACATTATTGTTTGGATTAGTTGTAGTAATTGCTCTTTTTATTTCATCTGGAATTAAAATTGCAGCACAGTGGGAAAAAGCAGTTGTATTTAGACTTGGAAAATACAGTTCTATGAAAGGACCAGGAGTATTTTTTGTTATTCCAATGATTGATGAAATCAGAGTGGTTGATACGCGTATACTTACTATGGATATTCCAAAACAACAAGTTATCACCAAAGATAATGTCCCTGTTTCAATAAATGGGGTTTTATATTTTTTAGTTAGCAATCCAGAGTTAGCAGTTGTAAAAGTTCAAAATTATACATATGCTATTTCCCAGTATGCACAAGCTGCACTGCGTGATGTAATGGGTGGTATGACCTTTGATGAGATTCTTGCTGAACGAGAGCAGATTGGAAAGTCAATAGAATCAAATGTAGAAAAAGAATCAAAGGAATGGGGACTTGAAGTAAAAGGAATAAAAATCCAAGATATTGATGTGCCTGAAGATTTAAAGAAAATGATGTCACGCCAAGCCTCAGCAGAAAGGGAAAAGCGCGCCACAATTACAAAAGCAGAAGGAGATAAAATGGCAGCATTCAATCTTTCTGAAGCAGCAAAAACAATGCATGCAAGTCCAGGTGCTATGCAGTTAAGAACTTTACAGAGTATTGATGGACTTGGTCCTACAGCTTCAAATACAGTAGTTCTAGCTGTGCCCATTGAAATAATGGAATTAGTTAGAAAGCTTTCAGAAAATAAAAATTAAAGGTTAAAAGAGTAATTACAAAAGCTATACATAGGTGAAATACTTGTTGTGGAGATTGCTATGGGATATATTTATCTACAAGCAAGAGCTTAGAAAATATTTTAGGAGATATAAATAAAATGAACATATCAAAAACATTAGGTGTAATGCTACTAGCAGGTATACCATTTTCACAAACTGGTTGTGGTAAAAAAGAAGACTCTACTAAAAATATACCTTTAGCAAGTGTAAAGTATAGAGGTGAAACAACTAATATCCATTGCTTTGATAGAGATAAAAATGAAATCCTTGATAGAAATGAGATCTATGATTATATAAATGTTGCCATTGATAATGGCGATGGTCTTCTAACCTATGGAGAATTTTGTGACTTTGGTCATAAGTTTGCGGTAATGTTTGACCATGCCTCTAAAAGTGAGAACATGCAAGCCATTAACAATCAATACTGGTTTGTTTATAGAGAAATAGCATTAGAACTTACTGATCCTATTAAGCCAAGTATCCCTCTTAAAGAAGGAAATATAAAGAGAGAAAAAATTGAGTCAGTATTGAAAGAGCTAATAGAAGTTGAAAAACTTAATGTAAAAAAAAGAGATGTAGATTGGGAAATAAAGGCAGCAGCGCTACAAGGTAAAGGTTTTCAATATTTAGAAAATGATGAAAAATATAGAAAAGCAATAGAAGCAAGCTCTTTAAGAAGACAAGCAGTAAAGGTCTTATTAGAAAATCCTAGCTGGATAGAGAAGTTATATAAATAAAGCGTTTTCAGGCAACTATTCTGTCATTGCGAGCAGTAGCGAAGCAATCTCACATTGCAATTATTGTTCATGAAGTTTATCGTTAACGTTTTTGTATCATAAGATTGCTTTATCACTAACCTTTATAGTAATGACAATGTGTTACTATAAGCCCTAAGAGTATTTATACATAAAGTTGATTTAGCAGATTCTGCTATTCAAATTAATAATGCCTTAGAGCAAAAATAATGGATAGGTTAGCCGATTTATTTCGTTCAATTAAAGTTTCTTTACCAGAAAAACCTGGCTTAAAAAGATTTGGTCCACATAAGCTTGAAGGGCTTGAGCTGACAGGAGCTGTTCGCCTTCAAGCACCTGTTGACCTTAAAGATCCTTGTTCTAATGTGATTTTAACTGAAGGTTATAGAAATGAAATAGATATTGATGATAAAACAGGTAAGAGTATTCCTGTACTTATAATAGCCACACATAGAAGTAAAATATTTGACTTGTTTATGGATTTATTAGATGAGCTAAAGAGTTCTAATGAAGCAGAATGTCAAGTAAAAGTGATATTTGGAAGCACCCATAATAATCCCATTAAACACGAGTCTTTTTGTAGAGAAGACATTGATTTATCATTAGTCCAGAGTAGTTTGCATTCTGTTAAAGAGAAGATATTAAGTGATGGTGATACCAGCATTGCTATTATTTTGCATGGCTCAGATGATAATTTTTCTGGAGTTATGCTAGATGAGCATAAATTACTTTTTGTATACAATAAAGAACGATTGCAGGATTTTGAAAAGATACTATACTCTTATGGTATAGAAAAGAATGATCAAATATGTTTTGTAAATGAGTATACTCATGAGCATTGCTCAAGCAAAGCACACTATAAAAGTTTTTGTAATCTTGTAGAAGAAGTAGGAGCAAGTAAAAGTTAATAAAAATAGAGAGGTGCGAATAATGAAAATAGAACTAGAAACAAGATTTAAAGATATTGTAAATAGAATCCCAAAACCCAAAGAAAAAATTGAAGTTAAAAATATTTCCTCAAATCCATTTATTTTTAAGAGTGGTGCAAGTATTGAAGAAAAAAGAGATTGGGCTATTAATCTTAGAAAAGTAATATATAACTCATATAAAAAAATTATAAAAGAGAATAAAGGACTTGAAGAACTGTTTAATGTAACTCCACCTACAAATAATGAACAGATGGTATTTGCTCATCAAATGGGTTTAATGGGGGCAGCTGGAACAGTAGAGAAAATTGAGCGTGCTATACCTAAAAGAAGCAAACAACTGTTTGGAAAAATATTAGAAATGTTAATTGATGATAAAACCGAAAGAGATACTCTAAAAGTTGCCATTAAAAAATTTGGTGAGGATAATAAAAATATTGAGGCAGAACAGAAATTATTCAATGCATTCTGTACACCCCATATCAATACTGTTAAAAGTATGATTGATAATGTAGAAAACCAATCAGATGTAAATTTCCCAAAAGCTGAAGCTTATGAAATAATTAAACGCTCTTTGGATAATCTAGAGTTATTAACTCAAAATTCATTTAAATCAATTTCTGATGAAACCCATGATTTAATTAAATGGCTTACTGATGAACAAATACCAAAGCTAGATAAGGCAAAAGCATTATCTCTTGGTAAGTGGTTTTTAGATAATAAAAAGCATGTTATATCATTATTTAATTTATATGAAATGCATCCTGAATTTAAAGATCCAGATCCCTCTTCATCACTAATTGAAGCTTTACCATTACCCCCTTCTCAAGACTCATCATCTCCTCCTCCAAGCACACCCGATCTGTTATAATTTTGATTCTTATGACTTCTCAATCATCATCTCAGATTAACCTTGCAATTCTTGGTGCTACTGGAAATGTAGGTCTTAAATTTCTTGAAGTATTAGAAAAAAGAAAATTTCCAATTAACAATTTAAGACTTTTAGCTTCTCAAAAATCTGTAGGTAAAAAAATAAAGTTTCACGGGAAAGAATATACTGTAGAATTAGCGTCAAAAGATAGCTTTAAAGATATTGACTTAGTTTTAGCTTCAGCAGGAGGGGCAATAAGTAAAGAATTGATTCCTTATGCAGTTAGTTCTGGTGCAGTGGTAGTGGATAATAGTTCTGCATATAGAATGGAAAAAGATGTACCGCTAGTAGTAGCAGGTGTAAATAATCACGATTTAAAAAAACACAAAGGTATAATAGCAAACCCAAACTGTACTACAGCCCAGCTTATGCCGCCACTTAAAGTTTTGCATGAGCTTAGTGGTTTAAAAAGAGTTATAGTAAGCACTTACCAAAGCGTTTCTGGAGCAGGCAAAGCTGCAATGGATGAGCTTTCTGACCAATCTACTAGATATTTGAGTCAGGGTGCATATGATTCAAAATCAACAAACCGTAAATTTGCTTTCAATGTAATTCCACACATTGATATTTTTCTTGAAAATGGTTATACAAAAGAAGAAGTAAAAGTAATTGATGAGTCAAGAAAAATATTAGGACTACCTGATTTAAGAATTACATGTACTGCTGTAAGGGTTCCTGTTTATATTGGACATAGTGAAAGTGTAAATGTAGAACTTGAAAAACCAACCTCAAAAAAACAAATTATAGAAGTACTGAAAAAAATGCCTCTAATAGAAGTTCTCGATGATCCTACTAGTCTAAAATATCCAATGGCTATTGATATTGTAGGGAAAGATCCTGTTTTTATTGGTCGTATAAGAGAAGATGCTTCTTGTCCAAATTCATTTAATTTTTGGGTTGTAGCTGACAATCTTCTAATAGGTGCTGCTTTAAATGCAGTAAGAATTGCTGAAGAACTGTTAAAAGAAGAATTAGTTAAGATCCCAGTGAAACACTAGGTACTATTACCTATCTCCTTTTCAATATAACAAATAAGATTTATTAGTTTCTGCCTACCGCTCGTTTCGCACGAATGCTCCCGCCCATTTAGGGACGAGGCTCGCCCAGTTTACTGAGCGGCAACTCGCTCTTCCTTCACGGCGCTTTTTAGTGAATAAATCACACAAAAAGCTTATTTACTCTTTTATACACCATAGCTAGGCAGTAACATTTATTAGGCTATTACGATTATGACCTCTTAGCTTGTGGAATAAAGTTCGTAACAATACTATAAATTTTTATATTACTCTCTCTTTATATTCTTAGATAAGAATTGAAACACAGAAAGGAAATTCTTAATGATGCAAAAAATATTTTCAAAAATTGGTCTCCATGAATTTATTTTTTTTATGGCAGTAATTATCTGGCTAGTCAGAACACAATTGTTTTAACTTACTAATTTGCTAGTCTAATTTATGCCGATTTTTTTTGTTTTAAACTTTCTTCTAATAAATAAGTTATTTCACCAGGAATATTAACTCTATTGTCTACTAGTCCTAATCTAACTTCAAAATGTGACTCAATGAATTCTCTTTGTGCTTCGTCTATATCTTCATTGTGATATACATCCATAAGATCACCAAGAACAGAGAGATTGTCTATGATTCCGCTTAGTTTTTGTCTTTGCTCTGGTGTGAGAATAAGATATGGTCCGACAAAATGTATAGGCAGTGATTCTGCTTCTTCAGTATAGGAAGGCTTCATATCAACTACAATTTGTTTTACTTTTTCTGTTCCTTCTAAGGGGACTCTTTCTCCAGATGTATATTCCAAATCTTGATTTTGTAATTCGTTAAACTTATCTTGGGAAAGCCTTATGTATGGCTTATAGAACTGTTTTGTATCATATGTAACTTTTAGCATAATATTCTCCAAATCTACAAATCAAATTATATAAGTGATTTTTTTATAGTTGAAATATTTTAGAAAGAATTAATTTTGCTGTAATGTGCCATGAAAAGTCTCAACATGTTTTGTATTGTGCATGACATACAATCTTGAATGGTAATGATATTATTATGTTGAGGTACATAAAAATGAATGTGGAAAAAGTAAAGCAAGCATTATCTAAAGTTAATGATCCAGAATTACAAAAAGATTTAGTCTCACTAAACATGGTACGGGACATAAAGATAGATGGAGACAAGCTTTCATTGACAGTTATGCTTACGACTCCTGCATGTCCTCTAAAAGCTCTTATAGAAGAAGAATGTACAAAAGCATTAGTTGCAATTGGTTTTAAACCAGAAAATATAAAAATTAATATGACAGGTGAAGTTCGTCAACATAATATTCAAGGAAAAGAAGGACCAAAAGGTATAAGCCAAATTATTGCAATCAGTTCTGGAAAAGGTGGTGTGGGAAAAACAACTGTATCTGTAAATATAGCAATCGCATTATCGCAAGCTGGTGCAAGAGTTGGATTGCTTGATGCTGATATTACAGGTCCAAATATACCTATTATGATGGGTTCGCAAGATCCACCAATTGTAGAAAATGGAAAGATCATTCCAAAAGAAAATTATGGAATTAAATATATTTCAATGGGTGTTTTAGTTCCTCCAGATCAACCAGTTGTTTGGAGAGGTCCTATGTTAGATGGTGTAATTAAACAGTTCTTACGTGATGTTGTCTGGGGAGAACTTGATTATTTAATAGTCGATCTTCCGCCAGGAACAGGAGATGCTCAGCTTACTATTTGCCAGGCAGTGCCATTAGCTGGTGGTGTTATAGTAACCACACCACAAGATGTTGCATTGCTTGATAGCAAGAAGTCTATAAATATGTTTAAGCAAATGAAAGTATCTATTTTAGGTATTGTTGAAAATATGAGCTTCTTTATTTGTCCTAAATGTAATGAAAGAACAGAAATATTTAGTTGTGGTGGCGGAGAAAATGCAGCGAATACTTTTGGTGTACCTTTCTTAGGACGGATACCCATTGAATTAGAAGTAAGGATAGGTGGTGACTCAGGAAAGCCAATTACTGCAATAAATCCAGAGCATCCTATCTCAAAAACATTTAAAGAAGTTGCAGGTCAAATTGCAGCAAGCGCTTCAGTAACTACATTTAATGTTAGACAGCCAGTGGTTATGATTTAACACTTACTGTGAATTTAAAGATAAATACTTAGTTATACTTTGTTGAAGCGAGTCTGTTATCCTTACACTGAATGAGTAACCGGCTACAGTAGATAAAGTTCCTGACAATGTTCCACTTGGACTAATTGATAAGCCAGCTGGAAGTGGTGAAGCATTTGACCATGTATATGGTGGTTGTCCTCCTGTTGCTTCTAATTGTACTGAGTATGGTGCATTTATCATTGCAATTGGTAATGTACCTGATGTAATTGTTAGTGCAGGCAGAGTTCCTAATTGAGTTGAAAGTGAAATGCCTGTACTTGTAGTTAGATTATTTGAATCTTTAGCATTTACATAGAAGAAATAATCTCCTTGTGGTAATGTGCCTGCAAGAGTTCCATCTGGGCTTAGCATTAGTCCTGATGGAAGTGGCGAAGCATTTGACCAGGTATATGGAGAAACACCACCCTTTGCTTGTAATTGAGTCGAGTATGGAATATTAGCTGTACCGTTTGGTAGTTGAGTTGATGTAATGGATAGTGGTAGTTGAGCAAATAAAGATAAAGATTTTGTTGCTGTTTGTTGGAGCGAATCTGTAACTTTTACACTAATAGGATAGGTAATGTTAGCTTGATCTGGAGAAAAGAAACCTGAGAGTATACCTCCTGGACTAAGTGAAAACCCAAGAGGTAGTGGTGAAGTAGTAGACCATGTATAAGGAGCAGTTCCACCTGAAACTTGTAATTGTACTGAGTATTGTATGTTAGTTGTTGCAGGAAATAATTGACTTGATGTAATTGTAAGAGATGACGACGTACTAGCCGATGTACAACCATTTATAGAATATGTTTGACCAACTGTAGGACACTGACATGGAGTCCCAGGTGTTTGAACGGTAGCTGGTTTAGCGCAAGTACATAGATTATTAGGGAGTGTAGAAATTTCACCAGGGGTACAGATTTTTATGCATCCTAAGACAGAATATGTTTGACCAGAAGGACAAGTGCAGATTCCACTTGAACCAGTGGGTGTAGCTGGTGTTTGACATGTACAAGGAGAAGAAGCTGTAGATACTTGACCAATATCACAAACACTTATACAACCGTTAGTTGTATATATTGCATTGAAGCATTGGCATATTCCTGTAGATGATACTGTAGCACCTGTAGCACATGTGCATGGATTTGTAGAAGTAGATGCTTCATTTACTCCACATGTTTTTACAGGAGTAGTAGTGTTAGTACAACCAAGGGTAGTATAGGTTTGACCAGGAGGACAAGTACATGCTCCTCCAAATCCTGTCGTAGCTAGTGATGCGCAGGTACAAGGGTTTGTAGCAGTAGATACTTGACCAGGTGCACATGTTGTTGGTGTAGTTATTTTACATCCATCTGTAGTATAAGTTTGACCAGTAGAACACTTGCATACTGTACGAATATCTGAAGGTGGGAAAACAGCAGTTATAGCATCTGGAAAATTATTAGCACCAATAGCGCATATACATGGGTTTGAAGAAGTGGATATTTGTTCTGGAGTACAAATTGTAGTTACTGTGGTTTTACAACCAGTTGTAGAGTATGTTTGTCCGCTTGGACACTGACAAGTACCACCAGGGCCAGTTTGTGTAGCACCATTAACACAAATACAAGGGTTAAATGATGAAGAAATCTCTCCTAGTGAACAAATACGATTAGTTGCTTTACAACCAGTTGTAGTATAAGCTTGCCCAGGAGGGCATTGACAAGGAGATGATGATAAAGATGGAGATGGAGGAAAGAAATCAGTTGGAGGCGACAAGAAAATTCCAGTAGGTGATGGTGGGAAAAATCCTCCTGTAGTAGGTGGAATATTTAATGTCCCGCTTGCACATTTACAATTTGTCAATAATGGAATCTCATTAACATCACAGATTTTTTGAACAGCAGGTGTTACACAACCATTTACTGTGTATCTTTGTCCTGATGGACATTGGCAAATACTATCTGAGCCAAGTATAGCACCTATGGCACAACTACACGGATTATTTAAAGTTGGTCTATTAAATCCAAATTGTCCACATATTTGTGGTGCAGGTATACATCCTGATTCTGTATAGAGCTCATTTGGAGAACATAAGCAAAGATCGTTTATAGACTGTGTTGTTGGATCATCATATAATTTAATAGTCTGCTGTATTTCACTAGAACTTATTATGCCACCTTTTGCACATGTACAATTTGTTTGAGATGGTGATTCATATTGTGCACATGTATGTGGTGGTATTTGAATACAGCCATCTACAGTATATTTTTGACCTTTTGGACATTGACAAATTGCTCTTCTAGGATTTGGGAATTTAAAGGATGATGCTCCTGGCTCAGAAGCAAGTGCCCCGCTAGCACATTGACAGTCTTTAATTATTGGGTTTTCATTTTCTTCACATATTTTTTGTTTGCTACAACCAAGCTCTGTATAGCTAAAGCCAAAAGGACAGTCACAAATACCTCTTGAATTTAATGTGCCAGAAGAAACACATGTACATGGATTTAGTGGTGTAGAAATTTGCCTCGGAGCACATTTTGGAATGCTTTCAGGTAGTACACAAACACCATTTTTTCCTAAAGCTAATCCTTGTGAACATATGCAGCTATTAGTAGCTTCGTCTTCAATTAACCCTTTAGGACAATTCTTTTTACAAGAGCCATTTGGATCTCGTAAAAAACCTTCTTTACAAATAGGCAGACATCTATCTCCTATAGGATCTTTTTCAAATCCTTGTGGACATGTGGTTTGACAAACAGTTTGTGCTTCTTCTTTTATAATCCCATTTTCATTGAAGTTTCCAAAATTACCACATAAGCACCCTTTTATATCTAGTGGTCTTGGGGAATTAGGTGAGCCAGTAATAGGTGTTTTAGAATCACAGCATTTAATTGAGAAATATTTAGTTAAAGGATTTGAACAGTCTATTACTCTGCCTACTTCTGCATCACAACTAAAATGACAGTCACAGACATCACATCTTGGGCTAGGCGTATTTTCACCACCGACTGTTACAGTATTACCTCCACTACTAGATGCTTCACCTATCATAATTGTTTCTTGCTCTTGTAAATCAACGTCTAAGAAATTTCTTAAACTACGTTTTACGATTGTTGGTGTAACATTTGCTTTTGAGGTGAATATTTCCTCACAAGTTTTATGACAAGAATTCAATTCACAACTATCAGCGATTTTTTCTAATGACAACCCGGCACTATTAATAGATTGAAGTGATTGAGGCACACAAAAAATATTACCCTTTGAACTAGCTGCTATAGCCCATGTAGCATTATCTTTTGTACCACCACCTTGTATGCATTCTTTATCAGTAACATCTTTCCCGATTCTTGCACAGAATAAATCTTTTGGAGGCCTACTTATACAAGTAGATTTACAATTTTGTCCTCTGCATTCACTGGATGAAACAGATGCACTAATAGAAATCCCCTCTTCTTCATTAGCACAATATTCAAGTGCTTTTACACACCGAGGAGGCCGAATACCACTAAATCGATCACAAAAATCTGGTGGGCATGGAAGCTTATTGATTTCCCCAGATTTAAAATCGCTAAGTATACTGCTATAGATTTCACACGCTCTGTTGTTTTTTCCAAGAGCTATACTTTTTGCATATTCACAATATCCTGTGCCAATATCCTTGTCCCCACTGCCTTCTGTAACTTGTAATTTATCTTTTAAAGTGGTAAATGTGGGGTCAGTGCAATTATTGCTTAAAACAAATTTTTTAAAATCAGATCCTATAGATTCAAAGCTATCATTATTTACGAACTTACATCTATTAACAATTTGGCTAAAATCAATTTCGCATGAACTGCTTGGTTTTGTATCTGTCTCATCAGTTGGATCTTTTGTTAATTCTTGTAGTCTTTGTTTAGCTATGGCAATAGCTAGTGGTATATAATTCCCTCCTATATTACTAATCAATGTAGATAAATCATTTATGACTTCTGGCTTTGCACTTCTTTGAAGATTGCTTATGTTTGTATTAAGTGGAACTATTGCATAAAGATCATTTACTCCTATAACATGAATAAATCCAATGCTTATATCTTCGTTGTTATTGCTGGATGTATTGCCTAGTATTAGGCTGTTGTTTTCTGTTAGTACTTCAGGAATTTTATCTCCTAATACCTCTATTAAAAAACTACCACTTTTACTTATTGAGGCAGTTCCATTAGAAATAATTTCACCGTCGATATCTTCAATAGAAACTAATCCCTGATTTTGGCCATTTACATTTCCTGAAATAACTATAGGGGCTTGATAATTAAAAATATCAGTTACGATATTGATGTTATTGCTTTGTATGGAAAGCTTATAACTGTTTGATGGGAAATCTCTTGGGGTTATTGCAGCATCAGATGTAGATTTTAAATTTGATATATTTATAACTAAATATCGCTTGGTTCTTCCATTGATTTTTTTTCTTTGAATGCTTATTGCATTAATAGGTATGGAATATACTTTAGTAGAATCCAGTGCAGAAGTTAAGGTTAAAGTTATGGGTGTTTTGTTTGTTTCTACTTTTCTAAATATAAACAGTAGTTGTTTGGTAGTCAGCGGTAAATTGACTTCATTGAATCGTGTATTTAAAATACTGCCATAGACAGTGTTTTCACCATTGTTACCAATGGGTTGTAAAGTGATTGATTCACCAGTGCTAGATGAACCAACCTCAATAGCATAAGTATTTGAATTACTTACCCCAATTTGCAATAGAGTAAATAAAGCCAATAAACAAACCAAATATTTTTTAATTGGCTTTGCTAATAATAGTTTCATTAATCAAAAACCCTATTTTATACAACCAAAAGTTTGTGAATAGGTTTCATCAGGTGATGGGCATTGGCATCCACCAAAACCATCAGGAGTGGCTGGTGGTATGCAAGAGGCAGTAGGAGATGGGGATGTGGTTGGAAATGGTGGAAATGGTGAAGATGATGGTGATGAGGTTGGAGATGGTTTAGGTGTAGCTGCAGTACAATCAGCTTGTGTTAGCTTACAAGAGCCATCAGGACACTTAATCGGAAGATTAGATGGACAACCATTAGTAGTAGATGGACTTGTATTTTCTATACAGGATTTTCTATCTGTACTAGCTACTGTTCCTGGACGACATCTACATTTCTTGGTAGCAATATCAAATATTCCATTTATTGGACATTTTGATTTACAGCCACTAGTTATTTTATCTCGTATGAGACCTAGATTTGCATCACAGTTAGGTAAACAATTGTCAGACTTTGTATCTTTTGTATAACCCTCAGGACAACTGTTTCTACAAAAACCAATAGCATCATCTTTTACAAAACCAGTTTCTCCATCAAAGCTTTTTTCTTGGTTATTGCATAAACATCTTGCTATATCTTGTATGCCTTGTGGTATTGGTTTCTTGTCAGGGATAGGGGGACTAGTAAACCCAGTACCAGGGTTTGGTTTAGGACCACCAGATCCACCAAAGGCATCACTAAAATCAAAACCACCAGTGCTAGAGCCAGCAGTTGGTGGAGGGTGTCCACCAAAGTTAGGATCGAAAGAGCCGGTAGTAGGTGAAGGAGGGAAGAAACCAGTAGGAGATTGTCCACCAAAGTTAGGATCGAAAGAGCCGGTAGTAGGTGAAGGAGGGAAGAAACCAGTAGGAGATTGTCCACCGAAGTTAGGATCAAAGGAACCAGTAGGCGGAGGAGGGAAGAAGGTTCCCGTTGGAGGTGGTGCAGGTTGGAAAGTACCAGTAGGCGGAGGAGGGAAGAAGGTTCCCGTTGGAGGTGGTACAGGTTGGAAAGTACCAGTAGGTGGAGGAGGGAAGAAGATTCCCGTTGGAGGTTGTGCAGGTTGGAAAGTACCAGTAGGTGGAGGAGGGAAGAAGGTTCCTGTTGGAGGAGGTGCTCCAAAGTTAGGATCAAAAGTGCCAGTAGGTGGAGGAGGGAAGAAACCAGTTGGAGGAGGTGTTCCAAAGTTAGGATCAAAAAAACCAGAAGTAGATGTAGTTTGATACTTTGCTAATCTTTGTGGTGTAGGAGCAGTGGGGGGCGAAGGAGGAGAGATATTACAACACTCTATTGAAAAGAGTTTTGACTTAGGATCAGTACAATCAACTTTTGATTTTATTGGCTTTGGTTGCAAAGTTACTCCATCACAATCAGCATGACATTTACAGGCGTCACAGTCTTCTTGTCCTAGTTCTAAACCCAGGTCAAGAAGTGATTTTGGTATGTCTCCAAAGGTTTCTGTACAAGTTTCATGACAAGCTCTTCTATCACAAAAATCTGCTTTTTCTCCAGAAGTTTTTGAAGCTTCGCTTTCTTTCAATTCTTTAGGTACGCAATATTTCGTGCCTTTGGAACTTGTTGAAACTATATGACTTATAGTATTGTTTGGATTTATACATTCTTCTTCTGTAACATCAAGTCCAACCCTTGTACAACTTAAGTCTTTTGTAGGTTTTGCAATACAGCCAGGTGTATTTGTAGTTTGTGCTAAAGCAGTTTCATTTATTCTACAGAAATCTATTGGCTTGGAACAATCCTTGACATTTTGAAACTCTGGACAAGTATCTGGTGGACAAGGCAAAGAAGCGAGATCACCCATTGATATATTTATTAATTCTTGATAGAAATCACAAGGCTTAACAGGATCAGGCTCAAATCCAGCAATGTTTATACAATACCCTCTTCCTACCTCATTACTTTTTGCAGTTTTAGCATATTCTTTTATGAGATCAAAATCAGGAAAATCACAGTTTTTACTACCAGCATAGTCTTTAAAATCAGATCCAATAGATGCAAGAAGCTTGTCATCATTTAGTGTAGTACAACGATCTTCAAACTGATCTATATCATCACAAGGATCTGTACCGCTGGTATCATCACATGAGTCAGAATCTGCTAAGCATTTTAATTTATCATTTGTTGCTGTTGCTGCAAAATCATCATTTTCTTTAGCTAAATTAGCGACAAGTGAACTATCCTCATCGACCTGTATTTGTTGTGTAGCTTTTGCAGCATTTAGATCTGCATTATTGTTTAAAGGAACTATAGCATATAAATCTTTATCTGTTACTGCATGGATTACACCTGGTATTGCATCTTCAGGACTTCCACCAGTTGTATCACCATCGCTGGGAGTTTGAAATCTTATTATTCTAGATTTTCCTTTCTTTTTCTTTTTTAATTTATTTCCTCTAACTTCTGTTAAAAAAGATCCATTTTTATTTATTGCAACAGGCCTATCTGATAAAATCATTCCATCTAAATCTTCTACATTGACAAACCCTTTATTGTTGTTAGACATTACATTACCTACTACAAGTGCAGGTGGTTCATAAGCAAATGAGTCTGTAGTTTCATCAATTTTTTGACCTTTTATTCTTAACTTATAATTTCCGCTATCTAATGCACTTGGAGTGACAAGTGCGCCAGATTCAGACTCTTCAAGATTTGAGATATTAACTACAGCTACTTGTCGAAGTTTTCCATTTACAGTTTTCTTTTGAACAGTTACAGCATCTTCCGGTACATTAAATGATTTAGTTGAATCTGTAGCTGAGGTTACTTTTATAGGAGTTTTTGCAGAGCCTGCTCTTCTGATTACATTTAAGAGAGGCTTTGGAAGTAACAACAAAACTTGGTTTACGTTTGGATTAAGTATACTACCAAAAATTTCATTTGTGCCTTCAAGAGTTGAAATTCCAACCGATGATTTTTTCTTTTTTGCTGCAAAGCTTGGGCAAGATAAAACCAATAACAAATTTATTGTCAGTAAAATTGATAAGAATATATTTATTTTTCTTCTCATGGTTTAATCATGCACATATTTTTAAATCTAAATTGTGAATTCCCTCATAAACAAAAAATAAAACATTTTTTTCTTGTGAATTTACAATCTCTGAATAAGAGAGGGTGATTTCACCTAAATTGTTACTTAAATATAAAAAATCTTTTGTAAGAAATTACACAGGGGATTCCCTTTAGGGGATTATCATTAGGATGTGATCAGCTTTGTAATCCATTTATAATTGGTAGGGTGCAAGTTGAATTTATAATACATTGATTTTCGGCCAAGTCAGATTAATCTTTTTTAAAGATACTTTTTATAATGTTTTCAGCAAGTTGTTTAATTTTTTCTTGTTCTTCTTGAAGTTTTTGTTGAGCAGCCTTAGCGTCTTCATCAGCTTTTCTCTTTTGCTCATCAGCTAATTGTTTAGCTTTTTCTTGCTCTTGTTGAAGTTTTTGCTGAGCAGCCTTAGCGTCTTCATCAGCTTTTCTCTTTTGCTCATCAGCTAATTGTTTAGCTTTTTCTTGCTCTTGTTGAAGTTTTTGTTGAGCAGCTTTAGCATCTTCATCAGCTTTTCTCTTTTGCTCATCAGCTAATTGTTTAGCTTTTTCTTGCTCTTGTTGAAGTTTTTGTTGAGCAGCTTTAGCATCTTCATCAGCTTTTCTCTTTTGCTCATCAGCTAATTGCTTGGCTTTTTCTTGCTCTTGTTGAAGTTTTTGTTGAGCAGCTTTAGCATCTTCATCAGCTTTTCTCTTTTGCTCATCGGCTAATTGCTTGGCTTTTTCTTGTTCTTCTTGGAGTTTTTGTTGAGCAGCTTTAGCATCTTCTTCCGCCTTCTTAATTGCTGCTTTTATAATATCTTCAGCTTTTTTCTTAGTGTCATCAATGGCTTGTGGTGATGATGAAACGGTATTGTTAATGTTTTGTTGAGTGACTTTTATATCTGGAGATTGTTGTGGAGAAGGAGAAGCAATGGGTGAAGGAGAAGCAATTGGAGATGGTGAAGCAACTGGCGAAGGGGATGGAGTAGGAGTTGGAGATATAGATGGTTTTGGTAATGGAGATGGACTTGGAGAAGAAGAAGCAACTGGTGAAGGAGAAGCAACTGGAGAAGGTGAAGCAACTGGAGAAGGTGAAGCAACTGGAGAAGGTGAAGCAACTGGAGAAGGTGAAGCAACTGGTGAAGGTGAAGCAATTGGAGAAGGTGAAGCAATTGGAGAAGGTGAAGCAGCTGGAGAAGGTGAAGCAATTGGAGAAGGTGAAGCAGCTGGAGATGGTGATAACATTACTGGAATTATGTTTTGTGCTTGAGGAAGAATAACTGTAGGATTTGTAATATTCCCACTATTAGTATTGATTGAATTATCTATTCCTAATGAGCCATCCTCATTTGAAACCACAGTTAGTTTTTTCTCTTTTGGTATAAGATACAGTCCACGTAATACTGGCTCACTTGTTTCATCTATAGCTGTAATTCTAACTCTTAGTGATAAGTTGTTATTTGGTTCAATTCCAAAGGTATGGAAAGCAGGAAGTCCATCATCATTAGTTTCTACTTGTGAAAGCAATTTGTTTTTAATTTCATTGTTTGCAGAATAAATTGAAATCTGTTGTTTAATCTTTGGTGTTGAATAAAAGCCTACCTCGCATCCTTCTGTGCAAATATTATGAATTGGGTTCAAATAAAATTCCAAACCATTTAATCCTTTTTTACCTGGCTTACCTTTTAGTACTTGGAAATTATATGTGTTCTTTCTTTGAGAAAGAGGAAATTCATAACCTGTAGATGTTGTATAAGAAACATTGCCCAAGCTAACACTGACCAATTCATCTTCATTGGCGATAGTTCTTTGAGTTGGAGACCAAATGATTGGTTTAAGAGCTTTCTTTTTTTCATACCATGTTAATGCATTGACTTGTGTTGTTCCTTTATAAGATATTTTGATGTTACTTTCTTCTTTATACTCTTTGCCCCAGAATATACCACTTAGAGTAGGTTTAAATCCTTGTTGTGGTTTCAATTCAATATTAAGTTTTCCTAGTGAATCATAAGCAGGCAGTTTTACTTTAAGATTTAAATAGCAACCACTTTTAAAGTTTACCTTTTGAACATAAACAGTTCTTCCCAAGCTTCCATTTGCATAAGAGAGCTTTATTACTATTTCTTGTTCTTGAGCTCCCAAGACAAATGGATCAAAATAAAGTACTAATGGAAACCATTCAGTGTATTGATCAGTGTGTACTAAATCTGCTGAAATAGATAATGTTTCATCCTGTAGAGCAGATGTTAAGTGATATTTATTCCTTTTTGTTGTGCTATTAAAACTTTCAGGAGTACTTAAACCAATAGAATTATTTTCTTCAATGATTCCAGTATAAGAAATGTTCTTTATATAGGTAGGTAAATTTTGTTCTATGTTAGTAGGATCTGGCAACCAATAGTTTTCATACTCACTAGTCCATGCCCCATTTAATTCACAATTTGTTTTTTTACTACCTTCTTCTAGATATTCAGAGTTTTTATAAATTGATTTTGGAGTAATTTCTTCATCTAATAATGCAAGAGCTCGGCCAGAATTAAATAGAATAAATCCTATTGTTATAAGAGCAAAAAGTATTATTTTAATGTTTTTATTCATAAATAAGCGTAGAAAACCTGCTATAGCGAGTAAGCGCAAGTTAATTAACCAGGCCAAAGTTAAAGATTAGGTTAAATAATCGCTTGAAAGTAGTAATAACCACCTATAGGTTTCTAAATTTTTTTTAATCTATAGGAATTAAGTGTTTAGTGTGACTGGGATCACAAAAGAAAAAAGGCTTTATGTTTTCATAAGATTGATGATTTCTTTAATTTCTGATTGATTTTTTAAGCTATAAATAGCATTTCCACTTACTAAAACGTTAGCACCAGCAGACCTGACTATTGGTGCTGTTTGTCCATTTATGCCACCATCTACCTCTATATATTTATCCATTATATTTGCTTCTTGAAACATTTTTTTAACCTCAGAGATCTTTGGAACTACTGAGCTAATAAATGATTGTCCACCAAATCCAGGATTCACAGTCATAATTAAAACCAGGTCTACCAATTCTAGGACATATCTTAAGGAATCAATTGGTGTATGAGGGTTAAATGATATTCCAGCTTTACAGCCTGATTCTTTTATATAAGCAATGGTTCTTTGTAGATGTGTACATGCCTCACTATGAACAGTAATTATGTTTGCGCCAGCTTCAATAAAATCTTTTATGTGTTTATCTGGTTCTACTATCATTAAATGTACATCAAGAGGGAGCTTTGTGATTTTTCTGATGCACTTAACTACAGGTGCTCCAATTGTGATATTAGGGACAAATCTTCCATCCATTACATCTATATGTATCCAGTCTGCACCTGCATCTTCAACTTTTTTTATTTCAGCTTGTAAATTAGAAAAATCTGCAGATAAAATAGAAGGTGCTACTAAAATCTTTGTGTCTTGCATGTTTTAATTTTAACTTGGCTTAAGAAAAAAATGTATTACAGTAACTAAGTATGCTACTCTAAAATACGCTATGAATTATTTTAGTAGAAATGCTCGCATTTTAATAGTCATTGGTGTACTTATAGTCTCTTTCTTCTCATTTTTTTCTTTTTATCTTACAGGGACATATAATCACTTGAAAAATCTTGAAGCTGATCTTGGAAAAGCAGGACTTGAAAGAGAAGAAGTTATAACTAAAAAAGTTGTTGGTATAGATGGTCATGAGTTTATTGATCCTGTTCAACGACTTAAAAAAGACAAGAACCTATCAGATAAAGATATTAAAGAAATTGAAACAAAAATTAAAGGCTCACAAGTTGTTCTTCAGAATTCTTTCTTAACGATCA
The DNA here is from genome assembly GCA_023250155.1 of Candidatus Melainabacteria bacterium. GTDB lineage: Bacteria > Cyanobacteriota > Vampirovibrionia > 2-02-FULL-35-15 > 2-02-FULL-35-15 > JAHFBD01. Next base: position 233,788 of record JAHFBG010000001.1, read on the forward strand.
CTACTCAACTTATGTTAGGACTTGATTTAGTTGGTGGAGCACAGTTGACCTTCCAAGCTTTAACAGCACCTGATGTTAAAGAAATAAACAATGATGTAATTAGTGGTTTAATTAAAATTTTTGAAAATAGAGTTAATGCTTCAGGAACTGCAGAAGCCATAGTACAGCAAGTAGGAAAAGATAGAATACTAGTAGAGATACCTGGAGCAGATCCAGAAATTGTAAAAAGAAGACTGCTAAAAACAGCGTTCTTGGAGTTTAAAGAACCTGCAAAATTAGTTAATGCAAAACCTGGAGAAGCTGTAGATCCAAACAAGCCCGATGACTTAATATGGTTTTCTAGTGGAATTACCGGGAAAGATCTGAAAAAAGCACAAGCAGTTACTGATGGAGCAGGAAATTGGCTAATTGCATTCTCGCTTAAAGGACCTGCAATAGAATCATTTGGAAGATTGACTGAGCGGTTGGTTGGAAAACCCCTTGCAATATTTCTGGATGAAAAACTTATTTCTAGCCCAACAGTTCGTTCTGCTATTACTGGTGGAGAAGGCCAAATTGAAGGTAGGTTTACTGCAGAAGAAGCCCAGGATCTGGCTGTACAATTAAATGCTGGTGCACTTCCTGTGCCAGTAAAAATAATTCAGGAAAGATCTGTAGGTGCTACTCTTGGACAGGATTCTATAAATAAAAGTCTTACAGCTGGTTTATATGGGATATTATTAGTTATTTTGTTTATGATAATTTTTTATAGACTCCCTGGTGTAATTGCAAGCTTTGCATTGCTTTTATATACACTAATTACGATTGCGATTTTTGAACATACTGTGACGTTAACGCTTGCTGGTGTTGCAGGATTTATTTTAAGTATTGGTATGGCAGTTGATGCAAATATCTTGATCTTTGAAAGAACGAAAGAAGAACTTAGAGCTGGAAAAAGCTTTTTTAATGCAATTGATGCAGGATTTGACAGAGCATTTACAAGCATTTTTGATAGCAATATAAATACTTTAATTGCTTGTTTTGTGCTTACCATTTTTGGAGCAGGTCTTGTAAAAGGATTTGCTATAACACTAGCTATTGGTGTATTGGTTAGTATGTTTTCAGCAATTTTTGTTACTAAAACATTATTGTCACTAGCAACTAAAATTGAAATGTTTAGAAAACCTGTTTTATTTGGCGTTAAGATTTAGATCGTTTAAATTTTTCTCTAAGAACCATATAAATAAATCTTGGTAATGTTTTTAAAATTCTAGATGTTCTTTGTGGTTGTGAGAGTGCTCTAAAAAGCCACTCTAAACTAATATCTCTTATCCATTGAGGAGCTCTTTTACATTTTCCTGACCATACATCAAGACTTCCTCCTACTCCAATCATGATGCTTTGAGGGAATAAACCGGCATATGTATTTATCCAAATTTCTTGCCTTGGAGATCCAAGAGCTACTAAAACTAAATCAGGATTACAAGAAGCCATGATACTTGCAATTTCAAGATCCTTTTCTTTGCCCTGATAGCCATCAACTGTTTTTACTATATTAATGTTTGGATATTTACTTTTAAAAGCATAGGACAACTTATCTAAAATATTATTAGTGCTTCCAAATATTGCAACTTTTTTAGATAGTTCATTAGCTGTAATAAGCATTTTTTCACAAAGCTCAATCCCAGGGATGCGCTTTGCATCTTTAAATAAGTCTGGACTCAGGAGTTTTAATGCCCATATAATTCCTGTTCCATCTGGGACAATTAGATTGGCATTATTTATTGTTGCCTGAAATTCAAAATCATTAGAAGCATTGATTACCATTTCTGGATTTAAAGTAACAATTTTAATTTGCCTAGAATTAATCAATGCTTTTTCAGCGATGTATGAAGCTTCTTCCATACTTATAATATCTATAGGTTGATCTAATATTCTTGTGCGCATTGGTTTAAGACAACAATATCTTCTCTAAGAATTCAATATTTATATTATGTAACTCTTGTGCTCTTTCCTTAGCTTCTCTTGCTTTGTTAGAGGAGTATTTAAGGTTTTGCCAGAAATAACTCCAAGGTTTTTCTAAATCATCTTTAAAAGATACCCCAACTTGTCCGCTAAACTCCAATAAAGATTTTACTTTTTGATCATAGATTAAACCGAAAACAGGTTTTTCGTTTGCAAGAGCTACTAGAAGTGCATGATACCTCATGCTTATCATTACATCACAAGCCCCGATTATCCCTGCTTGTTGCAGTATAGGAAAATCACTGAAATTATCAAGTAGAATGAGTTTATTTTTATCGATCATTCTTTTTGATAAAAGATCATATAATTCATACTCTATAGGAAGATCTTCAAGTGGCATGCAAGGGATAAGAACGACCTGCCAATCTTTTGTACTTGTTGCAATTTTAGCTATCTTGTCTGCTAAATCCTTTAGATGACGCATTTGTAAATTCTTATCACCTCTAACTGCAACTCCTAAGATAGGTAACTTCCAGTTGATTTGAGGAATCAAATCTTGAAAATTAAAATCAGGTTTAATAGACCAGGCAGGATCGCAGGTAACAATTAAGCTTTTTTCATGAGATATGACATTATTAGATCCTGGATCTCTTAGTGTTAACATGCTTACTGACTTTATCCCAAATTTAAATAAAGTTTGAGTAATTCCTCTTTGAAAAGGCCCAATACCAGCCCCACAAAATATAACTTCTTTTCCTGTAAATTCTGCAAGAATAAGTTGAAAATAATAATATAAAAAGCTTCTAAAGCTTGTTTTATCTTGAAACAATCCCCCTACAAAAATAATTGAATTGCAATTTAAAACACCAGCAACAATTTCAAAAAAATTTTTTCTATTAATAGCTTTAACATTGAAATTGTTTATAGTAGAAACATAATCATTTGAGATAACCGATATATTATTTCTTGGGATTCCTAACTTTAATAAGTCTCGAACTAAGATAGATAAAAGAGCTTCATCTCCAAAATTGCTAAACCCAAGGTATCCACTTATTAAGATTTGCTTCATGATTTAGGACTTGCCCTATTTTTATTATTTTGTATGTTAATAAAGAACGTTTTTAAGATTAATAACTGTTAGATCTTAAGCTTTTTGTGGCAAATTTATCAAGAGAACCCTAGTTTTTATTAATGATTAGGAATAAAAGGTTCATTTTAGGTAGTCTACCTAGGCCAGGAATTGAAACCAGAATATGGAAACTACAACACAACAAATACTTACAGCTCCGGTTTTAACTGGAGAGTTATCAGAATTTAACTTAGTCCATATATTGCAACTATTAAATGAATGTAATGCAAATGGTATTTTACAAGTTAAAAAGGGTGCACTCTATGGGGTGATGTATTTTGAGCATGGACAAATTATTGATGCTCATGTACTTACATATGATGGGGAGGATGCAATATATGAAATATTCTTGTGGTTAACAGGGAAATTTTCATTTTATTCATTACCAGTTCAAAGACCAAACACTATAAAACGACCAACAGAAGATTTAATACTTACAGGTGCTCGTTATGATGAAAGATGGCGAAAACTATGTAAGTTAGGCATAAACTCTAATACAATTTTAAAAGCTAAGTCAGATGAAGAAATTACAAGAATGATATCTGAGGAAGAAGAAGGTACAATCCATTTAGCACAAGCAGATCAAGAATTTTTACAAGTAGCAGATGGAACAAGAACACTTGGAGAAATTACAGCCCAGTTAGGTTATAACAGACGGAAACTTGTTACTATTTTATCGTTCTTATTAACAAACAACTTTCTAGACATGACATCAACAGATCAAGAATCGCCATTTAATGACGGAGTTCAAGTCTTCATGCCTGAGTTAGATTAATCCAATTATTACTCCAATAACCACACATAAAATTTGAAACAGGAAAAATCGTTTAACAATCTCAGTTTCTTTCCATCCACAGAGTTCAAAGTGATGATGTAAAGGTGCCATTTTAAACAATCTTTTGTCTATTCCATAAAATCGTTTTGATAATTTACAGCTTAAAACCTGGAGAATAACTGACAATGCCTCAATAATGGGTATGGTTGCAAACAAAATTAAAAAAAGCTCAGTTTTAGTTGTAATAGCTAGTGAACCTATAGCTCCGCCAAGCGCTAAACTCCCAGTATCGCCCATAAAGATTTTTGCAGGATGTTTATTAAAGTATAAAAAACCTAACAATGATCCTGCCAAGGTAATTATAAAATAAAGCAATTCATTATTATGGGTTTGAAGCAACAATATAAAAAATCCTAAAAAACTAAGAAGCGTTATACTGCTTAACAATCCATCTAAACCATCTGTAAGGTTATAAGAATTACTTGAGCCACTTATAATAAAAAATATCCACAATAAGTAAATTATGTTGTTATTTTCTTTGTAGATATAAAATATTCCAATACTTACAATGAGTTGTATAAGTAATTTACTCCACCCGGAAATACCTTTATTTTGCTTCTTTACAATTTTTAAGTAATCATCTATAAATCCAAGAATAGCAAAAGTTAAAGTTGTAATGAATACTATAAAAAGATTAGTTGTTTGAAAATCCTTGTTTACGATAAGCTGAACGCCAATAAGTATAAGTGCTGGAATTAAGAATATTAATCCACCCATTGTAGGTGTATAGGATTTTGTTTTAATGTGTTCTTTGGGACCATCGTCTCTTATAACTTGTTTTACATTTAAGGAATAAAGTAATTTAACTAATAAATGTCCTAAAACTAAAGAAAGTATAAGAGAAATGAAAAACACCATGGGGTATTTATAAACCATAACTATTTATAATCAAGATTGTAAACCATGCTTTCAGTAAGTGAGACCCATTATAGTAACTTACCTAATAAGGTAGTTATAAATTGTAAAACAAAAAAACCTATCATAGGTGAAATATCAATGCTATTAATGGGGGGGATAATTCTTCTGAATGGTTCAAGGTATGGGATAAAAATTCTATCCAGTAATCTATAAAACTTTGTGTACTTTAAGTCTGGAACCCAGGAAAGCAAAACCCAAATAAACATTAGAAAGGTATAACCTTGGACAATTGTAATTATTAACATTATTATTGGAGCCATGTCCATTTATGTTTAATCCAATCAATTCAGCTTAAATCATTTAAGAGGAAGTTAAGATAAAGAGATTCAGCCGTAGCGACGTCAAAAGACCCCATTACGGCTGAAATTTTCTTACGAAACAGCAGAAGTTGTTAACTATCTTTTTTTCTTTGCAACTTTTTTTGCTGCTTTTTTCTTTGTTGCTTTCTTTTTCATTGCTGACTCCTTTCTTTAAAATAAATTTTCCATTTATTTAAATTGATAAATTTCTTTCGACCTACATGAAAATTTAAACTTTTTTGTTCTTTGAAATTGAAGACGGGCCAATGTTTGTGCTGTAAGAATGGAAGTAGGGACTATCGTCAAATGCGCATCAAGAGTACGCTTGTCTAGTATCTCTATTTTGTTTTGAATCTGTTCTTTTGTAAACATTGTATTATTTATTTATTCACTTTACTCTTAATGTCTTTGAAGTTCATTCGCTACTCATTGTTCCCGACTGATCAATTTACAGTTTAAGTATACCCTCTCTTATTAGCAAAATAACGTTTTTTTATAATTTAGTCAATTACAATTTTATGAAAACAATGTTGATGGATTTGAATTCTATCTTTAGTTAGCATCAATTTTTTTTAAAGATGACTTTAGATATTTTGTTTATTAAGTTTATTTCTAACTAATTCAAGTGTAGAAACAAGGTCTATTGTTCCTTTATAAAGGGACTTACCTAGAATTGCACCGGTGATATTATTTCTACCATTAGCTTTTAAATTTAATATTTGGGTGATGTCGTTTGCATCTGAGATGCCACCAGAAACTATGATCTTTGAATTGAATAACCCTGAAACATTTTCAACCAATTTAATATTTGGTCCACTTAAGGTTCCATCTTTTGATATGTCAGTGACTATTATTTGTTTTATTTTGCCAAGAACACTGTTTTTTAGGCTATCTAGGCTTATATCTGAGGTCTCTTGCCATCCTGATAATGCAACTTTATCGTTCTTTAAGTCAAGTCCAAGTATAACTTCATTTGTAAAAGATTCAATAACATCATTTAGAAAAGTACTATCTTTAAAAATCTTTGTACCTAAAATAAGATAGCTCGCTCCTTCATTCAGGTAATTTTTTATTGATTCAAGAGTTCTGATCCCACCCCCTACTTGAATAATAGTATTTGTGGTTTTAATAATTTCAGATATAACATTAAAATTATAAGGATATCCCTCTTTTGCTCCATTTAAATCTATTATGTGTAGTCTTTTAGCCCCAAGATCTATCCATTTTTTTGCTACCTCTTTTGGATTAGTTGAAAATTCTTCCACTTGATCATATTGACCTTGGGTTAGGCGAACGCACTTTCCATTAAGAATATCTATTGCTGGGATGAGGTCAAAATCAATATTGTTCATTTTTAATTCTTAAAATTTCCTTTGGTGATGACTTTAGTTCAGGATAAATAGGGTTAAAAATATACTCCCCATTATTTTCCTGATAATTTATAACATTCAATCTTACATCCATGTGATTTAGAAAAGTAGACTCATATTTTAGTATTGGATCGCCAGAACTTGTAATCAGATTTAGTTTAGTTATAAAATCTTTAGTTGGAATACCACGGAAGAAATAAAGAATTCCACGCAATCGATTAATATTAACTTTACTTAGCGCTTGTGACAGATAAAGTTTGAAATTATTTTGATTGTCACTTTCATCGATTATTGCTGAAATACAAGGAGAGTTAGGAGTTGTGAAAAGGTTTATTATTTTTGCATTAAGTTCTTTTTTAGAAAAAACACCTTTTTCTAACTTTAAAACAGTTACTTGTGCAGTATTGCCGAGCGCTTTCCAGAGTTTAAGTTGTCTATTATATAGTCCGGTTTGATGCATATATATAAAGAACCCTTTTAATATGTAATCAATTGTGTTATGAACTAAGTCTGGTAGTATGATTTCTTCAATATCGATTAGTGATAGATTTTCAGTAGCAGTTTTGATTTGTGTAGTATTAATGACTCTTGGGGAATGAGTTATTTTTTCACATGTTAAGGTCAGTGGATTTTTAGGGGTAATTTTTAACTTGGCAACTTCTTTTTTTGAAATAAAAAAATTTTCAAACATGATTCTAGTATAATATTCCTTATGACTAAGTTAGATTTTTACGGATTACATTCATACAAATTAGATAGTGATACTTATCCAGGGAAGTTAATTGTTATTGAAGGTACAGATGGAGTAGGTAGATCAACCCAAGCTTTGATGTTAAGGACTTACCTTGAAAGTCAAGGACATGCAGTAGTGGATACCGGTGCAGCAAGGTCAGAACTAGCAGGTAAAGGAATCAGAAGAGCAAAAGATGGAAACACGCTTGGACCTACAACATTAGGCTTGTTTTATGCTACGGATTTTGCAGATAGATTTGAAAAACAAATTCTCCCTTCACTAAAAGCAGGATTTATTGTTTTAAATGATCGTTATATATACTCTTTAATTGCAAGGGCAGTAGTTAGAGGTGTAAAGAAACCATGGTTAAAAGATATATATGGAACAGCATTAAAACCAGATGCTGTATTTTACCTAAAAGTAACAGTAAAAGATTTAATACCTAGAGTATTAGCTGCAAAGGGATTTAATTTTTGGGAGTCAGGGATGGATCTTAGATTAGGTAATGATTTGTATGAAAGTTTTGTTAATTACCAGACAAAACTAATCTCTGAATTAGATGTTATGTCACAAGAGTATGGTTTTGTAGAAATTGATGCTACAAAAGAACCGCAGGATGTATTCTTGGATATTAGAAATAAGATGAATGAGATTTTGGTATAAAACATGCCGCCATAGCTCAGTTGGTAGAGCAAGTGTTTCGTAAACACTAGGCCGTAGGTTCAAATCCTATTGGCGGCTTTTGAAGAACTAAAAGGAGAGATCCATGCCAATATATACAGTAGGACTAGATCTTAAACTTACTCCAGTTGCAATTCCTAGACCCAGTAAAGAAAAACTTAAAATAGGAGAAAGTGTAGCTTTTTTTGATAGACGCAGAATGTCTAAGGATATAGCTGAAGTACTACCAACAAGAGAAGATAATTTAAATTCATATAATAGATTAGTCATAGGAGATTTATACAAAGTTGTTTCTTATTTTCCTAATATAGTTGATGAAGAAACATTTACAGGCAAACTTGCTGAGAAAGAGTTTGTTGATAATGAATATCCTCTATTTAAATTTAATATAAACAATAAAGAAACAAGGCTAGTTAGTACTTTTGATATGTGTGTATCGCTTACTCGTGTTGAAGATACAAAACAAATTTAGCCTAACTAATGAAGTCAAAAAATATTAACACTAAAAACCTAATCTGGGTATATCCACCAAACAATTGGATTTCTAATTATAAAAGAACATTTGTCTATGGATGGGTGAAACCAAAAACAAAATTGTTTATCTCTGTAGAAACATTACATCAGCAAATAAAAGTTTTTCCAAATGGGAATTTTGCACAAATGGTTAAACTGCCATTTAAGAATGGCAATATTCAGTTAACTCAAGTTTTAAAGAATGGCAAGAAGAAGGTTGTATCAAGGGTTGTGATTGTTAGAGAGAAAACAAATAGGATTGAGTTGTTAGGATTGAGGAATGAGCAGAACAGGTTTAATTCTCAATCCTCAGTGCTCAATCCTCAATCCTGTGTCATCGTTATTGACCCCGGTCATGGCGGAAAAGAGCATGGCACACATTCTCCAAAAGGTATCCCTGAAAAACATTTCAATCTTCAAGTTGCTAAACTGCTTTATGAAAAGCTAAATAAATTAGATGATAAAAAGGTTTATCTTACTCGTACAAAAGACAAATTTGTTTCTTTAAAACAGCGGGTAGCTTTTGCAAAAAAGAAAAAATGTAATTTATTGATTTCAATTCATCACAATGCACTTCCTGATTATGAAAATCCACTAAAACATAAAGGGGTTGGGATTTATTACACTCATGATTTTGTAAAACCATTGACAAGATCTTTATTAAAAAATATCTCTAAAGAAGCAAAGTTGAAAAAATATGGAATCTTTAAAAGAAATTTTGCCTTAACAAAACCTGATTTTTGTCATGCTGTTTTAATAGAATGTGGTTTTTTAATACACCCAGAAGAATCTGAACATATTACACAAAGAAAGACTCAAGAAAAGATTGTAAATGGAATTATAAAAGTTATTTCTTCACAGTACTAAGCCACTTTAATGAAAAATGTATAAGTGATTCTGGTTCAGCATGATTACCATTGTTTTTAGCTTGTGAAAATGCTTGATTTATTTCGTAGGATGAATATCCCAGCGATTGGAGAACTGAGCGTGCCTCAACCTCTTCTGATCTATGCACATCTTTAATGACTGAACCATTTTGACTTCCATAAACTATTGGCAAATACTGCCAGTTTTTAATTTTCTCTTTTAGTTCTAAAACCATTCTGCTTGCTGTTTTTTCACCAATGCCTTGTGCTTTACGAAGGGCTGAGGTATTATCACTTAGAATTGAATAGGATATTTCACTGACAGTTAAATTGTTTAATAAGTTTAAGGCAGTTTTAGGTCCTATTCCAGAAACACTAAACAACAAATTAAACAATTCTCTTTCAAGCAGTGTAGGAAAACCAAATAATGTCATCTGGTCTTCTTTATGAACCAATGTTGTATAGACTGTTGTGGTTTCACCTTTTTTGCCAAACAATTCAAGCGAGGATAAGGATGTAAGTATCTCATAACCAATACCATTTACTTCAAGTATCAATCGTTCTTGACCTTGTGGCTGAGTAATTTTTTCTGTAATTATTCCTTTAAAAAAATGATACATCTTTAACTCACTGGTATAATAAAGGTCACAACTCAAAGAAGTTTATCAGGTCAAACAAATTAGTTAAACAGCTCATAACAAAAAATGAAAGGAAGTTATAAGATCTATGTCTAATGTAGGTGAAGTAACAGACGCAACTTTTGAGACAGAAGTTCTCAAGGAAAAACTACCGGTTTTGGTAGATTTTTGGGCACCTTGGTGTGGTCCTTGTAGAGCAATAGCTCCTGTAATAGAAGAAATCGCCAATGAATACACTGGAAAACTAAAGGTTTTAAAGTTAAATACTGATGAGAATCCCAAAATTGCTCAATCTTACAGAATTAGTGGTATTCCAAGTTTAATGGTCTTTAAAAATGGTCAGCCAGTGGAACAAGTAGTCGGGGCAGTACCAAAATCAACACTTTGTACTGCATTACAAAAACATATAAGTTAAAAAGTTTTAATCTTGTATTTTAATGTCAAAAGATAATCAAGAACATAAATCAAAACCCAAGCAATTTTTTAAAAATCTGTTAAGGATCTCAATTAGTATAATTGCTTTTATATGCCTGATTAAATTCGGGAAAATTGATTTACATACTGCCTTTAAGTACCTTTTAAAAGTTAATCCTGTATATTTTATTCTTGCTTACTTAAGCTATTTAATTACTGTTATGGTTGCAGGTTTAAGATTTTATTTTTCATCTCATGCAGTTGGTTTCCAAAGAAGTTATTTTCAATTACTACAGCTTAACTTTGTAGGTGCATTTTTTAACAACTTCTTACCTACTACTTTTGGAGGTGATGCACTTAGAGGGTATTATTTAAAAAAGGGCTCTTCTGTATCTCTCAGTAGAGCTGCAGCTTGTATCGTATATGAACGTTATACAGGAATGATTGTTTTATTTTGGCTATTGTCATTAGCCTTTATTCTTCAATATTTGGGGTTTATTGGAAAGTCTTCGTGGAGTTTACCGAATCAAATTATTATTTTTTGTCATATTGGAAGTTTTATAACTATATTTTTAGTCCCATTTTTACCTCAAGTAAACAAACTTATTTTTGGTAAGTCAAATTGGCTCTATCAAAGAGTTCTAGAACCTGTTTTAGTTTATTGGAATGACATGAAGCTTACATTTAAAATTATAGCTTTATCATTTGTTCTTCAATTTTTTGTCATTCTTAGTCATTATTTTATTGCACTTTCATTAAATATAGAAATTCCTTTAAGTTATTATCTTGTTTTTTATCCATTAACTACATTGGCTGGTTTTATGATTCCAAGTTTAAATGGTCTTGGAATAAGAGAAGGGGCATATATTTATTTTTTAAAAATCGTCAGTGTAAGCAATGAACAAGGTTTAGCTTTTAGTATTGGATGGCTAATTGTTTTATTGATTACAAGCTTTATTGGTGGGGTTATATACATGATAGGTGACTTCCATAATTATAAGCCTTTACAAGAAGTACAAGAATCATAATAATCATGCTTCTACGGGGAATTGATTGTTGATAATTTTACCATCCTCAAGCGCAATAACCTTGTCTACACTATCAATTGTAGATTGCCTGTGGGCAATTATAATTACTGTTCTATTTTTAAAAAGCTCATTAATAGCTTCTTGAATGTACTTTTCAGATTCATTATCAAGATGACTCGTAGGTTCATCCAGTATTAGTATCGGTGCATCTTTTAAGAATGCTCTGGCTAATGCAACTCTTTGTCTTTGACCGCCAGAGAGTCTCATACCTTGTTCACCTACTATAGTTTCAAAACCATCTTGTAGCTTTTCTACAAACTCTATGACATGTGCTTTTTTTGCAGCTTCTTTAAGTTCTTCATTTGTAGCATTAGGCTTTCCAAAAACAATATTTTCTCTAATTGAACAGTTAAACAAAACTTGTTCTTGAGTTACAAGTGATATTTGTGATCTTAAAAAATGAAGATCAATACTTTGAATGTTTATACCATCAATTTCAATCTTTCCACTTTGTGGCTCATAGAACCTTGGGATTAAACTAACAAGAGATGTTTTTCCAACCCCTGATGGACCAACTAAAGCAACTTTTTCATTTGGGCATATTTCAAGATTAATGTTTTTTAAAACTTCTCTGCCATTTGGATATGTAAATGAAACGTTTTTGAATATAATATGCCCATGTATGTGTGGGTCGTGCCGCTCATAAAATGAGCGAGCCTCGCCCACTTCGTGGGCGGAACCCACACCCACGTGGGATTTTAACGAGGGCTCTAAATCAAGAATTTCAAACACTCTTTCACTTGCACCAAGTGCTTGTTGTAATGTAGACCATACCCTGCTTATTCTTTTTATAGGCTCATATAAAAGAACTGTAGATAAAAAATATGAAGAAAAATCACCAAGTGTAATTTGAGATAAAGCCACACTTTTCATACCATACCAAAATACAAAAGCAATTCCACAGGCACCTATAAATCCAGTTATAGGTGAAATCATAGCTTCAATCATAACTGTCTTTTTTAATGTGGAAAAAAGCTTTGAGTTTTTAGTTTGAAATTGTTTATTGCGGATATCTTCTAGATTGTATGCTTGAGTTAGTTTCAAATTCTGTAAACTCTCTTGTATAAAACCGGATAAGTGACCAATGTTGTCTTGCCCTTTACGACTTAATTTCCTAAGCCTTTTAGCAAGGTTTGCTACAGGAATTACAAAGAGAGGTATAACAATTATTGCTACAAGTGTAAGTGACCAATTTACTGATAAAAGCCAGATAAATAAAAACAGAGCTTTTGAGGAATCATTAAATATGGTAGTAATTGTCTCTGCTACCCATGACTGGACAGCTACTAAATCATTTGTAACTCTGGATACATAGCTTCCACTTGTTTCTTTAGTGACTTGTGATAAAGAAAGTTTTTGAAGATGTTCATGCAGTGCATTTCTTATATCTCTTACAGTGGCTATGCCAATAAACCTAATAAAAAACTGATGAACAAATCTTAGTAAACCATCAAGCATATAAGCAGAAATAATAAGTATGGGAATTATTTTTAATAATTCATTTACGTGAATACTCATACTTGGAGAGCCGATTAAAGTTTTTAATTGTTTTGGTAATAAAAAAATTCTTCCGTGCTGACTTGGCATGTTTAAACCATCGACTGCTATTTTTACAACCCATGGTGGAAAAAGAGAAATAAAACCTGCTAAAATCATTGAAAAAAAAGCAGCTCCAAACTGAAGCCAGTATTTTTTTCCATATGAGATGAGCCTTGAAAGCGTGTCCATAAGACTATGATTATACCTTTCATAGAGATAAATTTTTATAAATACCTATCTTATTTGGTTAAAAGCGTTAATATGTAACAAGCATTATGCAGGATACAGAACTTCCTCCACTACCAAAATCTCTGAAAGCTCAAAGAACGCGACAGAGAATCCTTGAAGCAGCTAGAGCAGTTTTTGCTGAGCGTGGTTTTGCTAAGGCTACAGCTGAAGAGATTTCTACAAGAGCAGGTGTAGGTTATGGAACGTTTTATTTGTACTTCACTGATAAGAGACAAGCATTGCATACTATTCTTAGAGAAATAGATGACAAGCTTTACCAGCTTGGCCAAGTAGAAGGTATCCCAAATAGAATGGGTCTTGGTGCACTAGCTCCTATTAAAGTAACTATTAGTGGTTTTTTTGACAGTTTTAAAAATTATGTAGATGTTTTAAAAATATGCCATGAGCTTTCAGCAACTGATCCAGATTTTAAAAACCAGCATGATAAAGTACGAGCAAGATTAGTAAATAAAATAAAAGAACATCTTTTAAAAGGTTTGGAGCTTGGAAACACAAGAAATATTGATCCTGAAATTGCATCAATTGCACTAGCTGGACTTATTGAAACAATAGCAGTTGATTGGTTTTTTAATAACCATCCTTGGGATAGAGAGAAAGTAATTAACACAGTTGCAAAGCTTTATTATAGTGCAGTGATAAAAGCTTAGTTTACATAGCCAGTGTATTATAACCACAATCTACATAAATCACTTCGCTAGTAATCGCACGTGAATAATCACTAAATAAAAATACACAGGTGTCTGCTACTTCTTCAGCTGATACGTTTTTCTTCAGTGGGGCAACTGTTCTAAAGTGTTCAAGCATTTTAGAAAAGTCACTAATACCGCTTGCAGAGAGTGTTTTAATAGGTCCTGGTGAAACCACATTTACACGAATATTTTTAGATCCAAGATCATATGCTAAATATCTGGCTGAACTTTCAAGCGCTGCTTTTGCTACACCCATTACATTATAATTTTTAACTATTCTTTCACTTCCTAAATAGCTTAGTGCAACAATACTCCCACCTTTTTCTTCCATGGCAGGTTTAAATGCTTTAGCCAATGCAATCAATGAATAGCTGCTTACATCTTGTGCTAAATGATACCCATCACGAGATGTGTTTACAAACTCTCCTCCAAGCTCTTCATGCTTTGCAAATGCTACTGCATGTAAAAAGAAATCAATTTGTCCAAATTGTTTTTTTATTGTATTCCCTGCTTGTTGTAATTCTTCATCTTTTGTTACGTCTAAATTTACTGAAAAAGGATCTTTCACATCTTCCTCTTTAAAAAGTTTTTCTAAGTTTCTAAGTACTCTTTCTCCTTGATAAGTGAAACCAATTTCAGCACCTTCTCTTATACATGCTTTTGCTACTGCCCAGGCTATGCTCCACTTGTTTGCAACTCCAACAATTATTCCTTTTTTTCCTTTTAGTAAATTGTTTGATGACATATTTGTATTTTCCTTCTCAATTGGTTTTTCTGTAGTTTGTATAGGCATAAAATCTCCTTAATATGAGCATAAATATAATAGCAAATTTACTTATTTAAGATATTTTATGCAGTGTTTCTACGTCGTTACATGATAGATTAATAAAGGTTAGCTCAGATTATTAAAATGACACTTAAAGTAAATAACCTTACAAAATCTTTCAATGGGAAAACTGTTGTAAATAAAATCTCATTTGAAGTAAAGCCTGGTGAAATTGTTGGATTGCTTGGACCAAATGGTGCAGGTAAAACTACTTCATTTGATATGGTAGTAGGCTTAATAAGACCTGATGGTGGAAATGTCCAACTTTTTGACAAGGATGTTACAACCTTGCCTATTCATAAAAGAGCTAGATCAGGGATAGGCTATTTAACACAAGAACCATCTATTTTTCGAAGACTAAGTGTAGCTGATAATTTGAGATTGATTTGGGATGTTTTGGGAGAAGAGAACAAGAAGCAAAAGGCAGGAAGCAGGAAACAGGAGACAGGAGGCAGGAGGCAGGAGGCAGGAAGCAAGAGGCAAGAAGAGGAGGAAAAGTTAGAACAATTACTCAAAGAGTTTGACCTATTAGATTTAAAAGACCATATTGCAATTAGTCTTAGTGGTGGTGAAAGACGTCGTGTAGAGATAGCAAGAGTGCTTGCAGGTGATCCAAAGTTTATTCTTTTAGATGAACCATTTACAGGTATTGATCCAATTGCTATTCAGGACATTCAAAAATTAACATCAAGCTTAAAAACAAAAAGAAATATTGGTATTTTACTTACAGATCATAATCCAAGAGCTACACTTGCAATTACTGATAGAGCATATATTATTCAGGATGGAAAAATTTTATTAGCAGGAACTGCTAAAGAAATAGCAAATGATCCAATAGCACGTAAATATTATCTTGGTGAGGACTTTACCTTATGATTAAATTCTTTAAAGAGATTATTTTTACTAGATTAAACATTCTTGATAAATATGTCATTAATGAATTCTGGATGCCATTTATATCAGGCTCAGCTATTATTACAGGTATTTGGTTAAGTGCTGATCAATTACGCCATGTATTTAAACTAATTACGACTTCAGATGCCCCAATCACACTTGCCATGACTATTTTAGGCTTGCATCTCCCACAAATCTTAGTCATTACAATTCCTATAGGTGTACTTTGGGCATCATTTCTTGTTTTTAGTCGGTTAAACAATGACTCAGAAATTATTGCTTTAAGAACAAGTGGGATTAGCTTAATAAAAATTCTACGACCTGTAATTTTATTTGGATTATTAACTACGGTTGCATCTTTTACAATAAGTGAGTTTATTGTACCTATTTGTGGCCCCTTAGTTAGAAAGCTTGAGATTTATGCTGTATATAAAAATCCTTTTCCAAACAGCAAAGAAAGCTTTGTTTATTTAGAAAAGACATCTAAGAAAAAACTAAAAAGAATTTTTTATGCATCATACTACAATGCTGATACAGATATTTTAAAAAAAATATTAATTTTGGATTTCACAAGAATAGGTTTAAGACAGATTTATACAGCAAAAACTGCTAAATGGAGACCAGAAAAAGGAGGGTGGGAACTCTATAATGGTATAAACCATACCATTTCAAATGATGATCTTGTAAGTAGAGTTTCAAGTTTTGATGTATTCTTTATCCCTAGTGGTTCAACGCCAGCTACATTAATACGTGAACTAAGTAAACCAAGCGAAATGAACTTTGTACGACTTAGTAAACTTCTTCAATTACAGAAAGAACATACAATTCATACCGATGATTATGAAGAAGCAAGAGTTACTTTCCATAGCAAATTTGCAAGACCGATTGCATGTCTTTTAATTGCATTAGTTGGTGCACCACTTGGTATCCTTCCCCGTAGATCAAACTCAAGCTGGAATTATATTGTTCTTGCAATGATAATTTTCCAATTTTACATGGGACAGTCAGTGTGTACCTCATTAGCTGAAGCAGGTAAACTTTCACCAGTTATTGCAGCTTGGATTCCAAATATTGTTTTATTAGTTATTGCAGTTTTTATCATTAGACAAAAAGCAAGATTGGCTTAAAGGCAATTCGCCAATATATAATGAATAACCCGATTAAATGGGAATTTGATAGAAATAATCAATAATTTGAATATTGGTACAATTATCAATGGTTAAAATATTATGCCAACGCCAACTCTTGAAAAACAAATATATGAAAATTATTGGCCATCATTGGATAGCAAAATTGCTACCTGTATGAGTGGCGGCGTAGATAGTAGTGTTAGCGCATATTTACTTAGTCAAAAAGGATATGAAGTTATTGGTTTAACAGGATGGTTAATTAAAGGTTCTGGGCGATGTTGTGATAATGGAATGATTGACGCAGCGAAGATTTGTGAACAAATCAATGTCAATCATATTTCAAAAGATTTAAGAGTATTTTTTAAACAAGAAATTGTAGATCCATTTATAAACTCTTATAGTGTAGGTTCTACTCCTATACCATGCATTACGTGTAACACTTCAATTAAATGGGGTTTGCTTATGCAACATGCATTTGATGAATTAAATTGTACTCATATTGCCACCGGTCACTATGCAAAACTTGTAAAGGATAAAGATGGTTTTAAAATTGTACGACCAAAAGATTCTAAAAAAGATCAAACATTTATGCTTTGGGGATTAACTCAAGAAGTACTTTCTAGAACAGTGTTTCCGCTTGGTGATTTAATAAAAGAAGAAGTTAGAGAAGTAGGAAGAAAAGGTAATTTATTTGTAGCTGATAAAGAAGAAAGCCAGGATATTTGTTTTGTATCTGATAAGGAAGGGACACAAGGATTTCTTGGAAAACATTTAGAGTCAAAAGAAGGTTATATCATTGAAAATAAAACAAAGAGAATTTTAGGATTTCATCAAGGAACTCATAATTTTACAATTGGTCAAAGAAAAGGTCTTGGTATAGCTTATAGTGAACCGCTCTATGTAATTGATTTAGATGTTGAACAAAATATTGTTTATGCAGGAACAAAAGAAGAACTTGAAGGATGTGAATTAATTGCAAAAGATGTAAATTGGACTTTACCGTTTGTAGGTGTAGGTCGCGACTGTTCCGTACGGGCAAAAATCAGATACAATAGTCCAACCTCTCCTGCTACAGTAACAATACTTGAAAACAATCAAGTTAAAGTTGTTTTCAATGAACCACAGTCTGCAATTACTCCTGGACAAGCTTGTGTTTTTTATGATAAAGATGATCAAGTTCTCTTAGGTGGTGGGTGGATTGTTTAGGCTGGGTTGTTTGTGAAAATTTCAGGTCTCTATATCTATCCAGTCAAATCTTGTAAAGGAATATTTTTACAACAGAGCAATGTTGATAATTTAGGTCTAGGAAATGATCGCCATTGGTTAGTAGTAGATGATAAAGAAAATAAATTTATTACACAAAGACAAATGCCTAAAATGGCGTTGATTGAACCTAGTATAAAAAATGGAATCCTTACACTGAATGCTCCTGGCATGACAGAAATAGAAATACCATCCTATAAAAAATACACTAATGTCAAAGTCTGGAGTGATGAATGTTTAGCATATGATCAAGGTATAAAAGTCAGCCAATGGTTAAGTACTTTCTTGGAGCAAGAGTGTAGTCTTGTTGAAATATCTTCTTGTGATAAGCGTTTAAGCAGTGATAAGAAAAGTAGAATTGCATTCCCAGATGGCTATCCTCTTCTTATCATCTCTGAAGCATCACTAGAAGATTTAAACAGTCGATTAAAAGAACCATTACCTATGGATAGATTTCGTCCTAATATTGTAATTTCAGACTGTAAGCCTTATGAAGAAGATACCTTTGGTAAGATTCAAATAAACAATGTAATTTTTGAAGGTCAAACCCAGTGTGAAAGATGCACAGTGACCACTGTAGATCAGTCTAAAGGAGAACGTTCTGGAAAAGAACCACTAGCTACCTTAAACACTTATAGAAAAGTAGCTAATGGTGTTGTATTTGGGAGAAACTTTTCCCATTTGAATCAAGGTGAGATTCACGTTGGTGATGAAGTAAAGGTTTTATAGTAAACCTAAGAGATTCACAATCTTTATGTGATTCTTAGCTGGCTCACTTAAACTAAAAGCAAGTGCTTTATTTGCTATCTTCAATAGCTTTTCATTTGCTTTCTGAGTTTTTTCATCCCCACCAGCTGCAATGGTTTTTTCTAAGCTTGCTTTTACACCTTCTACATATTGCTTGCCACCAGGTGAATCACCAAGCTTACCAGCTCTTACCTTTAACTCTGCTTCACCATCTATTTTTGCACCATTTTTTACACCAAGTAAAACAGTAACAAGTTTACCTTTTTCAGCTACACCTGCTATTTCACTAGCTGCTTGGTCACCTCCTCCAAATGCAATGAGCTCAGTTATAAAATCTTGAAAGAGTGAACTCTCACTTCCCCAACCACCTTTACCCGTTCCTCCCATGCTTTCTTTATAACCATCTGCCTTTTCTTCAAAGTAATAGTAGTTAGTATCTCTGATACCCCAGGCATTTGGTTTTCCTTGCTTTTTAAGTGCAGATGCAAGTCCTTCTCCAGCTACTAATCCCATGGTTTGAAGCTGTCCACTATCTTTAAATCTAACTAATTCAGGATCATCTATAGCATCATAAGTGTCCTTCACCCCACCTAGATTTGTTGAACCACTTACTACAAGTACGATTCGTCCGAAGTGTAGTTTTTCAAGTAATGCAGCTTTTAAAGCTTGTTTAACTTTATCTTTTATTGCATCATCTACAAGCTGTCCTGAAAATGTAGTAGTACCAATGATGTCATCAAATTGTTCTTGTAAAGCAGGTAACTCACTTTGTGTTACCTCACCTTGTAGTCTATAAGGATTATTAATTCCATTTGCCCTATCCTCATAGGCTTTTGCTCTTAGTTGTAATTCTTCAAGTGGTATTTCAGGATTTGATTTTCTAGAAGCTGCACCACCACCTGTATTAAATGTACCTTCTATTCCATCGTTTGGATCTTTTGCAAAGTGTACTCCTAAAAGATTCTTTGCAACTGGTTTAATCTAGAAAGTTACAAAATAAAAAACTCCGTACCAAGCACATTTGATGTACGCATAGATTCCTCCTTATCCTGTTTTTCAAGATGAGCGTTTTTACCAATTTACAATGAAGCTCAGTAGGTTACCTTAATGTGAAGGTAATCATACTGAGCTCCTTTGCCCACCCAGAGTGCTTTTTAGGGCACTTACAGGAATATTGTTATGTCAAGAATTATTATATACCCGTTAAGACAATTTAGCAATACATAAAAGATTAAGTTTTTTTGAACGAGACAAATTATCTTAAAATTTTAATCCCTGTTTTTGTAATCTCTACAATCCTTGATGGTTTCAAGGACATTTCATTTTTTTTTGCTTTAATAAACAACTTTACTCTTTTTAATAATGCTTTTTGAGGATGAAGATCGCTTTCTCCTGAAAGGTTTGCGCTAGTGCTTATAAGAACTTGATCAGGACATTGTTTTAAAAGGTTAAGAAGAAATTTATTATTAGGCACTCTAATTCCCACAGTTGTAAAACCTTTATTTAAAAACTTAGGGATTTTTTTTGATGCTGGCAGAACAATGGTTAAGGGACCAGGCCATTGTTTAGTTAACCTTCGTAGGTACGTTGCGCGCAACGTCTCTACACGAACAAATTTCTTTAATGCTTCCCAGTTATATCCAAGCAAGATCAATGGTTTTTTTCTATCCCGGTTTTTTAAATCGTAGATTTTTTCTATGGCTACTTTTGAATCATATCTTGAGACTAAACCATAGACAGTATCAGTAGGAACTATAATGGGTTCATCTTGAAATATTAAGCTAAGTGCTTTTTTAAGTTTTAAAGTCACAGTTCTTTATTATAAAGCTAAATGATTCCAGCTTCTTTTTTTATTTCAGCAAGCTCTTCTCTAAGCCCATGGAGATCGGCTATAAGTAGATCATACGATCGGTGTGTCAAAGATATATAGTTTTCTGAACTATTATTTTGTTTTGAAGGGAGATAACACTCTTTCCCTTCACCTTCAATATTACGTAATTCTCTATAAGGTCTAATGGCTGCTCTGGCTGCAAGAAGTATTAAGCTAGCTACGTCTCCTGGAGACTGAGTTAAATAAAGACCTTCTTCAAGAGGAACATTTTCTGGTGGAGATGGATTACCTAAATAATCTGATATTCTAACAAGGAAGGTATCATTTCCAAAGCTCTTTCCTTCATTGTATACATCTTGCAGTGAAACATCCTGTCCTAAGTCAAGTATAGTTTCTACTGCGTTTTCTCTAGCATTTTTTAGTTCTAATAAACGTTTTGCTTCTGTTATATTTCTTGTTGTGCTAAGTATTGTACTTTCTTCTGGTCTTATACACTCAGCTTTTACCTTTTGAATTGTTTCTTGTTTAACAAAAGCTTCTCCAATATGTGGTCTTCCTAGTGCTGTTGCTTGAATTGTTGCTGTCATAAATCCTCCTTAAATATAGTTTTGTTATGATTTTAATATATCAAAAAGTACTTCTAGAAAACAATAGTTAAATGAGAATCCTAATAAAGATTTAAGGATTTAGAAAAGAAAATATAAAATTCTTTAGCATTGAAACCATTTATTGTGTAAAATAATTAGGTATGAAAAGCCAAAAGAAAACTAAACTTAAAGATATTGTTCAGAATATTAGATTGCTTAGACCCAATCAAAAACTAGTTGTGCTTAAAGCACTTCAAGACCAGGTCCCAATAACACAAAAAGATATAAGAGTTATGGAATGGGCCTTGCATGCTATTAAGACTGAACAAAGAAACAACCAACTACTAAAAAAAGGATTAGAGATCTTAAATAAGGCTGTTGAAAGACGCAGTAAAAAATCTTAAATCAAAGCTTAAGAAAGCAGAACAAAGTTTTGATTATGTTTCTAGAGCAATTGAGATAGCTCTATCTAATAAGCTAGTTCTTTCTTATAATGCTAAACACTATCTTTTTCAATATCAAGTACTCTTAGAATCTAATGGTCATCTGTTAAAGAAATACAAAGAGCTAATTGCTGAATTGCAGGAATATGAGATCTCTGAAGAGCAATATGAATATGTTTGTAGAGTGTTAAATAATTTGATAGCTGATCATCAAGCAAAGGCAATTTCAATTGATAATATTTTGAGAAAAGAAAAATAAGTACCTTATGATTACATTAATTCAAAGAGTTAAATCAGGAAGTGTTACTGTAGATGGTCAGGTTATAGGGTCTATAAACAAAGGACTTCTTTTATACATTGGATTTGAAGATGGAGACAACCTTGAAAAGATTCAATGGTCTATAAATAAAATTATTAATCTTAGAACCTTTTCTGATACTGAAGATAAAATGAACCTTTCGCTTTTAGATGTGTCTGGCGAACTGTTAGTTATATCGAACTTTACTCTACCTGCTGATTTGAATGAATCAGGAAGAAGACCATCTTTTACTAAATCAGCTAAACCAGAAATAGCTAATGAGTTATATAATCAATTTATACAAGAGTGTAAAAAGCAAAACATAAAAACAGAATGTGGTAAGTTTGGTGCAATGATGGATGTAAGCTCTGTTTGTGATGGACCAGTTAATTTTATATTGAAAAAATAAAAAATGAAAAAAATAAAAATTGGAAAATTAGAAATAAACTCATTTGTCTATATTCCACCAATGGCAGGAGTTACTGATCTTGCTTTTAGGAAAGTAGTAAGAATGTTTGACAAGGATACTCTTATAGCTACTGAAATGGTTAGCTCTAAGTCTCTTATGTACAAGTCAGATCCAAGTATTATGAAACTTTCACTAGATGAGCATCCTGTTGGTATACAGATTTTTGGACATGAACCTGATGTCATGGCAAATGCAGCATTGATAGCAGAAGGTAAGGGCGCTGATTTTATAGATATAAATATGGGCTGTCCTGTACCGAAGATAACTAAAGGAAAAGATGGTGCAGCCTTAATGCGAGAGCCTGATTTAGCATGTGAAATTGTTAAAGCTATAATTGGTGCTGTTTCTATCCCTGTTACTGTAAAAATGCGCTTAGGTTGGGATGAGTGTCAAAAAAACTCACCAGAATTAGCTATGCGCTTGGAACAACTTGGAGTGTGTGCATTTACTATTCATGGGAGAACACGTGAGCAGGGTTATTCAGGAAATGCTGACTGGGAAGCCATTAGTAAAGTTAGAAAATGTGTTTCAGTACCAGTGTTTGGCAATGGAGACGTTAGAACCCCACATGATGCACTAAGACTTATAGAAGTTACTGGATGCAGTGGTGTAGCCATTGCAAGAGCTACTATGGGTAGTCCATGGCTTTCTATGCAGATAAACAAATTTTTATCTTACGGAGAAATTGTTCCTAGTCCTAATGACTTTGAAAAACTAGACATTGCAAAGGTTCATTTGCATGAACTTGTAAAAATAAAAGGTGAAGTAATAGGAATAAGAGAAGCACGTCGTCATCTTATAAACTACACAAAAGGCATGCCGAACTCAGCATCATTTAGAGCTGAAATTGGCCAGATAAGTACAATGCAAGAAGCAGAAGAGTTATTGTTAAGGTTAAAAGAATATTTGATGGAACATAGCAATAAATCAAATAATCACGAGGAAAACAAAGAATTTGTCTCTATTTCTACTGAATAATTATTTATATAAATAATTTATTGATTTTCTACATTACTACAAGTAGAATTAAAACAACAATTTTAGGTAATTTATGGATACTCCAAAAAACTATTTTTTAGTGTTTGTTCTAGGAACAGATGAAGTCGGTATAGTTAAGGATATTACAAGGGCCCTCTATGAAATGGGGGCAAATATAAATGATTCTTCCCATACCATTATAGGAAATCAATTTGCAATGTTACTTTTAATTTCAACGACTCCAGCTTTTACTCTTGAAAAAATTAATACCGGATTTGATGAGATTAGAGAAAAACGAAAATTGACTGTTCATGCCCACAAAGTAAAAAATGACGATATGCGTAGGAAACCAAGTGATCCAGGACAACTATGCGTGATTCATTTATATGGTGCCGATAAACCAGGTATTGTCTATCAAGTTACAAATCTATTAGCTACTAACAATGTAAACATTACTGATTTAAGTACTAGAAGATTTGGCAGTGAGTCAAACCCTATTTATATTATGTATTTGGAAG
Organism: Candidatus Melainabacteria bacterium; assembly: GCA_023250155.1. Taxonomy (GTDB): domain Bacteria; phylum Cyanobacteriota; class Vampirovibrionia; order 2-02-FULL-35-15; family 2-02-FULL-35-15; genus JAHFBD01. Next base: position 257,677 of record JAHFBG010000001.1, read on the forward strand.
CTGAGGTTCCAAATGAAATTGACACGAAAAAACTTGGTGATGAATTAAGTAAACTTGCATCTAATCTTGGTGTTGAAATCAAGTATGAACTTGAAGAAGTCGCTAGCTTATAGTTTGCAGTAGAACATAATTAAAAAATAAAAAGATCCTTAAAAACTAAACTCTAAACGTTAAACGCTATACCCTATTACTATGACTGTCTTAAAAATATATGAATTCCCGGCTCCAATTTTAAAACAAATTTCAAAAACAGTAACATCTTTTGATACTTCGCTAGAATCTTTTGTTCAGGATGGAATTGAAACTCTTCAAAGTCATAATTATTGTGTAGGACTTGCTGCCCCACAAACTGGTGTTTTAAAGAGAATAGTATTTATTGATGTATCACGTGCCAGAAAACCACATCCTAACAATGGTTTACTTGCCTTAATTAATCCAATTATTCTGGAAGCTTCAAATCATAAAATAGTTCGTGAGGGGTGTTTAAGTATTCCAGACTTTACTGCAAATGTAAAAAGAGCTATGAATATTACAGTAACTTATCAAAATATACAAGGTGATACTAAAATCCTTACTACAAAAGATTTTGAGGCACATGCTATTCAACATGAAATGGATCATTTAGATGGGGTTTTATTCTTAGATAAAATTACAAACCCTGCTAGTGATTTGTTTAGACGGGTGAAGTTTTAATTTTATTTTGTCCATTCTAGCTTCCAACACAAGTAGGCAAAGCCTAAAAGTATTGCGACAAACATTACAAGAATTAAAATTATTATTGGATCCATTTTCTTATCTTTTTTCTTTGCTGCGAATAACCTCGTAATTTCTACTTATGATTATTATACCAAGATACAGAAGTAGTAATGTTACTAGAAAATAAGTAAACAGTTTAATATTTAAATCCAATAAAGTTAACTTAGGAACACTTATAATTAAATTACCAAATGGCGTCATTAAGACAAATCCAATTATTTTAAAAATCTCAACTCTATATTCATCACTAGTAATCATAAGAACGTATTCTACTAAAATACCTTTAAAATTACTGTAACCGGCGGTTACAAGAAGATAAATAATTATTAAGTTAACTAAATCAATTTAACCATAACACCAGTTTCAATCTTATCTCTTTCTTCTAATGAAGCTAGCTCTGTACCTGGCTTCATGACAGTAGCACAACCACCTGCTACAAATGCACTGAGGAGTGACATAAATCCTTCATCAGTAGGTTCATGCAGTGAATAATTTCTTTTCTTTCCTCTATCAATTATAGATGCTATTCCTGTATCACCAGCACCCACAGTGCTTACTACTTTTACTTTTGGTGGAATGGCATGAGCAGCTCTTTTTCTATCTACAAGAATTGCACCATCTTTATCAAGCGAAATAAGAATTTTATTTATCCCATACTTTTCAATCAATTCTTTAGCTAAGTGAATTATTTGATCTTTATTGTTTCTAAGCTTGTTTTCATCCCTTCCAACTATTTCTGCATATTCAGAGATATTTGGTTTAATCATGCTTGGACCACTTTTCAGCACTGCTTCTAAAAGATCTTTTCCTACAGCGTGAAGCTTAGTATCATAAATCACAAACATACCAAACCTGTTTGTAGCTTCCCTAATAATGTTTGTTGTGTAGTCATTATTTGCCCCAGCAGGTGGATTGTTTGCTAGTGCAAGTGCTTCTCCTTTATTCTCTGTACATGTTTTCATAAGCAGATCTGTAAACTTGTTTAACTCTTCTTTATTCAATTCAGGTGAGAGTGATACTATCCAATGCTCTTTCCCATCATAGAGTTTACAAAAATGAAAGCGGCTATCTTCAACTACTTTTAAAAAACTTGAAGTATTTATACCTTCTTTTTGAAGAAGATCTAAAAAAATATTTCCTTTTTGTCCACTGCCAACTATTCCAAGCAGATTAGCGGGTGTCTCAAAATTGTTTAATGCTCTAGCTACATTTACAGATGAGCCTCCTGCATTAAAACTAATACTTGTTATATCTAAATCATTACCGTTGTGATTTAGTTCAAGAACAATGTCTAATCCTTCTCTTGTACTGAATACAGTAGGCTTTGAGCTTGTTATAGGATTTGAAATTAAACTTTGCTGTCTTGGGTGAATGGTTTTATTAAACTCAAAAGCTACATCCCTACAGGCTTCCCAAATCATGTTACTAAACTTTGCTTTATCAGAATTTTCAGAAGGCCAAAACTTTGATTGAAGATCACTAAGTGTTTCAGGTAATAAAGGCTTACTTTCAGGATGTCCAATGAATTGATTGAATGATGTTCTTAATTGATTTTTTAAATTGATTAAATCAATAGAATTGTATGGTGTAATGCTTGTATTACCTTGCGTACCTATTACAGTGGGCGTGATTTTATTTACATCTTGATTAGAACTGATTTTGCCAAGATTGGCTCCAATAGGAGAACCTGCCTTTGTTATTTCCATAAGTCTATACCTCTTGTTTTTTATACTAACAATGGAAACGTATAGAAAAAGTAATATACTGACCAATCCCTGTAAGGTTTTGTATGGTAATATTTACGTGATTAAATGTTTTAAAATATTGATACTATAATACTGCTTTTATGAAACACGTTTATATAGAAACCTTTGGATGCCAGATGAATAAAGCTGATTCAGAGCATATGTTTGGGCTCTTAGATGAAATTGATTATAAAGCTACTGAAGATATGGATAAAGCAGATTTAATGCTATTTAATACTTGTACGATTAAAGAATCAGCAAATGAGAGATTTTATAGTTATCTTGGTATGGCAGCAAAAAGAAAAAAAAAGAATCCAAATCTTTTAATTGGGGTTAGTGGCTGTGTAGCCCAGGATAAAAAAACTTGGCTTCAAAAAAACTTTCCATATGTAAACATCGTTTTTGGAACAAACAATATTCATAGACTTCCTGAACTGGTTAGACAAGCTGAGCGTGGAGAGAAGGTTTACGAGATATATGATGAGCTTCCATTTGAGCTTCCTGAATTGCCAGTGATTAGACAAACTAAAGTTACTGCATGGGTGAATGTAATTTTAGGATGTAATTTTAATTGTACTTATTGCATTGTGCCACAGGTTCGAGGTAGAGAAAAAAGCCGCAAGCAAGAAGATATTTTTCAAGAAGTAAAAACATTAGCACAAGAAGGGTTTAAAGAGATTACATTACTTGGGCAGAACGTTACAGCATATGGCTATGACTTAGATCCAAACTACTCAAAAGAAAAAGCAACCTTTGGTTTTATACCACTTAATCCCCAGTATTCATTAGCAAAATTAATGAACTATATTCATGATGTTGAGGGTATTGAAAGAATTAGATTTCTAACAGGTCATCCATTTCATGTCACAGATGAATTGATTGATACTGTAGCAAGGCTACCTAAAGCATGTGAATATTTTCATATTCCTATGCAGTCTGGTGATGATACTATTCTAAAACGCATGGCTAGAATATATTCAGTAGACAAGTTTAGAAAGATGGTTGAAAAAATAAGAGATAAAATGCCAGATGCTAGCGTCACCAGTGATTTTATTGTAGGGTTTCCAGGTGAAACACAAGAACAGTTTTTTAATACTGTGAAAATTGTTCAGGAGTTGGAATTTGATATGTGTAATATTTCAGTATATTCTCCCCGATCAAATACACCAAGTGCTGCTTGGGATGGGCAGATATCAGAAGAAGAAAAAAATGAAAGATTTAGATACTTAAACTCAGTCTTAACAGGTATTTTAGAAAAGAAAAATAAAAAGTTAGTAGATACTGTTCAAGAGGTTCTAATTGAAGGGAAAAGTGCAAGAAATGAAAATAAATTTGCAGGACGTACAAGGAGAAATACTATTGTAAATGTTGATCCAGGAGTGAACTTAGAAGTAATGTCACCACAGGGCAAATTAGCAGATGTCAAAATTACGAAGTCAACACCGTGGGCACTTTATGGGGAAATTAACAATGGAGAATTGCCGCCAAAGGCGAGCCTCGCTTCCGGCGGGAGAATGGAGAATTGAGGAAATAGGATATGATTACAACAAATAATACGATAGAAAATGTGATTGAAACTGCTGAAAAGCACCTAGCTTCACATTTTCATCATCTTGAAAGAATTGAACAAACTAATTTCAACAAAATATTACAAGCATTAATTGATAATCAGCTTGGAGAACAGCATTTTAGTTGGGTTACAGGCTATGGACATGATGATATAGGAAGAGAAAAAATTGATCAAATCTTTGCACAAATATTTAATACTGAGTCTGCTATTGTAAGACCACACTTTGTTTCTGGAACACATACGATTGCATGTTGTTTGTTTGGTTGTTTAAGACCTGGTGATGAACTTGTATCAATTGCTGGTGAGCCATATGATACGCTACATGAAATTATCGGGATAAAAGGTGAAAACAATGGCTCTTTAAAAGATTTTGGTGTTAGTTATAGAGAGATTCCATTGAAAAATAATTTTGAGCTTGATTTAGATGCTATTCCTGTATATGTTTCACCAAAGACTAAAATGGTTTTCATTCAAAGATCAAAAGGCTATCATTGGAGAAAATCATTAACTATTGAAGACATTCAAAATGTAATTTCAATTATAAAAAAAATAAATAAAAATATAATTTGTTTTGTAGATAATTGTTTTGGAGAGTTTACTGAAGAGTTAGAGCCTACAGATGTAGGTGCTGATTTAACTTGTGGTTCACTTATAAAAAATATTGGAGGTGGTATAGTGCCTGCTGGTGGCTATATAGCAGGAAGAAAAAACCTTGTCAAAATGGCATCTCAAAGACTTACATCCCCTGGCATTGGTGAAAAAGGTGGCTGTATGTTTGATTTAAATAGGGTAATTTTACAAGGGTTGTTTTTTGCACCACACACTGTATGCCAGGTATTAAAAGGCATTTCACTTACAAGTTATTTTTTCCAGAAGCTAGGATATGAAGTAAATCCAAAACCAGAAAGCATAAAAACAGATATTGTTGTTTCTATAAAACTAAAAAACAAATCTCTTCTTGAAAACATCTGTAAACTTGTTCAGGCTAGCAGTCCTGTAAATAGTCACCTAACGCCAGTTTCATGTAATCTACCTGGTTATAAAGATGAAGTGATTATGGCAGGTGGGACGTTTATTGAAGGATCTACTATAGAACTGTCTTGCGATGCACCTATGCGTGAACCATATATTTTATACTGGCAGGGTGGACTGAATTATAATCATACGAAGTTTGTATTGTCAAAGCTGTCATTGCGAGGAGCCTGAAGGGCGACGAAGCAATCTCATGAGATTTATTTTCTCACCTTACGCTCAGATAGCTCATCCTGAGCAACTTCTATATCAGCCAGTTCATTTTTAATTCTATTTATTTTTGTTTCTACAGTAGGGTCAATATTTCCATAACTAGGTGCAAGATCAATAACCTGATGTTTTAAACCAAATCGATAAGAGACAGGTTCTAAAATCATTTCCTTATAATATTCACATGTCAGATAAACCAGTTGGGATGCATCTTGTAACCCACTTGTTATAACAGTCGATGGGGCTAAGTCATGCTGGTCGACGATAGCACCTATGGCTGAAATGTCAGCATCTTCAGCTGCTTTAATTACCCCGATACCGCTTGTATCTGCAAGGTGAGTGATTATATCTACGCCTGTATTTATCTGTGCTATACCAGCCTCTTTTCCTTTAACTATATTGTCCCAGTCATTTATATAAGAAACTACTAAATCTGCTTTAGGATTAACAGACTTAAGACCTTGTCTCATCCCAATAATTGTATTTTCTACAGAGGGCATTTTTTTCCCTACTACTATTCCGGTTTTATTGGTAGAAGTATTTAACCCAGCTACTACTCCAAGCAAGTATCCATATTGTTCATCTTTGAAATTAAAAGAGCAAAGATTTGGAGGCTGGCTAATTTGAGCTCCATTGGCACAAAAAAATACTTCAGGATACATTCTTGCCATTTTCTTAAGAATGCGCCCATAGTCATATCCATGTGCAATGATTAGATTAAATTTTCTTTCAGCAAGTTCACTAAATATATCTTTAGCATCATCTAGACTTACTTTTTCAACAACAGCAATTTTTGCTTTATAGTCTTCCTGAAATCTTTTTAGTCCTTTATAGGCAGCCTCATTCCAAGAAGAGTCATTAATTGGTCCAGGAACTACCAATGCAATTCTTATGCCATCAGTTTTAAAAACATAGCCTTTAATTTGATTTGAACAACTTAAAGTTGAGCTAATAAGAAGCATCAGAAGAAATAAAATAAAAAATTTCTTCATAAACATTACATTATTGTAAATCTAACTAAGTAACCTTTGGTAGTTTATAACCTATACCTCTTACGGTTTGTATTAAAATTGGCTCATCTGGATTATCTTCTAGTTTACTTCTTAGTCTGCTTACATGTGTTCTTACTATATAAACATCTGATTGTGTTCTTACAGGAAATCCCCAGGCTTCTTCAAGGAGTTGTTCATGTGTCATTGGTTCTCCTGAATATTTAACAAGGGTTTCAAGCAATGCAAACTCTTTTTCTGTAAGGTGAACTCTCTGACCTTTTCTAAATACCTGGCGCTTAGCAATATCAATTTTTACATCTTCAATTAATATTACCTGACCAACATGTGTACTTTGACTTTGAGCTTGTTCTTCTATTGAGTGGACTCTTCCGATTCGATCTAATAGTCCTTTTATTCTTACTTCAAGTTCTAATGGACTAAATGGTTTCTTTACAAAATCATCAGCACCAAGTTCAAGTCCTTTTATGATACTGGCTTCGTCAGTTGAGGCTGAAAGAATTATTAAAGGAACATATGATTTTTTTCTAATTTGTTCAGTTAACTCAAAGCCACACATCTCAGGCAACATAAGATCGATTATTACTAAGTCAGGGAGTGTTTGATTGAATAGTTCAAGTGCTTCTACGCCATTTACTGCTGTGAGAATTTGGTAGCCTTTTTGCTGTAATCTAAAAGCTAATATTCGTCTTATAGATGCCTCATCATCTACAATTAAAACCTTCCATGGAATGTCTTCAGTTTTTTTTGGAGTTAAAGTTGTAACCGGGGCTTGAATTGCTGTAAGCATGTTATCTCCTTTTTTATTCTTATGTTGAAATTATTTTTATTTTAATAAGCCTTTGCAAATACAACGTTTTGTTTTGAAGTTTTATTACATACGATACAATAACCTTCTTCTTTCATTTGGTCAACTGGCACTTTAAATGGAATACATCTAATTGTTGCTTTGTATTTTTGTTTTAAAATTTCTTCACATACAGAATTCTCACACCAAAAACCAACAAGAAAACCACCACTTGGGATTTTAGTACTAAATTCATTTTCATTTATAACCGTAAAGGTATTTCTATTTAGAAATTCCTTAGCTTGTGTAAATAGTGTTTCTTGTATCTCAGTTGACAAGTTCATTAGATATTGCTTTAGTCCATCCTGTGGTACGCTTTTAATTTTTTGATTTGTATCTCTTCTTACTACTTCAACTACATTATTAGCAATATCTTTTGGCCCTAAATTCAATCGAATAGGTACACCCTTTACTTCCCAGTGGTTAAATTTCCAGCCAGGAGTATATTGTTCTCTATCATCAATTTTTACTCTAAAATCACTCTTCAAATTTCTTAGTATTTCTTTACATTTATTTAGAACCAAATCTTTTTCATGTGCTTCCTTATATATAGGTACGATTACAATTTGAATCGGTGCAATTTTTGGTGGAAGTTTAAGCCCTTTTTCATCATTGTGTGTCATTATTACTGCACCAATAAGTCGTGTGGATACTCCCCAGCTTGTTTGGTGAACATATTGTAGTTGACTGTTTTGATCCTGAAATTTTGTATCAAATGCTTTTGCAAAGTTTTGACCAAGATAATGTGAAGTCCCCATCTGAAGGGCTTTTCCGTCCTTCATGAGTCCCTCAATACAGTAAGTAGTAACAGCACCTGCAAAGCGTTGGCTTTCAGTTTTAATACCATCGATTACAGGAACTGCAAGATATTCTTCGCTTAAAGTTTTATAAACGCCAAGCATTTTTATTGTCTCTTCATTTGCTTCTTCAAAAGTAGCATGTGCAGTGTGCCCCTCTTGCCATAAGAACTCAGTGGTTCTTAAAAATAATCTTGTTTTCATTTCCCATCTGACAATGTTTGCCCATTGATTAAGTAAAAGAGGTAAATCTCTATATGAATGAATCCATTTACTAAACATGTGATTAATAATGGTTTCAGATGTAGGTCTGATTACAAGCTTTTCTTCAAGCTCTTTTCCTCCACCATAAGTAACTACTGCACACTCAGGTGCAAAACCTTCTACGTGCTCTGCTTCTTTTTTTAAAAAACTTTCTGGAATAAGTAATGGGAAATAAGCATTTTCATGTCCTGTTTCTTTAATCATCTTATCCAAGGATGATTGTATCTGCTCCCAAATAGCATAGCCATAAGGTCTTATAACCATACAGCCTTTAACTGGTGAATAGTCTGCTAGCTCTGCTTCAAGTGCAAGTTTTGCAAGCAAACTTTCACCATGATCTAAATCTTTTTCCTGAGCTTCAATGTTTTCTGTTTTTGTCATATGAATTATGATAACAAATTAACTTAAATACCTCCACCAAATATATATAGTACAAATTATCAAGGACTCAATCATTATTATTGATCCTACTTTGAAAAACTCAATAAACGTAATAGGGTGGCTATGCTTGCTTGCCATATCAGCTACAACTATATTTGCAGTTGCACCGATTAAAGTTCCATTTCCACCAAGACATGCACCAAGTGACAGTGCCCACCAAAGCGGATTTAAATCCTGATAATGTTTTCCAAGATCTTTTATAAGAGGAATCATAGTAGCTGTATATGGAATATTGTCAATAATGGCTGAAAGAAAACCAGACATCCAAAGAATGGCATAAGCTGTAATGCTATAGCTGCCCTTGCTTAGTTTAAAAACAAGATCTGATAAGTAGTGTATGGTACCTGACTTTTCAACAGCGCCTACAATAATAAACAATCCAATAAAAAAGAAAATAGTAGTCCACTCTACATCATCCCAAATATGTTTTTTATTCTCAAAAATTAAAAGCACAGAGGCACCAGCTAGTGCTATAGTGCCAGCTTCAAGTCCTAAAAGCTTATGGAAAAAGAAAGCAATTATAACTGCTGCAATTACAACTAGTGACTTAATTAAAAGATTTTTATTTGTAATTATTCCATTCAATGACATTGCTTTAAGTTCAGCTTTGGCTTCTTTTGGAAAATCAAGTTTTTTTCTATAAATCAAATAAAGAGTAAAAATTGTCACTGGAAGTATCATTAAAATCACAGGTGATAAATGAAAAATAAACTGATTAAAGTCAAGTTTTGCAGCAGAGCCTATCATTATATTTGGCGGATCACCTATTAAAGTAGCAGTACCACCTATATTTGATGCAATGGCTTGTGTGATCAAATATGGAACAGGATTGATTTTTAAATCTTTTGCAATAGCACATGTAACAGCACCTAAAAGTAAAACAGTGGTTACATTGTCTAAAAATGCTGATATAAAAGCAGTTAAAACTGCAAAATAAATCATAAGTAAAACACCACTGCCTTTTACTTTTTTTGCAGTAAAGATAGCTAGCCATCTAATACCACCTGTTTCTTTTAAGATATTTACAAGTATCATCATTCCAACAAGCAAAAAAATCACATTAAAATCTATATAGTGAAAGGCTTCTTCCTGAGTGACAGATTTCCCTAAAAGTAAAACACTTGCACCAAGTAGTGCAATAACTACTCTTGGAAGTTTTTCAAGAGAAATTAAAATATAAACAAGAATTAAAACAATGTTTGGAAACCAGAAGGTGAAAGTGGACATAGGTATAAGTTTACAAGGTAACTACTCATGTACTTCATAAACGTAATGCGGCTAAATCTATGCTGGTTAATAAAGCGAGGTTTGTCCAATTTACTTGGCAAACCGAGCGGTCTGGGCAAAGGTGGCTCTGAGGAGCAACGTCACCGCAAGAGCCACCTGAGTAAAAACTCTACAGGTCAATGGAAGTAGAAACAGAGAACATTAAAAAGAATTAATGAAAACTTTAAGGATTTCTTTATTTTTTCTATTGATTAAGACTTGCAAATTTTATAGTATGTATTACCAACGCTAATTCAAGAGGATTTTTAAAGTGGTAAACCCAATAGACAGTTATAAAAAAAGCTTTTTTCTTTTAAGAGGGCTTGGCAGTGCATTTGAAGGTGATGCAACAAAAAAAGCTAGGGAATTAGCAAAACAAATAGGAATACCAGAAGAACAAGTAGAAAAAGATATTAAAGAAGCAGCTCTAGAGGGTAATAAAAAAGCTTATGAAATATCTTTAAATTTTGTACGAGCATATGGGAGTGTAAGTGCATATCATGCAAGAGAAAATGGTGAAAAAGCAGCAATATCAAAAGAACAAATAGAGAAAGATATTAAAGAAGCGGCTCTTGAAGGTGATAAGAAAGCTTATGAAACATCACTAAGTTCTGTAAAAACATTTGGTAGTCTATGGACAAGTGGTGCAAGAGAAAAGGGTGAAAAAGCAGGAGTATCAAAAGAACAGTTAGAAAAAGATATTAAAGAAGCAGAAGAAGCACATAAAAATAAAAAAGATTCTAGTGATGCTAATGTCTCCAAGCCATCTATTAGCACTAGTCGTAGACCATTTCTTACTGCAATATCTACTTGGGTACAAGCTATAATGCCTATCAGTGGGCATGCTAACAAAAGTGATCTTGATGCTATTCTTTCGAATGTTTTGAGTCCGTCCCCAATTAAGATAGAACCTGATAGGGTATATAAAACAGCTCTTAGTTTAGCAAGAAAATATGGCAGTCATTTGGAAAGTGAAAATGCTATAAGAGAATTTGGTAAAAAAGCAGGAATACCTGAAGATCAAATAGAAAAAGATATTAAAGAAGCTATATCTAATCATGCTGAAGATGAGAAAAGAGATGAATCTTTACACTTCTTCAAACCTATGACTCCAGCTGATACAGAACGTCTTGAAAAAATATTTAGGTTAGCCGAGAAAATGCTAGCAGGTTCTGACGCTCCTAGCTATCCTAGCAATTGGAGTTCCTACGTAATAGGAACAACAAATGATGAGTCTTTTCCTGAACCATCTGTTGATAGTCTTCGAGATTGGAAATTAGTTCCAGTAGGTGGAACTTCATTTATTGCACCACATACAATAAAAGAAAACCATACTTATCCAGATGTCCTTGATTATGGTTCCCGTTCCCCATTTCCAAGGATGTCATTAAACAATGCAAGTTCTTTTGAAGAATTGTTCGGTGAAGGCTTAAATATAAATTTATCAAACTTATCTAACGAGTATAAGAATAGAATCAAAGAAAGATATGTTAGGGGTTTAGTTAGAGAAGGAGCATCACCACTTATTCAAGATGTATTTAATAGTGCTTTTACTTTTCATGTAGACAAAAATGACTATAGCGGTATACAGCTTGCAGCAAGGTGTTGTGTAGCTTTAGCCAAATATAATCCACCAGAAGCAATACTAAAAAATTATATTAATGCAGTTGCCCAAGGAACTATAAAAACAAAAGAAGAATCAATAAAACTCTTAAAAGAAACTACAGTTCAAGCTGCAGCAATTACTTTGTTTAGAAGCACTAATGAGCTCGAAAGAGAAGAAGCAAGGAATTTTATTAAAGTACTTGCTAAGGCTGATAGACCCATAGTTAAATTTAATGTGGGATATGAAGATGAAAAAAGAGTACTTGAACAAAGTGGAAGTACTATAAAGAGACTTTTTAATGTTCATCATGGTTTTAGTGCTCTTAAGTTTGAAACGAGACGACCACCTAGTAAGAAACCACCTTTATTAGCTAGATTTGGTAAGGATACAGCACGTCAGGTAAAATACATTCATGCTAAAGACATTAATTCATTCCCTGGTAAGGGTATTTTAATTTCTGGACTTATACCAGAGAAACTTTTTATTCCTGATCTAAAAGCTGAAAAAAAAGGAGAAGATCCATTTCACACATATAAAAAAGCATGGGCTTATTTAAAAAATGAATTTGATGATATGAAAAATACTCATTATTTATTTACCCGTGGAATGGTAGTAGTTTCATGTCCAGGAAATGATAAGTTTGAGCTAACTAATAAAGATGGAAAGAAAGCACACTATAGTCTTGTAATCACAAATGACCATTTTCATGGAAACACTTATAACAGAGCCTTTTTAATACCTACAGAAGTGATACAAAAAAAATTAAAAGGTAGTACTATTCCATATGAAGACTATCCAGCTATTCCTAAAGATACAAAAGACATAAATGAAACAGGAATGAAAATAGAAGATTTAATTAATGCTTCAAGGGAGATGGGTGCTTATGAAAGAAATGTTGGTAGTTTATCAAATCTCAATGGCGGGCTATGTAACTCTCTTCCACTAGATAGTGAACCATTATTTGCTTGGGAAAAAGAAAAAAGAAATAGAGGTTATGGAACAGATCTCTGGGGGCGAATTAATAAGAGTTATACGCCTGGTAGCAATTTGGAAGGAGATTTATGGACATCACTTAGAAAAGAACATGATGATGTAGCTCGTGTTACAGATGGTTATTTAAACCTTTTAGATCTTTTTATGCTTGGGAATGCACGTTTTCATAAAGGTTTTACACAAGCAGAAGCACCTATACAAGAAAATTTAGATATATTTGATCAAGTTGAAATTAAAAATCAAGAGCAGAAGATTTTCCAAGGTAGTGGAGAAGAACTGCTTAGAAATCCAAATTCTCTTTTAACACTTAATGAAGCTTATGATTTTCATGTGGGTGGAAAAGAACAAAATAAAACAGATAGAAATGATTATCCTATTTTTGCACTTACTGATAGCAGGGATTACTGGACGGTACCAAAGCCAGAAGTTATGCTGGATAGTTTTGATATGACTTTAACTATTAAAGGAGAAAAAATACAATTACCTAAAGATTCTAATGGTATTGGTGATTTTGAAGCAGAAGAAATTTGGTTTACAAAAGTAATGCCATATTTTGAGGATGAAAATGATTTTAGACCTTATGATAGAAGGGATTTAGGAATAGCTTAATTTAAGGAGGATATGAAAATGAGTATATTACTAAGAGGTATTATTGGAGGAGCTTCTCCTGCTACAATACCTGCAAAACCAGATACAAAGCCCCAGGAAAAACCTATAACACCAGTGAGACAACCTGCTCCAAAGCCACTGGATAACCCAGGTCCTTGTCCAGCTCCTGGTAGACCACTACGTGGTCCTTGTAGGTAGGGGCTATTTTTATAACCGATAGTTTGAAGGATATTCGTTTAAACCATTTAAACATCTTTTTAGCCGTTTAACTGCTCTTTTATTAAATCTTAACTCAGGGTCTTTTATTACTGTTTCTACTCCTTGAATTATTTTTTTGTCTTTGCGATCCATCCTAACTAAAGCAAGTGCGCTTGCATATCTAACTCCTACATCGATATCGTTTAAAGCTTCTATTAGTGCTTGTTTTGATCTTATATCATTATGTTCACCTAGTGAGTTTGCTGCGGCACAACGAACTTCATTATCAGTATCTGTTAAGGCATCACAAAGAGGTAAGACTGCTTCAGGAATTAATATAAGCCCAAGTGATTCAGCTGCTACACAGCGAAGCTCAGAATCAGGATCTTTTAATGCTTCACAAAGTGCTTCAACTCCTTTTGGTTCTTCTAGCCATCCAAGCTCGAATGCTGCATCCATACGCTTGGATAAATCACTACTGTTTTTTAGCTCGTCTATAAAAGTATTAATTATTTTGTCATATGCATTTGAGTCTATCGGTTTAGGAATTGTATTTCCTTTATTAAGTGGATCTATTGAAAGTGACATGAATTGATCTCCTTTGTTAAACCTATTGGAGATATTATAATCTATAAAGAGTAAAACCTTACAATTGAATCTTGAAGCAACCTTACAATTGACCTTACAATTAACAAACAATTTTATTTAAGGTTGATAATTTATTCTAACAATTCTAAAATTCTTTTAGTATTAGTTACAAAAGCAAACTCATTGTTTAAGCTAGCTAAGCTAGTCTCATGAATATTTTGTGCTGAGTAAACTGTTTTATTTTTATCAGTTCCTGTCTTATCAAAAGTAGCAGTAGCATCGCTAACTAAATAATTAATAAAACCAAGATTTGCAGCAAGCCTTGTAGAGGTGGACACACAGTGATCAGAAGATAGTCCAGCCATTACTAAAGTATCAATTTTATTTTCTCTTAAGTAGTCTTCTAAGTTTGTACCAGTAAAACAACTGTTTACATTTTTTTCAAAAACTACCTCTCCATCTTGAGGTTTAGCGAAATCATAAAAATTACAACTCTCTAGCTCAGATCTAAGTACAGAATTGGGTTCAATAGAGCAATGCTGAACATGTACAACTGGTCTTCCAGTATCACGCCAAGCTTTTAATAATGCTTCAACATTATTGTTTAAATCTGGATTATTTCTATTTCCCCATAGAGGATTATCAAATCCTTTCTGCATATCAATAACAACTAACGCTGCATTTTTTGGTATTGTAGGAAAATCATTTTCTTGAGAAACTCTAGATAGTTTGTCTATTCTTTTTGCTTGATATCCTGCAATTATAGGACTTGGTTTGAAAACTCTTATTGACATGTCTTTTTCCTTTTTGATTACCTTTAATTTAATTGTAACTAGTATTGTATTTCAGATTCAAGGCTTTATTGTTAAAAAATTCTAAAGGTTGCTATATGGTTGTTTTAAGTAGGTACTGGTCCCGCCCACGAAGTGGGCGAGGCTCGCTCGAAAAACGAGCGGCGCGAGCAGTACCTACTTATCTGACAGGTATAATACTAAGCACTAGGTACCAACATGATTTTCAAAAAACTAACCTTAAAAAATTTCATGTCATATTCAGGGGCAGAACTCGATTTGTCTGGTATTCATGTAGCTTGTTTAAGTGGAGCAAATGGTGCAGGAAAGTCTACACTACTTGATGCTATTACATGGGCATTATGGGAGGAAGGAAGAGCAAGAACAGATGAACTTATAAGGCTTGGGCAGGATGAGATGTCTTGTGAAGTGGATTTTTTTATGGAAGATAATTTGTACAAGATTTACAGATCGCGTACAAAATCTTTTAAAAACTCTCAAGGCAAGTCAAATCTTGAGTTTCAAGTGTTTAACCCTAAAGAACAAATTTGGATTTCACTAAGCAAAAGTGCTACAAGGCAGACACAAGAATTGATTATTAAAACAATTAAGATGGACTACAATACTTTTGTAAATAGTGTTTATCTTAGACAGGGTAAAGCAGATGAGTTTACATTAAAAAAACCAACCGATAGAAAACAAATTTTAGCTGATATTGTTGGACTTGAAGCTTATGACAAGCTATGTGATGCATCAAAAGAGAAGTTAAGATTTATTGATCAGTCTATATTCCAGGAACAAAGCTTGATTTCTTCTTTAAAAGAAAAAATAGAAAAGGAGAATGATATACAAACAAGGTTGTTAGATGTAAGAAATATTCTTGAACAAGAAGAAATAAAACTTAAAGACAAGAAAGATCATTTAATGCTAAAGGAAAAAGAATTAAATGAAAAAAAAGAAAAGGAAAAACAAATATTAGCTCTAGAACGATCTAAAGAAACACAAGGCTCCTTGATTAAAACATTAGAAGAGCAACTTCACAATACAAAAAATAAAATCGAAAAATATAACCAGCTAATCATTAAAAAAGAACACATTGAAAAAGAATATAAAGAATATCTGAATTTAAAGCAAGAACAAAATCTTCTTGAAGAAAAAAGAGAAAAACATGAAACTCTTTCACAGAAGAAAAACATACTTGAAGTAAAAATAAAAGAGAAAATAAGTGAAGTAGAAAAACAACTTGCTGTTTATAAATCACAAATCAATGATAGGAATAATTTTAAAACTGAATTGACAAGGAAAATGCAAAATGAAAATAAGTTTTTTAATGAGTTCTTGCCTAAAGTAGAAGAAGAAATAAAAATTTATCACTCTACTAAAGAAGCTCTTATGAATACTGAAGCTGAAGGACAATCCTTGAAATATGAAAAAGATCTTTTAGTAACAAATTTAAAACAAGTAAAAGATAAAAAAGATGAAATGGATTCTAAAATTAAAACTTTAAACCAGCATAATCATTCTGAATCTTGCCCCTTATGTAAGGGGCCAATACAAGATAAAAACAAAATTATTGAATTATATAAAACTGATATTGAGAATTTGACGAGTGAAGAAATTTTGATTCAAAAACAAATTGGACAAAAAGAAATAGAGCTAACAACTAAAAGAGATGAATATAATAAATTAAAGAATACAATCAACTCTTTTGGTCTAGGGCTTAGTAAGTACTTAGAAGAGCTTGAGTCAATTAAGCAAGAAAATTTAACTTTAAAATATTCAGAAAAAGAAGACAGCGCAAAAATATTGTCATTATTTGAATCCCAGATAGAGGTTTCAAAGAATGAATTTCAAAAAACAAAAGAAAAACTTATTGTATTAGATCATGAAATAACTAATTGTAATCAAGATATTAAGTCCTTAAATAGTGTGCTTATGAGCGGAGAGCATGTAAAAGAGATTAGTGGTGAGTTAAATATAATCACGCAAGAAATAAATGCTTTACAATTCAATTCAAAGCTTTTAAGTGAAATCAAAATAAAAATCAATGATAAAGAAAACATAGTACTTATAGTTAATTCGTTGACTCAGGCTGAATCTGAAATATCAAGTTTACGGAATGAGTTTGACAATGTATCTCTTAAAGTTCAACAAGGACAAAATGAACTTTCTAATTTAGCCAATCTAATCAATGAAAACAAAAAACAAATTCTTAATATTCATCAAATCCAGAAAGAGGTTAGTGAGATAAAGGAAACCATTTTAAAGAATGAGCTCATTTTAAATGAAAAGAAAAAAGAGTCAATTATTTTAGAAGAGAAATTGAAAGATATTGAAGATTCAAGAACATTGTTAAATGAAAAAGAGAAAAGCATTCAGATTTTTTTAAACGATAAAAAATATTTTGAAATACTTGAAAAAGCATTTAGCAAAAATGGCATTCAAGTAGCAATCATTGAAACAATAGTTCCTGAAATTGAAAAAGAAGCAAATAGAATTTTAAACAGGCTGACTGACAATCAAATGCACATTGCTTTAAAAACACAAAAAGAAAGAAAGAGTTCATCTGGACTTATGGAGACATTAGAAGTTGTAATTGCAGATTCAGTTGGTACAAGAAACTATGAACTTTATAGTGGTGGTGAAGCATTTAAAATCAATTTTGCTTTAAGACTTGCACTATCAAGACTTCTTGTTAATAGAGCTGGTGCTAAACTTCAAACTCTAATTATTGATGAAGGATTTGGTTCTCAAGATAATGCTGGTAAAGAAAGATTGCTTGAGGTAATTAAATCCATTCAGGATGAGTTTGAATTAATTCTTGTAGTCACTCATATAGATGAGTTAAAAGAAGCATTCCCTGTACAGATTCATGTTGCTAAGGATGATAATGGTTCAAAGGTTACAATAGCTGCATAATGAAGTTAATAAATCTAAAGAAATAGCTAATTATTGACTAAAAAGGTACTCCCCTGTCTATAATTCACTATAAGAGTTTCAAAGAAGAAATTTAATTAGTCAAATAAGATACATAGCATTGGAAGAAAAATCTGAGACAATCCTAGTCAAAGAATTCTTAGAGAAATTCTCTAAGTTAAGCAGGCCTGATGCTGACTATGAAAAAGTTAAAAAAGCCCTGGATTTTGCATGCAAGTTACATGGCGGACAAAAAAGAGTTAGCAATGAACCTTATATTGTTCACCCTTTAGCAGTTGCTGAGATACTAATCGAGTTGAACTGTGATACTGACACTGTTTGTGCTGGTCTTTTACACGATACTTTAGAAGATACTGATACCAATATTATGCAGCTTGAATCTATGTTTGGACATCAAGTAAGCCAGCTTATTGAAGGTGTTACAAAGCTTGGGAAATTAAGTTTCATTTCTACTAAAGAACATCAAGCAGAAAACTTTCGCAAAATGCTTATGGCTATGGCTGTTGATTTAAGGGTTGTTTTGGTTAAGATTGCTGATAGGCTACACAATATGAGAACTTTAAATTTTCTATCAGCCGAGAAACAAAAAAGAATTGCTCAAGAGACCTTAGACATTTTTGCACCATTAGCAAACAGGTTTGGATTAAACAAAGCAAAAAATGAATTAGAGGATTTAGCTTTTTGTTATTTAGATCCACAAAAGTATAAAGAAGTTGAAGGTCTTGTAATAGGAGATAAAGAATATGGTGAAAAGAAAATAAAAGAAATAATTACAAAGATAAAAACAGAATTAAGCAAATCAGGAATTAAAGCAGAAATTTACGGACGTCCAAAACATCTTTATAGTATAAATAAAAAAATGCAAAGGCTTGAAACCAAAGAACTCTATGATCTGCTTGGCATAAGAATTATAGTTGAGAGAGAAAGGCAATGTTATGAAGTGATGGGAATTATCCATGATTTATTTAGACCGATTCCAGGGAAGTTTAAAGATTATATAGCTATTCCAAAAAACAATATGTATCAGTCTTTGCATACTGCTGTAGTAGGACCACATGGCAGGCCCGTTGAAATTCAGATTCGAACAGAAGAGATGCATCAAATTGCAGAATATGGTATTGCTGCTCACTGGAAATATAAAGAAGCTGGTAGTACTAAAGCTGATAGCATGTATGATGAAAAGCTTTCATGGATTAGACAGCTAATTGAATGGCAAAGCGATTTAAAAGATCCTGAAGAGTATGTTGATGCTGTAAAACTAGATTTTTTCTCAGATGAAGTTTTCATTTTAACTCCAAAGGGTGATGTAATTGATTTGCCCAGAGGATCTACACCTGTTGATTTTGCCTACAATATTCATACTGACATTGGGCATAAATGCATTGGTGCCAAAGTCAATGGACGAATGGTTCCTTTAGATACGCAGTTAAGAAATGGAGACATTGTAGAAGTTATAACAAGTAAAAATGCTCGCCCTAGCTTGGATTGGTTGAACTATGTTGCTACAAGCTCTACAAAAAACAAAATCAGACAGTGGTTTAAAAAATTACATAAAGAAGATCATGTTGAACAAGGTAAAAAACTTATTGAAAATGCTTTTGGAGAAGATAGAGCTGATGAAATAATGGCCTCACAGGATTTCATTGAAGCTATACAAAAATTAAACAGAGCTTCAAAAGAAGATCTTTTAGCTTCTCTTGGTTGTGGAGATGTTACTATTTCACAATTACAAGGTAAGCTAAAAGGACAGTTACCTCAAAAAGAAAAACAAGAACAAGAAGCAGTACCGGATTTTTCATCTCCTGAAAAAAAGGAAGAAGGAGAAATTGCAGCTTTAGATGGAATGTTGCACCACCTTGCAAAGTGTTGTTCGCCATTGCCAGGTGAAGATATAGTAGGTGTTGTATCAAAGGGTAAAGGAATTACAGTGCATAGAGCAGACTGTCAGAATTTAGATTTTGTAGAAAGTGATAGAATGATGCCCATCCAATGGCAAGGCTCAAAAAACAAATCATATAGTGCAGCACTTGAAATTGAATGTATTGATAGAGTTGGGATCTCAAGAGATATTTTAAATAAAGTTGCAGATGAAAAAATAAATGTCAGAGATTTAAGAGTTATTGCAAGGAATACTAGTGATACTGCTATTATAAAAATCGTTGTAGAAGTTTCAGATCTTTATGATCTAAAGAAAATTATGGCAAGCATAAAAAGAGTAGGGGATGTATTAAATGTTTTTCGATCAGGTGAGTACAAAAGAAGTACCTTATTTAAGAAAAAAGCAAACGGTAAGGATAAAAGCGGAAAAACAAACAAAACTATTCAAAGCAATTAGCAGTCTTCCAAATGATTCCCATGCTATAAAACTCATATTATTCTCCTTCTTGTTTTTCTTCAGTTCCTTTTGATTTAGTGATTATCACATTGCTTGGACAATCATAAATACTTAGTTTGTATTGCTTTGTGTTTTCTGGACACTTATCTTCTTCGCGATAAGAACATGAATAAATGGATTGATATTCATCTTCTTTTTGCTTAGAGCAACAACACAAACTAAATGCAGAAGGTGGCCTACCGTATTCTCTTATTTCATAATATCCAGAACTTTGTGCAAATACTGGACTTATCAAATTAATAAGAAGAGCCATTAACATTGACAATTTAATTGCATTGATTAATGATCTAAAATATAGGACTTTAATCCTACTTTTTTGTTTCGGCCTAACTGAACTTATTTCTGACTTATTAAATGTATTTTCCATGTAGTCGGGTTCTCCCTACAGTTAGGGATATGCCCTTCTAGAATCAGGGTTAAACAGGTGTTTTGGAGGATTGACACAGTATTTGTGAGATTAATCACGTGGTGGAATGGTTTAATTTTGAAATAATTCTTATGAACTGGTTAACAGGTAATCCAACCACATTGAAATAATCCCCATCTATTCTCTTTATAAACTTCTTTCCTTTTCCTTGAATAGCATATGCACCAGCCTTATCAAGTGGTTCTTTGGTTTCTATATATTCCAAGGCTTCTTTTTTTGATATGTTATTCATATGTACTTGAGTAGTACAGGAATCTAAGATTACAAGTTTATTTTTAAGATCAATTATGCACATACCTGTAATAACTAAGTGTTTCTTTTTACTTAGAAACAGCAATTTATTTAGAGCATCCTTTTTATTTTTAGGTTTGCCAATTATTTTATTTTTACAAACTACCATTGTGTCAAAGCCTGTAATTATTTCATCTCCATGTAAGTACATATGATGACATGCACCCATGCATTTTAAAAGGCTTAGGATTTTTACTAGTTTTTTAGAATCAAGTACTTTAAGTTTTTTAATTAGCAAATTCTCATTGAGATTTGTATTAATTACTCTAAACCTAATGCCAGCATCTTTTAAGATTTTTTTTCTGCGTGGGGAACCTGAGGCTAGTATTATTTTTCTCATCTCTTGTATAATATAACTCTATGCTTAAAACAATTATAGTTCTAATAGTTCTAACACTAAGTTTAGGTGCTTCATATGCTCGTGATGTTTTAGAGGAAACAAGTAAAAAGCCAGAAATTACAATAGAAAAAATTAAAGAGAATATTGTACTCAAAGATTCATTGAAGTGGACAGAATCGTTAAGATTAAAAGATTTTTATTTGCATCCCAGCTATTTAGAACTAAAAGAAAATCTTACTAAGTATAAAGAAGACCTTGAAAAAAAATATAAAGATACACCTAGTGTATACAGTCTTTCATTAGAATATGGGCTTACTTTAATAGATACAGGTGAGATTGAAAAAGCAGAAATAGTATTTAACAAAGCAGTGAAAGATTTCACCAATAATCCTGCTCCTAAAATCTATAAAGCCTGGGTTGATGCTTGCAATGGAAAATATGTCCTTGCTAAAGATATCTGGCTGCCAACAGCCAAAGAAAAGCTTGAGTTTGGTCTTTTTAATGGAATGTGGATGCCTTATCAGGTAGATGCTATTCTTGGACTAGGTCTAATTAAGAATAATCTTCCAGAAAAGGATAAAAAAGAAGTTGAAGATGTATTAAATGAAATTATTCAACACTTTTCTAACAATCCTAAACTAGCTGTATTGCCTATTTCTAGTGATCTTCAATCTGGAAAACTTGAAGATGCTAAGGGTAAATTAGACGAGTTATTAGTAACTAACAGTGAAAATTCTGTATTAATTACACTTCTTGGAATTACAGAGTTGCTTAAAGAACATAATAGTGAGGCTCTTAACTTATTTGATAAATCTAAAAACATATATCCTTATTCTCCATCTAACAATTTAATGAGAGCAAGGGCTT
This sequence comes from Candidatus Melainabacteria bacterium, assembly GCA_023250155.1. GTDB lineage: Bacteria > Cyanobacteriota > Vampirovibrionia > 2-02-FULL-35-15 > 2-02-FULL-35-15 > JAHFBD01. The sequence continues at coordinate 279,657 of JAHFBG010000001.1, forward strand.
TATTTGCTTTAAAAAATAAAGATTCTGACTCTGTAGTTGAAGAGGCAATCAAGTTAGATCCTGTCTGGAAAATTGCTAATTTAAAAAAGAAAAAGCTACTTCCTTTTAAGAGCTATACAGAAAATGTAAAAATTAAGGAAGAGATTAAAGAGTTAAAGACAGAAGATCTTTTAAAAGACAATAAGACCAATTAAATATTCCTAACTATAGTTAACTTTCATTACAATTTTTATCCCTTGTGGGATACCAATTTATACCAATACATCTATGTGATAGCATGAACCTTAATAAGAAGAAGAGTTTATTATCATGAAATCAATAAGATTAGTTGTTTTACTTTTGAGTTTTTTGTTATTTCTAGGCCTTCCTTTATATGCAGCGGCTGATAAGTCTGCAGGAAGAATAGTTAGCTTATCTGGCACGGTAAGTATTGTTAAAGGTGGAACTAAGACACAAGCAAGACCATTCCAAACTTTAGATGCAGGGGATGTAATATCCACAGGAGCAAATTCACGTGTAGCCATATTACTTCGGGATGAAAGTTTGGTTAAATTAAATGCAAATTCTCAAGTGACAATTAAAGATGTGGCTCCTATGATTAAACCAGTTTCTGCTGGTGGGTCGGATAAAACTAAACTACAGCATGATTCTGGTGAAATGTGGGTTAGAACAAAGAATAGACCCGGAAAAATGGAAATTGATACAAAGTCAGGTTCTGCTGCTATCCGTGGTACAGAGTTTATTATTAGTGCAAATGATGCTAAAACACAGTTGACTATTGTAGAAGGCTTGGCAGAACTATCAAATCCACTTGGTTCTGTATCAGTTGCTCAAAATGAACAAGCAGAAGTTACCCCTACTACAGCGCCAGTAAAGAGAACGCTTACTATTGAAGAGACAGAAAATACAGTTCAATGGATATTCTATTGGCCAAACAATTTAAAATTAAAAGAAGAAGTGGGTGATACCAGTCTTGAATTTTTAACTCAAAACTATGAAAACAATCCATCCAAAGCAGAGCCTAAGATATTGCTTGGTATAAAGAAGCTTATTAGTGGCAAGTTTGATGATGCACTAAAGCTTTTTGATGAGGCAAATGCAGTCGATCCTAATTCAGCTACAAATCACATAATGAGATCAAGAGCATTATTTGTACTTCATAGACAAAAAGAAGCACTAGAAGCTATTAACAAAGCTATTGAATTGGAGCCTGATTGGTACCTTACTCACTCAGATAAGAGTAAACTTTTAGGTGCTCAGGGAGATTTTATATTAGCTGAAAAAGAAGCTAAGAAAGCCATTGATCTAGGTGGTGATAGTCCAGAGCCATGGATTAGCTTAGGCGATGTTCAATACTCATTTGGAAAAATTAAAGATGCATCAACTAGTTTTCAAAAAGCCCTAGAAATAGACTCAAACCTTGCAGAAGCTCATTTAGGTAAAGCAAGAACTTTAATTAGTCGTTTTTATAATAGCGATGCAATAGATGAGTTTTTATCTACAGTACTTTTAGAGCCTGGTTTAGCAAGAGCACATTTATATTTAGGACAAGCCTACTATCAAAACAATGAAACCCAGAAAGCTATAAATGAAATTAAGGCAGCAAGAGAACTAGATCCAAAAGACCCATTAATTTTAAACAGCTTATCCATTATTTATGATGTTGCTCATGAGTATGGTATGTCACTTGAACTTGATGAAGAAACCATTCACATTACACCAAATCTCCTTGAAGCTGGCGCTAGACAAAGTCGAAACCTTTCAGTAGCATCTGGAAATCTTGGTATAGAGCCACTTAGGTTTGGGCTTTCTGACTGGGCATTTTTCCAAGCAAATAAAGCACTTAGAGAAAATCCAATTGATGGAGCTAGCCATTTTACACTTGGTACGGTTTATAACAGCAATAAAATTGAACCTGTAATTCCAAAAGGTGAAGGAACTGGTGCTGCTCAAGCTCAGTTAAGCACTGGTCAGGTTAGAGGACTAAGAGGAACCAACCTAACAGGTGTTAATGCAAAAACATCTACCAATGAATACAATTTAGGTTTAAATTTTGCATCTGACTCTGAAAGACTGATAGGAAAACTACTTTCGCCTAGCGTTATTGGCTCTCCAAATGGAAGATATAGATTTTTTAGAGCGCCTGAACTTTATGTAACTACTGAAGGCTTGTTTGGACAGCAACAAATTTCTCTTGTACATGAAGGTACTGTTAAAACAAATGGTTACCTTGGTACCCCATGGAATATCTATGTAAATGGTGAGTTTATGGGTGGCTATGTAAAAGATGTTCTTGGAAATATTACAGGCAGAGGAAATAGATCATTTTATAAAACAGATTTAGCCTTTAGTCCAATGAAATCATTAGATGTCATTGGTTCGTATACAAGAGCTGATGTCAATATGAGACTCTTTGATAAGACCTTTATGGGCGATCGATCGTTGTTTACACCTGACTTAAATCTTTTTGATCTTGCATATAATTGGCATCCAAATCCTAAAAATGTACTTTTAGGTAGATTCTTTGGTGAAGTTACTTCTACAAGATTAGATAGTAGTAATCCTGATTTAGGCGATTTAATGTTGTTTGCAGGGATTTTTCCAAGAAACTATGGATATCAAACTCGTTACCTTTCAAACCACAATAACCACAGATTTACATCAGGAGTTGAATGGATTAGAGCAAACAATCCAGCACAAGTTAGTTTAAATTTCCTTAGTATGGGATTGGTCCCACCAATTCAAACAATAAGCTATTTTAAAGAGCGCTCACGATATGACATACTTACAGGTTATACACAAGACTTAATTAGAATAAATCCTAGAACTGATTTTGTAGCAGGCTTTAGATATGATCAAATTTCCCAAATAACAAAAGACAATTCAATTGTTCAGGCAGTTACCGATGGAATGACAGCAAGTACACTTGATTTTGCTAGAAGAAGCACTGATAGAGTTTCATTTAGTCCTCAAGCAGGTGTTGCATATACTCTTGGTGATAATACTGTACTTAGACTTGGTTCACAACACAAAGCATTTTATAATACAGCATTCTCTGAGCTTGCTCCACAGGATGTAGCAGGCTTACCGTTTGGTGATCAAGGAGAGTTCTTTACACGTGGTACAGAAGGCTGGGAGCATGCAGCAAGCTTAGAGCATAGGCTTCCATGGTATGGATTCTTTAAATTCAAACCATTTTATAGAAGGATGTTAGTTAGAAACTTTGATAGCTTAGCTGACTACCAAGTCCAAAGAATTAGAAATGCAGGATTTGAATTAGGTTACAACCAACTCATAGCTAAACAAGTAGGTTTCTTTGCAAATTATGTTTATCAACATGTAAGGGATAGAACTCCATATAAAATATTTGATGATGTAACAAGCACTCTTGCCATTGTAAATGGCAGAATCCCTACCTACCAAGTACCAAACAGATTTAGATTTGGTTTAACGTGGCATAGCCCAACTGGATTTAGTTTCAACTATATAAACACTTACATTGGACCAAAGTTTGCTAGTGTGGCTGAAAAAGATAAAATAAATGGTTATTTCTTAGGGGATGTAAGTCTTACTTATGAATCACCAAGAACAAAGAGTTATTTAGCCACCCTTGGTATAAACAATATTTATGGTGCAGCCTTTAGACAATCGCTTCGTCAAAGAGATCCAGGTGTTACATTCTATGGAAACTTTGAAATCCGTGGTGTACTTCCATTCGTAGCGCATTTCTGGAAATAAATAGAACATTTTTTAAATTAATTAGTAGTTTCTTGACTAGTAATAGTATGACAAACTAATATTTATCTTGTCATTTCAATGCAAGTTAATAAATCACAATTATATTTACAGCCACAAGGTATACCAGTACCACCTAAAAAAGATATAGATGAACTTATCTTTAAAACAAATCAAATTTTAAAGAAATTAAAACTTGAAGATATAAAAATAAATATTTCTGAATATCCAAATGGGCATCAATACGTGATTTTAGAAGGGCCAGCATATGGGTGGCCGACTGTAGAAGAGATAAAAGAAAAAGTCTGGAAAGAACTAAAAATAGCACTGGTGTATTTAGAGTTGAAATATGTGCCTTATAGCAAATTAAGGTGATTTATCTTTTATTCTGTACAAACTTCTTTAAAAAACGCTTTTGAAATTTCTTCTACTTGTAAGCCTTGTTTTACTTTAATTGAATACCATGCTGCTAAATTATAAATTTGTGTTTTATTTAACTCTGATCCAGTGTTAAGAGTAGCAAGAACCAGTGAGGCAAAGCCTTTCAAATGTTCTGGACTAGGTTTTGACGTTTTAAGTAAAAGAAGAATTCCACCTGTTACAAGATTTATATAATTAGATTTCCCATGCTCATCAAATATATCGTATATAAGTTCACAAGCTTCTAATTGATCATCACGAGCACCAACTTCATTTTTTAATCCTTCTAATAGAAGCTCTTGTGATAAAACCAGACTTTTTAAGTCTTTCTGTGGAATAGACTCAGGATTTATTTTTGGCTTATCTTCTTCCCTTGGAGCCACTGGAGTTTTTGATCCTTTCCAGTAAGAAGGAGTAACGTACCTAAATATAGAAGATAGTCCCATGAATAGAAATATTCTAGTTAAAAAGATTAATGTAGTCAATGCGTCAAGCAAATACTTTAATTCTTAAGACATTATAAATAGCATTTATTCTTATTAGATTTATTACATTTTTAAAAAGACTACTGGAATAAAAAAGGTTAAGGCTTCGTTATTAGTAGTGTAAAAGCTGAACACAGCAGATTATCAGATAGTTACAAGTTTAGGATTTGTCCGATTTATTCGGTAAATCCGATCAACGGAGAAAGATTGATCAATGAAAGCGCAAACTTGTTTTGCACTTTATATAAATAAAGAAGGAGAAAATCATGGAACCAAAATCTATTTTACAAGCCACATTATTACCAAAACCAGCCATTGCAACATCTTCAACAGAAGAAATTAACCAATCATCATCTAATACAGAGAATACAACACCAGGGGAATCATCAATAAATGTCTTAATGCAAGGAGTATTACCTAAAGCCAAACTACTTGCAGCACAAAAGCCAAATGCTCTTAGTGCAATAAGTTTAATTAATGATCTTACTTCATCAAATACTATACCCTTATTAAAAAGGGCAGCTTTAGATTATATAAATAGTTTTCAATACAAACCAATTGAAAAAATTGAAGGAAATAATGTTACTTATAAAAGCCCTGTAAAATTTACCCTTGATGAAGGTACTTTAGACAAGGTTACAAATCTTGTAGTTGAAGCTCTTCTTAATTCTAAAATAACACCTCAAGTACTTGAAAGAGTGCTTTTTAAGCCACAGGTTTTAGCAAAATTAGCTGTCGTTTATGAACATGGATTTATGCTTGGTGCAAATAAAGATGAAGAGAAAGAACAATTAGTAAAAAAACTAATTAATCAGTATGCTACTGATGATGCAGCTATGCGCTTTATTCAATCTGAAATGCCATATGTACCATCTAGCGATGGCAAACAAATAAATGTATACAACCTTGTAATGAGCAATCCAGAACTATATTCAAAAATAGAAATTGCTCATAGATGGGTCTGCAGAAAACTTGATATTGATCCAAATGATACAGAAAAACAAAAAATATCTAAAACTCCAATAACAAATGAAATCACAAAACTACTTACAAGCTCAAATCCTGATAGAGCATTAAACTTAATGCTTGCCAACTTAAGACAAAATGCTCCAATACCACTTGATAAATCTATAAACATAGGTGAGTCATTGTTTTTTAAACCTTTAATTGATGATAAAACCCTTGCACCAAGCCAGTTCTTACTAGATGCCTTTGAAAGAGGGATTAAAAACGTAGAGTTTGGCGCTGACTTGCTTCCTTTCGATCCGACTAAACGATTAGCTGGTGAATATACAGAAGAAGAGATAGGAAGAATACGAGAACTTGGAAAAACTCTTGGACTAACCCTTACCGTTCATTCTCCAATTGTAGGTCCACTTCACCCAAAGACAAACTTTACAGCTGTTTTAGAAGATGCCAGCGATAATGTTCAACTTATGAAAGATACAGTTGACTTTGCGTCCTGGATTGGAGCAAAGACAGTAGTAGTACATATCTCAGATAGAAATAGTGACGATGCTATTAAAAACTATGCAGACATTGCCTGTCATGCTGTTGGAAAATATGCATCCGATGGAAAGCCTCTAAGAATAGGTTTTGAAAACTATATGAATAAAGCCCTTCCAGGTGGTGTAAAACCATTTCCTACCATGGAAGAACATTTTGAACCATTTGCAAAAATTGTAAAACAAATAGTTAAAAACTCCATTGATACGGGACTCAATCCTACAGAGGCATTAAAGCATTGTGCATTGTTGCTTGACTCAGCACATTTTAATTTGGTTACAAATATGCAAGATCCACTATCAGCTGTAGAAGCTCTTCCTAAGCTTGTTTCTAAGCTTGGTAGTGAACTAGTAGATGACAAAGACCTTGCACCCAAGTTAAAAGAAACAAATTTTGATCTTAATAAGTTTGCAAATAGTATAATTTGTGAGCTTCACTTAAATCAAAATATTGGTCCAATTGGGTTTACCGTTCCAAATAAAGACTACAATGCAGATATTCATAATCCTGTTGAAAGCATAGGGACTATTGATAACATTGGCTTTGTATCTTTAGTTCAGGATAGTGGACTTGGAGAAAATATTGTAATTCTTGCAGAGCAGAAGAAGCCATTAAGCCCTGCAGGACTACAAATTTTATATAATGCTACAAAACAAACCCCTGGAATTGCTATTCCAAAAGGAGAAGAAAGAGTAAATTACTTTAAACAGTCAGGAGAAGAGTTGATTCAGGAATATAAAATAAATAATCCAGAAAGATATGAAAAAATAAAATCTCTTCTTGAAACAGAAACTGGTAAAGTTCATTCCTACTATGCATATATTGCAGGACGGTTAGGACTTGATCATTTACTTGAGCATATACAAAAAAGAGCTTTTCATAATGTATTAGGTGCACAAGCTGATTTAGAGCAACTAGAAAATCTAGATTCTCTCCCAGTCAATGATGTGAAACTAGAAAACTATGAAAATGGTGCTCTTATAATAAAGCGAGGAACGACACTAGAAGAAGCGAAGAAAGAAGGATCAAATAATTTTTATTTAGTAGCTAAAGGTAGTGTAATCGTTCAACTACAAGATGGAAAAAGTTTTGAATTAAAGACTGGAGCACCATTTGGAGAAGCTATGTTTCTTACAGGAGCACCACGTAGTGCAGATGTAGTTGCTGGTCAGAATGGTACAACTGTAGTACAAATATCAGAAGAGGATTTTTGGACTATGTACAATATGCTTGTACCATTTCAAGAAAGACTTGATATTCACTCTGAGAAACGCTCGGGTGGAATTATAAAGTAGTTTTAAATCCCTAGTTTCTTAGCAATTTTTTTTAGTTCTGGTTTTTTTAAAGCTTGAAGAAGTTCAACTAACTGTTCGTTTTTGGCTTTTTCCTGAAGAATTTGATTTGAAAGTTGCTCAGCTAAACGCCTGATTTCTTTATTTTCTTTTAAAAGTTCTTTGTAATCATTGCCTTGTTTTTCTAAGGACTCCTTGTCAGCCTTAATTTTATAGTGCTCGCTGTATAAATTTGATAATTCCTGTTCTCTTTGACCTAATTGCCAGTTTGCTTTTTGAATTTGGGTTTCTAGTGAACTCATGTGTTGTTTTAACTCGTTGACGAGTTCATGTTCTTGTTTTAATGCAATTCTATCGTCTACAAGTACTTTTAAAATTGCATGGATTTGACTGGATATTGAATCAAGAGATTGATTCTCTGGTTCCCATAATTGTTCAAACCCTTCTAAGCTTGTATTCTCTTTTTTTAATGGAATGCTCATTTTTTATTTTTTATCCTTTTAGTCTTACTTTTCTTCTGACGATCTTATCTTGATTTTGATTCTTAGTGAAGTCATCCATATGGTGTATTTCAATTAGTCTAGATCATCCAAAGCAAAAGGGTTTATTTTTGGTTGTTCTTTTTTAGGTGGATTAGCTGCGGGTTGGCTAGTTTTTGGGGTAGCTGCTGGTTGTGCTTGAGCAGTTGTAGTTCCTGGTTTTGTAGGGGTTTGAAGATTTAATGCATTTGTATAGGCAAGAACTGTAGCAGAACAAAGCTTAAGCTGTTTTACATACCACATACAAAGTTCTTCCTGGCATAAAACAGGTACATCTTTGTTAATGCTTAATAAAGGACAGTAAGGTGTTTCAGGCATAGGGTTATTTTATCATTGAATTGAGAATTGAGAATTGAAAATTGACAATTAAAACTAATTCAATTATCAATTCTCAATTGTTAATTGTCAATTACATAGCCTCTGGCGCTGTTATACCTAATATTTTTAAGCCATTGGCTATTGTTATTTTAAGAGCTTCTACTAAAGCCAATCTTGATTTTGTAAGAGCCATATCTTTTGAAATTACACGACAGACTGTATAAAATTGGTGAAAATCACTTGCTAAATCCTTTAAATAATTTGCAATTTTACTTGGTGATTTACTATTTGCAGCTAAAATTACTTCTTCAGGAAAATCTAATATCTTTAAAATAAGAGACTTTGTTACTATATATTCTTCATCCTTTACTTTTAACAAATCTAAGAATAGGTTTTCATTTTTTTCTAAGCTTATACTTCCATACTCTTGGATAAATTGTCTAAATATACTGCAACATCTTGCATGAGCATATTGTATGTAGTAAACAGGATTGTCTTTGTCTTGCTTTTTAGCAAGATCAATATCAAAAACCATTCTATTGTTTGAATGAGGTTCAGCTAAGAAATATCTAAATGCATCAGAACCTACCTCACTTAAGACTTCTTCTACTGTAACTACTGCACCAGTACGTTTTGACATTTTAACTTCTTGTCCACCTTGTTTTAAACTAACTAGTTGTACAAAAATAATTTCTAACTTAGAATTATCATAACCAAGGGCTTTTAGGGCACCTTTTAAACTTACTTCTTGTCCATGATGATCAGCTCCCCAAATAGTAATAAGCTTTTCATATCCACGGGAAAATTTATCAATATGATAGGCAATATCTGCAAGAAGATAAGTAGGACGCCCATCAGATCTAATAAGAACCCTATCTCTTACATCACCAAAATCTTTTGCTTTAAACCAAATAGCTCCTTCATGGTCATATGCAAATCCTTTATCTTGTAAGTCTTTTAAAACTTTCTTTGTTTCATTTTTTGTATGTAAAGTAGTTTCACTAAACCACTTATCAAAAGTCACATTAAATGAGGCTAATAAATTCTGTTGAGCTTTTAAAATCAAGTCTTTTACAGTTTGTCCAAGACTGTTTTCATTTAAGTCTTTAATGCCAGTATTAATTGCTTGTTTTACAAAGGGTTCTAGAAGTTCTTTTGGATAGAAATTTTCATTCCATTCAATATTTTCACCGTTGAGATTTTTATAAATCGCCCAAGCTGTTTGAGAAAGTTTTGAAATCTGCTCACCATAATCATTTATATAGAACTCATTTTGAACATCGTATCCCGCTGCTCTTAGTAAATTCCCAAGACAGCTTCCAATCGCTGCTTGTCGCCCGTGTCCTATGTGCAAATCACCAGTTGGATTTGCAGAAACATACTCAAGAAGTATTCTTTCTTTAGATTTAGGTAGTGCAAAGCCAAAAACATCTTGTTGAAATACTTCTACTAATGACTCAACTAATGCATGGTCACTAACTACTATATTTATAAATCCAGGTTTTGCTATTTCTATTTTAGAGATTAGTTTTAAGTCAATGGGCACTTTGCCTTTTATTTCATTTGCAATATCAAGAGGATTTTTCTTTAATTCTTTTGCTAAGAGCATAGCAATATTTGTAGCTACGTCACCATGCTCTTTAACTTTTGTTCGTTCAATCGCTACATCAGATGCTGAACCATTCAGCACTTTTTCAATTTCTAATTTTATTTTTTGCTTGTAAGACATTTACTAACTTATATCAATCTCTACTTCAAATGATCTTTTCCATGGCAGACTACACCTTACATTTATATCATGTAGATGTAAGAGCTTAGAAAAAGCTTGAATAAAAGTTTTTATTTTTTCATTTATTTCTTCCTCTGTAGTATTTGTGTGTCGTATTTGTGTTTGGTAGGCATAATCATCTAGAAATCTTGTAAGCAAGCACTTTTTAAACTCTCTTTCATTGAATCGATTTTCTTTTTCGCTAAGCCATCTATTTATTCCTATTGATAATGCACAGCCTGTACTATTTGATGTAGTGTTCCAGGCTGAGTACCCATAGCAATTTTTCCAGTTGATGTTTGCATTTAACAACTCTTCAATCAAAATTGGATCTGCGCCATTTGCATAAGCAAAATCAAGTAATATAAATGGTTTATTTGTTTTATCTAAAACATGAACAAGTTTCTTAGCATTTCCTTTTGTGTCACTTGGAGTATTTTTAAAGATATGGTCTCCTTGAATTGAATCAGCACAATGTATACAAAGAATAAGATCTGATTTTTCAACATCTTTGATTTCTAGACCTAAAGTATCAACTTGATTTAAAATGCTTTTGTTTATTGTGTTTGACTCATATCGTGAGATTTCATCTTTTCCTATTTCACTATTAAAGTGTAGTGCTATTGAAGGGATAAATTTTGATTTATCTAAAACTGCTTTGGTAAGTAGAACTAATGGTATTTCATCAGTCCCTGAAATAACCTTAGTGAAATGAGAAAATCTATGTTTATTGATTTGATCTTTTATATAGTCAGCTTCTATGACATTCATTCCATATTTGCCAGAGTCATCACATGAGAAAATTAAATATTGAAAACAATCATTATGCAATGATTCAAGCCACATTACATTGATAGAAAAGTTCTTTTCCATATGAGATTTAAAATCTGTTAAAACCTCTATGGGTAAGGCTTTAGCACTTTGATACCATTTTTCAATCAATTCTTCATTTGACAAGGTTTCCTTTATACCTCTTCCTACTTTGTGCATTAATTCAGACCATTGAAATATTTTTTCTCCATAGTCTTTCCAATAATCTTTCTCTTCTTCATTTGAATTGTAGTTTGGTATGCGCATTATGGAGGAAAAACCATATATTTTTGTAGGGACTGGTTCCGCCCACGAAGCGCTCGCCTCGCTCGACGCGAGTCGGAGCTGGGGCGAGGCTCGCTCGCACAACGAGCGGCGTGACCAGTCCCTACAAACGTCTGTGAGCAAGCCAACCCTTGATTTTAATTCATCTAAAGAAAAATCATGCTTTCTGCTTTGAACAAGTCCACCATAGACCCAGTTATCAAGTGCTATTACAAGTGAATCAACATTGGTTAGTTTATTTATCCATTCTTGAAGATAGGTCAAATTTGATCCTTGTTTTAAGTCTCCAAGATATTTTCTTTCAGGCAAAATGAGATTAAGACCTGAGAAATCTGCTATTTGTTTTGGAAGAAGATAAGAGACTGGACGATTGTCTAGAGGCAGAAGTGCAATAAATTTTGAATCGGACATGTAGTTATTTTATAGCACTGAGTATAATTTGAGTATCTATATACTCACAATTGGGTATAATATTAATAAAAGGTACTATCATGAAAGATCCAAATGAACTAAAACGAATAAATTTAAATGTGCCTCTTTATCTTTTAAAAGAAATCGATGCCTTGGCCAAAAATGATAATAAGACTAGAACTGAGATATTTGTAAAGGGAGCCGAGAATGAGGTAGAGGAAAGAAAAAGGAAAAAGAAATTAAAAGAATTTTTATCTAGAAAAGAACCCGTATTTAACCCAAAGGACAATAAAGAAATGTTTGAATTAGGTGGAACTGAGTGGGTTCGTAAATTAAGACAAGAAGATTGGGAAAGATAAAGTGCATCTTTTAGATACTAATTTTCTTGTTGACTATTTGTTTAATAAACCAGAGTTTATTTCTAAATTCAAAGAACTTGCAGAAAAAGAATTATATATTTCTACAATTACTTCAGCTGAACTATTAAGTGGTGCAAAAGAACATCAAATTGTCTCGATAAATAGTTTTTTAGATTCTTTAGTTGTAATTCCTGTCACAGACTCACTTGCAAGAAAAGCAGGAGTTACAAGAGCTGAGCTAAGAAAAAAAGGCTTTAAAAAACCACTAGCTGATGTTCTTATAGGACAGACTGCTATAGAATATAGCTTGATCTTAATAACAGGAAATCCAAAAGATTTCCCACAGTTAAAAGAAAGAAAATTGCTATTAGCTTTTCCTGAATAGGTATAATAATACTTATGCCAAACTGGTTAAAAGACGGTATATCCAAAATCAAGCAAGCACTTTTTAAAACAAGTGAAAACATTCAACTATCCTCTGATTTAAAAGAAGATGTTCTTATAGAAATCAATGATGAGTTTTATGAAAACCTTCTTGAGAAACTAATTAAAGCAGATGTAGGAATTGACTTGTCAGAAAAAATAGTTGAAGCTTTAAAAAAAAGAATCAACAAATCAATAGATCAACAAGTTAGTAAGATAATTCTTACTACTGAAATAAAAAATGCTATAAAGAGTTTACTTACAATAAACAATTCTATACTTACTCTGGATTCTGCTAAGTTAAATCTATGTTTAATCGTCGGGGTAAACGGTTCTGGAAAAACCACATCTATTGGCAAACTAGGAAAACGCTTTAAGGAAGAAGGCTTTAAAGTTTTAATTGTAGCAGGAGACACCTTTCGTGCAGCTGCTCAGGATCAGCTTTTTATATGGGCTAATAGGGCAGAGGTAGAAATATATGCACCGCCTGAGATTAAAAAACCAGATGCTGTGGTTTTTAGTGCATTAGAAAAAGCAAAAAAAGAAAATTACAATTTAATTTTAATTGATACTGCTGGTCGTCTTCATTCTCAGACTAATCTAATGGAAGAACTAAAAAAAATTGATGGTGTTATTGAAAAAAATGCACAAGATCTACCAAAAGAAAAGCTTATAGTACTTGATGCCACTATCGGTCAGAATGCTATTACTCAAGCAGAGATATTTTCAAAAGCTATAGGACTAACTGGAATAATTTTATCTAAGCTAGATAGTTCAGCTAAAGGTGGAGTAGTTTTAAATATCATGAACAAACTATCACTACCAGTCAGATTCATAGGTACAGGGGAAACAATTGATGATATTGTAGACTTTAGCCTGGATGAGTATTTGGAAGGATTGATTAATTAGAACCTACTATATGCCAGCTAAAATAAACAATAAAAATACTACTAACGATGATATTAAAACTCAATCTTTATACTATAATCTAAGTTCATATTTGAAAAAACGCTTTAATGCAAAGGTCCAGCGAATAACACTAGAAGCAAATCTTGATTGTCCAAATCGTGATGGTAAGAAAGCTTTTGGAGGATGCACTTTTTGTACAGCAGATGGATCAAGTGCTGGAGCATTTGATATAAACGATCCCATTTCAAAGCAGCTCCAAGATGGAGTAAAACTTTTTTCGCGTAGGTTCGGTGCTACAAAGTTTATTTCTTATCTTCAATCATTCACAAACACTTATGCCCCTATTGAAGTACTAAGGAAAATATACGATGAAGCCATATCACATCCTGATGTTGTTGTTTTAGCTGTAGGAACAAGACCGGATTGTCTGTCTGATGAGGTGTTGGATTTAATTTCTACATATAATGAAAAAGTTGAAGTGTGGTTAGATATTGGTTTACAGACAGTACATGATAAAACACTTGATTTTATAAATAGAGCACATACAGGAGATGATTTTTTTAATGCATTGGATAGAGCAAAGAAAAGAAATTTAATAGTTTGTGCACATACTATTTTTGGACTTCCAGGTGAAACTAATGAAATGTTTTATGAGACTATGAAAGAGCTAGCCAAGTCAAAAATTGACGCAGTAAAAATCCACCAGCTATTAGTTCTTGAAAAAACAAAGATCGCAAAACAGTATGAAGAAAGATTATTTAAAGCATTAGAACTAGATGAATATATAACTTTGGTTTGTGATTTTCTTGAAATGCTTTCACCAGATGTAGTTATTCATAGACTTTTTGCAGAAGCAAAACCAGGGGAATTAATAGCACCTAAGTGGGCAGAACAAGATGATGGTAGAAGAAATAAACAACAAATCCTAAGAATGATTGAAGCTGAGTTGATTAGACGTGGTACAAAACAAGGATTTTATTTCAAAGCGTCTTGATTATGATCTTCATCAAGCAGAGGGGGGATATCCTCTGTATTTAAAATATTCCATGGAGAGTCTTGTAGCTTCTTAAGATCAATATTTTCTACTTCAGTATATAAAGAAAATCCATAAATAGGATATTTAATGGGTGTGTCTATAGATTTAGTGTTATTGTTTGTTTTGAATTTCTCTAAAGCCTTTTGGGTGGTTTCTTTAACAAGAGGATCTTTATCGGTTTTAGAAATATGTTTGAATAAATTTAGAGCACTAATTACACGTAGTTCATTTTCATTAACTGAAGTCCCTTTTTTTATATTGAAACCATTTTCATCTTCTTGAATTGAATCTTTTGTGACTGGAATCTCGCATACTAACTCACCTAGAAGATCTACTCCCCAAGCTCTTATAGCAGGGCTTTCATCAAGACAACATTTTTGTAAAGGTGTAATTGCTTTAGGATCATCGCTCGTTCCTAGATATATCATGGCTTCGACACGAGAACTAAAACTTGCTTTTTCATCCATTGCAATATCACCAACAGGACGTTTGACTTTAAGTGTTTGTTGAAGTGGTGACTCATTAAAACCAAGTAAATCAAAGATTCTCATATATAAACTCCTTTAATGATTGTAATAGCTAGTAAGATACAGTGTTTAAAATGATTTAATCAAAATCTTAAGCATTTTTTTAGATTCTTTGTCTCTACACCGTAGCCATATGTAATTTATTTATCAATTTATCAAAATTTGGGAATGATGTTCCAATCCATTCTGCCCCAGGAATAGGAATAGGTTCATTTGCTTTAAGTGCAGAAATTGCAACAGACATGGCTATTCTATGATCAAAATGTTTAGGCCATTCAATGGAAGGGTTTATGGTAAAAGGTTTACCTTCCAAACCATTGATTTCTATTCCATCGTCCAATTCATTTACCTCAACACCAAGTTTTCTTAAGACACAAGCTATGGTTTGGATTCTGTCAGATTCTTTATAACGCAATTCCTTTGCGTCTTTTATGATTGATTTTCCTTTAGCTTGGGCCATAATAATACACAGTATAGGAATTTCATCTATTAATAAAGGAATAGTGTTTCCTTTGACCTCACATGAAATCAGTTCACCAGATTTTACGCAAATATCAGCGACAGGCTCGCCTGAAATTTCTTTTTTATTTGTGATTTCAATCTTCACGCCCATTTTCTTTAATACATTTATAATTCCTATACGCGTGGGATTGACCAATACCCTCTGTAAAACAAGCTCTGAATCAGGAATTATAGAACATGCAGCAATAAAAAAAGCAGCGGAAGAAACATCACCAGGTACAAAAATATTTTGAGCCTGGAGATGTTGTTCTGAACCAATTATTATCTCATTCTTATCTTGTTTAATAGTGGCTCCAAAAGCACTTAACATCCGTTCTGTATGGTCGCGAGATTTTTCTTTTTCAATAATCTTTGTTTCACCTTTTGCATATAATGAAGCAAACATAATTGCAGATTTAACTTGTGCACTAGCTTGTAGCATTTCATAATTAATGCCATGTAACACCCCTGGTGAAATTACAATAGGAGCTTTTGTATTGTGTTCTCTACCTGCAATCTTTGCACCCATAAGTGTAAGTGGTTCAATTACTCTTCCCATGGGACGACTTAACAATGACTCGTCACCAGTAAGAATTGATAAAAAATTCTGACCGCTTAAAAGACCACCTAAAAGTCTTATAGTAGTTCCTGAATTACCACAGTTTAAAATATTTTTTGGCTCAGAAAAAGAATGTAATCCTTTTCCATAAACAGTAACAGATTCATAGTTGTTAAATGTGCTTATCTCTACACCTAACTGTTGCATGATTTTTAATGTGCTTAAACAATCAGCACTAGCTAATAGATTTTTAATCTCACTTCTGCCATTGGCAATTGAGGAAATAATAAGTGCTCTATGAGAAATAGACTTATCAGGTGGAACTGATATTGTTGCTTTAATAGGATTTTTAAGTGGTGAGACTGTGAATTTCATATTTATACATAGCGTATAGTAGACCATGTTAGCAGATCTTCTATTCCCTGTTCTTTTGTAGATTAAACGCTGTACGCTAAATACTATTATCTATAAGATACTGGTTGAGAGATATTACGTGGTTCTATTTCAACGAGTGAATCATTTCCCTGTGCTGTTACAAACAATTTGCTTGTATTGTTGTCATAGAAAAGATAGTAGGGCTTAACAATTTTGCTTACTATGACTGATACTTGCCTATCTTGAGTAATTCTTACTATTGAATTGTTATTGTAATTTGCTACATAGACAGTATCATTTTCATCTACAGCCAATCCTACAGGACCGCTTATTCCATTCTTTGTTGCAAAAATTTCTCTAACACCACCTGGTGTAACTTTTTCTATAGTATCGTTTGCAAAATTTGCAATGTATAAATTGTTCTTGCTGTCCTTTGCAATTCCAGTAGGACCTACAAAGTTTGTAGAGACTGTTCTTATTTTTTGTTTAAATGCTTCTCTGCTTGGTTGGATTAGTGTGTTTGCAAGTAGTTGTGCTTTTTGTTGGGCTTGTTGTGGCTGAGGTTGATTAACTATCACTTCATTATTATTAGGTACTTCTTTCTTGGTTAGTGTATCAGCAAGCAGTTGTGCTTGAAATTGTTCATTGGAAATTTGGTTTGGCTCACCAACCTGGCTAGGATTTTCCAGTGCAACTTGATATTTAATTCTCTCTAAGTTTTTAGCTACTTCAGTATACTTAGGAAAATTTTGTGGGATGACTGAGAAATATTGTTTGGCTTTTTGGTAATTCTTTACTTCCATATAACATGAAGCAAGTTCATATATTATTTCAAGGTCATCAGAATTTATGTCAACGGCTCTTTGAAGAGCATTGATTGCGCTATAGTATTTCTTTTCTTTTTTATAAATGGCACCTAAATTATAGTAGGCATCTACAAATTTTGGATCAAGATCAGTAGCTTGTTTAAAAAATGAAATTGCAGATTCCAGATCGCCTTGTTCATAACTCTTTAAACCAAGATTATAAACACTTGCACTGGCTGGCTTTGGATTAAAGTTTTTATTTTGGTCTGGCTCATCAAGTGAAAATACTGGCAGAGCAGTTAAATGTATAACCATTAATATATTTAAGATATTTGGTGCTAATTTTTTTCTCATTTTTTCCATATGAGTATGCATTTTAGCATTTCTTATTAGGTATTTAAACTATATCCTTGAGATGTGTTATGTCAAATGGCTTAATCATTAAGATTTAATTTAGGTTAAAGAATTTAGGTTTGTTTAGATTAAAATTAATGAATCAGATTTTAGAAACTTATAAATCAAAGAGGTATAGATGGTGACAAAAGAAAAAGAAGCACAAGGTAAAACTATTTTAGAATCAAGTAATTTGCCAAGCACACAATCAATAGATATAAAGAACGATGAATTATACAATGCACATATTGGTGGGAAAATTGCCATCCAATCCAAAATCAACGTAAAGACTCAAAGAGACTTGTCTATTGTTTATACTCCAGGGGTTGCTGAAATCTGTAGAGCAATTCATGAAGATCCTAAACTTGCTTATAACTTAACTATAAAGAAGAACTCAGTAGCAGTAGTAACAGATGGTTCAGCTGTTTTAGGGCTTGGCAATATTGGTCCATATGCAGGAATGCCAGTTATGGAAGGTAAAGCAATGCTATTTAAAATGCTTGCTGATGTAGATGCATATCCTATTTGTTTAGATGTAAAAACCCCAGATGAAATTGTACAGGCAGTTAAAGCAATTGCACCAGGTTTTGGTGGAATAAATTTAGAAGATATTGCAGCACCAAAATGTTTTGAAATAGAAAGAAGACTACAAAATGAATTGGATATTCCTATATTTCATGATGATCAGCATGGCACAGCTGTAGTAGTCACTGCTGCATTATTTAATGCTGTGAAAGTAGTCGGTAAAAAACTTGAAGATTTAGAAATAGTAATTACAGGGGCAGGGGCAGCAGGTGTATCTTGTGCCAAGATGCTTTTGTATTCAGGAGTAAGAAATATTATTGTTACAGATAGAAACGGTGCTATTTATATGGGTAGAAAAGAAATGAATTATGCAAAAGAAGAGCTAGCTAAACTTACTAACCCAAATCATGAAAAGGGTGCTATTTCTGATGTCATTAAAGGAGCTGATGTTTTTATAGGGGTTTCAGGACCAAATTTAATTACCGAAGATGATGTTAAATCAATGGCAAAAAATTCCATTGTCTTTGCACTGTCAAATCCAGATCCTGAAATACATCCAAGCCTTGCAAAACCACATGTAAAAATTATGGCAACAGGTCGTTCTGATTTCCCGAATCAAATAAACAATGTTCTTTGTTTCCCTGGATTTTTTAGAGGACTTTTAGATAGTCATGCAGTTACTGTCACTGAAAAAATGAAATATGCTGCTGCTTGTGCCATTGCATCTATAGTTCGTGACTATGAGCTAAGTGAAAATCATATTGTGCCAAGTATTTTTGATAAAAGAGTAGCACCAGCTGTAGCAAGTGCAGTAGCTGATGCAGCTTTTGAAGATAAGGTTATAAAAGAGATTCCTGAAGTGGATTTGGGACTGATTTAATTAAAGAGCTTTGAAAGAGTTCCTATAGACAAGGCTCCAAAATAGTAACCCTATTTCGGGATAAACTCCGAAATAGTTAGCTTTAAAAGAGTATATAAACCTTAATCACAGATTTACACGTTTACAGAATTAAAATTAAAACATAAAATTATACGCAATATTTAAGCAATTAAAATGCAAGTAAATCTATATCAAAATATATTCCGCTCAGTCTCAACACAAAGAGTAGCTGAGCTTTTAAATAAAGGTCAAGAGAATAAAGCTATTGCTCTTCTACTTCAAGACATCACTAACAAGTCTTCCTCTGTACATGATAAAGCTATAGAAACAAGCACACCAGAGCATGGTTTTAAGTGGAATTTCTTTTTACCTGCTAACAAAAATCCACTTATTGAAATAATAAAAGATGAAAAAACTTCTGATGAAACAATTGCCTCTGCACACAGCCTTGCAACTGCAATGGGTTATAAGCCAATCATATCTCAGAAGGATTCTACTGCATATAGAATAGTATCTGGTGTATTAATGGAAGCAGCTAGAATGGCTAAGGAAGGACTAGCTTCACCAGACGTGATAGATAACGTCTTTCTAGAGACATTTTATCCAGAACAAATACATGTGAAACTAACAAGTGTAAAAAAACAATTTAATGCCGCACTAAAACCAGCTTTTTTAAAAGATAATCATCATCAAGAGTTTCCAAAATCTGTTAATGCTCCACTAACTAACTCAAATGAAGCAAGAGAACTAATAGCTGATAGATTAAAAGGTACTTATATAGCAATTGCTTATCAGATATATCTTAGTGGACTTTCAACACCGCAAGATATAGAAATGGCTTGTGAAGAAGGTTTCAAGTATAATTATGGTCCACTTAAAATGGCGCAGAATTTAGGAAAAGAAGAAGTTAAAAGATTGACTACTTTAGTTAATGAAGGATTGGATCAATCTTTGCCCACAGGTATATGCAAGCCAGGCACATTTGTAGAGTTTAATGATAATGAACTTTCTGGAGTTCAGACATATACTCAAGATGGTATTGGCTATATCGTAATGGGGAGTAGCCACATACAAAACCTACGAAAGACTGACAATTCTTTAAGTCCTGAAATGATGAAAGGTATAAGCACTGCAATTAACAAATTTGAAAATGATGACTCAATAAAAACAATAATGCTTAGAAGCCAAGGCGGAAAAGTGTTTTGTGCTGGTGCAGATTTAGAGTATGTAAAAAATAGAATTCAATTTGATTTAGAAAAATCAAAAGCATATATGAAACTGGGGAAGGATTTAATGGATCAAATTGCAAATTGTAAAAAAACCACGGTTGCAATTATAGATGGGAAAATGGTAGGTGGTGGTGCAGAGATAGCAGCTGCTTGTGATTATAGGATACTAACTGTTAATGCAACGCTTGCAATGCCAGAAAATGCACTGGGGCTTGATCCTGATTGGGGTGGTAGTGAGAGAATCCCAGCACTAATTGGAAAACTTTTAACTGTGCCACTGATATGCAATTCTAAAGGAATGAAATGGATGTGGCTTAATGCAAGTGAGGCTTGTAGTGTAGGTTTTGGAGATAATAAAAAACCTATATCACAAAGTGATCTCCCCATGTACTTAGCAAATTTAATAGAAGACAAAATAGAAGGACTCAATATCCACAGAAAACCAAATAGAAAACCAGCTTTTGATAAGCCAGTGACTGAATACCCAGATGATATAGTTTTAAAATTTAAATTAAATGAACCTTATGTACATAAATGGAGATTGCTTACAAGAGCAGTTGCAAGAGAGACTGAAAAATTAATTTTAAATGCAGAAGATCCAAACTATAGAAAAAATTCCTATGTCACAACCAATACTAAAGAATTAATTGGTAGAGCAAGATGGGTCTATAGACTATATACTGCTCCATTTATAATGGCTGTACAAAACAAATTCTTGGCACCGATACTTGAAAAGTTAGGATTAGCAAAATAAATCACATCTTAATCTTGTATAAGCCTGTTTAAGGGTTTTTCGCTACTACTTAGCTACAGTGTATAAGAGCATAACTAAGCTTTTTGTGTGATTTATTCACCAAAAAGCGACGTGAAAGAAGAGCGAGTTGAGCATTCGTGCGAAACGAGCGGTAGGTAATAACAGTTTTTCTAAAGTAAATTTCTTGTAATATCCAGATTAAAAATTTTCAGATAATACTTATTTTTTCTGATAGCATAAATGCACTTTGTTTTAGGTTCTCAATTTAAGGAGTTTATAAAATGGGATTAATTGTAGCTAACGATCCAATCTTAAGTTCTTATGTAGCAGGCCAAATTTATCTACCTGATTATTTGGGTGGGAGAAGCACATCATCTGATACTGAAAGCCAGGATGCATTAGTAAAAAAACTAATGAAAAAAAGTGGTGGTATGCTCGGTACTGGAGATAATGGAATATTTCAGGAAGCTGCATCCAGAGGGGTTTTAAGATTAAACTGGCTTCAAAAAGCTTTTAATAACAAATTAGATCCTGAGGCTCAAAAAAAAATTACTGCATATACTAAGCTTATCTCTGATGGACTAAGATTCAGTAACACTGTAGTAGATGATTGGCTTAAAGGGTATGGATCAACACTTACTGATATTGCACCAAGTTTAAAAAAAGAAGCTGAGTACAATTTAGCTAGATGGAGTCTTTCAGATAGTGTTGCTCTTACAAGACTACAAAATCCAGACTGTGACGTAAAAGAATGGATGAACAATTTAAATCTTAAGTTTGAAAACTTAAATAAAGCACTAGTAAATCCTTTTCAGATTGATGAAGATATATATATCAAACCAGAACTCCTTGAGAGAATGAAAGACTTAGGTCTTTTTAAACTAAAGATTTCAGAGCAATTTGGAGGACTAGGATTAGATCAAAGAGAATATGATAAGGTAATTCGTACTCTTATTCATACTTGTTCTGGTACGCTTGCAGGTGTAATTAGTGCACATAGTACACTTGGTTCAAAACCATTTGAATATTATGGAGATACTCAACAAAAACACTATCATCTTCCTAGAGTAGCGAAAGGTGAAGGACTAGTTGCATTTGGTCTTACTGAAAGGGTTTCTGGTACAGATGCTATAAACAATGCAGCTACCATAGCTAAGCTTTCACCTGATGGAAAAAAATATGTTTTCAATGGCTCAAAAGTTTATATAACAAATGTTCATAGATCAAATCTACTGCTTATATTTGCAAAGGTAGACGATGGTGGACCAGAATTAAAACCTACAGTCTTTATAAAAGAACTACCGTTTAAGCTAACTGATACACAAGAAGAACTTGATGCTAAAAGACAAGAGCTAAAAAAAGAAGGGCTATATATTTCTAAACCATTAGAACTAAGTGGGATTAGAGGAAGTAACCAGGCATATATAGAGTTTGATAAATTTGAGCTTCCTCTTGTAAATGAAAAGGGTGTAAGCAATTTACTTGGTGAGGTTGGTGAAGGTACAAAGGTCATCTTCAATAGTCTTAATGCAGGGCGTGCAGGCTTCGGATCATTTTGTGCTGAAGCTGCAAAAATGGCTTTCAATCTGTCTTTAATTGAAGCTATTCAAAGAAGACGGTTTGATGAGCATGGCGGAAGGCTAGCTGACTTACCACAAATTAAAAGATATATTGCAGAGATGGCAATTAGAACTGAAGCACTAGATGCAGCAGTTGAACTGACTACAAATCTTATAGATACTTTTCCGCATATGAATATCATTGCAGAGTGTGCTGCTATTAAAGCACTATCTACAGAAGAAGCATGGAAAGTAGCACAAACAGCAGCAAGAACATTTGGTGGACAAAGTCTTATGAAAGGCTATCCAATTGAACTTATAATGCGTGACATGTGGGTTCCATTAATTGTAGAAGGGGTCAATGAAGCACTAAAGCAGCACCTGGTAGGTGTAAGTGCAAAACCAGCTATGAAAGCAGGTATAAATCCCATTGCAATTAGTAAGCTTGGAATAACCAGACTAAAATATGAGTCAGGTGGTTTAAGCTTAGCTGATACATGGTGGCTACAAAGAAAAACTAAGAGTTTTTCTGCAAGAGTAGCAATGTTTGGATTGTTCAATGGTGCAAAAACTGCAATCAAGCAGAAAGAGCTACTTGCATTTGCTGATGAAGCAATTGAAATCTACCAGTCAGCAGCGGTGTTATTGAAACTTCAAGACAAGAATCTTCCTGAGCATAAAAGACTAGCTCTTGAACAATACATTAAAAATGTAAAGCGAGGAGATGGTACAGCTGAAGGAATGGGATTAAAGAACAATGAAAATTATCCTGGTCCTGCAATACTTCAGATAGCTAGCAAGCTCAGCCCAATTAAAATAAAGAAAAAAGAACTTTACCCTGATCATGTTGCAAATGCATATATTAAAGCAGCAGAGAATGATTTGAAAAATGAAAAAGGTCTTGAGGAGTCCATATTTAAATCAGCTGATGGTAAGCCAACAGAACAATTTAAACGATATTCAATTATTGGTTTAGGAAATTAAAAAAAAGAAACAAGGAGAAATAAAAAATGGTTACACCAGTAAGTACTTTTGATGAGCTTTTAAGCAGATTATCTTTATTGAAAGGTGTTGAAAAGTTTAAACAATTTCAAGGAAAAAACAAAACAATAGTTCTTGGAGCTGCAGGACACATGGGTGAAGGCATTGTAAACTCTACTAGTAGAGCAGGCTCTGGAGCTATAAGACAAGATTTAGATATTGAAACACTTGAGTCATCCAGAAACAATATAGTCAGAACACAGTCAAAAGCAGTTAAGGTACATAAGCTTGCAGAAAAACAACAAAAACTTGTTAATAGAGGTGGCTTAATAGGACCTGCAATTGTATTTAATAAAAGAGAACCATTTGCTGACATTGCAAAAGCACATAAAGAAGATAGAGAAGCTGCTGAAGAAATAGTACTAGGATTTTTAGATAGTACTATTTCAAATGAAAGAACTAGAAAAGATTATGGAAATGCTACTTTGCTTATAGAAGTAGGCCCTGAACTTTTAGCTTTTAAACAAAATGCATTTGAGTTTTTTGATCTGGCTTTAAAGAAAGGTTCTGTCCTTGCTTCAAATACTTCTATATTAGATCTAAACAAAATTGCAGAGAGAGTTGATAGTCCTGAAAATGTAGTAGGATTTCACTTCTTTTCACCTGCAGATAGAAATCCTTTAGTAGAAATAATACCTACAGAAAAAACAAGCCCTGAAGTCATAGAAGGTATGAGACAGCTTGCATATGCTATGAACAAACAGCCCATAGTAGTTAAAGAAAGTGTTGCAAATGTAATTCTTATTGGTATAGTCAATCACTTAGCTAAAATAGCAGATGAAGGAGTTTATTCACCTGAGTTTTTAGATAAAGTATTCTTAGAAACATTCTATGGAAAACAAATTGGTGTAAAAACTAAAAAAGCACAAGCTCAGTTTGAAGAAGCTCCAAAACTTGGTCTCTTTAAAGATGAAGTTAAAACCTATAAGAAAATAGAAGAAATAGATGCTCAGATACAAGCAGCTAGTTCTCAAGGATGGAAAGGTGAAAGATTACTTGACAAGCTTTTCACTGATAAGCTAACTCTTTTAAAAGATGCTAGTGGAAATCTTAATCAAAAAAAATTATATACTTCAATTGTTGACCTTACTTCTCGCTTTGGTGATTTCTTTAAGTCAGCAGCACTTGTTGGGCAGATAAAAGACAAAGCAGGTGCTCAATTAAAAGTTGTAAATGAATACTTAGGTAAGGTGAAAGTCAATAGAGCTAATCTTATTCATCCTTTTAAAGTTGAACCTTATACTTTAGTGATAGAAAAGGAGAATTACTCAGGAGTTAAGGATGAAAGGGCAAAAGAAGTAGTTAGTGACAGACTTAAAGCAGCTTATATAGGCATTGCTTCAAAGCTAGTTGGTGATGGGCTGGCAAGTATTCATGATATAGAGCTGGCTTGTAAACAAGGATTTAAATGGAATGTAGGACCGTTTGAACTAGTTAATCAAATGGGTGTTGAAAAAGCAAACGAGCTTGTTGTACGCTATTGTACGACCGATACGTATAATATAGATAATCATAATCCAGGGAATATAGCACAGGGTGTACTACCAACTAAAGAAATAACAAATGAAGATCTATCTGGGGTTAAAAGCTATATCCAAGATGGTATTGGATTTGTAGAGCTTGGAAGATTACACATTCAAAATCTACAGCAGTTTCAAAACTCACTAAATCCTGAAATGCTTAATAGTATTATAACTAGCATGACTGAATTACAAGATAAAGGTGCAAAAGCTATAGTTTTTAAGAGTCAAGGTGGTGGTGCATTTAGCTCTGGTGCTGATTTAAATTATGCACAAAGTGTTAAAGATGATCCGGAAAAATTAAAAGAGTTTGTTAGATTAGGGAAAAAAGCAATGAACTATATTCAGAACTTTGACCTTCCAACACTTGCATTAGTAGATGGTCCTGCAGTAGGTGGTGGTGCTGAGTTAGCAGCCTCTTGTGACTATAGAATTATGGTGGACGAAGAAAGCTTTATAGCATTTCCAGAAGTAGGACTAGGGCTTATTCCTGAGTGGACAGGAACAGAAATTCTTCCACGAATTGTTGGAAAAGAACTTGCAAAAGCCATGATCTGTAATGTTAGAAATCCTTTAACAGCACCAAAGCTTACAGCTAAGGATGCAAAAGAAGTAGGTTTTGCTAATGCAGTAGTAAGTAGAACTGAACTTTATTCTTTCTTAGCTGAGGTAATTAAGGGTAATGTACCTGAGATAGACTTAACTAAGAAGCCAGAGAAAAAACAAAACTTTGATAAGAGTAACTATTCAGACAATATAAAGAAAAAGTTTAGTTTAGTAAATGGATTTCAACACATAGGATATCTCCCTACTACTAAAAAGAGCATGGCAAAAGAAGCTGCAAGGTTTATAGACAACTCACATGATCCTGAGTATGAAAAGAAACACTCTGAAGAATGGTATATGGAAAAGGTAAGAGCTTCTTTCACCAGAATAAACAAATGGCAAATCCAGCCTCTTGTTTGGCTGGCTCAGTCAAAGAGATTTGCACCGCTATTAGAAAAGTTTGGGATTTTATAAGGCTTATAAGTTATAAGGAGTAAATAACATGTCAGAATCAATCAGACCAGTTTATATAGTAGATGCTGTAAGAACACCGCAGACAAATAAATCAAAACCTGCTAAAGCGTTTTATATGCCATGGACTAAAAAAGTAGGTAAATTAGCAAATGTTCACCCTGTAGATCTTGGTGTCACTGTAGTAGATGCACTTGCTCTAAGAGCTGGATTAAAAGACAGAAGAGCAATAGACGAAGTATCATTTGGCTGTGCTACTCCAACAGGAAAACAAGGTTTTAATGTTGGGAAAAATATTGCTAAGATTGCACTTCATCCTGAAGTACCAGCTGATACAGTTCAATATTTATGTGGTTCATCTCTAATGGCTATAAGAAAACTTGCTTCACTAATATCGAATGGTGAAATTGATCTTGCAATAGCTGGTGGGGTGGAATCCATGTCACCAGAAGGTGTAGGGATGGGTTCTGATTGTTTACCTCCACCTACTAGTTTAAGAAATATGTTGAGTGTAATGAGAATGGGTCCAAAGGTTGTAAAAACTACAATGCATAAAGAAGCTCAAATCACTCATATGCCAGTTTCTGCAGGACTAATAGCTGATGCATATGGTTATACTAAGCGCGAACTCAACCAATTCACCATAGACTCACATCAAAAAGCTCTTAATGCACAAAAGACAGGAAAGTTTGCAAGTGAAATAATACCTGTAGAAACAGGCAAAGGCAGAGTAGTAGATATGGATGATGGAATAAGAGTATCTGATCATGCTGCTCTTGAAAGACTGCCAAGTAAATGGGGTGTTGTAACAGCAGCACATGCAAGCTTAGAATCAGATGGTGCATCTGCAATTTTATTAGCTAGTGAAGATGCACTTGATAAGTATAATTTAGAACCAAGGGCAAAAATTATAGCAACAGCTGTTTCAGCCAAAGTAAAAGGTGGAGAAAAACTCCAGCTCACAGCTACAATTGATGCAATAGAAAAAGTCTTAAAAAAGGCAGGTTTGAATATAAATGATATTGATCTTTTTGAAATAAATGAAGCATTTGCACCTGTAGTATTAGCAACAGTTCAAGATACAGGAATCCCACTTTCTAAGACAAATGTAAATGGAGGAGCACTTGCTTTAGGTCATCCTCTTGGTGCTAGTGGTGCAAGACTTGCTACCACTTTACTTCATGCACTTGAAGATAGAAATCTGAAACGTGGATTAGAAGTACTTTGTGTAGGTGGTGGTCAAGCCATTGCAACGATTTATGAAATAGTATAAGAAGTACTCTGTTAATAACTTTTTTCTTTAATTGTTTTCAAGTTAAGTCTTAGCATGATATATTTAAAAACTGCGGGATATTGAACGTGATTTTTAAGGCTTTCAACTTATGACTAAAACTAAAAACAATTATTTACTCCTTTTAATCTCTTTAGCATTTGCATACTTTGCTTTTGGTGCTATTACAAATGTAGCTGGTGCTATAGTACCTAAGATAAAAGATACATATCATGTAAGTGGCTCTGCATCCAGCTTTTTAGCAAGTGTATTTTTTATAGCTTACGGCTTAATGTCAGTACCATTTGGAATATTAATAAATAAAAAAGGTACAAAGTTTACTTTATTACTTGGATCTCTTATAACTACAATTGGAGTTTTAATGTTTGCAGCTATACCAGGATACTTTGCAAATATGGCTAGTATGTTTATTTGTGGGGTTGGAATTACAGGTATACAAGTAGCTGCAAATCCACTTGTTAAGCAAATCAGCAATCCTGAAAAATACTCTCGTAATCTAACCTTATTTATGGTTTTATTTGGTGTTGGATCTACGCTTGCACCTTATGTCGTAACTTTCATAAAAAATCGTGGACTTGAATGGAATTATGCATATTGGCTTTTTTCTATCGTTTCTTTAATTATGCTTATAAGTTTGGCTGTTCCTAAGTATCCAGAAGAAAAGAAAGAAGATACAAAAGAAGAAAAGGGAGAAGGAAACTTTACTACAATACTAAAAGATCCCTTAATGATTTTGTTTACACTTGCTATTTTCCTATATGTAGGTGTTGAGGTAGGTGTAGCTAATAACATTGCATTATTTTTGGAAGATACTCATAAGATTTCAAATATTTTAGGAGATAGTGCTGAAGCTGCTAAAAATGCAGCTATTGGAAATTATTGGTTTGGATTACTTCTTGGAAGGTTAATTGGCGGTCTGATTTTAGATAAACTACCTACTCAAAAAGCAATTCAAATTTTTATAACCGGGGCTGCAATTTCTTTGGCAGCTGCAATTTTTTGTCCTAATTTAAATGTATCTTTATGGTCATTTCCTTTTGTAGGATTTTTTATTTCAATTATGTTTCCCTCCATTTATGGTTTAGCTATGAACTCCTATGACAAAAAATACTCAGGAATCATTTCAGGTATACTTTGTACAGCCATAATTGGTGGGGCTATTGTAGGACCAGTCATTTCAAAAATTGCTGAAGTTACAGGCTCAATTGCTGAGCCTAATTGGCATAGAGGTATGATAGTAGCTTTTATTTGTTATGCATATATTTTTACAGTGGGAATTTGGGCAAAGTCAGAGAAACAAAAATCAGAGAGCTAGATTGATGCCAATCTGCACAGTGAAGCTTACTATTTTCCGCGCCCAGCAGACAGTTTTGCGCTTTGTGAGCTGTGTGAGCAAAAGCAAAACTTTGTCTGCGGAAAGGCAGGAAAATAGAAGGTTATTTCAGCAGATTGGCATTAGTCTTTTAATTATTATTATAATTACATTAATACCACTGCAAGTATTTGCTACCTTAGATAATGATATTAATCAAAACAAAAAACAATTTGGGAATGAATTAAGTTCACGCCAATATTCAGATGATAAAAAAAGCTTTATAGGGAAAAAGATTTATCAATTACCTCTCTTTGGGTGGCAAGTAGAAGCTATTTATAAAGATGGAAAATCCTTCTCTGAAACTGCAAGACCAAAAGGAAATAGAGTTAAAAAAAATATGATTACTGAACAAGAAGCAAATGTAATTTCAGATATGTTATATCCTAAAAAAAATCGTGGACCATATAGAAAACAAATCAAAAACGCTCATTTTCTAAGTCATTTTTTTGAATATGGTGTTGTAAGCTATGAAATGCAACTAGATAATAAAAGGAAAAAACACCTTGGTGTAATTGGTGTAAGAACTATTCTATATAGCAATGGTGATACCTTTAAAAAGATAAAAGTGAATGCCTATCAATAATTCAGCTATCCTCAGGGAGATAACCTTTTAATTTTCCGCTACGAACAGGATGTCTTAATTTTCTAAGTGCTTTAAACTCAATTTGCTTCACACGTTCACGTGGCATTTGAAAAAGCCTGCTTATTTCATCTAAAGATCTTTGTTGTCCATCTTCTAGCCCAAATCTCAAATTAATTAAATGTCTTTCTCTTTCATTAAGTTCTTCCATTGCTTTATTTAAGTCATGTCTAAGAAATTCATTTGAAACATAATTATCTGGTTGAGAAATAGAGCTATCCTCTATAAAATCACCGAGCTTTGTGTCTTCTTCTTTTCCCATGGGTGTTTCTAATGAAACGGGGTCTTTAATAGCTTTTAAAATCTCATCTAGTCTATCTTTTGAAATCTTCATGGCACTAGCTAACTCGTCTTCAGTAGGAGTTCTCTGTAATGTGGCTGCTAAGCTATTGCTAATTTTTTGAAGCCTGTAAAAATGTTCTACCATATGAACAGGAACACGAATGGTGTGAGCCTTATCAGAGATTGCTCGTGTAATGGCCTGTTTTATCCACCATGTGGCATAAGTAGAAAACTTAAAGCCCCTATCACCATCAAATCTTGCTGCTGCTTTCATTAATCCAATATTTCCTTCTTGAATTAAATCAAGTAAATTTAATCCTCTTCCTAAATATCTTTTTGCTATTGAGACAACTAGTCTTAAGTTTGCTTGAATCAATTTTCTTTTTGCAGCTTCTGCATCTGTAGAATTGTTTCTAATTGCTTTTGCAAGTTCAAGTTCTTCAAGTGGTTTTAATAAGGATACTTTACCAATTTCTTTTAAATATAATTTTACAGAATCATCTATTGGTGCATTTATATTGCTAAAAATATCATCATTGTATGATGTAACTTCTGTTAGTGGAATATTTTGTTCCTGAACTGTTTGTAAATTTTCTTCTTTCATAATACTAGAAAGCTCTGAATGCCCCTCTGAATCATTTTCATTATCTACCCCTGCAAGGAAACTAACTCTAGAAGTATCTTTAGAATTATTAGATAGCTTACTCATGTTTTACCCCTTAATATAAAAAAAATCACCCTTAAGTAACCCTAGCCTTGCTAATCTATATAAACGCATGAGTATTAGCATTTGGTTAAGTGTTTTTAGTGAATGTTCATTTAATAGATCAGCTAAATGGATGAGATTGACTATAAAGCCTAGGTAATCAGTAGAATGGGCACATTTTTAAACTGTTATATTTCTTTTATAAAAAAAGAGCATATAAAAATTTCATAAAGAAAAAAAATAAATTTAACTCAACTTTAATTAGACTGGGATAAATGTCCTGTCCTCATAGCTATTACAATAGCCCTTGATTCCTATGTTATATAGTAGAATATTTCATTATGCGTAAAGCTATTTTCTCAAATAAAAAATATATACTTAGTTCTGGCCGTGAAATTGATTTAAGTGCTGAACACATAGGTGATAAAGTAATTATTTCAGCCATGTTAAATTATCTGGATCCTGTTCAAGAGGTTGGACATGCTGCATTAATTAGGATAGAAAGCAATCAAATAATTTCTTTTGAAGCTATTAGCTCGAAAAAAGTACATGATGAAGATTTAAAAGAATTATTAAAACCAATTGATGGATTGAATGGTACTGAAAGTCTATTAAAGATTTTTGAGTTGAATGAATTAATAAGTGTTATGCAACAGTTCTTACAAAAGATTGATAAAGAATTAATGGCAAAGAAATAATCGTAAGGGCTGGTTTAAAACCAGCCCTTACGAAGTAACCATATCGGATCTCATTACAGGTCCTTCAACACAAGTTCTAACATATTTTCCATTTGATTTCACTACACAAGACATACACACCCCATAGCCGCATGCCATATACTCTTCAAATGATACCTGAGCAATTATACCAAACTCATTACATACCTTGATAACACTTTTTAACATAGGTGTAGGGCCACATACAAAAACTTCCTGATTTTTATTTTTATGTAATTCAGCTGTTAACAATTCAGTAACAAAACCTTTTCTTCCTGAACTACCATCATCAGTAATAACTTCAAGTTCTCCAGAATGTTTTAACTGTTCTGCACATACTAAATCATTTTGTGATCTTGCTCCAAAAAGGGTTTTCACTTTATATCCTTTTTCACTTGCTACTCTTGCCACGATAGGGAATGTTGCAATGCCAATACCACCAGCTACAAGCAAGATAGGAATTTTTTTATCTTTAGGAAATTCAAATCCTTTTCCTAGTGGCCCATTAATCAAAACAATATTCCCTATTTGTAATCTGCTTAAGAAGCTAGTTCCACCACCTATTACCCTATATAAAAATCCAATATTATCTTCTTTAATTTCATAAACACTAAAAGGTCTAAGAAGATATTGACCTGACTCCATCATTACAAACTGTCCAGGATTGATTCTGGAAATTATTTCAGGAGCACAAAACCAGCTTACAAAATAATCTTTTCCAAGCTGAACATTTTTCATTAGTGGAGCTTTAATTAAGGTTTGATTAAATGACATAGAAATATTATAGCTAAGTATTATCGATATCAAATAGTTGCAATATCCTGATTTATATATGTAGATAGCTAAAATTGACTTAAGTAAGGTAGCTATGTTGTTTAACCAAATCTTTAAGAAAATAACTTAGCATTAAAGTAACAAGAGTCAATACTAGAAGAGGTGGGTAATGAGTTCAGATTTAAATTTGTTTGGATTTCAATCTTTGAAAAAAGATTTTTTGAATGGCTTAAATAATGGTTCAGATGATTTAACAGCATGCCTAAAGTCAGTAAGGGATTTTTGTAGCATGTCCGGCAATGATGATGCAGTAAAAGCCATTAGTGAAATGATATCAATAATGGAAAGTTGTGATAAAAATAATCTTGCTTCAAGCTTAAGCAAGCTATCTAAATTTCTTAATCACAAAGAACCTATTGTAAAAATGTGTGCAGTAGTATGTATAATTAAACTTTTTGAAAAGGCACTTCAGATTTTAACTGATCCTGGAATAAGTTCCTCAGAGAAGATTTCCTTTGCTAAAGAAATGCAGCAAGTCCTCAAAGGAGACTTAAAGGATCATTTAAATTTATTTGGTTCAGATGATATAGCATTAATTGAAAAAGTAATGCAATTAGTTAGTTCTGTTTTGTCTGGTGATATAGTAAATGGATTAGATGTTGAAAGTACCTATCTCAAATCAGGAAAAGAGTCCTCTTGCACGAATCAATTGTTTAAACAATTTTCTACAGACATACAGAATTCCTTAGAGAATCTTGAAAGAATAAGAGGAAGTTTTCGAGGGAATGACACGGATGGATTTACGAGATCTACCTAAAATCTAAAACTGAATTATTTTCCAGCCAACTAATGCTGATGTAAGCATAAAAACACCTACTGCTACCCATGTAAGCTTATCTAAGCCTGCTTCAGCTTGTGATGGGCCTGAAAACAAACTGGCAGAGCCACCTATTCCACCTAGCCCTTCGCCTTTTGCTGAATGAAGAAGAATAAGTACTGTTAGAATTACACCGCTTATAACTTGTATGCCAACTATAAAATATGCCATAACAAAAATATTATAACATGGCTAATTCACACAAACCTGAAATCTTAAGCTAGAACCATTACTTATCTCACTTTTAATCTCAGATCTTGAGTTCATTTCAATTAATCGTTTTCTTATACTAGGCAGACCAAAACCTTGATTTTTTGTATTCACATCAAAGCCAATTCCATTATCTGAGATATAAACTAAAATATAATAATCATTTAGTTTCTTTAAAATAAACTTAATTTGAGTTGCTTTAGAATGCTTATCAATGTTACATAGCCACTCTTTTATTACCTTTATAATTTCAAGTGCTTTAGTATGTGAAATACTGATTTCTTCATTTGGAAACTCAATAATTACATTTCCTTTAAAGATTTTTTTAAATCCATTTACTATTTGATACACAGTACCAATAAATCCTAAAAAATTTATGTCTGGAATTGAATATTGATTTATTAATGTTCTTAGATTAATGTGTAACTCCTCTACCAGTTTTTCACACTCGATAAAATCTTTTTCTTGTATTGCTTTTCTAAGATTTGGAATAATTGTACAAGGTAAATCATGTAAGTCATTAGCAAATTTTCTATATAGCTCTTCTTGCTCTTTATCGACATTATCTTTAAGCAGTAAAATATTGTTCTGCAAAAACTCTTTGTTTTTGTTGTCAGAAAACTTTTCAATTGCCATTGCTAATTGATTAATAATAGACTGTAAGACTTTCTCAATCTCATTACTCCAAATCACCTCTCGCGTACAAAACTGGAGATTGAGTGCTAGCTTTACTTTTTGTGTAGTCCCAGTAGAAACTAATAAAGATTTTGTTTTTAATTTTAAAAACAGTGCCTTGAAGCTACTCTTAAATAAATGGCTTGGTAAAACTAAATATTTTGACAAATCCTCAATTTGAACCGTATAACTTTTTTGTAAGTCAAAAAATTTAGATAACGGGAGGTCTGACAAATTGAACTGAAAACCAACAGGATTTAATTTTGTAGCATACTGACTTTCCCAATAGTGTGTTAATAGGGATTTTTGCCCATCATTATCAATCTGAAACAATAAAACCCTTTCAGCAATACCTGCTTGTCCTAATAATAAAACAGTATTTGCAAGAAGCTTATCTAACGGTAATTCTTTACTTATATCTTGGCTGACTTGTAATGAAATATTAGCTAGTTCATTGCTTGTAAGTGAAATAATGTTTGATGTATTTTTTATTACAGGCTGTTCTGAAAGTCCTTTAATTAGTGACTCAATGTGATGTGGCTCGATTAGTGTTTCCATCCAATTCTCCAAATATAAGACTATTGCAGAAGCCTTGGGTACTGCTACTTAAATCTATAAATTAAGCACTTGATTATCATTTTATATCAAGTTAAATATTTTTCAAGACCTAAACCAAGCAAATCTCTAACTATTTGCCCAAGATTAAATATTTTTTAGATTTACAGAGTCTTTGTTGGTTTCTTAACCTTGCAGGTTATATGTGATCTAAAATATATGGAATAAACACATAAAAACGAAAGGAATTAAAGTTATGCTGAATGACGGTTATTTGTATACCTTTTCACAAGATGCTTTTGAGTATTCTTTACGCTACCCAGTTCAAATGCAAGGTCTAAAAAACCAAATTATACTTACTATAATTGCTGATGATCATCCATATTTAATTAATGGTATTGAAACTGATTTAAATAAAGATCCAAAGATAAAAATTGTTTCAACAGCTACTTCTTATGATGCTTTGCTTGAGCAGGTAAAAGAACATAAGCCACAGATTGTACTTTTAGATCTTAAAATGCCTGGTTGTGAAAAGTATAATTTCAAAGATTTTATATCCAAATTAAAAGCATATTCAGATTGTAAAATCATTATATTCACAAGTGAAACAGGATGGGTAAGAATACATCGCTGCCTTGAAATTGGTGCATCTGCTTATATTGAAAAAGCTATATCATTAGGTAAGCTGAAAGATCTTATTCATAAGATATATAGTAGTAGTGAACTGATGGTTTATACAGCTGAAGAACTGCCTCAAATCGCCGTTTCCAAACGCCAAGGTGAAATACTACACTACATGGTAGATGGCAAGGAAAACAATGAAATAGCAATATTGCTTGATATAGATATTAAGACTGTTCAATCTTATATAAATGAAATTAAATTTAAGTTCAAAGAGTCCTTGGGAATATATTCGCTAAAACCAAGAACTCTTTTACTTCTGGCTTCAAAGCTAGGCTTTGGCAGTAAGTTAGCACAAACTTAAATCATTGTTACGAAGTGTCTAGATAAATACTTTGCCTGTAAACCATTTGGTGTAGTATTACAAAAATAATATTTTCTTATAAAAAATTGTTTGATATTTTAGTTCTCTTTGGTGGCAAGCTTTATTTTATTTTAATTATTTTAGAATCTCAGTACATGAAATGCCTGATTATTTTTCTTAGCAATATTATGGATAATGTCTTTGCTTAGGTGATTGATGAGGTATTATACACATGCTACAAAATGAACAGATAAATCTAGCTATAGCCCCAGAAAAAACATTATTTATCAATAGAAAAATTTTATATATCTACAAAGGAAAGTATTTAGCGTTTACAGCCAAGCAAATTGATGTTTTACATTTAGTTTCTTTAGGATACTCAAATGCAAAAATAGCTAAAAGACTTTTTATGAAAGAGTCTACAGTAAAACTTATAACTTATAGAATAATGCGATATATTGAGCGCTCCTTTAAAGAGAAAGTTGATAGATTTTCTTTAATAGTAATAGCTCAAAAACTAGGTTTTAATAGTCTTCCAAAGATCAATAACTAACAAAAAAATTGTCTAAGTAGGAAATACTAAGTGAGAAGGTGCATTTTTATAAAGCTTTTTAGCCTTCTCTGAATTAGAGCGAAACATTTCTTCCCACCATTGGATAAAAACTTTTACTACTTCAGGATCAAACTGAGTGCCACTATTCCTTATAATTTCATCTAGTGCATGTTCATGAGTTAAAGCTTTTCTATATATTCTATTTGTAGTCATGGCATCATATGCATCTGCCACTGAAGTAATTCTAGCTATAAGTGGAATTTCTTTTCCTTTAATACCATATGGATAACCATATCCGTCCATTCTTTCATGATGTAGTAAAACCGCATCAATACAACCATGCAAGCAATTTAATTTTTTTACAATTTGTCCTCCAATAATAGTATGTAATTGCATTTCTTTGTATTCCGAGTCAGTAAGAGGACCTGGTTTTTGTAGAACCCCATCCCTTATTCCAATTTTTCCTACATCATGTAATAAAGCTCCACCTTCTAGGTGTAACTGTTCTGTAGAACTTATGTTGCATCTTTTGCCAAGCTCAGTTGCTATTTGAAATACCCTATCAGAATGTCCACCGGTATATGGATCTCTTGCTTCAACTGCTATAGCAAGTGCACGTGCAGTATGAAAAAAATTCTCTATCAGCAATTCCTGAAGTTGATGATTTACTTCTTCATAGACTTTTGCATTAGAAACTGCTTTACTAAATGCAGTTGCAATCTTATTTAACGATTCCTTATAATCTGATTTTAATTCAGGAAGACTATTTGCTGCTTTAGCAAAAATGGATACTTCATATGATGATGGATGTAAAGTCTCAAAACACTTCATTTCGCCACTAGCTGTGCCACTGTTTTCTTTGCAAATCTCTTCATATTTATTCTGCAATGAAGTTGTAATTTCTTTTAATGTAGGATCTATTTCAAAACTACACCTTGAACTTAACTCAGTAGGTATATTTTTTGTCTCGGCCTTTTTTATTTTGTCGTTCAATTTAAATGTTCCTATCCTTTAACTTTTTTGAAGTTATTAAAAACTTAAGGTTAAATAAGAAGTTAGTCTTACCATATATTATTAAGCCCGTATTTCCAGTGATTTTTATCACATTGTGTACCATAACTTTGTATTTAATTTATAGTTAACCCTTACTTAAATAGTAAAATCTATCTATATTTAAAAAAACATATTCAAGTTAAGAATTGATTTTATAAAATCAATCATTTAGTTGAGATAGCCTTTGCTGTTATCCCTAATCCCATTAGGTGACTTTATTCCTAGGAAATTTGTATAAAAATATTTTGTAAACTTTTGTTTATCAATTATTTTTTAGACGTAAGTCCCATTAAGGATGGGTTAAATCTAGCAACTACTTAAAGACCCAAAATCAACGTCACCGCCCGCCCAACAAGGCGAGGCTCGCCAAAGGCGGCAAGAGCCACCTGAAGTAATCAAGTTAAGTGGTTCAAATAACAGATTGCAATTGCCAGCGCATCGGATGCATCGTCAGGCTTAATTTCAGAGCTAATGTTTAGTGAGTTGCTAACTAGTTTTTGAATCAAGCTTTTTTTTGCCTTGCCATATCCTGAAACTGTTTGTTTAACTTGAAGAGGTGTATATTCTACGATGTTTAGATTCGCTTGTGCAGCTGCAAGAAGAATAACTCCTTTAGATTGGGATACAGCGGTAAAAGTTTTGCAGTTTTTAAAGAAATAAAGATTTTCAATTGCAATGGTTTCTGGTTTATATTTGTCAAATATTTCATTTAAGTCATTATATAAATGTACAAGTCTTATCTCTTGAGATTTATGATGCCTTAAGTCTATATAGCCATATCCGCCAACTTCAGCTTTTTTATATTTAACATGATAATTTATTACCCCATATCCAATAGTAGTACTGCCTGGATCAATACCTATAACAGTCTTATATATGTTATTTACAGAACTTTCACTTGTAATCTTAGACATTTTTTGTATTAGATTAGCATGTGGTTATGTACTGTGTCTAATATATTCACTTTATTATTTTCTTTTTTTGAATACAATATACTTATGCTTTTAAATCCTGTTACAAAAGTACTATTGATTTGTTTCTGTGGTTTCTTATTGTCTTTGAGTGCACCAGGGTATGACTTATGGTTATTAGCTTGGATTGGATTAGTACCATTATTTATTGTTATATATACCTCTAAAGATATAAAAAGTTGTGTTTTTCTTTCTTTCCTTTTTGGCTTTAGCTATAACATTTCATATGGTAATTGGTTTTTCTCTATACATCCTCTTACGTGGATGGGATTCAGTATAAATCAAAGCCTTTGCTTGACAATGTTTCTCTACACCTTTTCTGCTTCTCTAGCTTCTCTTTACTTTGTACTTTTTTCTATTTGTACTTTCTATATAAAGAAACTTTCAACTAAATATAATAAAGGGATACAAAACACTTTTTTAATTTCAATTATCTGGATTATCATATTTAACAAGCTCCAATCCTCTAAATATATTCTTGGTACGCCCTGGACTCTAATCGAATATAGCCAGTATAAGAACTTGTTCTTGATACAAATCTCAGAATATTTTGGTAGTACTTTTATAAGTTTTTTAATAGTTTTAGTCAACCTAATTATTTCTAATTTTTTAATTTGGTTGTTTAATATTCAAAAAATAGGAAACAGGCTTATTCCAAAGGAACCAGGTTATTTAGAAGAATTAATTGGCTCTAGTCTTATTGTAATAATAATAGTTTCTGCAAGCTTCTTTTATGGAGTATTTTTATATAAACAAAATGAACCCGTTTTTTCAAGTGAATCAAAAACTATATGTCTTCTTCAGGGCAATTTACCTGCAAAACACACCCGTGGACCTACACTAGATCTATTAGCAGCTAAAAACACATATTCAAAATTAACCAATAAAAACAATGCTTCTTTATTTATAGCTCCTGAAGGTTCAATTCCTACTGTTTATAATGCAGATAGGCTCACACAGACATGGGTTGAAGAACTGGTAAAAAACAAAAAAACAGATATTATTGGCGGTACTTACTTTGTAAATGAAAACTATATGTTAACGAACTCTGCTATTGTTTATTCTCCTATACTTTCAATGAATCATCTTTCTCGCTATGAAAAAGAAAGACTTGTTCCATTTGGAGAATATACACCTTTGTCTTTCTTATTGCCCAATTTTTTAAAGAAATTAGCAACTTCTGCTATAGGAAAAGGATTTAGTGAGGGGAAAGAAAAAGGATTATTAGAAGTCTCATTTTGTAAAGTTGGCTTGAATATTTGCTTTGAATCAATATATCCAGCTATTGTCAGAAAGCAAGCTTTTAAAGGAGCTAATTTATTAGTTAATATTTCAGATTTAAGCTGGTATTCCAGCAATTTTTTAAAACAACAGTTCTTAGCATTTGGAGTATTTAGAGCAATTGAAAATAGAAAGCATTTTATTATAGCTAGCAATAGTGGAATATCTGCTTTTATAGATCCTACTGGAAAAATAAAGAGCCAATCAATTCCAAATAATCAAGGGGTATTAATTGATTGGATAAATCCTTTGTATAAAACTACATTTTATAGTAAGTATGGATGGTGAGGTAGCTATAATATAGCTTATGAAACGCATTTTGCTAATAGTTGCTTCTCTTGTTCTATGCATTCAACTTAGTTGTAATGCAAATACAAAAGAAGCCCTTGTTAAATTCAAATCAAATTTACCCGACAAAAAAACAATCACTGTTCTTTTAGAAGTTGCAGCAACAGATGAAGAAAAAGCGAAAGGATTAATGAATAGACCAAGCCTGGCACAAAATCGTGGAATGGTATTTTTATTTAAGCCACAAAGACAAGTCACATTTTGGATGAAGGATACATTAATTTCCTTAGATATGATTTTTATAAAAGATGGAAAAATTGTCAAAATAGCAAAGGATGCAATACCCAATCAAACCCAAACCTTATATCCATCGGATGTTGATGTTACTGAAGTGGTAGAAGTAAATAGTGGGTTTACGGATAAATATATGATCAATGTTGGAAGCAAAGTTGTATTTAGAAATATATCTCTTAAATAGAAATGCAAAAACTATTAACGGCAGAAGCAATAAGAACTTACGAGTCAGAATTAATTAAAAAAATGAGTTCTGATTTTTCTTTAACTCTTATGGAAAGAGCAGGAGTAGGGCTGGCTAATGTTGTAAAAAACTATAGTGAACCATATCTTTTTATCTGTGGTAAGGGAAACAATGGAGGTGATGGATTAGTAGCTGCTAGATGTTTACATGGTCTGGGTAAAAAAGTTTTTATTATTTTAACGTCGAAGGACTCATCTTTATCTCAAGATGCAAGAGTTAATTTTGAAAAAATTAAAACATTGGTTTTATATACAATAATAGAAACTAAAGATGATGAGATGCTCTATAAAAAGCTAGCTGAAGCAAATACAATTGTAGATTGTCTTTTAGGGACAGGTGCTACTAAAGAACCATCAAGCTTATTTGAATGGATTATAAAATCTATAAACAACTCAAATAAAAGAGTTGTTGCATGTGATATACCAACAGGACTTTATCCTGATACGGGAAACGTTTCAACACATACTATTAAAGCCAATTGCACTGTAACATTTGGCTATTCAAAAATCGGACTTTTATTATATCCAGGCAAAGAATATGTAGGGAATGTTAAAGTTGTTGATATTGGATTACCTGATATTGATTCAAATATTTCTTTACTAGATGATGATTTTGTAAAAGCTAATCTGCCAAGTAGAAAAAATACTTCAAATAAAGGAACGTTTGGTAAGACCTTATTAGTTTGTGGAAGTTATAAATATCCAGGGGCAGCATTATTGGCTTCAAAAGCAGCAGCTTCAACAGGATCTGGCTTGACTGCATTGTCTAGTCCGAAAGAAGTCTTTGAACAAATTACAAAAGCTATCCCTGAAGTTACACATGTTGATTTTGATACAAAAGAAATTTTAGATGAGGGGCAAACAGCTAATGTAATGGTTGTTGGTCCAGGATTATCTTGCACTAGAGAAATTGAAGACTTAGTAATTCAAATAATCACACAAACCAATATTCCAATTGTTTTAGATGCAGATGGAATAAATGTTTTAGCAGGTAAGAGCTCTATTCTTAAAGATGTAAAGAAAGAAATTATACTAACACCACACCCAAAGGAGTTAGCTCGACTACTTGGGAAAAACACAGAGGATATTTTAAATGACAAAATTAATATTGCTATGAGTACTGCAAAAGAATTTAATTGTACTCTTGTTTTAAAAGGACCTGGGACTATTATTGCTACAAAAGATGGAAAAATATATATTTCCCCATTTGCAAATTCTGCACTTGCCAAAGGTGGGACTGGCGATGTTTTAGCAGGCTTTATAGGTGGTCTTATAGCACAAGGGTTACAGTCAGATATTGCTACATGTCTTGGTGTTTATTTACATGGAAAAGCAGGGGAGCTAGTGTCAAACGACAAAACTGTATTTTCATTATTACCGCAGGATTTAATTACATACTTACCACAAGTGTTAAAGATATATATTTAGAGGATTGAATCAATATTCCTGATAAAATGATTAAGTTATGGAATTACAAGCATTTAAAGAAGAAAAAATAAGTTCTGAAAAAATCTATGAAGGTAGAATACTAACTTATACTGTAGACAAAATTAAATTACCAAATGGTAGAGAGTCTGTAAGAGAAGTAATCATTCACAATGGCGGGGTTACTATTGTTCCACAACCAAGTCCTGACAAAGTGGTTTTAGTAAGGCAGTTTAGATATGCAATTGGAAAAGTATTTTGGGAATTGCCAGCAGGAACACTAAAGAAAAATGAAGATCCATTGCTTTCTGGAAAGCGTGAGTTAAAAGAAGAAACAGGTTACTTAGCAAACAAATGGGAATCACTTGGTATTGTATATCCATTGCCAGGTTATAGCACTGAAGTTTTATATTTTTTTAGAGCTACAGATCTTATAGATGATGAGCCAGAACCAGATCCAGATGAAAATATTGAAGTAAAAATTTTAGATTTAAAACAAGCATGGACTATGGTAAAAGATGGTGAGATTAGGGATGCTAAAACCATTGCTGGATTAAGTCTTATAATGTTTTAATACCTTTTCTAATTAAAATTTAATCATTGATGTAACTGCCGGTTACACATTTTTATTGATTAAGTTATTTTTTTACTCTACAATACCTTCCGTGGTTACTGAAGAGAATAAATATAAAGCAGAGACTTGTAAAATTATTGGCATCACAATGCTAGCTCCTATAGGAGCTGTATTCTTAACACCATTGCTTTTATATAAACAGTTAGGCTCAATAGGTTTAATGGTATATATCTGTGTTTCTATTGCAAGCCTTTTGATTGGTGGTATGCTGTTAGAAGTAGGAAGAAAGTTTATGAAGGAAAAAGGAATACGAAAATGGAACCAAATGAATTAATAATAACTCTAACAGCATGGATTCTATCTGCTGTTTCTATATTTACTGGAGTTTTTCTTCTTATTACAAAATGGTCAGCACCAAAAGATAAAAAAGCAAATAAATAAACTTTATCATGCAAGCTAGATAACCTTAGCTTCTTCTCTAAGGGCTTTAACAAGAGCGTTCACTTTTTCTTCAATTTCACCTTCAAAAATCTTGGCTTCTTTACGAGAGGGTGGAAGTTCCATTTCTATAATTTCTGTTCTTGACTCTTGAGATAAGTCAGGATTTTTTATAAGAATTTCTTTTTTCTTGGCTTTCATAATACCTGTTATTGATGCATAGCGAGGAAGATCTTCTCCACGATCACAAGTGACTAATGCAGGCAGTTGAAGCTCTATAATTTCATGTGCACCCTCTGCTTCTCTATCACAAACCACTCTTTTACCTCCGGCATCAACCTCATTAATCTTCATGACAAAACTAACGTGAGGTATTCTAAGTTCTTCTGCAATGAAAATAGGTATTTGAGAAGATTCTAAATCAATAACTTTTTTCCCTGTAAGAATAAGATCAAATTTCATTTGTTTCAATTCATTAACAAGTAACTTAGAAATCATAAAAGAATCAGCATATTCTAGATTTTCATCTTTAATAAAAACTGCTCTGTCAGCACCCATTGCAAGTCCTTGACGTATAGCTTCCTCAGTTCTACCAGGACCACATGCTAATAAAATCACCTCACCAGCATTGACTGTTTCTTTTATTTTCAATGCCTTTTCAATAGCAAACTCATCATATGGATTTATTATCCAGGTAATACCAGTCCCATCAATTCTATTTTTCTCTTGTCCAATTTTAATTTTTGTTTCAGTATCAGGTGTTTGGCGAATTATAACTACAATATTCATTTTCTATTCTCTACTTTCTACTTTTCTTTTTGTCATTAGCTTTTTAATACCTAGCGGTAATAATGAAAAGATTAACAAGTTGAATCCTATGACCCCTATTGTTACAATAATTCCAATTTCTACTCCATGCATATCAATATTGTATAAGATAATTACATTATGGCAAAGATACTTGTACTAGTAGAAATTAATCAGGATAAAGATATAACAAAGCCATCAAGTCAGGTTTTAAAAGCCTCACGACAAATTGCAAATAAAACAAATAGTAGCCTTACCTGTGTCGTGTTAGGAGCCAATATTGACACCTTACGAATTAAAGAGCAGGCAGGTTTGTGTGGTGTAGATAAAGTCATTTTAATAAATGATTCACAATTAGAAAATTACAATTCAGATATTTTTACTCAAGCATTTATAAAAGTTATTAAAACAGAATCTCCTGATTATATATTTGGAAACAATTCCCTAATTGGAATGGATTTATTTCCAGCTGCTTCATTCCATACTAATGGTGGTTTAGTTATGGATTGTAGTGATATTCACTTAGATAATGAAACTTTATTTGTAACTAAAACAATGTATTCAAACAAGGTGACAGCAAAGTTGAAGTTCAAAAACGAACATAAACCTAAACTCATAACATTCAGACCAAATACATTAATGTCAGAAGAAACTCCTAGAAAAGAACCTGAGGTTGTAAATGAAACATTAAATATTGATTCAAACTTAATAAAACAAAAAGTAAAAGAGATTATAAAATCTAAAACTAAAGAAGTTTCCCTAACTGAAGCCAGCTCAATAATTTCTGGTGGACGTGCTATGGGGAATTGGGATAATTACAAAATATTGTTTGAAACAGCAGAACTAATCAATGCAGCTGTTGGTGCTTCACGAGCTGCTGTAGATTCTGGCTATGCACCACATAGTATGCAGGTAGGTCAGACAGGAAAAACGGTTTCCCCGCAGCTTTATATAGCATGTGGTATTTCAGGTGCTATTCAGC
This sequence comes from Candidatus Melainabacteria bacterium, assembly GCA_023250155.1. GTDB lineage: Bacteria > Cyanobacteriota > Vampirovibrionia > 2-02-FULL-35-15 > 2-02-FULL-35-15 > JAHFBD01. The sequence continues at coordinate 323,634 of JAHFBG010000001.1, forward strand.
ATTTTGCAGGGATGGGAAGTTCAAAAGTAATAGTTGCTATAAACAAAGATCCTAATGCACCTATCTTTAAAAAATGTGACTATGGAATTGTAGATGATTTATTTAAAGTAGTACCTATCTTAAAAGAAGAACTTAAAAAATTACTAGGCAAAGAATGTGCTGGAGCATCTAAATCTTAAAAAGCCACTTTTAATGGGGGTTTTAAATATTACTCCTGATTCGTTTTCAGATGGTGGGAAATATTTCCAAACTGAAAATGCAATTAAGCATGCAAAAAAATTAACAGATCAAGGCGTAGATATTATAGATGTAGGTGGGGAGTCTACAAGACCAGATGCTAAGCCTGTTTCAGAGGAAGAAGAATTGAGAAGAGTGATTCCTGTGGTTGAAGTGTTAGAAAAAATAAAGAGGCAGAGAAGCAGAGAAGCAAAGAAGCAAAGAAAACAAAATTCATTTTTAATTTCTATTGATACTTATAAATCTAATGTTGCACAGTTAGCGTTGAATGCAGGAGCAGATATTATTAACGATGTTTCTGGACTAACAATGGATCCTAATATGGTACAGACAGCAAGAGATGCAAATTGCCAGATAGTTATTATGCATAATAAAGGTATTCCTGCAACAAAACCAATATCGATAGAGGATCGTAGTGGCATGTCAGCGACATGCCCTTCAAGCAAGAACGAAAGTAATATCGTTCAAGAGGTTTATCATTGGCTTCAAAAACAAACCCAATATGCTATAAATAATGGCATTAAGAAAGAGAACATAATTATTGATCCAGGGCTTGGTTTTGGAAAAACATCTGAAGAAGATTTATATTTAATTAAAAATCTAGATAGATTTAAGCCTTTAGGATTTCCAATTTTAATTGGACCATCAAGAAAATCATTCATTAAAAAATTATTTCCAAATGATGATTTAGAAACTAAAAGCAAAGAGTTAATTAAATTAGCAGTTAGTAATGGAGCAGATATTGTGAGGGTACACTAACTACTTAGCACTAACGGGCTCTTTAGGAGGCTCTTCTTTAGAAATTGGAAGCTCTTCTTTCTTTTCGTATTTTTTCCTTATTTCAACAGTTCCAATTTTTTCAAATATAATAACCATGCCATCGTCTTTTGTATCTTTGTTTTGAGTTATGTTTACAGTAACTGAAGCATCGATTTTAGCTATTGATGCACCTTCTGGTACTTCTTCTCTTTTCTTTAAAAAGGTACCTATTTTATCGCCTTCTTTAAACTTGCCAGCTAACATCTCTTCTGCTAGTGCATCTTCAATCAATTTTTGAAGTGTTCGTCTCATAGGACGTGCGCCATATGCTTGGCTATATCCATCTTTGACAAGTTTATCTTTGACATCAGAAGAAAGTTCTAATGCCATGCTCTTTTCTTGAATACGTTTGCTTAAGTCTTTCACCATTAAATCTAATATCTTATGAAGCTCTTCTTTTAGAAGATGTTTAAATATAATGATGTCATCAAGTCTATTTAAAAACTCAGGTCTAAAGGTCTTTTTCATCTCATCAGTAACTGTAGCTTTCATTCTTTTGTAAATATTTTCTGGATCAGCTGACAATTCTGTACTGAAGCCCAATGGTTGAAGAGATTCAATATTTCTTGCCCCAACATTGCTTGTCATGATGATAATGGTATTTTTAAAGTCTACTACTCTACCTTTAGAATCGGTTAGTCGCCCATCATCTAAAATTTGAAGTAGTATATTAAATACATCAGGATGTGCCTTTTCAATTTCATCAAATAAAACTACACTATACGGTCTTCTTCGAACTGCTTCAGTGAGCTGCCCACCTTCACCGTATCCTACATATCCTGGTGGTGAACCAATAAGTTTGCTTACGGTATGTTTCTCCATATACTCTGACATATCTACGCGAATAATATTTTCTTCATTTCCGTAGAAAAATGTAGCTAGTGCTTTTGCAAGTTCTGTTTTACCAACACCTGTAGGACCACTAAACATGAATGTTCCAATTGGTTTCTCTGGATTCTTTAATCCTACACGAGCACGTCTAATAGCTCTTGATACAGCTGTTACTGCTACATCCTGACCAATAACTCTTTCATGTAAAATACCTTCAAGCTTTTGAAGTCTTTCTGATTCTCCTTGAGTAAGCTCTCCAACTGGAATGCCTGTCCAAGAGCTTACTATATGTGCAATTTCTTCATCAGTTACAACAGGTTTGTTTTTATCTTGTTGCTCTTTCCATTTTAGTTGCATTTCTTTTATTTTTTCTTTAAGATCGGCTTCTTTATCTCTAAGCTGACTTGCCTTTTCAAACTCTTGAGATCTAATGGCTTGTTCTTTTTGTCGGCTTACCACTTTTAATTCTTTTTCAACTTCTTTTCCTTCAGGTGGAAGTGAACTGGCACGTAATCTTACACGTGAACTTGCCTCATCAACTAAATCAATTGCTTTATCAGGCAAGTATCTGTCACTAATGTATCTATCTGATAGAACAGCTGATGCAATTAATGCTGCATCTGAAATTATTAGTTTATGGTGCTCTTCGTATTTAGTCCTTAATCCACGCATGATTTCAATAGACTCTTCTACAGATGGGGCATCTACCATAACTGGCTGGAAGCGTCTTTCTAGTGCTGCATCTCTTTCAATATGTTTTCTGTACTCATCAAGGGTAGTAGCACCAATGCACTGAAGTTCTCCTCTTGAGAGAGCTGGCTTTAAGATATTTGCAGCATCTATAGCCCCTTCAGCTGCACCAGCTCCAATTAAGGTATGTAACTCGTCAATGATTATGATTACATTTCCTGCTCCACGGATTTCATCCATGATTTTTTTTAAACGCTCTTCAAATTCCCCTCTATACTTTGTACCTGCAACTAATAGTCCTATATCAAGTTGAACAATCTTTTTCTCCTGTAAAATATCAGGAATCTCATTTGCTGCTATTCTTTGTGCTAAGCCTTCAGCGATAGCAGTCTTACCAACACCAGGTTCTCCAATTAAAACAGGATTATTTTTTGTTCTTCTTCCTAAAATTTGAATAACTCTTTCAATTTCCTTTTCACGTCCTACTACAGGATCTAATCTTCCTTCAGTAGCAGCTTGTGTTAAATTTACGCCAAACTCATCTAATGTAGGAGTCTTTGATCTTCCTGTACTAGTCCCTCCTCCTGCTTGTGTGCCTGCAGCACCGGTTTCACCAAGTAATCGAATAATGTGTTGTCTAACTTTTGCTAAGTCAACACCGAGATTTTCTAAAACTCTTGCAGCAACTCCTTCGCCTTCTCTAATTAAGCCAAGCAATAAATGTTCAGTACCAATGTAATTATGTCCTAGCTGTCTTGCTTCTTCCCAGGAAAGCTCAAGAACTCTTTTAGCTCGAGGAGTAAATGGGATTTCAACTGCTACAAAACCACTTCCGCGCCCAATAATTTTTTCTACTTCAATTCTTGCATCTTTTAAATTGACACCCATTGATTTAAGGGTCTTAGCTGCTATGCCTGTTCCCTCGCCAATTAAACCAAGTAAAATTTGCTCAGTACCTACGAAGTTATGTCCAAGTCTTCTTGCTTCTTCCTGGGCCAGCATTATTACTTTAATTGCTTTTTCTGTAAATCTTTCAAACATTTTTTCTTATTTACTTTCCTTACCTTTCTTTAATTTAATAGTAACAATCAATCTAGGCTTATTTTAGGTTTTATAAACCACGAAAGACTATCTTTTAATCTTCTAACTATAACTACGTTATATTATTTTATGAGAATTGCATGTCATTTCAGATAACTTATAGAGAATTTGCTTTAGATTGAGACTAAAGATTATATTTTAGTTAAATTGTTATTACTCGAGGGATTAAATGTTCTTGAAACATTAATGTTTGGAATTTCTATTAGTATTTCTTCTTCTGTTTTAAAACCTGCAAATTTTGCAAGCCTACCTTTTATATGTACCTTACCACTAAAGCTCAACTTATCCCGACCTATAACTCCTTTCAATGGTCCTTGAAAAGTTATTTTCCCAGGAATTGGTATTCCAATTGGATCACCTATACCATTTATTGCTACTTCAATATCTTTTTTTGGATTATGAAAAGAACCTTGTATATTTGTATTAAAACTTACCTGACACTGTGCAGTTTTTCCTATACCACTTGCAATACCTTTAATTTGATTGTTTTCAATAATTAGTTTAATATCACCAATACCCTTGAGCTTATCAGATACTTTAAAAGTATACATATATTTCTCATCTATAAGAAAATTGCTAGGGACATTGATTGGAATGTTATGAGCAAGTATTTCATTTTGATTAACTGCAATAACGCTAGCTGGAATAATATTTATAACGATACAGGAGAAAAGTCCTAGCATTAAAAATATTGAATATTTATATAGATTATTTATTGGTTGTTTTTTCATTTTTGTTATTGATTATATATTGACGTTTGTAGATTATGTATGTTTATTAAATCACATAATGATTAAGATAATTAGTCAATCAAGTCAGGCTATTTTCAAGACGCACAATTGTTTTAGTAGTTTCTGTACTAAGATTACAGGATTGATTTAAATCATGAGATTATTTTTATAAAGTTATAACTTTTTCTTAAGTAAACCTTGCTTTACATAGCTAATTGACTTAGTAAGAGATTTGTTATCTTTGGAATGGTAACTTCCTAAGAAAGTTTACAATTGACCTTAAATAAGGAGAGACATATGGCTGAAACTTGTGAAGAATCTTTAATGGAGATGTATAAATCATTTAAGCCTGAAATAGCAGGTAATTTATGTGCCACTTATTTTTTTGATATATCAGGTTCAAATGGAGGGAAATGGTTTCTTTGTATAAAAGATGGTAAATGTGAATTATCTAAAGACAATGCATCAAGTCCATCTGTAACCATTTCAATATCTGATCAAGATTGGTTATCAATTCAAAAAGGCAAGCTAAATAGTCAAATGGCATTTATGATGGGCAAGCTTAGAGTGGCTGGCGATATGGGCCTTGCAATGAAGCTGCAATCAATGTTTCCAGGGCCAGTGTAGATAAAAGTTGAAAAGAAGGATGTTGAATTTTTAACACCAGGGATCTTTATACTAGTTTCCATTTTTATATTTTCTTTATAAATGAGCTTTTCTTAACCTTGTAGCCCTCTTACTTTCTAATAAACCATCCTAAAGATAGGGTACTTGATTAAATAATTGTTTAATTGCTATGGTTAAAATTGAAGCTTAACAAATGCTTAACCTAGAAGTTCTACAAATTTAATTGTGAGATATTTAAGTAATTTATATAAAATCAAAAAATAACAAATGATATCAATCAGTGCAATAACAAGAGAAATTGCAACAAGTGCTACTGTTGCTGTAACAGACTTAATTTCCAGTGGCAATTCAAAAGCTATTGGTGCATTGCTTGAAAGAAATGACAAGCCTGCTCAGGAGATATATACAAAAATATTGCATGATGAAGGACTTGAACCAATGTGGGAAACCTTCTTTTGTTCAATACTAACAAAAATATCCAAAGTGCTTACTCCAAATGTTCCTGAACAAATTGCAATGATTCCTGGAAAGCTGATTGGTGCAGCGTGGCACTGGGCAATTACAAGTGAGCAAAGTACAAACAAAGAAATACTAAACGATGTTGAGAATGGTGAGATCTGTGCTAGAAACAGTGAAGTTAAAGAAGGCAATGTTTTTACAAAATTTTATAACAATGTTGTAAAAGGGCCATCTGATTATGTCCTTAATCTCTTGGGAATGAGAGAAACAAATCCAAACTTTTTGTTGTATGGTCTTTCCCAAGTAGGCTTGTTTGGACTTACTAGCTTGGGTTTAAAAACTACAGAGGCAGAAGAAAATCTCCCAGGCGTAAATCTTGATTCTGATGAGTCATTACTGAAAAACATTTGGAGAGGATTGGGTTATACATGTATAGAACAAGCTACATATGCAATGTCACAAGCTACAAGATTTTATACTGATTTTAAAGATGAATTTAAAACTAATGCAATTGCTAAAACATTGGCAAACGTTGTCAATGAAAGGTTTTTCCCTGGCCATATAATTTCAGGAATTGCAGCTTCACTCTCTACATATTGTTTTGGAAAAATAATTCCAAAAACAACGGCAGCAGCACTTGCTGAATTCCCGATGATGTTATTTAACAGAGTTGTAAATTGTAGAAGAAGAAGAGCTACTAAAGATGCAGTTGATGAGAATAACAATATAATTAAAAATCATAGGTTTCAAGGTGGTACTTTCGATAAGGTGTTAGATTGCTGCGACTATATATTTGATCCTTGTAGGAATAAACTACTAGATGTAATAACCTCAATCTTCCGTGGAAATACAGATGCAGTAACTTTTAAAGAAGAATTAACTAACTCTTTTAATATCGATAAAGAACAAATCAGAAAGCACTATAGGCAAGAGAGAGAAAGAAAACAATTATTAGAAGATAAGAAGGCTCAGATATCAGATGCTTCACAAGTTCAGGTTGTACCTACTGTTCAAGTCGCTCCTGCACATTGAATGTAGGACATTTATCTGACATATGAAAGCTTAAAAAAATTTAATATTTTTATTAACTTGGAGTTAACCATGGGCCTATTAAATAAGGCATATCTCATTAAGCATGGATATGCAGGAGGATAGACATGGATACGTCACCATTAATACAAAAATCGTTTGAAGTAGATGTTGCTAAGAAGTATGAGCAAGTTGAAAAGAAAGCTAACCAAGCAATCCAATCATTTGCCAATTTAGTAAATGAACTATCAACAATGAAACAGCTAAGTACTGGAACTAAAGCTAAAGAGCAAATAGTTAGGTTAACAGGGGAATTAAATAATTCATCTGTCTTTTTTGCAAAGATGATAGGTGAAGAATTAAGTAAACTTCATAATATAGTTAATACTGAGCCATCTGTTGAAAAACAAGTCTAGGTTAGAAAATTATAAAAGTTAAATAGAGAGATATAAGGTTAATAGATACCTTAGATCTCTCTATTGCTTTTTATTGATATATTAATAAGAATGAAAGCTTTATATCCAGGAAGTTTTGATCCAATAACCAATGGTCATGTAGATGTAATAAAAAGAATTACAAGAATATATGATGATTTGATTATTGCTGTTTTATCTAATCAGGATAAGACCGTTTATATTCCATTACAGGATAGGGTTAAGCTTATTCGACAATCATTAAAAGGGATGAAAAATATATCAATTGAAACCTTTAGTGGTTTAACAGTGGATTATGCTAAATCTAAGAATGTAGATGTAATCATTAGAGGTTTAAGGGCTCCTTCGGATTTTGAATATGAGCTTGAAATGTCACAAATAAATTATTTTTTATCAAAAGGGCTAGAAACCATTTTTATTATGACTAATCCAAAATTTTCATTTATTAGGTCAAGCAGAATTAAGGAAGTAGCTATTTTAGGTGGGAATGTAAAGGAATTTGTACCCTTACCTGTTTATAAGTATCTATACCAAAAAATTAGAAAAAGACCAAATATGTAGTTTAAGACATAAGCTTAAAATATGCTACCCTCTTTTTTACATAATTGTTCAAGTGTATAATTAAATCTCTAGTATATAAAGTTATAAGGAACAAAATAATATGAGCATATATAAATTAATCGATCGCTTAGGTTTAGTAGTTGAAGAATCTCCTTCAGTACCTTGGACATCACTTAAGCTTGTTAACATTGAAAAATTTTATGATCAACTAGAGCTTGTTATGTCAAAGCTTCCTCAAGAAATAAAAGAAGCCACCTCAATCTTAAATCAAAAAGAAGAAATTATAAATCAATCACAAGGAAAAGCAGAGAAGGTTTTAAAAGAAGCACAAAAACAAGCTGATGAACTTCTTGAAAGTGCTCAGTATAAGGTTGATCGCATGGTAAAAGACTCTGAAATCTTAAAAAAGATTGAACAAGAAGCAGAACAAATTAAACGCTCAATTTTACAAGAAGCAGAAGAACTAAGAATGAAAGCACTTAAAGAGTCGGAAGAAATGCGTAAGAGAGCTTATGAAGAAGCTGAAGAAATAAGACTTGGTGCTGATCAATATGCTGAAACTGTTTTACTAAGCTTAGATCAAGACTTAAGCTCAGCTCTTTCTACTGTAAGAAATGGTCAAAAACAGTTGGTTTCTAAGTCCACAAGTAAAAAATATTCTAATTCATCTGCAGTTCAATCCTATTCTAATGGTAGAGACAAAGAAACTGCTATAGTTTAGTTTTGAGATAAGTTTTATTGTTGAGCTAGGCTTCCCCAATGAAATTTTTGTCTGATGGTCCAATAGAAATCACTTTCTTCCCCAAGTAACCTAATGAGTTTTGCAGTATGAACAGCTCTTGTAATTCTAATTTTTACACCATGTTTGATTTCCAAGGTTTCTTGCCCATCAATTTGTAAAATAGTGCCTTCATGTGGTCGGTTGAATGTAATAGTGATAATTCTATTGTCAGCTACAATGTGTGGTCTATTTGTAAGACTATGAGCACAGATAGGGACGATTTCAACTCCCTTAATCTCTGGATCCATAACGGCACCACCTGCAGAAAGTGCATAAGCAGTAGATCCTGTGGGGGTGGATATTATTAATCCGTCAGCAATGTAATCTGCAACAGGTCTATTGTCTACGTTTAATGTCATATGTACCATTTTGTAGCTGGTACCACGATTGATAACAATATCATTTAGAGCAAACATTGGACCTTGCTCACTGTTTAAAGGATCAGAGCTTAAAATATAGCCACATAACATTGCTCTTTCTTCAATTCTAAACTCATTGTTTAAGACCTTATCAAGAAGTTCTAGTGCATGTGTTGGTCTACCTTCTGTTAAAAACCCAAGATGCCCGGTATTTACTCCAAACATTGGTATACCTTTAGGAGCAAGTATTCTACTGGCGCCTAATAGGGTTCCATCTCCACCAAGAATCAATGCAAAGTCAAGTGAATCTTTCAAAAATTGCCAATCACTATTTTCAGTTCCTACTTTTCCTCTCCAGGTACTTACAGCTTTTGAATGCAAATGTTTTTCTATCTTTTCAATAATCTCAAGATTTTCTTTTCGGCTAGGATTGTAAATTATTCCAACTCTTTTACTCATTATTTGTTTTTATTTAAACCCCTTGTTTTGCACTAAATCGTCTATGTGCTTCTTCAACTATATGATTAATTGTTTCTTCAGTAACATGACCTGTATCTGATTCATTGAATGTTATGTCAAACCAAAACTCTATATTACCAGCACTACCGGTGATTGGTGAATAAGTAACACCTCTAGTATATAGCCCAATGTTTGCAATGTTTTCAATATATCCAAGTAATAATGCTCTATGAACGTCTTTATCTCTAATAATACCTTTTTTCCCGACCTCACTTTTTAAAGCCTCAAATTGTGGTTTGAATAAAGTTAATAAATGTGTTTGTTCATTTTGTTCTATAAGATCAAGAATAGGTTTGAAAACTTTAGATAGTGAAATGAATGATAAGTCAATAGCGCATATTTCTGCTTTAGTTTCATCTTGTTTATATAACTTTTCAGGCATTAAGTAGCGAACATTTGTTCGTTCTAATAAAATAACTCTTGGATCTTTTCTTAATCCCCAGTCAAATTGTCCATAGCCAACATCAACTGCATAAACCTTTTTGGCACCACGTTTTAACAAGCAATCAGTAAAACCGCCTGTTGATGTCCCAATATCTAAACAGATTTTATCTAGTACACTAATCTCAAAATATCCAAGTGCTCCTTCAAGCTTGATCCCACCACGACCTACATATGGATTGCTGGTAAATAAAACAGTAATTTCAGAACCTATTTCCACAAATGTACCAGGTTTAGTAACCTTATCCTTATCGACTAAAATTGCACCTTGAATTATCGCTGATCTTGCTTGCTCTCTTGATGGAAATAACTGCTTTTCTAGAAGAAGTGAATCCAGTCGCATCTTTTGTTTTTTAGGAGGCATGTATAGATTATAGACTATATATTGTTATGCTACTGAGATTTTTACATCAAAAAGTTTATCTAAGATACTGTCAACTGTATTTTTATCTAATTTTATTTTGTTTAGAACTGTATATCTATCCTCTCTTGTTTGTGGTGCATGGAGAATAGCATTTGTTAATTGTTCTTTTGTCAATCCTAATAAAACTAAGTTAGTAGGTAAACCCAAGTATCTAAAAACTGCTCTGTATTCGTGAAAAGCATGTTTTGATATTAATCCCAATTCATATCTTATAAACATTGTAATGTACATTCCAAAAGCAACCTGAATACCATGTGGTTTAGTAATGCCATAAAGCTCATCTATAGAGTGACTTAAAAGATGTTCTGCTCCGCTTGCTGGTCTGCTTGTACCAGCTATTTCCATAGCAATGCCAGATAGTGCAAGAGCTTCAACAATAGTTTTTAAGTTGTCCTGTATAAACTGTTCTTTCTTTTTATGCATCAATATATATGATTTGGCTTCTGAAAAGACCGTTAGGGCTGCATGCTTGGATATCATAACTGCATAGTCATCAATTTCTTCATTCTTTTCAGCATGTGCTAATTTCCAATCCTCTATAGCAGATAAGTTGGATAAAAGATCTCCTATTCCACTGATAATACTTTCTTCATTTGCTTTTTGAATGATATGTAATGGGACAAATAATGCAGCAGGAATTGTTGCACCAAGGCTTTTATATTTGTTTTGTTTTTCTTTCAAAACAGCTACAGGAGAACATATTCCATCGTTTGAAATAGAAGTAGGAATGCTGACACAAGAAAGCTTGTTTACATGAGCTGTATATTTGGCAATGTCAATTACCTTACCTCCACCAACACCAACTACAAGATCAAAATTGTCTAATGAAAGCTGGTTTACATAGGACACTGATGGATTGACAATTTGAAAGGTCTTTAGCTTTTCAACTTTGTGAAATAGTTTCATTTCTAAATCATTAGTGATTAGGTGATTAGGAGTTTTTGATGTCATTAGTGCTACTTTTGAACAACCCAACTCCTGGATAAAACTAAGAAGTTCTTCAAACACCTCATCATTTGTGTTTAAGATACGTAGTTTATATGGTATGTTGATTTGATTCATTATTTCACTGATACTTTTTGTATTTCATTAGCTATTTCTAAAGCATGTTTATAATCCTCATATGTATCGACTTCAGTCCAGAGCTTTCCAAGTGTAGAACATGGATAAACTTTAACTTTGCTTAAAATGTTATCTAATGCATCTTCATAGTACAAATCAAACTTTTTACTTTTAATATTTTTCTCAAGTGATTCTAAAAACTTAACCCTCTCAAGTCCTTTTAAGGACATCATTCCAATATATTCTCCAAAAGAACCTTTATTAGCTATATGCTTACTGATTTTTTTTATCTCATTAGATGAGGTGATTTGAACCTTCATATCTTCCTCAATAAGTTCTTTTGTATCATCAATGACTAAATAGGATTTGTCTTCTGTGTTAAGTACTAAATTGCTTAATATATCAGGGTGAAAAATAATATCTGAATTAAGCAGAATAGTTTCATCATCCCAAATCTCTTTTGCAAGGTATGCTGAATAGATATTGTTATAAGTACTATATTTATCATTAAAGATAAATTGAAAATAAAATGTATTTGACCAATGGCATCTAATATGGTTTACAAGTTTTTCATGAGCAAATCCTGTTACAAAAATAATCTCATTGATCCCATTATCTTTTAATGCTTGTAAGGAGAAATCTAAAATTGTACTCTTTCCAATTGATAATAAACACTTAGGAGTATCTTTAGTAAGTTCATTTAGTCTCTTACCAACTCCAGCTGCAAGTATTAATGCCTTTTTCATAAGATTATGCTAGCACAAGAAATCTTTCTTTCTAGACCTATAATAATAGATTAATTTTTAATGTTTAAGAAATTATAAAGGTTATTTAAAGCATATATTAACCATACTTGGGTATAATTTCTAATTGGGGGCGTTTAGATTTGACAAACCTGAAGGATTCTGAATAGCAAGCAGTGGAAGCTTAGTAACCACTTAAACCAATCCAAGCAAAAAACGAATAACAAATCAAATGTTATTTCTATGTCCGAATGGAAGAAATCTAAAGCAAATAGCCGCAAGGTTGTTGCTATAGGTGACCATCGTGCTCAAAAACAAGCAGCCTAGTTAATCTAGGATGACATACAGAGTGTAGGCCTGACTACCCGCTAAAGCTCTGAACAAACTCGGTAGTACAAGTCAGATAGTTTCTTGGTTTAGTAACTGACTTAAGATTAAAACCAACAAACCGGCGGGTGTTTGGCCCATTAGTCAGCGGTTCTGATTAAATTTCAAACTAAGCTTGTAGAGGTTCAGAACTATTCATTTTTGGACAGGGGGGGCAGTTCCTCCTCGCCTCCATTTTCCTCCGCTTGTCGCATCTTCGTTCATTTTATTTTTTCTGGATGAACTACGATGACTCCTCGCTTTACTTCACCTTACGGCGCTCAGACTTTCGTATATAGAAAGTCTTCGCTTAGAGTAAAATAAGAACATGAACATTAAAAATCAAATTCAATTTATATTAAGTTATAATGGCGAGAAAAAGTTTGCCGTACTTCCTATTGATGTATTTGATAGATTAACTGATATGTATGAAGAACTAGAAGCAATCAAAGCATATGACAAGGCAAAAAATCAAAGGGTAAAAAAATACCTCTTGATCAAATGTTTAAAGAAGTAAATGAAGCCAGAAAAAATGTATGAAGTTCAGGTTTTAAAGACAGTTAAAAAGAATCTTGTAGATTTGCATCCAGAAGTTTATAAGAGAATCACTAAAGCCTTAATAGAAAATCCTAAGCCACAAAACTCACTAAAACTTTCTGGACGAGAAGGTTACAGACTAAGAGTAGGCGATTACAGAATTATTTATGAAGTAGATGAAATCAATAAAACAGTTTCTGTGCTTGATGTAGGGCACAGAAAAGATGTTTATAGGTAACCTTTATTTTGTAAGTCCAGCTTATAAAATATTAGGTATACTGGAAAATACTATGCAGATTTTACAAAACAAAAAAACATTTCTTTTTCTCTTGCTACTTTCTTTCCTCTTTAATTTTTTACCCTCATATTCCAAATCAAATTTCAAACCACCAGGTTTAAATACTACAGACTTTGCATTTAATGGTCCTGTAAATGCAATAGTTAGAGACGAAATGACTGGAATAGTTTATATAGGAGGACAATTTACACAAGTTGGGCAAAATTTTGGAGCTGGTGTACCTATAGACATTTCTACAGGAACCGCACAAAGTAAATTTCCAAAAGTAATTGGGATAATTAATGCGATTACATCTGATGATCATGGAGGGTGGTATATAGGTGGAGCTTTTAGGTCTGTAGGTGGTATACCAAGGGACAACCTGGCTCATATTTTATCTGATGGAACAGTGGATCTAAACTGGAATCCTCGTGTAGTTAGCTTTGTTATTAATGCTTTAGCAATAAGTGGATCAACCATTTATATTGGAGGATCATTTACTAAAATTGGAGATGTAGAAAGAAACAATTTGGCTGCAATAGGAATAGATGGTACTCTTCAAAGCTGGAATCCTAATGTAAAAGGACGTATTGATGCTTTAGCAATAAGTGGATCAACCATTTATGTTGGAGGATTATTTACTAAAATTGGAGATGTAGAAAGAAATAATTTAGCAGCAATTGGAATAGATGGAACCCTTTTAGATTGGAGCCCTCGTATAACTGGTACCAATATAACTCCTACCGTTAACACATTAAAAGTAAGTGGATCAACAGTTTACATTGGTGGATATTTTACTCGTGTTAATGAAAAACCAAGAAATAATTTAGCAGCAATTGGAATAGATGGAACTCTTTTAAATTGGAATCCTAGTATTAGTAACGATGAAAAGGATGAATATGGGTATATCCCTTCATCTGTCGAAACATTGGAAGTGAATGGATCAACAGTTTACATTGGTGGATATTTTACTCATGTTAATGAAAAACCAAGAAATAATTTAGCAGCAATTGGAATAGATGGAACCCTTTTAGATTGGAATCCTAACATTACTGGTTATTATGATGATATATTTACTCCTCCCGTCAAAACTTTAGCAATAAGTGGATCAACCATTTATGTTGGTGGTGAGTTCAATACAGTAGGAGATGTAGAAAGAAATAATTTGGCCGCAGTAGGAATAGATGGGACCCTTTTAAGTTGGGATCCTAACATTAGTGATTCTGTTAATGCTTTAGCAATAAGTGGATCAACTGTTTATGCTGGTGGTAAGTTCAGTACAGTAGGAGGGGTTGAAAGGAAGAATTTAGTAGCAATTGGTACTAATGGTACTTTATTGGATTGGAGTCCTAGTGTAAAAGATGTAAAAGTGGAGAACGATTATAGTTCTGTTAATGCTTTAGCAATAAGTGGATCAACCATTTATGTTGGTGGTGAGTTCAGCGCTGTAGATGGAGTTGAAAGAAAGAATTTAGCAGCAATTGATACTAATGGTACTTTATTGGATTGGAGTCCTAGCGTAGGAATGGAAAGTGGTGATTGTGAGGATGGTTATTGCTTTGTTAATGCTTTAGCAATAAGCGGATCAACTGTTTATGTTGGTGGTGAGTTCAGCGCTGTAGATGGAATTGAAAGAAAGAATTTAGCAGCAATTGATACTAATGGTACTTTATTTGATTGGAGCCCTAGTGTAGATGTTGATGATAATGATGAGAATTATACTAAGTCAGCTTCTGTTAAAACATTGGGAATAAAAGGTTCAATCATTTACGTGGGAGGATTTTTTGATAAAGTAAACAATATAAGAAGAAAAAGTTTGGCAGCCATTGGGAAAGACGGTGCCCTTAAAAACTGGAATCCTAATTTTAAGAGTAATTATTCCTTAGTTAATAGCATATTAATAAAAGGCTCAACTGTTTATTTTGGTGGACTCTTTAATATAGTGGGGAAAACAAAAAGAAATAATATAGCAGCGATTAGAACCAGTGGTGTTATTAAAGATTGGAATCCTAATATTTATACCCCTGATGTTTATTCAGGTGTCAAAACTTTAGCAATAAGTGGATCAACCATTTATGTTGGAGGAAATTTTACTAAAATCGGAGATGTAGAAAGAAACAATTTGGCTGCAATAGGAATAGATGGTACTCTTCAAAGCTGGAATCCTAATGTAAAAGGACGTATTGATGCTTTAGCAATAAGCGATTCAGCTATTTATGTTGGTGGATACTTTACCTCAATAGATAATGAACCAAGATCCAATTTTGCATCTTTTAATATTCCTAAATGAAGGTTAAAATATGTGTTCAGGGAGGTATAAATTAAGCAGCTACCTTACAAAGAGCAAGGTTTACAAGGTGGTGAACCTCGTTCTTGCCTCGCCCATGAAATGGGTGGGAAGTAGTCCTCCAGGATTTATAAAGATAGGTATAATAAAGACATGAGTTCACAGAAAAAAATCAGATACATTTATGATGACAAAGGTAATAAGACTGATGTCATTATTCCTATTAACAAGTATGAAAACTTACTTGAAGATTTGGCTGACTTACAAGCCATTGAAGATCGTAGACATAAAAAATCTATCCCATGTGAAGAAGTGAAAAAGAGATTTACTAACAAATGATCCAAGACCAATGGGTGTTAAAAAACTTAAGAATGATACTAGTTGTCGTATTAGAGTAGGCATATATAGAGTAGTTTATGAGATTGATGATAAAAACAAAATAATAACGGTCTATAAAATTAGGCATAGGAAAGACGCTTATAGATAGGCTTTTATCTTATAAGCTCAGTTTATATATCTCAGGTATACTAGAAAACACAACATGAAAATTGTTCAAAACAAAAAAACATTTCTTTTTCTCTTGCTACTTTCTTTATTCTTTAATTTTTTACCATCTGTTGCCAAATCAAATTTCAAATCACCAGTTTTAAATCCCTCAGACCTCGCGTTTAATGGTCCTATACGTTCAATAGTTAAAGATGAAAAGACTGGTATTGTTTATGTAGGTGGAAGTTTTACACGAGTTGGGAAAGATTCTGGATTTGGAGTACCTATAGAGATTTCTACAGGAAAATCACAAGCTACCTTTCCAAAAGTAAATGGTGAAATTAAAGCAGTGCTATCTGATGGTTCTGGAGGATGGTATATTGGTGGGGATTTTACCTTAGTAGGAGAAGTAACAAAAAATCACTTAGCTCATATTCTATCTAATGGAACAGTAGATAAAAATTGGAATCCAGATGTAGATGGTACTGTTAATGCTCTTGTAAAAAAACGAACAACGATTTATATTGGTGGGAGGTTTAATAGAATAGGAGAAATTGAAAGAAATTCTTTAGCCGCTATAAAAACTGATGGTACTCTTGAAGATTGGTCTCCTACAGTTGATGGTTCTATTAACGCTTTAGCAATACAAGGTTTAACCCTTTATATTGGTGGTGATTTTAGACATATAAATGGCGAAGAAAGAATTAGTTTGGCAGCAATAAGAACAAATGGTAAAGTTACAGATTGGAATCCCAATGCACAGTCTTACCCTATCTATATTACGACAATAAAGACAGGTGGTTCAACTGTATACATAGGAGGATTCTTTGATAAAGTAGGAAAAGCAAAAAGAAATCATTTAGCAGCAATTGGGATAGATGGCACCATTAAAAATTGGAATCCTAATATTGGAAAATATCAAGATATATATGCACTAGAGGTAGATGGTTCAACTGTTTATGTTGGTGGGGGATTTAGTGGGGGAAGAGCGTCGGCATTAGATTGTTTAGCAGCGGTTGGAACTGATGGTACTGTTAAAGATTGGAATCCAGATATAAGCGGTATTGTTTATACTTTAGTAAAAGAAGGACACACTATTTATGTAGGTGGGGATCTGAAAATAGGGAAAGAGCAGCAAGTAGGGGAGAAAACAAAAAAAAGGGGTTTAGTAGCAGTAGGAACTAATGGTACTGTTAAAGATTATGGTGCTAGTATAGGTGAAGGTATTCATTCTATCGCAATAAGTGGATCAAAGATTTTTATTGGTGGACCATATTCCATAGTAATAGGAAAACAAAGAGATGGTTTAGCGGCAATAGGTACAGATGGTATTCTTGAAGATTGGTCACCTGCAGTTGACGGTTCTGTTAGTGCTTTAGCAATAAAAGATTCAACTATTTATGTTGGTGGTAAATTTGGGAACATAAATAACACAGCAAGAGGTAATTTAGCAGCAATAGGAACTGATGGCACTCTTCTTAAAGACTGGAATCCTAATGTTAGACATGATGATAGCCCTTGGGTATATGCGCTAGAAATAGATGGTCCGACTATTTATGTTGGTGGTATGTTTACTACAGTAGAAGGAAAAGAAAGAAATAATTTAGCAGCAATAGGTACAGATGGTACTCTTAAAGATTGGAATCCTAATGTTACTGGAAAAAATCTTGAGTTACATGGTGAGGATGGGATAACAAGGCAGGTTGAAGGTTCATCGATAAATGCTTTAATTTTTAATGATTCAACTATATATGCAGGGGGAGATTTTACTAAAATAGGAGGGATAGAGAGAAATAATTTAGCAGCAATAAGAACTGATGGCACTCTTAAAGATTGGAACCCTAATGTAAATGCTACTGGTACAGTAAATGCTTTGGCATTAGATAATTCAACTGTTTACATAGGCGGAGGATTTACTAAAATAGGAGAAATACAAAGAAATGGTTTAGTAGCAATAGGAATCGATAGTACTCTTAAAGATTGGAACCCTAATATAGCGGTAACAAGTGTAGAGCGAGGTTTTGTTACTGCATTAGCAATAAGTGGTCCAACCATTTATATTGGCGGTAATTTTAGGGATGTAAATGGAAAAGAAAGAAATGGTTTAGCAGCAATAGGAACTGATGGTACTCTTAAAGACTGGAACCCTAATCTTAGACCTTATGAGGAACTTAATTCTCTTGTTAGACATGTTTACAACCCTGTGGTACATGCACTAGAAATAGATGGTTCAACTGTTTATGTTGGTGGAGGTTTTACTAGCATTGGAGATGAAGTAAGATCAATTTTTGCATCTTTTAGTATTCCTGAGGAAGATTAAAATATAAGTATCCGAGGTATAAATTAAGCAGCCATCTTATGAAAAGTTAGATTTGTAAGGTGGGAAACATCGTTAACTAATGCTGCCTATGCGCATTCATAAATGCTTTTAACACTGCATTAATTTTTGTTTGATATTTTTCACCCTGTAATTTAAACCACTCCAGTACATCACTGTCTATTCTGAATGATATGGCAGTTTTAGTCTTAGGCATTTCTAAATCAGCTTTTTTAAAAAAGCTCTCACTAAGTTCTGGAATATCAGAATAATCAATATCTTCATCTCTAATTGATTTTAGTGCTTTAGCTCTTTTCTTTGAGATACTCATAATATAGTGTCCTTTCTTTTTTGTTTGCAATTCTTGCCGATATTATTCTTGTTTTTCCTTTCCTATCTGTGTGAATCACTACCGTAACTGCTACCCTACGCTCAAGTTCTCCTATGCTAATTTTTCTAGTCTCTCCATATTCTTTACGTTTATCTTCAATGGTAAGCACAGGGCCATAAAATATGGTCTTTGCTTCACCAAAACTGATTCCATGTTTTTGTAGGTTCGCTTCATCTTTCTTTTTGTCCCATTCAAATTTCATTTATTGTATACACAATCTGTATATATTGTACCAATACTTGATTAAGATTAAACTATTGCTTTTGATAAAAGGTCAAGATTCACAAGGTGGGAAACACCTATCACTACTAATTTTAGAACTAGAAAGTATTTCAATGCAAATCTAATTCATAGCTAACATTTCGCCCTTCACCAGGAAGTCGTTTTATAGCTTGTATTGTTAATAGTTCAGTTAAATCTCTTGTTGCAGTAGCCTTTGAACACTTAGTAATAGCAATATATTTTCTAGCAGTCACTCCTCCTTTAAATCCAAGAGGACCTTCTTCTAACATTCGATTAATAACTTTCCTTTGTCTTTGATTCAGTTCATTTTTAAACTTGTCAAAAAATCTTGATTTTTCAAGTATAAATGTTAATTGTGATTTTGTTCTAACAATTGAAGCATTGATCATCTCTAAAAAGTATTTAATCCAATCAGTAATTTCATTTGATTTTTGAGCTCTCTCAAGGTTTAAATAATAACTTTTTTTATTAGCTTCAATTTCTTGAGATAAGCTAATTAAAATTGGATGTCCTAAACTTTGAGCTAAAGCTTTTTCTGAAATTGCTCGCCCAATGCGACCATTACCATCTTCAAAAGGATGAATAGATTCAAAATACAAATGAGCAATGGCAGATCTTACAGGAGTTGCTTTAATTTCATATTCTCCTCCTGGTGCAGTCTGGTTAAACCATTGAATAAACTTTTTCATTTCTATATCAATATCTTTTGATGGTGGAGCCATAAAATAGATTTTTTCTTTACCAATAGACCCAGAAACTACTTGCATGGGTTCTTTGTGTGTACGATATTTACCTATATCCATTTTGCTAGATCCAATTTGTCCTTGAAATAACATTAAGTGCCACTCATTTAACATTTTCTTTGAAAGCGGCTTATTAAAAGTTTGATAAGCATCTATCATTACCTTACTAATACCTTCTGCTTTTAAATCTTTAATTTGTTTTATTTTTGTATTTAATCCAAAGTGATTTCTAATTGAGGAAAGCACGTCTTCCCTGCTGACAAACTCTCCTTCAATTGCTGAGGTTTTAACCGCTTCAGAAACCATAAAATATATTATTGTTTCTTGTTTAATATCTTCTGGTAAAGCTGTTATGTTTCCAGCAAACATACTAATGTTCTTTAAACAGTCATATGCTAATTCATTAACTTCCGATGTATTATACCGAAAATTAGTCCAGTCATTAAGTTGCCAATTATATTTCATGAGTCATATAAAATCGCTAATCGGCTCAATTATACCACTTTTTTGAGCCGATTAAACTATGCAATCGGCTCACGAGATAAGGTTGTATAGGATTGGCAATAAATTAGATCTGTTCCTGCAAACCCTGTAAAAAGGTTAAAATATCTATTAAAGAGGTATAGCTTAAGCAGCTCTCAATAATGTAATAGCGTGGGAAACATCGTTCTTGCCTCGCCCATGAAATGGGTGGGAACTAGTCCTCCAAGATTTTAATCCTTCACGACACTCAGATTTTCGCTTTTGGTAAAATAAAGATATCTTATGCAGATTTTACAAAACAAAAAAACATTTATTTTTCTCTTAATACTTTCTTTCCTCTTTAATTTTTTACCATCATATGCTGAATCAAACCTCAAACCACCAGTTTTAAACTCTTCAGATCTAGCCTTTAATGATCACATAAGTGCAATAGTCGTAGATGAAATGACTGGCATCGCTTATGTTGGTGGACATTTTACGAAAGTAGGAGAGGTAGAGAGGAATCATTTAGCAGCAATAGGACCAGATGGTACTCTGTTAAACTGGAATCCTAATGCAGACCTTCCTGTATATGCACTAGCAATCAGTGATTCAATTATTTATGTTGGCGGAGATTTGACTAAAGTAAAAGGAACAGAAAGAAATGGATTAGCCGCAATAGGTACTGATGAAACTCTTAAAGATTGGAATCCTAATGTTACTGGTATTGTTTCTGCATTAGCAATAAAAGATTCAACTATTTATGTTGGTGGATATTTCTCAAAGGTAGGAGGGATAGAAAGAAATCGCTTAGCAGCAATAAGGACTGATGGTACCCTTCAAAACTGGAATCCTAATGTTACTGGTAATAGTATTAATGCTCTTATAACAAAAGACTCAACTATTTATGCTGGTGGAGTATTTACAAAAATAGAAGGAATAGAAAGAAATAATCTAGCAGCAATAGGAACTGATGGAACTCTTTTAGATTGGAATCCTAATGCTGATGCTTTTGTTACTGCACTAATAATACAGGATTCAACTATTTATGTTGGTGGAGGTTTTACTAAAATAAATGGAAGAAAAAGAAACTACTTAGCAGCAATAAGAACAAATGGCACACTAAAACGCTGGACTCCTAATGTGAATAACTCTATCTTTGGCTTAGCAATGAACGATTCAACTATTTATATTGGTGGAGCCTTTACCAAAATAAATGGAAGAAAAAGAAACTACTTAGCAGCAATAAGACCGGACGGTACTCTGTTAAACTGGAATCCTAATGCAGATGGCGATAATTTTACTTCTATCCATACTCTGGCAATAAGCAATTCAACTATTTATATTGGTGGACCATTTGCTAGAGGTGATTCAGGACCAACCCCCAACTTTGCATCTTTTAGTATTCCTAAATGAAGGTTAAAATATCTATTAAAGAGGTATAAATTAAGCAGCTACCTTACAAAGAGCAAGGTTTACAAGGTGGGAAACAGTGATTATAAAGAGTGAGACCAAAGACGTTTGATAAAGGTTGAAAAGTTAATAATTTCAATTTTATCTTCTGTCAAACTATTATTTTTTACTAAAGATACAACTAAACGTTTTTTAATCTTTGAGTGTTCTCTTTTTAATTCACGAAGTCCTTTTAGATCATTATTGGTAATTTTTTCTTTAGCTTTAACTTCTATTGCTATTTCCATATCATTAATTACAAAATCAACTTCTACACCAGTACTTAGCCGCCAGTAGGTTATATCCCAGTTTGGATCATTATATGAATTATATGTTTTTAGCTCATGAAATACCCAGTTTTCAAATGCTTTACCAAAGAGTTCAGATCCAGCTTGAAGATCACCTCGCTTTGCCAAGTGATTTACAAGCCCAACATCAAAAAAATAAAATTTAGGGGATTGGATAATTCTTCGTTTTGGCCTTTTCCTAAATGCTGGTAAAAAACTTCCTAATAAAGTATCTTCTAGAATCTCAAAGTGAGCTTTTACTGTATTTACTGCGATACCACAATCACTGGCTATGTTTGAGAGATTTATTATCTCGCCGTCTGAAAGTGAAACAGCGCTAAGGAAATTTGAAAATAATGGGATACTTCTAACTAATGCTTCAGCAGCAATTTCTTCCTTTAAGTAATCAGCAATATAAGATTTAATTTGTTTTTTATAATTATTATTTAAATAGTGTTTAGGTATGTATCCTCTGTTTAGAATTTGCTCTAGAGAAAAATCCTCTTTTAATTCAATTGCCGAAAGTCCACATAATTCATAACGCAATGCTCTGCCGCCCAATAAATTAGCACGACCTCTTTTTACCTTTCTTGCACTACTTCCGCACAAAACAAAAAACAATCTGTGCTTTTCTATCATTAAATGGACTTCATCTAAAAGAAATGGTACACGTTGAACCTCATCTATAACAATAGGTAGTTTTTTATTCAGAGTCCCTTTTTCTAATTCATATTCAATTTCTTTTCTAAGTTGCCAAGGTTCATTTAAGTACTTTATATAAGTATCTGTTTCAAGAAGATCTATAAATTTCGCCTCTTGATATGTACTTTTTAAGAGAGTGCTTTTCCCTGTTTTTCTTGGACCCCAAAGAAAAAAGCTTTGGTCAGGTTTTTTAGGTAATTTAAGTGCTCTTTCTATATTCACAAGTAAAAATAGCTTATCATATTTTCAATGTCACTGCAAATATTCATGAATATTTGCACACTTATTGCATTAAATATAAATAACAATTACATATATTCTGAGAATATTACAAGTAAAAGGTTAAAATATCTATTAAAGAGGTATAAATTAAGCAGCCATCTTATAAAAGTTAAGATTCACAAGGTGGGAAACATCGTTCTTGCCTCGCTCACGAAGTGAGCGGGAACTAGGTCTCCAAGATTTCAAGATCACTTAAAATTCTTTGCATATTGATCTAAAAGCGAACGAATCATTGTTTGATAATGAGTATGAAACTTATCTGCTTGTTGTTTGAAAAAATCCAAACTTTCCCGACTGAGAGATAAGGTAACTTTAACATTATCTTCTTTAAACACTAAATCCTTAGGCTCAGGCAAGAAGTCTTTAATCACCCTTGCATTAACTAATTCATCCGTATATTTAACTATTTTCTTTTTCATAAATCCTTTTTCCTTTCCTCCAATATCCTGCACCTATAATGCGTATTTTGTCTTCTCGCACCATAAATCTAACTGTAATAATTTCACCATCTGCTTTGCCAAAGCAAAAATATCTCTTTTCATCTTCATTACTATGATTAAGATCTTCTGCGATAACACGATTAGGATCAGAAAATGCATATTGAGCAGTGTAAAAAGAGATATCATGTTTTCTTTTGTTTGTTTCATCTTTAGCTTCATCCCATTCAAATTGCATTTGTAGTTTATATTATACCAATATCACCATACTTGTAACCATACTCTTATATGGGTATAATACCCATATTGAATTATAATTTAATTAAAGTCGAATGCAATCAGTCAAATTCCATTTAGAAACAGCTGTTTCTTAACCAAAATCAAGCTGCTTTTGCTAGAAAATGAGCATTAACAAGGTGAGAAACATCGTTCTTGCCTCGCTCATGAAGTGAGCGGGAACTAGGTCTCCAAATTTTAAGCCTGGCTTGAGTTTCATTAATTATTGAAGAATAACTTTGTGAAACAAAGTGCTTGGTGGATGTAAAAACGGATTCATCCAGATTAACATTAACCTAAAATCCTAGCTCTGGCAGCTTGGGCACAAGTAATATCTTCTACCATAAAACCATTTAAGCGTGTAGTTGTAGGATTCTCTTTGACAAATTGCATTCTTCTCATCATAAGAAATAGTTGTTCAACTAATGTTGTTTTGGTCTCAAACAAATACTTTGTATTACCAGGATGTATAGTGTGTCCTAAATCCTTTTCCAGATCAGCACTTGTTACAAATGGTCCAGCAGCAGGAGATGGAATAACATTGAAATTCAGCTCATGAGCTAATCTTAAACATTGATTTGTTGCACCAGTTAAATCAGGAAGCAAATAACTAACCCCATAATCATTTTTCATTCTTTGTAGTCTTTGTTTATCTTCTGTATCCATTACAAAATGTCTTTGTGGATCACTTGGATCATCACTACTCCATTTATAGCAATGAGTACTATCAGAAAGTTTTATTCCATCTAAACCTCTTCTACTTAAATAATCCCTGACAATACCAGAGGCCATTTCTCTTTTCCATGGATCTAAAAAAGTAGTGTTTCCAATTACAAGTTCATTTCTATTTTTTGTGTGAAGATTATGTCTTTGTATCCAGTCTAGAAGTGATTCAACTGTTTGTTCTGTAGCAGTTTTAAAATTGCTCTTTATATCAGGACCTTGTCCTAATTGAACCTTTAAATCAAATAAAACTATTTTTCCAGGAGGTGGAACCATATCATCTAATTTAGGAATATAATCCCCATTTCTTGTTGTTCTTAGTTTAAAGTTGTCTTTCTCAATACCTGTTTTTTCTAAAAGTCCAAGAATAAATTCAATTTCATCTTTCTTAGCGCCAAGTTTTTCCAATTCTTCTCTGCCACCTATTCTATCTAAAAACCATTTTTCTTCTTTGTCAGGAGTTGTTTTAAGCTTTTTATTTAGTTCCGGATAAGTTAAGTCACTTATATCTCTACCTGGCTTATCTGTTCTTTCCCATAAACTATTTGCTGGATTATAAGAAACGGTTGTATCTTGCATTACGAAAACATCTCTTTCGTCTCCATCTACTATTCCTCCATTTTTTCCATAGGTCTCAGCATAGGCACCCGCTGTTTGTTGAAGTGCTCCATATTGACTTAAACATCTATGTCCAATGAGTTTTATGTTCATGATCTGATATTACTATAGACTAAAAGAAATTTGCTACGTACTTTCTAAACAAATAATTAAAAAGCAAATTAATTCTTTCTAACGTTCTTAACCTCTTAACTAGCGAATCTCATCATTTTCATTGGTTTTTCACTCACATAGGTGAGCAGTTACAATTTATTTAATCTAAATCTATAAGCTTAATAATTATTTAATCCCTTTTACAATTTGTCCAAAGTAAAATTAAAAACTTATGCTTGTAACAAACAAACTACATCCAATGATTAGTGCCATTGAAACTTCTAGACATTTAGCTGCAATTGCAGCAAAGCCAGAAGATACAAGGACAGTATATGAGGAAGCTGCAGTACATTTTATACAAGGTACAACAACAACTGTTTTAGATGATCAACATTCAACAGTGGGTTCAATTATCAGAGGTTATTCTCATGGCTCTAAAGTTAGATATTACAGAGCACTGACCAATGCAAAAAGAGCATTAAATTTAGCTCCAAAAGTTGTTTATGCTCCTGGTCATGGAAATGATGTTAGCCACTGTGAAGTATTTTATAATGCAGATAAAATCATAAATCTTGATGTTGATCCACACGCTGTAGAATTAATGAGAAAACTTTATACAGATACTGACAATATAGAATCCCATGTAGGGTATGCAGAAACATTTAAACCAGATTATCCTGTAGATCTCTTAATTGTATTTGGGGCAGCCTTTGACTTAAATAAACTGGACTTAAATGAAATAATTGCAAAAAATGGTTATTTCATATCAAATCCTTTTTCAGAAGACAAGTACAAAGAACTTGAATTTTTAGGAAGATATGATGAGAATGGACTTATACCTAATGATGAAGAACATTACCGAACAGTTTTAACAGATAAGGAATTATTAAGAAAAGGAACTACTAGTCGTACGCGGTTTGCAAGTTATGCGGATGTGTTAAAAATAGTTTATAAATTAACAGGTCAAACTTCGGGGTTAATTAAACCTTATAATGAACTTAGGGATTTAGCAATTGCCCAAGTAATTCAAAGATCCAAGGAACGACATCAATCACTAGAATATAAGAGACAATTAGAAGAAGCCCATATAGAATATTTTGATTACAATGAAGATCACTATAGAGAGCTGGCTAAGCACTTGGGAACAAAGACAGTTACTTTATCCTTGGATAATAGAGAATTTGAATTAAAGCCTTTACCTGATGTAACTAGGCGATACAATTCCGCGTGTGTTTATAAAAAGGTGAGTTAAGTACGCCGCCTTCAGTGGTATATTTACCTTTTTAAGGTATGCATGAAAGCTGGCTTTGTCCAGGTGGTATCAAACAAGTTCCCGACATAGAGCTAAAAGAGCAAGAATTGCCCGATGACTTTCCTGAACACGCATTAATTGCTTCTGTTGGTGGTGTGCTACCTGATTGACCGCCTGGTTGACTTGGTTGTCCTCCAGACTGATTGCTTTGTGATTGTACTGGTGTACCTTTATAACAGCCAAGTACATATGGATATTCTAACGTTGCAACATAATGATACATCTCAATTAAATTTCCATCCCAATTGACTTTACTGATGCGACCGTGACACTCATCGAGATTAGCATTAGTTAACAATTTGCCATTTTTATCCTTCTCAACATATATACCAAAACCATCATAAGCATAACCAACGAAAGTGGAAGTATTAGCACTGCCGGTCTTAGAAAGAATACACGATGGTATATTGTGATGGTGATATAGTCCTTGTTGTTGAGGATGTCCATCACATTGATCATCAATTGTTTCATATGCTGGAGCATCGCGACCTACTTCATCAAGTGGATTAAAGAGTACAGCACCATCAGTTAAAATAGCAATTGCTCCTGCAGGAAGACAGCTTGGAGTAGTGACAACTGTTGGGTTTAGTGGCAATGATAAGTTAATGCTTTGTTCTTTTATACTATTTGGATTGCGGTCATAAGCATAAGCAGGTTCACTTGAAGAAATTGGAAATATACCAGTGGTATGGTTAATCGGTAAACCATTGCTTGTAATCATTCGCTTGTCACCAGAAGTAGTGACATTAAAGATAGCATTTGGCCAACTTACATTACCAGATACAGTAACTTTTTTAGTGGAGTCCCAAGTATTTGCAGTAGTATTTACCCAAGGACCAATTACTGAAGCACCAACACCACTATCAAACATTGTTTGGCATGAGAATACATTACCAACTTTTGCACTTGTTGAAATGCTACCATCCCCAATTGGAATTTTAGTTGCATCAATAGGATTTATTGCATCAGGAATAGGAAGTGTTGGTGAAATAGCGCCTTGTTGACTTCCACTTGATGATGTACTGGTTTGCTGACTGCCGCTTGATGATGAATTACCATTGGGTTGACTTTCTGGCTGGTTGTTATTTTTTGGCGGTGCATTTGTAATTGAGCACCCATCCAGATCAACTTTTTTTGTATAAATGAAAAGATTCTTACTAAAAGAACCATTTAGTTTTTTTGAACCGATAGTTACTAGTCTAATTGTATGAATATCTCCCTCTATGTCGTTTAAAGTTACATCTACATCTTTTTTTGAGTGGACTCTTATAGGAGTTATAGCTGCACCACTGTACACACCCTCTTGATTTACTGTACCATTTAGCTTTCCATCTTTGACACATAGTGTTAAAGCAATATTCCCAATGATAGAACTTTTTTTCTTTGATATGATTTGACTTACCTTTCCTTGCCAAATACCGGTAAAGCGATCACTTACTGGTTTTAAGGTTTGAGCCAATAATTCATTATCATTATGAGACAGTGCTTTGTAATTAAATAAAGATAAAAAACTAAAGCTCATTATAAATAATATGAACTTACAACTATTGATTTTTTTCATCTTAAAACTCCTCTCTAAGTATGCTATTCATAAAATATACAATGCTCATATGTAATTAACAATATATTGTTTTGGTTTATACAAGAATTTCCTTCAGATGATCCAATGTCTTTAGCATAACCTCTATAGCAAATCCTGCTAATTGAAAAAGGTTAAAATATAAACATCGGAGGTATAAGTTAAGCAGCTACCTTATAAAGGTTAAAATTTACTACTAT
This sequence comes from Candidatus Melainabacteria bacterium, assembly GCA_023250155.1. GTDB lineage: Bacteria > Cyanobacteriota > Vampirovibrionia > 2-02-FULL-35-15 > 2-02-FULL-35-15 > JAHFBD01. Next base: position 351,552 of record JAHFBG010000001.1, read on the forward strand.
TTTAGGTTTCCCACTTTGAGGAATAAAACAAATCTAACTTAGGTTCGAATCTCGGAATTAATTATGGACTTGAGGGAGCAATAGTAATACTTGATTAATTCATTCTCGCCTTGGTATCTTTAGTTAGGTTTTGATTTAGAAAAGGAGAATTTGAAATGCCAGCTATTGCAACAGTTATACAAACAACAGCAAATCCAATAAGACATAAGGATGTTCCAAGAAGAGAAGTATATGTAAGAAGGGAAGGGGAAGGTCCAAATGATCTTGCAGCACTTCCAAATAAGTTCCCATTTCAATACATGCTTTTAGATGGTATTTTAAAGCTAGGAGATTTTGGTGTAAAAACCAGATCAGGAAATAATGTTGAAACAGGACTCCACTTACTTTATTCATCAAGTAATACAATGACTCCATCATTGGAATCATATCCACAGTTTAGAGATTCAGAAACATATCCATCACCAGCTCTTGTAGGAGTCGGGGAAGTAAAAAAAGTTAGGACTCTCACTGATGATGAACTTGAACAGCTTCTTTACCAGTTTAATAATTCTACCGATCTAGAAGAAATTGAGGGCAGGCATCGATACGTTTACCCATTAGACTATGGTCTGTTTTTCCAAGGACTTAGAAAGTTTGAAAAACCAGTAGACTTTAAAGCTAGTGGTGGTCCAGTATCAGAAGTGCGTGTACCACGATCACAAAGAAAAGCAATTGGTGAATTAAAAGAACAATTACAGCAAATAGGACTTACATTAGATCACATTAAACTCTTTGAAAGACTTAAGACAAAAGCAGTTTAATTTTCTCAAGCCACCTTCAATAGCATATGTACATTAACGGTGGAAAACATCGTTAACTAGGCTTCCAAATCATTAGAAAATTATATTGTTAAAGCAAATTTATAAAGGAAGTTGAGTTCTTAACCATTTCTTATATCACTATTGATATATATCACATATGATATAATTCATTTATGTCGTGGAATATAGAAATGTATGAAACGGAAGGAGGCAGAAAACCTGTAGAAGAATTCTTAATAGCATTACCCAAAAATCATGAAACCAAAATCAACGTTCTAATACAAAGATTATCTCAAGAAGGAAATATGTTTGGGTTTCCATTTATTAAAACTATATCTGGGAAATTAAAAGAATTAAGAATTCAAGCATCACCAAATATCTACAGAATCTTTTACTTTTTATTTACTGGCAGAAGAATAGTTTTATTGCATGCATTTACAAAAAAGAGTCAAGAAATCCCAAGAAAAGAAATAGATATTGCACTTAGTCGAATGAACGAGTATATAAGGAGACACAAAAATGGCTAAAAGAAAAAAAACAAACTATGAGATATATTTCGAGAAACAAATGAAGGACCCAGAATTTAAGAGGCTATACCAAGAAGAAGAATCTAAGTTCTCTGTTTCTCAGAAAATAAGAAGACTTAGAGAAAAACTTGGTATAACTCAACAACAGTTAGCTAAGCTTACACATACTTCGCAAGCTGCAATTGCAAGAATAGAAAGTGCAAATTATGAAGGTCATTCACTTTCTAAACTCTATGAGATTTCTGAAGCATTAGGTGCAAAATTAGTAATTGATTTTATTCCCATAAGAAATATAAAGAAATCAGCTTAACTTAAAGATAATGTTCTATGAAAACAAACTAGATTAAATTCTAGAATAAAACAAGTTTTTATGTAAACAATTTTAATATTGGTTTGAAACCCTTGTTTTTTTGAATCAGAAAAAGGGTAAGTTTAATTTAGCTTTAAAAAAATTAAGTGGGTAAAGTATGAAAAATATATCTTTTGTTTTCTCTATATCTTTTTTATTTTTATTAGCTTTGCAATTTACATTATGTGAAAATCTTCAAGCAAATGCAGCATTGCCAAATAGTGCCAAGAATAGCACTAACAAAGTCTCATATCTAAAGGCTCCTTTAAGCTTTGAGATAAATAAAGGACAAAGTACAGCTAAGTATAATTTCATTTCCCACGGATTAAATTTTAATTTACTTTTAGCTAAAGATGAAGTAACTCTTTTGCCAAATACTAATATAAAACAATCCATAAGAATGAAACTATTAAATCAAAACCCAAATCCAGTACTCAGTGGAATAGATGAATTGAGTGGAAAAACAAATTATTTCATAGGGAAAGATAAAAAAAATTGGTTAACCAATATTCCTTTATATAAAAAAGTAAAGTATGAAAATGTTTATCCAGGAATAGATCTGGTTTATTATGGAAATCAAGAGAAACTAGAATATGATTTAGTAGTAGCCCCTGGTGCTAACCCTAAGGACATTACTTTAAAAATTGAAGGTGCAAAGAAAATCAATCTGGATAAAAATGGAGATCTTGTTTTACATATAGACAAAGAATTATTTGTACAAAAGAAACCATTTGTGTATCAAGAAATATCTGGAATAAAAAAAGAAATTAAAGGCAAATATATTCTAAAAGCCAATAATGAAATTAGTTTTAAAGTGGATAACTATGATGCTAAAAGACCGTTAATAATTGATCCTGTTTTAATTTACTCTACTTATTTGGGTAGTGCTCTTCCTGACGAAGGAAATTCTATAGCAGTAGATGTAGATGGAAATGCTTATGTAGTAGGAACTACAGTGTCAACTAATTTTCCTGCAACAGGAGGATTTCCAGCTTCATTACCAGGTTCTGCAAATCCTAGCAATAATAGATATGTTTTTATTACAAAGTTTAGTCCATTGGGGACAATTGTTTACTCTACACTTCTTGGAGGTATGAAACCAGCAACTGATTATGGTTATCCTCACAGTTACGGTTATGGCATTGCAGTAGATACAGATGGAAATGCTTATATTACAGGTCATACAGGCTCTACTGATTTTCCTACAACACGTAAAGGAATTTTTATTGTTCTAAACAAGGGAGATACTTTTGTAACAAAATTAAATCCTTCAGGTTCTGAACTTGTGTATTCTTTTCGTATTGAAAGTGCTTATGGTGGTTCTTCAAAAGCTATAACAGTAGATGCATCTGGAAATGCTTATATTACAGGTGGCACTAAGTTGCATAATGCTAGCCCCTTTGATTCATTAAAACTTGGATCTACACTTCTTATCCGTCGTAGTACTATATTAAATGCTTTTGTTACAAAACTGAACACTGCAGGAGCCATTGTTTATACAACTACTTTTGGTGGAGTCCCTCCTGGTCCTAGTCTTCTGACAAATACAATTGGTCATGCAATATCAGTAGATGCAGCAGGTAGTGCATATGTTATAGGAACTACATTTTCAACTCTTTTCCCTGTAACAAGTGGGGTTTTTCAAAACTCATTAAAAGGTGCTTCAGATGCTTTCATAACAAAACTAGCTCCTGATGGTAAGTCACTTATTTATTCTACTTTTCTTGGGGGCACTGGACGTGAAACTGACATCGATGAAATCGATCGTATCGACGAATTCTCTGGTATAGGTGTGTCTTTTAAGTATGATGTTTTTGTAGACAGTGCAGGTAATGCATATGTAACAGGAATTACTGATTCCACAGATTTTCCTGTAACACCTGGTGTTGTACAATCTACCAAAAAAGACAAATACGATATTTTTGTATCAAAACTAAACCCTACTGCCTCTTCCCTTATTTTTTCAACATATCTTGGTGGTACTCTTGATGATGCTCCAGGTGGATTAGATCTTGACTCAAAAGGAAATGTTTACCTTCTAGGCAATACTAGATCTGCTGATTTTCCTACAACACCTGGAGCGTTACAAACTTCTTTAGGCAATAATCCAAGTTATCCAGTCGATGTTAATATAACAGTTTTAAATCCTACAGCTACAACCCTTTTATACTCTACTTATTTTGGAGGAAGTGCTAATGAAGGTGGAGGAGGGATTGCTATAGATACATCAAACAATATCTATATTGCTGGCACGACAATCTCGATGGATCTCACGACTAAAGATCCATCTCAAAGTTATCTTAGTAGTGAGCCTGATGCTTTTGTAGCTAAGATTAGTGCAGTATCTCCTAATCCTAAGGCAGATATGAAAAAAGCACTTGCTGTCTTAAAGACAGCAAGTGGACAATTTTCTAGAGCTTCTAGGCAAGCACGTTTTATAAGTAAAAAGATTCTTCCTTTTATTCAAGAAGTACAAAGACTTATTAGTATGGGAGGAACAGACTGTGAAGAAAACGTAGATGTTGCAGTTAATGATCTTGTCTTAATACTGGAAGATGTTCTGGACGATATATCTGGTAGGATTTGTGAATTCTCTGGTAGATCATCAAATCCAAATACCAAATATAGAACACCTACAAAAAGCTGTATAAATCAACAAATTGCTGATGACTTTAGTGAGGTCGTTGATACGTCTACTGATACAGCTCTTGATGTAGCAGAGATTGATGAGGATAAAGATTCGGTTCCAGATGTTTGTCAGGAATAAAAATAATTCTAAGAGAAATCAAATCTGTCCCTGTAAGCACAACAACCCCTAGGTTAAGAAAAACAAGGTGGGAAACCTTGTCCCCGCTCCAAAGGAGCGAGGCTCGCTCACTTCGTGAGCGGACGGCACTAGTTCTCCAAAAATTTTCCCTTACGATTAACAAAATGACGCTGCTGTATGATTAAACTATTCTCCCATACCAGTCATAGCAGCAGCCATTGCTTCAGCATCCAACAAAATCATTAGAGCTTCTTGTTTTGCTTTAAGTGCATTATTTATTTTAAGAGTGATAGCAGCGTCTTTATCTGTATCTCTTTTTGTAGGAAGAGGACTAAGAGTCATAACTACAAACTTATCAGCACCAAGTGCTTTACCAAGCTTATCACTTGCCTGGTGAGCCATCCCTTTTCCAATCATGGTCTTACTTGGATCTCTAATATCATCCTGAAGTATACTTATTTCCATAGCAGCCTCATCTGCTATACTAGCTGCTCCTTTATAATCAGGCGGCTCTTTTTCAATGAAATTTATAATTGAAACTTCTCTCATATAATTAGCTGACACTTCCTTTGTTCCCTCTGAAGTGTCATTAAATGCTGCCACATGTCCCCAGCCACATTTGTCTGGATCTGGATCAGGCTGTCCTCGTAATGTCCCATGATAATGACCAAGCGGACCAGGACAATTCATTCCCTCGCCAACTCCTATTCCACCAATGTGTCCATCTGCATTAGTTATTTGATTCCCCGCCATTGCATCAACAATGACCATTCCAGTAATAGCATCTATTGTTGAACCTAATTGTGTCCCAGCTCCAGGACCGTCTACTATTACATAAGTCGTGGTAGTTACTAGTGGAGTTGCACCTCCTGATGTCTGGTACAAATTATTGTAATTAATGTTTGAACTTGAAACACTACTGCTTATAGATGCACTGACTATAATTAAAAATAAAATCCCAAATAAAATTCTTTGCATTGTTTAACCCTCTAATTTCTACTGCTTAGTTGTTAGCTAGCAATATTTATGGTAACCAGAAAAGTATAGCTTAACAAGCTTCTGACAGTATTTGATTATCCAATGTTCTTCCAAAAAGTTCTAAAACTCGTCCCACGTGATAAAGTAAATCTTGCCAGTTGAAAAAGGTTAAAATATAAGTATCGGTGGTATAAATTAAGCAACTCTCAATAATGTAATAGCGTGGGAAACATCGTTTCCGCCAAAGGACGGACCCGCCTCTAGCGGGAACTAGGTCTCCACCAATAAATAGTGCATATTCAGCTAGCAATTCTTCATTATATTTTTGATTACTATTTTAGGTTCGCCACTTTTAGAAACTAAGTAGCAAGCTCCAGCGCTAAAGAATCATATCCAAAGGCAGAAGCAAACATTGAAGCAGTGAATCCATCATCAGTTCTTTCAGTAGGGTCTACTTCACATTCGCCTTTTAGATAACGAGCTACATCTGCTTTTCCACTTCTTGCTGCCCACATTAAAACAGTTCTTGTATCTGCATCTGTAGCATGTGGATTTGCATTACCCTTTTCTTTTAAAAGTTTTACTGCATCTAATCTACCAGCCCATGCAGCCCACATGATAGCTGTTCTTCCATCTTTGTTTTCTGGCTTATAAGGCTTTTCTACATCTACATTTTCTCCTAAAAGTTGATTTATTTTCTTTAGATCTTCCCTAAAAGCCGCTGACATAAGTGGGGTCATATCCGGATCAACATAATTTACTTCATTTATAGTTGCACCTTTTGACTTCAAATATTCTGCAACATTATCCTTTCCATTACTTAAAGCAAACATTAATGCATTTCTTTTAGCTATATTATTGTTAATGAGGTGTATATTTGCATTTCGTTCTATCAATAAATTCACAGTATCTAAATGTCCACTCCAAGAAGCAAACATTAGAGCAGTTCTGCCATCAACATATTGAGCATTTATATGAGCATTACTTTCCAGTAACAATCTAACTACATCAGTACGCCCTGCCCATGAAGCAAGCATTAGAGCTGACATTCTTCCTTCTTCGTTTCTATTAATATCTACATTATGATTTATTAATGATTTAACAGCTTTAGTCTTTCCATGCCATGAAGCAAGCATAAGTGCAGTCATCTTACCTTTGTTTTCAGCATTTCTTTCCGCACCATGTTCAATTAAAGTATTTATAGCTTCATCATGACCATTCCAGGCAGCATGCATAAGAGGTGTCCATCCAAAATCATCTACAGCCTCAACCTGAGCTCCTTGTCTCAAAAGTGCTACAATTTCTGCTTCTGTTACCACATCTTTTTTAAAGAGGTCAAACAACTTACTATTAGCCTCAGAAGTGCATGCTTGAGTTACATTACCAGAGACTAAACTTAACTCTACTTTATTCATTACTAAGATAATAGCTAATACTATTCTTAACATTCAAGAAAATAATAGAATCTTAATTTTTTATTTAGTTTTTATAACTCTAGTCTCTTGTAAGCAGACAATCTACTTTTTTCTAAAAAGTTGTGTAATCAATTAAGCAGCCTTGAAATCCAGGTTAAGGTTTACAAGGTGGTGAACTCCGTTAACTAAGTCTCCAAATCATTTATAAGGATTCGCTATTTAGCTTTACTACTAGAGATTAAATAATTTTAATGATTAAGTTGTGTATCTTGTCTTATAATACTTTATCTATGTACAACCCTGCTTAAATTTTAGGAGATTATACAAATGTTTAAACTAGAGCCAGTAAACTTTTATCTTCAAAATCTTAAAAGTTTATATATGGATAGGAACAACAATGTTTTTAGAAAAGCTATAAACAAGGGAAAGGAAATAGGCAGGAATTGTTCTAGTCATCCAGAAAATTTGGGAGATGAACTTGTTGGCGGTATCACAGAATTTATAGGGGGCCATTTAAAGAACATAGAGGAATTCGAAGCAAAAGATCAAGGTAACAGATGTATGCTTTATGTTCATTGTCTAAAACTTCATCATCATCTTGAAGAAGTAGAATCTAGACGGTTCGTTATACTTAGTGATCATGATAAAGCAGCAGAGCACTTTAGACAGGGCTTAAGCCAATATGTGGATAATGCAGACATTGGAAGAATAAACTTTGTTTTCGATGTTGTTGAGCCAGATAAATTAATGGAGCTTTGCAAAGAAATTGATTTAAACAAATTAGATAAGATTTTAAATGAATTAAGTCCAGAAGATGGAGAACTACTACTATTACTTTTAGAAAAAACAGTATTGGAATATCAAATTGCATTTTATGAGAATGATATTGCACAAGGAAGAATAAAAGTAGATGATTCACTCCGTTCACTCTTTAAAAAGTTGCGTAGTAGTAAAGACTATGTTTCAAGGACATCAGAGTATTTACTCAACGCTCCTGTTCATATAGAATTGCAAAATGCAAACAGGAGATTGGAAGACATTGAAAAGCTTGCTACAGTAGAAAATAATTAAAAATCATGGTGTTGATATAGGTGGATTAATTATGCTGCCTTCAGTGGTATATTCACATTAACAAGGTTTCCAAATTTTAAGCACAGCTTGAGTTTCATCAATTATTGAAGAACAGCTTTATAATTTCAAATCTTAGTTGCTCTATATCTTACAGCCCTACCCATTCCAATTCTTTCGACTTTTTTTAAATCAAGTAATTTATTCGTGATTTGATTTATAGTTGGTCTTGGTATTTTAAGTTTTTTAGAGATTTCTATTGGTGTGCACTCTTCAACTGTTTGAATAAATTGCCAGACCGATAATTGCTTTTCAGATAAAATTGTTTCAATGTTTTCTTTGGAAAGTAAATCAATAGCTAGTTTTGATTGTTGTAAGACAATGTCAAGAAAAAAGTCCAACCATTTGCTAATATCTTCCTTCTTGGATTTAAATGTTTTTTGACTTTTTCTAAGTGCCATATAATATTCAGGTTTATTGTCTTCAATTAATTTTTCATGAGAAACATATGGCATGTATAAATATCCTTCTTTAAGTAACAGAAGATTAGTTAATATATGAGAAAGCCTTCCATTACCATCCTGAAAGGGATGAATATTCAAAAATTCAACTATAAAATTCCCAACTACAAATAAAGGGTGATGATTTTTCTTGTCTAATACTTCTTTGGTCCATTCAACAAGTTCAAGCATTTCTTTAGGAGTGAGATAGGCTGGTGTTGTTTCAAATAAAACACCAATTGCCATTCCTTTTTCATTGATCATTTGAACTTTATTTTCAGTCTTTTTATATTCGCCTCTGTGAAGTTTGTCCTTTTCTACATATTTAAGTAACTCTTTATGAAAATGCTTGATTGTACTTTCATTGAATCTAACTGTAGACCACGAATTAAATACATTTTGTAGCAATTCATAATAACCTTTTACTTCCTGTTTATCTCTATCAGAGAATTTCTCCATGGCTAATCCCTTAAGATATCTTTCTATTTCTCTATCAGAGAGTTTTGCTCCTTCAATTCTTGTAGATGCACCTGTAGATGTAATAAGGACAGATCTTTTTAATCTTCCTAGTATCTGAGGACTCAGATCAAGTCCTCCAACCCATCTTCCTTTTAGTTCATCAATCTTGGCTATTTTTGACCAAATAGAAGTAGCTATATTACTTAGTCTTTTATCAAATCTATATTTTGGCATATATTTGTTTACTTATACTTGATGTATATAAGATTATATAGGATTGTATAAGATTTGTGCCAACTGTATATTCTGAATATGTGGAATTGTATAAGATTTGTGCCAACTGTATATTCTGAATATGTGGAATTGTATAAGATTATATAGGATTAGCTTGGCAATATTGAATCTCTTTAGTTATTACAAATAAAAGGTTAAAGTTCACAAGGTGGAAAACCTTGGATTTCGTATTAGTCCTGATTTTGTGTTTTTTTGAATAAGTTATAGATAAATAAAATCTCAGGTAACTATTAATTTTTTAGGTACTTCAATTTCCTGCGCGTTGTGGAATCCAGCATTTAAAACTAATACTTTCCCTGATAAATATTTAGAAAAGTCTTTTAATGCTAATACTGGGGTCTTTCCATAACCATGTCCATTCATAAAAGTGTTTCTAGGCATATCAGCCTGGCGAATGCTAGCTGTATTGCCTCCTGAATCTTTGATACAAGCAGCCCAACCAAAGCTTTTACTTGGACTTAATTCGAAACTTAAATCATGTTGTGCTAAAAACTTTTGAATTCTCATGGTATTTTTATCTCCAAATCATAATTAACTATTCAGAATGCAAATATTCTAACACAAAGATTTAATTAAAGAAGTTAAATAGGTTTGCTGCAAGTTCTAAGCTATCCATGTGATAATATTTGCTGTCCTTTTTAAGGACGCTAAACTTTAACTACTTCTCAAATATAGACTTATCTAATAATGTCCATAATCCATCGTTTGTAAAAACTTTTAATATTTTTCCTTCTTGAATAATTTTATTTTTAGTTTTACGTGCTGAAGGCTTTACCTCAACAAGCCTCATTTGTTTGAGTCTTTCTTTGCCAAACAATTTAAGTAGTGCTTTATTTGTTAAATGAGATTGATGTCTGATGATTACTATGCCTCTCTTTTAACTTTTAATTAATATGAATTTAAACAGTATAGTTCTACGGTTGTTCTAGAATTTCTATTCAACTTCTTATCGGTTTTATCAAATATAACCGGAGTACCAATTTGTCCTGGTAAGAAGCAGCTTATTTTATCTGATTCAAGGTATACATGAAAGCATATTTTGTCCGGACGGTATAAAACAAGTTCCAAAAACAGTGTTGCCACCTGTGCTAAAAGAGCAAGAACTGCCAGATGGTTCTCCTGAACATGCATTAATTGCTTCTATTGGTTGTGTGTTTTGTTGACTGTTGTCTGATGACGACATATTACCCTGTTGACCACTGCTACTTGTACTTGATGATGACATGGCATCCTGCTGTCCTCCGGGCTGGCTAGGGGCTGAACAGCCGTTAGGATCAACTTTCCTTGCAAAAATAACAAGTCTATTCTTAAAAGAATCTCTTAAGAAACCCTTTAACTCTTTAAAATTATCAGTTGTTAGTCTAAGAATACTAGCCTCAGTATCATTTAAAAATACAATCACCTCTTTTTTTGAAATAACGTCTGTTTGAATTATAGATGCATTACTATCTACACCTTGTTGATTTAGATTTATTGTGCCATTTAGTTCTCCATTTTTTGCACAGAGTGTCAGAGTAATATTTCCAACTTCTCTCTTGAATGCTTTATTAGTTCTTGCTTTGCCTTGCCAAGTACCAGTAAAGCCGCTATTGCTCGGTAAGGTTTTAGCTAGTACTTCACCATTAAATAAAGATAAAAAATTAAGACTAATAGTTACTATAAACAATATGAGTTTGTAATTATTGATTTTTCTCATCTTAAAACCCCCTCGACGTGTTGCTCGTATAAAATATACAATACCCTGATGTAATTAACAAGGCATTATTTTGTTTTTCTCTACATTACTTGTCGTGAGAGTTAATATTTTTACTTACTCATATCATCAATTATAAATTTATTAGAATCGTTACTCACAATGCTAGAATAGTCACTGAGAGTAACTGATATGAGACATCAAAGTCATACAACGAATAAAGCCCTTCTTAAACTATTTGGCAAGGATAAATTGTTTAATATGAGATTAGTACATGTTGAGCCTTCTGCAAGTAATACCAAAAACAATAAAATAGTTCGTAAGGGGAAGATATTAAAAGTCTTCACAAATGATGGTTTGTGGGTTTTGTTAGATTTAGATAAAGAACAGTAAAATAAAAAAATGAATATTTTATCATTAACTCCCATACAAATTTTACGAGGTTCAACAATGGACCCCTATATTTTAAATAAAAGACTAAACGATCCTTATGATGGTGGAAATATTAGAGCAGCTGATGGATCTTTTATTCAAACATTAGAGGAGTATCTTGCAAATTTTAAACCAGATGAAAATATCAAAATGGATTTTGAAGGAAACAGGACAGACAATGAAAGATCTGATATAGATTTTAGAGCTGATGAGCAAGCTAGGATAACATATCTAGAAAAAGTAAAACACAGGTGTATTGCAACTATAGAACATGGTATAGCTTTATATAAAGAACATCTTGATAATAGGGTAATAAAATTATATTTGCCTGCTCTAGAAAGTGGTGGTATACCTGATGATGCCTCATATAAAAGACAAGCAGAAGAGTTAAGGTTTGAGGATGAAGGAAGACTTGAAAGATTTTTTACAGAGGCACTTAAAAAAGCAATAAAATTCATTAAAAAAACTCCTGAGCATGATGCTCTCTTTAAGCTTGTAGAAAGTATAGAACCTGAAAATCTAAATGAGCTTTTAAAAGAATTAAGTGAGGAAGATAAACGTATTTTAAAAACAGGAATTCTAGAAAATTTAAAAAATGCAGAACTTAGAATTGAAGAGCTTTATAAGCCTGCCATTGAACAAGGCAGTATTCCTAATTCACCTAGCTATAACCAAAAAATCACTGAGCTTGGTATACAAAGTAGGGATGATCTTAGAGAAAAGCTTTTTTACTTTTTGAGAAATGCTCTTTGTCTTACTAACTGGAATGAAGATGCTGTATTAAGAACTGATGAAAGAGCATTTAGATCATGTCTAGATTAAAGTTTTTATAAACTTATATTTGATGGAAATAAACGACTTCCCTAAAATCGGCTATCCCTGCCGCAAGCAGCAGGGTATTACGCCAATTTTTGCCTTTGGCAACGGTCGTGGCATCAAAGGAAGTCGTTTGCTTTCCCTCGCTTATATCCCCGACACAAGCATCGGGGTATTACGCTTCGCTCAAATAAAACCTAGATAGAACCAGCAAATCTTTTAACAAAATCAATAGCTGTCTTGCTTTTTCCTTTTACTCCATCTTGAATAAAATCTTCAAGTTTTTTAATGAATTGATGTTGTTGCTCATTTTTATTTTGTGATTCTTCATTTTCATATAATGCTTTGGCAAGTAGATTTCTTGTATTATCTCTTAGATTTGGATTCTTACTATACATCATCCATTCAGCCAACCTTTTAATATCAAAACAGTTAGTTATATCTCTTACTTTGGGAAGAACCAGTTCACACATAATCCATTCCTCGTGAAATTCTCTTACAACTCCGGTTTTCTTTTCTACATTCATTTTTATAAATTCTGCTATATCCTCATCCATAGAAAATATTTCGCGTAAGATGTTTCTTGCTGCACAGGCAATTCTCTTTTTTTCCTCTTGAATCCCTTGATCATCTTCCTGGACAATCTCTCCTTCTTCAGCAACTTTCTGTGTAACTTCATTCTCCTTACTATCTACATTTACAATCCCACAAAGAAAAAAAAGAACAGGAGATTTTCTATTTGCTTTTATATCATCTTTAATAATTTCTTTAACTGCTTTCTGTCCTTCTTTACCACATAAATCAAGCATAGAATAAACAAAATTATGTGCAATTATAGGTTCATCTTGTTCTTGAACTATTTCTTTAAGAACTTGTGGTGCTTTGTCTTTGTTCAAATAAGCGTATGCGTTTAACCCATAAGAGACAGGTGCTGGTTCCATATTCTTAGACGAATTTTTTGCTATTTCCAGAAAGAATTCAGAGAGTTGTTTTTTATTTCCCTTTGCAGTCTTTACAGCTGTTTCTACAGAATCTCCTATCAATTTCCAAGACACTGCAGTATTAAAAAGAGCAATTAATTCTCCTGTCCTTGACTTCTCGCTATTTCTTAATATAGCTAGTAGTAATCTTTGTCTATCAGCTATATTTTCTAATTCATTATAAAATGCCTGGAGATTCTCTTCTTGATTACTTGTCTCTGCTGCAGATCTAGCATAAGCATAATCATAATCATCCTCTTCTTCCTCTTCCTCATTCATTAAAGAAACATTTCCATAGAAAGCAGGATCATCTACAGACCCAGGGTCTTCTTTCAAATCATCTACGTCTCCCATGCTTTCCTTCACATACTCATTAATCGTAGTTATAATATAGTCTTCGCCAAATGTTGTTGATAAGGACTTTGCTAGGTTTTTAGTTTGTTTATTATTTCCCTCATTGCACCATGCTGTTAAAACTATATCTTTCTTTGCTTCATCACTCAAAGCTTTCAGATATTCAAGGCAAAAATTATATCTTTTATCCTCTTCACCATTTTTTAGAATTTTGTCAAGCAAATTTGAATAACCATCTCCACTTATCATTAACATATCAAGGATTATTTTTCTTTTACTATCATCAATCTCTTCATCAAAGCTTTTTTCAATAAGACCGTCCATATAAATGGGAGCATCAAAATAACTATTGCTAAGCTCAACATAAAGCTCAATCATTTTTTCTCTGTAAGAATCATTATTGTCTAGTCTGTATTTAAGTTCACGTTTTATTCTTCCAAGCTCACCGTTGCATTCCTCTTTAAAAAAGCGACGGGTTTTTTTAGAACTTCTTGCTGCATCTATAAGCATTGGTTTCAACTCTCTTAAAAGAAGACCATCAGATCCATATCTAAGAGGGAAAACAATTTTTTGATTTTTTAACTTTACTTTATTACTACTATTAGTATCTGTATCAGATGTTTTCAGAATCTTCTGAGCAGGAGTTTCAATTATTTTTTGTTTGACTCGCATGAATTATTTCATTACCTAAACTCAAATAGAAATCAGTTTTATGTGGTTTGATTCTCAAATATTTTTATTATAACATTCTGTGATTTCAAGAAATTATAAAGTATCAATGGTTCTTACTATCTCTTCCAATTTTTCACTGATATTTCCCTCTTCAGGTGATATAAATATTCTTTTATGTCCATTGAAATAAGAATTATCTTTTAGACGTTTTCCTGAATGCAAGGAAAAAACAGGAACTTTTTTACCATTAACACGTATTTCTTCAAGCTTTAAGTGTTCATCATTTTCACTATCACCAGCTACTATACAAGCTTTAACATTTTCTAAAAATGGAGCTTTGAACAATTCAGGTATTGCTTCAGTTGATGTTAATTTATTTATTTTTATTTCAGCAGTTTCAAAAAAGACATTGAAGTACCCACTAAATTCACTTATTTGATATTGTAACTTTTTTCCTGTTCTCTCAAAGTATAGATCCACAATTCTGCTTGAAACTGTTTTAGTAAATTCTGCTAGTTCTGAGTCTTGGAGTTTAGGAATCTTCATAGTAAATAAAGAACCATTAGTAGGATTGATTGCAAGCTCAAGTCCATTTTTATTTCCCATAAAAATATTGTTTTTGTATGTTGTCTTGTAGTGATGGTCAATTTCAGAAAAGCCTAATTCATGTAATTGCGATTTTGTAATGGATACTAAATCATTTACTTTCCATCCTGCATATTCTTCAACTAGCGTCTTCCAAGAACTATTAGCTTCAATATTAGATACTTTCTTTTCACCTAACAAATCATCACCTACATATAATTCCTTGCCATTACTAATAAAAACTAAGTCATACCACATTGACTCTAATATATCCTCAAAACTAGCTACCCTCTTAAGATCTGACCCTGTTGATAGTACTTTCAAAGCTCTTTCATTTAATCCTTGTACTACTCTTATATTTTTTGACAAAGAGTCACCCATTAGAGCAACTTTTTTTTCAGAATCAAGTGGTATAACAGTTCCTTCCATATCAGTAACAAAAAGAATATCTGGCTTGGAAGAATGAAATCTAAAAGGAGGATTTAGTTTCTCTCTATGGTTAAGAAAACTACTTAGTGTTGTAAAATCTAATACCTTCATTTCTGAACTATTGTAGCTTTGCATAACTTGAAAGTAAAGAATAAAAGTTAAGAAAAATCCTAGATTTCCAGTATTGACTTTTCTGTCCATATTCTATAAGCTATAAATTATAGTATTTAATAAGTTGATTTTAGTTAGGATATAAAAATGAAAAGCAATCCTACCCCAGCAATTAGTCTGTCTAAGCTACAATCAAGAACTATACAAGAAACAAGCTTTAGAAAGCTAGAGCCAATTGATCATTGGTCTGGTTATGTAGAAGTCTCGAATTTGAATAAAGGGAAATTTGAAAAGATTTTACAAGAAGTAGCAAAAGATGTAAATATTAGAATTTCTGGCTGGAAAATAGATGATAAAAATAGTGATGATTTTACTTATTATATATGTCGCCATCAAAGAAAAAAATATGGTTCTGTACCACCACCTGAAAAATATGAAGAGGCCATAAAGAAGCTAGCTGAAAAAACTGGTAGTAAATATGTAGTAGAAAACTGTGATGATAAGACTGGTTTTAGAGTTTTATTTGGACTAAGGAAAGGCTATGATCAAGCCAGCGGAGACCACGATTTTAATGAAGTAATAAAAGATCTAAAAGAAAAAGAAGGTTTTGTGAATACAAAGGCTACTATCCTTGCAGCAAAACCAAATGGTGAAATCTACACAGAAAACGCAGTGCTGATTACAGGTGATTTATCAAAGATAGATAAGATTTATAGTTTAGCTGATGAGTATAATCAAGAAAGATTTACCATAGAAGATTTCAGTAATCAATTAAATCCAATAACTTATAGTATAGAAACTAGACATTGTACTGAGCCTGAAAAATAATTATATTTACTCATCCAAATACACAGATACCACTTTCAATACTAGGTTAAGAAAAACTAGATTGCATCCCCTCTTTTTTTTCTACTAATGCTTATTCTGTCTGTCAAACTATATTGTTAACTAGGACTCAAAAATCATTTTCATATAGAATCGGTATGATAACAACAAATCAGGGTATAATGATAGTATCATATGATACTATCAAGCTATGTATCCACCTTATAAAATTACAAAAAAATCAATATCTCTAATTGCCGATATTTCAATCTTACTTGGAAAGCTAGAAGGTTTAACTTCATCTATACCTACACCTCAGCTTAGAAAGCAAAATAAAATTAAAACTATTTACGGTACATTATCAATTGAAGGTAATACTTTATCTATTGAACAGATAACAGCCATAATCGAAAATAAAAGAGTTATAGGTCCTAAAAAAGATATTTTAGAAGTAAACAATGCAATAAAAGCTTATGAAGATTTAAGTAAATATAATCCAAATTCACTGGAATCACTTTGCAAAGCTCACAAAATATTTATGGATAGTCTGATTTCTGAGGCAGGAAGAATTAGAACTACTAATGTAGGAATCTTAAAAGGAAGTAAAGTATCTCATATCGCTCCTCAGCCCAAAATGTTACCAAAACTTTTAAAGAACATTTTTGATTACCTAAAGAAAAATAAAGATGAGCACTCATTAATAACAAGTTCTGTTTTTCATTATGAGTTTGAATTTATCCATCCATTTACTGATGGCAATGGTAGGCTTGGAAGATTTTGGCAAACATTGATTCTTTATAATTACAATCATATATTCCAATACATTCCTATTGAATCAATAATC
Organism: Candidatus Melainabacteria bacterium; assembly: GCA_023250155.1. Classification (GTDB taxonomy): domain Bacteria; phylum Cyanobacteriota; class Vampirovibrionia; order 2-02-FULL-35-15; family 2-02-FULL-35-15; genus JAHFBD01. The sequence continues at coordinate 368,450 of JAHFBG010000001.1, forward strand.
AAAGAAAATCAACAGGCTTATTATTTAGCCTTAGAACAGTCTGATAAGCAAGGTGAATCAAGCAGGTTTATCGAGTTCATGATAGAAATTATTTATAACTCACTCACTAGATATTATTCTGAGTTTAAGCCAGAGCCAATAAGCACAGAGCAAAGAATAACCAAAGCTAAAGAACACTTTAAGAATAAAGAGTTTAGTCGGAAAGATTATATTAATTTATTTAAAAATATCTCTACAGCTACAGCTAGCAGAGATTTAAAATATTGTGTCGATAACAAGCTTGCAGAAAAATTTGGAGATAAAAGACTGACCTCTTACAAATTTAAATAGTATTTAAGTAACCTTCAAATTATTAATCGTTTTTAAAATTAGAGGAGCAGAGATTTAAGTTTTATATCTAAAAACTGAAAACCTTTGTAACCTTTACTACAAACCCATCATCAATAATATTTCTATTAATATATTTGCTATGTGGTATTTGATATCCAAATGTTGCACTGAATGAAGGACTAAATTTATAAAGAAATCCTGTTATTAATAAACCATTAATGTGTCTACCTGAATGCCAATCAAGAAGTATATCGATTTTTTTAGTAAGAGGATGTTGTACTGCTGCTATATAAGAAACAATATCTCTTCCAAACAATGTAGTAGTACCAATGCGCACACCAGATGATACTCTTGTTCCTATTTTTGGCAACTGAGTACTAACTAATGCAAAAGAATCTCCACCCACACCATTTCCTCTTAAAGAAACAGGTATAAGGTGTCCAAGTGTAAGCTTAGTATTGCTCTCTTTGTGAAGCGGAATAGCTGTCTTTAAACCTATATTTGAAACCTCATTTGCTACATTGTTAGTTCCAATTCCTGACAAAATGAAATTAACTTCTGTGTTATGTCCAATTCCAAGTCTTGCAATATCTGTAAAGAGACCAAAACGTTCAGAGAATTGATTCTCATGTTGTAAGAACACTTCTCTTTTTTTCATTACATCTGCAGGTGGTACATTAAATGTTGCATCTTGAGCGATGACACTACTAGCGAATAAAAAGCAAATAGAAAAAAGTATATTGACTATTACAGGTTTTTTCATTGATTGAATTTTAACGCTACTTATATCTTTATGCAACTTTCGACTTCTAAAAAAAGAAGTTGTACTTTTAAAGACAATTATTGTAGAATAGTACCAACTTTAATATCAAGTTTCACGAAAGGTTTCTATGAAAACACCAGGAATACTTAAAACAGCTCCATTTTTACTTGTACCATTTTTTGTACAACATTCTCCTAATGGCTCTTTGAATGCTCAGCCCTCTAAACCTGCTATGCCTTCTAAGCCTTTCTCCCCAAAAAATTTAGATAATTTATTTAATGATGTAACCAATCTTTTTAAATTACCACCTTTAACAGATAAAGAAAAAAAAGCTTTAGATGACATGGAAAATTTTTTAACAAAATATACGGGAAATGGAAAATTAAATTTTGGGACAATCGATAGATTAATAGAAGGACTTGTACATGATTATGATGCTATACATGAAGAAGGTCAAAAGATGCGAGGTCCTAAAAGATTTTTTATAAGAAGGTACCCAAATAATCTTTCTAACCTTGTTTATAATCGAATTCAAAATGAAGTTGCAAATAGAGCATATGCTGAACTATCTACCAAGCTTTTAAATATGGGAGTAGATCCAAACACAGCTTTAAATCGAGATAACTCACCTATTGCGCACTATGTAACTAAACGTGAATTAGACAAACTAGAAAACAATATGCCTGTTTTCGAAGCAATGGAAAAAAAATACTTACCACCAAATAAAAAACTTGTATTTAGAGAAGGCATTAGTATTGAAGCAATAAGATATGTTAGATCGAGGAGTCTTGGAGTACCACCAGGAGCTAAAATCGTAGATAGAAAATAAAACTGAGTTTTATTTCTTTGCCATCATAGACTCACCATAAAACTTGTGAACCTTTTGATAGAAATCTTGAGATTTTAAATTGTCTCGCCATGCTGTTAATTTAGGATAAGTTTTTAAGTTCACTTCAATCATCTCTGAAGGATCAACAGTAGCTAATAAAGAAATATCAGCAATAGTTATCTTATCTCCAGCTAAATATTTTGCTTTATTTAATTTCTCTTCAATTAAAGTAAGAAACTTGGCTATAAATTCATAACCTTCTTTAATTGATCTTGGATCTGGTTCAATACCGATTCTTGGAGCTACCATCTTGTTAAACATTACCTTAAGATAGGCTTGCATAGTAAGATGTTGGGCTATAAAATCACACCACATGTCTACTTCAGCCTGCTTTTCTAAATCAGAAGGATATAGATCTGATTTAGATTTTTTACATAAATATTTAATGATGGCATTACTTTCTGATAGCTTAAAGTTTCCATCAACCAATACAGGTACCTTTCCAAAAGAGGTTATAGAAAGAAAATCACTAGTTCTTTGCTGACCGTTAAGCAGATCTACAAAAACAAACTCATATTCTAAACCAAGTAAATTTATACACATCTCTACTTTATTGCTAGGGGGGGAGAATCTATGCCCGTATAGTTTTATCATTGTTTTACTCCTTTATTACTTCTATCGAATTATTTATATTTTATATTATATTACAAGTGTGAGTTTTAATGGAAAAAATTAGAGAACATAACTTTAATTTATGTGGTTTGTAGCTATTTTCTACTCTCTTATAGTTATCTCATTGCCTAAGAGTCCTAAAAGCAGGATTAAGAGATAAGTGGTTTTTTTGATTTTCCTTTGGTATCAATATACTCTTTTGAATCTGATAAAAGTTTAGTTTGATTTATTTCATAAAATACCTGATTTATATTTTCTAAATTGGATTTTGCTCTTTCATACACCTTTTTTGCTCCATCATATCTTTTTTCTTCTGTCAAATGAAGTGCAACAGCTACTTGAATCATTCCTTGGTAAAATTTTTTATCATTTCTGCTTTCTGTTTTTTTCCATATTTCTTCAATGACATCGTGGCATTCATGGTATTTACCAAGATTAAATAATTTAATCCCTTCTAAAAATTCTATCTTAAAATCCATGTTGCTAACTTCCTGCATTGCTCACATAACAAAGCTTAAAAATAAGTTTATAATGTAATCTTATGAATTCATGCACACAACAATAATTGTTTACTGCTTTTTCATTAGTAAAGCGAGATAGAGTAATTAAGCGTGGTATAATCTAAACATAGAAATAAACAACCATAAGTGTTAGCTATCATTAATAAGGTTTTAGCTTTAAATAAGTAACATAAATATAAGATTTCTAGACAATAAGCATATCAGTAGAGCAAATGAATAAGTTTTATTTGCAAGGATTATTGTTGTCAAATTATCAGGAGGAATTATAATAATGATATTTAAATGGTTCAAGAAAATCTTTTTTAATAATAAAAAAAGAGATGAAGTTACTGAGCGACTAATAAAAGAATTAAATGTTAGGGCTGCTGAACTAGCTGTTTTTAAATTAGCAGAAGCCAAAAGACTGAAAGCAAGATTAGCAAAAATTTGAAACCGTCTTTTCTAAATATTCTCAATCATTTTGAATATCAGTTTATTCTCTCTGATGAGAAGGCTGAAGAACCAATACGTTCTGAAATATTTAGTGCTGAAAGATTAAAGCAGCATGCTGAAAGTCTGGCACTTTCTCAGACTGTTACAAGTAATCCCAAAAAGGGGTATAACCTTGCAGAAAGATTAAAGAATAATAGAAAAATTTTCTCTGATTGTTACCACACGATTGGGAAAGCTGTAAATGAAAAACAAGCAATTACACCTGCTGCTGAATGGCTAATTGATAATTTTCATATTGTTGAGGGACAACTAAGAGACATAGGTGAACATCTTCCAATAGGTTTTTATAAAGAACTACCAAAGCTTTCTCATGGATATCTTAAAGATTATCCTCGTGTATATGGCTTATCATGGGCTTTTGTAGCTCATACGGATAGCCGTTTTGATCCTGAACTTTTAACTCAGTTCGTGCGAGCATACCAACATGTTCAGCCTTTAACTATTGGTGAGCTTTGGGCAATAGCAATTACTCTTCGTGTTGTGCTGGTAGAGAATCTTAGGCGTCATAGTGTTCTTATTCTAAGTTCTATGCAAGCACGTAAGAGCGCAGATTTGTTGGCAGATGAATTATTAGGACTAAGTCCTGGTGGCATACCACAGACTCTTGAAATTTATTTAAAGGGTTTTGAAGGAAAACAATTAGGAAAATCTTTTTTAGTACACCTTATTCAGCGGTTAAGATATCATGATCCGGCTGTGACTTCTACCATGCAATGGGTGCATGAGAAGCTTGCTGAGATGAATTTGACTGCAGATGAAATAGTTTCATCAGAACATAACAATCAATCAGCAGCTAATGTAACTGTTAGAAATATTATTACCAGCATGAGATTGATTTCAGCCTTTGACTGGCGTACTTTTTTTGAATCAATTAGTCTTGTAGACGATGTTCTTAAAACAAATCCTGTTTTTGCTGCAATGGATTTTACTTCTCAGGATCGCTATCGCCACGCTATAGAAGAACTAAATAAAGGCTCAAAACATTCTGAGCTCGATATTACAAAACATATAATTCTAAAGATAGAGAAATATAAAACAGAACAACAGCTTACTGGTAAGCCTATTGAAGAAAAGAAAACGGATCCAGGTTATTACCTCATTTCTACAGGTAGAAAAGCTTTAGAAAAAGAGATTCACTTTTCCTCGACTTTCGGAAATAAAATTTTGGATTTTTATATTTCAAATGCAAAATTTGGTTATATAAACACGATTTTGCTTTTTACTGGCATTTCATTATTTACTTTGCTTTATCTAAGTTATTTTAATGGGGTATCTTTGCTTGGGCTTCTTATTCTTTCAGTAGTTGGATTTTTCCCAGCTTCAGATATTGCTGTTGCACTTTTAAACAAAATTGTAGCAAAATTTGTTAAACCCTCTTACTTACCAAGGCTTAAACTGAGCCATGGTATTTCTGCTTCTATGCAAACATTTGTTGTTATGCCTATTCTACTTATTGATAAAAAAACAATTGAAGAACATCTTGAACAGCTAGAAGTTCACTATCTTTCAAATCCTAATGGAGTTGTACATTTTGCATTGCTTTCAGATTGGAAAGATTCGGCGACAGAATGCTGCCCAGAAGATAAAGAACTTTTTAGTATAGCTAGTAGAGGAATTGAGCTGTTAAATTCTACGCATGGTACTTTAGCAAATGGACAGAAACGTTTTTTTCTCTTTCACAGAAAACGGAGGTGGAATCAGGGAGAAAATAAATGGATGGGGTGGGAGCGTAAAAGAGGAAAACTTCATGAGTTTAATAGCCTGTTACGAGGGGACTCTGATACTACATATATTTCAGTAAATAGTAAATTTCCTAAAGGTACTAAATATGTAATCACTCTTGATGCAGATACTAGAATACCAATGGGTATGGTAAACCAGTTAGTGGGTACTATGGCGCATCCGTTAAATAAGCCTACATTTGATCCACATTTAAGACGTGTTGTAGAAGGCTATGGAATAATGCAACCAAGAATTATGTCTTCTCTCCCCTTAAGAACAAACAATTCAGTTTTTCAAAAACTTTTTGCTGGACCATGTGGAATTGATCCCTATACATTTGCAGTGTCTGATACATATCAGGATTTGTTTAGAGAAGGTAACTATGCTGGAAAAGGAATCTATGATGTAAATGTTTTTGAGGCAGCACTTAAAGACCGGGTACCTGAAAATGCACTTCTTAGCCATGATCTTTTTGAAGGGATTTTTGCAAGATGTGGTTTTATAAGTGATCTTGAGTTTTTTGATGACTTCCCTTCTCATACAGAAGTATCTTCTTCACGAATGGATAGGTGGGCAAGGGGAGATTGGCAGCTTTTGCCATGGATTTGTGGAGATAAAAGCAAGTCTGTTCCTTATATTGGACGCTGGAAAATGCTGGATAATTTAAGACGTACATTATCTGCTCCTGGAATGTTATTTACACTGATAGCAAGCTGGTTTTTGCCCCATGCACCTCATGTTTTATGGACTAGTTTTATTATATTAGCTCTTGCCTTTCCTTTATTCCTTCCTTTTATTTCAGGACTTATTCCTGATACAAGAAAAAGAAAAAAAATCAGCCGCTTTCGTATTCTTCTCCATGATTTTCTTACTGGTTTTCAGCAAGTTATAGTTCTTCTTTCATTACTTATGTATCATGCAGTACTAATGCTTGATTCCATTGCGTGTACTTTATACAGACTATTTATAAGTAAACGTAATCTCCTTAAATGGGTTACTGTAGCTCAGGAAAAAAACAGTTCTAATCTTTCATTAAAATATTTTTTTAACAGACATAAAACAGCACTATCTTTTTCAATTATTTTAGGAATTATGTTCTTGTTTCTAAAGAGTGATAGCGTGGCATTATTTGCTGGTTCTTTTATTCTTTTATGGATAATGTCACCTGTTATTGCATGGTATATAAGTCAGCCACCAACTACTGATCCTGTAGAACCTTTAACTGATGAAGGAATAAAAACATTTCGTTTAATTGCTCGTCGTACCTGGAGATTTTTTACTACTTTTATAACAAAAGAAAACAATTTACTTCCACCGGATAATTTTCAAGAAGATCCACAGCCAGCTCTGGCATATCGTAGTTCACCAACCAATTTCGGACTTTATCTTCTTTCTACTATATCAGCAAAAGATTTTGGCTGGATAGGCATAGGAGAAATGATAGATAGGCTGGAGTCTACACTTTTAGTGTTAGATGATCTTCCTCGTTTCAAGGGACATTTTTATAACTGGTATGATTTAAAAACAAGACAAGCTTTACTTCCTCAATATATTTCTTCAGTTGATAGTGGAAATTTTGCTGGTCACTTACTTGTTGTTTCTCAAACATGTAAGGAAATATTGCAAAACCCTTTACCTACCTTAAGTAAGATTGATGGAATTCAAGATGCGATTTATCTACTTAAAGAATCATTGCTAAAAATTGATGGAAAAAGACGTACTCTTACGGTCAATCTTGATCATTTACAAATTGCTATTAATGATATTGAAAAACTTTTAAAGGATTTCCCACAAACTCCTTGTGAGTATTTCTCTAGATGGGAATCTTTATTAGTTAGTGTAAATGTTTTAACAGATATAGCAAAAACATTTTCACAAGAGCATGGTGAATCTGATTGTGGTGAAGTGCTGTTTTGGTCCTTGCAGATCTCCTCAGATATTAAAAGCCATCTTAGCGATTATGAGCAAATTCTGTCATGGGCTAAATTACTTGATAAGTATAACTTACCTTCTGATATTTCTGATGAAGAAAAAGAACAAATTATGCTTCTTTTGAAAGATGAGATTTTAAAATTGTCACTCTCTGATTTATGTATTTATTATGAAAAAATTGCAAAAAAATTAACTAGTCTTCAAAAGAAATATTCTTATAATAACAATTCTTCAAATACAAGAAATTATATTGATACTTTAATCTATGTAATTGAAAAATCATCCTTTGCTTGCAAAGTGTTAATGAGTAAGCTTGGAGCGATCTCAACTATTTCAAGTAAATTATTTGATGAAATGGATTTTAAGTTTCTTTTTGATTCTAATAGAAATCTTTTTTCTATAGGCTTTAATGTTTCTGACAGTCACCTTGATGCATCATACTACGATATGCTTGCTTCTGAAGCTAGGCTTACAAGCTTTATTGCAATCATTAAAGGTGATGTGCCTACTACACACTGGTTCTCTTTAAGTCGTGCTTTAACTTCTGTCGCTAATGGTTCTGCACTTCTATCCTGGTCAGGTTCAATGTTTGAGTATTTAATGCCATCTTTGGTTATGTATACTCCTAGAGGTAGCCTTTTAGATAGAACCTGTCGTCTTGTTATAAAAAAACAGGTAGAGTATGGAGCCGAGTATCAGATACCTTGGGGAATTTCAGAATCAGCCTACAATATCAGAGATAGGGATTTTACTTATCAATATTCTAGTTTTGGAGTACCTGCGCTTGGTTTAAAAAGAGGGCTGGGAGAAGATCTTGTTATTTCTCCGTATTCCACAGCACTTGCAGCAATGTACTACCCAAGGTTAGCAGAAGAAAATTTTAAACGACTTGAAGAAATCGGCACACTTGGATCTTTTGGTTTTTATGAAGCTTTAGATTTCACTGCTGAGAGATTACCGAACAATGAAAAAGTAGCCATTGTTCGAGCATATATGATTCACCACCAGGGAATGACATTGGTTGCCCTTACAAATGTAATTTTTGATGGTATTATGCGACATCGCTTCCATAATGTTTCTATAGTAAGAGCTGCTGAACTTTTACTTCAGGAAAGAACGCCACGTAATGTTGCTATAGCATCTATAAAAACAAAGAACTTGCAGGCTAGTAAAATAAGAGATACTTCTCAATCTGCACTCAGACGTTTTGATTTACCAAATCTTCCTATACCTTCTACACATCTTTTATCAAACGGACATTATACAGTTATGCTTACTTCAGCAGGATCTGGATATAGCCGATGGAATGATCTTTCAATTACTCGCTGGCGCGAAGATTCTACTTGTGATATGTGGGGAAGTTATATTTTCTTATATGATACTGAAAGTAAAGAGTCATGGTCAGCTGGATTCCAACCTTCTGGCACGAAACCTGATCACTATGAAGTAACTTTTGCAGAAGATAGAGCAAAAATAGTCAGGCAGGATGGTGATATTACCACTGATTTAGAGGTTATTGTATCTCCTGAGGATAATGCTGAAATTAGGCGTGTTTCACTTAAAAATACTGGAATGAAAGCAAAGGAAATTGAAATTACTTCTTATAGTGAAATTGTTTTAGCCTCTCAAGGTGCAGATGTTATGCATCCTGCTTTTTCAAATCTTTTTGTACAGACAGAGTATGTTCATGAAGTGACTGGTTTAATTGCTACAAGAAGACCTTCTTCTTCCACTGCAACCTCTATATGGATGGCTCATGTTATAGCAGTTGATGGAGATATAAATCCTGGTATTGAGTATGAAACTGATAGAGTACGTTTTCTTGGTCGTGGATGTTCCATTAGAAAAGCTGTTTCAGTAGTAGAAGGACAACCATTATCAAATACTGTAGGAGCTGTTCTTGATCCTATCGTTAGTTTGCGTACACGTATTCATATTCCTCCAGGTGCTACAAAACATATTACTTTCTCAACTATTGTTGCAAATTCACGTGAAGAAATTATTGATCTTGCAGACAAGTATCATGATCCTTCTACCTTCCATCGAATTTCTACGTTGGCATGGACACATGCACAGGTTCAGTTACACTATCTTGGCATTGACAGTATGGAGGCAAATTTCTTTCAGCATCTTGCAAACCGTATTATTTATTCAAATCCTTCCATGCGACCTTCAAGCGAAATTCTTAAACGAAACACTCTAAGTGTTTCAGCGTTATGGCCTCATCAAATCTCTGGTGATCATCCTATTCTTATGGTTCATATAGATAGTATTGATGATCAAGCAGTTATTAGACAACTTTTGCATGCACATGAATATTGGCGAATGAAAAGACTTGCTGTTGATTTGGTTATTGTTAATGAAAAGGCTACATCATATGTTCAGGATCTTCAGGTCCTTCTTGAGACGATGGTAAGAGCAAGCCTTCCAATGTCAGGGAATTATATACAAGAAAGTCGCGGCAGTATTTTTGTTTTAAGAGCTGACATGCTTACGCCACAAGAAAAAGAACTTTTACAGACTGCTGCTCGTTCTGTTATGTCCTGCAAAGAAGGAGGTCTTGCTGAACAAATAAAACGAATGAAACGTAGTTCTTCTAAATCTGTTTATCAAATGAAGAAACCTATTAAAGATCCTACTGTTGAAGATTTGCCAGTAGCTTATCCAGCTCTTGAATTCTTTAATGGACTTGGTGGTTTTGCTGAGGATGGACATGAGTATGTAATAACTCTTGGGAAATTACAATATACTCCTGCGCCATGGATTAATGTAATTGCTAATAGTCAAATAGGTTTTTTAGTTTCTGAATCAGGCTCAGGCTATACTTGGTCTTTAAATAGTAGAGAAAATCAGCTTACTCCTTGGTCTAATGATCCAGTATGTGATCCAAACCCAGAAGTTTTTTATATCTGTGATGAGGAAACTGGTCAATTATGGACACCTACAGCCTTACCGATTCGTTCAGAGAGTACAAATTATATTACACGACATGGTCAGGGTTATAGCACTTTTGAGCATTGTTCACACGGTATAGAAAGTAAACTTACCCAATATGTTAGCTGGGATGATCCAATAAAGATTTCCCATCTTACTCTAGAAAATAAATCAGGGAGAGTCAGAAATCTTTCAGTAACTGCTTATTTAGAGTGGGTTCTTGGTTCTTCACGAAGCAACAATACACCTTTTATCATTACTGAAATTGATAAAGAAACCAATGCAATTTTTGCTTCTAATCCTTGGAATGCAGAATTTGGTAGCCGAATTGCATTTGCTGATTTTTGTGGCAAACAAACTTCATGGACTGCTGACAGAACAGAGTTTATAGGGCGGAATGGAACTCTTGAAAAGCCTGTAGCTCTTGTATATGGAGGAATACTTAGCAAAAATACTGGAGCTGGGCTTGATCCATGTTCTGCACAGCAAGTAGCAATAGAGATTCCACCTAAAGGAAAAGTAGAATTGTTATTTTTTCTTGGACAAACACAAGACAGAGAAACTGCCCGCAAATTAATAACAAAATATAGATCCACTAATCCTGAATTAGTACTAAAAAGTGTAAAAGAAAACTGGGGAAATATTCTTGGTAAAATCCAAATTAAAACCCCAGATCGTAAAACAGATCTAATGTTAAATCGATGGCTTTTGTATCAAACCTTGGTTTGTCGTTATTGGGCTCGTACAGCTTTTTATCAAGCTGGTGGTGCATATGGTTTTCGTGATCAGCTCCAAGATGTAATGGCTCTTGTTCTTTCACAACCTGCTATTGCAAGAGCACATATTTTAAATGCTGCTAGTCATCAGTTTCCAGAAGGTGATGTCCAACATTGGTGGCATCCTCCTTTGGATAAAGGTGTACGTACAAAGTGTTCAGATGATAGCTTATGGCTTCCTTATGTTGTTTATCATTATTTAAAAGTTACAGGTGATTACAAAATCCTTGATGAGGCTGTTTCATTTTTAGATGGAAGAACGCTTTTACCTGAAGAAGAAAGTGCCTATTACCAACCAATACATTCTGACAATAGTGCTACTCTTTTTGAACACTGTAAGAGAATATTAGATAGAAGCCTTCAAGTAGGTGTACATGGACTACCACTAATTGGCAGTGGTGACTGGAATGATGGAATGAATAGGGTAGGACAGGTAGGACTAGGTGAAAGTGTTTGGCTTGGATGGTTTCTTTATACAACACTAACACAGTTTGCTACCGTAGCTAAAAAACGAAATGAAGATAACTCTGCAGAGAGATGGCTAACACATACAAAGGATTTAAAAAACGCTCTTGAAAAAGAAGCCTGGGATGGTGCATGGTATAGGCGAGCATATTTTGATGATGGTACACCGCTTGGCTCTACATCAAATGCTGAATGCAGAATTGATTCTATTGCCCAATCCTGGAGTGTTATTTCAAAAGCAGCTGACAGAGATAGATCATTCAAAGCAATGGAATCTGTTGAAAAATATTTAGTCAGACCAGGCGATAATCTTATTCTTCTTTTTGCTCCACCATTTGACAAAACCCATCTTGATCCAGGTTATATAAAAGGCTATTTGCCTGGTATCCGTGAAAATGGTAGCCAGTATACACATGCTGCAATCTGGAATGTAATTGCTTTAAGTATGTTGGGAAATGGAAATAAGGCTTATGAACTTTTTAGTATGCTAAATCCCATAAACCATGCGGATACTCGTGCTGGTGTTCATAGGTACAAAGTTGAACCTTATGTTGTTGCTGCAGATGTTTATTCTGAGCCACCTCATGTTGGAAGAGGTGGATGGACATGGTATACAGGGTCATCTGGTTGGATGTATAGAGCAGGCTTAGAGTGGATTTTAGGACTAAATGTTGAAGGAGACAATTTACATATTAATCCGTGTATACCAAGTCACTGGCAAGGTTTTGCTATTTACTATCAGCATGGACAAACACGATATGAAATTTTTGTTGAGAATCCTAATTTAGTTTCAAATGGTGTAAAAAGAATTGAACTGGATGGAAAGCCTGTCATGCCAATAGAAAACGGTATTCCATTAATTGATGATCAACAAGTTCACACAATAAAAATTATTCTTGGGTGTGGTGAACATGTTAACTAGGTATTTATCAAGGTTAATTACTTTACTACTTTATCTAAATAAAAATTACTTTAACAAGGAGGAAAATCAATCAATTAATGCTATCTATGCATATTTACAAATGGGTTCAACAATGATTAAATTGTTTTTAATTAATAAACGCTAGTTCAATAATTAAGGAGTATCTTAAATGTCAACAGAAATAAAAGCAATGACTACAAGTCAAGTATCTAATTTTATTAATACTCAGCGAATGATAGGTTCATTTATAAAAATGGCTAAGATAAATACTGTATCAGATGAATCAAAAGCTGAAACTAATGAAATTCCAAGTACAAAATCACAAATAGAACTTGCACATATTTTACAGGATGATTTAAAGCAAATCTCTGGCTTAGTAGAAATTGATGTTGATAAAAATGCCGTAGTAACAGCTACCTTTCCTAGTAATGTTCAAGGAACTAATATTCCAACAGTTGGGTTGCTTGCTCATTTAGATATAGCAGATGATGTGCCCACTGATAACATACAACCCACAATTCACGAGAACTATCAAGGTGGTGATCTAAAACTAGGTCATGGTACTGTTATACCAGCGAGTGATTTAATAGAACATATTGGTGAAGATATTATTACAACAGATGGAAGAACATTGCTTGGAGCAGATGACAAGGCAGGTATTGCTGAAATTGTAGAAGTTCTTACAGTATATTCAGAGCATCCTGAACTCCAAAGACCAAATATAAAAATAGCATTTACTCCAGATGAAGAAATTAGTAGAGGGTGTGACTTCTTTGACATTCAAAAATTTGGTGCTGATGCAGCATACACTATAGATGGCAGTAAACCTGGTGAAATTGAAAATGAAACTTTTAATGCACATATGGTAAAAATCACTTTTAGTGGTAAAGATGTTCATCCAGGATATGCTAAAGGTAAGATGGTAAATAGTTTACGAGCTTTAGCTGATTTTATTGCACGACTACCTAGAGATGAAGCTCCTGAGACTACTAGTGGTAGGCAAGGATATATTCATCCGATTTCTATTGAAGATAAATCAGTTAGCAAATCAACTTTAACTATGATAGTACGTGATTTTGATTATGAAGGATCACTAAATCGCATTGAAAGAATTAAACAAATAGCAAAAGAAGTTGAAAAGCTTAATATGGGTTGTTCTATTGAAGTAAATGTTAAAGAGCAATACAGAAACATGAAAGAAGCTATTGATAAAAAACCTGAAGTGGTTGAATATGCAAAACAAGGAATCCAAGATTCTGGATTGCAAGTTATAGACAAACCAATACGTGGAGGAACAGATGGTTCAAGGTTGTCGTTAAGAGGACTACCAACGCCGAACCTAGGAGCTGGAGGTCAGAACTTTCATTCGTTGAGAGAGTTTGTAACAGCGCAGGACATGAAAAAATGTGCAACTGTCATCATTAATACATTAAGTGCTTGGGTGAGAAATTTAAAGAAATAGATAGCTTGTTTAACACCCATGAACATTAAATTCATTACCTGTGAAGAAAGCATACTGGGCAAATATTTTCCTACAAAAACTGAACCAGATTTGATTCCACATGAACTGCCATTTACACCTGATGATGAGCTAGCTGTTAATGCTCTAAGAGATCTTGGAGTAAATGTTAAAGCAGTTATCTGGGGTGAGAAAAATATTCAAGAGCTAAAAAGCTCTCACCTATTAGTTATGAGATCTCCTTGGGACTATACAAATACAAATGAGATTAGACTAAGTTTTATTGATTGGCTTACTTACCTAAAAGGTAATCAAATCAAAACAGAAAACAATATTGACTTTATGTTGTGGCTCATTAATAAACAATATTTAAAAGATCTAGAGAAGGAAAGTATTCCAATAGTACCAACAGAAATTATTAATCAACATCAGAAGATTTCTCTTGAAGAGGTTTTTGCTAACCGTGGTCCATTTATACTCAAACCATGCTATGGAGCTGCTGGTAAAGGTTTGCAGTTTATTGATTCTAAAAACAAAGCTATAGAGTCTAATCCTAAATTTCAAGAACTAATCGATAAAGAATCTTATTTATTACAACCATTTATTCCTGAAATTAAAAGTAATGGTGAATGGTCCTTAGTTTTTCTTGATGGTAATTACAGTCATGCTATTCATAAAAAAACAGGAGACAATAGCATCTTAGTTCAAGCTGAGCATGGCGGGAGTTTAAATTTTATTGAGCCTCAAGACCGCTTAATTAAGCATGCAGGTGAAATGTATCCTAAAATATTACAAGCTTTTAGAGCAAAGTATAAAGGCTATGAAAGCTATATACCATTATATTTAAGGTGTGATTTTATAGAAACAAAGAACCAATATTTATTGTCAGAATGTGAAGGGGTTGAACCAGAGCTGTTTTTTCGAGTAAAACCTGATAGTGCAAAAAGCTTTGCTAAAAGCATTATTGATAGGGTTGACAGCAATGCTAAACTTATAACTTATAGTAAGTGAATAGTTTTCATATTCGAGACTACTAAAAACATGAAAACAATGCAAATCCCAAATCCTACAAATATTAAAATAGCTAATATTATTTCTATTGCTAAACAAGCGGCTGATGCTGCAATGAAGTGTATTAATTCTGGTTTAAAAATTTCTATAAAAAAAGACGGTAGCAAGGTTACTAACGCTGATTTAGCAGCGAATTCATTAGTAACAACTGGCTTATCAAAGCTCACTCAAGACATACCCATACTTAGTGAAGAAAGCTGTAGTGAATTTGATCTTGAAAATTTAAAAGAAACTTTTTGGTGTGTTGATCCTATAGATGGTACTGATACTATGATTAGCTACTCTAATGGAAATAAAGAGCATACTGGATTTGCTGTAAACATTGCTTTAGTGCATAATGGAAAACCAGTTAAGGGTGTAGTTTACTATCCATCTCGGGATGAGGTTTATTATACGGGTGATGATGATAAGGCTTATAAAACAGATGTAAATTTGAACACTAAAATTATAAATTCTGTAAAAGCTAATGACTATGGACCACTTAAAGCTTCTGTTGGTTATAAAAAAGAAGATAGGCCTATAAGTATTAAAGGACGTGAGGTTGAATATGTTCCTGAAGTAGGTGGTGGCAGAATGCTAAAAGTAGCAGAGTCCTCAGCTGATGTAGCATGGTTAAATTTTAAGATGGCACTGTGGGACCTTGCAGCTAGTCATGCAGTATTGAAAGCTGCTGGTGGAGACTTGGTACTTGAAGAAAATGGAAAAGATGTAGACTATACAAATTCTGACTTCACAATAGAACCTACTATTGGAGCACATTTAGATACTTTAGTTAAACTGGGGTATAAGAAGCCTTAACATAACTCTCTTTTCATTAAGCTATAATTTATTATTCTTAATGTGAACTTATTTAACATATGACTATAAACATTATAAATAGTGGTGCTAACAGTTTTTTAAGGCCAGTTTATTCTAGAAAACAAGTAGAAAATAAAATTATCTCTCTTGATGAAGTTAATGACAGTGCAAGTCTAAAAGCAATATTAACTATAGACTTTCTTAAAGGACTTGGTCATAAGCCAGTAGTTCACAATAATGGATTTATTGTACTAAATCTAACAAAAAGAAAACGTCTTCATATCTGGGGACATTCTGATATTCCAAAGATTCGGGAAGAGCAAGCCATTCATGATCATGTATTTGGTTTTCGTTCTTTTTCACTAGTAGGAAAATTATCAAATATAAATTATGAGTTGAATACTGATGATAGTAAATATCAAATTTACTTTACTAATCAATCTAATTATTTAGTAGAACCTTCTAATGTTTTTTGTGATGTCAAATTGAAGCAGATGACTACTATCGCTCCATTTGGAAACAAAGAGGAATTATCTGATTTTTATGATATAAAACCCTGGGATCTACATAGAACGATAGTTACAGAGAAAGCTGCTACAGTAATTCACAAATCTGGGAATATAGTGACCACGCATAATCATCAAGGACAACGTGCTATGGTTTTAATTCCTAAAGATAAAAAGCCATTTATTGAGTCTCCTCCTTTACCTATTAATGAAAAAGTTTTATGGGAGATTATTGAGGATGCTTTAACTTAACTGCGCTTAACGAATTGAAAATAGTTACTTTATAAAGTATATTATTACTAACTTAGAAAATTTATATTTTGGAGAGAACATGAAAATATTAAATAAACTAGCAATTGCAACTGTACTATCTCTGCCAATAATTGGAGCTGGGTGTACAAATCAAACTCCTAAACAAAAAGGTGAAGTTTATTTAGAACTTAAAGATTTACAACATAAGATTCCACATTTAGCAGACATAAATTTATATGATGAAAATAAGGATGACATTATAAGTACCGATGAGGCATTGAAGTTTATTAAACAACAAATACTAAGTCTAGGAAGTAATAAATCTCTATCACAAGAAGATAAAACTAAAATTATAACCATAATTGAAAAAGTGACACAACATAGAAACGAAAGTAAAGCACAATGGCAAAATGCAAATCCACATTTGGAAATTACAACCTGGCATTATGATACATTGATATCTTCTTTTAAAGAGGCTCTTGATTTACTAATAAAAGAAGATATGAAAGTAAAGAACTAGATACCTACTTAAACATACTTTTTTAAGTAATCCATTAATGGATTAAAAAAGGCTTTAAGATCAGATCTATAGTTTCTATATGCTTGTGGCATTTCAGCATGCAGATCATAAAAATGTTTTGCTAAATCTGGATCTTTTTCTATAGTTTTAAGTGGCATATAAAAAGGTTGAATGTTCATTAATATATAATCACTATTATTTTCTAACCTTTTAAATGTTTCTCTTTCTGTTCTTATGGTTAACTCTTTGCCAATGTTTTCTGCCGTATAATTTTTTTCTTCTGGGGAAATATAAATATCAGGATGCTGACTCCAAGAGGCTTCTGTATGCACAAGGGTGACAAATCTTATTGAGGGTCTTTCTGTTTTTAATTGATCTAAATAGCTATCTACTCTTTTTTCTAATTGATCTCTATAAATGGGTACTCCTTCCATAGCCCCACCTTTCATTTCATAATGGACTTGAGCTACAGCTTTGTTTATCTTGTCACTTAGTCTCCACTTTGAAGTCAGGTGTGCAGAACCTGCTACAAGAATATATTTATCATTAATTTTTTTGTTTAAAAATAAATCTGCTGGAACCAATCTACCAGCTACTTTTAAGGGATGATTGCTGGAATCTCTTAAATCCCATTCTTCTTTAGTAACTTTATTTCTAACATATGGTCCTTGTCTTTCAAAATAATTAGGGTATTGTCGAATAAGAGAATTTAGCATTTCTTCAGAAGCACTTTCATGTCCTGGTAATGCAATAAACACTTTATCAGGGATTAAATGAGAGATCTGTTCTTTGTCTTTTAGGTATTCAATATAATTCTTATCAAAAATAATTAGATCATTTAAATCATTTAAAGGCTTGGCTATATGAGGTGGTTTAAGTTTTCCAAACAAGGACATGTATTCATTTAAAATGTTAAATCTAGCATGAGATTCAATCTGTGGTTGAAAGGATGTTTCATGTATTTGACTTATAAATCTATTAGCACTTGTAGAAGGTACTAATTGCTGAGTTTGTCTAGAAGATAAACTAAATCTTCCTACTAGGTGAGATTGATTTTGTATGGGTGTTATCACAGTACTTTCAACTTTTTCCCAATAATATTTATTAGATTAGAAAAAGTTTAGATCAATAAATAAACTAAGTAAATATAAAAATACAAATACGAGATTAAGTACTAAACAATTACGGATCCACAGGACAAATACCAGGTATTGGTTCTCCATCAGGACAGGGTCTTGTGCCTGGCTTTTGAATGGGTTTTGGATTATCCGGTTTAGCTGGTGGTGGTGATGGTTTTGGATCTGGCTTAGGTGGTGGTGGTGTAGGTTTTGGGGCAGGTTTTGTATCTGGCTTGGGTTCTGGCTTTACTGGCGGTGGTGCTGCGGGTGCTGCAGCTATTGTACTTACTGTAAATAAATTAACTTTCATTTTTTCTCCTTATGAAATCCCTAAATCCTTTCTGTTATAAAACCTAAAATCTTTTATCATCCCATCAGTATTTTCTACAAGTGGCATAATAAGCTTATTCCAAAGATTTTCTTCTATTATTCCTATGCCTTCAGAATCAAAAGGGATTTTTTTATCTTCAATGCTTAAAATCATATCACTAGTATCTAATGCAAATAAAGAATTTGGTTTATTCCACCAGTCCAGTGTATTTGCACTTACTAAGATAGGACAATCTTCTTTTTTAATAAGTCCTTCTTTATATCCTTTATGATATTTATAAGCTTCTTCAAGCATTCTCAGTGGTTCTTTTTTATGCCAGTAAGAAAGTGATATTCTAAAAAGATCTAAAAGATTTTGGTAGCTATTTGTAAGTGCATAAATTTTATCATGTGCTTCTCTTAAAGGAATAAATCCTTTTTCTAATTCTGGAGTCATGTGCTCTTTATATCCAGTAAGCATATGTGATTTATGTACATGTCCGTAGGCATCTTCTGTTTCATTTAAATACCATTCCCATTCATGATATGGCTTACTGTTTGGTGGATAAGCATTACACAATCCTCCACCTACATTTGATCCCCAGCCAATGTTTAAAATGTTAGCTGGGATTTGTTTAGCTTCTTTGATTAAATTTTCAATGGTTAGTCCGATTTCATTAACATCTTTATGCTCTAACGATGGTCCTCTATAATCTTTATATTCAATAACTGCTCCTTTAACTTTAACTCCTTCTTTCATTGTCCCTTTAAGTTTTTCATCTAAAAGTTTTGTTGGTACTAAAAATGCACTATGAAGGTTATTGTTGTGAAAATGATCATTTAAAATCACGTAGCTATAGTGGATTTGCTTATCATCTATATCTTTCAGTGAATACTTTTCCTCTTTTTTCTTGCTCGCACAAGTAATAACTATCATTCCACGTGTAAAAATAAAATGAGTACTCTGCAAATCATTGAACTCATCACTAAGCCAATTCCAGGCAGCTTTATACTTGTGATAAGGATCTTCTCCTTTTTTTATATTCGTATCAGGTGTAAAAACCTTTTCTGGTTGAATAAATGAAATTAAAAAACCACGCCCCGGAAACATAGTGACATCTTTAGCATTTATATACTTCACACGTTTTGCAACTTCAGAACCAAACCTAGGAAGAAGAGCTGGTTCTTTTTCAGGGGGTCTTTTAGTCTCTACAGTAAATGCACTAAATCCATGATAAATATCATAAGCTCTAGCATAAACATTTAACGTTTCATCAGACATTATTTTTGCTTTAAGATTTACTAATCCCGATGGGTCTCTTAGTGAAAATGGCACATGATCATTTTTTATAGTTTCACTTATGATTTCACCTTGTATTTTTCTTGTCTCTGGCAAATCACTTCTAACCATTGCAGTTATTGCTGAGTGAACTGTAATTTCTTTTAAAAGCTTCAGAGAATCATCAATGATTGGATTCTTTTTTATACTGTTTAAATATGTTTTTAACATTGCATTTGATATATTTTCTTTATTTTTAGCTAGAGAAGCTAAACAATTTGCAGCACCCGGCGAAGTACAATTTATTTCATAAGCATCAAACAAAAGCTTTGGCGCTTTATTAACCACCAATTCATAAAATCCATTTGTAATTGACTCTAGTTCAATAGAATTCTTAGACTTTTCCAATAAGTTTTTATAAACCGACCATTGTTCATGAGTAGGCTTAGCCAATATTGAATCGTAAAAGGATCGTACAATACTGTCCAGATATTGTTGATCTACATTGCTTTCAATTACCGTCTCAAATATATTCCATTCATCCTCTGATGGATTTGCTTTAATTACAGGTATTAAATCATCCAAAGGAAGATTTTTCTCTGAACATCGATTCAATTTTTCTATATAAAATTTTAGTTTTTCTGAATCTTTTTCATCACTTATATCAATAAAAGCATCAAGTACATCATCTACAAGAAGTTTTGCATCAATGCGTTTATTTAATAGTTTTATTAGTGGACTCCAGCACTTATCCAGAACCTCTACATCTTTAAATCTATGAAATGAACTAAGTGCATCACTAAAAAAGAAATCATTTTTTTTATAATAATTTAAAACAATTTTAAAAACATTCCATTTAATAGGAGATAAATCTTTTACTAAATCTAAATAGTTTAAGGTGGCTTCACATAAGTCATCATTAAACTGTTTGTGATTGTCGAGTAAATCCTCATATATTTTTAATTGCTCTACATTTAGCTCAGCTTTTATAAGCCTTGGTAATGCTTTCCTTAATCCATTAAATCTCTCTACATTGCTTATCCATTTTTTCTGTCTATAGTAATCATAAATATTAAAAACCAGATTTAATTTTTCTTTCGTAGGATTCAAAGGAATTATATCTGCAGTAAGATAAGTCAAAACTCCTATTCTTTTATTTTTTTTAATTTCAGCATAAGCTTTATCTTTAAAAAGATTGAATTGTTCAGTATTAGGATTTGATTTTAACAATCGGGCAAACCCACTTAAAAAGTGCTCCACCTTGGTATTATTCTCAAGATATGATTTAGTCATATCATCTAAAAAAACTAATTGATCTGTATTTGGTTTTAGTTTAAATACACTAGCAGAAGATTTAATTAAAGGATTTATATCCCAGATTCTAAATTCATAAACGGAGAGTAAATCTTCAAATAACTTCCACTCATCAGATGTAGGTTCTGACTGGACTAAAGAAGTATATGTAGAAATTAACTCTTCTTTTTTTTCGCTATGAGTAACTAACTCATTAAAATGAAGCCATTGCTCAGGATTAGGCCTTGATTCAACCAATTTATCAAAACCATTAACTATTCTTAATTCTTTATCTATGTATGTAGGTATACCAGTTCTATATGCTTCTCTTTCAGCACTAGACAATAAATACCTCAAAGAGGAAATAAGAGGGGAAACTATTTTCATATTTTAAAATTACTGTGATAATACTTCAATTAAAATAAAAATTCAAGAAAGGATAAAGTGTTGTTTAGTGGGGTATAATGTATTACAGGAAAATAAAATATGGAGTATAAAAATCATGGCAAATAAAGATCAAAAAAGACAAAAAGACAATCCTCAAGATAAAACACAATCGAAAAACAAGAATTCTCAATCACCATTTGGGAATGCCCCGAAACCATTTGAGAAGTTTTCAAATCCAAATAAATTTTCAGGTGGTGCACCAAAATCATCTACTACATTTCATAGAAGAACAGGAAAGTAATTGATTTATCTGTTCTTCTGTTTTGGCTCTTTAGGTTTCCATTTAAAGTAAGCTATAGTAGGCATCGATAAAATAACAAAGAAAGAGATAATCAACATAATTATTCTTGGGTCCATATACTTTTTCTTTCTCCTAACACTTCATAACCATGCAGTATGAGTAGCATACCACAATAAGCCAAGGACACTGAAACAATAAAATATACACAGATAAATATGTTTAAATCAATAAGTTTAAAATGGAAAGCGTTTAATACAAGCTTTCCAAATGGTGCTATGCAAGAAAATCCACTGATTTGAAAAAACTGTGCTTCATACTTCTTTTGTAGCTCTGTTGCCATGCAGATAAAGTACCAGACAGATGTTTTTTAGTCAAATAATTTGATGCTTATTATACGAATGTAACCCGCGGTTACACTAGTTCTAAAAAAGTGTAACTTTGGGTTACAAGGCTTAGTAAAAATTTTCTAGTGGTCTTACTAACAAGCTCATTTGTGTAAACTGATACTTAGCACCATCAAAATAATAATGATGTATTTTTTCAACTGTAATATAGTTTTTATTATTGATTACAAGTATGTCACCTGGTGCTTTTATAGTTTGTTCTAATAATAATTTGCAAACAAGTTTTTTATCTGGCAATTCATGCACATTGATTTCATGAATATTTATAATTTTGGGTTTAGATAAACTCACCTAAACAATTAATACCCTAGAAAGGTTATGATTTGATTGAAATTACTAAAAATAAGTCTTTATTTAGACTCCAAAATAACCACTTGTAGAAGTGGTTCTCTTTTTAATTCTTTGTGGATTAGATTTATTAACTCAGTCTTAACTTTTTCTTTAAGACTTTCAATATCTTTTTCATTTTTTTCTAAAGCAGCAGTCATTGTTTTCACTATAATTTTTTTAGCATCAGACATAAATTGCCCATGAGTTTTATCTTCCTGTGCCAAGACTAAACCCTTAGCTTCTATGTTTGGTTCTGAAAGTACTTTCCCTTTTGAAAGAGTAATCATTATGCATAGTAAACCTTCAGAAGCTAATTTATGTCTTTGTTCAAGAACGGCTTCATCTACATCTCCAACTCTTGTGCTATCTACCATTATAATTCCAGCTGGCACCTGACCATTTAATTTTGCTGTACTATTGCAGAGTTCAAGAACATCTCCATTCTCCATAAGAAAAACATTTTTAGGATCAACCCCACACTCTACACCTACATTCCCATGCATAACAAGCATTCTATACTCGCCATGAGCTGGTAAAAAGTATTTTGGTTTCACAATATTTAAAAGCAACCTTTGCTCTTCCTTGCAAGCATGTCCTGAAACATGTACACCTGCTTCTCTTCCATAGACTACATGTGCTCCTTTTGCACTTAAAGCATTTACAACATTTGCTACTGCGCGTTCATTCCCTGGAATAGGAGTAGCTGAAATAATAATAGTATCCTTAGGCTGGATAGAGATTTGTTTATGTTCATCAAATGCCATTCTGGTGAGTGCTGATAATGGTTCACCTTGAGAGCCTGTTGTTAAAATCACTATTTTTTCATCGGGGAGTTTTTTTACATCCTCCAAATTAATCAATAAACCATCAGGAAATTTCATATGGCCTAGTTCTCTTGAAACGGTCGCTAAAAGAAGCATAGAGCGCCCTATAATAGCAACTTTCTTTTCTGCTTTTATACAAATATCTAATATTTGTCTAATCCTATGAACTTGTGAGGCAAAGGTAGTAATAATAATTCTTCCAGGGGCTTTATTAAACTCTTCTTCTAATCGTCCATAAACAGAACGTTCTGATGGTGTATATCCTTCACGCTCTACGTTTGTGCTGTCACTGATTAGAAGCAGAGCACCTTCTTCTGCTACTTGTGCTAAAGAATAAACATCAAAAAACTCTCCATCTACAGGTGTAAAATCAAACTTAAAATCCCCCGAGTGAACTATTTTTCCTGCAGGGGTATGAATTATTAAACAAAAGCTATCAGCAATAGAATGGGTATTTCTGACATAAGTAAATGCTATTGAACCAATTTTAAAAGTCTGCCTGGGTCTTCCTTTGTGAAGAGTAGTTCTATCCTGAAGCTGTGCATCCTTCAATTTTTGTTCTAAAAGACCAATGGCTAAAGATGGTCCATAAATTACAGGAATGTCAAATTGTTTTAACATTGGTACTATGCCACCTATATGATCTTCATGTCCATGAGTAATAACCAAACCTTTTATCTTATTTTTATTTTGAACAAGATAACTAATATCTGGCAAAACTATTTCTACACCAGGCATTGAATCTGAAGGAAATGCTAACCCACCATCAATAAGAACAATATCCTTATCACATTCAATGATCCAAGTATTTTTCCCAATCTCACACATTCCTCCAAGGGGAATTAACTTTACTTTTAATTTAGGGTCTAATGATACATGACTACTTAAATCATTCTCACCTTTTGTAACTACAACAGTATCATCGCCACGTTTTATTACCCGTCGCATTTTTTTTTCTGTAACATTATCACTTGCATTTGTTGTCATGTTTGTTTTTCCTTTATGGAGTTTTATTTCAGTACAACCCCGTATTTGTACTAGTCTGAAACCTACTTAATCACAATGGATGATTTATAAAAATCATCTTGAATTGGCCATGTTGCTCTCTATTGTCTTATCCATCACTTCTTTTAATTCATTTAATTCTTTTTCTGTCAATTTTACTAAAGGTGGTCTCAAATTTGATTTGCATAATCCTTTTATTTCTAATACTGCTTTTATACATGTAGGATTTGGTGCCTTAAATAATGCTTTAAATAAAGGAAACAATTTATGATGAACTTCACTTGCTTTATTTATTTTACCAGCAAAGAAAGAATTTATCATATCCTTTATTTCATTTCCAGTGATATGACTAGCTACACTTATAACCCCTACTGCTCCTACGGATAACATAGGCAAGGTTAAACTATCATCTCCACTATACACAAAGAAATTAGAAGAAGTTAATTGTATTACTTGAGTAGTATTGTCAAGATTGCCAGTAGCATCTTTATAACCAATTATATTTTTATGTGCATTTGCTAAGTAGCCAACTGTTTGTGGCTCCATATTTATCCCTGTTCTTCCTGGGATGTTATATAAAATAATTGGGAGGCTTGTTGCTTTTGCTATTTGACTAAAGTGTTCAATGAGTCCGTTTTGAGATGGCTTATTATAATAAGGAACTACAGACAAGATCCCATCTACTCCAAGTTTTTCTGCTTCTTTTGTAGCTTCAATAGCTGTTTGAGTAGAGTTTGACCCAGCCCCTAAAATAATTTTTGCTTTGTTCTTAGCAATCTTCTGAACAAACTTACATAATTGTAATTCTTCTTCATGAGCTAGTGTAGGGCTTTCGCCAGTAGTACCAGCCACTATGATAGTATCTGTGCCTGTTTTAATTAAATGATCAACCAAATTTTCAGTTGCACCATAATCAATAGATAGATCATCATTAAATGGTGTAACCATTGCAGTAATTACTTGTCCAAATAGAGGTTGCATTTCCTTTTTATTATATAGCAACTGGGTATATAATACTCAAAGATAAAAAGAAGTGAAGATAAAAAACCTCGAAAGAATTAATTCTAAGCTTAACCAATGAAACAATATAAATAAAAGGTTAATTTTAAGAAAATAGTTTCTTCATTCATTTACAATAGCCATTAACTTTTAAAACCCTTTATATTGGAGAATTATTATTACAACTACAATTAGTAAAATTCGCTTACTTTATGAAAAGTATAGCTTTTCCAGTGGTTCAAAAAACTATGCTAATGACGATTTAGAGCAAGATCTTAGAGACATTGAAGAATACCCTCTGGAAGATTTTACATTAGATAAACTAGACAATTATAATCATGATAGTAAAATGAGTCTTTCTTTTTTGCTTGCTCATTTGCCACATGAAGTTGTAGCTAAAGAGTTTGGTAGTAATGCTTTGATTTGGACATGGGTTACATATCCTTATACTAATAACGTAAATGATGACTTAGAAATCTCACTACATGAATCTGGGATTAACATTGATTCTCTTCAAAAAGCAAGACTAACTGCATGGCGGCTACATGGTTCTCAAAATACACAAACTGTTTTAAAAACTTATGACTTAATTCAAGCCTTACACGATACATTACCTAAAGATAGGGATTTAAATATACTGTTAAAATCATGCACAAAACAAGGGGTTGGTTTGTCAGAAGAAAGAATAAAACAATATAGCTTAGAACCTTTAATTACTGAGGGTGTTGATACAACTTCTGGTTGGGCAAAGAATTGGGGACACGATAAAACTGTAGATGATAAAAACAGACTTTGTAAAATATATTTAGATTCACCTGTCGGTGTTGCTTTAATGTATAAAGGTGAGCCAAATGCCTTGGCTTCCTTTTCACCAAGCGATGAAAAGACTTTATTTATAAATCAAATCCAGGGGGTTGAATCATATAAGCTTAACGAACTTAAGGAAATACAAGGAAAAATCCATTCTCGCGGCTTAGTTGTTCTTGATTGGGAAAAACTGCTTGTTCAATTGTCAGAAATAATAGCAAAGAAATTTAATCTTAGTCAAACTATTATTCAAAGCGGACATAATAATACCTGGACTACAATGCAAAACAAAGATGGAACACCTAAACTTCCTCTTGAAAAAGCATTAAAGAGATATGATGAGACTGCTAGTAGATTAGGATATTTACAAGGAGAGAACAGAAATTGGTATAAATCAATTTAGTAATTTTCTCCCCAGATCTTTGTTACTCTATCGTGTTTCATTTTCTCACTTAAGCTATAGCTTATATACTTTTTTCTAAACTGTCCTTTGTTTCTATTATTGTTTTTGTTAGCAATTGCTTTATCACTACCATCACCACTTGAATCGAACTTAGCACCATGATCTAATAATAACCTTACTATTTCAGGATATTCGTGAGTACTAGCAAGACGTAGTGGAGTCGTCTCATCATGACCTACAGCGTTAACATTAGCACCATTTTCAATTAACAGTTTAACAATATCATAGTATCCTTCAGCTACTGCCCCATGAAGCGGTGTCCAACGATCCTCTCTTTTGATATTCAAATCAATACCAGGTTGTTTAACTAATAGCTCAACCATTTCATAGTCTCCATTGCTTGCTGCCCAATGAAGTGGTGTCCAGCGATCGATGAAAATATTTGGATTAGCACCCTCTATTAATACTTGCTCTAATTTATCTATTGAAATATCTTCATTGACGATATACAGACTACTGTCAAATGTTGTAAGGCTTTCAAGGAAACTCCGTTGATATATAAAAACTTCAAGCAATCTTTGATTTAATTCTTCTTGTTCTTGTTTATCAATTTTTCTGATTGGTTTTTTAGCTGCTATTGCTGTTTCCAAACATGCTTTTCTGCCTGGCTCTCCGACTGCTATCATTGTTTTCCAATAGGCTTCTTTTGGAAAAGCTTGTTTCATATGATTCATAAACTCAGTAGTACTTGTAGTATTATTTTTTACAGTCTCAATCCACGTTAAAAATTGTTGTTTTACATTAGGATTTAGTAAAACTTCAAATGCATCTTGTACTTCTTTAGGAGGTATTAAGGATGGTGCTATTGATAAATTTGAAATCGGTTGCATTGTTAAAGTAAGGTATTCTAACATGATAAGCAGGTTAAGAAAGTTAAGAGCTAGAAGAATTAAATTGTATAGAGATAGAGAAAGACATCAATTATAATTTCTCCCCCATCTCATGAATCCATCTTTCCCAAACATTTTGAGGAGAATAATAAATATCTGGATTGAAGCCAGGTATACATTTAAAAACATCCATCTCCAGATTTCTTATTCTTTGTTTTGTAGTTAATATGTCAAATGAATCATCTACTATTTCCTCTGACTCAAGCCAGTTTGTTTTGTCTGCATTGGGTCTAAGTTCATTTTCATTTTTCGTATTTACTGAGCTAACATTTATAAATACTCCTCTTATTTTTAAAGTGTTTCCGCTTTGTCTAGTCAAAGTAGAAATGTGTTGTCTTAAAATGTCTTTTGATTTTGAATAAGACTGCCAAAATGGAACTTTATACCTGTCACTTACTGATCCAAATCCACAAACCAACAAATCACGAACATTTCCTTCTTGTGAAGCAAATTTTATAAGGGGTTCTTCTATGTTTGTAAATGTAGTTATATTTGAAGCATAGACTTCATCATCTATACCATCTTTATCATGATCATTCTCAGGTCTTTGCCATCTTTCAAATTTGAACTTTCCTACAGGGTGAACAAATAAAATTTCACGACATCCTGCCAACGGGACTTTTTTATCTATTTCAGATTTAACTTTATCTGCATCTAAAAGATCTGTACCTTCTAGGTAAACAACGTTCTTTTGCTTTGATTCTGTTTTTGATCTTGAAACAATCACGCACTTATAATCATCTAAACCTGAAAAGCGTTCAACATAAGCTTTTCCAAGGGAACCATTTGCACCTGTAACTATAGCGAGTTTCATCTTAAAAAGTCTATCAAATTAGATTACGGTAATCAATGACTTCTAAAGAAAAAACGATATAATAATTCTTAATATGGTTAAGTATAAAGATTATTATGAAATTTTAGGTGTTTCAAGAAATTCTACCGAAAAAGAAATTAAAACAGCATTTAGAAAACTAGCTCGTAAATACCATCCTGATGCAAATAAAAACAATAAAGAGGCAGAAGAAAAGTTTAAAGGAATTAATGAAGCCTATGAAGTACTGGGTGATGCTGAAAAAAGAAAAAAATATGATACGTTAGGGAATAACTTTAGAGGTGGAAGTGACTTCAGACCTCCTCCTGGGTTTAATGATTTCAATTTTGACTTTAACAATCAAGACTTTACAAAAACCGCTCAGGAAGCACCATTTAGTGATTTTTTTGAAATGCTGTTTGGGGAAAAATTTAAAACACGATCATCTCATTTTGAAGAAAGATCTACTCAAAACTACACTCGTCCACAAGGAAAACGAAAAGGAGAAGATCATTCCATAAATCTAGAATTGCCTCTTGAAGAAGTTTATAGAGGTACTATAAGAAAATTAGATATTAGTATTCCAGAGCGTGATACAAAAAGACTTGAAGTAAAAATTCCTCCAAATGTTAGAGAAGGTTCAAAAATCAGAATGGCTGGTCAAGGACTAAATGGAAGAAATGGTGGACCTCCTGGTGATTTATATTTAGTTGTGAAAATAAAACCACATCCTATTTTCAAATTAGATGGTGATGATATTCACTCTGAAATTACAATTAGCCCAAGTGATGCTGTTCTAGGTACAGAAACAGAAATTCCTACGCTTGATGGGCCAGTAAAAATGGTTATACCTAGTGGTACTCAAAATGATAAGGTTCTTAGGTTAAGAACAAAAGGTCTTTCACATCAAAAAAAAGAAGGAAGAGGGGATCACTTTGTAAAGGTTAAAATCAATATTCCTACCCTTATTTCAGAAGAAGAAAAGAAATTTTATCAAGAACTGGCAAAACTACAAAAAAAGAAGAAAATATAAGATATTAAAGTATTAAGACTTGATTAAACTTGACTAAATCACTCAAGTACTATTGATATATCTATAGACTTTTTCTAAATATTAGTACTATGATAGCTATGTATCCGATAATAACCGAGTAAATTAGTCAACTATATGTCTCTGGAAGCAGGAAGTGTTTTAGCAAAATCCCGAAGCGTATTGCATGGTGCAACACACGCTGAAACACTTTTTGTTGGCCAGAATCCACAAGAACAATATATAGAAAATGAAACACCAAATAAATCAACTGATGAAGTCTTCAAAGAAGTAAAAGCAAAGTATGTGAAAGCTGGTTTAGGTATAGGTGGTATATCGGCACTTGCATTAATTCTAGGCACCTTAAAAAAGGGAGCTACTTTTCCTTCACAAGCGCTAAGAGTAGTTGGTGATGTGTTTGGTTCATTTTCAGCAGTACTTGCACCAATATCAATAATTAGAAATGAAATTGAAAATTATTACCTATTGAAAAACGAAAATCAACCCAGCAACGATTTAAATACTGAAAATGAAAGCAATAACAATAAGGGGATTTTTGATGACTGGAGAGAAGGATTTTATCGTTGTTCTAGTCTAGGATTTATGCCATTTATATTTGAACCTTTTATAAATCCTGAAAAATTTGGAAAATCAATATTTCATAAAATTGCAACTGTTGCAAATATTCCAAATCTTCTTTTTACTGGTTATGCTTGGGGAGCTGGCAATGTTCAAGCCCTATTAGCCTGGGGCTTGAGAAAACGAGAACAAACACAAGCTATTAATGCACAAAAATTAAACGATACAGAACAATTCAAAGCTTCTGAAAAAAGAGCTGAGGAGTTTGGAAATATTTACAATAGCTGTAAACGATTAGCAGTCCTAGGAAGTGTTGCAAATCCTACAATGCAAGGCTTAAGACAATGGGCAGATTCAATGGCTCTTTTTACAGGCAGTATTTCAGCAGGTGAGTTTTTTGAGCGTCCATTACTTGGCATAAGCCGTTTAACAAGCTTATTTGTAGGGATCCCTGAGCTTTTTGCAAAGGGTGTAGACTCTGTAGTAAGAGTAGTAAAAGAAAGAGAAAACTTAAAGAAAGCATTACCAGGTTTTTTAACTTCAGATAAAGTATTTGATTCTTTAAAAAATGTTGAAGATAAGTTATCATCTCCAGGTAAAAATGATTCAATACTCAAAACAATCAGACACTATGCAGAAATCACTTTCCATACATTTAGCCCGCTTTCTATGTTTGCTCTATTTACACCACTACTTGATGAGCCACATTTAAATGAAGAAGCTCAAAGTCAAGGTGGTACAGTAGGATTTCTTGACAAAGTAATTGGCAGATATTCAAAAGTTTTAACAGTTGGATTTACTGGGTTATATGTAACACTTGGTAGATTGCCACAAACTATTTTCCAGGCTTCATATTTTGGTAGAAAACTAATCGGCAAATTAAGCGGAAAAGAAGCCACTAACGAAGATTTAGAAAATGTAAGAGAGAAAATTTGTAACTCAACTATTGTAAAAGGATTATCTAAGTTTGCTCAAAATACTATTAGTAAGCTAGTTCCAGACTGGTATAAAAAAGATGAGAATGGAAACTTAGTCTACAATGATGAGATTGAAAATGAAGATGGTTATTTAAATTATGAACAAATACAAGCTAAATATAGTCTTGATCAAGCTAAAGAAAAAGATAACTTTAAAGAGTTTTTTAAAACTCCATCCAAAATTGGTAAGATAGAAGAAGAAGCTATAATTCAGGACTGTCTTGAATATGTTATAAAAGACTCAAATCAAGGACAACACTCTATTACACAAGAAGAATTAAATAAAGTTACTAATATACTTAAAAATAAGATTGATTGCTTAAAAGATTCTTCTCTAAAACCAAAACGTAAAGCACTTCCATTTATAGGTGCTCACTTCTTAGCTAAGTATGTATTTAAATTACTTGATCTTGAAACAAGAATTAAGAAGATAGATTACAAATCAAGTCATCACAACATGACTACTGCTTATGACAACGATGAAATTGGCATATCGTTTGACTATGAGCTATTGCCAGTAGTTGCAAGATGTACAAAAGGACTTGGAAGTACTATTAATAGACTATTTGGAATTGCAGCGTAGTTTAACCAACTCCTAAAGCAGCTATTATCTTTTCAAAATGCTCTTGAGGATAAGCTCCAAGAATTTTAACTCCATTTAATGCAAAACCAGGAGTACCATTGAAACCTAATTTACTAGCTTGATCAGCATCTGCCTTGACTTGATCTTCGATTTCTTTACTGTTTCTATCAGTATTAAATTTCTCTATGTTTAATCCAAGATCTTTTGCTGTCTGAACATAAAGAGCTTCGCCAATCTGTGCTTGATTTTCATAGAGCTTATCATGATATTCAAAAAACTTTCCTTGTCTACCTGCAGCTAAAGCAGCTTTTGCAGAAGGCATGGCTTCAGGATGGAAAGGTAATGGTAGGTTTTTATATACAAACATTAACTTGTCACCATATTTTTGTTTTAGTGCATGGACTGTGTCTGTGCCTCGTTTTGAGAATGGACATTGAAAATCACTAAATACTACTAACTGAATAGGTGCATTTCTTCTACCTAAAACAGGTGAATTGCCAAGATCAACATTTATTTTATCTGCTAATTGTTGTTTTAATTGTTCCTCTTCACTGGGTGGAGCTGGTGGAGGAATGTTTGGAGGAGGTGCAGTCGGTGGAGCCTCACCTGGAGATGGAGGTACATTACGCGCTGCTATTAGTGCATCTCTTACAATAGCTGGATTTTTCTTTAGAGTTTCACCAACTGATTTTTGAAATCCTTTTTCCAATTCTTTATTTAAAAGATTTAAGAAAACAACAACAACTAATGTTGTAATAATTACTTTTTTCGTATCTTGTGACATATCCATAGATTTTATAATCCTCTTTCTAAATTTTCAGGTATTCCCATTCATAGACTAATGTATACAAAAAAGGTTCGTATCTCTTACAAAATATATATTTTAAATTGCCTCTAGTAAAGACCTTCTAGCTAAGAATTTACATTTAGTCTGATTCATTCAAGAAATTATAAGCATAAATTTTGTTAACTAATGGCAAAGAGATTCTTACTGAATTTAAACAATTTAAGACGATTTACAGTCAATGAATGATACAAAGCTATTGTACACTTTCCTTTAAAGTTACAGCGTAATATTTATAAGGAAAGCGTTATGCGCACCAGTTCAGGTTTACTGCACTCGTATTTTTATAGCCACCTAGGTATAAAACTTCGGGAAAAAGTATTAAATAAGGCTTGGGGAGAAGATAAGGTAAATATTGATTTTAATGAGCTATATACCCATTCAATTTATAAGAATCAGGGACCTCTAGAAAAGAATAGATTTTCAATTTTAAGAAAGATATATGAATTAGCTAAAGAATCACCTTCTAAAATTATATTTCCAGGGAACTATACTGAAAATACTGCTTCTGAAGTTTTTTCAAATATTAAAAAGGTAGCAAATGGGCTAAAACAATTGGGTATAAAGCCTGGTGATAGAGTGGCTCTGATGGCGCTTCCACATGAAAAAGAACTCTTTGAAAGTTTTTCCGCTATCCAAGCCCTAGGAGCAGTACCAGTAGCTATAAATTTTTTAAATCCACCTAATACAATTGCTTATATGTTTTCACGTTCAGGAGCTAAAACACTAATAGTAGGTAGAGACTCAAGGCTAAGAGCAGGTGCAAGCAAGCTTGCATTGGGTGGGCTTCTTGAAAATGTAATAACTATTGGTAGAACAGAATACCCACCCACACAACCCACTAAGCATTCATCAATACTAAACAAATTAACTGGTAATGCACTTACAGCATACAACCCAACATTTTTTACTTATAATTCAATATTAAATAATCCAGAACTTCAAGAAGAAGAGTTGTTGTTAAATCCAGACAAGAATACTCCAGCACTAGAACTATATACTTCAGGTACAGAAAAAAAACCTAAGAAGATGACCTATACTTATCAATTTATTGCCAACCAAACTGAATGTGTAGCAAAACGTTTTCCTGCTATGAAAAACGATGTAATGCTTTTACCAGCTCCTTTTTACCATTTAGCTGGTTTAATAGTTTTTATGGAAGCGTTAAATTTTAATATGCCCATAGCATTGACAGAAGTTCCAAGAGCTAGTGAGCCACAAACTGTTCAAAAAGCATTGAATACAATGATTCAAAACAAAGTTACAATTTTTCCAGGTGTTCCACGAATCATTGAACCTGTATTAGAAGAAGCTATAAAAAAAGGATTGGTACTAGAAAATGTTAGATTAATTCTTTCAGGTGGTTCACCATTGACACCAAAGTTAGTTCAATTAGTTGAGAAAATAAATGAGAAGAGGGTCTCTAAAGACATCGCTCCAATTCAGCTCATTAATTTTTATGCGTCTACAGAATGTGGACCAATATCATCTACAATAGAACAACCTACAACAAGTACACTTGATAGGTTAGGAATCCCATTTGAAGGTGTAGAAGTTAAGACTTCTAATGATGATGAGCTTTTAGTAAGGGTACAAGGATTTCCACAAGAACTTTCAGGTGATGTATTAACCCAGGATGGATTTTTTAAAACAGGGGATCAAATTGTAGTTGATAACAGGAGCTTGATTTATAAAGATAGACTTAGTGATCGTTTAAATGTAAATGGTGAAAAAATATCACCACTTATTATTCAGCGAGAGATTGAAGAAATAAAAGGTATAAAAGAAGTACATGTTTTTGGTGTAACAAAGCCTGAAACTGGCACTGATATTGTTTCTGCAATTGTTATTCCAAAAGATGGTTATGAACTTAAACCAAATGAAATAAAAAAAGAATTAGAAAGACGATTCTCAAGTGCCCGTAAAGCATTTATTCCAACAGTAGTTTTTATAAAACCCGAAGGTATACCTATTTCATTAATTAGGGGACCTGGGAAAGTCCCAAGGAAATTACTTAAGCAGTTTTATGGAGAAGAGGTTATTAAAGAATATAGTAAATTGAAAGCTCAGCCAACGATTTTATCAGAATAAACAATCTTTTAATGATAAGTTCTTAATTGCTTAACATGCCTTTAACTCTACTATGTTTTATTGTAGTAAAAGAGAGGTCAAACTATGGCAGATTTATTTATTAGAGATTTAGCAAACAGGGTAGACTCATCTTACTTATTACAGGATTCAACAAATGAATCCCAAGATGAAACAAATCTAGATGACAGACTTCTTGAATTAGTAGATAAACACAAAGATCTTCAGAAGTGCATAACACCAGATGGTCCTGGAAATGGAATTACAACAAGAGCTAAAGTAGGATCTGAGGGAGGCTCTTCTCCAAACCCTGGGAGTGGACCTATAACCCGAGCTCTACATGAAGGTGGAACAAGCCCGAACCCTATAACTCGAGCTTTGCATGAAGGAGGTTTTTCTCCAAACCCTGGTGGGGGAATGACAACTTTAGCTTTAGGTGAAGAAGGAATATCACCAAAACCCCCTGAATCTGATCCAGGGAATGGAATGACAACACTAGCTTTAGGTGAAGAAGGAATATCACCAAAACCCCCTGAATATCCAAAGCCACCTGTATGTCCAATGCCACCTACTAATCCTGGAGGTGGACCTACAACTCGAGCTATGAATGAAGGAGGCTCTTCTCCAAATCCTGGTGGAGGAATAACAACTTTAATGATGGGTGAAGAAGGAATATCACCAAAACCTCCTGAATCTGATCCTGTAAGTGGAACTTATATTCCAGTAACTGATTGTCCAATATACAAATCAGAAAGTTAGTGGATTCATCCATCTGGTGAAGAAAATGGGTGAAGAAGGTTTATCACCGAAATAAATCTCAAGCTTTCTATACTATAATTTGCTAATGATGAAAATTGGAATTATTGGTGGCTTAGGAGAAGAGCATACAATGCACATGAAAACTGTGCTGGAAAACCTTGGATCAGAAGTAGTTATAATCGATACTCTTAATTTCCCTAAAAAAGTAAAATTTACTCTCTTAGATGGTGTCCCTATCTATGAAGAACACTCCATAGAAGATATTCATTCATTTTATAATCGCACGATATTTTATACAGAGCCACCGTATGATTTGGAAGAAAAAAGGGTAAGAGGAGAACTTCCTAATCTGGATGGATGGTATAGCGAATATGCTGCAGAACGTGAAAGGCAATCTCTTCTAGGATCATGGATAAGAACTATAGTTTTTCAAAACAAAAAAATTGTAAATCCGGCTGAATGCTTCTACTTACACTACCTTAAACCATATCAGGTTAATCTCTTGAAAAAAGCGGGCATTCCTGTACCTAAAACATTAGTAACAAATGATTCAAATAAACTACTTGAGTTTAAGAAACAATTCAAAAACTTGATTTACAAACCCGTTGCAGGAGGTGCTTCTTGCAATCTTTTAAAAGAAGAGGACTTATCATCTGATCGTTTATCTCTGCTTTGCAATGCACCTGTTATTTTTCAAGAGTTTATTCAAGGTGCTGACATTCGTGTTTTTATTCTTGATGGAAATATATTATGTGCTATTGAAGTAGAAACTGATCATGTGGATTTTCGTGGGCATGAAAAAGCTTTACGTACAATTAAAATACCCACATATGTTGAAGACATGTGTATTAAAGCTGCAGAGTGTTGCTCCATGATATTTACAGGAATTGATGTTAAAAGAACTAAAGACAATGATTATATAATGCTTGAGTGTAATCCTTCACCAATGTTTATTGGTTTTCAAAATGCCACTGGCTACCCTATAGATCAAGAACTTGCTCATTTCCTAATGAAATAATCATTCTGTACAAAATGAGGGATCTGCTAAACTATTTTCAATTATATCTATTAAATCAGTTAGTCCCTCTTTTGTTTCTGCAGAAACAAACATAGGAGAAAACCCATGAAAGTGATCAGTGATTCCTGCTTTATCAAGATTAACAGCTAAGTCAGCTTTATTGAAAACATAGATCTTAGGTTTATTTGAAACACCAAGTTCAGACAATATATCTTCTACTACTAATATTTTCGACTCATACAAAGGATCGCTACTATCAATTACATGAAGCAAAAAATCAGCATCTATAATTTCACTTAATGTAGATTTAAATGCCTTAATTAAATCTGGTGGTAAGTCTTGAATGAATCCAATAGTGTCAGATAACAAAACAATCTTTTCAGACTTAGGTAGATAAAGCTTTCCAACAGTAGTTTCCAAGGTAGCAAATAGTTTGTCTGCAACATATACACCTTTTTTTGTTAGTGCATTTAACAATGTACTTTTACCAGCATTTGTATAACCTACTAAAGATACAGTTTTTAAATCTTTTTTGCGTCTCTGACTTCTATGGTTTGCCTGAACAAGATCATAGTGTTCAAGTTTTTCTCTGATTTTTTGTTCTCTTCGCCTTAAATGGCGTTTCATAATCTGAAGGTTTGTTTCTCCAATACCACGAGTACCAATACCACCAGCTTGTCTTGTAAGTTCAAGACCCAAGCCATAAATCCTTGGTCCCATGTGTCTTATAGCAGCAAGCTCAATTTGTAGTTTAGCTTCAACACTTTTTGCATGCTTATCAAATATTTTTAAGATAAGGTCAATTCTATCCCAAACAGTGATGTCTTGTGTTTTGCAGATTTCACCAAGATTATATACCTGAGATGGTTTGAGTAAATTGTTTATGATTAGTAACGTGGCTTTGTTTTGTTTATTTTCTTCTAAAAGTTCATGTAGTTTTCCTGAGCCAATATACGTTCTGTAGTCAGGCATGGTTTTTTTCTGCACTACTTTTACAACAGCAATACCACCATAGGTTTTAACCAGACTTTCAAGCTCATCCAAGCGCTGCAAGCTTTCTTCTTTTGAAACATCTTGTGGGATTACATCTACTAAAATTGCTTTTTGAGTCATTTAAGAATAAATAAATCTTATATCCTGTTCAATATCTTTGCTTAGAGACTGATGTACTGGACATGAATAAGCAAACTTTTCTAGTTTTTGTTTTTGCTCATCTGTAAGACCTTTTGGCATATAAATCTCAAGTACAATTTTTCCTATTCTTCTTGGGTTTTGATCCATGTATTTTTGAGCTTTAAATAATACACCATTTAGATTAATACCATCACGCTTGGCTACAATACCCATAATAGTCATCATGCATGAACCAAGAGCAGCTACTATCATATCTGTAGGAGAGAACTTTTCACCTTTTCCTTGATTATCTTTTGGGGCATCAGTCTCAATAACTGTACCTGATGGGCCATGTGTAAGCTTTACCCTTAAGTCACCCTCATATACTCCGCTAATCTCTACTGCTGTTTCTACTGACATGGGGTTTATTATAGCGTATTTTGGCTTGTTAAAAAGTTGAAGATAAACTAGATACAAAAAGCATAACGTAGTATTGCCATTCCGAATGCTCCGATGGGAACCGTTAACGCTTAGTTAATGGTCAGAGGGGTTGATGGGAGGGCAATACGGAGTGAAAAATACTTTTTGTATCCTCATTTATTTGATAACCTAAAACTTATAACACTAAATATATTTGAAAAGTCATCACTCCAAACCTTAGCTTGTGTGGGTAACAATGGTTCCCACTTAGAGTTAAATGCTAATAGTTTTTTTATGTCTTCTTCTTTTCTTGAAATTACAACCCAGTGAGAAGGATATTTCCCAAGCTTATTTTCTGATTTTTTAATTGGAAAATCAATTTCTAAATAACACACTAGCCCAAGACTGGATGCAATATTTGCAAGTACTGGTCTTAGATTAAGAAACCTATTTGAAATATGAAAAGCTAAAATTCCATTACTGGTTAGTTTAGATAAATACAATTGAACTGCTTCTTTTGTAAGCAAATGAACAGGGATGCTATCAGAACTGAAAGCATCTAAAATAATTAGATTATATTCGCCATCATTTGCTTTTTTGATTAAGAGTCTTCCATCACCAAGACGAATATTTGCTTTTCCTTTGCTCTCACTTAGAAAAGTAAAATATTTAGGATCACTTGCTATTTTTTCTACCACAGGATCTATTTCATAGAAAGTCCACTCTTGTTTAGGTTTTATATATGAAGCTGTAGAACCAGCCCCTAAACCAATTGCTGCTACTTTCCAGCTTTCATTTTCATTATCATAAGCACTAATAATTTGTCCAATGGGACCAGTACGATAATAATATGTAAGTGGTTCTTGTCTTTGATCTTTATTTAAGCTTTGCAATCCATGAGTAGTTGAGCCATGAATAAGCTGGATAAATTTTTTATCAGGAGTAACTACCACCTGATGTACCCCAAAAAAACTACGCTCTTTATAAAGGATTTGCCCTTGATTGCCTTTATAGACGACACTTCCAAGGAGTATAGCTAAAATACCAAGAGTGAATCTTAAGGAACGTTCTTTAAAGCTATAACATAAAAATATAGCAGGAACAAATACTAGGCATAAACTCATCATTCCTACCATTATTTTAAAGTGCCTTAAACTCAAGGTAAAAATAATTATAAATAACCATAATGCAAGTGGAAATAAAATATCTAAGATTTTTTCTTTTCTTTCTTTTATCTTGTCAGATATTTGAACTAAAGATGGACAAAGCAAGCACCCAAGCAATATTGCGAGTGGATATTCAATAACAGAATTAAATATTCTAGGTGCAATTAATGCATTAAATATTCCTCCGAGAACTCCGCCTACAGATAGCCAAAGATAAAACTCCGTTAAGTGTTTTACTTGTGGTCGATTCTTTGCTAACTCTCCATGACAAACCATTGCAATAAGAAAGAACACTACTAAGTGGTAAACATTAATAAGCAACATTGCCTTTGAAACTTCAAAAATTATAATGAGAATTAAAGGAAGCATTATTGTAGGTAGAAAGCGAACTACCATTTCATGATTTAAGATTGGTTTTTTAGAAAAAACTATTATAAAAGTTAAAAGATATAAGAGCAATGGAACGATCCAAAGAAGAGGTATTGGTGGGACTTCTGTAGTTAGATAAGTAGTCACCCCTAAAAGTAAGCTTGAAGGTACAAACGACAGAACTAACCATTTTAGTTTTATTTTGAGATTAGGTTTAATATCAACTTCATTAGAAGTATCACTAGAAGCTGGTTTATAAAAAAAGAAAAGAACCAGTAAACACAAAAACACAAGAACAATTAATATAAAATAACCAATACCCCAAATAGCACATTGATCTTTCAATCTTAAATTCGGTTCAATTAATAAAGGATAGCTAAGTAGCCCGATCATGCTTCCTGAATTGCTTGCTGCATATAAAAAATAAGGATCGTTTGAGCTTGAGTGTGAAATGTTAGAAAACCATTTTTGCATTAATGGTGCTGTCGTAGAGATTACAAATAATGGTAGTCCAATAGAAACAGAAAGTAGCATTAAAAGCCAAGTAGCAGGATTAGCATTAACAGTGGGTTCCCAACCAAAAGGAATGGAAATCGGGATAACAAGCAAAGGCAATAAAAGAACACCTATATGAAGCATTGCCTGAGTACGAACTTTCATGAAAGTGGTTGTTAGATGAGCATAGAGATAACCTAAAAGCAGCATAGCCTGATAAAACAACATACAAGTATTCCATACAGCCGGAGTGCTTCCTAACATGGGTAAGATCATTTTTGCAAACATGGGTTCTATCCAAAACAATAAAACAGCACTGACAAATAATGTAAGCAAATATATAATTAACAAAATTATTCCTCCAAGTAGTGATTTAATCTAAATTAACATACATAATTAAGTTCTCAATACTGTATACTATAACTATGACAAAAGTTTTGCATAAGCCTATACAAGAAGTCCAACTCCATGATCACACATGCTTGTTTTTCAATACACAGATTGAGTTTTTTCATTGTGCAGTTCCATTTATAAATGAAGGTTTAAAAAAAAATGAAAAGTGTCTTATTGTTATTGATAATATAAAACATGATGAAGTTATTCAAAATCTAAAGTATTTGTTTAGGGAAATTAATAATCCTTTTGAAGAAGTTGCCAAAACTAAAAGCATAATAATTGAAGAGTTTAAAAATATTTATTTACAAGAAGGTTTATTTAACATAGAAAAAACTTTGAAAACCTATATAGATTTAATTCATAATGCCAAAATAGAAGGCTATAAAGGACTTAGGGTGTTTGCAGAACTTTCAGATTCTTTAAAGAATTTAATAGAACCTAATGAGTTTTTAGAGTGGGAAAAGCTTGCTGATCAATATTTTGAAAGTAATGATTTTATTGCAGTATGTGCTTATAATAAAAAATGTTTTTCTAGTAGCTATATCTCAAAAGCTTTAAAAA
This sequence comes from Candidatus Melainabacteria bacterium, assembly GCA_023250155.1. Lineage (GTDB taxonomy): Bacteria > Cyanobacteriota > Vampirovibrionia > 2-02-FULL-35-15 > 2-02-FULL-35-15 > JAHFBD01. Next base: position 409,032 of record JAHFBG010000001.1, read on the forward strand.
TCCACCCCATTGAAATAAATTCAATTAAAACAAGATTTTAAAGTATTAATGAGTTATCATATTATTTGAGCTTAATCTGATTTCTGATTTGTATAAAAAATACTCTGCTTTCATAACATAAGGATTTATCTGGTTTATCCAGTAAATCCGATCAAATGAAAGAGTGTGATCAATGAAAGCTTCAGCTTGTCTGAAGCATATAAAAATGATGGCGGCATAGCCAAGTGGTAAGGCCGAGGTCTGCAAAACCTCCATCCGGCGGTTCAAATCCGCCTGCCGCCTTTTTACTTTTTATTAGGATCGTTATTTTTCTTTATCTAGATTACGAAGTGCTTCAAACATTGATTTGAAGTGATAATTATTTATATCAGTTGAGCTAGAGCTAGACAAGCTAAAAGGCTGATCACTTTCTGCATAACCAATAGCATTACCAAAATCCTTTAACCAAGCTAAATTGACATCACCTTTATCTAGAATCCTTTCTATTTCAGGAATAAAGTCTTTATTTACTAAAGTAAATTTAGAATCTTGAAGTACATTGAATAAATCAGCTTTTGCAACATTGAAATTTTTTGAAGTGTTTAAAAAGTCATAAATAGCAGGACTTGTTCCAAGTGCTTTATCAGAAGTAGTAATACACACATTAGATTTAGAAACCTTAAATAAAGCATTAGCAATAGCAGTTAATGCTTCTGTTCGCATTTTTGCTTTTGATCCATGACGCTTTATATTATAAGAAGAAGTTGAAACACTAGGAAGTATTGTAAATGTAGTTTCATCAATTTCTTTTCTTGCCAGGATATAAACGATTTCAATAAATTGATTATCTTTATTTCTAGAATTTTCCACGCTATTTGGATAGACAAACACTTCTGCTAATGTAGAAATATTGAATTTGTCTGGTGATTTATTACCTAATGGTTTTACTTCTAATCTCACTGATTGTGGTGTAGTTGCTTTAAGCTCAACATCAAAATCATCAAATACTTGCTGTAAGCTACTTTTAGCTTCTTTCTCTTGCTCAATAGTAGGTTTAGTATATTTTTTAAGTAACAATACTGGTGAAATAGACATATATCTTTGATTTAGGTTTTATCGGCACTGATTCCTAGTCCTAAATATTACCATCACTATTTAAAAAATAATAATTTATTAATGTATAAGCAAGATTAAATCTTTGTTAAATCAGAGAAACAATCTAAATCGGGAATTTCCCCGTTATATCATCACCATAACTATTCCAGATTGGAATCTCAATTCCTGTCTTATCTTTAACCAGTTGACGAACCTGAATTACTTTTTCCTGAAGTTTAGGATCATCATTATTGCCTCTTTCAAGAGCGCTAACATAGGTAGCATTTTTTCTCTGTGCAATTTGTGCTAAGCCTACTGCTTGTGGTCTAGATTTAGGAGTATTATTCAAATAAAAATTCTTTTCATGTAAAACATGTCCTGTGGTTTTTATCTCTACAAAATATTTATTTCCAGCAAGATCTTTAAGGATAATATCTATCTCGCGAGAGACCCCAAAATTATCCTTTAACTCTTCTTTATTTCCTTCATCATTTATAATGGGCTTACCATTTTCATCAAAGTCAAAATCTACTGAAATATGTGTAACTTGGTCACCTTGCTCTATTAAAGAAAGTGCTACATTCGCTTCAGTATAATATCCACCAATTAACTCATCTGAAGCATTAAGATTTCTTTCATCCAATATTCTGTTTAGGAGTCTGTCTACACCATCAATAGTACTGTTGTCATCATATTGAACTGATTTAAGTTCACAAATATCTTTTAAAAATTTTACTGCTTCTTTATCTTCTTTTTTAGCTCTAACTTCTAAGAACTTAATCACATTTCCTTTAAAGTTAAATGTTGAGTATTCAGGGCCATCACCTGCAAACTTAGTAGAAAGCTTGTCTACAAGCACTCTATTATCTAGTGATGCAAGTGAATATCTTATAAATCCATTTAATTCTTCAGGAGCAATGTCTGAGTTAAGCTTTTTTGTAGCATCTTGTGTTATTTGAGCTGCAGGGTTTAATCCTTTTTTTAAATCACTATATCTGTTTAATAACCTACCTATAAGTTCAGACTCTACGCCACTTTCTTTAAGATTAGCTACCAACTTTAGTTCTTCTAGCTTTTCTTTAAATCCGTCTACAGTAGAAATTGGTTTTTGTTTTTTTGCATTAGAAATACTAGGATCTTCCAAAGTTAGAACCTTGAAAATAGCTTTGTGCAAAACACCATGTCCAGTATCATCAAATGGTGCTATGTTATCGATGAGATTATTTATTTTATCCTTATTGGCTTTTATATAATCTGCAATGTTCAATAGATCTGTGTCTGTAGAAACAGTTTCAAAAGCTTTGTCTAAATAATACCCTTCAAGTTTATAGTCAACGGTACTTCTATCAGCAGGTGCTTGTCTAATCAAATCTCCAACTGATTCACTTAAATCATTCAGCTTATTTTCTTTAAGAAAATTGATAAAAAGTTTCTTAACTGTGTCAGGTCCAATTTCATCCTTTCTACAAGCATCGTATAGAGGTGTACCATTGTCTAGTTCAGCTATAAGCGAAAAAAACTTTTCATCTTCAGGAGTATTAGTTTGGAGTGTAGCTATTACCTCCATGTCTATTCCTTTAACTAAATTGTTTATAGTAGGCTTTGTAGATGTTTCTTTATTTACCAGCATTCTTGCTGTAAATATATTTTGTGCTTCTGGATTAGCTTTATGTGATTTTTCAACAGGTTCTTCTAAAACAGCAGTATGTCCTGACTCATTTTGGGCCAAGTCTTTATCTACATTTGTAGATTCAATATATGTGCTTGTCTCTAGTCCAAGTACTGGTTTTAATCGCATCCCTACCCCTTTATAAAGTGCTTAAATCATAAATGACTATAACATATGGTCATTACAATGTAAAGAGGCTTTTTAAGATTTTTTTAAGATTTAAGGAAAATTAATTTTTTCTAAGAATTTACTAACTACTACCGAAGATTTGTTATTCTAACAATCAATAATAGTTTTTCATTTTTTAAGAATAAATATATAAGGAGCTAATTTATGAACTTAAGTACTGTATTACCATCTGCCCTAAAACCTTCTCATAGAGATCTTGTGGAAAGAAAGATGTAAAAGGAAAATATAATGTTAGATTTTAATCCTGGCTCAAGACCTTTTCTGTATAAATTACAAGCGATGACATCCCAAGCACAAGAAAATAATCCTGATGCAGGAAGAAATAAAATTTATGGTCAAGCGTATACCATGATTAAGCCTCTTGAGCTTGATGAGTACCATGCTGGTGCTTTATCACACATAGAGGAAATGTTAGATGTTTTAGAAAGTCGAAAGTATATAAATAGTAATAAGTTTATTTACCAAGAATATAGAAAAGATGAAAATATCCCTAAGCGTTTTACTACAAAACAGATTTTATTAGAGTTACTTGATCAGACTTTAATGAATAGTATAGAAGCAGTATCTAGAAAATGGAAAGCATCTAATTATGTTGGTTCATCTGTTAGTGTAATAGCTTTTACTGAACAAGATAAGCTTTGGATTAGGATTATTGACAATGGAAATGGCTTTCCAGAGCATGTTTTGTCAAAAATTGGCAATGAATCTCTTTCAAATAGAGATAAACGATTACTCGATGAATCTCCTACTTTAAGTGATCACTTATTTAAAACCGGTCAGTTAGCTCAGACCTTAGGCTGGAAGCTTATTGTAGAAAATAATAAATTTACTGGTGGTGCAAGTGTGTCTATTGGACTACCATTACCTAAAAAATAAATTGTTAGTCAATTATTTGTGCTATGGCTTTAAGGCACTTCCTTACATAACAAGGCTTAATATTATTACCATTAAGGCTATGAGTTGCAGCGCTAGCCGTTACAGCGCGATGAGTACCATGAGTGTATTTTATAGCATGTCCTCCTGGTCCCGAAGTTGCAGATGAAAATCCAAATGCACTCATTAATGATGTTAACTGACTCTCAGTCATGCTTGAAGGATTTGCCCTGGCTCTAGCTAATAAACCTACTCCCCTTGAGGATACTGGTACCCCATTAACAGTCACTTCAGTAGAAGTAGCAGCTCCAGCTATTTCTGCTCTCAATCTACTCAGTTGATTTTGTAAGCCCAAATCATGTAATAATTGCTCTTGCTGTGGAGTTAAATTACCTCTACGTAGAGCAGTTTCAGCTAATTGAAGAGCCCTGGCTTGTCTATCACGTTGAAAAGCTCCTCTATTTACACCAAATTGTTCAACTAATGGATTTTCAGTCATTAGTCGATTAAAATTATGAAATTCACTTTCTTGAATCCATCTGTTAATTCTTTGTTCAGCAAGAGGGTTAAATTGCTCTTGTGTTAATCCGGAAAGTTCTCTAGCAGTGATTAAATCATCTAAAGTATGTGAACTATTTACAAGATCTTCAGCTGTACTTGTACTATTCCCTCTCTGAACAATTCTATTAGGATTAGCTCTGTTTTCAGCATAGTCTCTACCATAATTTCTTAAATCATTTTGATTTATTCCATTTCTTCTAGCATATTTAATAGCACCTTGATGATCACCATTAGCTATTAGTCTTTGCATTTCACGTGAATATTGTGCATTTGCTCTATGAGTAGGTGTTAATTGTTCTCCTGGTGCACGTGCTGCTCGAACTTGAAACTCTTCAAGTGCTCTTAATGCTACATATTCTTTTGCAGTTCTTGTTCTTGTAATATTTCCATTTGCATCTCTAAGATGAACTTCAGTTACAGTACGATTTGAGTGCCTAACCTCATGAAGTATTCTATTTGTATTGTTTAATTGTGCTCTGTCTCTAACTCTAATTACAGTAGTTCTTGTACCATTTGGATTTACTCTAACTTCAGCTTGAGCCGGAGTAGTAGCAGGAAGTGATGTATCTATTTCAATAACGATACTTCTGCCATTTCTATTTGCATGTCTAAAAGCATTACTGGTAGTGATTTCAGGTGGTAATTCACTATGTGGAACACTTGTTCTTGGACTACTTTGTGGTGGTGAAGATCCATTTCTTGGAGGAGGGGGGGCTTGTTGTGCTCTAGCAGCTTGAGCTCTTCTCTCCATCATATGATTAACTCTATTTCCTATATATCCACCGGCATAACTACTACCGATGTGTTGAATAGATTCTTCAAGTGTTAGTTCTCCATGAGAGACTACACTGCTTCCCATACCTATTCCTGCTAAGACTGTAGCTTCAGCTGCAATAGAACTTCTTAAAACTTGACCTCTTGTTGCATTAAGTCCTTGAGCTAGTGAACTTTGAACACCTTGTCTTGCAGCTTGAAATCTTGCTCCTACACCACCACTTAATGCCCCTGTAACTATATTTGTTGCACCACCACGGAGTATTTGTGCCATAGTAAGCTTTCGCTCTTCCATAAAGCGTTGACGTTCATCAGCAATTTCTCTTTGTGTCAGTGTTCTACCTTCTTCTCTTTGTTTTTGTTCTATGTGTTGAGTAAACTCTTGATTTGCTTGATGTAATTGATCAGCTGTTCCTATTACAGTAGAAACAGTAGCTCCAGAAGCACCAGCACTAGCAGCGCCAAGAAGCCTAGTACCAGCAGTTACTGTAGCTGCAGCTTGAGCACCTCCTGTAACAAGCCTTGCTACTCCAAAACCACATGCTGTACTAACAGCACCAATAGAAGAAGATTTTAAATCTTCTATAAATGTTTGACCAAACTTAGACCAGTCACCTGTAGCTAAACAAGTAGCAGCATTTGTAACAGTGCCTACAGCAGTACCAGCTAAAATACCAGCACCAATTGCTAATGCTACACCTACTATACCTACACCACTTGCTATAAGAGCACCTGTTACTACTGTAGCTGCTAAAACCACTGCAGTACTTCTTACAGCACCCCATACTCGTCCCCAGAAAGATCTTTGAGGTTGTTCTTGTTGAGGTTCTTGTTGAGGAGGTCGTTGAGTTTGAGTTCTACCTGTATATTGATCTGTTGTTTGTGCTATTGGAGATGTAGGATCATTAGCCCGTGGGCCACCAGTACGAGCAGCTGAAGCAGGTCTACTTGGAGAGAATAGTGAGGTTATAAAGTTTATAAATAAAATCATAAAATATTGATTTGTTAAAAAAGTTTTCTTATCAAAATTTAAAAAGATGTTTTAGGACATTTGTTTATAGTAATAAAATTAAATTCTTTTAATGTTTGCTTTTGGTTAAACAACAATTAAGAAATCATGAGGTAGAAAAAGCTAACCAGTAGATGGATTGCTAGGACAACCAAGTTAATTGTTGAATAGGTTCTTCAATAAAATCATCCCAAACCCCTGTCTACTTAAAACCAGAACCTACACAAAGCATAAGCAGAGATAGTCATACAAAGGTGACATATATTCAAGGATAAAAAGGAACTATGTCTGCACCACCCTGCAAACTTTGTGTAAGTTCTGTAATATATAAAAAGCATATTTCTAAAATTTATTGATACTGCAAAAAGGTGAAAAGAAAAAATCTAACCTGCTTTTTCCCATTCTTTTAAAAGGCTTACCACGTCTGCTTTTACAAGAGGTATCACATTAGCTTGTGCTGCTATGCGTAATAGATCAATAGCTGACGTTTTTATTATTTCTTGTGCAATTTCTTTTAAAACCTCTTCTCTTTTATCTTCTTGAATTGACTTTATTGATTTATTTAACTCATTTGGTTCATGTGTTTTAGGTTTGTAGGTAGAAAGCACATGGGAAGAAAGTTTTTGCTGCAATACCTTTAATCCCGTTATCAAATCTTTGTTATATGAAGTACTAGGATCTGCAATTTTTTTACTAAAACTTAAATCTGCTATTAGGTTATTTCCACTTGTAGAAAGCATTTCAATTGCATGAGAAGCTATTTCTTGTCCGTTATCACCTTCGTTTAATATTTCATTTCTTAAACAGTGTGTCATCTCATGAGCAAATACTCCTTTAAAAAATTGTTGCCAGGAATCAATCTCTCCTTTTACATTGTTTTCTAAAACTTCTAATAAGCAATCAACATAAGTATAAGAAACCTCTATTCCAAAATATCCTCTAACCCGCATCATGCAGTCATCCTGTCCAGTAATTTCAAAACCAGACTGAACCTCTTGTCCACCATTAACAAAATTTTTCGCATCTAAATAAGCATTAAGAAGCAGTTTCTCACAATCTAAAACAATTTTTTGTTTTTCTGAATTTGTACTAGTTAAATAACTAAATAATTTTGATTCATTGGGTATAGGTTTATATGAATAGTTATAAAATAGTGCAGCTTCATTCTTTATCCAAACCAACATCCATACTGGATCAGCACTTTTAGAATCTTTAATAACCTTGACAAGCCCATTTATAAAAGGAGAAAGATTTTTCCAACCATTAATCAAATCGTTATTTTCTTGCTTAGTAATTAAATGCTGAATGTTTATAACATTATTAGCCTGTGGAACAATTGTCGGGTTTTCTTCTCTTGGTTTGCTTTCATTATTTTCATGCGCAAGAATTCTTTGATTACTTTTTAAAGGATATATTCCTGATATTTTATTTATGGGAAGCATGCTGTTTTGTTGATTTTATCAAAACAATTCAATGTCAATGTAGTCTGGCTGTAAATGTTTTCTTACCTTAGGGCGAAGTTCTTAAAGTTCTTTCTAAATATTCTCTTCTCAAGTTTAAATAAGCTGTGTTTATATTAAAACTTGGATTGTTGGATTGGGATGGACTTTCACTACTCACTATATTAGTAGAGTTATGGTTTGTAAAATATCTACCCTCACTTACATTTCCACCTGAACTAGTTAAAGCATTATGATAATAATAACCTTGAGGATCTTGTTTGTTATAGGTATCAAATCTTGCCATCATATCTCCAAATTTCATTCTGTGGATATAAGTATTTGCAAGGCTTTCAAGTGGTATATTTTTTTTATTGTGCAAATATCTAACATATTCTCTATACCAGCTATTGTAATAATCAATGGGACCAGAATTGTCTCTCATTAAATCACTTACAAGAGAAGCATTCTCTGGAGTAGTACCAGCACCAGCAGTAGTATATGTAGACTCTGCAAATACTCTAAGATTTTGTACAGGTATATAAGGTCTATCTGCAAAATATTTTTTTATATCATCAAGCTGTCTTCCTGAATAACAAGATCCTGCCCAGACAGTTATGTCTATTTGATCACAGATTGGTCTGCCTCTATAATTGGTTGCAAGAACTTGAGCGATATCATCTCCTCGAAATATTTGATCAGATGCCACAATATTTCCTGTACTACCTCCATGTGTCATGTAATGAAACATGAAAGATGACTTTCCATCATCTATAGCTTTTTTTAATGACATTTCAAGCTGGGTCAATATACTTGATCGTGTTCCTGGTGTTATTCTAGGCAAGCGTGTTATACCAATCTCTGCAAATTCTCTCTCTAATTGTGGTATATGAGAAGCATCTACACACATAGCTTCAATAGACATGCCGTAGTGTCTATCATATGTTTCTACAGCTCGTGCTAGATCTGATTCCATGCCTGAAAGATTGGCTAGAACTAAAGCTACCATGGCAGCACCATTTTGCATTGGGAAGTCATATTCATGTGGTCTTGTCCAGATTAGATATTGTGATCTCAGCTCTTCTTTATGTTCAGCTAACTTTCTCTCAAGCAAGGTTACCAGATCATTTTTAGATGTAGTATTTTTTACCTCATCTAAACTCAATGCTATACGAACTGGATTTCTACTGTTCCTGAAAAAGTAATTGTTGTCTATAAAAACAAATTCGTAAGGATACTGCTTAACACCTAAACATACTAATGACAAATTGTTTTTCGCATTAAATTCATCAAGAGCAGTTCTTGAATTAGAATTTTGTGACTGTAATAATTCTGGATTTAATCTGTTTAAAGTCTCATTTAAAAATCTTTCTCTTTCTTCAAAGCTTCTTAGTGCTCTTAGTCTGGGTCCAATACTATAATCATCTTCGCTTACATTAACTCTTGGAATATTTAATGAACTAGGGATAGTTAGATTTTTTTGAGGATGTTCTTGATTTAGTGGTCTAATAATGGGGCTAATGTTGTTATTGTCAGGAGGAATCGGTTTATTACTTTCAGATACTAAGCCCAGAGAGGCTAAACCTACTCCAGATGCAGCAAGCAATAGCATAGTATATAAGCTATCTTTTGAGGTGTTTGATTGATTTGTTTTGTATTGTTTTCCAATAGTATCGATACTAGGTATTTTCATGGACATAAGTACCCCATCTCATTTTCTTAATTAAACAATTGAATTTATTCTAACAATGATTTTTTATAAGATTTGACTTAATACGTAATTTGTTGGTATTTATATGTTTACTGTTTTATGACGTCGGCGTGGGTCGCAACGCACACTTGTTTAGATTCATGTAAGTTGATTGTTAAATTTTAAAAACTAATCAATCTTGTTATCTGACAATCTTCAGGTAATTTTTCTCTGCCTTTTAAAAACTCTAGCTCTACAACAAAAGCAACACCGACAATTACCCCACCAATTTTTTTAACAAGTTTTATAGCAGCATCAGCAGTTCCACCAGTAGCTAAAAGATCATCTACTATTAAAACCCGCTTTCCTGGCTCAACTGCATCGGTATGAATCTCGAGACTATCTTGTCCATATTCTAAATCATATGAAATGCGCTCAGTTTTAGAAGGTAATTTTCCTGGTTTTCTAATTGGGATAAAACCTACTCCAAGCTTATATGCTAATGCACTACCAAAAATAAAACCGCGTGCTTCTATGCCAGCTATGTATTCTATCCTTTGCTTTTCATAGTGCTTTGCAAGCAAATCTATAGAGTGCTTAAATGCTACCTTATCTCTTAAAACAGTAGTTATGTCTTTAAAGAGTATACCTTCTCTTGGGAAATCAGGTACATCTCTTATTTTAGATTTTATATTTTCTGGAATGCCATTATCCATTTCTGTTACAACCATATTTATTTCCTTACTATATTTAACTCTACACTTTTTGTTTTAATGTTATGCTCACTTAACATCGTTGTTATGTGAACCAAATTAGAATTATACATCCAATTCCTAAATTCTAAAATCTGTTTTAACTCTGAAAGAAATAAATTGTATTCTAATAAATCGCTAAAATCAGATGTTAAACCATTGTTTAACCTTATATTTAATTCATTATCATTTCTTTCAAATGATAAAGCTCCTATCTTTACAAGTAGTTCAAGGGCATAAGCTAAAGAAGCTCTGTTTATACCTAGTGCTGCTTGTAAATCTGACTCATATACTTTGCAATTCTTTTGATTCACAGCATATTTGAGCATTCCAATAAGGCGCTTTAAATAGGATTGAGGATTGAGAATTGAGAATTGAGAATTGAGAATTGAGGATTGAGAATTGAAAGCAAGATATATTGCTTGTGCATCTGAACGTTTTACTACATCTAAAAAAATAAACTCATCAGGGGGAATCTCTAAAAACACTAGGTTTTCAGTTTTACTAATTTTAGTACGTGAATATGTTTTCAGCGGTAAATAATCTTTTTGGGTGGATTCTGCAAAGAACAGGATTGAGGATTGCCGCCCCTGGCGAGCCTCGCCTCCGGCGGGAGGATTGAGTTGAGATGAAAAAAGATTTAAGCATTCTTGGGGATTGTGGCGGAAATCATAAAGTTCTAGTTCTTCATCTAGCCTCTTACTTTTTACTTCTAACTTCTGTTCTTTGCTTTCTACAATATCCCAATCTTTTAATTCAAGCTGTATAAATGTCTCTCCATTAAAACTATTGATTTTTGCAGTATATGCAAGTTTTACTTTATCACCAAGATTAAACTGTGTTTTTTTATCATGGTTCCAGATTAAAGCTTCAAAGACTTTACCATAAGCCTTTATCATTAGCTTTAAATGTTGACTATTTTTTCCAATAGCTTTAATCCCTACTATTTCGACTCCTTCACTTGCAAATACGGGCATTGGATTGCCCAGTCCAAATGGAGAAAGTTTATATATATCCTGCAGTAGCTCTATGGTTAAATCACTTAAAGATAACTCAAGATCAATATTTAAGCTTGGTTCCATATTAACTTCACAAAGCAAGTTATTTACATAACTCTTAAAGTCAAATATGAAATTATTTAAATTTTCTGGCTTAACACTCAGTCCACATGCTGCTTTATGCCCACCAAATTTTTCAAGATATCTTGAGTTTTCAAATAAAGCACTTACAATATCTAATTGGCTTGTACTTCGCCCAGAGCCACGGGCTATGTTTTGTTTCTCATCAATTGCAATGAGAATAGTAGGCAAGCTATACTTTTCAACAACCCTTGATGCCACTATTCCTACAACACCATGATGCCATCCTTCTTTGGCAAGAACAATGCATTTATCACTACCCACTTCTACCATCTCAACAGCTTCTTTTAAAGTCTCTTCACAAATCAATTGTCTCTCTTTGTTTTGAATATCTAACTCACCTGAAATGTTTATTGCTTCCAGTAAATCACTAGTAGTAAGAAGTCTTACTGCTAATGATGCATCCGTAAGTCTTCCTACTGCATTGATTCTAGGGGCTATTCCAAAACCAATATGCTCAGCATTAATCTTTGGGGAGGTGAGAGGTATCCCACACATTTTTAACAACTCTTGCAATCCAACCTTATTTGTTTGTGTCAATTTTTTAAGTCCAATTTGAACAAGATATCTATTTTCATCTACAAGCGGAGCCAAATCAGCTATCATGCCAAGCGTTACAAGATCCAGTAAAGAAGAAGGATCTAAAGAAGAATCTCTTACTTCTAAAATTGCCTGTGCAAGTTTGTATGCCACACCTACACCTGGCAGGAAATGTAATTTATGCTCTTGTGGCAAAAACTTAGGATTTAAAACTGCATGAGCTTGTGGCAATTGCTCTGGTAGTGCGTGGTGATCCGTAACTATAACATCCATACCCAATTCATTAGCAAGTTCTACTTCTTTATAGTTTGTTATTCCACAGTCACAAGTAATTAAAAGCTTTGCTTTGTTTTTTTTTGCTATTGTTTTAACTGCTTCAATATTTAGTCCATATCCTTCTGATAGACGATTTGGTATATAAAAATCTAGATTGTTTGTAAACTCTCTAAGTGTAATTAATAAGCAACTTGTAGCTGTAACACCATCTACATCATAATCACCAAAAATAGTAATTTTTTCACCTTTATCTATAGCTTGCAATATTCTATCTCTTGCTTTTAACAAATCAGAAATCTCACAAGGAGATGATTCAATATAAAAATCTGGATCTAAATATGATTTCGCTTTTTCAGCAGTGCAGATTTTTCTATTTAAAAGCAATTTTGCAACAATTTCTGAGCCATGACATGCTTCTAAAAAATCTTCTGTAAGATTAAAATCTTCTTTAATTTGCCATTTATATTTCATGCAACAGAAATAATAACATCAAGAAGCATGAAGCAGGAGACGTGAATCAAGAAATCAGCTAAATGATGTAATTTCTCTTTTCGTCTTATAATGTCAGGACTTACGCTAAATTCTAATGTCTTGTAAAGCCGATAAGATTTTTGTGTAATTTACTTACCAAAAATTACCTTTCTAGAAAAGCGAGCTAACCCGAATAGGGTTGCGAGCGTAAGTTTAAAATGTAACTAACGGTTACAGTAAAGACAAGGTTAAATCATTATTCATGCAACAATTTTAGTTTATTTACTTCTTAAATTTAAAATCCAAATTAAGGAAGTATAATGAACTTGCAATTAAAGGATTTATCCGATTCATTCGACAAATCAATTTATTTGGTAAATCCGATCGAGGGAAGAGCTTGATCAAAGGAAGCTCCCGCCAAAGGCGAGGCTCGCTAAAAGCGGCAAGCTTGTCTTGAGCAGATATAAAAAATGCCAACATTTACTTATAAAGCACGTGACAATAGAGGTGAGCTAAAAGAATCATCTATTTTAGCTGACAGTCTTGATAAAGCTAAAGTAGCTCTTAAACAAGATGGGCTTTGGGTAGTAGATATTAAACAAATTGATATTGAAACTGCTCCAATAAATCCATTTGTTCAAGCTAAAATCGAGACTCCAGAGCCAAAGACTGAAAATAAAGAATTAAAAACAGAAAAGCAAAATACACAATCTTCATTCCAAGAGTTTCTTGAAAAATACCAACCGATTTCATTAAAAGACATGGTTGTTTTTTCAAGACAATTTGCTTCTATGGTTGAAGCTGGAGTAGCTCTTCTTCGAGCTTTGACAGTAATGACTGATCAAACTCAAAACCCAAGGTTAAAAAAAGCATTAATTCAAATCAAATCAGAAATTGAACAAGGAAGTACCTTGTCTGATTCTTTAGAAAAACATCCTAAGATTTTTGATCGTCTGTTTGTTTCTATGATTAAAGCAGGCGAAGCTGGTGGTGTTTTGGATCAGGTATTAAATCGTTTAGCACTCTTTATGGAAGAGCGTAGCAAGCTAACTCAACAAGTTAAATCAGCAATGACTTATCCTGTAGTTGTTATGGTAATTGCAGTCAGTGTTTTTTATGCAATGCTAACATTGGTTCTTCCAACTTTTTCAGGCTTGTTTGCATCTTTAGGAAGTGATTTACCAGCTTATACAAAGTTTCTAATTAGTATTAGTGGATTTCTAAGATCATGGTATATGCTTCTTGTTATTGGAGTTATTGTTGGAATCGCTTGGGTATTAAAAAACTGGTATCAAACCAAAGAAGGAAAGTTTGCGATTGATCTTGCAATGTTACAGTTGCCTGTGCTTGGCGATATTATAAGAAAGGTTTCAGTAGCAAGGTTTACCCGTACATTTGGAACGCTTACTAAAAGCGGCGTTCCTATAGTTACAGCTCTTGAGGTTGTAAAAGATTCAGCAGATAGTGAGGTTCTAGCCAGAGCAATTGAAGCAGTACAAGTAAAAGTTCAAGAAGGTGGAACCATTAATGGTCCTATGGGTGAAAGTAAAATATTTCCTCAAATGGTTACTCAAATGGTAGCTATCGGTGAAGAGACAGGACAACTAGAAACAATGCTTGAAAAGGTAGCTGATTTTTATGATGTAGAAGTAAGTACTGCTGTAGAAGCACTAACATCACTGATGGAGCCTATTATGATTGTCACTTTAGGTGGATTAGTCGGTGCTATTGTTATAGGAATGTATCTGCCAATGTTTACAGTGATTTCACAGATCAAGTAGCTATTTCCCTGTCTTCTTGTTTTTCTTAATATATTTCTTAGTAATTTCATCAAGAATAGTTCTTGGATCAGCCAATACATAAGGATTTGTCAACATACTTGGTAAATGTTGTAACTTCTTTATGTCTGCAGCAATATCAGATATGTTTGTAGATAAGGTAGCCATAGCACCAAATGCACCCATTGTTGATGAATCATTTAACTCTTTCATTAAATCTTCTAATTCTTTAGTTAATTCTTTATATAAGCGCTCTATTAAGCGATGATCCAGGGCTTTAATTTGTGTTGGTACTGTTTGTTTTGAGTTATGACGCATGTTTAATATCCAATTTCAGTTACAATAATAATAACGTTTTCTAAGCAACTTTAAAAGAGCTTGAAGAAAGAATTTAGATAAAAAAAAGTTAATCTTTGTGGATTTCTGCTTAAAAACAGCTAATTTATAAGGTTTTAACACATACATTAAAAAAAATTTATTTTTAGAGAACTGTTTAATGTCTGTCTTTACTGCGTATTGATGTAAAAGCATGTTTAATAAGATTTATTTTTTTATACTTGTTGTATACATTAACTTAAGTGATAATAGATTAAGAAAAAATTTAAGGAAATATATATGCGCGAAAAAAAAATAAGTTTAATTATCGTTGGGGTAATCTGGCTGTTAGTTGGAATTGGTTTATCAATAGCTGGTACTAGATGGATATCTGGTCTAAGTTTTGGGCCAATGATGATTATTTTTTTATCATTATCAGTAGCTATTGGATTATTAAAAGGCAAGTTCGTACTTAAAAAAGTGGCTCTTAAGTATTACAAAAGAGCTGATGTAATTCAATTTGGTAAAAATAATATGTCCTTATTATTTGGTTGGGTACAAGTACTGGGTGTAAAAGGATTTATTCTTATTGGTCTAATGATGGCTATGGGGTCGTTTTTGCGACATAGCAATCTTGATAGACCTCTTTTAGGGATTCTTTACCTGGCAGTTGGTATTGCATTAGTGTATGCTAGTAAGATATTTTTTTGTGAAAGTAAAGCTTAAGCAAAAAGTGAATTAAAAAATCCGCGGAGCAAAACAAAAATGACAACAATTACATTTGAAGAGTTAAAAAATAAGTATCAAAATAAGCTTGAAAAAGAAACCGAAGTAAATTGTAAATTATTAGCAAAAATAAAAGATGGACATCTTGTTGAAATCAATGATGAGTGGGAAGGCTTTATCCATAACAATCATATGTTAAATGAAGCTGGTGGTGATTTAACTGCAGAATCTTTCAGCGCACTTATAATATCAGGACCTGACAAAGGAGATCGCTATGTTGCTTCTCCAAAAGCACTTAAAGAAAAAACTGTTTGGGAAAAACTTCAAAAACTTCACGAAGAAGGGACTTCTACAAAAGTAACCATTGCTAAAATAGTTAAAGGTGGCGTAGAAGTATTCATAGAAGGTGTAAGAGCTTTTTTACCAGGTAGATATATAAGACTTCCTGGAATTAGCCAAGAAAATTGGGTGAATCAAGAAATTGAAGTTATTGTTGAAGAGCTAGACTACAAAGAAAAAAATATAATCTTAAATCAGAGAAAAGCCTTTGAAATAGAAAAGCAAAAAAGAGCTGAAGTAACAATTCAAAAACTAAAAGAAGGCGATATTGTTGATGCAGCGGTATTAAGAATTGCAGATTTTGGAATTTTTGTAGACCTTGGTGGTTTAGATGGGCTAGTACCGGCTTCTGAGCTAAGCTGGGGAAGATTTAATCATCCTAAAGAAATTTGTAAAGTTGGTCAAACAATGAAAGCTCGAATCTTTAGAATTGAAAAAGAAAATAAAAGAGTAGCATTAAGTGTAAAACAAGTTTTAGGTGATCCATGGGATCAACTTGATACTGATTTTGAAGTTGGCAAACAGCTTACCGGTAAAGTTGTAAGTGAAGCTGCTTTTGGTGTTTTTATAGAACTAAGACCTGGTGTTGAAGCCTTACTCCACAATTCAGAAATGCAAGAAGGAATAGAAAAACCAAAACTAAATGCTGTTATAACAGTTAAAATTATTAAGATAGATTCAGAACAAAGAAAAATAGGACTTTCCACAAGAGATCTTGAAGTTAGTTCAAGTATTCCTGAAGCGTCTTCTGAATACAGTCATGGAGATTCTGTATTAGAAAAACAAGATACTATGCAAGAAAGCTCTTCAGAAAATACAGTATCTGATACAGAAACTTTATCTGACAATAATTTGACAACCACTTATGAATTAAATGGTAAGGAGGCCTAATTGCTTACACAAGATATACAAACAATCACTAAAGAAACACAAAAGCTTATATTAAAAACTCTTTGTGAATTTCCTACCTGTACTACAGAAGAGCTTGTTCAGCTTTTACAAAAAAGAGATAAAAAGATTTTAGCTGAAGAAGTCATCCAGGTTTTACATACCATTTCACCCACTAAAAACTGGCATAGAGCTACTCAAGAAGAGATTCAAAAAGAAATTTTAGATTATGTTTGGATATTAGAAGCACAAATTTTGTTTACATTGCCTACAAAACAAAAAGAAACAACCATTGCAGAATTTAATCAAACAAGATTACAAAACAAACAATCCAAAATTTCTAAAGACTTAGTTAGACATATTCAAACATTGCTTATGGTTGATGCTAAAAATTTATCAAAATTTAGAAAATTTCAAAAAGAGTTAGTCTTTAATAGTGACACAGATCCAAACACTCAAGGAACTTGGTTAGTTAGACTAATATTAGGTGATGTAAGTATAGAAAAGGTTTCTTCAGTGCAAGAATTAGCCACATTAATTTCTGAAGAGTTAAAAGAAAAGTATCCTACCATTGCAGAAAAAGTGGGAAAAACGCTAAATAGAATTTCAGATCGTTTTGTGGAGAAATATTTTTTAAAAACTTTATCAGAAAGTCAATTAAAAGAATTGATCAGTAAATATCAGTCAGTTTTAAAAAGCTATAGAAGTAGCGATTCTAGAGAAAACGTAAGCCAGTCAGAGCTTCAAAGCCAAAGCAAAGTCATTCAAAATATTTACAATGAATTAAATCAAGTAAAAATAGTTGTTAGCGAATCTTGCGAAGGTAGTTTTCTGACCAAGCTATTTGTTGGGAAGCTGAAAAACAAAGAAGCTATATTAAAAAAAGTAGATGATGTAATAAACTTTTTAAATCAATTGGAAGACTCAAATGAAAAAACCAACAGAGCAAATAATGAGAAGGTTTTATTAATGCAGAAAATTCAGTCTGATTATGAAAGCATAGCAATTATAAAAAATCAACTGGAAAATGATTTGTTTAATTTAAATGAAAAAGTGAGAGATTTATCTGAAAAAAGTTCAAGCTTAGATAATGAACTCCATAATGCAAGAGAATCACTTGAAAAGGCCCATGAAAAGATAGCCTCCTTACAACAAAAAGCTGATACTATGCCTGAGCTTGAATCCCGAGTTAATGTATTAAAAGAAGATCTAACAGTTGCAAAAGATATTTCATTAAGACTGTATCAAAGGCTTATAAGAATTAAGTCTGATTTATTAAGAACAAATGATAAGGGTGAAAAGGTTAAGACCACCAAACAAAATGGTGTTCATGTAGATAGTTCGTTAAACAATAATCATCAAGATTCATTGACTTCTGCAGAACTTGTTTCTTAACTTCTTAACCATTTATATTCTTTTAATTTTTACTTTGAAGAAATTTAAACTTTCCCTCTTGAATGTTAAAGCCCTAATATGTCCTAATTAATACAGATAGATATATTAAAATTGAAAATATTTTAGGAGGTGGTTATGGTAGAAGTAAATAATAAAATTGGTCAAGGCGCAATAGTAGCAACAAACAAACCACAAATAGAGGCTGGAAATATTGTTGAGGAGAAACCAACTTATTTAACTATTGATGGTACTCATATTTATAATAAAGTTGTAGCACCAGTTTTACCCGAAGAATTAAAAACATTAACAGCAGGTTCTGCCGTTGAATTTCACTTAGCAAGGCATTTTAGAGCATTGCCTGAATCATATAAAGAATCTTTAATTGGCAAAGAATATAAGCAATATGATCCAAAAGATAAGATTGAGAAAGTAATAACAATTACAGCTGACAGTTTTGAATCTGCACTTAAAGTTAAAGGTTCAAAATTTGATGTGAATGTACCTGGTTTAGAAACACCTAAAAAATTCATTGATTTTATTCAAAGAGAGGCAGTTAAAAAAGCACAAATGGGAGAACTTATCTGGGTTGATGGTGGATTTTGCAAAAAGACCTACTTTACTATTGAACTTCCACAAATCATAGGAAGAGATCAAGTAGTAGCTCTTGAAGGTTTAACCTCCAAACAGAGCGCATCAATCGAAAAACAAACTAGAGGCAAGTTATTGGGAGATGATTTCCTTGTAAATTATGTAAAAGACCATGAAGGAGAACCTACAAATAAAATTGCAGTTTGTATTGGTCATATAAAAGGGGAACAAGCCCCTGAAATTTTTAGTGCTTTCCCTGGAAAGCTGGCACCAGAGTTCCCAAGAGATGCTCAGTTAGAAGAACAAAGAAACTATAATAAAAAGTTTTGGGAAGAGCATGCATTTATAGGGTAATCTATGAGATTAGATCCTAATCAAAAAGCCTGTGTACTTGTTGTAGTAAATCGCTTCCATGGTTTAGCCTATCCTGTAGTAGATGGATTAAACAAGTTAAGTGACTGGGAGCTTTTAGGAAATAATCCTGGACCAAAATCAGAATACTTATCTACAAATGATTTAGAAGCCTTAGCAAAAATTTATAAAAATGTTGTTGGCAAATTATTTGAAAAGCACAAGAGTAATGCCTTAGTTTTATTGGAAGATATTATTGGCCAAAATTTAAACATAAAACAAGTAAACATTATTCTTGAAAAGATTGCTAAAGGTACTTAGGAAGTGCAAGACATCTTTAAAAATGTTTCTACATTGTAAAAATTCAATTATCTAAAGCAAATATATCTTTTGTAGTGGATTTAGAGGATTTACCAAAGGAATCGCAAACTTGTTTTGCACTATGGAAATAACATTCGTTAATAAAGAGATTCTGAATTATCTGTCTTATGATAAATTGAAAACCAGGTATGTCAAATCAAATTAAGAGGGAAATAAAATGAGAATTAAAAATCTTTGTAGTATCTTTTTAATTTTGTTACTTTGTTTAACAAACTGTAGCAAAATTAACTCTGCAAATGCTCAAACATGTACAGGTGCAACACCTATACTATGCTCTGATAATACATGTGCTGCTACTGCTCTTGCTTGTCCTTGTCCAACATCATTTCCAACAAGATGTTCAGATGGTACTTGTGCTACTACAGCAGCTACTTGTCCTAATAGCACAACAAGCAGTACGAGTACTGGTTGCCCAGCAGCTACACCTATTATGTGTGCTGATGGTTCTTGTACTGCTGTTATTGCGAATTGTTCATGTCCAGCAGCTACTCCAATTATGTGTGGTGATGGTTCTTGTGTAGTTGCAGCAGCTAATTGTCCTGGTAGTAGCACTACAAGTGGTACATGTACAGGTGCAACACCTATATTATGCTCTGATAATACATGTGCTGCTACTGCTCTTGCTTGTCCATGTACAGGAGCATTTCCATTTAGATGCCCAGATAATACTTGTGCTACTACATCTGCTACTTGTCCTACAAGCAGTACTAGTACAGGATGTCCAGCAGCAACACCTATTATGTGTACTAATGGAACTTGTGTAGCAGCAATAGCAGCATGTTCTTGTCCAGTAGCTACTCCAATAGCATGTTTAGATGGTACTTGTGCTGTTACTTTAGCTTCTTGCCAATGTCCAGCATCCACACCATTTAAATGTTCAGATGGTATTTGTGTGGCAAGCTCAGCATTTTGTACTACAAACACATGTCCAGCAGCTACACCAATTAAATGTTCTGATGGTTCTTGTGTCACTGTTATAGCAAACTGTCCTGTAAACACATGCCCAGCAGCTACACCAATTAAATGTTCTGATGGTACTTGTAAGCTAACACAAGCTGAATGTACTGCTAACACATGTCCAGCAGCTACACCAATTAAATGTTCTGATGGTACTTGTAAGCTAACACAAGCTGAATGTACTGCTAGCACCTGTCCAGCAGCAACACCTATTAAATGTGCTGATGGTTCTTGTGTTGTTGCAGCAGCTAATTGCCTTGTAAACACCTGCCCATCAGCTACACCAATTAAATGTTCTGATGGTACTTGTACGGCTGTTATAGCAAACTGCCCTGTAAACACCTGTCCAGTAGCAACACCTATTAAGTGTGCTGATGGTACTTGTAAGCTAACGCAAGCTGAATGTACTGCTAGTACATGTCCAGTAGCTACTCCTTTCAAATGCCCTAGTGGTACTTGTGCTCTTACCGTAGCAAGCTGTCCACCTGACATCACATGTCCTGCCGAAAAACCAATTAAATGTACTGATGGTTCTTGTGCAGTAACTCATGACAAATGTACTGCTAGTACCTGTCCAAAAGAAACTCCTATTAAATGTCCTGATGGCACTTGTGTGCTTACAGCTGAGAAATGTGTTGGTTCAAATGGATGTTCAACACTAAAACCAATTAAATGTCCTGATGGTACTTGTACTGCTACAATTCAAGACTGTACAGTAAGTACCTGTCCAAAAGAAACTCCAGTAAAATGTTCTGATGGTACTTGTGCTGTTACAAAAGATAAATGTCCAGTAACAAGTGCTTGTCCTACTGGTCATGTACTCTGTCCAAATGGAGTATGTGTAGCTAAGCTTGACTTGTGTGGTTCAGCAACTGCCTGTCCAAAAGAAACACCAGTAAAATGCCCTGATGGTACTTGTGTTGTTACAGCAGATAAATGTGGAGCACCATCTGATTCATGTCTTGTTAAATGTCCAAATGGAGCATGTGCACCAAGTGTAGATCTTTGTGGGTCAACATCTTCATGTCCAAAAGATAAGCCAGTAAGATGCCCAGATGGAAACTGTGTACCTACTGCTGATAAGTGTTTTGCAACTTCTGCATGCCCATTATCAACACCAGTTCAATGTCCAGATGGTACTTGTAAAATATCATTTGCAGAATGTGTCTGTCCTCAGGATGCACCAGCTAAGTGTCCAGATGGTACTTGTAAAGTCACTCAAGCAGATTGTTTAGGTGGAAGTGATAACTCTTGCCCAAGTAATAAACCTATCAAATGCTCAGATGGAACTTGTAAGCAAACACTGGCTGACTGTAAATGTCCAAGATCTGCTCCTGTTAAGTGTCCAGATGGTACTTGTGCTATTAGCCAAGCTGCTTGCTTAGGCGGTGGTGGTATAACTGCTGCTAATGGCAAAGCAAAGATTGTACAAGTTCTAAGAAATTTGAACGTTGCAAGGAACAATCTTTCAAGATCTTCAAAAGCAGCTCGTTCATTTAGTCTAAAAGTTGCTACTATAATTAAAACAATTAAAGGAGCACTAGACTTAGGAGGAGATGTTTGTAATGAAGGTATCATTACAGCTCTTGATGATCTAAATGAGCTACTTGATGATCTCGATGAAAAGGTTTGTGACCCTGATGCTTTACTTGACAGAAAAGCTAAGCAAACCTGCATTCCTGAAGATGCGGCAGATGACTTTAGGGAAGTAGCACAAGAAGCAACAGATACTGTCAATGAAATCCTTGCAACTGACAATGATATAGACACCATACCTGATGTCTGCGGTAAAGTAAAAGGGAAAAAATAACCACCCCTTTTTATTACCTACAAAAGCTTAAGAGCCTCTCATATGAGAGGCTCTTTTTTTATACAAATATAAAAATAAAAGAGGGTTAAACAAACACAGCAATTGCTTTATTAAGCCTGGCTCTCAATCTTTCTTCCCCAAGAAGTGAAATTACTAATCCTAAGTCAGGGCCTTTATTTGAGCCTGATATAGCGACTCTAAGTGGCCAATATAAATCTTTTCCTTTTAAGCCTAATTCTTTCCCAAGATTATCGATAGCTTTTTTACATTCTTGTGGATTTTGGAAGTCAAAGGAAGTAAGTGCTGTAAGAGTTTTCTCTAGAATTTTTCTTGCATTCTCTGTATTTAAAATGCTTTTGTTTTCATTTGAGCTCAAATCAAACTTGTCATCAAAGAAAAATCTGATTAGCCCAGTAATTTCATCAAGCTTATTTAAGCCTGCTTGAACAGAACTCATCATTTTGAGTAGCTGTTCTTTAGAATAAAGAGATAGATTTAAATCTTTTTCTAAAAAGTGTTTTGAAAGACTATATACTTCTTCAATAGGTAATTCTTTTATATAATGATTATCAAACCAATATAGTTTTGGTAAATCGTAAACCGCAGAACTTTTGCTTATTCTGCCAAGATCAAATAAGTCTATAATCTCATCTAGCTTAAAAACTTCTGCTTCTGGTTTATCTGGACGTGTCCAGCTCATATGTACAAGGTAGTTTTCAAGAGCTTCAGGTAAAAAGCCTTCTCTTTGATACTTGTCAATGTTTGCAATGTCACCATGTTTTCTTTTACTTAACTTTTCTCTCTCATGTGTAAATATCAAAGGTACATGACCAAATGTAGGGACATCAAATCCAAGTGCTTGAAAAATAGGAATTTGTTTTGCAGTATTATGCAGGTGATCATCTCCGCGAATGATGTGGCTTATTTTCATATCACCATCATCTATCACTACTGCAAAATTGTATAAAGGAATACCATCAGAACGCATTATGACTGGGTCTCCACCTAAATCACTTGTGTTAACACAAATATGTCCTCTAATCTCATCAATCCATTTAACATCAAAATTATCTGGCAGTTTAAATCTCAAAACTGATTTTCTACCTTCAACTATAAACTGTTTCTTTTGTTCTTCTGTAAGATTTCTATGCCTGTTATCATATTTTTCTGGAACTTTTGCTGCTCTTTGAATCTTTCTTAATTCATCCAGTTCTTCTTGGGTAGAAAAACAATGATATGCTTTTCCTTCATCTAAGAGCTTTTGAGCAAGCTTACGATAAAGCTCAAATCTCTCACTTTGAAAATATGGACCTTCATCAAATTTTATTTTGAGCCATTTAAACCCTTCTAAAATTTCTTTTGTATATTCATCTTTATTTCTTTGTTGATCCGTATCTTCTATTCTTAAAATAAACTTACCTTTATTTTTTTTTGCAAAAAGATAATTATAAAGAGCAGTTCTAACAGTACCAAGATGTAAACTTCCTGTTGGACTAGGTGCTATACGGACTCGGACTGGCTTCATAGTTCTACTCTCTTGATTAATTAAAGCTGTTGGCTTTATTGTACCTCATCAGAGCACGATTAACCGTGCCCCTACATTTTATCACTATTATTTGTGAAACACAGTCACCTGGTTTATCTGGCTATTTGGAATAATGTGTACATTGCCAGTCACATCTTTTAATGTAGTTGTACGTAAGTTCATTTTTTCTACTATACCGGTTAAGTCACCTATTTTGACATTGTCTCCAATACTAAACTGATCTTCAAACAATATAAAAAAACCATTTATTACATCCTTCATTAAATGTTGAGCCCCTAAACTAAAAGCTACACCTAATATGCCAGCACTTGCAATAATTGGTCTTATATCAAACCCTAATTCATGCAAGATCATCATTATTGTAATAGCTACTATAACAATCTGACCTGTAGAAGTAATTATTTGTCTTATTGTTTCTGCTCGTTTTGTATTTGAGGCTCTTTTTACGAATCTATAAGCAGCAGTGTTAATGAAATGTTTTAAGAAAAATGCAATAAAAATTATTACTATCAGTTTAAAAAAACTAGGTAAAATCCATGTCCACAAGGTTTCAAAGAAATTGCTAAAGAAAGAAAAGATATTGTTCATTTTTTAGCTTACAAACAAACTATCTCTGAATTTTTCAAGTGCTGCTCTTAGTTCTTTCTTTTCATTGTCATCAAGTGCAGTACCACTATTTAGCTTGTCTTCTAATTTCTTATGGTTTGCACTAAAGTACTTAAACCAGTCTGCTTTAAACCTTAGGATATCATTTGTATTTATATTGTCTAAAACCCCTTCATTGGCTGCAGATATAACAGATACTTGTTGAGCTACTGAAAGAGGACTATACTGTGGCTGTTTTAAGACTGCCATCAGTTTCTGACCACGACGTATTTGCTGTTGTGTAGCAGGATCAAGATCAGATGCAAACTGTGCAAATGCTTCAAGCTCTCTAAACTGTGCAAGATCAAGTCTTAATTTCCCTGCTACCATTTTCATGGCTTTTGTCTGAGCAGCTCCACCTACCCGACTTACGGATACACCTGCATTAATAGCAGGTCTTACACCAGCATTAAATAAATCGGTCTCTAAAAAGATTTGTCCATCTGTAATAGAGATAACATTTGTAGGAATATATGCAGAAACATCACCTGCCTGAGTTTCTATAATAGGCAAGGCTGTCATTGAACCATTTCCTAACTTCTCACTTAGCTTTGCTGCTCTTTCAAGCAATCTGCTATGCAGATAAAAAACATCTCCAGGATAAGCTTCACGACCTGGTGGACGACGGAGTAAAAGACTCATAGCCCTATATGCCCAAGCATGTTTTGTAAGATCATCATAAATGATGAGAACATGTTTGCCATTTTCCATAAACTCTTCACCAATAGAAGCTCCTGCAAATGGTGCTATATATTGAAGTGCTGGTGGATCTGTAGATGCAGCACTAACAATAATGGTGTATTCCATTGCACCAGCATCTTCTAATACTTTTTTAATTTGTGCTACTGAGCCTTGTCTTTGACCAATAGCTACATAAATACAAATAGGTCTGTTCGATTGATTTTTTTGATTGATAATAGTATCAATTGCAATTGCAGTTTTTCCTGTTTGACGATCTCCAATTATGAGTTCTCTTTGACCGCGTCCAATTGGAATCATTGAGTCAATAGCTGCAATCCCTGTTTGAAGTGGTTCACATACTGATCTTCTTTTTACAATACCAGGAGCAACTTTCTCTACAGGTCTAAACTTATTTGATTTAATTTCTCCTTTTCCATCAAGTGGTTTTCCGATAGGGCTTACAACACGTCCTATTAGTGCATCTCCTACAGGTACAGATGCAATTCTTCCTGTCGTTCTAACTTGAGTACCTTCTCTAACTCCTCTTGCATCACCAAATAAAACTACACCGACACTATCATCTTCAAGATTTAAAACCATTCCTATAGTCTTGTCGGCATCATCAAACTCTACAAGTTCGCTTGCCATAGCTTGTTCAAGTCCATGTACTCTGGATATTCCATCACCTATTGATATAACAGTGCCAACATTGCTTACTGTGAGCTTCTCTTGATACTGCTCTATTTGTTGCTTTAGTAAGCTAACAATTTCATCTGATTTTATTGCCATATTTCCTCCAATTGATTACCTAATACTCAAGCTTCCTTTTTAAACCTTCTAATCTTCCTCTTACACTTCCATCATAAACAAGATCATTAATTTTCACTTTAACTCCACCAATTAAAGCAGGATCAGTTTTAGCTTCAATTAAAATATTTTCTTCTCCTAGTAGTTGTTCAAGTCGCTTTTTTAAACTGTCTATAGCACTCTTATCAAGTTCACAAGCGCTAGACACTTCTGCAAAGGTCATACCTTTGGATTTATTGACCAGTCTTTGGAAATGTTCTTTTACATCTTGTAAAAGATTAAATCTTTGATTGTCAACTAATATAAATAAAAAGTTTAATAAGTTTTGATTTATTTTTCCTTGAAACAATTTTTTAATCAACTCTTTTTTTACATCTTTTGAAATACTGGGGTTATGAAAAACATCTTTTGCTTGCTTTACAATAGTGATCGTCTCATTGATAACTGTTAGTTCATTTAATACTATTTCTTGCTCCTGAATAATACCGATAAGCTCAAAAAGAGCTAATGCATAATTTTTTGAAACTCGTTTTGATTCATGCATGTTTTAATTCTTTCCTACCTTTTCAAGTTCAGACATAAAATCTAATGTCAATTTTTTTTGAACATCCACATTGTTTGACAGTTTGCTTAAAGATTCTTCTGCTAATTTAAAAGCAATAGCAGATGTAGATTTTTTAATATCTTGAACAGCCTCATCCCAGCTAGTATTAATCTCCCTTTGAACTTTTGACTTTAAGTCATTAAGTTCTCTTTCTGTATCCTTTTCAATTTGATGCTTGATTACCTCAGCATTTTTCCTTGCTTCTTGTTTCATCTCTTCAATTTCATGGCTTACATCTTGTGTCTTTTTCTTTATAGCTTCTAATTCCTCTGTAGCTTTAATTCTTGCTTGTTTTGCTTCTTCTATTTCTTTACTTATTTGTTTTTTTCTTTGATCAACCATCTGAGGTAAAAACTTATTCCCAAGATAAATTATTGCAATAGCAAGAATAAGCACGTTTAAAAGATTTGATTCAACTAATGTTTGCCATAAACCCATTTCATGATGACTAGAATGTGATGCATGCTCTATACCAAGGGCAGAGGATTGAGGATTGAGGATTGAGAATAGAGAATAGAGAATAGAAAATAAAACTATCTTTGACATTTCTGCCCTCTTACTTTTACTCTCTATTTTCTTCTTAGTGCAATACAAGGGTTTTTTCTCCTGTTCCTAAAACTTTATTTGTGATTAAATCTTTAAGTAGATTGATTTGGGCTTCAAGTTGCTTTAAGGCAATTTCTTGTTCTTTTTTTATTTGTTTTAATGCTTCTTCTTTTTCTTTACTTAATTCTGTTGTAATTACATTTATTTTTTCTTGCTTTATTTTTTGCGTTTGATTTATCGATTCTTGTATAAGTCCTTGCGACTCTTGCCTGGCTAGTTTTATTTGTTTTGTGTAATTGTCTAAAAGTTTATTTGCTTCATCGCGTAAATCTTTTGCTTGTAGGTGTTCACCTTCAATTAGTTCTTTTCTTTTTTCAATAACTTTTCCAACAGGCTTAAACAAAGTTAAGTTTAAAAAATAAATAAAAACCAGAAAGCTAGCTGCAAAAAGTATAAGTGTAAAATTTAATTCAAGTAACATCTTAGAGTTTTGTCATAAGTTGCCTGTATCCAGCCTTATAGAAACATGCGATACAGACAACCATGATACCTTTTTATTGTAATTGTAAGAACAATAAAATTGCAATTAAGAAAGCAAACAATCCAAGAGCTTCACTTAATGCTGCAAAAATAAGTGTATTGGCAAGTAGTCTACCAGTAGCTTCTGGCTGACGTGCCATACCTTCAAGAGATTTACTAGCAGCAAGACCTACACCAATAGCTGGGCCACCTACTCCTGTTACTGCTAAACCTGCACCAATTGCTAATCCCATCTTTGCAAACTCTGATGAATTAGCTACTGCTTCGCCTGCTTGTGCAACTAATACTGGATCCATTTTTTTCTCCCTGAAAAATCTTATTTAATTTGAGATTTTTCCTTTTAATTGTTAGATGCTTAGATATTCTTTAATCAGAACATTCTTTGCTCTTAAACTTAACCATTAACCCTATGGATTATAACATTTTAAACTAGCGTATAGCGCTTAGTAGAACTTAGAATCTAGCGTTCAGCGTATAGCGTTTAGTAGAACAATTAGGACATAGCGTAGATAGAAGAAAAGAGGACTTATAGGACTGCTTTACGTTCTTGTCCTCCCATCCGCTAAACGCTATACGCTATGTCCTAAGTAGCTATACATTGATTTTAGTATCTACGTTTTATTTCATTACAAAAACACAAACAAGCATCTATCTAGTCCTGAATAATCTTTTATAATTTCAAAATTGTTTAAATCATATTTTTTTAATAATGACTTTAAATCATTTACAAGATATGGATCAATTTCAAATGCCAATGTTGCGGGCATTGATCCTGACAGACACAATTCAACAATCCTCTCATAATAAATCATCCCTGTTTTATTTTCTTTTGTACCATACAATGCGATTTTTGGTTCGTGTTTTCTTTCCGGTTGTGCAGGTATGGATCGCGGCCCATATTTGCCAGATTGAATATATGGTGGATTAGAAATAACTAAATCAAATTTATTTTCTTTAAATAAATCATCTGCATTATTTGAAAAAATATCACAGACTAAAAATTTGATTTTATTTTCAACCTTGTTGTTCTTTGCATTTTCATAAGCCAGATTGATAATATCTTTTTCAATATCAATTGCAACGATGTTTATATTCGGGATAGATTTTGCAAGAGCGATAGAGATAATGCCAGAGCCTGTACCGATATCAAGGACATATCGTGGCATGCCCATACGGCGGATGGTCTCTTCCACCAATATCTCTGTCTCTGGTCTTGGTATTAAAACCCTTTTGTCTACCCGCACTTCAAAATCCATAAAATATGCTTTGCCAAGGAGGTATTGTAAAGGTGTTCTAGATTTAACTCTTTCATTTACAATGGTTTCAATCTTATTTAAATTATTTTCACCAAGCTCTTTTAAGAGAATAGAAATTTCTTTTTTTGCTTCACTTTTTTCAATGCCAGCAGAAATGAGTTTATTTATTAATCCGTCCAAAGTCATCTTCTATTCTTACGATATCATCCTCACCAAAATACGTTCCTGTCTGTATTTCAATAATCTCAGCTGTTTCATCCCCAATGTTTTCAATCCTATGTTTTGTTTTTACCGGAACGGTCACTATATCTCCATAAGAATAAATATTTTTTTTATCACCAAGGGTAATTTCTACTTTTCCTTTTACTACAATCCAGTTCTCACTTCTCTTATGATGGTATTGAAGACTAAATCTTTTTTTTGGATTTAGAATTAGCTTTTTAACCTTATAATTTTCACTATCTATCAATACTACATATCCACCCCAAGGGCGTTCCTCTAGGATTGAGAAACTAGGATTGAGGATTGAGTTATCTTTTGGCATCATTACCTTTTAATTTAATCATGCTTATGTAACCATTCACTATGTATAACATGATTAAGAATTATGGTGTTTCAGAAAGCGAGTTTTGTCCAATTCATTTGGCAAAACGAGCGATCTATGCAAAGGTGGCTCTGAGGAGCAACGTCACCGCAAGAGCCACCCGAATAAAGAACATGTTTATACTTGATGTGCAATATCATAGCTGTTAATATTCTATCAATTTTAGAAAAACATATAAGTGAAAAAATGAAAATCTTCAGACCATCACAGATAATAGGCACAGCAACTTTAGGCTTAGCCTCTGTTATTGGTACAACATCTGCTTTAAGTGAGGATAAAAAAGAAGGGCCTAAAGTTTTACAACCAATACCAGAAGCTAAAAAAGATAACGTTGTAAAACCTCAAGTCAAGATTAATTTAGATAAAGAAGCATTAAATAAAAAACTTGTAGAAGAAATTTATAACTTCTTAGATAAGGACCTTATTAAAGAACCTGAGGAAAGAGAAAAAGCTGCTGCATTATTTAATATGCTTCCTGAAATAGAAAAAGTAAAAATTGCAAAGAGGGTTCTTACTAATACAAAAACTGCATTTATAAACAAGGCTCCTGATTTAAAGAAACAAGAATTACATACTGTACACCTAATTCTCATACTTGAATCATGCCTTCCAATGAATAGAACTATCTTGAAAGACATTCTTTTAAAAACCCAAAATGAGTATCAAGATTTAATAGGAGTATACATTAAAGCACTTTCTAAAGACACAAATAAAAAAGACGATGAACGAAATGCTGTTCTACTGCGCTTTATAGTTACTGACTATGTACCAAAGTATGCTCCACCTAAAATGTTTGATGAAAAATGGAATCCTCAAATTAAAAAAATAATAGATCGTGTAGATGTGGAGCTTAAAGTAGGTTCTAAAGAGAGAGAAATCTCTATAGATGCTCTTAGTCAATTAGCTATGCTTGAACTAAGAGATAATAGCAGTGTAAAAGAACCTAAAATTTATTTTGATCTTATTAGAGTCTTAAATAAAAACTTTGAAAAAAACTGGCTTGATATAGTGCCAGCACTTTTTGACATAGTTAAAACCGAGCCATTTTATAATGACAATCCACAAGGAGAAAGAGTTTTTAGAGGAGTCGGTGGATTTCCTGAACATGCAAAATTAAATGATGCTCTAATTAAGCCATTTGAAGAAATAATAAAACGTAGTTTAACTCAATTCCCAAAAGATAGTAGAGAACATAATAGAGCTCTTGAAATAGCTATTTCTCTTTGTAGTCGCCCATATAATAGAGACAATCCAGATTTTATAATAGCTTGGCAGGAGCCTATTCTAGCTAATATTGTAAAAGCAAAGCCGAAAGAGATACCTGAACTTCTAAAAAACTTTAGAAAAGACTGTGATAACTGGAATCCAAATCCTAGCCATGAAGGGCATAGAAAAGTATTTAAAGCAGGAGCAAAACATCTTAAACTCATTATTGAAATAGGTTGTAAGCACTTATTAGACAAAGACGAAGGCAAGAATGTATTAGGTTCATTAATAGTACGTGGTGTTAGAAAAGCTTATTATGATCATGGTCCACATGATTTTAGTAAAGATAAAGAAGTAAAAGATTTATTTTTAAAGGTACTGGATAGAATGCAAAAAGAAAAACTAGATGTTACTGCTTTGAGAATGCAGCTTAGTAACACCATTGACTTTTTACATCTTAGCTGGAATGATGCAGATATAGTTAGAGAAGGTGCCAGTGCTATAAATGCACAAGTAAAGCAGACCTGTGATGCTAAAAAAAATGGCTTGGATAAAGAGTGGGTTGAGTATCTAGAGATAGGATTATTAGATACCACTAGTGAGTTTACAGGATGGATGTGGAGTACTTTTGGAAGACGACAGAAAGAAGAAGAAATAGCAAAAAACATAGAGCCCCTTTATAGAGATATCGGTGAAAAAATACTTAAAGACAATTCAAATCCAAAAGTATTAGATAAAGGGCATGAACTCATAAGGCTCTTGCATCGCTTTATGAACAATGAAAAAGAACCTGATATAGCATCAAAAAGATTTATTCAAACTGCTATAGACCCTATATTTAAAAACTTTATTGATAGTGCATCCAAACTACCACAAAAAGAAAAAGATGATTTGCTTAATAGAATACAAAACGATGATTTTTCATGGGTGTTTTCATGGGTGCGAGAACCAGATCTTCCTGCTACAACTAAACTCTTAGAGATATTTTCAAAGAGCTATTTTGACTCTACACTAGACAAAGATTTAGACAGATTTTCTACTTCTGTTACAAAGCATATAGATCCAAAAATATCTTGGGGATGGCATCCTATTGCTATTCTTGAAACACTTAGATTGAACAAAGACTATTTAAATGTAGTCACCAAAGAATCTATAAAAAATATAGACTCCGATAAAGATTCTATCGAATTAGAACGACAGATGATTTACTTACAATTTTTAAAGCATTCACAAGACCTACTAAGCGACAAAAGAACAAGTTTTTACCCAAAAGAAAAAGCTAAAGACTTAGATGTTTTCATAAAAGATAGTTCAAATAGTCTTTCTAAAATATTTATAAGCAAGTTAAAAACAGAAAAAGTTATTATAAAAAAATCGAGTCATTTCAATCATACTATTTATGACAAGCATTTTGAATTGCCTATTCAAAGACTAAAAGCATTAATAGCTATTCATCCTGAACAAAGGGAAGCTTGTCTTGAAATTATTGATAAAAGATTGGTTGGTGAAAAGGATGGTAGAACAAGGGGAATGCTCTATAAAGCTATTTCTAATGTATCTTCTACCAATGAAACACTTAAGAGTTTTAAAAAAGCACTTGTAAAAGAACCTTTTTCTCTTGCTTCACAAAAAATAGGTGAAGTAATTACAGAAATGTTTTTAAATGAGCTTTTAGAAGGTAACTCTAAAGAGCTTATATTTTCTGGGAATATAAATGCTGGTATTCGTAGAGATGAAATTAAAAAACTAAAGCTGAATTGGAAAGTAGGAGCTTTTAATATGAGGCTTCTAGATGTGTTTACAAAAGGTACTGTGGAACCAAATGAAAAAACACCAGTTCAGGATTTTTTATTGACTTGTGTTTTATACAGCAAAGGAAGAAACATTGAAAATCTTCTAAAAGAAAATCTAGATGCAGATCTTGTAAAGAAATTGAATCCAGAGCCAGGCAAAGAAGTAAATCCTGAAATTATTAAAATAGCTCACAGGATACTACGTAATTCAAATGATATTTTAACTGCTTTTGGAGTTGCATTAAATGAAGAAACTAAATGTTTGATTTGTGAGGATAAAGAACTAATGGAGTTTATTCCTGAGGTTAAAATCTTACATGAAGCTGGACTTAAAGCTAAACAAACAACTTCTCATATAACCTGGCTTCTTGAAAAGAACTTACGATGGGGAAGTATAGAAAATCTACCAGATATTACAAATGCTTTAGTATCACTTTATAACAAGCAAGATGACTATGATAAGAATATGCAAGGATTATCAGAGCGTATTTTCATAGGTACTGATAAAAAGCTCTCTATGTTCGAGAATTATGAAGATGTTTTACAGCACAGATTTGTATGGAAATATTTAGAAGATTATAGAAAAACCAAAGGTAAAGATGATAGTGTAGAAGAAAGCTGTAAGACTTTTCTTAGAAGTATAGAGAAAATCGAAAAAATCAATGATAGAAAACTAAGAACAGATGCACAAAAAGATTTAACCCTGGAACTTAGAAGACTTGATGAAAAGCTTTTTAATGACATGGTTTCCAATCCTCTATATAATGCAAGATTAAATTTTTTCAGAGAGTTTATAGAATTAGCACCATCGCAACAAAAAAGAGAATATATAAACATTGCACTAAGTAAATTTGACCTAAGAAGTCATATAACTGAGCAGGATCTACTGAAGACTTTGGAGATAGAATAATGAAAATAACTAAAACAATAGGCGCATTAACATTAGGAATAGCTAGTGCTATTGGAATAGCTAGTGCTAATGATGATGAGAAAGTAGATAAAACTCCCAAAGTACCACAACCAGTTCAAATTAAGCCTATTGATAAAAAAGAAATACCACCTTTAGCTGACAGACTTGCAAGTGGACTATTAAATCTTTCAAACAAAACTAGTTTGCCTCTTATGAAATTTGTTTCTGAAGACATAAAAATCAATGTAGCAAAGAATTATTTTCTAGAAATTAAAAAAGCCTTAGACAATAATAACCCAGACTTAAATGATATTGAAAAGCAGTCAATAGCACTTATGATGGGCTTGCCTGATAGTCAGCTTATACCAATTCTTGAAAAATCCAAGAAAGAACATCAGGATTTAGTTAGTGCTTATCTTGATTTTATGCTAGATCCTAAAAGAGCAAGAAAGCTTTATAAAGACAGAGATGCACTACAATTCACATTACACTCTTGGAATAAAAGTGTTTTACCGCCAGGATTCTTTAAAGAAGAATGGTACCCAAAAATAGAAAAAATAATTAGTCGTATTGAAGATGAGAAGTCTGGACTAAAAGAACAAGAAAAAGAAGAACTAATGAAAATCGCTTGTGAGTTTGCAGCCGTTGAATTAAAAAAAGATAGTGGCATTAAAAATCCAAAGATTTATAATTCTCTACTAAAAACACTTGATAAAAGTCCTTTACCTTTAAGAGATAATTTGCTTAATCACCTGATAGATATTTCTGTGGTTGGTGAAGCTTATGCTAATGATATTAAGGAAAGTAGAGTTCTTGTTTGGCCATGGCGTAAAACCATTAAGCTGGATGATTCTTTAATGGAGCCCATTGAGGAAAGAATCAAAAAAACTGTAACAAATCCTCCATCACCTACAAGTGATGAAAAAACAAAACATTCTTATAAAAATGCTCTCTGGTGGGCAAAAGAACTTAACCGTGACACTTATAACAATCGTTCTAATTCACTTAAAGCATTACATACCATGCTGATTGAAAAAGTATCAAAAGAAAAATTAGAAAATGTTCCAGATGCACTTAAGAACTATAAAGAAAAGTTTATAGATCTTTTAGGAGATGATCTTGCTAATTATGAAAATAGACAATTTTATGAGTTCAGTGAACCGCACTTGAAATCCACTATTCAAGCTGCTTGTAAAGCATTACAAAATCCAAATGACAGCATTCAAGGGAGGAAGGTAATCTCTTCACTGCTTAATAATTACTACAATATTTATTATGGAAGACTTATAGTATTTCCACCATTTAATTATG
The DNA here is from genome assembly GCA_023250155.1 of Candidatus Melainabacteria bacterium. Lineage (GTDB taxonomy): Bacteria > Cyanobacteriota > Vampirovibrionia > 2-02-FULL-35-15 > 2-02-FULL-35-15 > JAHFBD01. Next base: position 443,465 of record JAHFBG010000001.1, read on the forward strand.
ACAAAGACATAAATAGTTCATTTGTAAATCTCTTAAAACATCTTGAGACAAATCCTGTAAAAAATCCAAGTGAGAATCTAAACACTTTAATGGACTTATTAAAATTAAGCAGTCAACACAATGTAGGAAATGCTGCAGCAAAATACCTAAATAAACAAATAGAGTTCACCTCAAAAATTAACAGTGAAAATAAAGGAATACAACAAAAAGAAATTCAAAAACAAAATCTACAATATCTGCAAGCGATAAATCAGGTCTTAAAAGAAACATTTATTATGAGTCAGATACCGACTAATGACCTCACTCCATGGATTGAAGAAGGTGTAACATCACTTTATAAACAGTCTAGTAAAATTATAGCAAAAGGACCACATGATTTAGAAACTTTAGATACTGGTAGAGAAATATTTATACGACTGAAAGATTTTCCACCTGGTGATTTTACTAAAGATAATGAAGTGAGAAGAGTCATAGAAAAAGAAGTGATTGGAAATTTCCTTGTTTCTTTAATAGAAGCATCAAAAAATCTCTCTAAAAATGATAGATTAAAGTTTAGAAGTGAACTCTATAGTCAAATACCCAGCACTTTTCAAGGCAGCTTTCCTAGATATAGACATGAGTTTATGATGGATCCAATTTTACAAACTGTTTCTGATAAGTGTTTTAACCCTAAGTATGAAGATGGAATTGGTGAATTTGTAAATTTTATAGATGCTCTAGAAAAGGCAGACTACACCCTTCATCGCAACATGACTCTTAAAATTACTGATCTTAAAAGCGCTTACTTAATGGAAGCAGTTAAGCATACTACATCAAATTTAAAATCACAAGATGTGAGCACACAAAAAAGATCCATAGAAGAATTGTTAAAGTATTGTGAGAAGCTAAAAGTAGTTTCATCATTGATAGAAGAACCCACTCATTATAATTATCAAGCTTTTCCAAAAAGCTATATTTCAAAAGATAAAGGCAAACAAATTAGTAGCTTTGTAGAGTTAAATATTAGTAACATAGGGCAAATATTTGTAGACAATTTAGCCACTACAAAAGTAATCACTGAAATAAATCCGAGAACAAAAAAGAATATTGTTAAAACTGAAGCCTTTGAAGCAAACATTCACGTGCTAAAAAACTTTTTCAATGATTTCCCAGAACACTCTAACCCTTTAAAGCAACAATGTTCAGAAACTATTTCAAATAGATTTAAAACAGAAAGTGATTCAGGAACACGTTTAATGCTTTATAGAGCTGTACGTGAACTACCTATAACGGTTCCACTAATACAAAGCCACATCAAGAAAGATCTTGTGAATGAAGCTTCACCACTTGTTCTACAAGAGGCAGGAGAAACACTTACTCATTTATTTGTAAGGGAATTGCTTGAAGATAAAAGTTTAAGTCAAATTATTGGTGAAAAAGCTCAAGCAGGAGTCTATGCAGAAGCCTCAACTCTTGAAGTGAAAAATAAAATGCAAGAATTTAATAAGAGGCTTGAATTAGTTATTAAGACTGGTGAAATTAAACTAAATGAAAAAACACCAGTTCAGAATCTTATACTTACCATAGCAGGATATGGTTATGGAGAAGGACTGGAATCTCTTCTCAGAGAAAACCTTAGTGATGAGCTTCTTAAAAAACTTGATTCTTCTAAAAAACCTGGTGGTGAAATGGATCCTGCTATTTTAAAAACTTGTCTAAAATCACTAGGCAACTCAAATAGTATGTTAGGTGGGTTTGGTAAAAATATATTTTCTACTAAACAAGAAGAATTATTTCATATCCCCAATAATTGGTCTGGAGAATTTGGACTTTCAGCACTAAATGAAACAGCCAATGATACTGGAAAAAATATAACTAAACATTTAGAAAATAATCTCAGGAGGAGAACTCCTGTTCAAAATATGCCTTATATAAGTGCAGCATTAGTTGAGCTATATAAGCATCATACAGATAACTCTTTTGATTCAGATATAAGAATAAATGAATTAGGAGAAAAGCTTTTTAAAGGTACAAATGAAAAGCTTTCTATGTTTGAGCTTTATGAAGGTGGTTTACAGCATAGATTTGTCTGGAAACATATAGAGAATTGTAGAGCTGATAAAAGAATTCACAAAGATGACTTAAAAGAAATAGAATCGAATTGTCATGCACTGATTAGAAGGTCAGAAAAGATTGACACTATAAAAAACATAGAATCAAGAAAAAGCGAGAGAAAAGATCTTGGTTTTGAACTTCTTAGATTAAATCCTAGGCTATATGCAGAAACAGTTACTGATCCTATTTACAATGCTAAATTACACTTCACAAGAGAGTTTATAGCACTTGCACCAGAGGGAAACAGGCGAGATTATATGGAAATTGTATTTAGGAGATTTGGACTACAAGGACAAATAAGAGAAGAAGATTTGTTGAAGATTTTGGATAATGAGTAATGAAAATAAGACCATTACTTAGTGCAGCCACATTAGGACTAGCTTCTGTCATTGGAGTAGCTGGTACTGGTAGTGCTATAGAGGAAAAAGATGAGAAAAAAATAAATTCTCCCCAACCACCACCAAAAGTTAAGTTAAGTCCATTAGACATTCCAAAGTTGATAGAAAAAAAACTTACTATTTCAGAAGAGCTTTTTGATGAATTGCTTGATAGCTCCGACTTTAATACCATAGTGCAAGTATTTAATTCTTTACCCCAAGAAATACAAATAAAAATTATGAAAAGAGCATTTAATGAGCAATTCAAAGCCATTAAAAACAATTCATCTGATTTAGAAAAAAAAGAACGGCAAGTATGGAATTTGATAGTTAGTGCTGAGAAATTAAAACCACTTTTACAAGAATCTAAACCAGAACTTCAAAATCTAATTGGAGCCTACCTACATGCTATAGCGGACAAGGAAAATAAACGAGAAAAAACAAGTGAAGAAAGTATAGTAAGCAATACTCATGGATTGCCGCTACTTTATATCCGGGATGCTTCCGCTCATTTCCCAACTGATTTATTTGATGAAAAATGGCATCCTGAAATAGAAAAAATAATAGAACGATTAGATAAAGAGTTCCGAATGCAAGCTAATGCTAAACGGTATTTAGAATCAGCATTAGGTAAGTTAGCAATTGTAGAACTTAGAAGTAATCCAAAAGAACCAAAAATATACAATAGCTTACTTAAACTAATAGATAAAAATCCAGAACTGTATCTATCTTCATTAGGACAAGAGCTTGAAGAAATTATAGTTATAGAGGCAACTTTTGGAAATACATCAAGACCTAAATTCAATGAAACCTTAATTCAGCCATATGAAAAAATTATTCAAAGAATAGTAAGTAGTCCACCAGAAGAAAATGCTACAGAAGATGAAAAAGGATTTTACAATACTGCATGGTATGCAGCAGTTAGACTAGCAAAAGAACCATTTCATCGCCCTGGTTGTATTTTACAATATTATGATACAGAAATCGGGAAGATTGCAAAAGCAAAACCTGAAAGTATTCCTGTCTTAGTAAACAAATTTCAAGATCAGTTTTCTAACTATGGAGTTCATCTTGGGATACAGAAAGAAATCGGTGAGATTTATAAAAAACATCTTATACCATGTATGGATACAGGGTTTCAGTATTTATTAGATGAAGATTCTAATAAAAATGAAATTGGTTCCCGATTAGTAATTTCTCTAAGAGATTTTCTCTCTAAATTAAAAGTTGTTAACCTTGATACAGATATAAACTTTAAAAAGTCTACAGGGCTTGTGTTTAATCGGTTTCAAAAGGAAGAGCTGAAAGATGAAAAAGCATTAAGGGCTTATCTTAATTTTTTTAAGGATGCACTTATTCGAGAGCCAAGCAATACAGAGATTTTAAAATCCCTAGGTACAGGTTTAAATACACAAATAAACTTTACTTCAAAGACAAAACAAGCTGCAATAAATCCTCGCGAAGTGCTTGAAGTGTATAAACAGGAAGTTGAGTTATTAAAAGCACTAAACAACACAATGGATTATATGGAAAGAAATAACATGTATTATGCTAACCGTATAGAATATGCTGAACCACTATACAAACTTGCAAGTGAAAAAATCTTTAAAGATACTAACAACCTTGAAGCTTTAAATGAAGGTAGAGAACTCCTTAGAAAAGTTGCATGGTTTCCTACACATACAAAAACTACAACCCCAGATACAAATAAAGAATGTAGAAAATTTTTAAAAGAAACAATACTACCTATGTTTGATTCCCTCCTTGCAAATTCAAAAAATCTTTCTTCATCCTCAAAAAAAGATTTTCAAAGTGGTATATATAAAGATTTTCTTGATTTATTTAGAATGGGAAGTAGTGACCTTGATTTAGACTCTGGTAATTTATTTCTTCTTAATGATGCTATAAAAAGTATTAATAAAAACCTTTTTGATTTGAAAAATGAAAATAAACTTGAGCAATTTCTAAACTTTACAGACACTACTTTTAGGAAAGGCAATTTTTACAACTGGCATATGCCTATGATGGTAAAGATGTTAAATCTTCAAAGTGATTATTTAAACAGTACTCTTAAGGATGCTGGTACTTTACTTGATTCTCCAAAAGCAAAGGTGCAATTAGATTCATTAGAGCAGTTAGTTTCATATAGAGAGTTTCTAATAAGAATACAATCTCAGTTTGATGATCCACTCATAAAAATATGTACAAAGGATGAAATTGAAAAAGTCAAGGAGCTTACAAAAACACAATCAAATAGTGTAAATGAGTTGTTTGTTAACAAACTTAAAACAGTAAAAGTTCTAACAGAAAAGACTCAGACTTTCAATCATATAATCAATGAAGATATTTTTAAAATCAATGTTGGAGTCATTGAAGATATAGTTTTAGAAGATAAAACTTTAAGAAATAAATGTTTAGATATTGTTGATAGTCGCTTAAAAATAGAATCTGATCCAAGAACACGTGGAATGCTTTATAGAACAATGGCTAAGTTCAATCCTGATAAAACCATTGTTTTAGATGGATTTAAAAAAGCCATTGTTATTGAAGCTTCTCCTATTACTGCTAAATATATCGGAGAAGCATTAGGAGAAATGGTTATACAAGAGCTTGATAAAAATATAAATGAAAACTTGAAAGTGCGTGTTGCTGTAAGGGGATTGAATAGCAGATTGAAAGAGTTGATTAAAACTGGTGAAGTTAAAAAGTATGAAAATACACCTACTTGGAATTTTATTCTTGAAACTATAAATACTACAAGGGGAAGAAATACAGAGTCTTTGTTGAGAACAAGTGGAAGTAATAATCTTATACAAAAGCTTGATTTTAGAAAAGAGGGAGAAAAGATAGATCCCGATGTTTTAAAAGCTGCTTATCAAATACATAAGAACTCAAATACTATATTGGCTGCTTTTGTTAAAGATACTAACTGGGAAAAAGTAAATATCTCTCCCTATGTTAGTGAAGACTTGTCTAATCTTAATAACAATATGTTTAGTTTATTAGAAACTAATTTGCGATGGTCACCACCTGAAACCATACCTCACATAAGTGCTGCTTTATTTGATCTGTATGATTCTGATACTGTTATTGATTCTGAGAAGAAAAAAAACGAGCTTGCTGAAAAACTGTTTAAAGGTACAAATGAAAAGCTCTCTATATATGAACTCCTTCAAGAAGGCTTGTATTCAAGATACATTTGGAAACATGTTGAAAATTGTAGTGTTAACAAACGAAACAGCAAAGAAGATTTAGAAATTATACAAGCCAATTGTAATGAGATACTTAGAAAAATAGATAGGACAGTAACCACTAAAGATTTAAGTTCAAGAAAAGATATGTGGAGAGATTTAGAGCTTGAAATTATTCGACTAGATCCAAAGCTATATTCTAAAATAGTTACAGTTCCACTAACAAATTACAGGCTAAGCTTTTTAGAAGTATTTGCAGAGGTTGCTCCATCAAGACAAAGAAGAGATTATATAAATATTGTATTAGATAGATTTGAACTAAGAAACCAAATTAGTGAGCAGGATCTAAGAAGGATCTTGGGTCTTGATGACTAAAGACTCAAAGTAAAATTTTTGTAAGATAAACCTATACTGTATTTCGCATTGATTGTATGTGTAATACTTGCTACTATTTACCCAATTGATACATGAGGATTTTCACTTTTTATGCTCACCATATTGCCCCTCGCTCCATGTCCGCTTCGCTTCCAAATTACGCTTTGGGCAATAGGTTCGCTTTTGTGAAAATCTTGATTTATAGACAACATACTTCATAACTTAAACGTGTTGTCAATAAGGAGCCCACTTGAAAATAAGACCACTACATATAGTTAGCGCAGGAACTTTAGGTCTAGCTTCTATCATTAATGCTGCAAGTGCTGTAGATGACAATAAAAAAGATCCTGCTCCACCACAAGAAAAAGTACAATTAACTCCTTCTGATATTCCAAAACTAATAGAAAAAAAACTAACCATTCCAGAAGAACTTTTTGATGGATTGCTTGATAAGGCAGACCCAGATAGCTTAAAAGTATTTAATGCTTTGCCTCAGGAAATAAAAACAAAAATTGCAAAAAGAGCATTTAATGAACATGCTAAAGCTATTAAAACTAATTCACCTGATTTAGACAAAAAAGAACAACAAATGGTGAACTTAACTTGGTATGTCCATGGTGAAAAACTAAAGTCTTTGTTAACAGAATCAAAGATGGAGTTTCAAAACTTAATTGAATCCTATCTTGATGCTATTGCTGACAAAGAAAATAAAAGAAAAGAAACAAGTGAAAACAGTGCAGCTTGGAATGCCTGGGCATTAGATACTAAAGTATTGCCGCACATAGTCATGGACTATGCTCCAGAAAAGCTGTTTAAAGAATCATGGTATACAAAAATAGAAAAGATAACTGAGCGTATTGATGAAGATTTTAAACTTGAAAGAACAAATGGCAATGGAGCCAAAATGTGGGCAATAAACTCAATAGTTAAGCTTTCAAAATTAGAGTCTAAAGGAAGTACAGAACCTAAGCTTTATAAAACACTTATGACTCTTGCAGAGAAAGGATATATAGACCATAAAACTTTAGTAAATAATTTACCTGAGCAAATACAAACAGAACTAGTAAAAAAGTCTTTTAGTGAGGTTAAGAAAGCACTTACAGATGGCTCTAAAGAACTAGGAGAAAAAGAATATCATGCAGAGCAGCTCTTAGGAGGCTTTGAGAAAAATGATGTAAAAAATATTTTATTGAAAACCAAAACTGAATACCAGGATTTAATTGAAGCTTATATAAATGCTATAGCTAGTGAAGAAAATAAACGTGTTGGGAATGCCAATTTTTTAGAAGCTAAACTTCTAACGCCACACTTAGATTCTGTTCCACCAGCCTTGTTTAAAGAAACTTGGTATCCAAACATAGAAAAAATAGCTAAAAATATTGATAAGGATTTTAAGTCAGAACCAAAAATAGTTTTATACTCTGATACAAATTTGCTTTTAGCATTGTCTAGTTTAGAACTTAGAAAAGACAGTGGTATTAAAGAACCAAAACTATATAAAACATTGATTTCATTTGTAGACAAAGGATATATAGATTCTCTGGTAGTAGTGAATAGTACACCTGAGTATGTACAAACAGAACTTGTAAAAGCGGCATTTAATGGTACAAGAAAAGCACTTGTAAATAATACTTTAGACATAGGTGCTAAAGAAAGCAACTTAAAACAATTACTAGATAGATTTCAAGAAGATAAATTAAAAACCATTTTATTGAAATCTAAAACTGAATATCAAGATCTAATAGAAGCGTATATAAATGTTTTAGCTGACAAAGAAAACAAACGTCAAAAGACACCTGGAGACAGTGCTTCATGGAATGGCTGGGCTTTAGATATAGCGATATTAGGACCTTATTTAAAATCTACCCCACCAGGGTTGTTTAAGGAAGCTTGGTATCCAAAAATAGATACCATAATAAATCGTGCTAACAAAGAGTTTGAAGCGGGTGAGCCAAACAACCCTAGAAAATATACTCAAGATGCACTTACTACACTAATAGCTTTGGAACATAAACAAGATAGTGGCGTTAAAGAACCCCAAATCTTTCAAAAATTGGTTGATACTATAGAAAAAAATCCAAAGGCTCATTTTCCTAAGAGTTGGGAAGTCCTTCATAACTGTATAGTTAAAGAAGCTACTCTTAATGATAATCCGAAGGGGAGTCGAGTATTACAAAGCCCACATCTTATAGTGCCTAAAGAGTCATTAGTTAAATCATATGAAAATCTAATTACAAAAATCACAAATGATCTTCCTCTAAAAAACAAAAACCAGGAAGATGAAGTGCTTCATGATAGCCTAATTAAGGCAACTGTCTGGCTTGCCTGCGCTCCAATAAATCGTCCTCAACTAGTTATAGATTTTCAAGATAAAAGACTAAGTGAAATTTCTAAAGCAAACTTAGAAGATATGTCAGAAGCTCTAACACAGCTTCAAGGAAATATAGTCTATAGTTTTCCTGAACAAAACAAAGTTATTAATGCTGGGAAGAAACATTTTCCATCTATTATTAATGCAGGACTAAAAGGGTTATTAGATGAAGACTCAAAGAAAAATGAACTTGGTTTAAAAATCATCATAACAGCACAAAACTTTTATCAAAATTATTCTTTTACTATTCCAGTTGCTGGTGACAAATCCTTTACCAAGCTTATAAATTCAGCATTAGATCGTTTTCAGAATAAAGAACTTAAAGATGAAGTTGCTATAAGAACTTATTTGGATTTCATATCCCACATAAAAAAAGAAGGTAGGGGAATTGAAACAGAACCAGCACTTGCTATAGGACTAAACAGTCAAGCACAGTTTACTCAAAAAGCAAAAGAAAAAGCTGTCAATGCACAAGAACTACTTAAATTAAGCAATAGAGATCTTGAACTTTTAAGAGGTACTAATCAACTAATGGGGTATTTCAATAACAATTCAAAACACTTAAAACATATAGAACCATTATTTAAAACTTTTAGCCAAGACACTTTAAGAAATGCTTTCAGAGTCGATGTTCTAAAAGAAGGGACAGATCTCTTAATAGCAGTAGCATACTTTCCTACAAGTAGCAAAGATGAAGACAAAGAAAACAGAAGATTCTATAAAGAAACAGTAATGCCTTATTTTAATTCGCTTTTAGAAGGTTCAAAGAATCTATCAGGATCTGAGAAAAAGGTCTTCCAAGAACAAAGTTATCAAAATCTCTCCTACTTCTTTAGAGCAGGCAGTATAGAAGAAGTAGATCATGGGAATTTATTTATTCTTGATGACACACTGAAAAGCATATCTAGAAATTATTTTAGTCCAAAAAATGAAAACAAACTTGATCAATTTACACATCTTTCAAAAAGCGTCTTAGGGAGATCTGTAGGTGGTGAAGGGAATCTCTTATGGATGCCTTATATGACAGTGAAGACAATGCATCTTCAAAAGGATTACTTAAATGATGCTATTAAAGAATCGGGGACTTTACTGGATTCTCCTAAAATTTCTACTCAGGTGGATACTTTAGAAACCTTGAGTTCATATAAAAGATTCTTAGAACACATGAAATTTAATTTAGACTCAACGATTGTAAAACATGTTTGTACAAAGGATGAAAAAAATACTGCTGAAGCCATTGTAAAAAATCACCTTGATGCTGTAAATGGCATGTTTATTGAAAAGTTTGGAAAAGTTAAAGTAATTACAGAAAAAACTCAGACTTTTAATCATCTAATTCAGGATGATGTTTTTGTAGCTAGTACTAAAACTATTGAAGATTTTATTTTACGTGATGAAAAGCTAAGAAAACAATTTTTAGGAATTATCGATGAACGTTTAAAGATAGAATCTGATCCACATACTCGTGGAATGCTTTATAAAACAATGGCTAAGTTAAACCCTGATAAAACAATTGTTCTTGAGCGATTTAAAAAAGCTATTGTTATTGAGCAGTCTCCTATTACTGCTAGATACATAGGAGAAGAATTAGGACAAATGTTTTTTAATGAAGTCTCTGAAATTAAAGCTTTAAGAGAGTCATTTCCATCTGGAGGAGGATATTATTACAATGGTCATTTTACAACACAGACTGCATTAGAGAACTTAAGTTCTGAACTCAAGAAATATGGAGCTAAGATTAAATCTGTTGCTAGAGGAGAATTAAAAGTTGAGAATACAAAACTTACATCTGATTTTATTCTTATGGTAGCAAGTACTAGTAGGGGTAAAAACATGGAAGTTTTACTAAAAGAAAATCTCAGCCCTGAGCTTGTTCTTAAATTTGAGAATAGAAAAGAAGGAGAAGCTATAGATTCTGAAATTATAAAAGCAGCTAAAACTATACTAAGCAATTCAAACAGTATGCTTAGTGGTTTTGTGAGAAATACTTCTTATGAAGAATTAGCAAAACAAAGTGCTCCTATTAATCATCACCTTGAATATATTGATCCAAGATTAACTCTCAAAAGTTCATTGGAAGATGTTCATGCAAATATAACTAATGTATTAGAAATTAACCTTCGATGGTTTTCTACGCCACAAAACATTCCGCACATAAGTGCAAGTTTAGTTCATCTATATAATAAAGACGATGAAAAAATAAACGCTCTTGGTGAAAGACTGTTTAAAGGTACTAAAGACAAGCTCCCTATTTATGAGCTTTATCAGGAAGGCTTATCAGCAAGATGTATTTGGAAATATGTTGAAAACTGTAGAACTGATAAAAGAAATAGCAAAGAAGATATAGAAGATATACTAGCTAGTTGTCATGTAATACTTAGAAAGATGGATAAGATAGTAACCACAAAAAATATAGCTGAAAGAAAAACAATGTGGAGAGATTTAGAACTTGACATTGTTCGACTAGATCCTAAGCTTTACTCTGAGATGGTAAGAACACCACTTGCTAATCTTAAAATAAGATTTTTAGAAGAGTTTATTGAGCTTGCACCAAACAGACAAAGAAGAGAGTATCTAGATATAGCGCTGGGTAGATTTGGGTTAAGAGAGCATATTTCAGAGCAAGAATTGCATAGAATCCTTGGTATTTCAGATTAATAAAGTAAATATTGTATTGCACATTGATTGTAATAACTATTCTTGCTAGCATTTACACAATTCATACAAAAATATTGTTTTTAAAACTCAAATGAAAATCCGACCACTACACATAGTTAGCACAGCAACTTTAGGCTTAGCAGGAGTAATAAGTTCTGCCAATAATATCTATGCCCAACAAGGACAAACACCACTAGAAATAGAAAATAAACATATAGAAGTAACTAAAGAAGTAAAAAAAATAGTTGATAAAAAATTAACACTTTCAGATGACATAATTGATGATTTTGTAAACACTCATAAATATGATACATGGCAGCAAAGGGTAGATATTATAAAAGCTTTACCGCTTGATCTACAGGCAAAAATAGCAAAGAAAGTTTTTAGTGCACATGCAAAAGCTCTAAAAGAAAATACTAAAGACTTATCTTGGAGAGAAAATTGGTCATGGGATATAGTATGGGGATTTACTAATAGTCCTACTGCAAAATCCATACAACAATTTAAAAATATTTTAGAAAAATCTAACCCTGAGTATCAAGCATTAATTGAAGCTAACATAGGTGTTCTTTCTGATCCAAAAAATATTCCAACACCAAGTGAATTACAACAAAAAGCAAGAATGTTTAATAATATCTTTCCTCTTGGTGCACAAGCAGCAGCTCCACCTGGTTTATTTAAAGAGGCATGGTATACAAAAATTGATTCAATGATTGATTCAATAAAAAGAGAATCTAATACAATTGATCAAGCAAGCAGAGACCACTACATTCATGCTTTAGTAGCACTTGCAACATTAGAGCAAAAATCTAATAGTGGAATTAAAGACCCTAAGGTTTTTACAAAACTATTAGATCTAACAACTAAAGACTTAGATAGCTTTATTCACTATAGTAGTTACAGGAATAATGGATATCCATTTATACATGCTGTTATTGCTAATGAAGCTATTGTTAATGACAATCCAAAAGGTTCTCGTATTCTTAAGGGAGATGTTTCATCTTATTACTACAATTTAAAAGTAAAAGCAAAAGATTCTTTGATTGAACCGTATGAAAAGTATATTCAGAAAATTATAAGCAATCCTCCACGTGATAAAGCTACTGAGCAAGAAATAAATGCATATAATATAGCTATTGGGCAAATTCAATATCTAGCTTCAGCACCACTTCATCGCTCAAACTGCTTAAGGACGCTTCAAGACATTCACTTGAGTAAGATTGGAAAAATAAAAATAGAAGATGTACCAGATGCTCTAAACTTAGCAAGAGAAAAATTTGGAATGCTGAATTATACAAATGTTCATGATTATGATAAATTAGTTGATGACAGTAAAAAACATTTAAGACCTCTCATAGAGAATGCATTTCAGTATTTATTAGATAATGACTCAAAAAAAAGTCAGACTGGAAGAGCTGTAATACTTTCAGTAAAGAACTATTATGAACCATCATCGGGCTATGGCTTTAGAAAAGCTTTAGATATAGATGATTTATACAAAAAGACTCTAGAACAATTTCAAAATAAAGCACTTAAAGATGAGACACAATTAGCTTCTTATATAGATGTTATAACTGTGATGCAGAATGAAAACAAGCGTGATCTAAACAGTCTAAACCTTTTTATCTCAGGAATAAACAACCAATTGGATGTTACTCATAAGGATAAAAAAAACATAGTCAATGCTCTTGAGTTAAAAAATATTCATGCAAGAGAACAAGAGCTTTTAAAAGCAGCCAATCAATCAATGGACTTTTTAGTCACAGGATCTATAGCCATTTCTATAGATGAAAAAATTAAAATTATAGAACCTTTGTTTGAAGGTATAAATAAAACAGCAATTAAGGATTCAATTAATGATGAAGCTTTAAATGGAGCAAGAGAGCTTTTGAATCGTGTAAGTCGCTATCCAACAGGACCAGACAATAAAGAAGGTAGAAGATTTTTTAAAGAAACCATAGTACCTTACTTAAATACACTCTTAGAAAGTTCAAGAAATCTTTCTTCATATTCAAAGAAAAATTTTCAGGAAAAGTTTTATCAAGATCTAACTCCTTTCTTTAGAATTGCCAATAAAGAAGATAAAGAACATGGCAATTTCTTTATTTTAGATGATGTTCTTCAAAGTGTTTCTAAGAACTTTTTTAATTTAAAAGATGAAAATAAACTTGAACAATTTATGTATTTCCCAAGTGCTGTTGTAGAGAAGAATGAACCTACAAAATGGCATCCATACCTAATAACTAAACTGGTCTGTCTTGAAAAAGACTATTTAAACAATGCTCTTAAAGAAGCTAATGGTTCTCTCAATTCTAAAAAATCAAACTTGCAAATAACCACCATGGATAATTTAATTTCCTACAGGCAGTTTTTATTGAAAATAAAACCAAAACTTGATGATAAATCAGTAAAAGATATTTGTACACAAAATGAATATGAAACAGTTAAAAATCTCATTGACTCTAACTTAACTAATATCAATAACATGTTAATTGACAAGTTTGCTGTAGTAAGAGTTACAACAGAAAGAACAAGCAATTATAATCATGTAATTGATGATGATGTATTTAAAGCTAGCTTCAGAAGCATTGAAGAATTGATGCAGTGTGATCCTGAACTAAAAAAGAAATGTGTAGAAATTATTGATGCTCGTTTAAAAACAGAATCGGATCCAAGAACACGTGGAATGCTTTATAGATCCATGTCTAGGTTGTCAGAAGACAAGGTACAAGTATCAGAACGATTTAAAAAAGCAATTCTTACTGAAGCCTCTCCCATTACTGCTCAATATATAGGTCAGGAATTAGGGGAAATGTTTCATAGAGAAATAAAAGAACTGCCAGAGTATAAAAGACTTATTCCGCCATATACAGGAACAGATTGGAATGGTATGGTTTTTCAGTTTGGTAGAAGAATAGAACTTGTCAATAAAGACTTTCAGTCAATGATTAAAACAGGAAAAATAAATCCTGATGAAAAGACAAGAAAGATGCTGGCTTCTGACACTGTATTATTTTTAATCAATAGTAGTCGTGGATATGAAATGAAGACATTGTTAAAAGAAGGTTTAGATGAAGAACTTTTTCAAAAACTAAATTCAATGAAACCTAATGATCCTGTAGATCCTAGAATTATAAAAGCTTGTTATAGGATTATGTCAAATTCAAGCAATGCCTTAAGTGGTTTTATACAAAAAGTTTCTTATGATGAAGTAAGGCAAAACATCACTTGGATGGAGCAATACGATAAAGACAAAAAAGTCTATAATGAGTTTTCTGATTTAAATAAAAGCTTTGTTTCTTTGCTAGAACGTAATCTAAGATGGGGTTCTGGTATTGATACTATCCCACATGTGGCTATAGCACTGCTACATGCTAATAATGATAATGGAATTGATCTTATAGGTGAGAGAATATTTGGAACAAAAGAAAGACTCGGGATGTTTGAGCTATATGAAGGAGGACTTCAGAACAGATTTGTGTGGCAATATTTAGAGAATTATGAAAAACGCCATGGAAAAGACAAGTCTACAGACGAGGCTTGTAGAGTATTTCTTAGGCAGATAGAAGCAGCTGAAAAGCTAAAAAATCCTAAAGAGCGAGCAAGCAAAAGACGAGATATTGGGCTTGAACTAATTAGATTAGACTCTAAGCTCTATGCAGAAATGGTAAGAACACCAGTGGAAAGAGCAAGGTTGAATTTCTTTGAGGAGTTTGTAGCGCTTGCACCAAGCAGACAAAGAATAGAATACATAAATATTGCACTGAATACATTTGGATTAAGGAATCATTTCTCTGAACAAGAAGTAAATAGAGTTATTGGGGGGGACTGATTGGGGACTATATGAAAACAGCAGTAAAAACAATGAAAGCCATGGTTATTACAAGCTTTGGAGATACAAAGGTCTTGAAGGCTGAAGAATTACCTATGCCAAAACCTAAAGACAGAGAGCTTTTAGTGAAAGTTTATGCTACATCGGTAAATCCTGTAGACTGTAAAATCAGAAAAGGCATGTTTGGGGACCTGATCAAAATACCAGCGATACTAGGCTTTGATGTATCTGGGGTAGTAGTAGCTACTGGAGAAAAGGCTTCTGATTTTAAAGCAGGTGATGAGGTATACTATCTGCCTAGAATTGTAGGATGGCAAGGTTCTTATGCAGAATATCATTTAGTAGAAGAGTCTATTGTTTCTAAAAAACCATCTAATTTATCCCATACTGAAGCTGCTAGTATTCCATTAGCTGGTAGCACTGCCTGGGATGCATTGATTGAAAGAGCAAAAGTACAAATTGGAGAAACTGTTTTAATTCATGCAGGTGCTGGTGGAGTGGGAGCACTTGCTATTCAGCTTGCTAAGCTTTGTGGTGCTTATGTTTTTACTACTTGTAGTGATTATAATATTGACCTTGTAAAAGAATTGGGTGCTGATGTAGTCATTGATTATAAAGAAGACGATTTTGTAGAAATTATAAAAGAAGAAACAAATGGTAAGGGTGTAGACGTTATTTTTGATACTGTTGGTGGTGCAACATTCATAAAAAGTATTGAAACAGCAAAGCCGTTTTGTAGAATAGCAAGTATAGTTAGAGATATTACAGAAACAAGTATGCCACCGGAACTCTACAGTAAGAATATTTCACTTCATTTTGTATTTGTACAAAGTAGTCGGTATAAACTTGATATGATTCGTAATTTGATTGAAAAAAAACAAGTGAGACCTGTTATTGATTCAGTTATGTTATTGAAGGATGTAGCTCAAGCCCATAAAAAACTAGAAAATGGTGGCGTTAGAGGGAAAATTGTTTTAGAGGTTGTTTAAGTAGGCTTCTTTGGCGGTGGTGGTAGCGCTTTTTTAACTTGAGTTGCTTGTTGTTTTTGTAGTTGCTCTTCTAAAGCTTGTGCAAAAACATCATATTCTTTTGCAGCTTCTTTGTATAGTCGAATAAGTTCTGGAGATATATTGTTAGCCTCATAAAAATGTATTAATTGCTTGCAGTAACTAACAAAAAACTTGAAGGCTTTAGACATCGGAGCTTCATCCATATCTTGTAAAATGCAAGCTTCTTCATCATAAGGATTTAACTTGGTAAATAGTTCATTAAAATCATCTGCAGCTTTCCCTACATTTTCTCTTGTGATTTCAGAGGGTGTTAGTAGTTGAACATCTGGATTAATAAGATTTTCGCGAGTTAAAATTTGGATAGCTGTTCCAGGTTCAGCACGTACTATGATTTTTTTTTGAGGTGGTTGATTCATTTGACTTGACATGGTAAATAGTTATAATCCTCCATTGTTTGTCATTAACTAATTCAATGACGTGCAATGATAAACTTAGTTGCTTTATACCCTATATAGAGTATTTTAAACGAATTGAGGATTATCATGAATGTAAAATCCATAATAAAAAACAAGACATAGAGCTGGTGTTTATACTATATTTGTAAAGTACAACTATAAGCTAAAAACCAAAAATGACTAATAACGAGGCTAAAAAAACAGATTGGTATTTAATATCAATATTATTACTTGCAGCGTTCTTGAGATTATATCTTCTTAATATAAAGCCGCCTCATCATGATGAAGGTATAAATGGATGGTTTGCAGATCAAATTGCACAAAGAGGCTTCTACCATTACGATCCCACAAACTATCATGGACCACTACATTTTTATATTATTTACTTTTTTAAACTACTTTTTGGTAGGAGTCTTTTTGCACTTAGGTTACCTTCAATCCTTATGGGATTATTTTCTGTTTATTGGATTACATTGTTTTCAAGATTCTTTAATAGAAAACTATGCTTAATTGCAGCACTTGGAATGGCAATATCACCAGGATGTGTGTTTTATAGCAGATATGCAATTCATGAATCTGACTTTGTTTTTTTTAATATCTTATTGCTATGGGGAATATTAGGTCTATATTTAGAAGGAAAGTCAAAGTACTTATGGGCAGTATGTCTTAGTATCTGTGGTGTAATTTTAACTAAAGAAACTTATATTATTCATATTGCTTGCTATGCTTGTGCTTTTGTCGCTGCTTTTTACCTAATTAAGCAGTCTACTAAAAATGAAATGTTACCCGTTAAACAACTATGGAGCATGAAAGATTTAACTAATATCTTACTTGTATGTGGTTTATTAATAATATATTTTTACTCTGATGCATTTTCCAATTTTAAAAGCCTTTATAATCTCATTGGTACATTCACTCCCTGGATAAAAACTGGCACTGAACATAGTGGACATGAAAAACCATTTTTTTACTGGTTCAATTTATTCTCTCGTTATGAGTGGATTGCATTATTTGGTCTGTTTTGTAGTATCAGTTATATCTTTCACCCTGATAAATGGATAAGATTCATTTCAAGTTATTCAGTATTAGTTTTTTTGATTTATAGTTTCATTCCTTATAAAACACCTTGGTGTATAGTTAGTTTACTTTGGCCTTTTTATTTTGTAGCAGGTCAGTTTATATCTAAACATTTAGAATCAAAATGGCGCAATGAGCTAGTAGTAGTTTTTATATTGGTTTCTATTGGTTCATTATATAAATGTAGTAAATTAAACTTTGTTGACTATGTAGATAAAAAAGAACCTTATGTTTATGTTCAGACTTTTACTGATCTTAATTACATAACAGAACCTATTTTAAAACTAGCAGAAAAAAATCCAAATTTTTACAATATAAGAGGGCATGTAATTAGAGAACCTGAGTGGCCATTACCTTGGATTTTTGGTGACTTCAAGCGAATCGGCTATTATAAATCCAAGATGAAACCAGAAATATATGATGCTGATTTCTTAGTGGTAGAAAAAAGCCGTATTCAAGAAGTCGAAGAAAAATTGATGGGATATTACTATACAAGACTATTACAGATAAGGGATTCCCAAGATAGTACAAAGGTTTATTTCCGTTATCCATTATTCAAACAAGTCTTCCCAAGACAGGCTCCAAATTTTATCCCAAGAAATACCAATAAAAACATAAACACAATCTACAAAAGAACTCCGGGACAATATTCACAAATGCTACAAAATAGACATTACTCGAATTATTCTTTAAACTCCATGGGCATATTCCAAATGCTGTGACAAGTTCGTTTTTTCAACAATATCTTTTAGTCTTCTATTCCAGTCATTTAATTCTTGTTTTAAAACAGTATTGCTAAGGAAGAACCAGACTAAGCTAAGGTAAGGAATAATATTTTCTATTTCAATTGTATTTTCAATTACAAACTCATGCTCACAAGGAATGAATGACCATATGTTTTTACCCTTAAACAATGAGTTTTCAAAAGATACAGTTATTTGATTTGAAGATTTTTTAACAATCCTACAACTCAACTTTGGGAAAAACGGTACGATAAACCCAAGCAAGAACTCTTGTCCTTCATTAAATGGAATAAGCTTGGATTGTGATTCTATTTTTAAAAAAGGTAATAACCATAGAGAAAATTTGGTTAGGTCTTCAAATAAAGAATTGATCCACTGTAAATTAGCATCGATTACGATATAGCTCTTTATAGCCAAATACTTATCTAAAGAATCAGTGTATCTTAAGCCTGTTTCTTTTTTGATTATGCTTTTTAATCTTATATGTTTAACAAAAGTATCAAAATAAAAAAATAAAATCAGAGCTAAAGATATAAGAGGAAAGCTAAATTGATTAAAGAAATGAAATTCTATTTTTTCTCTTATTAAGCAATTGTCTTTAATGTTTGGATCATCTAAAACATAAATAGTTTGTGTACCTTGAATGAGTCCATCAAACTCAAAAACAATTTTATTTTCTGGCACAATTTCTTTTACCTTAAAAAATAATTGAAATAACTCTGATAAAACACTTTTTTGAAGAAAGTATGTATCTATATCAATTTTTGAGTTTTTACAATGAAAGTTTTCTAGTTTAAAAAACGGGGAAGAGCATCTTTGAATAATATGTGAATTCGTAAGATACTTAAAAGCTTCTTTAGGCGATACATTTAGGTTTGAAAAAATGTCAATAGAAGACATAAGACTTTAATTATATAATTACATTGGTTTTTTTAAAAGATTAAGTGATTATATTACAGAAAACGTAATGGTTAAAAAGCTTGATTTTATGTGTATGGTCTACCGTCTATAGTATATGGTCTAATAAAAGAGTGCAAAGCTATTTTATAAAAAAAGAAAAGCGATTTTGGATAAACTTTATAAATGGTTTTATGGCACAAATATTTTTTGTATGTGCATTAGTTGCTGTTCTTTCACTACTTTTAATTACTGTTTATGTATTTGTTAATGGGTTCAAATTATTTGGTGTTGTCTCTATATTTGACTTTTTATTTGGTTTTGACTGGGAGCCTGTAACTCAAAAACTGTTTGGCATTATGCCTATGATTATTACATCGTTTTATGTAACATTCGGGGCATTAATTATTAGCGCACCTTTAGGTATTGCATGTGCTATTTTTCTGGCTGAAATTGCATCTCCTCAAGCCCAAAGAATAATAAGGCCAGCCGTACAATTGTTAGCTGGTATTCCATCCGTAATTTATGGTTTGTTTGGCTTAGCATTTATTGTACCTTTAATTCAAATGTTTTCAGATGTCAGTGGTTTGTGTATTTTAGCAGCCATGATAATTCTCTCTATAATGATTATTCCAACAATTATTAGTATCTCTGAAGATGCTATAAGAGCTGTTCCAAAAGAATTAAAAGAAAGTAGTATTGCACTTGGTACTACAAAATGGCAAACAATCTATGGAACGATATTACCAGCTAGTTCATCTGGCTTAATCACTGCAATTGTACTTGCAGTAGGAAGAGCTTTTGGTGAGGCAATGGCAGTAAAGATGGTCATAGGAAATACTCAAACCATGCCTGACTTCTCGCCACAAAGTTTATTTGGGCTTCTTAGTCTTGCACGCACACTTACTACAAATATTATTGGAGATATAGAGTATGCAGAGCATGGAGCCCATCTAGAAGCACTATTTGCTACAGGAGCAATTTTATTTATTTTTATAATTATGACTAATGGTGCATCTTATTTCTTATTAAGAAAAGCATCTGGAGTAAAGAAAATATAAATGATTGAAGGCGCACAAAAAATAAGCATTGATAGAAAAGAAAAAATTTCTAAGGTAATCTTAGAACAAAATATAGCTCTTGGAACGCTGTGGTTATCAGGCTGGCTAATTGTTGGGGTTTTGATATTTATTATCGGATATATTTTTTATTATGGATTTCCAGTGGCCTTATCATGGAGATATTTATTTACAGCATCTGAAGGAGGAAGGTTTGATATGGGGGGCATCCTATACCAAATAATCTCTACTCTATACTTAGTTGTTGGTGCTATTTCAGTAGCTGCGCCTATTGGTATATCAGCAGCTATCTATCTAACTGAATATGCTCCTCAAAACATAATCACAAAACTAATTCGTTTTGCTATTGAAAATCTTGCGGGCATTCCTTCCATTATTTATGGATTATTTGGATTAGCATTTTTTGTAATTTTTTTAAAGTTTGAATATTCATTGCTGGCAGGAGCCTTAACGGTAGCTATTATGGTACTTCCTGTAATAATAAGAACTTCTGAAGAAGCTTTAAAATCAGTCCCACAAAACTATCGCCAAAGTAGCTTGGCATTAGGTGTAAATAAATGGCAGACTATTTATCATGTAGTTTTACCCTCAGCATTTCCAGGCATTCTTACAGGGATTTTACTAAGTGTAGGAAGAATCGTTGGAGAATCAGCAGTATTGATTTTAGCTGCTGGTGGAAGTATAACTTTATTCCCAAATTTTATTTCAGATGAATACCCTTATGTTCTTCCTGATTCAGCAAGAACACTAGCTGTGCATTTGTACTATCAAGCTACTAGCTATGACACTAGAAACAAAGCTTTTGCTACTGGTGTGGTTTTAATTTTTATAATTTTGCTTTTAAACTATTGTATTAATAAGGTTTCAAAGAGATATAGAAAGAAGTTTGTGAGGTAGAACAAATCTTCAAATATGAGAAAGTAAAAGAAGGAGATAAAAAATGAGAGTAACATTAGATAAATTAGCCCAAAAAGACTTTATACAAGGGCTACAAAAAGATCTTTCAATTATATTAGCAGAAGCAGTAAATGATAACAACTGGCAAGAAGTGCTAAAACTTTTAAGTTCAAAAGTTAAATTAAATGTAAATGTAGTAAACAAAAATGGAGAAACACCTCTTCACTGGGCAATATGGCATGGACAAAAAGAGACAGTAGAAAAATTAATTGAAAAAGGTGCTGATGTTAATAAAGAAAATAAAGATGGAAATACACCTCTTCACTGGGCAGCAAGAAAGGGACAAAACGAGATAGTAGAAAAGTTGATTGAAGCTGGTGCTGATGTTAATAAAGAAAATAAAGATGGAGAAACACCTCTTCACCAAGCAGCATGGTTTGGACAAAAAGAGACAATAGAAAAATTAATTGAAAAAGGTGCTTATGTTAATAAAGAAAATAAATGTGGAAATGCACCTCTTTACTTTGCAGCAGAGAAGGGACAAAACGAGATAGTAGAAAAGTTGATTGAAGCTGGTGCTGATGTTAATAAAGAAAATAAAGATGGAGAAACACCTCTTCACCAAGCAGCATGGTTTGGACAAAAAGAGACAATAGAAAAATTAATTGAAAAAGGTGCTTATGTTAATAAAGAAAATAAATGTGGAAATGCACCTCTTTACTTTGCAGCAGAGAAGGGACAAAACGAGATAGTAGAAAAGTTGATTGAAGCTGGTGCTGATGTTAATAAAGAAAATAAAGATGGAGAAACACCTCTTCACCAAGCAGCATGGTTTGGACAAAAAGAGACAATAGAAAAATTAATTGAAAAAGGTGCTGATGTTAATAAAGAAACTAAATGTGGAGAGACACCACTTAACTTTGCAGCAAGGCATGAACAAAAAGAGATAGTAAAACTACTTTTAAATAAATTAGGATTAAGTGATGTAGTAGAGATAGATTAAACAGCCTAATATAACATCAATTCATTTAAATTTATTAACTCACCAATAGGGACTTCTTTTTCTTTTAAAGAAATCAACCATCTTTTGATGAAAAGCAATGCTAGGCAATCATCTTGATTGTACTCAATGCTTAAATCAAGATATTTTCTGTCTTTAGTTTCAAGATAACTGCTATACCAGCACATAGACTGAACAGCGCTTGCATCTTTGTTCTTCCATTTAAATCCGAGTGCCTTTGCAAGGTTTTTTAAAGAATAGCTTGTCACAGGCATTATAACTGATTCTCTAATTATTTTTTCTATGTCAACCAGTTGTACTTTTGGTAAAGTATCCCATTTATTGTTAAAGATAGACTGTTCATAATGCCCATAGTGATAAAAAACGCAATCCATATGATCTCTAAGGTAGGCAGTAAAGTCTAAAAGTAGTTTTTCCTCACTATCGTCTAAAAGCAAATGTTCAAATACTTGATTCCCATTAGATGCTTTTAATAATCCAATCAAATAATCGATTCTTAAAAGCTCTGTTCCTTTTTCATCAAAAACCATATCTGATTCAAAATCAATAAATACTTCTCTTTTTTCTTCATTAATATTTGGAGGTGATTTTAAATAAATCTTTTTTTCTTTTAAGCATTGGGATTGAATAATAATGTTCCCTCTTTTTTCATCGGTTAACTCTTCGATCTGTGATAGGTCTTCCTGAGTGCAGGTGGAAAGCTCTTTATAACTGTGAATCGGGATTTGCAAAAGAGAGTTTTTTATTTTTTTATTAACTCCATATACTAGTGACAAATCTTCTTTTTCAAAAGCCTCAGGTAGGCAAAAATTGTACCACTGACATGATTGGCAATTTGAATCTATAAACAGAGGTGGTATTTCCTCAGGATTACTAAGTATTTTTGTGCTTTCCGAAAGCGAATAGATAACTTGTTTTACAAGTGTATAAAAATGCTTGATTTGTAAGTCTAGATCAAGTAGTAACAGCCCTCCATAAAGAGGCGTGAACTCTTGTATTTCACCAAGTAGATAAGAATAAGCTGCCAGTTGAAACAAGTATCTTTCACGTGAAGTGCTAGCTCCTTTAATGTCTACAGGGTAGTAATAGTAATCTCCAAAAACTGAATAACCTTTTGTTTTTATTAAAAAATCTGGTATTCCTCTTAGTTCATCATTTTGTAAAACTCCTTGGTAAATGGTTTCAACACCCTTTTTCATAAGTTCTACAGTGGTCTCAAACCCACTTTTATAATCTCCAATTTTATATTTAGGCCTTTCATAGGTAAAAAAATCCACTACGGTGGTTTCATAATTTCTACCTGCTTTCCAGAGCTTTTTTAAAAAATCACTAGGTGCAAGTTGTAATTTCTTATCACCATACTCATTTAAAAATAAAAGTCTTGGACAACGATAAAAACTCAGTAAATCTGTTACGCTAAGTTGCATTTATGGTAATGCATCTGGTTGTGGTAAAAGATTTGGTGCTGGCTGTGGAATTTCAATTTGTGGTGGATTGCTTGGAGGTGGTATTTGTGGTTGTGGCACAGTACCTGTCGTATCTCCAAATTGAAGAGATGGTACTTGAGGTGGTGGTGGGTTGAAGGATGGAATTTCAACTGGTGGTGGATTTCCTAAAGAGGGGAATACTTGTTCTGGAGAAGGAATTTGTGGTATCTCATTTTGTGGCATAGCATCTGGTTGTAGTTGTACTTGAGGTTCTACAGCTTGTTGTGGTGGTAAGCCAGGTGCGAATTGAATTGTATCAAGTGGTTTTGGGATTCCTTGAGGAGGGGCTTGTAGTGTAGGTAGTTTTTCTAGTGTAGGCAGTGGAAGAGGAGCACCGGGAACTCCTTGTTGAGCTTCTGGTAATGGAGATGGTAATTGTGGTAGTGCTCCTTGTGGTATTGAAGGTACACTGGCTTGTACAATATCATTTTTTGTAGAGCCTATTAATACTAACAATTCATTTTGTTCTTTTTCAGGCACATTGAACTTTGTTAGTGTACCTAATAATATTTTTACTGTAGCTGCCCATTCACCTTCAGAAATATTTAAATTCTGATGTGCATCTTTCATGGGTTTACCAGTATATTTTTGTGGTCCACCTGATACCTGACAAACAAGCTCGGTAATTCTATATTTAAGCCCAGCTTTTGTAATCTTTCCCATTGCAGCAACTACTTTTTGATTTGCTGTAATTATAGGATCACTTAAAAGCTTGTCGGTAAAATCATCTACAACAGCTGCAATACTATACACACCACCTACTCTGTCATAGAGTGATATTGCAGGTTGTGGTACAGATGGAGGTGGAGTTAGGGCTTGTGGTGCTGGTTGTGGTAGTGCAGATGGGGGTGGGGTTAGGGCTTGTGGCGAAGGCATATCTCCTGGCATTTGAGCAAATACTAAGCTATTAGCAAACATAAATATTATTAAAGTAAAAATAAGACATGGTATCCTTTTTAATACAGATTTGAATTTTTGCATTGTAGATTTTCCTTTCATTAACAATTAACCTAATATTACTTGTACCACAATTTATTAACTAGTACACTTTCTATTAAGTAGTTCTAATGTACTCAAACAAAAACTGCCCAGCCCAAGCAGCATAGCCATGAAAGTGATTTGAAACCCACTTACGCATTTCTTCATACTTCATTTTAGGAGATAATCCATAGTATTTAGTAAAAGCTCTTTTAGCCCAAACATCAATAGGAGTTATATTATCAAAGCCTAGTCCAAACACTAAAACGCAATCTGTAATTTTGTTTCCTACTCCTCTTATCTTAAGAAGCTCATTTCTTGCTTTGTTTTCATCCAATGATTGGATTTGCTCTTTTAGATTTGTTTCCAAAAGAAGCCTAGCTGTGCTTTTTAAGTACTTAGCTCTAAAGCCTAATTTGCATTTTAATAAATCATCGATGCTAGCACTTGCAAGTATTTCTGTACTGGGGAATAAATATATTTTTTTACCATCGAGTTCTATCCAATCCCCAAATTTGAGATTCAATAACCGTATAATTTTTCTAATAGACTTAATATTATTGTTTGATGAGATAATAAATGACAATAACGTTTCCTCAAAGTCTTGTTTTAAAAGTCGTAAATCAGGGTACTTCATAACTGCTTTTTTTACATACTTATCTTTTTGAATTGTTTTTAAAATTTTTGGATAGTTTATATCTAGTCTGAAATAATTTTTAACAAAATTAGAGTTATCTCTTTCTGGATATGTTTGCCAGTATAATATTTCATTTTCTTGCTTTAACTTGATTATATTTTTACTTGTGAAACCATAATAACAACCATCTTCATAGTCCCATGAAAATGACTGTCCTCCAAGAAGAGTCATTTGGAGATTGTATTGTGGTAAATGGAGTTTATTCATTTATCTCTTTAAGAGAAGCATTAACCCATCTCTAACAGTTAGCATTACTGCTTCTACTCTAGGATCTTTACTGACATGCTTATTAAAATTGTCAATTGCAAAATCACTCTTGTCT
Source organism: Candidatus Melainabacteria bacterium (assembly GCA_023250155.1). Classification (GTDB taxonomy): domain Bacteria; phylum Cyanobacteriota; class Vampirovibrionia; order 2-02-FULL-35-15; family 2-02-FULL-35-15; genus JAHFBD01. The sequence goes on from JAHFBG010000001.1 coordinate 469,026, forward strand.
TTTGGACTTAGTACTTTGCCACTCCAAAGTACATTGTCAGCTATGATCAAGCCACCTTGTCTGACTTTTGGTAATGCAGCTTCAAAATAATTTATATAGTTTTCTTTATCAGCATCTATGAAAACCATATCAAATACATTGTTTAATATTTTTATAGTATCAAGAGCTGGACCTAAAATCGATTTTATTTTTTCCCCATGAGGACTTTGTATCCAATGTTTCTTTGCAATTTCAGTAGTATTGGAATTAATATCCAATGTAATTATTTCTCCATCACTTGATAATCCTTCTGCCATAGCCAGAGTACTATATCCAGTGAATGTCCCTATCTCAAGGATTTTTTTTGCTTGTGTAATTTTTACAAGGAGTCTTAAAAATGCACCTTCTAAGTGTCCTACCTGCATTTCAGGCAAATCAGTTTTTGCATATGTTTCTTTTACAAGAGCAAGGAAAAGTTCTGATTCTTTTATAGTATGAGCTTTTGCATAGTCTTCAATAGTTTCTGGAATAAGTGTTAGCATTTAGTTTTCTCCTTTGTGTTGAAAAGCAATTAATCGTGTCTCTATTTTTTATTATATATCTTTTTATCTAGTAAAGAGTAAATCAAGCTGAAAAATATAAGGACATATCATTTTACCAATTTCATAGTATTATTTTTTATACTGACAGTGGTCAGGAAAAATTAAATTTTAAAATACAAATCTTTAATGGGGGAAGTATGGTGAAAAACCTACGCTGACCCGCAACCGTAAAAAGCCGGAATACCCAGTGAGATTTAATTTTAAACTCTTTTGCGAGGCTCAAAAGAGTTTTTGTTTGTTCTAAAGCTCAAGACAAGCTTGAGATACCAGAATTAGAAAAATAAAAACTCCTTGCGCTTTTTAAACAAAAGAATTTCAAGGGGTTTTTTGTTTTGAAGGTTTCATTAAACAATTTATTTTCACTTTATCTGACTGGTTCATTAAGTCAAAGTAACGTTTTTGATTCAGCTTCAGAGCAGTCCATGTCTCTTACCGATCAAGAACTTGATGACATGGAGACGAATAGAAAAGAGTATGAGGATTCAGAAGCTCAATGCATAAAATTTCAAGACTCTACCCTAAATAGAAAAGCAAACCTAAATACAGTAAGAGGCCAATTTAGACTAGCAGGACTCGGTTCTATTGGTTCTTTCTTTTCAGGTATTGGTAGTGGCTTTGGCAGCAAGATGAACTTTCTTTCAGGTATAGCACTTGCTTGTGTATCACTTGGAGCATCAAACCTTAAAAAGATTCCTTTACTATCTACCAAGTTTTCAATCTTTGGATTTGGGTGGAACTTGATTCGAGGCCCACTACATATTTTAGATTCAATATTTTCTCAGATTGGTGAACATGGCTCTAAATACACGCTACCAAGTATCATTGCAGGAGCTGTAAGTTTATTTAGTATAAGTAGGACACTAAAAGACAAAGACAATAAATCACTTGAACTACCTATAGACACTATAGGTGGGACTTTAGGCAGAACTGCTATTCATCATATAGACTCTATGCTGGCTAGCAAAGCATCACAAATATCTAGTGAGAATCAGTCACTGGGCTCATTTTTAGCAAGTTCTTTAACCACACTTGGATTGCTTCTACCAGAAGATGCAAGAAAAAAACAATTGCCATGGAATACCCTTGAAGGCTTTGTTTCACAAGGCAGTTCACATTTTGTTGACTCACTATTTTCAAATATTGGAAACTCTTTTAGCTCTATTTTTGACGATACAAAAAAAGTTTTGCTTGGAGGACTAGGGACTATTGTAGGAATGCCTATACTAGGGGCTCTCTTAAATAAGAACGAATATAAAGTTCCATTTGGAACCATTGAAGGCAGGTTAGTTAGAGGAATTTTACATGCTCCAGAAAGTCTGGTGTTTAATCTTGGCAGAAGCATTGGCAATAGTATCTTAGGAATACCTTTATCATTAGGCTTTGCAGGGTTAACATATTTTACATGCATATCAAATAAAGGAAAAAATCTTTTTAAAAACTTTGATATTTCAAGAGATAAAGTTGGCGGACTAGTTCAAAGACTTCCATTTCATTTCTTGTATTCAATAATTTCAACTTGTGGAGTAAAGCTTAGCAAGTTTCTTCCAGCACCATTACTGTTAGCTATAGGACCAGCATTGTCCTATCAACTGGGTGAAAGATTTAAAAATGTAGACTCTAAGTTCGATGATTTAAAAGGACTTATGCTTAGAAACACTGTTCATTTATGGGAGACGACACTAGCTCGTGCTGCTTACAATACAGGACGTATGCTAACTGGTACAGAAGGTGAACACAATTCAAGTGGCTCAGTATTAGGAGATGGCAGATGGCTTTCAGATGATGGTCAGATACTGCCGACAATGGCTATTGGGAAACAATCTGAAGAAAACAATGAAAGCAATATTTTAAATACCGTGCTTGCAAGCCTAGGTGGAATTGGAGTTGGGGCAGTAGTTCATATGATTCAAAAACAATTGGCTTCGAAAAATGCTACTGAAATACCAAGTCTAAATCTAAGGTATATAAATCCAATAGACTTTACAAAAAACAATTTTCAAACAAATTTACGAGAGGAGGTGCTTAATAAAGAAGTATTTACGTAGAAATTTAGATTTAGGGATAAGTCCTGTTTTTCAATTATAGGATTTATCCGATTTATTCGGTAAATCCGATCAATCGAAAGTAGTGACCAAGAAAAGCTTCAGCTTGTCTGAAGCTTAATAAATAAAAAAAAGGAGATTAAAAAAATGGCAGTACAATCAATCAGATATCCAAATCAATTAATTTATAGAGACCTGCCACGGCATGTCTCAACACATGTCTCAACAAAAACAAATGGTTCACGACAAAGAAGAAGTTCACAACCAATCAATAACCACTTACAACAAACCTCGTCTAAAATAGTTTTTGAGACATCAATGCAGCGAGCACAACTAAATCAACAATATTGGGAAGAGCTTTTAAAGAGGCTTAGAAAAGGTGGCGGTGGTGGTGGAAGCAACAGCCAGTTCGATCGTATTGCTGTAAGCATGATGATGACTAATTTCTTAGCCAATAAAGCAATTCAGGCATTACTTAGAAATTTTCTTAATGAATTTTCTGACATGAACAATCACATTCAAAATCAAGCCTTAGTATTAGATAAAAATGTAGAAACACGATTGGTCGCATTTCTACGACAAGGGCTTACATCTATTGTAAATATTTTCCTGCCTTCATTAAGTTCTATTGTTGCTAAGATAGCATCTTATAAGCCTGTTATATCTATTACACTATCCAGCCATTTAATTGCATTTGCATTTCAATTAAACAAGTTGAAAGAAGCTCTTGAAGAGGATTTTAAAGAGAAGGTTAGAAAACTAGAAATAAAAGAAAAAATGAAACAAATAAAAACTGCACTTACTGACTTTTTTGTAGAGTTAAAAGATGATCTTTTATGTACAGTTAATTCTATAAAATCAAAAATCCAAGATCAGTTTCGTGTAACTCTTAGTTGCATTGGTTCTTGATAGTCAGCATCTCAAACAAAAAAGAGCCTCTTAGACTAACAATCCTTAGCACTTTTCTTATCATTTAAATCTCTTTTGTCTTCTTGACTGGGAATTAAATCTTTTTTAGCTTCCTGAATAGGAGTCGGAACTTTCCGTTTTTGTTCTTCTATTATTAAACTTGGTAAAGCTATAGCTATTGGTATTATTATCAATTGTATTTCTCCTTTACAAACATCTTGACAGATAGGAGTATTGTACTTTAGGAGTTTTATTGTATACATGAATTGTTTTTATAAATTAAGAAAAGATTTTCTTACAATATATATTTAATATGTTTAAAAAATATTTATATGGTGTATATAAATAAGGCAGCTTTTTATAAAAACTGCCTTGTTGCTACTCACTCAAAGCTTGGAAGTAAACTTACCAAGCTTTGAGTGAGTAGCAATAAAAAACCCGCCATACCTTGTACGTATGCCGGGCCTCCATTATAAATAAATCAGTTCAAGGAACTAAAATTATTTACTTAGTTGGTGTTGGTTTTGGAGCTGGAAATGGACTTGGTAGTCCTGCTGGTCTAATCATTGTTCTCCTCCTTCTGCCTAATCTTTCCAGATTAGACAAGAAATAAAGTTATCACATTACATATTGATCAGCAATAGTAAATAATATCTAAAGTTTATATAGCGTATAAAAAATATATATAGTTTTACAAAACGATTACAGTTATAGAAAAAACTTTCTGCCTTCAATTAAAACAGGAATTCCTCTTACAATACAAAAAAAAGTCATTACATAAATTAGTACTACTTCAAGATCTACTAAGTGAAATGAAGAAGACTGAACTAAAAACATAAATGAAAATGCAATTGCTTTAATTCCACCATATGCTGCTCTCATAAAACGTGAACTTGTTAAAAAATACCCAATTTTACTTTTCATCATGGATTTTTCACCAAAAGCAGTTTCACCTTCTTTGACTGCAAATCCCCTTATTCCATCCACTAAAATTCCACGTACTAAAAACACAATTAAAACCCAAAATGGAATCCATCTTAAAATACTAAACAGTGAAAGATAAATCAATTCTATAATTCGATCACAAGCTATATCAAAAAAAGCACCAAAATCAGAGCTAGACTTTTGTGCTCTTGCTACAATTCCATCTACTCCATCTAAAACAATAACTACAATTGTTAGCCAAAAAGCAAGTTTTAAAATTTGCGTGTCATAAGGAGTATTTAAAACATAGATGGCAATTGCTATTGCCAATAAAGTACGAAATATTGATATAAGATTTGGTAGTTGTTTCATATTTCATAATTTAAGTCAGGGCGCAGATTAGTAGCACCTTCTAGGTAGATATGTTTGACCTCATCTTTACTTAAGCTTGTATAAGTCTGTACCATTGTTCTAATACACATAGGTAAGCCATTCTTAACCTTCATTTCCTGAATGCATAACATTGGTATTGTATCTAGTTTAAACTCTTCTCTTGCAATCGTGGCGGGGTTTATAACATTTAAATCATCTGTTGCTGTGAAGATTATATTTATTATTTGTACTTCATTTATATTATTAGCTTTGAAAATTTGATTAAGAAGTTCCTTTGTAGCATTCTTAATCTCTACAATGCTATTCTCTTTAACTGTTATTGCACCACGAATACTAACAACTCTTTCCATAGGTTTTCTATTATATCTGTCGCACTACAGAACGTCTTAGCAATTTTCAGGGTTTGTTTTATGTGATATTGTTATTATCGACAATTTTAGGGAGGAAAGACAATGACAAGAATTAGTATTAATGGTTTCGGAAGAATTGGTAGAAATGCCTTAAGAGCTTTATTAGAAAAGGGCCTAGCCGGGTTAGAAATAGTAGCAATCAATGATCCTTTTTGTGATTCAAAAGCAGCACTACATATGTTCAAATACGACAGTATTTTTGGACGATTTAAGGGTGAATGCGAAGTTAGTGATGACTCTATCGTAGTAAACGGTAAAAAAATCAGATATGTCCAAGAAAAAGATCCATCAAAATTACCATGGAAAGAATTAAAAATAGATATAGTTCTTGAGTGCAGTGGAGCATTTACTGATGCTCTAAAAGCAAAAGCACATATTGATGCTGGAGCAAAAAAAGTTATTATCAGTGCTCCTGCTACAAATGAAGATGCTACCTTTGTACTTGGTGTAAATGAAAAGTCTTATGACCCATCAAAACATAATATTATTTCAAATGCTAGTTGTACTACAAATTGTTTAGCTCCTGTAGTAAAAGTATTAAATGATACTTTTGGAATTGAAGTTGGCTTAATGACTACAATTCATGCATATACAAACGATCAAAATCTTCAAGATGCTCCTCATAAAGATATGCGTAGATCAAGGGCAGCAGCAGTATCGATGATACCTACTACAACAGGTGCTGCAAAAGCTATTGGACTTGTTTTACCTGAATTAAAAGGGAAACTTAATGGCTTTGCAATGCGTGTGCCTACTATAAACGTCAGTGTTGTAGATTTTGTTTGTACTACTAAAAAGCCAGTTACAGCAGAAGCTGTTAACAAAGCTCTAAAAGATGCAACAACAAGCTCATTGAAAGGAATCCTTGCTTTTACAGATGAACCACTTGTAAGCGTAGATTTCTTGGGCGATCCACACTCAAGTTTTGTAGATGGTCAAATGACTATGGTTACTGGGGATAAACTAGTAAAAGTAATCTCTTGGTATGACAATGAGTGGGGTTATAGTAATCGTCTTATAGAGCTAGCTCATTATGTAGCATCTAAGATGCCTGCTGCTTGTGCTGTATAATCTTCTCAAAAACCCCAAAATACTCATCTCCTTCTAGCTTTTCCTTATGTAAGCATTCCTCTATATGTAATTTTTCTGTTTCAGTAAAATTATTATAGAAAAGTTCTCTTACTTCACTAAGCGTACATCCATAAGGTGGACCACTTAGTGAAGCCCTTACAAAAAACAATCCTATTAATAATCCTTTTGGCTTTAATAGATATTTAATTAAGTCTACATACTCACTTCTTCTTTTTGGATCTATGGCACAAAAACTAGTATGTTCTATAACTATGTCAAAACAGTTTTCCCATTTTGTATCATTTACTAATTCAAAAAAATTAACTTGGGAAAAATAAACATTATTTAATTTTTGTTTTTCTTTTAACTCATTACAAGACCTTATTGCATTTTCTGAAAAGTCAAATCCATACACATTAAATTTACAATCCTTTAAATTTGCAATATGAAATGCATCATGACCTTTACCACAACCAAGAACGGCTACATTAATTGAAAATTGAGAATTGAAAATTGAAAATTGAGAGTCAAAGTATTTAACAAAAGCAGGGGCTGCTTGCCCTATATCCCAAGGGGTAAATTGAGTTAGATATTTCTTTTCCCAAAAATCCTTATAGTTTGCCTTTGAGTAGTTTGTCATTTAAATCTTATAACCTAATATATAACACTATATATGACACTCTACTTTTAAAATCTTTGGCTATATACCTCCCTTAAAGGAACCAATTGTACATACACCCGTCAACACTATATATAGTAGATAGACAAATCGATAAATGTATGAAATTATTACAAGTCTTAAAACAAAGTAGCCTATTCACCATAATAAAAGGTAATGGCTGGCTTTTAGTACAAAAATTAGACATTTGTCCCTATGTACTATCTTATGCTTGGCCTCACAAAGGCACTATTGATAAGGATTTCAAGTGTTTGTAAATAAAAAAAACAAACGTAAAAGAAAGATAACAAACTAATGACAAATTTAGATTTTAAGGTAACATATATCTTTACCACCTTTTATTTAAGAATATAGGTATGACGATTATCTGAATAAATCCTTTCTCATTTGATGACACTAAATGTGGAGGTAAGAAAAACAATAGAGCATGGAGTTAAAAGTTAAATTATAATCATGGAGGCAATAGAAATGGCAGTTACAATGACATCGCATCAATCAGAACAAATTCAAAAAAGCAATACTTTAACAAAAGAAAGAGCTAAGGAAGTCTTAGCAATTGATTTTGGACCCAACTTCCCAGAAAGTGTTCATGATGTGGTCAGAAAACTCTATAGCAAAAGAAATGAAAAAGGTGAAGCTATTGAAACATTAACCCAGACCTGGAGACGGGTTACTATCTCTATTGCAATAGCTCGATTAAAATATGCTTTAAAACCACATGAAATTATTCAACTCACTCTTGAAAGAGCACTTGACCATGAAGTAGTCTTCAGAGCAGCGGCTAAGTATTATCAAGCAATGGGTGAAAGAAAAATGTTTGCTAATACTCCAGCAAATATAAATGCTAATCCCGAAGTATCACTTCATGTTTTACAGTATGAAGCTCATGGTGAAATCTTAAACTGGGGTACTCATAAAATCTGGATGTCAGAACACGATCTTAGATTGAAGTATGAAAAACTACCAAAAGCTGAAAAAGAAAAAATTAAAAAATGGCTATCTGATATAAAGAACACCACTCCAAACAATGTATATGGCCAACAACAAAAATTATTTTATCCAAATGTAATTGAATCAAATAAACATGAGCTTGCAATGGGCTACTATGCAACACGTATAAAAAGACGTGGTGGACTTGCTGCTTGTGGTGTTACAAATGCAGGTGATAGTTTAGAAGATATTGAAAAAGCAGCTTCAGAAATTATGGATGCTACTAAAGGTTCAATGGGTATGGGAATAAACACAAGCTCATTGCGTCCATGGCAAACCCCAAACAGTGATGGGAGTACAGCTTCTGGTCCAGATCGATTTGTAGAAAAATTGTTCTGCCCAGCTGGACAGTCTATCGCTCAAGGTGGCCGTCGTGGTGGTGCTTTTATAGAACTAAGAGATAGTGATCATCCTGATATAACCTTGTTCATTCACAAAAAACAATTACCAAAAGATCCTACTCTTCCAGATATTTATGACAAGATAGATGCAGTTACTCCCAAAATAGATGCAAATGAATATTCTGATCCTAAAGAATATGAAATAGCTATAAATCAAAGAGAGCTTGGCATAATGCAAACAGCATTAGATCAGTTTAGTAAAGCTTCTTTTGAATATTATTCAAAACAACAATATCTAAAAAACTACAATATCTCTGTCCGTGCAGTTCATGGATTCATGCAAAATGTAGAAAATAGAGAATGGTATCCTGCTTACTTTGCAAACTCTACATGGAAAGGAAACTTATTTGATTTTACAAAGCCAGTAATGGATGCACATGGAAATCAAAAAGTAAATCCCTTAAATAAAGAACCTCTTTTTGAACTTTATTCAGTTAGTGTAGATGAGTTTCCTGATGCTGAAGAGTCAGCCACAAAACAAGGACTCACAGTATTAAAGTCTGATGATGGAAAACTTCTACAAGTTAAAAAAGATGGTGCATTTTGTTTTTACTCTCCTGATATTTTTAAAAGAATTTGTATTGGGATGGTAAATGGTGGTGAGCCTGGAATACAGTTTGGAGACCTTGTTGAAGCATCTAATGCAAACAATCATGTCTATGAACTTCATACCTGCAATCCTTGTGGAGAACAAAATCTACCAGCACAAACTGGAAAAGATGGTCTTGAGTACAGAGGAATCTGCAATCTTACTACACTTCACTGTGCACATAGTGATTATTGGGATGAAAGAGGAAACTTCTTATGGGAAAAAATGGAAGAAGTTGCTGAGCTTTCTACAGAGTTTATGGATGATGTTACTACCGTAAGCCATTTTCCTATCCTTGCACAAAACTCTACTGCACGTAGAGAAAGGCGAAATGGTGGGGGATTTGCTGGTGTTGCAGAGTTCATTGCAAAACAAGGACTTGAATTTGGTTCTGAAGAGGCAAATAGAGTAGTTAAAAAACTATACGATCATCTTGCTAAAGCTTGTATTAGATCAAGTCAGCAATTAGCAGAGGAAAGAGGAGTCTATGAGATCTGGGCAGGTAGTTCTTTTGCACAAAAAGGACTAAGAGTAAGAAATTGTTGCATGATAAACCAACAACCCACAGGTACTATGGCACAGCTATGTGGGACATCATGGGGACCAGAACCATTCAATGGAATAGTTTTCTCAAGAAAAGTACGGGATGCATGGGTGAACTTTACTGCTCCTGGATTTGAAGATGCTATGAAAAGATATGGTGCATGGCCTAAAACTGAACAAGAAGTTCAGGAGCTTTGTGACAAAATTAGAAAAAATGGAAAAAGAGTTACTGGCTTAAGTGAAGTGCCTGAGCAGGTTCAAAAACTTTTTAAAATTAATACAGAAATTGATCCTCATGCATATATTAAGCATCTTGCAAGTATTCAAGATGGTGTTGGTGGGTATCCAGAATGTTTTAATGCTTTGTCTAACACCTGCATGATTAAAGGAGATTTACCATGGGAATATGCATGGGAATCAACTATGATGGGATATAAGCTTGGTGTTAAGTCAATTACTTTCTATCCTGATGGAACAAGACTTAGTCAGCCTGTAGAAAGACAAGAAAAGAAAATACAAGAAATTCAAAAACTAAGCAAGTTCTTACCAACTGGCAATGAAATGAAAGTAGTTTCTTCAAGTACTACACCACAAGAAGAGCTGAAGCAAAAACTACAATCAGACAAAAAAGTAAGAATGAGACCAAAGCGCCTTTATGGATTTAATGAAGAAGTCTTAACTCCAGAAGGACCAGTACATGTACATGTTTATTTTGATGAACATGGACCACGTCAGGTATTTGCACATCTAATGCGTGGTGGTGGTGTAGCATCTGGAATGATTGAAGCTATATGTAGAATGGCTACAAAAGCACTGAAGTGGGGTTGTCCACCAGAAGATGTAGCAAATGGACTATTAAACATTCAAGGTGGCCAAAAAATCATTGGTATTGAAGCTAGCTCCATACCTGATGCTATTGGAAAAGTCTTAAAAGACGCTTGCAAAGGGCAATATCAAATGTCTTTGTTTAATGAGATTGCAAATGATAATGAAACCGATGAAGTTACTTCTATACAATCCAAACAAGAAGAAACTCCTATTCAAACCACACTTCAAAAAAAACATGAAATAAAATTTGAAGAAAAGATTCATCTCTTAGATGATTCTGTAAGAAAAAGAATGGATTGGATAGCACAAGGACATGAAACACAATGTCCATGCTGTCATTCAGAGTTTACAGCAGATTCATTTGGAAATCCTGCCTGCAAAAGCGGACCAGCATGCTTGAGTTGTGGGTGGAGTCATTGTGGGTAGGAATCAGTAGATTTCTTTTATAATATTCAAACCTTTTAGATAATTACAGTCATCTGTTATCAGAAATACCGATTCTGTTTTCAGGCTATTTTTGGAAATAGGGTTTCTATTTTTAGATTTTTTAAAGCTACTTCCAAGAATCCTTAAAATCCCTGGTTGATAAACTAGGATGGTTTAGGGTCTAGTTGGAGTCATTGTGGGTGATTAAAAACCTGTAACTGTGGGTTGCATTATTATTGATTTGTAAATAAAGAATGAATTGAAACTCAGGGGCATGAAACACAAAGTCCTTGCTGTAGTTTAGTAAAACAAGACAACTTACTTATCAAATCTCCAAAAATTAGATAATTCATATTCATTGCTTAATAAAATATCATTTATTTTAGAGATAATTGACTTTGTTTCACCAACTGTTAGTTTCATCTCTTTTGGTAACACTATCCAAAATGGAATATAGTCAATTTTGGTTTCCTCGTTTGAATAAGGTACAAAATAAATACCAATACCTTGATAATTTTCTCCAATTAATTCTTCTTGTTTTAATTCGTCATTTTCATGAATGAATTCTATTAATGCCTCTTTCCCATTTTTAGCTTTAAGAAAACCCATCGGTTCTTCATTAGGAAAACTTAAAGTATATTCATCAGGTCTATTAAACAAATCTGATGGATTATTAAATTTGATTGGTTTAAAAGTTAGGTTCATGATTTTTTTACTCCTCTTTAATATTATAGATTACCTAAAATTATTAATAATAGTGCTCCAGGCATTATGATCTGGTGCAACGCCTTGCCAAGTTAAAGTATTAGTACTTGAATCATAGACTCCATAAACTCTTGAATTTGTTCTACCATGTATACATACAAGGCTTCTACTTCCTACAGTTTTTTCCACTTTTATTTCTCTACTACTAAGATCATGAATGCCTCTTCCTGCTCTTAAATTAGTCATAATTCGTTGTAATAAACCATTATGAATGGGGGCATCTGAAACCCTATTACTAATTGATATAGATGTTTCTCCTGTGTCATTATTTCTTACAACTTCAACATCCCTTGTAGTGCTTCGTACACGGCTAACTGGCCCACTTCCTCCACTAGAAGCAATATCCAAATGAGGGGCGGGTTCTGTTTGATGTGCAAGTGCTAATAAATCATTTCTTAAAGCACGTCCAGGAGCACCATGCTCATTTAAAAATGTGCGCAATGCATTTCTTGCATCTTGTGGACTTGCAAAACCAGCATTTCTTGCAGCATTAGCAAAATGTTGACCCGATGTCTGTGAACTTGGATTTGCAAGCTCAGTAAATAAGCTTAATAATCGTTCATTCCCTGGTTGTAACAATGCATCTGCAATGGATGAATTATTTTGAATTTCATTTGCTATGTTTTGAACAGTTCTTGCATCATTCCCTGTTTGAACAACTCTATTGGGATTAGCTCTATTAGTAGCATAATTGCTTCCATAGTTTCTTAAGTCTGCTTGTGTTACTCCATTTTGTCTTGCATATCTTATGGCTCCTCTATGATCACCACTAGCTATTAACCTTTGCATTTCTTGAACATGCCTTACGTTTGCATTATTTGGACCTTGACCAGTACCTCTACCTGCTCTTACCTGAAACTCTTCTAGTGCTCTTTCTGCTACATATTCTCTTGCACTTCTGGTTCGGGTTATATTTCCATCTCTATCTCTTACATGTACTTCTACAGGATTACTTCTATTTGCATGTCTTAATTCATGTTGGAAAGCTTGAAGTGCTCTTTGGTCCCCACTTTGTAATCTTTGATAGGTTTCTTGATCCATCCTTATTCTTGTAGTTCTAGCTCCTGTTCTTGGATCTACTATTACTTCTGCTTGTGGTCTTGATCCACTTGGTAAGTGGCTATCTACTTCAACAGCTACACTTCTTGGAGTAGTGTTTCTGTGTTGATGAGTTGCTCTGGTATTTCCATTTGCATATCTAAATGCATTACTATCACGAATACTTGCAGGAAGCTGTTCATGGGATATTACTGTTCTTTGTCCTTGTGGGGCTGGTATTGTAGGTGCTCCTCCTGTTCCGCTCCCCCCTCCTGTACCTTGAGCACCTGGTACGATAGGTGCTTGTGCAGGTGGGGGCGGAGCTGTTCTGCTAAACAGTCTTGGAACGGTTGGCATTTCATGACTTAGTATTTGTCTTACAGTGGTAGCACCATTATTATGTGCTGCCATTACTCTATTCCCTGTATATGCACCTAGAACTGATGTTGCTGCATTTGTAAGTATTTCATCAGCATGTGGAGCTTCTCTACCAGTTGTTGCATGAGCTAAATATGTTCCACCAGCACTTAGTGCAACAGGAGCTAATACCTCTCCACCACCTCTGTATAAAAGTTGTTGTAACACAGTATTAGTGCCACCTTGTTGGGAAGCTAAATTTTCTAATCTAAATTGTGCTCCTGCACCAAGCATTCCAGTTGCTGTACCAAGAAGAGTATGTGTTACAGTGTCTACAGCTATTTGCCCTGTTGTTCTAGTCTCTCTTCCCATAGCCACATTGGTGCCGGTATTTAATACACTGCCTGTAAATCCTGCTGTAGTTCCAGCGGTTCCACCTATAGCTAGTCTTCCTCCTAGTGTTCCTGCTCTTACTGTTCCAATCAGCGCACCAGTACCTCGTGCTGCAGTTCCAGCTACTCCTCCTGTAACTCCAACTTGTGCTGATGTAATAGCATCTTGTAATGTTTGGCGTCCTGCTTGTGCTAATGCTTGATTTACATCCATATTTCCATGGGCCACTTGAGATCCCGCCCCAGCAAGATTAGATAATCCACCAATCGTTGTTCCTGCTACTGTACCACCTACTGCTGCTGCTACAAATCCTGCTGATGCAAGTCCTCCTGTAGCTATTATTGCTCCACCTACTACACATACATTTCTTGCAGTTGTTAACCCAGACTCCCATCTTGCTGCACTTGCTCCAGCTCTTGCTAAGTCCTGATTTGCTGCTTGTAAATTCTGCATTGTTTGCCTATTAATATTTCCCATTGATTGTCTGTATTGTTGTTCTCTATTAGTAAGAATTGCATGTGCTTCTGATAGGTTTCCCTCACGAACTAATCTATCAACTCTTTCTGCTGTTTCTTGCTGTTGAGATCTTTGACCTCTAAGAGAAGCAGCTTCTCTATTGTGAGCTGCTATAGTATTTTCAAGAGCTGTATGTGTTCCTGTAAGCCCAGTAAAAGCAGCTGTAAAAAAACCGCTAGCAAGTTCATTTAATTCATTGGAAGCATCACGAGCAGCTCTATCAGCTCCTTGAATCCTACCACTCAGTTCTTGTGTTGAACTTTGTAACCCTTGTTGTCGCCTAGTGACATCACTTTGTAATGCATTGTACTGTTGTCGAAGAGGTGAATTAGCTGGAAGAGACCCTAATTGATTTATATTCCATGCAGTTGATGTGATTTCTCCGCTGGCATTTCTAACTACTCTACCAAGTACAGCTCCGCTTGAATTTCTTATTTCATCACCGGTTAAAGTTCCAATTACATTTCCACTGTTATCTCTTATTTCTTGCTGGGGTCCTTGTGTGCCTGTTGGTGGTGTGGTACCTGTTGGCGGTGGTGTTGGTCTTACTCCTTGTGGGCCGCCCGTAGAACCTACTGGTGTTGACATTAAATTACCCCTTAATAATCAATTTTCTAAACAAATTTTCTAGATAATAAAAATATTCCTTAAAAAACTAATCGTCTAACTGTGGCTTCAAAAAAATCAACTAAAGATATGATCTTTTTATTTTATTAATGGTTAACCCGATGGTGGGGATTTGTTGTTTGAATATCTAGTAATAAGGTCTTATTATCGATTCACCTTTCTTGTGTTAAATCAAATTAAATATTATAATTCAAGATTATGTTGAGAATAAATGAATTAGCACTAACACAGTCACAAAACCAACCTGTAATTTCTGCTCAGTCACAATTAACCATTGACATAAATATTGCTCTTAGAAAAAGAATAAGATCAAAGTTTTCATTTGATAAAAACTTTTCTTCGAGTAAAGAAGTTATTAGCTTTACTCAAGACACAATGAATGTTAAAGGAACACTTGGTGTTAATAATAGTGGAAATTATACATTTACACTAAGAATTACTGAAACTGGAGATATGAATACTAAGAAACAACCACTTGAAAAGCATATGAAGGATGTTTATGTTGCTGTAAAACATATTCCATCAAGAAATATTGCGTCCAGAGCACAGTTTTCTACAGTTGCTGGTCCTGACTGGGGAGTTACGACTACACTTGACTTAGGTCCTGAAGGTGATTATGAAATTCTCATAGGGAATCCGGCTAAACCACCAGCTAAACCATAGAAAGAACTGAACTCAGCTTCTTACAATACTCTTCAAATAAGCTTAATCCTTTTTTACACTCATCTGTAAACTCATAGCTTAAATGCTTAAAATATAATTCATAAAAATCATTTGTGATTAACACTTTCTCTTGTGCTTTTTTAACAACCTTATTAAACAAAGTAGTTAGCCCAATTCCTTTAGACTGATTTAATTGATCTACAATAATCTTTATTTTATCAGGATACTGCTCTACCACTTCTTTTCTAGCTACCCACATTCCAAATACCATAGGTAATCCAGTATGTTTTTTCCAGAGAGTGCCAAGATCATAAATAAAAATATTTTCTAGAGATTTTGAAAACTCAAGTAGAGCATGATCTCCGATTAGTAAGTATGCAGGACAAGATTGAAAATTAAGAATTGAGAATTGAGAATTGCCGCCCGATAGGGCGAGCCTCGCCTTCGGCGGGAGAATTAGGGATGGAGAAGTAATAACCTCAAATTCATTTCCCAAGTTATAAAATTCTTTTAGCAATACTTTTAAAAGCATATTTGAAGTAGCAGATGCATGACTCAAACCAATTTTTGCATCGTTTAACTCTTCAATAGGACATTTAGAAAAAAGTAAAACACTGTCAGCACATCCGTTTGATGCTATACAGAGATCTCCTACAGGCATAAGTTTGTCTTTATTTTGAAGATATGCATAAGATGAAACAGGTGCAATATCTATCTCACTATTTAAAATCATTTCATTTAACTTGCTTGGTACTGCATTTATAATTTGTGCATTTACCTTAACTTCTCCAAGCTCAATCGGGAGATTCATTGGTAAGCAATTTATAAAATCGACTTGCCCCAATCGTACAGACGTTGCATGCAACGTCTCTGCATTAAATTTCTTCTTTATATCTCTTTGCAATTGGCATCCTCCACCCATAACCAAATGATCGACTTGTAAGCTTTAAACCAGGTGCAGCTTGTTCTCTTTTGTACTCGCTTTTATCTATCATATTACAAACCTGCTCAACCGTTTCTTTGGAAATACCATTCTTTACTATATCTTTTAAGGGTGAATGTTCTTCAATGTATTTATTTAATATTTTGTCCAATTGTTCATATGGTGGCAGTGTATCTTGATCTGTTTGATTTGGTTTCAATTCAGCTGTAGGAGCTTTAGTTAGAATACTTTTTGGAATCAGCTCCTTATCTTCCTTTTTGTTTATGTATTGCGCAAGCTTATATACCATCATCTTAGGTAAATCTGATATAACAGCAAGCCCACCACACATATCACCATATAAGGTACAGTACCCTGTAGCTAATTCACTTTTATTTCCTGTAGAAAGAACAAGTGCCCCATTTTGATTTGACAAAGCCATTAACATTAATCCTCTTAACCTTGATTGAATATTTTCTTGCGCTAATGATGTATTTGAATCCTCCCATTCATTAGAAAGCACTGATAGTAATACTTTAAAAGGCTCTTCTATTGAAAGAGTTTTTAAACTAACACCAAGATTATTTGCTAATTGCTTTGCATCTATTTCGCTTGTATTTGAAGTATAACGAGATGGCATAAATATACAAGTGACATTTTCTTTTCCTAAAGCATAAGCTGTAATTACTGCCACTAAGGCTGAATCAATACCACCAGAGAGTCCTATAATAGCTTTCTTAAAACCACATTTTAAAACATAGTCACGAAGTCCTAATATAACGGCTTGGAGGAGTTCTTCTTCTAGAGGACTACCTTGTGTCATTGCGAGGAGGTTCGAAGAACCGACGAAGCAATCTCGAGATTGTTCTTGCACAGTTAATTTATCCAGATCAACCACTTTAAAATCTTCTTCAAATGCTTTTAACTTTGTACAGACTTCTCCATTTCCATTAATCACACATGAGTTACCATCAAATATTAACTCATCATTTCCACCGACTTGGTTTACATATACAATTGGAAAATGATTTTTCTTTGCACAATTTTTTAAAACTAACTCTCTTAAATTCGGCTTTCCAATGAAATAGGGTGAAGAAGAAGAATTGATTAGAATTTCAATACCTTGTTCTTTAAGTTCTGCAATTGGATCTTTATGGTATCTGGGTTTTGACCAGGATAAATCATCATGCCAAATATCCTCACAAACTGACAGTCCAAATTTCTTGTTTAATAACTCAACTGATTTAACAACTTTTCCAGGTTCAAAATATCGATCTTCATCAAAAACATCATAAGTTGGCAAAAGCAATTTTTGTCTTGTGCAAATTATATTTTTATTTTGAATAACTGCTACTGAATCAAATAATGGTTTTCCTTCTTCTTTGTTTATTTCAGGAAAGCCAACAATTACTAGAATGTTTGAACTTATTTTATCTTTTAAAATATTTAAATATTTATAACAATCATCCACAAACTGTCTTTTTAACAGCAAGTCTTTTGGTGGATATCCACATAATACAAGTTCAGAAAAAACAATTAAATCAGCATATTCATTTTCTGCCAAAGAAATATTGTGTAAGATTTTACTTAGATTGTATTCAAAATCTCCAACTGTTGGATTGATTTGTGCAAGTGCGATTTTCATAGCCTTATATATAAACCTCTTTTGGTTGATTTAATTCTGTTAAATAATCCCCAATTATATTTAAGCTTAATACAGTAAGCATAATCATTACACTAGGGCCAATTATTAAATTGGGATGTGTGTGTAAAAACTGCCAACCATCACTTGCTAATGTTCCCCAACTACATTGAGGTGGTGAAAGGCCAAGCCCAAGAAAGCTTAAAGTAGATTCTGCTATTATTGCTCTTGGCATTGTAAATGTAAGAGCTACTAAAATCACATTTAAAATGTTAGGTAATATATGTTTGAAAAACAATCTTGTAGTAGTTAGTCCTATAGATCTTGCTGAAAGAATATATTCATGTTGTTTTAGTTTTAATATCTCACCTCTAGACAATCTTGCAACATCCATCCAGCTTACAAGCCCTATTGCAAAGAGAATTCCTACAGTGGATCGATTAAATAAGAGTCCAATTATGCTTAATACAAGAAGGTCAGGAAGTGAATAGATTATATCTATAAATCTTGAAATAACAAAATCTACTTTCCCTTCATATAGTCCACTAATTGTGCCAAATAAAACTCCAATGACAAATGCAATAACTGCAGTTACTAATGCAACTAAAAGAGACAATCTAGCACCATAAATCAGTCTTGAAAGCAAATCTCGTCCTAATTGATCGGTACCTAATAAATGCTCCTTAGAAGGAATGCTTAATATAAGATCTTGATCCTGTAAATCAAATGAATAGATTCCAAAATTAAATCCAAGATATGAAAGTAATACCATGATAGATAAAAAAAGAATGAATAAAAAAGAGAGAACTATAAAAATGTTAGCTTTTGGTTTGAAGACTAATAGCATATTAATCAATCTTATTTGCTGCAAATGATGCTTGAATCTTTTCTATCATTTCATACATATCTTTTGCATCTTTCAAATAAGGATTTAATACTAATGCCATAGCAAATTGTTCTTTTGCCAGTGGGTATTTAACCCTAGGTGGTTTGTTTTGATCTTGACATAGTGCTAAGCCATAATCACTATAAGCTTGTGCTAATAATGATTTCATTGGTACTGAATCAGATTGTTTATTATATTCCTTTTCCAGAATCTTAACAGCTTCTTCAAATTTTCCTTGTCGTGAAAATGCTTGAGCTTGAGTAGTAGGATCTACTAAACTACAAGAAGTATTGAGCAATATTAAAGCAGTAAAAATAAGAAGAGATTTTTTCATAACTGCATATATTATAGCGTATAATAGACTTATGCATGATTTAAAAGACATAAGGTCAAAACCAGATTATTACAAAGAAAAACTCTCAAAAAGAAATAAAGAGTTGGTTACTCTTCTTGAAGAAATTCTTACTATCGATCAAAAAAAACGTGAAGTACAAACAAAAGCTGATGAATTGAGAAAAAGAAAAAATGAAATTGCAAGTGAAATTAGTCGTTCTAAAGATGATCTATCTAAAACTGAAACTTTAAAAAGTGAAAGTATAACTATTGGTACAACACTAGGTGAGATTGAAAAAAATGAAATTGACTTAACTTTTCAATTGAATGAAAAAGCAATGTGGCTTCCAAACGTTCCATCTGACGATGTTCCATTTGGTGAGGATGAAACACAAAACAAAGAAGTTATAAAGTGGGGGAATCCAAGAACTGAAAACTGGATTAAGCCTCATTGGGAGATTGGTGCAAAGTTAAATATTCTTGATTTTGAAAGAGGAGTTAAAATTGCACAATCTAGATTTACAGTGCTATCTGGCATGGGAGCTAAATTAGAACGGGCATTAATGAACTTTATGCTAGATCATGCTTCAGAGCGTGGGTATACAGAGATTTTCCCTCCGATATTAGTAAACAAGGAGGCCATGATAGGTACAGGACAATTACCAAAATTTGAAGGTGATTTTTATAAATGCGAAAATGAACTTTTATATCTTGTTCCTACTGCTGAAGTTCCTATTACAAGCTTACATAAAGATGAAGTGCTTATGCTGGATCAACTACCTCGAAAATACTGTGCATATACTCCGTGCTTTAGACGAGAAGCAGGTGCTGCTAGCAAAGATACTCGTGGGATTATAAGACAACATCAGTTTAATAAAATAGAACTTGTAAAAGTTGCAAGTTCAGAAACTAGTGATAAAGAGCATGAAGAACTTACACAAGATGCAGAAGAAATTTTGAGGAAACTGGAACTACCCTATAGAAAGATTCTTTTATGTACAGGTGACATTGGTTTTTCTGCTATGAAGTGCTATGACCTTGAAGTCTGGTTCCCAAGCCAAGGTGTATATAGAGAGATAAGTAGCTGTTCAAATTTTGGTTCATTTCAAGCAAGAAGAATAAATATAAAATACAAACTTACTCAAAAAGACAAACCAGTATTTGTTCACACTATAAATGGTTCTGGGCTTGCTATTGGTAGAACACTTGCTGCAATATTAGAAAATTATCAAAATGAAGATGGAACTGTTACCATACCTAAAATACTAAGAAGCTACTTAAAGAATGCTGATAAAGTTAACTAATTAATTGAAAGGTAAATTTTTTACTGTTCTTACAGCTCAACCCAAAACTACTATTCTTTATCTGCTTTCTATTAAATAGGGATAACCATAAACAATTTAATCTTTTTATTAACATGGAATTAATCATTGGCCTATTAAATGTCATGGGTATGTCACCACGGACAAGCCCTATTTTAAAGAGGATTTGATATAACAACAAGGTAGTTGGAAGATCAAATAAAAACATGCAAAACACATTAACAAGACCAAAAGAGCAATCTAATATTCCAGGATCCTTTCCACTAGTACCATTATCAGCATCCTTTATACCACCAGTACCACCAAAGGATTTATCTTTCGTACAACAATTTAATCCAATTGCTTGTTATAGATATGGAAAAGAAGTAGAAAAGTTTGAACAAGAAGTAAATCAATTTGCAATTAAAGTTCTTAAATATGCTGAACAACTAGATCGTAAAGCATATACTACTTATATGGCACAAATTGTCAAATACATAGATTATTATGTAGAGTAAGGTAACTACTCAGATACTTCATAATATAACGTAATGCAGCTAAATCTATGCTGGTTAATAAAGCTAGGTTTATCTGATTCATTCAGTAAACCTAGCGGTCTAGGCAAAGGTGGCTCTGAGGAGCAACGTCACCGCAAGAGCCACCTGAGTAAAAACAGAGTAAGTAGGTTCTAGCTTGTTTTCAGTTGAATTATTTTGAGAAGTTTTACTTTCATGTAAGAAGTTAACTATTTTCTTTGTAATTCTCTTAGATGTTTTAATAGTGTCATTGATAGAAACCCCATATAAATAATTTCCAGTAAAGAACAATCCTGCATTGGTATTCATAAGATCTTCTATCCTTTTTACTTTTTCAGTATGTCCTAGATTGTATTGAGGAATTGCATGGTGATGAGTTTTGATATGAATTGTTTCTATTGAGCTTTGATCTTGAATTTGTAATATTTCAGCTATTTCTTTTGATACTAAATTAGAGATTTCTTCTTCACTTAGCTCAGTGATTTTTCTATAATGTGCTCCTCCTATATAAGAAGTTAGAAGTATTTTATCTTGTGGTGCACGTTGTGGGAAAACAGATGATGTCCAAATAGTACCTAAGAGCTTTCTGTGAGGTTCTTTGGTACATAAATATCCAAAACCATTTAATGGATCTTTTAATTTTGACTTGTTTATAGACTGGACTACTACTGAAATTGGCTCATATTCAATATTAAAATAGTCTGTTACATAAATATCAGGTAATAAGTAATTAAAATCTAATAGTTTATGGGTTGGAGTGGCAAATAAAATTGCATTTGTAGTGTAGTTTATTGTTTTATTGTTATTTTTAAAAGTTACTATATAAAAGTCTTTAGCACGTGATATTTCAATGTTTTGTGTGTTCAATGTAATTTTATTTTTTAGCTTTTCATAAAGAGTCTTAGTCAAACATTCCATTCCTTCTTTCAAAGAACAAAGAGTTAGTTTTTTAAAAGAATTGCTAAACATTTGAGATAAAATAAATCCTAATAGAACACTGTTGTATTTTTCTTCAAGTTCTTTTAATTTTGGGAATACAGCATTAGCTGAAAGTTTTTTTACATCGCCTGCATAAACTCCATTTAAGAAAGGTTGGATTATATTTTTTAAGACTTCCCTACCAAAGCGTCTTGTGAAAAACTCTTCAACTGATTCTTCCTTATCAATATTTTTAATAACAAAATCCTCTAATATAGTTATTTTTCCATCTTTAGATAGAAGTTCTGTCTTGAGAAATTCCATCAGTCCATTGGGGATAGGAGTTAATTGATTATTTAAATAAACAAATCGTTTCTTTGATGAAGGATTTGCTTCCTCTAAAGAATCTTCAATATTCAAATTTCTTATCAATTCAAAAGTTTCTTTACTTATAGAACTAAAAGTTTGTGGTCCTGTATCAATCAAATAACCATCTTTAGAAATTGTTTCAATGCTTCCACCTACTCTATCTTGTGTCTCTAATATTTGAAAATCGATATTGTTTTTATGCAGTTCAAAACCTGCTGCTAATCCAGCAATTCCAGCTCCTATGATTATTACGTCTTTCATTTCGTTTTTTTATATCGGAAAAATCACGGATCAAACATGATTTTTCCTTTTCCTCTAAGACGCTCAAAATATTCCTCATCGGAATATTCTGAGCTTATGTTATCACTGCAAAGTTTTCACAAATGTTTACCTTGTTTCTTTCAAGACAATTAACTATTTGATTATATAATGCCTGTATTAAATATTTATCTGTATTTAATGCTGGAACCCTAAAAAACCTTTTGATTCCATGCTTATTTGCTATTTCTTTATATAAATGACCTATTTCAAAAATGGTTTCTACATGTTCACATACAAAGCTAATTGGTACCACTAAAATATTTGTATTTTTGTTTCTTTTGACTATTTCTTCTATTACCTTGTCACAAGCTGGTTCAAGCCATTTAACTGGTCCTAATTTGCTTTGATAGGCAATATGCCATTTCTTTTTCCAGCTTAATTTCTTTATAATCAATTCACAGGTTTCAGTGATTTGTTTTTGATATGGGTCACCTTTTTCAATATTAAATAATGGGATACTATGAGCACTAAAAATTATTTCTGTAGATCTTAAATCACAATGCTCTAATGAGTTCTGTATTAAATTTGTATAAGATTGTATATAGTCTTCGTCATCGTACCAGCGCTTTATGAGGTATAGCTCTACTTTGTCATTCTTCTTCCCCCACTTATTAACTACAAGTTCTACAGATCCAGTTGTAGTAAAAGAATACTGTGGATATAGTGGGAGAATAACTATTCTTTCATATCGTAACTTTACGATGTCATCTAAAACATTTTCAATGAAAGGCTTACAATAACGAAATCCTATAAAAACATCCATTTGCAAACTATTTTTATTAAACAAAGCTTGGAGTTTTTCTGCTTGTAAATAAGTAATAGGTATCAATGGGCTGATTGAACCAATTTTTTTATACATTTCACGAGATGTCATGTCCCTCATATTGGAAATGAGCCAGGCTAAAGGCTTTCTATATAAGAATGCAAATGGAAAATTTAATACCGTAGGATCATTAAATAAATTATATAAAAAAGGTTTTACGGCATTTAGATCATGCGGACCACCAAAATTGATTAGTAATACTGCTATGTTCTTTTTGTTATATTGATTTTGAATAAATCGTTCCTTTATCTTTTCTTTGTAAATAATAATCAAAAACACAGGCTATGTTTCTTAAAAAAAACTTTCCTACAGTAGTCACTTTAATATAATCTTCTGTTAGTTCTATCAAGTTATCATTTTGTAAACCAATTAATTTATCTAGTTCATAAGAGAAATATTTATTAAAAGTTACATCATGCTTTTTTTCAATCTCTTTTTTGAAAACAACGCCATGGCATAAAATCCTCATAATAATTTCTTTTCTTAAAAGATCATTGTTATTTAATACAAAGCCTCTAAATAAGGGCATTTCACCGAAATTTATTTTTTCATAGTATGGATATAGTTTTTTTATATTTTGAGAAAATATGTTTTGTATGCTACTTATAGCACTAATTCCAAATCCATAAAGATCACAATTTGCTTTTGTAGTATAGCCTTGAAAGTTTCTATGCAATGTACCATTTTCTTTGGCTTGCATTAATTCATCCGTAGGTTTAGCAAAATGATCTAATCCAATAAAGCCATAATTATTGTCACTGAGCTGGCTTACTGCTTCCTGAAATATTTCTATCTTTATTTCTGAATCTGGCAATGACTCTTCTCTTATGTATTTTGCCTGATGTTTTAATAATTGTGGAAGATGAGCATAATGGAAAAGTGCTATACGATCAGGATTTAACTTGATTATTAGATCAACTGTTCTGCTAAAACTTGATTTTGATTGATACGGTAATCCATAAATTAAATCCACACTAATAGATTGAAACCCAAGTTCTCGTGCAGCTTTAAAAATAGTATTTGTTTCATCAAAAGTTTGTACACGGTTTATAGCCTCTTGTACACTAAGTTCAAAATCTTGAATGCCCATACTTAGTCTCTTAAAGCCAAGTTCAGATAGCACTTTCAAGTGTTCTATACTGGTGACGCGTGGATCTACTTCTACGCCTGCTTCACAACTTTTTGCAATATTAAAACTATCTTTAACCACACTAAAAAGCTCTTTTAATTCATCAGGTTGAAAATAAGTAGGAGTACCACCACCGAGATGTATTTGATGAACTTCTCTTTTACCACCTATATTTTTACTTAAACTTTGAATTTCTTTTTTTATATGTTCTAAGTATGGTTTTACAATTGAGTTTTTTTTACTTATTACTACATTACATCCACAAAAAGAACATCTACTCTCGCAAAAAGGCAGATGAAAATATAATGAAATAGGTGTACATTTATCATTTGCAAATTTATTAGCTAAAAGAAAATCATCTTTGGTAAAAGCTTCTTTCCATTCAGGAGCAGTAGGATAGCTGGTATAACGGGGTATGTTTACAGAGTATTTCTCTAGAAGCTGTTTAAAATCAGAATGTGTTTTTGTGGGCATAAATAATCATGCCATTACTACTTCATTTGCAAATTCAAATACTGTATCCACCATGGCATAGACGTTTTCTATTGGTGTAGGTGGTAGGACTCCATGTCCAAGGTTGCATATATAGCCTACTTGCCAGTTTTTAATTGATTGAATCATTTGCTTAGTTTTTTCACGAACAGTAGCTTGATCAGTAAGAAGTATAGCTGGATCTAAATTCCCTTGAATACCAATACTCGTACCAAAGTTGTCACGAACATCCTGTAAGCTATATCTCCAGTCTAAGCTAAGTGCAGCAACTTTTAACATAGATAATTTTGGCAATAAATGAGAAGCATTGTTTGCATAAAGAATAATAGGTACCTTTAGTGGCATGAGATCACTAATCAAATGCTTTAAATATGGAAGTGCAAATGTTTTATAATCCTCTAGTGATAAGATTCCTGCCCAGGTATCAAATATTTGTAAAACACTAGCTCCTGAGTTGACTTGCATTGTCAGGTATAAAAACAATGTATTTGTAATTTTACTGAGTAATTGATGTGCTGCTTGAGGATTGGTATATAGAAACTTTTTTGCTTTATAAAAATTTGTTGAACTATAACCTTCTGTCATATAACAAAACAATGTCCATGGTGCACCGCTAAAACCTATAATAGGAACCTTTTCTCCTGCTATTTTCTTTAGCATATTAATTGCAGTTAAAGTAGGATAGGTTTCTTCATTGGCTAGAGGAATCTGTAATTTTTTTATGTCTGCTTCATTTGAAATTAAATTGTTGATTCTTGGTCCATCTTCTGTAAACTCAAGCTCAAGTCCCATCTTTTGTGCTGGAAGTAAAATATCTGAAAAAACAATTATTGCATCTGTATTAAATCTTTTATATGGTTGTAAGCTTACCTCAACAGCAAGCTCAGGATTATTACAAAGATCTAAAAAACCAACTTCTTGTCTAATCTTTTGATATTCAGGAAGATATCTACCTGCTTGCCTCATTAACCAAATAGGAGGACGAGGTACAATTTCATGATTTAAAGCCTTTAATAATAAATCGTTTTGCATATGAATATTGTACCGTAACGGATATGTCCTGACCGATTTATTAAATAATCTGTAAAAGACTATTCAACATATCATGGATTTTAGATATTACCTTTGGATTTTTTATTTTTCCTTCTTCAAAATCCTCACCATATGAATAAACCGTAGGTTGAACAGATAAAACGTGAACCTCATAAGAAAGTATTTTCATAAGCTCGCTTGATGCAAGGTATGACATTACACCACCAGCATTGCAAATAATGCCTGCACACTTCTTTTCCATAGCACTGCATGTAATATCTAAAAAGTTTTTTAAAGGACCTGGAACTGAATAACAATACACTGGCATAGCTACAATATAGCCTTCTGCTTGTTCCATCAGCTTATAAGCATTTTGTAGGTCTTCATTGTATTGTTCTAATTTTCTACCGTCACAAAATTGTAATTGAAGATTCCTTAAATCAATAAGCTTATGTTCTATATCTTTTTGATTAAGAACTTGTACTGTTTCATCCACAATAATTGCTGTCTTAGAATTTGGATTTAAACTTCCTTGAATTAAAACTATTTTTGCCATACAGTTATTCTACCGTTACTGATTTTGCCAGATTACGAGGCTGGTCTACATCACGTCCTAAATGCTCTGCAATATAGTATGAAAGAAATTGTAATGGAATAACAGTTAAAAACGGGCTTATTAATTCTGTTATAGGCGGAATACGTAAAATTGTATCAAATATACTTTCAACCTTTTTATCTCCATCCACAGCTACAGCAATCATAGGTGCTTGACGGCTTTTTGCTTCTAAACTATTTTGGAAAACTCTGTCATATGTTTCACCAGGCACAATAATTGAAACGACAGGAACTTTAGTATCTAAGACTGCAATTGGACCGTGTTTCATCTCACCAGAAGCATATCCGCTTGCATGAATATAACTAAGCTCTTTTAGCTTTAATGCTGCTTCTAATGCAATTGGATAGTTTATTCCTCTTCCAATAAAAACAAAGTCAGGATTGTTGGCATATTGTAGAACCTGCTTTTGATAGTGTTCTTGTCTTGTTAATGTCTGATCAATAAGCTGTGGAATAAGTCTAAGTTCTTGTTTTACTAAACTCAATTTTTTAGGGTTGCTTGAATCTATAGTCTCTGCTATATAAATAGCAAGCATGTATAAGACAGTCATTTGTGCAAGAAATGTTTTAGTAGCTGCCACACTTACTTCAAGCCCTGCTTTACTTATAAGTAAATGTTCTTTTGCTAAATCTGCTAATGCAGAGTCTTGTTTATTTGTAATTCCAACAAAAGTTGCACCTTTTGAAATAGCCTTTTTAACAGCAGCTAAAGTATCAGCGGTTTCTCCTGATTGGCTGATTCCTATAACTAGTGATTTCTCTGTTAGTAATGGTTTTGAGTTTAAGTACTCACTTGCAAATTGAACTTCAGTAGGAATAGAGGTTAGATTTTCAAAAACATATTTCCCTACTAAACCTGCATGATAAGCAGTTCCACAAGCAAGGATTAGAATGCGATCTATGGTTTTTAAAAAGTCTGGGGTTAATTTTAAATGATTAAACTGTATTGGTTTCTCATGACTAGGTAAAAAATCTTTCAATAAATTTGATACAACTTCAGCTTGTTCATTTATTTCTTTTGCAAGATAATGCTTAAATCCTCTTTTGTCTAAAATGTCTTTTGACCTGGTAACAGTCTGAATTTCTTTTTTTAAAATTTCTCCCTTTAAGTTATAGAAATTTATATTTTCCTTTGAAATCTCAGCAATTTCATTATCTTCTAGCCGTATGATTTTTTCAACAAATTGACTTACTGTTGCACTATCACTAGCTAAATAGTTTTCACCACTACCAATTCCTATAACAAGAGGAGCTTCTCTACGTACAGCATAGATTTTATCAGGTTCTTGTTTAAACAAAATCCCTAGTGCATAACTACCCTCTAGCTCATTTACAGATTTAAAAATTGATTTTAAAATCGAATTGGTTTCTTTAAAATTGTAAGAAATCAATTGAACCACTACTTCAGTATCTGTTTCTGTAGCAAACTTATAACCTTTTTGAATAAGGGAATCTCTAACTTCTTGATAATTTCTAATAATGCCATTGTGGACAACTGCTATTTTTTCATCAGAATCAAAATGTGGGTGTGCATTTATATCAGAAGGCTCACCATGTGTAGCCCAACGAGTATGACCAATGCCACAACTTACATGTCCACTCTTTCCGTTTTTACCATTCTTTCCATTTGCACCATTTAGTAAATGTTCTTTCTTTAATACTTCTTCAAGATTTGATAATTTCCCAACTGATTTAACAACATTTAGATTTTCCCCTTTATGAATAGCAATACCTGTAGAGTCGTACCCTCTATATTCAAGACATCTTAATCCCTTTAATAAAACAGGGATAATTTCTTTATTTCCAATATATCCAATAATGCCGCACATGGGAAGGACCTCAAGGTTAAATTATACCCCATGATTGTCTTAACTCAACCCCAATGCCTTCTTAGCAGAATTAGTAATTTCATTTAATAAAGACCCGCCACCGGTAATTATTTGTGCTAAGCCACCATTAGTTTTAACGAAGTCTAAAACCTGTGTAATATTTGGTGTGCAATTTGTATTTGTACAGCCACAAACTGTTTTGTCACAGGCTAATCCACCACTACTAGTTATAGTAGGAGGTAAGGAAGGATTAGAAATAGTTTGTGATACTGATGTACTATCTGTTCCACTAATGGTTTGTTTTAAGCTAATTGAAGCGTCACCTTGTGAAAAATCTGCTTGTACTTTTGCACTAAATGATCCATCGGATCTACTTGTGATGGTTACTGTATCAAAAGCAGTCATTGAATCTTTAGAGAAAGAATCTATTTTAACTTTTGCTCCCCCAATTGATGCTCCTGTGCTACCAAGAATAGTAACAATTGATTTACCTCCTGTTGTAGTAGTAGCATTGATTTTAGTTAAAACTATTGGGGTTACAGCAGGCACTACCTTTGCAAAGCCTGTTATTTGTGGTGTACCCAAAACAGTATCTCTTGATGTTAGTGCAAGGAGATCACTAGCAGTTGTAATTTGTGATGCACCAGTAGCGTCATTTATAGCACCACCCACTACAATATTTTGAGCAAGTGCACGTGTAGAGCCTGCTGCAAATGCTGAAAAGTTTTGAGGATTAGAAATATTAGTAGTACTATTCACAGATAATACACCAGGAGTGTTAACTATAGCTCCTGACAAGGGTTCAAAAAAAGCAACACTTATAGTGTAAGTGTCTCCATCCATAGAACCTTGTGCATTTAAACTAAGATTATTAATTGTAATAGTGGTTTTAACACTTGAAGGATCTGTAGTCCCTGAATTTTTTCTAAGCGGAATTACAATACTTCCAAAAGGAGCATTGAGATCATCAGCATTAGTCATAACTAAGACTGGTGCTGAATTTATAACTAGTGAACTATCAGACAATGTTATGTCAGAAGTGTTTAATGCATTAGAGAAGAGCGTGGGTGAAGAAGGTATTAACCATAGGTTTATTGTATTGTTTTCAGCATTTGAGCTAACAGATGGATTTATAAGTGTGGCTGAGGATTGTCCACCGATTGGGATACTGTCATTGTTAAGCTCTTCAATTTGAATCTTACTTGTACTAGCTGTAGCGTTTATTAATATAGGAGTTGTACTTATTTCATTTGTAGAAATCTCTCCTTTTTGTGATGTAACTGCCTCAGTCACATAACTAATTTTTGTAGCTTGTTGAGGCGTACCAATATTTGCTGTTCCTACAGTTTCAGATCTTGTGGGATTGTCTATATTGTTTTTTGCAATTATAGTTGCATTTAAAGGACCAGTTACAGTACTTGAACAAAAAATATCTTGAGAATCTAGTCTTAGTAAAATGGAATCAATCATATTTCCATCTGCAATCGTATTTACTGCAGACACTACAAATCTGATTTTTGCAGGAGTAGTACTTGTAGCTGGAACAAGTCCATTAATTGCAGTAAGTAACCCGCTAACAGCATTACATTGAACAGTAAAACCGGCTGTGGCAGTACAGGTAGGAAGTGAAAAATCATTTACAGTAGATAAATCACTGCTTGCTCCAACAATATCATCATCATCGTCAATTACATCACACCCTGTAGGTAGGCTAACTTCAAACACGGTGGCATTAATTCCGCCAATGCTTGCTATAAAAGTATTTAATCCCCCTGGATCACCTGAACTTGCACCACCTTGATCTCCTGCACTTTCAGATATTAAAATACCTCTGCTTAGTCCTTGGACAGTGGGTTGTGCTTGAGTTATTATTCCACTCACTGTAGTTAAAGTAGCTCCACCTGTGAAGAATGGTGGTGGTGAGCAAAAGGAGCCACTTGAACTAATGTTTGATCTAACACTCTCTGTGTTAGTCTGTAAAGTTGCTAAGTCTAACCCTACTGTAGTCAATGTCCCATTTACAATCTTATTAATGCAAACAGTATTATCTTTAAACAGTTGCACACCTTGCACATCAAAGGCTGCTTGTGCTTTATTTGAAACTAAAAAAAACATTAAAAGAATAATAACAGGTATCTTTTTGTTCATGTAATTATGACTCCTACCATTCTATTGAAATAAGCTATATAAACTTTAATATTAATACATCTAAGAAAGCTTGTCTGAAATTATTATGTTTGTTTGATCAAATCTTTAGCTAATAACTGCTTACGATACTACCCACGTATCGCCACTATTTAAAACTTGTTCAAGTGTTTGTACTTTTTTTTGTTTTGCAATTTGTTCTTGTTCGTATAGTCTATCTTGGTATGTAGGTTCTTCTACTCTTCTGAACACACCAAATGCTACAGGAAACTCACTATTTTCAATACCCATTTGACCTAAAACATATCCTAGAGCTCTATCTTCAGCTGTTTCTTGATGTAACAATGCATCTTTTGAGCTTCCGTTTGTATTTGAGATAATCTCCGGATGAAAACCACTTAGTTTAATAGCATGATCATGATTCTTACCGAATATAAGAGGCTTACTATCTTCTAAATAAACAGAATGATCATCCTTTACATCTTTTCCAGTGTAGTTTTCAAATGCTGCATCATTAAAGACTACACAGTTTTGGAGTATTTCAATAAAAGCCATTCCTCTATGAGCTGCTGCTTTTTTAAAAACTTCTGTCATATGTTTTACGTTTTTGTCTACAGTTCTTGCTACAAAGGTAGCACCTGCTGCAATGGCAAGGGAGATAGGATTTACTGGGTTGTCAATAGATCCCATGGGTGTTGATTTTGTCTTTTTCCCAAGCTCAGATGTAGGAGAATATTGACCTTTTGTAAGACCATAAATTCTATTGTTGAATAAAAGAACTTTTAAGTCTTGGTTCCTGCGCATAGCATGAATAAAATGATTTCCACCAATGCTTAAACCATCACCATCACCAGTTACTACCCATACTGATAGATCAGGGTTTGTAGATTTTACCCCAGTTGCTACTGTTAGTGGTCGTCCGTGAATGGTATGAAATCCATAACAGCTCATGTAGTGAGGAAATCTGCTTGAGCAGCCAATTCCTGAAACAAAAACAATTTTTTCTTTTGGAACACCCAGTGTTGGCATTACTGCTTGAATGGCAGATAAAATAGCATAATCACCACAGCCAGGACACCATCTAATATCATTTTCTGATTCAAAATCTACTTTTGTATATTTGGGTAGTTCTATTGCCATTAGCTTTTAACCTCTTTTAATAGTTTTTCTGCAGCATCTATAACTGAACTAATCATAAGTGGTTTACCATTTACTATATTAAAACCTTGTGCATCAACTAAATATTTTGCTCTAACTAATAATTTTAACTGTCCTAAATTTAGCTCAGGGATTAAAACAGATTTATAGTTTTTTAACAGGCTGCCAAGATTTCTTGGAAAAGGATTTAAATATTTAAGATGAGCATTTGCAACCTTATATCCTTTTTCTAAAAGACTTTCTGTTGCTGCAGTTATGACACCTAAAGTGCTACCCCAGCCTAAAATCAAAAGATCACCTTTTGACTCACCATATATAACTTCTATTTCAGGAATATCTTCTTTTATATTTTCAATTCTATGAACACGCATCTTACACATAGAATCATGATTTTGTGGATCATAGCAAATCTTCCCTGTGGTTTCTTCTGTTTCAATACCAGTGATGGTATGTTCTAATCCTGGTGTTCCTGGAATTGCCCATGGTCTGGCAAGAGTTTCTTTGTCACGTAAGTAAGAGAAAAACCCTTCTTTTTCAGTTCTAAAATTTACTTTAATCTTTGGAAGCTCTGATACTTGTGGTATCTTCCAAGGTTCAGCACCATTAGCTAAATAACCATCAGACATAAAAAACACAGGGGTCATATATTTAAGGGCTATTCTAACAGCCTCAATCATAGTATCAAAACAATCACTGGGTGTGCTTGCTGCAAGTATTGGTATGGGACTATCTCCATTACGTCCAAACATAAGCTGTAGCAAGTCTGACTGCTCAGTTTTAGTAGGAAGTCCTGTGCTTGGCCCTGCTCTTTGAATATCACAAATAATTAAAGGCAATTCTGTCTTCATAGCAAGATTAATAAACTCAGATTTTAAGCATAGTCCAGGTCCACTGCTTGTAGTAACTCCAATAGCTCCTGCAAAACTAGCTCCCAGTGCTGAACCAATAGCTGCAATTTCATCCTCAGCTTGAAAAGTTTTAATGCCAAGATTTTTGTACTTAGACAATTCATGAAGAATATCACTAGCAGGTGTAATAGGATAGCTCCCTAGAAATATAGGAAGTCCTGAAAGCTGTGAAGCCGCAATTAGACCTAAGACAGTAGCTTCATTCCCAGTAATATTTTTATACTTGCCGGGCTTAATAGTGGCATGCTTGATTTCATAGCTTGAAATAAAAGTTTCTGTGGTTTCGCCATAATGATATCCTGCTTTTAAAACTTTTAAGTTTGCTTCTAGAATCTCTGGTTTATCTGAAAACTTTTTCTTTAACCACTCAACTGTAGCTTCCATCGGTCTTGTATAAAGCCAATACATTAGCCCAAGAGCAAACAAGTTTTTAGAGCGATCAATTAACTTAGAAGATAAATTCATACCTTCTAAAGCTAGTTGTGTAAGCTTTGAAATCTCAACTGAAAAAACTTGATACCTTTTACTTAACACCTCATCAATAGGGCTTTTATCATAACCAGCTTTTTTTAGGTTTGTCTCAGTAAAAGCATTAGTGTTTACTATCAACATTCCACCGGGTTTCAAATCCCTTAAATTTGTTTTTAGTGCTGCAGGATTCATGGCTACAAGTACGTCAAGAGCATCACCTGGTGTATGAATTTCTTTACTACTAAAATGTATCTGAAATGCACTAACTCCTGCTAACGATCCAGCAGGTGCTCTAATTTCAGCAGGAAAGTCAGGCAAGGTACTTAAATCATTTCCTACAATTGCAGTAGCATTTGTAAACTGTCCACCAGTCAATTGCATTCCATCTCCAGAATCACCAGCAAATCGTATAGTAGCTTCTTCAAGTGTTTCTGTTCTTTTAAGTTTTTGTTCTGTTATTGTCATTAGGATAGATATATTTTAAATTATTATTCCATATTCTGATTATTCTGAAATCCAAAACCATAATAATTGTAACCTGACATCTAAAAATTGTTGATTATGTATAGAATCTAAAAACTAACCAGATAGTATTACCTAATGTGTATTAAATTTAAACCACCCTTAGGGTTGTACTGAGCTTATTGGTTTTGAAATTTCAATTGGCCAAGGAACTAAATCCAAGATTTTAACACCTATCTTTTTATCAGTTATGCCATAAGCAATTGCAAATAAATTGCCTTTTTGTTTTAACATAGTGAAATCATTTTTCTTATTCTTAACCTTGGCAATAGAGTCCTCTAAATCAACATCAAATTCCATATCTTTATTTTCTTTAGTTTCTTTGTTTTGGTTTACTTTAGCTTCAAACTTTTCTTTTAAAGAATTGAAAACAAGTTCAGCAGTTTCTTTGCTTATATAACGAGTGAGTAAAAGTGTAACCTTCTCGTCATTTTTCTTACTTTCAGAAAGCTGATACTCAGCAGTTATGACTCCGCCAGAATCATTTAAATAAAGTTTGTCATAATCGATATCAGAAATAATACTTGAAAAATACTTTTTACAACAAAGTGGCCCCAAACAATATTTTTCAGTTCCCTGTATACGATTTAGTGCTGGAAGCTGGATAGCAACAACAGGTGGAATCTGATCGATTACTATATTTTTTGATATTTCTTGACTTGCTAAAACTACAAATCCCTTTGGGGACTCATTATTTACAAGAGATGCATGTACATCTACAAAATAATTACCCTTCCAAAAATTAATCAGATTTTCTGCTTCACTTGCATGCTTGCCAACTTTTAGCTTTGCACCGTTCCCTTTATGGAAAACCGTAAAAGCACTGTAGGCACCACTAAAATCTTTAAATTTATAAATTACAACATCTACTATATTATTTTCAGTTTGATAGCTCTGCCTTAATATCTTTGATATGCCTAATTCTTTTAAAACATCCTTATCATTGGCTAAATAATCAGGAATATTGTCATTGTCAGATATCCACAATTCTCCTTCATTCAACTTGTTCCAGCCTGGGTAAAGCTTGTCGTTCAATTTTGGCAATAGTTCTACAAGAGGTTCTTGTTGTACTACTATTTCATTTTGGACTACTAATTCCTGCTTGGTATCTACTTTGTTGACTTCTGGCTCGGACTTAACTTGATTTTCTTGAGCTTGAGGCGTAACAATTTTATTTTCAATACTTTCTTGTGGTTGTAATTTAAACAATTCTTCATACTTTTGTGTAGGACTCATTATTTCAGGGGCAGTTTGAGATAAAGAAGCAAGAGGCAAGAGGCAAGAGGAAAGAAACAAGAAACAAGAGGCAAGAGGGAAAAGCAAAACATTTTTTATTTTAATTGGCTTCATATTATTACAGTATATAGCACATAACGTATAGCGTATCGTTCTTAAGGATTTTTATTATCAATCATAGATTATTATTTGTATCCCTGAGCTAAGCTCTATTTTCTTCTATCCGCTATAATATTCTCATGCCAAATTTAAAAAATATAAAAGTCCGAATAAAGTCCATAAAGAGTACTCAGAAGATTACTCAAGCCATGAAGTTAGTTGCTGCAAGCAAGGTTAGAAAAGCACAACAAAGAGTATTAAACTCAAGGCCATTTACACAAAAAGTAAGTAACTTCTTACTAAATACAGCTAGTGCAATAGAAGACATTGATAAGAAAGATATTCCTTTAATGGCGCAAAGAGAAGTAAAGTCAGTAGGAGTTATCATTATCACTTCAGATAGAGGATTATGCGGAAGCTACAATACAAACATAATAAAAAAAGCATTAAAAAGAGTTGTTGATTTAGAAAAATCAGGATTAACTCCAAAACTAATTCTTATTGGAAATAAAGCAAACAATTTTTTTAGAAGAGCAAAAACAGAAA
The DNA here is from genome assembly GCA_023250155.1 of Candidatus Melainabacteria bacterium. Lineage (GTDB taxonomy): Bacteria > Cyanobacteriota > Vampirovibrionia > 2-02-FULL-35-15 > 2-02-FULL-35-15 > JAHFBD01. Next base: position 504,404 of record JAHFBG010000001.1, read on the forward strand.
CCCTTGAAAGCTTTACCCAAATGCCCAGTGTTCCTTCAGTAGAATTAGCGAATCTCATAGCTCAAGCTGCTGAAAAAGCTTATATAAATAAGACTGTTGATCAAGTAGAAATTATTGGAACTGATTTTATATCCATGCTTAGATCTACTGTTTATGTAAAACATTTTCTACCGATTAAATCAGAGCCAAAAGCTGAAACATCTCAACATCAACACTCCAGCACATCAGCACATCCCGCTCCAGAAGGAGCGAGGCTCGCTCAATCTCTGCTTGAGCGGCAGCACACCAGTACAATTTTGTTTGAGCCTTCCCTAGAATCAGTTCTTGAAAGTTTAATTCCACTATATCTAAGCAATGTTATTTATCATGCACTCTTAGAAGCCAATTGCAGTGAGCTGGCTAGTCGTATGAATGCAATGTCAAATGCTACAAAAAATGCAAGAGAACTAATTGATAAACTAACTATTATTTATAACAAAGCCCGTCAGGCAGGAATCACACAAGAACTTACTGAAATTGTTGGTGGTGTGGAAGCGTTGAAATAATCTAACTCTTATTTTACTTACTAAGCACTTCTATAAGACCTTTTGAGTGAGCTTCGCCATGTGCCTGAAAAAGACTCGGACCTTCATGAGGCATAATATAACTTCCAGGGCTCTCTTGATAAGTACGCGCAATCCCTCCTTCCGAATTAACATAAGCCATTGCCTCAACTTCTTCGGAAGAAAAGTTGTGGGGTCCACATATTATTGATGAACTTCCAACCAAAGAAAGTTCACCCTCATACTCTTTACTCCAGGTTAAAGCACTACGAACATGATCTAACATTAATTCTGACTTAAGCTTAAAGTAATCAGGTAAATCATCGCCTCTAACCAATTGAGCTATTGTTAATCTAAGATTAGTTGGCTTGCCATCTAGGATGAAACCTATATCAGCAACTGTCTGCTTATTAGGAGTGTCCTGTATAGTCTTCCTTAATATTGGATTTTCTAAATATCTATTCATAGCTTGAATAGCAATTGGACTTATAATAAATAAAAACATTTTAAAATCTCCTTATTCCAAAACCCACTTTTGATGGACTAATAATAGAGGATTTAAATGTCTTAATCAATAGAAAAAATAAAGAAACTCTTTAAGAATAGGATTATTACCTACCGCTCGTTTCGCACGAATGCTCAACTCGCTCTTCTTTCGCGTCGCTTTTTGGTAAATAAATCACACAAAAAGCTTAGTTATGCTCTTATACACTGTAGCTAAGTAGTAACGAAATAAGATTAAATGCTTCTCATATTTGAAAGGTTTGTGATCTGAAGTTGAAATGAGGGGATTGTACCCGTATTCTATAGGGATAAACCGAAACATTAATTTTATTTAATCTTGTTGACCCTATTATCCATAGTATTTTTAACTTAGGTTTAATTATTGGCCTATTTAATGCAACTATATACGGCTAATAACATTAAGGAGAAAATATCATGTTATCAGAATTTCAATGGGCTCAAAAACGTCAACAAGACCCCTTTTTAAACAATGCTATAACAAATGTTGAAAATTGGACAAGAACTAATGGAAGAGGAAGTGTCCCAGATGCTTTACTTTTTACACTTATGGGCAATATGGAAAGATCATTAGGATTTCAACGAACAATAACCCCACCAAACCCACAAGTTTTTTTCGCTCTTATCAGAGGAGGAGGCGATGTAAATGGTGATGGACATATAGGTGGTGTAGCTGATGTAGAAGCAGCGTATGGACGAGCAGGTGGAATACCACTAGAAATACTACGACAACAGGGACTTGCCTAGATAGCTCACTCACTTTTATTTCTCTTCTTAAAAAATATAAAGAATATTGGCACTAAGGTCATAAGCATAAAATTTAAAATCTTAGCTTGATCTAAAAAAGTAATGGCATATGTATGTGTCATTGAATTGATATTAAATGTAGGCTGTTAGGGATATACTTACAACATTAATTTTATTTAATCTTGTTGACCCTATTATCCATAGTATTTTTAACCTAGGTTTAATTACTGCCATATTGAATATAATTATATAATCGATTAATAACATGAAGGAGAAATATTATGGATCCTAGGCTTGAACAATTAGCAAACAATCTTTATAACTTAAACCCGGCAATACAGCCTGCTATACAAAGACTTACCGTGAAAGCTACTAATACAACATACAATGGAAATGGCCCAAGAATGCAAGTCAATGATCCAGATGCAGCACTTCTAATAAATTACATGGCAAATTGGGGAGCCCAACATGGACAACTTAATGCCGTTGGTGCACAAGCGTTTAGAAATACAGCGATGACAGCATATAATAGCTTTGCTATGAATCCTAGAGCATCTAATATGTGGAATGCAGATCCTGTTGGTGAAAACCCAAATAATCCACTCTTTCGCATTAGCGATGTTGTAAAAATGTATGAGTTGGCATTACAAGGACAACCAGGTGGCCATGTAGGCGGTGTACCTGTTAAACCAGTTGGTGGTGTAGGTGGCGGACTTGTCAGACCAGTCGGTGGTGTAGGCGGTGGACTTGTCAGACCAGGTGGAGCAGGCGGTGGAAATGTGAACAGGAATGGAAATATAAACGGGAATGGAAATTGGAATTGGAATTGGGGTTGGAATTGGGGAAATGGAAATGGGAACGTCGGTGGTAATGGAGGCGGTGGTGTAAATGTAGGAGCAGCAGGGAATGAAGACAACGGCGGTAGATTCGGAGACGGTGGTGTAAATGTAGGAGCAGCAGGGAATGAAGACAACGGCGGTAGATTCGGAGACGGTGGTGTAAATGTAGGAGCAGCAGGGAATGAAGACAACGGCGGTAGATTCCAGGTGGTACCAGATGATGAAATGAATGGCTTTCGAGAATGGCAGCAATGGCTATTGGATCATCCACCAGAACCATTTAGGGGAGATATTCCAGAACAAGATCCTAATGAGGGTATAGCTTAGTATTTGATTTTCTTTCTTTAATTAATATAAACAAAATTGGCACCAAGGTCATAAGTGTAAAATTTAAAATCTTAGCTTGATCTAAAAAAGTAATGGCATATGTATGTGTCATTGAAAGCACAATCAATATTTTTTTAATACGATGATCATTCAAAAACGGTATTAAAACAATAAGATTCAATAAATACCATGAATGAAATTTGGCAATTGTAAACCCAAAAAATACTAATAGTATTAAAGTGATTTTATAATACAAATCTTGATTTTTTTTAAGCAATAGATAGAAGTAAAAAAGCATAAAGAGAGAGTAAACAACATATTTCAAAAGATTTTGAATGAATGGTAAATTACAATTTATATTTTGAAAATTACAATAGTACTTAACCCCTGTAAACAGAGCAGCAATTAGTGACTTGTGTACTAAGCTAATATTATCAGTGATTTTACTGTAGTCCTGATTTAAAAAATTGCTTAGTGGTTGTATATAATCTAAAGAGAAAATAAAAACTAAAATAAGTCCAGAAAGTAATCCTAAGAAACTATTTATTAAAGCTTTGCTTTTATTACTTTCATAAATACAGTTTAATAATACAAATGGAATTATAAGCAATGAAACAAACTTAATACCTGCTCCTATAATTAGATAAAACATTGCCCAGAAGTACTTGAATGGTTTATTTTTTTGTATCAAATATAACCCAATGAAAATAGTTACTCCTGAAAGTAAATCATTGTGGCAGTTCCACAACCCTTGGATTAATATAAACGGATTCCAAGCTATTAAATAAATAATTTTTGTGTCACCTATCTTTGCAAGTAATAAAAGTAAAAAAAGAAATACTGTTAGGTTCATAAATTTGAAGTTTATAAATGACCAGATAAAATTATTGTTACTTAAATAAACTATAGCCTTGGTTAAATAAATAAAAACAGGTCCATATGTAGTAGGGGTTTGGAACCATATAAAACTAGCAAATAATGGATGAGAATTGTACTCTACAATTTTGTTTACAGTTTCAGTATATGGGTTTTGATTATATAAAGACTGTTGAGCACCACGTGCTATATAACCATATAAATCAGATGAGTGAGATGGTATTGCAAAAGCTATTAGAAAAGCAAAGATAACTGACCATTTTAAAACTTGAACTTGAGAGATTTTTTCCTTTTCAATTATTGTATACCCCATATAAAACATTGATACTAAAATAGTTGCAATGACTATAAAGAACAAATCATCAATTAGCTTATAGGGTATAGATGTAACAATATGAGCTTTATGTCCTGAAAAGTAAAAAATGTTTTTTGTGACTTTATCAAGATTCGTGATATTTTGATTTTGAAATATCACAAGATAGCTTCTAAGCGGATAGTACTTTTTGTCAAATAAATATGCTATAAAACAATTTGCCCACCCAATTGTAAGAGTTATGAAGTACACTATAGAAGTAATCCAAGCTATAGATTTAAAAGAAGAAAAAAAATGGAGAAAACTGATTCTGTTACTTTTCATATTATTTCTCACACTCACTGGGATAGAGAATGGTATTTGCCTTTTGAAGTTTTTAGAATTGAACTTGTTGAATTAATCGATAATCTTTTAAATATTTTAAAGCATAATAAGGATTTTATATTTCATTTAGACGGTCAAACCATAATGCTAAGTGATTATTTAGAAATTAAGCCTTATAAAAAAGAAGAAATTAAAAAATATATAGAAGAGGGCAGATTACAAATTGGTCCTTGGTATGTACTTTCAGATCAGTTTTTAACCAGCGGTGAAGCTACGATACGAAATTTGTTGTTTGGTATAAGAGATGCTAAATCATTTGGTCATGTAATGAACATAGGTTATTGCCCTGATCAATTTGGACAAATTGCACAACTACCTCAAATTCTAAAAGGATTTAACATTGATTCTATTATTCTGGGTAGAGGTATTCAGGATAGCAAAGAAGAACATATTTGGTTTGGTTTAAATGGTGAATCTGTTTTAGCCGTTTCACTAACTCATTGGTATAACAATGCTCAAAGACTTCCTGAAGAAAATGAAAAATTGCATAAGTATTTAAATAAGATTTATGATACACAATTTAAAACATCAATCTCAAAACATATCTTACTAATGAATGGATGTGATCATCTGGTAGCACAAGAAAATTTACCTAAGATTTTAAAGTCACTAAATGGAAACAATAAATGGAATATTAAACACGATAGCTTAACAGATGTTATAAAAGCTATAGACATGCATCCTAATAAAACACACTACCCAATTTATTTTGGAGAACTCAGAGAAGATAACAATAAATATATTTTAGCTGGAACGCTTTCAAGTAGAGTTTACTTAAAATTAGAAAATTATAAATGTCAGACAAAACTTGAAAAGATAGTAGAGCCACTTGCAGTGCTTTTATCTTTAAACAATATATGCGAGTATCCACAAGATTTTATAAACTATGCCTGGAGACTACTAATTCAAAATCATGCTCATGATTCTATCTGTGGATGTTCAACTGATGAAGTACATAGAGAGATGGAAGTACGTTTCTTAAAAGTCAGTCAAGTATTAGATAAGTTACAAGAAAATCTACTCTCAACTCTAAATACATCAACACATCAGTACATCAACACATCAGCACATCAATACCTCCAACTCATTAACCTAACCAATTATCACAGAAGTGAAACCATAGAAGCAGATTTAGAATTTCCTCTTGGTCCACCTGCTGAACATGCATCAGCAATACCTACTATGAACAAAAAAGAAATAACTAATTTGTGTTTTACTTGCGGTGACGAAAAAATAGAATCAGAAATTATAGAAAATCAAAATACGTTTACAATGATACGTTCTAAAGATGAAGTACCGCTTTTACAAGCCATTCAAAAAATAAAAATATTGCTAAAAGCTGATATAGAGCCATGGTCAATTAAGAGTTATGAAATTATAGAAGATAGAAACATCAGGACATCAGGACATCAGCACATCAGTACAACTTTAAGCTTCGAAAATCCTCATTACCAGCTAACTATAAATAAAGACGGTACACTCTCAATTCTCCCGCCCACAAAGTGGGCGAGGCTCGCCCTATCGGGCGGCAATTCTCAGTTCTTTAACTCCCTCCACTTTCTAACCATAGAAGATGACCTTGGTGATGAGTATAATTTTGTACCTAATCCTAATTCAAGCATTATTACTTCAACAAGTTACAAATGGCAAATCCAAAGAATAGAAGAAAATACTCTTAGAACAAGATTTTTAATTTCTACAAATGAAATTCCAAACATTGAATATGTTTGTGAAATGACTTGTTATAAAGATTCTAAAAGAATTGATTTTAAAACAAAAATAAATAACAAGTGCAAAAACAAAAGAATAAGACTACATTTCCCTACTAATCTGAATACAAATTCTATGCTTTGTGATACTGCTTTTGGAGTAATAGAAAGAGCAAGACCACCTGTAACATGGGTAAATTATGCTACATCACAACCGATACACAATTGGATTTATCATAGAGATGGTGAAAATGGTTTAGCATTTTTTGGTAATGGCTTAGCTGACTATGAGCTTTATGAAGATGGTAATGGATTTGCTGTTACTTTAATTCGTTCAGTGGGCAGACTTTCTACAGTTAAGTCACATTCACTAATAGAAACATCTGAAGCCCAGTGTAATAGAGAAATTGAATTTCATTATGCAATTTATCCCCATGAAGGAAACCACTTAGATCTTCCAAAAGAACAGTTAATTTACCAATGTCCAATTCTCTACAACAAGTCTCAAGTACAGTTAGATATACTAAATCAAATCAACGTACTGTCTAATCCAGAACTTATGATAAGTTCTTTAAAGCTCTCTGAAGATAAAAAAGATCTTTATATTTTAAGAATTTATAATCCACACAATAAAAAGGTTCAAAACTGTAAGTTAACATTAGGTTTTAAGATTAAAAATATATATTTGTTAAATTTAAATGAAGAGGTTCAAAAAACTTTTAATGATGTAAAAGATGTAACTTTTGAAGTTGCTCCTTATCAAATATTTACTTTTGGTTTTGAAAAACAATGAATACAAATAAAATCATATTCTTTTTTTTGATTATCTTATTATTTTGCCCAAAAGTAATGGCTGGTGAATTACCTAATGATTTAAAAAAGTTTCTAAAGAAAAAATATCCAAATATTGTTTTTAAGATAGATAATTCCATCACTATAAAAGATAAAACTCTTTTACCATTAATACCACCGTCTTTGAAATCCACCAAAACTATTACTATAGACTATTCTATACTTGATTCTAGTGATAAAGATGTTCCTAAGCTATTGTTATTTTCAAATGGTTGGGTATATGTAAAAGTCATAAAACAAAAAGACAATACTCAAAGCATTCTTAAGATAGATGAAATCTCTCAAAAATATAAAGAACAAATCTTGAAAACAAAATTACCTAGTGATCTTGTAATCCCAAAAGATTTAATTATAGATGAAGGGTTTAAAAATGTTGTAAATGATTTACCAATTCAGATAAAGAAGCAAGAGGCAGGAGACACGAAGCAAGGTGAAATTAAGGGATTGAATGGAATCTTGTATCTTACAAGTTCTGATACTGGAAAAATTCTTTATTTGGATTTAAAAAGTATATCAATGATTCAATCTGTTCAGGTACAAGGCTCACCACTAGATATAGACTATGACAAAACAAATAAGCTTTTTTATATCGTAGACTTTGCAAAGGACAAATTATACACTCTTAAGCCAAATGAAAATACAATATCAAGTACTTTTGATTTACCTTCTATGTCTAGTCCTACAGACATAGAGCTTTCAGAAGATGGATCATTAATATATGTTTTAGAAAGCTTATCAAATGAACTAGCTGTGTATAAAACAAATGACAAAACACAACTTTTAATGACAAAGTTACCTAACCCAACAAGTTTTGCCGTGATTAAAGAGTATGGATTAGTTGCTGTTACAAGTGCTAATACAAACAAGCTCATTTTCTTAAACTTAAATGATTTATCAAAAGCTCATGAAGAAATCATTGAAGGCAATCCTGAAAAAGTAGTCTTTGATAAGATAAACAAGCTTCTTTATATAACAAGTAGAAATTCAAATACCATAAGTATTTTTGACTTAGCAACTAAAACAATGAAAAACACCATTCCCGTAGGTGAAACACCGATCGCTATTGCTTTACATCCTAGTTCAAAAACTATCTATGTTAGTAATGGAAAATCAAATAATATTAGTGTAATTGATCTTACTACTTTTCAAGTCATTGATACAATAACACTGCCAATTGAATCTCAATTTCCAGGGGATATAAAAATCACGCCTGATGGAAAGTTCTTAATAGCTACAAGTGAAACCACAAATACAATTCCAATAATAGATTTAACTTCTAAGCAAGTAATAGGAAAATTAGATATAGGAGCTACTACGCATAAAATGTATCTAGTGCCATCCCTATAAATCATTAAGTATCTATTATGGCTTTTAATGGTTAGCTTATTTTGAATTGTGGTATATATGGCCATGTAAGGTTTATCCCTTGAAAGGGGCATAATTTAGTGAAAGGATTAGTATGAAGAGAATATTTAATGTAATAATTGCAAGTTTGTTAGCTTTATTTATAGTAGTAGAAAATACATCTGCAGTAGCAGCATCTTGTGATGCTGAAAAACAAGCATTAGATGCTTGTTTAGCGAAAGAAGCTGAACTCCCCTATTTAAATGGAATAGCAATACCAGCTGAAGGGATTCAACCATTAAATGGAATAGTAATACCAGAGGAAACTATAAGTGCCGCTAATGATGCTGTTACTAGTGCTAGAGCTGCTTACAATACTTCTAAGGAAGCAGCTAGTGCCAGTTTACTTGCTCTTGGCAATGCTCAGGGAGCTTCTGACCAAGTTACTACTGCTGCTACTATTAATGATGCTAAAAATGCTCTTAAGAGTGCTGTTACTGCTCAAAAAGATGCTATTGCTCAGGCTACTAGTGCAGCAGCGGCTGTTCAGAGTACTCTTAATGCTCTTACTACTATTAATAATCTTAATCTCCCGCCCGGACATCCTAGTGTTAAAGATGTTCAATCTTCTGTTGATTCTACTAAAGCAAACTCTGATGCTACTCAAGCAAATGCTGATCTTGCTACTCAAGCTGTTACTACAGCACAAGCAGCTCTCGCTGCAAGAGAAGAAGCTGAAAGTGCTAATTCACTCCCCCTATTAGATTAACAAAATATACCGTTAGTCTCAACTTAGGAGATCTCTATAAAAAAACATTCTTAATAGCCATATATGTAGCAGTAATCTTATTTATACAAGGGATGATATTTCGTGTTGATGCTCTCAACAAACAGTGACAGTAGAACGAGGTGTGATAATAATACAAGGGACTCAGGTACAAATTAAGTATGATACTGCTGCTGCTAATGAAGCTGCAAAGCAACAAGCACTTGAGGCTAGCGATCCTAATATCCCAGACTCTCTTGAGATACCTAGCTTACCAAATCCAGGTGCAATTAACATAATTGATGGGAGTTTTTCTAAGCCTCCTATTAATGATGATTCAGATACTATTAAAACAATCTGTGGAAATGGAACAATAGAAACTGGTGAAGAATGTGATCCACCAGACTTAACTCAACCCTATAATGATTGCAAAGCTATGTATCAAGATAAAATTTTTTGTGGTAATGATTGTAAATGTACTACTACTGTAATGTTTGATGATGATCATGATATTACTGGTGGTAAAACTATGACCGGCATCCCAGATTAGATATTTCACAGACAAGAAAGAATAGATATTCTCCAATTCTTAACAGGTACTGAATTTTCTATCTGATACAATGATTTGATGCCTCCGTCAAGCCTTTACCTCCATATCCCTTTTTGTAAAACTAAATGTCCCTATTGTGATTTTGCATCATGGTCTAATAAAGAAGATTTTATTGATCAATATTTTGATGCTTTAATTTCTGAAATAAAAATAAAATGTGAAGTGTATAACACGCCTGTAGGTGGTGGTCGCATAGGGAATAGTCGTGATTATTCTCTGCTACGAACAGTATTCATAGGTGGTGGAACACCATCTCTTGTACATCCTGATTATTATAAAAAATTATTTAGTGAATTAAAAAAATATTTTAAAATCTCAAAAGATTGTGAAATAACATTAGAGTTAAATCCAGGCACAGCACAAAAAGAATATTTATTGGGATATAAACAACTTGGTATAAATAGAATAAGCATTGGAGCTCAAAGCTTTAATGAAAATATTCTTGAGACACTTGGGAGAAAACACACTATTGATGAAACACTTGAAGCTATAAGCCTGGTTAAAGAATGTGGTTTTGATAATTTTAATCTTGATTTAATTTATGCTGTTCCTGGCATGACAGAAGAAATCTGGACAAGCACTATTCATAAAGCATTAGATTTAAATCCTAAACATATTTCATCGTACTCACTAACGATTGAACCTAATACACCTTTTGAGCATATTTACAAAAATCCTAACTCAGTACCTGATGGAGATTTTGCAAGTGACTTATATTTTGAGCTTTGTAATATCTTAAAAGAGAAAGGGTTTAATCATTATGAAATAAGCAATTTTTCAAGGCCAGGTTTTGAATCAAAACATAATTTAAATTATTGGATAGGAAATGAGTTTTATGCATTTGGTGTTAATGCTCATAGGTATTTAAATGGACTACGTACAAGTAATACAAAAGAACTTGAAACATATATGTCAAATCCAAGTTTAGAAATCATAAATGATTTTCCAATTGACTATAATTTTGAAAAAATAATGTTAAATTCACGATTAAATCAAGGCTTTGAAGTTAATTTACTTAATAAAATTTCAAAGAAAAATCAATTTGAGATAACAGAGACAATTAAAGATTTATCAAATCTTGGTTATTTAGAACTTTTAGACAATAGAATTCATCTAACTGATAAAGGAATGTTTGTGAATAACGAAATTCTTTTAAGATTAATTTAAATTGCGACAAAATGAACTTTTTAAAAATAATCACTAGAATATTTATCTGGTCAATGGTCACATTATTGATCTTAGGAGCCTGCTTTTTTTATTTTTTTGGTGATATTAATAAATTGAAAAGTAAAGTAGAAGAGAATTTACGTACTCAACTAACTTGTGAAGTTAGGCTTGGAGACTTAGACTGGGATTGGGATGGACTAAAACTTGGAGTAACTACTTCTGGAATTTCTCTCTATGATAAAGACAATAATCTTGTTTTACAAGGTGGTCCTACAAGATTCGTCTGGCATTTACAAAATTTAATCACAGGTACATACTCTCATTTTTATAAAATTGAGTCTACTAACCTTTATGTAAATGTAATTAGAAATAAGAATGGTATTTGGAACTTGATTGCAATATTTCCACCAGGCCCACCTCCAAAAGTAGACAATCTAAAAATCCATAATGGCATTATTTATTTAATAGATGAGCTAAACATTGCTTCAAAAAAAGCTTTATATAAAGATTTAAATTTAAATTTTGAAAAGAAATTATTTTCAACTACAAGAAATATTGATTTAACCACAAGAATAGGTTCTCTTACAAGCTCATCATTTTTAAAGTTAAGAGGAAAGTATTCAGAAAGAGATAAATTTGACTGGCAAAAAAGCGAGTTTAATTTGTACTTAGTAGCAAAAGAAATTAATTTAAGTAATTGGTATGGTTATTTGATTGATTTAACCAAAGAACCTATTATCAATAAAATAAGTGGTGAGTTTAGTGGAGTAATTAAACTTAAGAAAGAAAAGTTTGATAAGTCAATTTCTATTAGATCAAGAACTAATACAAAAGATTTCCTCTTTGATTTCACAAATAAAGGTACAAGACAAGTTATTGAAATACCAAAAACAGATTTCATATTAAAAGCAGTAATAGATCAAAAGAAAATAAATTTAAAAACATTTAAATCTCATATTGATGAGCTTACCTATGAGTTGAGTGGTTTTATTTATAATTGGTCCAAAGAGTTGCCTGAAGCTGAACTTGAATTCAAAACAAATAAGTTTAATTTCAAAACTGTTAAACCATTTTTACCACTGTCTTTACTGCCTCAAAGCACAAGAGCAAGGATTGAACCAATAAATGATAATGGATTAGTAGAATTAGATTTAAATTTACAAGGACCATTAGCTCTACCACAATATAAAGGGACCATTTTGCTTGAAGATTTTAACTTGACCAGTGAATCTGGTTTTCTAAGCACTATTCATGGCTTGGATGGAAAACTAACCTTAGATGACCAAATTACAAAAATTGATTATTTGAATATTCCTATTGAGAATTCACTCCTTGAATTAAAAGGACTTATTGATGCTAAAAATAAAAAAACATCATTTGATTTAAGTGGCTCAAGCTTAGATTTTCAAATTTTAGAAGAGTTGCTAATTCAATCAGTTTTTCCACTCCCGATTTTAAATCAACTAAGTGCTTCAGGTAAATTAGACCTAAACTTAAATGTAGAAAGCAATGATGATCTAGCACCAGAAATAAAAGGTAAATTAAAGTTTCATAATGCTGGCATTTCAGTCGTTCAAGAAGAACCCTTAGAAATCAAAAATTTATATGGGGAGTTAAATCTAGATGGTACTAGGGTTACATTCGACAATTTAAATGGGTTGCTGAACAATCAAAACTTTTCAATTCAAGGTGATGTATCTCTTAAAGAAGATGAAAATGTTAATTTAGCAATTCAAGCAAAACAATTAAAAATCATTCCACATATTTTATCTTTTCTAACCTCAAAGACTTCTTTCAAACCAATTGCAGAAACAATTTCTGGAGATGTTAATAATTTAAACTTAAGTTTTGGTGGGACTCTTTCAAGTCCTATTTTAAATGGGGTAGTATCAATTAATAATGTATCTTTTAATTTACCGGATTTAAAGGATAATTTTAATGGTATAAATGGAAATCTACAATTTAATGGTACTGAATTAGTTATAGAAGATCTAAATGGAATGATACAAGATGCAGAGTTTGCAATTGCAGGTTATATAGAAAATTTATTTACTAATCCTAAACCGAAGTTCAGACTTGTAACCACTGATATTGACTTAACAAATATTTGGTCATATGCTAAGCATGAACTAATAAACACGCCTTTAAATACTCAAGTAGAAGGAATTGATACATTAAATGGAATTGCTGCTATTGATATTTTTATTCAGCCTGAGCTCTTGCTTGGCAATGTTTATTTTAGAGATGCAAAGGTAAAACATAAACTACTTCCTTTTGACTTAAATAATCTTTCAGGAAGAATTGTTATTGGAGAAAAAAATCTAAGTGTATTTGGTCTTATGGGAGCACTCAATGAAGCAAATAATTTTACATCTGAGTTAACTGTTTATAATTATTTAGATCCATCTTTTAAAGTAGAAGGGCAATTGCAGTTAGATTTAGATGTACCCTCTGTCTTAAAAGTACTAAATGCAGACTCATTAAAAAACATTAGTATAAATGGCTTAATTCCAACCACTGTAAATTTTGATATAACTCCACCATTTGCAAATTTAAATTTTTATTCAACTTTAGACAAAATGCTAGAGCTAAATTTAGAGCCCTATATAAAAAAACCTACCGATAAAGATTATTCGATTTCTGGAAATGTAGATTTTGATACTGAAATTTTAGACTTATATATAAATGACTTATCAATAGATGCATTTATGCTTTCAGTATCTACTAAGGGAAGCATAAAAAAGATTGATTCTAAGGATCCTGAATTAATGCTTTATTTCACCTCTAATGAACCTTGTGGAATATTTATGATTATTGAACCAATTGCTCCACTTATGGGTTATAAGGCTTGGGGACTTGTAGAATTAAATGGTTCAATAAATGGTACACCGAGCATGTATGCAGTATCTAGCAATGCAATGCTTATGAACATACGTCTTCAAAACCTATTAGGAAAAAAATTGAAATCTACAGATGGGGAAGTTAGTGCATATCTTGACAACTCTCAAGGCGCATTGAATTTAAAAATAAACAACATTGACTATGCCTCCTTAAAAGCTAAGTCTATATCCCTTTCAGCAAATTACATAGATCCAATTATTTATCTAAATGAACTATCCTTAGATGGAGATCCACAAGGAACTATATATGCTACTGGTTCATTAGATCAGAAAAGCGGAGCGTTAAGTCTTAGTGCCAATGGTAGCGGTCTTGATCTATCTAGTTTAGGATCATTTATTTTTCTGTCTCCAGAAAAACTAGCAGGTGCTACAGACTTCTCAGTTATGATTAGTGGACAAGGAAAAACAAAAAATGAAATTATTGCATCTACAAATGGCAATGTATCATTTACAGTGACAGAAGGGAAACTTGGGCAAGTAGCGCTTTTGCAAAAAGGACTTCAAGTGGCAAATATATTAAGTCAAGGGATTTTTGGTTTTAACTTAAGCAATGTTTTTTCATTGTTTTTGAAATATCAAGATGGAAGTTTTAATAAAATTAAAGGTGATTTAGATCTAAGTAATGGCATGATTAAAATAAAAGAATTAATTTACCGTGCAAAAGATTTATTTTTAAATTCATTTGGATTTGTAGATTTAAATAACTCATTTCTAGGATTATCTTTTTATGGTTATTTGCCTGAACTAAAACCACAAGAAGCAATGTCTCTACCTGCAGAAAATAATAATATACCGAGTGGAGCAATATCTATTATTCCTGATACATTTGGGAAAAAGAAATTTTTTATTCCTTTTATATCAGCAAAGCCTATAAGACATTTTAAATTTGAAATAAAAGGTGATATAAAGAAGCCTAAAAAAATCATTGGGCATACGAGAAGAAGTTTTAAATGGTTAAAAGGGAGACAATTAAATAAAGATCGTAAGCTTGTACCTAAGGAGGAAAACTAATCATATGACAAAAGAACTATATCCAGGACTTCAATTAGATAACATAAAAAAAGTTCATGAAATTATAATGCCCTATTTAATATGGACCCCTCTAATTTCAACTGCAACATTTTCAGAACTCATAGGAACCAATATATTTTTCAAATTAGAAAACTTTCAAAAGACAGGTTCATTTAAACCTCGTGGTGCACTTAATAAAACCCTAAAACTAAATAAAGAAAAAAAACTAAAAGGAATCATTGCAGCATCTGGTGGAAATCATGCTCAGGGAGTAGCTTATGCAGCTCAAAAACTTGGTTTGCAATCGACTTTAGTTATGTTTCATGGGGTACCAGATTGTAAAATCAATGCATGCAAAAGTTATGGAGCAGATGTAGTAATCCATGGGACTGAGTTCCAGGAAGCTTTTGAACATTCATTTATACTTGGCACGGAACTAGGATATGATTACGTACACCCTTTTAATGATGTAGATATAGTAGCTGGTCAAGGAACATTAGCTCTTGAAATATATAAAGATCTCCCTGAAGTAGACACTATCATCTGTTCAATCGGTGGTGGTGGATTAGTCTCTGGGATTGCATCTACAATAAAACAATTAAAAAAAGATGTAAAAGTATTTGGGGTAGAAACTATTGGTGCAGATTCTATGTATCAGAGTTTTAAAAAAGGTCAAATAGTTGGCTTACCAAAAATTACATCATTTGCTGAGGGGCTTTCAGCCTGTAAGGTAGGCGATATTACATTTAATTTAACAAAAGAATATGTAGATGATATTTTTACTATTTCAGATGAGAAAACCAAAGAAGCAATTTTACTTCTTCTTGAAAGACAAAAACTTTTAGTGGAACCATCAGCTGCATGTACTGTAGCAGCACTGCTTGAGAGAAATATTCCAGTTGGGAAGAATACTGTAGTAGTGCTTAGTGGTGGGAATTTGGATCTAAATCGGCTAAAAACGTTTCTTTAAGTCTTAACCCGAGGATAGCATGTCACCGCGAGGAGCAAAGCGACGAAGCAGTCTCAATCTATTTGCGTAAATTCGATTGAGATTGCCACGCCTCACTTCGTTTGGCTCGCAATGACATGATCCTCGAAAAGTTTTCATATCCCTCTTAACCTTCTGTCTTAACCTTGAAATTAAAAACTAAATCAGTTAGTATAAAAGCCACATAAAATATTTTAGTAAAATTGAGAGGATAAAAATATGATACAAGTAAATAGAATCGATATCAATCAAGTATATGTAATAGGGCCAAAAGCAAATTTAGATAATATAGAACAGAAAGTAGTAAAGTTACTATCTACTATAAACCCTAGTTATGAAGAGACTTGGAATTGGGATATGAGAGATATGGGACATATCATGGATCAAAATCATATACCTACAGATGGTATTAAAATCAATGAAGAAAATGTTGAGCAACAACTTGAGGCACTATACCCCATACTAAATAAATTAGATGTTGCATTAGGTGGACCTAAACTAGGAAAAGGATCAGAAAATGCAAGAGATGTAGATCCTAATACTGTTTTATTTGTAGTAGACTCACAAGATAAAGCAGGTACTGCTCTAGCTAGACTATTAGAAAAGCAATGGGGTGGCTATCCATTTGCAGCTCAAACGATTGTGGTGTAGTCAGAGAGCAGTTGATAATGACTTATTGATATTGTAGTCTTGAAAGATTATAATTTAATCTTGTACACATTATATTGAAAATACATAGCAGGAGAAAACATGGTACTAAGAATACAGCTACAAGAAACAGGAAGAAATCCATTTAACCATATAGAAACCATAAGTGGGAAAGAAAAAAATGGTTTGAAAAGAACTGATTTTATATATAAACATCATGATGATGGAGATGGAATTGTAGGAGCAAGTACTAGTGGAACTAATGACAAAGCCCAAGAAAAAATCACTACTGGACCTAATCCAACACAAGAATTAACTGAAATACAAAAGCAAGATAAGGATAGATTGGATGGAAATTTAAGGAACTTGTCAAAAGGTTATCTTTTCAGTTTAGAGTCTGCATGGGTAAGTGGAAAAATTCTTGGATTAGAAGAGGCTAAGATCAAGGACTTAATAATTGCTGCTCTGTCAGAGTATGGCTTAGAGAGAGCATATAACAAAGAGCTAGAACATATAAAAAGTCTTGGAAATAATAATAATAATGTAATAGGTGAAATAGGAACATACTTAGGTTATAAAAATGAAAAAGTACAGGCAGACATAACTACTTCACTTAAAGAACACTCTAAACAAAGACTACCTGGTCGTCTACAGTCATTATCGAGCGGTCATATTATAGATTTATCTGATGCCTGGGAACAAGGTCGAATTCTTGATTTAGAAGATTCTACAATTAGAAACTCTGTAATTGTTGCCTTATCAAAATATGGTTTAGAGAAAGCATATAATAAAGCGTTAGGTTATATAACTAGCCATGGCGACAATCGCTATGACTATGTAGTAAAAGAAATAGGATCTTATTTAAATTACCAAGCAGAAAAAATTAAAGATGATTTGAGTAAAGCATACGCGGATAATGTCGAAGTTAACTATAATAAGGCTTTAACTGAGCTTGCAAACGGTTACTTGTTTTACAAAGAGAGTGGAATCAAAGCTGGTAAACAGTTAGGTATTCCAGATGACCAGATCCAAGAAGCTATAAATCAAGCACACAAAACAGGTCTCCCAAAAGCTTATAAATTAAAGTTGTCATATCTAGAAGATGGTACTAGTGGAAAGATTGTAAAGTTTGGTTTTCTTTATGAACTTCATGAACATGTTGATCTTGCAATCGATGAAATAAAACAATTAGGAAAAGAACTTGGTTATGATGAAGCAATAATTCAACAAAATATAGATAGTGCTGATAAGAATAGAGACAAAAGAAGAAATGCAACTGAAGAAGAAAAAGAACTTTTTCAATAGACCTTTTGCAAAGTCAGCGTTTACTCGTAAACCTACGCTAAAAACCCTTTAGCTATTGGCAATGGAAGTAGTTCTGGACTTTCAGGTGATATTGGACGTGGGACTGGCAGTGGTTGTTGAATAATTGGTGGACGTGGTGGAAATGGCAATGGCATAGGTCCTGAAGTTATATCTAGCATATTTATAATATCCTTTCATTTCAATTAATCAATTTACATCATTGCGACAAAACAAGTTTGTGCTTCTTTTGATCAATTCATTCCCTCGCTCGGATTTACCGAATAAATCGGATAAATCCTTTTTATGCAAGTACAAAGATATAACCTCTAAACTTTTACAAAATTGATATTAATGTAAACAAATGTCAACAGTGAGAGTTACAATGATAACTTATGGTCACTACAGAAGAAATAACCTTACCACTTATAGACCCTACAATTAAAGGACAATTATTAGATCCTGGAGTTATTGGTTTTAGTTTTGCACCTCAAATTGTTTTTGGGCATGGTTGTTTAAATAGGGTAGGTTTTTTATCAATATTTTTAAAGGCAAAAAATGCTTTTATAGTTACAGATAAAGAAATTGAAAAGCTTGGTTTTGCAAATAAAGCTCAAAAGTACTTAGAGAAAACTGGAATAAAGTCAACCATATTTAATGAAATAGAACCAAATCCAAAAGAAGAAACTATTATTAGGGCAGCTGAAAGATTTAAAAGTTCTAACTCAGACATTGTAATAGCTATTGGTGGTGGCAGTGTAATGGATGCTGCAAAAGTCATTAGACTTTTAGTAAAACAAGGTGGAAAACCCTCTGACTATGATGCTACAAAATGTACTATTATGGCTGTTCATGAGTTTTTACCCCCACAAATCAGTATTCCCACTACAAGTGGTACTGGTTCAGAGGTTTCAATTGTAGCTATGGTTACAACAGAAAAAGAAAAAATTACAATACTTGGCTATCCTCTTATTTCTACAATTGCACTTGTTGATCCCCAGCTTACAATATCTTGCCCACCCAAACTCACTGCTATGTGTGGCATGGATGCATTAACTCATGCTATTGAAGCTTTTGTTTCACTACGTGTGAATCCAGTAGCTGATATGTTTTCACTACAAGCGATATCACTAATTCATCACAATTTAAAAAAAGCTTATTCTCTTCCTGAAGATGTCATTGCTAGGATAAACATGTCATTAGCTAGTATGCTAGCTGGTATGGCATTCAATCAAAAATCAGTCGGTTTAGTTCATGCTTGTTCACATCAGCTTTCCAGCCAGTGTCATCTCCCACATGGTTTAGCCAATGCAATTATGCTTCCACATGTATTAAGAATAAACAAAAAAGTTTCAGCACCAAAATACATTACAATGGCAGGTAGTTTTGGACTTGAGCTTGAAAACTTGCCCCAAGATGAAGCAGCTAATAGATTTATACTAGAAATTGAAAAGCTAAATAAAGAGCTTGGCATACCTATGAATCTAAGTGAATGTGGTGTAAAAGAAGCTGATATTGAAGCTATGACTCCAAATGCTATGAAAGATATTTCTGCCATAACCAATCCCATGCAACCAGTCACAAAAGAGCTTGTAGAAAGTGCTTATAGAGCGGCTTTGATATAATCGTACGGAATGGTCCCGACCATTCCGTACTTGGCGATTCTCTACGATATGGGTTTTCTTGCTAACTCCACAACATCTCTTAAAACCCCATTTACAAACTTTTTACTTTCATCTCCGCCATATTTATCTGCTATTTTTACAGCTTCATCACAAATGACTTCTGTAGGTGTATCCTGAAAAAACAATAGTTCACATGTAGCAATTCTAAGAATATCTCTATCTAATCTAACCATTCTATTTAACTTCCACTTTTTATCCTTGTTCCTATGCTGGGCAGCTTGTTCAATGACTTCATTTACTTTTTCTTTATTCTGAATATAATGCTTTAAAAGTTCTTGTGCATAAAGAACACTTGGATCTTGTTTGGTATGTGTAATTAATTCAGGTAGTTCTAAAATGCTATATAGTTGTGTTGCTGCATTTTGAATCTCAGATATTTTTTCACGTAAAACTTTTGTGTCAGGAATTAGAACTGGCTTTATTTGACTTGTTCGTTCTTCATTGTCTGGATGATCGATTTCTGCATTCAAGAAATATTTTTCTATTTTTTGTAAATCTGAAGCAACTGATGTTATATTCAATTTTGCATAATCGCTTAAAGATCGACTTAGTGCAAGAAAAAGCTTTTCTAAATCAATGCTTTCTAGTTTAGTCTCTTCTTTTGGTAGTTGAGGCAATGCCAAAATTATTAGTTCTCTTGCTGCACTTCTATTGTTCATTTTATATAACGCTCCATAAATTGTTTCGGGTATTAAATGATACCCTACTCAATTTATTCCGCTTTTTGTGATCTTGCTTCTCGATGTTTCGATTTGTCGTATTTAGACAAATCTTCACTTGTATATCAGAGATTTGATTACTTATTTTCATTTCTCATTAACGCTTCACTTCTATATTTTCAGGATTCATTATGCTTTCTCATTTTTTGATGATACTCGTAAAATTATACCTAAAACCTTAGTTAACCCAAAATATGACTCTTATCACATCTATTATCTACATAGTTTTATAAATATGTGTCAAGAATCACATACATTATTAAACTAACCTGGTAAAAATGGGGTAAACAATTATTGAGGTGTTACTTGAAAATCGTTAATAAAATTGATTATTACAATAAAAATATTGTAAAGGCAAGTCTTTATCTGGCCATATATTTTGTATTTTTATCACTTACTATTTTACGATCCCAGGCAGAAATAGCTAATAAAATACTTTTAAATAGTGAACCTGGTATTGAAAAAAATATACGACTAGAAACAGTTAATCTTTTTCCAAACTGTCATGACTCGCATTGTTTTAAAAGACCAACTGATACCAGTATTTCAAATGATGGTTCATTTGTACTAGTAGCGGACTCTTCAAATCAAGGACAATCTGGAATCAATTTGCGAAGATTCAATTTTTCACAAGCAGGTTTTTCTGAAGGTCAAATCATACCATTACTTCAAAGTAGTACTGATGCACCTCTTTTAAATATTTCTTTAAGTCAAAACAGCAAAAAAGCAGTTATTTACAGAGAACCTATTAAAACAGAAAATACTCTTGTTCAAATTATTGACCTGACAAGCAATACTGTAAAAGAACTAATGTCAGTAACCTCCATGGAATTGCAAATAGGGACTCCAGTCTTTATAGATCCTGAAGGGAAAAAACTAATTGCTGGAAGTTTTACAGGAACACCAGCCCTATTAACAATTGATACAGATACAGATCAAATAACTAACCGTATTTCTTTACCTGACACTGTTCAATCCATTCAAGTAACACCGGACTTTAAAAAAGCATTAATTACTTATAATGATACGGCTTCACAATCAGTTTCAGTTTATAGTATTGATACTGGTTCTTTAATCAAAGTAACTATTGATCAAACATTAAGTACGCTATTAGATGACTTTCTGGGCATAGTAAGTACTGATTTATTTTCTAAACAAGCTGTAATTAGCTCTCTTGGTGGAAATCATGTTTTACATTTGCTCAATTTAGAAAACAATAAACTTAGATCTCAAATACTAGATAAAGCTTCAGATGGTCCAACTATTTCAGTAATATCTCCTGACGGAAAAACCATAATATCTGCAGGAACTGTTTTAGATGATCCTATTGGACTAAAAGTGTATAAAACAGGCATTCAAAGTGATGGATCATTATCTAGTACTAAAACTGTTACATTCCCTGATGGAAGTATAACTCTTGATGTAACTATCTCTCCTGATCAAAGTAAAGTTTATATCCTTGTATTAAAAGCACAAAAAAAACAATTAAAAATTCTTTCTCTTAGAGATTTATCTTTGATTTCTGAAATCCCTGTCTCAAATGATAATGGACAAAGCTTTATACAAATTGATCCAAATGGTCGTTATGCTATTAGCCCTAACACTAACACAGAACCTTCTGTTAGTATAATTCAAGACTTAAATCTTGGACCCATACTTAAAAGCATAAATCCAAATTCTGGGTTTACAGGATCTGATACTGATTTTACTATCAATGGATTTATAAATCCTGCAATATTTTCTAATACAATGATTTGCTTTGGGACAAATCAGCTATGCTCACCAAATGCTACTCTGTCAAGTGACGGACTTACGATAACGGGTACTACACCGAAGTTTCAAGATATAGGAACTTTAGATGTTTTAATTGGAGCTAAATCAAATATAGATAGCTCAGTAAAGATAAGCAAATATGATAGTCTTTTCCAGGTTAAAAAAGGAACTGCTATAACAGTTGTAACTGACACTACTCCACCAGACATAACTATTTCTACACCGCAAGAATCAAGGATTTTAAATACAAAAAGAATTCTTGTTTTAGGAAAAGTAGATGGGACAGGCTCTCTGATTGATAGTATAACTGTAAATGGTAAAATCGCTGTCTTAACTTCAGAAGGTTCATCTTCGCCAAACATTGTTAACTTTTCAAGTGATGCACAGTTTTTAAATGATGGTAATAATGAAATTAAAATTGTTGCAAAAGATAAGTCAAATAATATAAGTGAAAAATCAGTTAAAATATCCATTGATACAATCAATCCTACAATTTCTGCAAATGTAGAAACTATAGGTAACGAGCAATTCCAAGTAACAGGAAAAGTTGATGGAACAGGTTCAAATATAGCTTCAATAAAGGTTAATAATGTATCCGTATCTTTTAAAGAAGGGCAAGAAGCAAGTTTTTCTACGATAACAAATATACAACCGATTAAAATTGTAGTTTTCGATAAAGCAGGAAATAAAAACGAATCAACAATTTCAAATACTCAAGGACAAGATAAAAAACCACCTGTTATTGTAGTCTCAACACCAAATAATGGACAAGCATTTGAAGATACAAATAATATTCAAGTAGCATTTACAGTGACTGATGATTCAAGTGTCAAAGAAATTTCCTTCAATGGAATGACACTACCTATCACTAATACTTATGTACAAAATATTACACTTAAACCTGGTCAAAACTTAATTTCAATCTCTGCCATCGATACAAGTGGTAACTCATCAAGTACAAAAATTATTGTATCCTATGCCCCCCTAGAATCTGAATCAACACCCATACCAACACCAACTCCTACCCCTACGAGCTCACCCATAACAAATAAAGGTAATGAGCAACCACAAGAAAAGCAAATCATTACATTAGATCCTGATACTGATGATTTAGGAACAGCCTTGATTAATAAATTTACTGAATTGACTAAGGATGGTATGCTCGTGGATATTGGCTCTACACTTTCAGTTGAAATTACAAATGCACCACCAATTCCAGAAGGTGAACCTGCTAAAATTGAAGTTCCTAAAATTAAAACTCTTGAAGATGCTGCAGCAAGCGAATCCAGTGATATTCCTAAAGGTTTTTCATTTGCAACAAACATAAATTTTTCAAATAATAACCGTATTCAAATTACTGATGAAGTAAAGAACAGGCAAAATGTAGCTGTATTGCAGGACAGTAAAGGTAGAACATTTATAGTTGGTTTTGCATTTTTTAGAGGAGTTATAGGTAGTAGTAAATTAAGAGCACAAAAGAATTTTAAATTTCAGTCCGTTGATGGAACACCTCAAGAGCTTATTACTACGTTCACGGTTCCTGGAGACGCAACTGAAGGGGATGTAACAGTTTCAATATTAAATCAAAATGAATCGCTAGCTACAATTCCACTAAAAGTAGCCCCATCAAAGGAAGTAAAAGTAGGTAAAAAACTTATAGACAAGCCTCAAATTAAAGAACCGATAATTGCTGAAGTTCAAAGGTCAGGGAAGCAACTATTACTAAGAGTTAAAGGTAGAAATTTCATTGGGAAGATTGCTACTATAGATGGACAGTTAGAGAGATTGATTGGAAAAGCAAATGCATTAACAAATATAACTTTTACGCCAGATGAAGGAATTAGAGTGAAAAGATTTAAGCTTAAAGGAAATAAGCTAATTGAATTAGTTGCTGAACTAGATGACAATATAAAACCAGGTGTTAAGTTCTTTAACGTAATCACACCAAAAGGTGCAGATATAGGTGGAATTGTATTTCCAGAAACCTTATCTAATGGAAGATTACAAACTACTGCATCTCCTGTGAGTTTGATTTTGGAAAATCCATAAATAAAAATTATTTATTAGACTGTTGAAGCAACTGTTCTTTTCTTTCATTTAGTTTTTTAATGGACTCATCAGCTCTTGACTGCTCTAGCTTAATTTTTTCATCCAGGGCTTTTAACCTATCTGGAATAAAATGCTTGCCTACTTGTTCTAATGAACCTATTAGTATACTAACTTCTTTATCTCTATCAACGAAACTCCCAAGCAGCTCAAGAAGTTCAGAGAACTCTTCACTATTTTTAATTTTTAATTCTTCATCATGCTTATACCAGCGAGTCCTTGTTACATAACCCATTTCATCTTCATAATGTGCTTCTTCCCAAGCATCCGTTATGCCACGTCCAGCTTCTACATATTTATGATTTACTACTTCATAAGATTCATATTCTCCAGATGTATGATAAGTACTATTTAATTTTATATTATTATTTTCAATAGTAATTTTAAAGTCTACTTTGGAACCAATTGAACAATCTGGCTTCAAGCCAGGTAAATGCTGAAATGTAAGAGCACTTTCATCTGCAGCTTCAAGAGATAAATCAGCAGATAATGGTTCACTGTGTACATGTGTTTTTCCTTCTCCAGTCAACTCTGATTTAACGATTGTAGTTGTAGTTTTTGGTTCATGAAATTGAAAGTGTCTTAAGTTTATACCTTGTACATTCATAGATACCTCCTTAATTTAAATTGTAGTTAGTGACTATTTATACTATAAAATTTATGGGGATTGGTTAAGAATAGTCTTATTAAAGGCTTTAATAAAATAATAAATAACTAATTACTCTAAAAAAAGTGGGATTTACTAACTAAGCATTGAAATCTTAATTAAGTTTTGTATCAGTCCTGTATAGTAATCAAGCCTCTCTGAGACTCTCTTAACAATCTACGTGCCAACACAATTCCTTGAATAACTTTTGTATTGTTTTTATTTGAATCTAATGTGCTTAATTCTTCAGTAAGGTCCACTATTAAAGAAAGCATATTATGTTTTAAGAATGAGATTCTCTCGCTAAGCTCTTCTTTAGTTAACTCTTGTGAATTAGAAATCAAATCTTTAGATAGTAACTTTGCTTTTCTACAAAGCATATTTAATCTGTCCGCTGCTTGTAATCTATATTCTGAGCTTAAGGTTTCAGCTGCAACCATTAGGTTATTGCTGATTATGCTAAATAAACTGGACAATTGACGATCACGATTTAACTCTTCTTGATTTGCTACAAACCTTTTTACTTCTTCACTCATTTTTTAATCTTACCCACCTATTAAATTGATTGTACATTAATATCGCTACTAATATAAAGACTCAATCCTAAAATAATTATTTAGATTTGAAGGTTTATAAGATTAAATATTGTTAATAATTTATTTAGAATTCGATAAATTTTGTGAATTCTCATAGCAAAAAAGTTATGCTTCGGAACAATCAACCATTTAGTGTATTTCAATCAACTGAAACTTCATCACAAAAAACAAGATCCATGGCATTAAAGTTCAAGTTAGAAACCCAAGGCTTCTTAAGTAGAATCTGAGTGTTAAAAAACAAAGGAGCTATAGCAACTTCTTCTTCAAGTAGTAGCTTCTGGGCCTTTTGGTAAAGCAATTGTCTTTCCTTAAGTGAAAGGGTAGAAGCTGCTTTTAAAATCAAATCATCATAGTGTTTGTTTCTCCACTTGCCATGATTGTTTCCTGAAGTGCTGGTGAACAGCGTCATAAAAGTATCAGGATCAGGATAATCAGCTCCCCAGCTCATTCTAAAAAGATGAGGAGGATCTTCCTGCAAAGTATTAAGATAAACCTTCCACTCCATATTTACTAGGTTTACTTCTATATTGAACACTTTTTTCCAGAGTGCCTGAGCTGCTTCTGCAATGAGCTTTGTATCTTCGCGTGTTGGAAAAATCATTGTTACATCTGGAAAGTTTTTACCATTTGGATATCCTGCTTTTTCTAATAATTCTTTTGCAAGTGTAGGATTATAACCACAACCAATAGTTGGTTCATAAAAATCTTTTAAGCCAGGTGGAATCCAAGTAGAAGATGGAAGTTCTCCTCTATGCAAAACTTTTGGAAAAACATTTCTATCAAGAGCATGACTAAATGCTTTTCGAACCAAGTGATTGTCAAAAGGGGGTTTTGTAATATTGAAACCTACATACGTGGCTCGAAGCAAAGGGTATGTTTCAGCCTCTTTCATATTATTAATGGTTTCAATTTCACTGATAGGGATAGAACGTGAATCAATGAAATCAAGCTCATCATTTGAATATAGGGCAAATGCACTTGACTGCTCAGAGACAATAAAATATCTAATTTCCTGTAGTTTTGGCTCAGGATTTTTATAAAATGAATTTTTTATAAGTGATATTTTGTATTCATGTTGCCATTGATCTAATTTAAATGGACCACATGAAACAATATTTTTTGGTTCAGTCCAGTCATCCCCATATTTTTCAATTATGTCTTTTCTATGTGGAAAAAATACTCCCCATGAAGTAAGGTTTAAAAAAAAGGCAAGAGGCTTCTCTAATTCTACTTCAATGACATCATCTTGCAAAACCCTTATACCAAGCCCCTTTGGATTTTCTAATTTCCCAGTATTGTATAGATATGCATTTTTAATAGGGTACATAAGGTATGCATAAGGAGCTCCTGTACTTGGTCTTAAAAGCCTTTCCCATCCATACGCAAAATCACCTGCAAGAACAGATCTACCATCAGACCACTTAGCTCCTTTATCTAAATAAAATCTATAAACCTTCCCATCCTTTGATACATCCCAATTCTTAGCTATAGAGGGAACTGATTTTAAATCATTATCATACTTAGTAAGCCCAGTCATTATGTTTGTGATCACATCGAAAGAATAAGAATCAGTAGCTTTAGACCAGTCAAGAGAATCGGGTTCAAAGCCGAGATTTAATCTTAAAACTCCTTGAATATATTTTTTCTTTTTTAAATTTGTGCAACCAAATGATGGCAGCAATATTGAGCTTAAGAGTAGTTTGTTGAATTGGCGGCGAGTAAGCATATTTCTAGCGTATAGCGTATAGCGTTTAGTGGATAGAAGGAAAGACCTTTTGTTATAGTATAATTTAACTACTATGTTAAAAGACCTTGCAAAGTTAATCTTAACCTCAAAAGCTGCACTAGATATAGTAAAAGAAAAAGTAGAGTCAAAAGCAGTTGAGTGTTTAGTACAGCTCAAACAATTTACTGACAAATCACAAAGCAATTCCTCCAATGGACAAAACACTGATAAAACATGTAAATTAAAAGAAAAAGCAAAAGAAGAATTGTTTCAATTACTAAATGAAATTACACATAGAACTCAGATTAATGAATCTCAACTTAGAGGTTTTATAAAAGATAAACTCACAGAGCTTACAAACAATGCTCTTTTAGATTCCACAGAACTTAACGATATTAGATCTGAAATTGCATCTCTTAGAGCTGAAATATCTGATTTAAAATCTGAACTTCAGTTAATAAAACGGTAATTTATCTTGGCTCAAATATTAGAAAAAATAAAAACCAAAACAACTGAGCATCTTTTTTACAATAAAGAGCTTGTTCAAAACAAATTTAAACTGCCTACTAAAACTAAAGATTTTAAACACACTTTTTTTTCATCTCTTAGAGAAACTGTTCTACTTAACTATTACTGCTTAAGAGATAAAAGATTTAGGCAAATTTCATCTGTGGTTTTTAAATTGCTAAAACAATATAAAAAAGACAAGATAAATATTCCAACTTATTTAAGAGATGCTCTTTTTGAGCTTGGTTCAACGTTTATTAAAATAGGACAGTTTCTATCAAGTAGAACTGATCTTTTAGCCAAAGAATACATTGATACTTTATCTGATTTACAAGACTCTGTTCCACCATTACCGTTTAAAGATATTCAAACCATAATTGAATCTGAATTTAAAAAGCCTATATCTTCTATGTTTAGGGTTATTGAAAGTAAACCAATTGCTTCAGCTAGTATTGGTCAGGTACACAAAGCAGAATTATTAAATGGTATACAAGTAGTAATAAAAGTTCAAAGGCCAAACCTTCAATCTATCTTTTATCAAGATCTTGCTATATTAAGATGTTTAGCTACATTCTTTGAAAGAAATACACAGATTGGAAAAGAACGTGAATGGGTTGACATAATCGATGAGATTGGAAAAACACTTTTTGAAGAGATTGATTTTATAGAAGAAGGTAGAAATGCTGATCGCTTTAGGAGAAATTTAAAACATGAAGAAAAGATTTATATACCAAAGATTTTTTGGCAATGTACTTCTAGAAAGGTTCTTACTATTGAGTTTGTTCCAGGCATTAAAATAACAGATGTAAATCTATTGAGAGAAAAAAAATTAAATCCTAAAGAAATTGCTTTCACTTTAGTCAATGCCTATTTTAAGCAATTTTTTGAAGATGGCTTTTATCATGCAGATCCACATCCTGGAAACTTAGTAGTCAGAGATGATGGAGTAATTGTTTTTTATGATTTTGGAATGGTGGGAAGACTTTCAGACAATATTAAATCTGAATTAGCTAATATCTTAATTAGCGCTATGACTAATGACACTGACACTTTAGTACAAACAATGAATAAATTAAACTTGTTTAAGAATGATACTGACACAGCACCAATTAAAAGAATAATAGAACAAGCTGCATATAAATATTACAATGGCACAAAACTAAATGAGCTGAATACTGAAGAGATCGAGGGGGATTTAAAACTTTTATTTGATAAAAAACCCATGAAGCTGCCAAGTAAGTTTACTTACACACTTAGAGCAACAGGTGCATTAGAAGGCATTTGTCGTACTTTAGATCCCCAGTTTAGCTTAATGAATAATGTAAGACCCTATTTTGAATCCTTGGTAAAAAATGAGTTGGGTGAGCCTAACTTAGACATTATAAAAAATATGTTTCCCGAACAAATCAAACTGATTGAAAAGCTTAACAACAAAATAAAAATTTATCTTGAGGTTTTACAAGAACTACCTAGATATGTAAGTGAAAGTGAAATAAAAAATAGTAAAACAAAAACAGAAACAATTCAACCCAAGCACATTACAAATCTTGAACAAGAAAATGAGTTGCTTCAAAAAGAAATTAGCACTTTAAATTCAAAACTAAACAGTAGTTACAGCATAATATTTCTTATTTGTCTCGTTTTTATTGGAAGCTTTTTAATCGAGAAAGAAGGTCCTTTTATTAGTTTTCTTGGCTTTGTTTTACTTGGTTCTTCTTTAATTGGTTCTATAGCAATAGTATGGGTATCAATTTTTAATAAGAAGATGATAGAATAACCCTCATATGAAAGGATATTTAAAAATATGAACAGTCAGTCTAATACATACACTCAGCCCTTGGCCGATATTAACCACATCGTTTTAGTAGGACGTGCTGGTAGAGATCCTGAGATTAGATATTTTGATTCTGGTAAAGTAGTTACTACATTTAGCCTTGCAGTAAATCGTCCTGCAAAAGATGCACAAACCGATTGGTTTGATATTGAAATGTGGGGAAAGCAAGCAGAAATTGCAGGTGAGTATGTTAAAAAAGGTTCATTGATTGGTATTGAAGGGAAAATTAGATGGGACAGTTGGGTTAGTAAAGATTCTGGTGAAACAAATATTAAACCACTTGTAATTGCTGACAACATTAGACTACTTGGTAGTAAAAAAGACAATAATCCAGGTGCTACATCACAGTCAAATTCATTTGATACTGCTCAAGCATAGAAGTAAGAAAAACAGGACTTTATGAAATATTGTGTACTAGGTGCAGGATTGATGGGTAAAGCTGCTGCTTATGATCTTTTACATCAGCATGATACGACTAGTTTAATGCTTGTTGACAGCAATAAAAGTAAACTAGTTGATGCAACAGATTTTTTAAGTGATAATCGTCTAATCACTATACAATGCAATGTAGAGGACCTATCTACGATTGAATCGATTTTAAAAGATTCGAATGCTGCTATAGCTGCAATTCACTACAAGTTCAATGAAGCATTTACTAAAGCTGCAATAAAAGCTAAAACTCATCTTTGTGATCTAGGTGGAAATGATTCTGTCGTTGATGCCCAATTAAAACTAGACTTACAGGCAAAAGAAGCAGGGATTACTATAATACCTGATTGTGGCTTAGCACCTGGACTTGTTGCAGTACTTGTAAAATGGGGATTAGAAGAATTTAGTTGGGCTGATACTGTAAAAATACGAGTAGGTGGTTTACCACAAAATCCATTAAACAGTTTAAAGTATGAAAGACTTTTTTCTGTAGATGGACTAATAAATGAATATATAGAACCTGTTCGTATCCTTCAGGATGGTGAAATAAAAACAATTGAGCCATTAACTGATATTGAAACCATTGAATTTCCTTTACCCTTTGGAAAGCTTGAAGCTTTTACTACAAGTGGAGGAGCATCTACGCTAATAGACACCTATAAAAATCGTTTGAGAAATTTAGATTATAAAACTATAAGATATCCAGGACATGCAAGCATAATGAGATCCTTCTATGAATTAGGCTTCTTTTCAAATGAAGCTATTACAAATGCAACAAATAAAACATCTTATAAACCACGTGATGTAGCTGCTTTCCTACTTGAAAAAAATATTCCTTTATGTACCAATGATGCAGTTCTTGTAAAAATAATTTTTCAAGGTGGATCTAAAAAACATGAGTTAACCATTATAGACAAGTCCACTGACTATCCGCTATTGACAGCTATGATGAGAACTACAGCATTTCCAGCTAGCATAATTGCTTCTATGCTAGCAAGAGGAGACATTAAAAAAACAGGTGTCTTGCCACAGGAAGAATGCATACCAACAGAGTTATTTATTGCTGAATTAGAAAAGAGAAATATAAGAATATCAGGACTTACTCAAAATCGATTAAGAGGAGTTGATTTTACAAGATCAAGCTAACTAGGGTTGTTACTAAATTCTATAGCGCTATCCCTTAAATAACATTTTTATTAACTTTCAATTAATTTGTTTGTGATAAATATCTTATGCGTGCAGTAAATATTTATTTACTACTTATACAATTCAAATTAGGAGAACAAATCATGGATAACAATGATATTGCAAATAAGACAATAAGAAACTTACTCCCTGCTAACTCAAATGCGAAAATACTTGATCCAAATAATTTAGATATTGAATTGAGAGATCTAGTACAAGATGTAAAAGAAAAACGTGATGATGTTAAAAACTATATGATTGTAGATGCAAGAAATGCTGATCCAAAAGCATATCAAGACAGCATTATGTCAGGTTATCAAGATGTTTTAAATTTAGCAAATACAAACATAATAGCTCCTCAAGAAGACAATCTTGGTGTGGGACCAATGGCACTTTTTACAATTGACCCTGAAGATAAATCTAAACTAGGAGTAGATGCAAATAAATCAGCAAGAGTATATGGTGATCCATATTTTCAAGGATTTGAAGGTGAAAGTTATTTTATAACAGGAGATAGAGGACATGCATACAATCTCATAAGTGATAAAAACCTAACTGTCAATGGAAGATTTGATAGAGGTGGAGCTGTTACTTATTTGACTGAAATGGGCTTTAAGATTGGGAATGATGAAGTTTCATATGGTGTAAATGGTGTACCTATGTTAAATGGGAAACCTATGACAGCAGGTGAATCTGATAAACTTCCACGAGCAGATGTTTCATGGGATGGAGCAAATCTAAATGTAAACACTAGAGAGTATTCTATGATGGTACATACAATGGGTGGTGCCTATCTAGATTTTCAGGTTTCTACAAAAGAAAAAGGTGTATTCGCTGATGGTGTCATGCCAACTGGTTTAGTAGGAATAACTGCAGATGGAAACAATCAAACAAGACCAAGTTCTGGTGGTTACAATGAAACAGGAGTAATTCAAGGTAATTATCAAGACTATGAAGTAGCAAATATATTTGCTGACTCGCCTAAAAAACCACACACAGAAGCATAAGCAACATTAATGGTGTTTTTGAAGTACTCTTTTAGGTCCATGAATAGGATCTTCAATGATTATAGTTTGGTCACGCTTATGACCAATACTAACAATTGCAATAGGAGTTTCTAACAATTCCTGAATTCTATCTAAGTACTTCTGTGCATTAGGTGGAAGATCAGTTCTTGATCTACAAGCATTTACAGAGGTTTTCCAACCTGGCAGAGTCTCATAAATAGGCTTAACTCGTTTAAATATGCCTGCTGTTAGTGGCAGGTCGTAGTACTTAGCACCAGTTACACTATCTTCATAGGCTACACAAACATTGATTTCATCTAAGTTGTCCAGAACATCTAGTTTAGTAAGTGCTAAACAATCAAGCCCATTAATTCTAACTGCATATCGCAAAAGAACTAAATCAAGCCAGCCTACACGTCTAGGGCGTCCTGTAGTAGTACCAAACTCAGCCCATGCTGTTCCTGCTGCTCTAAGTTCATCTGCTTCACGACCAAATACTTCTGTTGGAAATGGTCCTTCTCCTACCCTTGTAGTAAATGCTTTTGTGATTCCTATAACTCTATCAATTGATGTAGGTCCAATGCCAGCTCCAACACAAGCACCACCAGCAACAGGATTTGAACTTGTAACATAAGGATAAGTTCCATGATCTAAATCAAGAAGGGTTCCTTGTGCGCCTTCAAATAAAATATTTTTTTTGTTTTTAATTGCATCAAAGATCAATGCTGAAGTGTCGGCAACATATGGTTTTATTTTTTCACCATAAATCATATATTCTTCAAGAACTTTCTTTGGGTCTTCTGGTGGAAGAGAATAAAGCCTCTCAAGGATTACATTTTTTCTTGGTACAAGCCAATTGACTTTTTCTTCTAATTCTTTAGGGTCAATTAAATCAGACATTCTAACGCCAAAACGATCTGCTTTATCTGCATAGGTAGGACCAATGCCCCGACCAGTAGTACCTATTTTTTTTGTTCCTCGTCCTCTATCTTCTGCCTGGTCAATTGCAAGATGATATGGCATGGTGACATGTGCTGCAATGCTTATTTTTAAGCCAGCTACACTGATACCACGATTAGTAAGGTCTTCAATTTCTTCAATTAGTATTTTAGGATCTATTACTGTTCCAGGACCTACTACACAGGTTTTATTTGGATAAAGAATCCCTGATGGTATTAAATGAAACTTATAGGTTTCACCATCTACTACTACTGTATGTCCTGCATTACTACCACCTTGGTAGCGAACTATATAATCTGCATTTTTCGAAAGCAAGTCTGTAACCTTTGCTTTTCCTTCATCTCCCCACTGTGCACCTACTACAATTACGTTTGCCATGTTTACTCCTTTTTTCAATAGATAAGTTTATAAATTATCTGTGCTTTATATTGCTTTTTTTATTTTTATCAATATCTTCATCTAATTTCCCAAATTTACTATATATAAACCAGGCAGCTCCTAGAAAAAAGATTGCACTAGAAAGCCATGCAGCAAAAACGATTGGATTTTCCATTTTATTTTCTCCTATTTAAATTAAGTAATTTACTGCCTCTTACTATAAATTTTAAGCCAAGAATTGCAAGTACAAAACTAATGATTAAATACACTAAAAAGTATACCCCACATTCTTTGAGTAAAGCTATTGGTTCAAAAAATAGCCTACCCCATGGTGATAAAAGAGCAAATCCAGCTATTTTTAATACTTCTGCTTTGTACTCAATTTCTTTAGAAATCATAAGACCGATTATTCTATCAATAAAGCCTGAAAAGACCTGTAACCGCGGGTTACATCCGTATTTTTCTTAACAAGAAATTAAAACTTAACCACTTCTTTATCAAGTTTTTCCTTAACCTCCCTTTATATTATTAGAGCTAATTTTTAGCTCTTTAAAAGAAAAATATTATAGGAAGACATAAATAAAATGGTTACAGCTCAAGCTACTGTACAACTTGCAGAAAAAGCCTTACCACTTGCAAAAAGTGCATTAGGGTTTGCTCAGAAAGCACTTGGTTCACTTAAACTACTTCCTGCTTTAAAAGCAGATATTATTCCTGTTCTTGAAGAAGGTGCTGAAGCCCTTTCAAAAGGAGCACAAACAGTTAGTGATGGAGGGACTGCAAAATCTTTATTTGATGCAAGTGAATTATTAAAAGATTTAAAAGGTTTAATCCAATCACCTTCTGGTGAGTTAGCAGGTGAACATGTTGATGGTTTACAGAAAATTATTAATCATATAGAAACAAGTGAGTTAGCAATTAATGAAGAAAATAAAAAATCCTTAGAAGAATTATTAAATAATATAATCCATCCAAACAGTACTCCAACACAAAATAGTTCAGCTAGTCATACTACACAAAACCCACAAGATATTGAAGCTGAGATTCAAAGAAGGGTTGAAGAAAAGATAAAAGGATTAGAAGCACAACGCCAAAGATCTCATGAACACTTAGATCCACTTGACAAAATAACAATGGGTATAGGTGGCATAGTAACTGGTGAGTTTAGAAATATGAACTCTGAAGTAGGCTGGGCAATGAAAGCTTTTTGTAAATGGAAAGGAATTACCTTAAATGAAGAAGTGGTAAGCAACTATCTAAGAAGTTTTGCAGATGATAAGTTTAAGAAAAATCTAGAAACCTATATAAAAGGAAAAGTTAGTGGACACAACGATCCTCTTTCATTATGCGAAGGGCTTACTGAAAATGACAAGCTTTCACTCCCATGGGTAGGAACATTAATAAGCATTGGTGGTAGTACCCCAGCATGGGTATTTGATAGTGTAGCCATGCTTGGAAGTATTGTAGATTATGGAGCAGAAATGCTGCATTGGGTTCCTGGGCTTGGAAAAATTTTAAGGATGCCAATGGGTAGAAAATTGATTACAGGTATAGGACAATTCTCAGGAAGATTTGCAAAAGATATTGAACTTATTGGGAAAGGTGCTAGAGAATTAAGAGCTGGTATGCAAGAAGCTGCTCCAGCTGTAAATCCTCAAGCACAAGTAGCATTAACTGGGGCTAAATAACGAGAGGAAAAAACAATGAATATAAAATTTGCACTTTTTGAATTCTTATCAAAGTTTCAGTGTTTATTTTCGATTATTTGACTTAATGTCATTGAAAATGAGTGTAAACAACAAGCAGTCACGATTGTGATTGCCATGCCTTCATTTCATTCGGCTCGCAATGAAACATTATTCTCCCGGCACAATAACATTTTGAATTCTAATGCTAGGTCCACCAACTCCAACAGGAAGTCCTCCTTGACCAGCTTTTCCACAACCACCTGATTCATCCCAGTACATATCATTTGCAATTCCATCTATGTCTTGCAATGTCTGAAAAACGTTTCCAGTTAAACTAACATCTTTAAGTGGTTCAGCAAGTTTTCCATCTCTAATCATACGAGCTTCACCACTAGCAAAAGTAAACATTTCTCCATTTGTCTGTCCACCAAGCCAGTTTCCAGCCCATATTCCAAGCCTTATGTCCGATATAAGATCTTCCACAGAATTGTTTTGTGGCTCAATCCAGGTATTTGTCATTCTAACAATAGGTGGAAATCTATAATCTAAACACCTTGCATTTCCTGTAGGTTTTTCATTTAGTTTTCCAGCAGTTTCTTTGCTATGTAGTCTACCTACTAATACACCTTCTTTTATTAAGTAAGTATCGTGTGCAGGAGTACCTTCATCATCGAATAAGAATGAACCTCTATGATCTGGCACTTTAGCACCATCTAATATATTCAAAAAACTGTTGCCAAATTTTTTCCCAAAGACCAGAAGCTCTTGCATGCTAGGATTGTCAAAAATAAAATCTCCTTCAGAAAGATGTCCAAAAGCTTCATGAACAAATAGCCCTGTAAGTATAGGATCAATAACTACTGT
Source organism: Candidatus Melainabacteria bacterium (assembly GCA_023250155.1). GTDB lineage: Bacteria > Cyanobacteriota > Vampirovibrionia > 2-02-FULL-35-15 > 2-02-FULL-35-15 > JAHFBD01. The sequence goes on from JAHFBG010000001.1 coordinate 540,354, forward strand.
ATAAGTACCAGCTTTGGGTGATTTTAAATCCAGCTGATCAACTGATCTTTTAGCTGTATTAATTATTTTCTTATCTAGATTTTCAATCTCTTCAAAACCTTTACGTGATCCAAGTGATTCTTGTGCTACCTGAACAGCGCCATCTTTAGAGCTTGTAGCTGAAAACCTTGCTTCCATATCTACATAACCATGCTCTAAAACAGTTCCTTCAGAGTTTATAAAAGTAATATTTTGTATTTTTTCAAGATAACGACAAGTAGAGCTTGTTATTTTATTTGAATAAGAATTTAATAATGTACTGTAATGTGTAAAGAGTTCAACTTTATCACTAAGCTTAATGCTTCGTGAGTCTTTCCCTGTAAGCTTTATAGGATAGACAGCTTTTATAGGATTTGTTTGAGCTAATATTGTTTTTTCATTTTTTTCTTTACCTAGCAAATGTGCTTGTTCAATGGTTTCATCAATATAAATAGCTATTTTATCCAGATCATTAAATGAACAAAAACCCCATGCTCCTTTATAACAGCTTCTTACATAGCCACCGATTGACTTGGATTGATTTAAGCTATCTAATGATTTTCCTAAAAAGCGAATTTGAGTAGTTTCATTGTTCTCCACTCTAATTTCAAGGTAGTCAACCTTCTTGGAATATTTGCTAATTAATTCTTGTAATTTTTCTTTCATTTTAGACAATAAATTATATTATAAAACAAAACAAACAATAAATAACTTTTTTCAAATACCAGGATAGTCATCTAAAAATCATCTATTATTCGACTAATTTGAGGATTTGTAAAGTTTTCGAAGATATATCATTATCTATGAAAAAGTGATTAATGAAAGCTTAACTAGGGAATAAAATAATATATATATGAAACAAGAAGAATCAAAATCAAAAGAAGCAACAAATTTAAAACTGCAAGAAATTTTACTAAACAAAATTTTTGAACTGCAAGTAAGCTCATTTGATCCAAAAGAACAAATCAGTACACTTATTAATTTGGTTCAGTCTGTTTTTGAAATTGAAAGCATTGCTGTTTATGCAAATTTTGCAGGTCAGGAAATGAACTTGATTAATGCAAAATCAAGCGCTAAACAATATGCCCTTCTTGGAAATATTCTTGAAAGCCTTGCAGATCAGATGAGCATGGGTCAATCAAAATTTTATAATAGTTTGATTTCTATCTCAGAACTTAATATTGACAATATTACTGAAGCTGACTTGAATACTTATATCTATCCTATTTTGTCACCACTTGCTAAGCAAATATACGGCATTATTTTAATTAGAAATCCAAAAGATATTAACAGTGGGGAAATGAAAAAACTACTTTTGTTTACACTGAACTATATTATAAAAATTATAGAGGAAGTAGATTTAGCAGCCCAAGTTAAATCAAAAGAAAATAAACTTCTTCTTTTATCAAAGCTATCAAATTCTCTTAGAGGAATTCTAAAACAAGAAAAAGCGGTTGAAATAGTGCTTAGAGAAATACATAGCTTTTTAAAGTTAGACAATGTATATTTTGTTAAGTGGCTAGCTAAAGAAAAAAGGCTAGAAGTAGCACATGAACTTGTAAACAATAAAGAAAATTCCTTGCTTAGATTTACTCATAAAGTTACAAATAAAAATCCTATTATTAAGCTTTTATATAAGAATCAGTATATAACTTATAAAAATAAAAACCTGAGGCGAATAGCTAATGTGTTTCTTAAGAAAGTTGAACCATCAGTATTTTTTACAGTCCCATTATTAATGCGAAATGAGTTGCTTGGTGCAATTATTTGTGTAAGCACTTCTACTACAAATACTTTAAGTCTTGAAGATCTAACAATTGTTCAGGATATTGCAAGCCAGCTTGCAGTAATTTTAAACCAGTCTAATTTATATGAAGAAAGTCTTTCTACTGCACAAAGAGAGTTTTTACTTAACTCCATTACTACTATGATTCGAGATACTCTTGAAGTTGATGGGGTCCTTGAGAAAGCAGCCAGAGAAGTTGGTCAGGTGTTTGGGGTAAATGCTTGTGGTGCTTTTATGCTAAAAGAAGATGAATCTGGTTTTACAGCAAAGTCCATATGGGCTACACAAGATGAATTTAATTCTAAACTAGCAAAACTTCCTCTCAATTTTAAATTATGGGAAAACCAAAAGGTATCATTGATACCAGATCCAATTACACAAAGTATTTCCATATCTAACTTAGACACGCGATATACAGGGAGTCTCAAAGAGATTATAGATAAGACTGGATGTAAGTCATACTTGGCATGTTCTTTAAATAAAGGGAATCAAACAATAGGACTGTTAGTTTTAGGACATTTTGAACATCAGAGGAATTGGACAAGTTCTGAGATACAGCTTTTAGAGGCAATTACAGATCAAGTAGAGATGGCATTAGCTCAAGCAGAGTTGCATGAACATGTTCAACAAACAGAAAGACAAATGAATTTATTGCACCAAGTAAGTACAGCTATTAGAGACAGTTTAAATCTTTCAACTGTTATGGCAAGAGCTGCTGAAGACTTAGGAGAAATACTATCTTCCAGTCGATGTTTTATAAGAAGATTAAAAACAATAAATCCACTTGTTGTTTTAGCTACAGAAAAAGAGCATATAAATAAAGATCATAATATTGACAAGGCTTCAGATTTGATTTTGGATTTTGAGCAGGAATGGCTTGAATCTCTAAACAATTTACCTGAAGTAGAAAGAGCTGATTCGCTTCTTCAAATTACAGATGTTGTTGGAAGATATAACAATACTGAGGGTCCTTTCAGATCAATCATTGAAGCTATTCAGCTAAAGAGCTTTTTAGCAGTGCCTCTTGTAGCACGAGGGCAAGTAATCGGATCTCTATGTATTCATCAGTGTGATAGGAATAGGAAGTTTACGCAAGATGAGATTGAGTTTGCAAGAAAGGTAGCATCTGAAGCATCAGTAGCAGTTCTTAATGCAGATTTATTTAGCAAGGTTGAATACCAAGCCCAAAGAGATAGTCTTACAGGACTCTATAACCATGCATATTTTCACACAGCTATTTATCATGAGGTAGAACGTGCTAAAAGAACAGGTTCACATATGTCAGTGATTATGGTTGACTTAGATCACTTAAAACCAATTAATGACAAATACGGACATAAAGCAGGTGATGAAGCTATTACACTTGTAGCTGGAAAACTACAACAGTGCTTAAGACAGATGGATATTGTTGCTAGATCAGGTGGTGATGAGTTTGCCATACTTTTACCAGAAACAAATCTGGATACTGCAGAACTAATTGCAAAGAGAATTTTAGATGGCTTAAATCGAACCATTCATTCACAATGGGGCCCATTAAGTGCAAGCATTGGTGTAAGTGGAACCCCTCATGAAGAAAGAAATAAAGACATTATAATGAAGGCTGCTGATGATATGATGTATGTTTCTAAAAAAGACGGCAGGAATCGTGTTACTAACTCTAAAAGATTAGATGAATTAGGTACTGTTGAACATAAGCCTATAAGTCGTGGTGAGGGAATGAGTTAGATACGCTATAATAGCTTGCGTGTTTAATTTATCCGATACCATAGCAGCAATATGTACACCTCCTGGAATGGGTAGTATGGCAGCTATTCGCATTTCAGGAAGCAATAGCTGGAATATTATAGAACGATTTTTTTTTCAATCATCAACACACCAACATATCAACACGCCAGTACATCTTGAACACATGCACGCTCTCCATGGATATATAAAAGATGGTGAAAAAATAATTGATGAAGTTATAGTTCTTCCTTTTAAATCTCCACACAGTTTTACCAGTGAAGATACTATAGAGATTTTTTGTCATGGTAGCACTCATATAGCATCTATGATATTAGATCTATGTTTAAAAAACGGAGCACGTATTGCAAAACCAGGTGAATTTACTTTTCGTGCTTTTGTAAATGGACGGATTGATTTGACTGAAGCGGAAGCTATAAATGAACTTATTTGTGCTGACTCTCCACGACTAATACAAGGAGCTTCTGAAATGTTGACAGGTTCACTAAAAGAAAAAATAAAGTTTTTTCGAGAAGAGTTACTTAATCTAATTACTACAATAGAAAGTGCAATAGAGTTTCCACAAGATGTAGATTCTATTTCAAAAGAAAACATAATTACAAAGCTAAGTGAAATTAAGCTTAATATAAATAGTCTTATAGAAAGTGCAAAAGAAGGACAATTATTAAGAGAAGGATTAAAAGTTTCGATAATTGGAACACCAAATGTTGGTAAGTCTAGCTTGTTAAATAGGCTTCTAGAAAATGAGAGAGCTATAGTTACAAGTGAACCAGGGACTACAAGAGATATATTAGAAGAAAAGATTACTATAGATGGTTGGCCTATAGTGTTAGTGGATACTGCTGGGATAAGGCATGAAGCTGATTTAAACGAGTCAGAAAAACTTGGTATTGAAAGAAGTAAGATAGCACTTCAAATTTCCGATATTGCATTGGTATTGTTTGATTTAACAAAAGGAATGAACAGGGAAACTAAAGAGCTTATTGGTTTGGCAAATGGGAAACAGAAAATTATTGTTGGAAACAAAATAGATTTAACTGATGTAGGTTTGAGTCGCGACTCAAACTCACGTAGTACCTACCCATATGATATTGCTATCTCGGCAAAGCATGGAACCAATCTTGATAAGCTAAAAACATTAATTATAGACAGGATAAGATCTGTTTCACAAAATAACAGTAAGGGATTTGAAAACAATATATATATAAACCAAAGGCAGAAAGAACTTTTATTACAATGTAGTGCAAATATTGATTATGCATTGGAGTTATGTAATAAAAAATCTACTGAAGATATACTTGCTGATGAATTAAAAAAAGCACTTTCAAAGCTTGATGAAGTATCAGGACGGATTATTAATGATGATGTTATTTCAAATATATTTGCTAAGTTTTGTATAGGGAAATAATTCTTCTAATCTTTAATTCTTAGATCTTCTAAAATTCCCTTGGCAATTTTTTCTGAGCTAAAGCTTAGCTTTCCTTTTTTATATTCCTCTTTAAGCTTAGTAATTTCTTTTTGCCTTTGTTGCTTAAAAGCTTCTTCTTCCTTAGAGTGCTCTTCTGCACATTTTTTATGTGATTCCTTTTTAAGAGATTTATGCTTAGTCTTCATATTCATAATTATAGTTATACAGTAGATCTGTAAAATTAAGCCTAGATAAACAAAATATAAAGATATAACATTATCTTAATCTTCTTTACAAAGCTTAATTTGAGCATAGTGTTATTTTTATACTTAAAATAGAAATTTGGTTGAAAATGCTGTTTATAATTGATTTATTAGTTGTTTGTGAATGTAAAATGCATAACAGGATAATGAACAAAACTAATCAAAATAATGTCATTTTATCCAAATGATAATTCGTATAGTCATTAAATGTTAATCATTTACTAAAATGCTGATGTAGAATATTTAGGTTTGGAGGAAATTAGAATGGCAGAAACGACCCAAATAAACAAATTTAGGCAAAAAAAACTTAGGAATTTAAGCAGTAAAACTAAACATAAAGATGATACGTTAAGCAATGAATACTTTTACCCTAAGCAAAATTTATATACCAGACAAGAGTTTGAATTACTAGACACGATTTACTCAGATGAACCATCTACTATTCCTGAAGCGATAAATAAAGAAGATGCTCAATTAAGTGACTTTTGGCCTCAGAATAAAGAAGACTATTTAAATGTAGCCCAAAGTAAAAACAATTTTTTCAAAAATCTTACTTGGTTTATGGCTGGAGTAATGTCAACATCAGCTGTATGGCTTATATACTTTCAATTAAGTGTGCATCAAATAAAATCTAAAGCTGATACACAAATTGTATTTCAAAAATCTGCCAATATTATGACAGATAAGACAGTGGATAAAGTAGCAACACAAACTTTGGAAAAACAGAAAACAGAAGCCTTAGTCCAAAATGAAAATAATCAAGCTATTGTTTCACAAGCTGTTCAAGCTAGTAAGCCAGTAGTTATTCCTTGGGTAAATTGGTTTAATGTACCACCAAAGAAAGTAGAAGCACCTAAACAAGTTCTACCATCATTACCACAACAAGCAGTAAAAGCTACTGTACCTCAAGCACAAATAACTCCAAAAGTTAGATATCACACAATAGGAAATGGTGACTCACTATGGATAGTGGCAAATAAATACTACTCAAATCCATCTCCTGAAAATATAAGTAAAATAATGAAAGCAAATAATATGAAACGGGTGGGTATACTTTCTGTTGGGCAAAAAATAGTTGTTCCATAAATGAAATTTTTAATTTTTGTTCTGTTTTTCTTGTGTTTGGTAATCAGCAGCTGTAGAGATGTTGCATGCAACGTCTCTACAGCACAACAACACATCAACATACCCGCACCTCCAAAAACAGAAACAATCAACAACATTGATTACAAACAGGTTCAAACTCCAGTTGGAAAATTTGGCGGAGTATTAAATTTATCTATTTATGGTTCTGGTCCTAAAACATTCAATCTATGGGCATCTAGTGACAATACAAGCAGTACCCTTGGTGGTTTGCTTTTTGATAGTTTATTTGAAACTGATCCTGATACAGGAGAAGTCATACCTCATCTTGCTAAAAGCTATGAAGTTAAAGATGGTGGAAAAACAATTATTGTTAAATTAAGAAAAGGTATTAAATGGTCTGATGGTATTCCTATTACAAGTGATGATGTGGTTTTTACATGGAATAATATCGTGTTTACCGGTATAGAAGGAGGAGGGTTCCAATCACTTTGTTTAATAGATGGAAAATATCCGACAGTAAAAAAAATTGATGATACAACAATTGAGTTTATGACACACATTGTTTTTGCACCCTTTTTACGACAGATAGGATACCAACCAGCTCCAAAACACATATTTGAACCACTATTAAAAAATACAGGGAGTCTTGAAAATACAAAAAAAACTTTCTTAGGGTTTTGGAGTACTGATACAAAACCAGAAAGATTTGTAACCAGTGGCCCTTTTAAACTTGCTCGCTATATACAAGGAGAAAGAATTGAGTTTGTAAAGAATAAGAACTACTATGTAATAAATACGGAGAATAAAAAGCTTCCTTATTTTGAAAAAGTGATTTATACACTGGTTCAGGATTCTACCCTTGAACTGTTTAAATTTTTAGCAGGTGAAATTGATGTTGTATCTGTTCGAGGAGAAGATGTAGCTCTTGTAAAAAATCTTGAAAAGAAAAAGAAAAACTTTCAGGTTATAAATCTTGGTCCAAGTTCAGGCACTGAGTTTTTAATTTTTAATTTGCATAAAGAAGATCGTAAGGGTGTATCACAATACACTCCAACAGAATGGTTTAACAATGACTATTTCAGACAGGCAGTTTCTCATGCCATTGATAGATTAGGAATTGTTGACAATGTTTTAGGTGGTGTTGGAAAACCACTCTTTACATCAGAGTCCCTACCGTCAATATTCTTAAATAAAAAAATTGCAGGTGGTTATCCACAAGATTTAAAACTTTCAAAAGAGTTATTAAAAAAAGGTGGGTTTGTTTGGAATGATAGTGAAGAACTTTTAGACTCAAAAGGTCAGAAGGTTGAGTTCACTATTCTTACTAATGCTGAAAACATTACGCGTCAAGCAATTGCTGTAATTATTCAGGATGACTTAAAAAAGCTTGGTATTAAAGTAAACATTAGACCAATTGATTTTAATACACTAATTGGTAGATCTGATTCGGGAGACTGGGAAGCAATAATAATAGGCTTTACGGGTGGTTTCTTTGAACCAAATGAAGGTGCAAATGTCTGGAAGTTAGATGGCAGGCTGCATATGTTTGATCAAAAGCCACATACACCAAGGAATTGGGAGATTGAGATAGATAAGATTTTTAATGAAGCCACTAAAGTCATAGATTTTACTTATAGAAAAAAGCTTTATGACAAGTTCCAAGAGGTTGTCTATGACAAGCTTCCTTTTATATATTTAACTTCACCATTAAGAATATTTGCAGTCCAAAATAATCTGGGTAATATAAGACCTACAATTTATGGAGGAGTAATTTACAATATGGAGAGTATATACAAAAAAAGTAAATAGAAAATAGAAGATAGAGAGTAGTTTAAAGAATAGATGATACAACCATGTCAACACGTATATCTGTACTGTAACAGAAAAATATTAAATCTTTGCTAAAAAATTCAGGAGACCTCCTCTTTGTAGTAATAATTTAAAGACTGATTTGCTTAGAAAGCTTTTGCCTACTGTAATTTAAATACAAATTAAATATTCAGTTAGATAAGAGAAGTATAAAAAAATCGGCCGGAAGAAGGATAAATAAAAAAAGGAGGGTGATTACCTTGGCTACAGCAACAAAAAGAACTCTAAAACCATTACAAGACAAAGTAATTGTTCAAAAATTAGAACCTGAAGAAAAAACATCAGGAGGTATTCTTTTACCAGATACCACAAAAGAAAAACCACAAGAAGGTAAAGTAATCGCAGTAGGTCCTGGAGCAGTCGATGAAAAAGGACAAAGAAAACCACTAGATGTGAAAGAAAATGATCTTGTGCTTTTTGCAAAGTACAGTGGTACTGAAGTTAAGTTAGACGGAGAAGAATATCTTATTCTTTCTGAAAGAGATATTTTGGCAGTAATTAAATAAAACAAAAACAATAAGCTTAAGGAGGCTTAAATATGGCAAAACAAATCGTATATAGTGAAGAAGCACGTAGAGCACTAGAGCGTGGTGTAGATGCAGTTGCAAATACTGTGAAAATTACACTAGGCCCAGCTGGACGTAATGTAGTTCTTGAAAAGAAATTTGGTGCACCTCAAATAGTTAATGATGGTGTAACCATTGCAAAAGAAATTGAACTAGAAAATCATCTAGAAAATGCAGGTGCACAATTAGTTAGAGAAGTAGCCAGTAAGACAAATGATGTTGCTGGAGATGGAACTACTACAGCATCAATTCTTGCTCAGTCCATCATCAAAGAAGGACTAAAGAATGTAGCAGCAGGTGCAAACCCAATTCTTCTAAAGAGAGGGATTGATGAAGCTACTAAAATCTCTGTTGAAGAAATTAAAAAGATTGCTCAACCAGTCAAAGACAATCAATCTATTGCACAAGTTGCCACAATCGCTGCTGGTAACGATCCAGAAGTAGGCAAGTTAATTGCACAAGCTATGGATAAAGTTGGTAGAGATGGTGTCATCACTGTTGAAGAATCTAAAAAGCTTGTTGATACAGAGCTTGAAGTAGTAGAAGGAATGCAATTTGACAAAGGATTTATTTCTCCTTACTTTGTCAATGATCAAGAAAGAATGGAATCTATTCTTGAAGAACCATATTTACTTTGTGTAGATAAGAAAATTAATCTTCTCGCTGACATGATTCCACTACTTGAAAAAGTAGCAAGAGCTGGAAAGCCACTCTTAGTCATAGCAGAAGACGTAGAAGGTGAAGCACTTGCAACACTTGTTGTAAATAACTTAAGACAAGTATTAAAGTGCTGTGCTGTTAAAGCACCAGGATTTGGTGACAGAAGAAAAGCAATGTTAGAAGACATAGCAGTTCTTACTGGCGGAAAGCTTGTTTCAGAAGAGCTTGGAATGAAGCTTGAGAATGTAACAGTAGAAATGCTTGGTAAAGCAAGAAAAGTATTAGTCAATAAAGACAAGACTACTATTGTTGCTTCTGATGCTACAAAGAGCGAAGTCAAAAAACGCATTGCTCAAATAGACAAGCAAATCGCAGAAACTGAAAGCGATTATGACAAAGAAAAGCTTCAAGAAAGAAAAGCTAAGTTGTCAGGTGGAGTTGCAGTACTAAAAGTAGGCGCAGCAACTGAAACTGAACTTAAAGATCGTAAACTAAAGCTTGAAGATGCATTAAATGCAACTAAAGCTGCAGTAGACGAAGGTACAGTACCTGGTGGTGGTTTAACACCATTGCTAGTTAGCAAAGTACTACTTAAAGAAGCTGAAAAACGTCAAGGCGATGTCAGAACAGGTATTGAGCTTGTAGCAAGAGCATTTGTTGCTCCACTAAAACAAATCGCAGATAATGCGGGTTTGTCAGGTGAAGTTGTTGTAGAAAAAGTACAAAGCTACAATGATCAAGTTACTGGTTTTAATGCTGAAACTGGAAAATATGAAGACCTCAGAAAAGCAGGTGTCATTGATCCAGCTAAAGTAACAAGATCAGCAATTCAAAACTCATGTTCAATCGGCTCAATGTTCTTACTTACAGAAGCACTAGTAGTAGATGTTCCTGAGAAGAAAGAATCTGGAATGCCAGCAATGCCAGGCGCTGGAATGGATTATTAAAATAAATCCACGAAATGGTGAAAAAATTAGAGGGGCTTGTTATGCAAGTCCCTCTTTTTTTATTAGGACTAAAATCCTATAACTTTCTCTTAAAGTAGCAAAGGTATATTGGACTATTCGTATATTAGTGATTTATGCTATGCATCTAAATTAGGAGGCTTTTATGAATGTAGGCAGAGTAGAACAAAACATTAATGTAAAGCCTAATGATCAAAACATAGATCCAGAGCAAGCATTAAATGGGCTACTCAAAGATAGATATGATGAGCTTTCCCAAAAGAGAGAAGATTTTGGGGTAAGGGTACAAAGTCAACCAAATAATCAATCTCAGCAAAAGATAGAACCATTTGTATCACATTACCCACCAGGCTCACAGGAAGAGCTTAAAGAGTATTACGCATGGCTGAGGCAAATTTATCCAGATATAAAGCCATATGTACCACATCATCCAGATAATCCACAGCAAGAGTTTGAAGATTATCAAGTATGGCATCGAAATCGCCCAGATAATCCACTCAATAGACCAGGCAATCAACCACTTAAGCAAGTAATAGAGAAATTTGTATATGGTAATAAAGATATGCCTAACTTTGGTCATGACTTTGAGGGGGCTGCGAATTACATGGAAAAAAATATGCTTCCTACACTTAAAAATGAAATTGCTAAATCTACATTACCTAAAGTTTGGAAAGAGCACTTCCTCCAAACAGCCCAACAAGGTCTTAATTTTATAAAGAATGGTGATCTCAGCACTGCTCGTCAATTATTCGAAAAGATGCTTTGGGGACCATCAGTAGTGCCACCAAGTAGTTCTGGGGTAAGTTTTACAGAATGGTAATTTTACGCAGTAACAGCTTCTTTATCTTTTTTCTTAGGTCCAGCCCACCACTCAGCGCCACCTTTGCCTTTACCGTAGACATATGTAGAAACAGCACCAGCAGAGCTTGCAGCCTCACCAAATTCCATAACAATTAAATGTCGCTTTCCTACATATTCTGTAGCATCACCTATTGCAAAAATTCCAGGTAGATTGGTTTTGCAGATTTCATGTGTTTTAATCAATCCTTTTTCATTCAATTCTAAACCCCACTTTTTAAGGGCATCAACAGTAGGTTTAAATCCTGCACAAATAATTATGCTTTGAACAGGAAATGATTTTTCTTCATTTGTTTGATTGTTAAAAACAGTGACTTTCTCTACCTTGCCAGCTCCTTCTATTTTTCTTATTTCATAGGGAATAAGAAAATCAATTTCACCAGCTTGACCCAATGCTTTTACTAAATTCACTGCGCCAATATGTGCTTTAAATCCATCACGTCTGTGTATTAAAGTAACTCTTTTTGCTAGATCTTTTAGTGTACATGTCCAATCCATTGCACTGTCACCACCACCTACGAGCAAGACATCTTGCCCTTTAAAATCAGCTAAAGATTTTACTGTATAAGATAATCCTTTTCCAAGATATTCATCTTCGCCAGGAGCTCCTAATTTAATGGGTGAAAATGCACCTTTTCCAGTAGCTACAATTACAGTTTTTGATTTAAATGTTTTTTTTGACTTACAGCAAAGATGCCAGACACCATCTACATGCTTCATTTCATCTACACTTTGGTTGTATTCTACAAGTGGTTCTATTTGCATGACTTGCTCAATCAATTTATTTGCTAATTCTTGACCAGTACATTCAATAATTCCAGGAACATCATAAACAGGCTTTTCTGGGTATAAGGCAGCAGGTTGACCACCTAAAAAATCAAGAGCCTCAAGTATCATAGGCTTCATTCCACCTGTTCCACAATAAAATGCTGCCATTAAGCTTGCTGGCCCACCACCAATAATTATTACGTCATGTATCTTGTCTGTGTTACTCATGTTTTCTGTCCTCGTTTCTAAAATCAAATCTTGTTCTTATAGAGCTCAAGACAAGCTTGAGCTTTCATTGACTAGGCCTTTCATTTGATCGGATTTACTGAATAAATCAGATAAATCCTTTCTTTGCTAGAACATTATACCAATCTGCCTATGTGGGTAACAGTCGCAACTGTTACCTACATTTGTGTCTATACCGTAATGTTATACAATAGTCCTTTAGAAGGATTAACAAGGAGAGAAAAAAATGATTAACGTTGCAATATTAGGTTCAGGTGGCCTTGGTCAAAACATGGCATTATTAATTGAACAAAAAAAAGAATTTAAATTAGTAGGAATATGTGACAGAACTGGTTATTACTTTTGTGAAAGTGGCATTGATGGAAAAACTATAAAAGAAGCAAAGGAGGTTGAAAAAGTAAAAGGTGCCATAGCATCATCTAACCCAATAAAAGAATTAATCACGACTTATAAAAATAAAATAAATGCAATTTTTATTGCACTGCCAAATCTACCTAATGAGTTTATTCCAAATGTGGCAAGAGATATTGTTAAAAGTGGTTACAAAGGGGTTATTGTAGATGCCCTAAAAAGAACTTGTGCAGTTGAAATGATAAAAGATCTTGATCGTGATTTTAAAGCAAGTGATATTTTATATCTTACGGGTTGTGGTGCTACACCAGGTTTGCTTACAGCAGCAGCAGCACTAGCAGCACAGTCTTTTGTGGAAGTCTTAGATGTGACGATTACATTTGGTGTTGGAATTAGCAACTGGGAAAGTTATAAAGCTACTATTCGAGAAGATATTGGACATCTTGAAGGATTTAATCCTGATATAGTTTCTAAAATGACTGATGAAGAAATCGAAAAAGAATTAGAAAAAAGAAATGGTATCTTAGAGCTTCATAACATGGAGCATGCAGATGACATAATGCTTGAGCTTGCAAGTGTATGTCCAAGAGATAGAGTTACAACTGGTGGTGTAGTAGATACAAGAAATTCTAAAAAACCACTTTCTACGAATGTAAAAATCACAGGGAAAACCTTTGATGGACAAGTCTCCACACATAGGTTTGTTTTAGGTGATGAAACTACCATGGGAGCAAATGTAAATGGACCAATTCTTGGCTATATGAAATCTGGAATGTGGCTTTATAGCCTTGGTGTAAGAGGTTCACTAACATCTGCCCAAGTAATGCCCCATTTTGGAGTGGCTAAGGAAAATTATCTAGAGATTCAAAAAAAGCAAAAAACAGAAGTTTGTCTTTTAGTATAAAAGAAATTTACTCTGATTGAAGTATTTCTCGAAGTATATCTTCTATTACATCTCTTATAGTCTTGTTACTACTTTTTTGTAAAGCTTGTAATAGAGCAAGAACTGCTACTTCTTTTGCTTCTGCACCAATCTGTCCAAGGGCTGATACTGCTTCCTTTCTAACATGTTCACTTTCATCACCTAAGGCATTTATTAGTGCAGGAACTGTTTCTTTTACATCCTTTCCAATATTTCTAAGTCCAAATATTGCATAATACCTAACATCTGCGTCCTTATCATCTAAAGCTTTTATTAGTCCTAAAACTGCTTCTTTTCCAACAGATACTCCAAGAGCAAGCGTTGCGTTAAATCTACTCTGTTTATCCTCATTGTCTAAAGCTTTTATTAGTGCAGGAACTGCTTCTTCTCCAAGACTACTAAGAATAGGTACTACAAAAGAGGTAATCCTTGACTTACGACCTAAAGCTTTTATTAATTCTGGAATTGCCTCTTTTGTTTCTTTAGCAATAACATGTCTAAGAGCCCATGCTCCACGAAGTTGAACACCGTCATCTTCATCACCTAAGGTATTTATTAGTGCAGGGATTGCTTCTTTTGCATCCTTTCCAATATGTCCAAGAGCACTTGCTGCAAAAAATTTAACATCTGGATCCTTATCATCTAAAGCTTTTATTAGTTCTGGAATTGGGTCTTTTATTTCTGTACCAATCTGCTCAAGAATATATGCCACAGAATATCTTTCATCTGGTTTAAGATGATATTTTATGATTTCTATAAATTTACTTCCTGATTCATAAATTGGTTTTCCACTGCTGATAGGATCACTTCCAAGAGAACCACCACTAGTTGTTTCATCACCAGTTTTAAAAGTAAATCCTAAAGCTTCTTTTCTTTGTTGTAATAATTGTTTTCTAGGTAATTCTGCTTCATGTAAAGGATAAAACCTTTGTGTATTGTGTTGTCCTAGTGCTGATGTATAAACCATTTTTCCCTCCTTTTATAAATAACTCTAAAATTGTAAGTTCAATACTATCAACTACAAAAAAAAATACATTAAATGAATTTAAGCTACAGACAAATTTTGCTGAAAACTAAGTGTAAACACAAGCAATTTATCAAATCTTAAGATTTAGGTTAAGAGAATGGAGTAAAAATATTTGGAGAAAATAAGACGCCTGGTGCATATAGATTGTTTTGGCATTATCAAAGTAAGGATGTTATAAGGATAGTAGCAATAACACCACATTTATAAGCACACAAAATATGTTGCGTACTTGCTTAGAGAGCATTTGTCTGGTTTATCCAGCAAATGCGACCGATCGAAAAGATTGGTCAATGGAAGCTCCAGCTTGTCTGGAGCTATATAAAAAGAAACGGCACTTTTGGTGCCGCCTCTAAACTTGTTGATTAATCCGCCTTATATTATTACTATCTCAAATTTTGTCCCCTTATGTCAACTAAGAAATGGTTAAAATCATTGTTGTATGGGGTTTACCCCGGTACCCCCGTATGGCAGGTTAAAATATAATTAATGTCTAATCAAGAAATAATTAATAAAATAGATTTCTCCAAAATTAAATGGAATGATATTGGTCTTGTTCCAGCTATAGTTCAAGACTATAAAGATAATGAGATTCTAATGGTTGCCTTTATGAATAAGGAGTCTTTTAAACTTACACTAGAAAAAAAAGAAACATATTTCTATTCAAGATCAAGAAATGAGCTTTGGCATAAGGGGCACAAGTCTGGTGAAGTACAGAAGGTAAAAGAGCTTTATTATGATTGTGATAGTGATACTATCCTGGTAAAGGTAGAACAAATAGGAAATGCAGCTTGTCATACAGGCTCAAGATCTTGTTTTTTTAATAAAGTTATTTAGCGCTGTTTATCGCACGTTTGACAAGACCTTTCACAAATCCCCCCAACTCTTAATAAGTTTGAAGAATTGAAATTTTGGGGCCTATGACAAGTCAATACCCGGAAGCCGTAATTGCACCGCTCTAAATGCAG
>JAHFBG010000009.1 GCA_023250155.1 Candidatus Melainabacteria bacterium
AGAGGATTTCTAGAATTGCTTATGGGTTTAGAAACTTTAAGAATTATAGACTTCGAGTATTAATGCAATGTGCTTAGAGAATTTCTTCCCTATTTTTTTCCTTTTGTTGTTGTAGATCCAAGAAGACAGATTTGAAAATATCTGTCTCAAATGGCGGGGCCGACGAGACTCGAACTCGCGACCTCATGCGTGACAGGCATGCGTTCTAACCAACTGAACTACGACCCCGTAAGGATTCACTTAAAATCCAAAGAAATATCAACGTCACTATTTTTTATTCAGGATTCAGAAAGTCAAACATCATTATATCTCACTTAATTAAAAGTTTTAACTTTATGATTATTATTTTAGTAATAGCCTAAATTTAGAACTATAACCTGAGTTACCAATTCAACCCTAGTTCTTTTTTTAAGACTTCAGGATCTACATCTCTTGGATCTATAAGATCAAATCTTATCCCTGAATCCAAATCAAAATCAATTTTTCTTATTTCATCTAAATCATCTACAACACTTATACTGACACTATAACCTTGTGCTCTTAAAAATGAAGCCGCAAAACTGCTCACTTGAGAAGTCTTAATAAATTTTTCAGGGAGTTTTGGTTCTTTTTTAGTCATTATTGATCTCTTACTGGGTTCATAAGAAACAACTAAATCACGCATATCTGTTTCTTCGACATTATCGCCAACTTGTACTCCTTTAAAAATAACGATAGAGGGTGTACCAATTGAAGTATGATTTGAGCCATTTATACGGGTTTCATACTCTTCAACATCTACATTCCTTTGCTTTAAAAGATAGGCAAGCTTTCTGAAATAAGGATTTACTCCCCAAAAATTTGCGTTTAAATTTGTTTCTAGCTTTGTTTTCATTTGGGTAAGAATATTATTGCACGGACAAACTTATATTTTAAACTAAGCCCTAGTAAAGAATATTTATCCTAGCAACAGTTTTATTGTCTAGGAATTACGACAAATCAATAGATAATCTAAATTATTTGTACCAACTTTATCCTTTCGAAATACAAGGACTGCAATTGAATTGTTAGCACTATCATCTTGAAAATAGTTTCTTCTAACCATAGATTTAAAATCATTGGAAGGTTTAATATTGATTTCATCTAAATCAATATCAACTGAATACCGATAAAAGCTTTTTTCATTAAATGGTTTATGCCATGACATAAGATCATTTCCAGAATCGTGAATTTGATATAGGGCAAAACTATATTTCCCTAATTCATCGGTAACATCATCACTTAGCCTCGTACTACCTTCAAATGATATTTGAATTATTGGTTTTAAGTTATTGTGTGTTGTTTTATTTCTAACCAGCTTAATATTTACCCAGTTATCAAGTCTTGATAAAGGCTCAGTATAAATAAGTGAGTGTGATTGAACAGTAAACTTTTCTAGTTTCTCAGCTAGTACTTCAGGTATTTTTTTTGAGACCTTACTACTGTTTAGCAAAATATTGGCAAACTGTTCTTGAATCTCTTGAGCACACTTTTGTTCATTAGAAACTATCCGGTCAGAAACTGCTGTTCTAGATTTTTGAACAACAGTAACAGTCGATGAGGGTGTTAAGGTAACAGGAAAAAACATTTGTTTAAGTATTAGTATGATTATAAAACAATTTCCTATAAATTGGGTATCAATTTAGCTTCAAAGTAACCTTTTATTTTTTATAAGTTAATAGTTTTGCTTAAATAAAAATTTGTGAATAAACTTAAATCTATCTGCTTTTATCTCAACTGGCAATGGATGGAAAGGAGCAGCAAGTTCTATTGTTTGAATTGCAGACTGATCTAACTCCCAGTCACCACTAAATGATTTAGAATATACCATGTAAACAGGTGTAAGCATCAATATTAGATGTTATTAATGAGTTCTTTTTTTTAGAAAACCTATACAATGATACATATGCGCATTGTTATTACAGGTGGAGCAGGTTTTATAGGGTCACATTTAGTTGATAAACTTCTTTCTCTTGATCATCAAGTTATTGCAATTGACAATTTAATCACTGGAAAAAGTGAAAATTTAAATCTGCATAAAAATCTAACTTTTATTGAACAAAATGTCTGTGACTATATAGAAATTGATGGGAGAGTTGACTGGGTTTTACACTTTGCTAGTCCAGCTTCTCCTACAGATTTCACAAGGCTTCCCATACAGATCTTAAAAGTAGGATCAATTGGGACTATTAATACTTTAGGTTTAGCTAAAGGTAAAAAAGCCAAATATATGTTGGCTAGTACTTCTGAAGTTTATGGAGACCCGCTAGAACATCCACAGAAAGAAACTTATGTAGGAAATGTCAACCCAAATTCAGAACGTGCAGTCTACGATGAAGCAAAACGCTTTAGTGAAGCAGTGACCTTGGCATATCACAGGTTTCATCATTTAGACACTAGAATGATTCGAATATTTAATACTTTTGGTCCAAGGATGAGACCAGAAGATGGCAGAGTTATTTCAACTTTTATCTACCAATCACTAATGAACAAGCCTATTACAGTAAATGGTGATGGAACACAAACACGAAGCTTCCAACATGTAAGTGATTTAGTTGATGGGGTACTACGTCTTATGGATGTAGAATATCATAATCCTATAAACCTTGGAAATCCTAATGAATACTCTATTCTAGAGATTGCAAAAATTATAAAGAAACTAACCAATTCAAAAAGTGAAATAGTTTTTGCACCATTACCTGATGCAGATCCAAAACGTCGTAGACCTGATATAACAAGAGCTAAAGAAATCTTGAAATGGGAACCAAAAGTTTCGCTTGAAGAAGGTCTTTTAAAAATGATTGAATATTACAAATCAGCATTACAAATAAAAACATAAAAATGAAAATATTAATATCAGCAGATTTAGAAGGCGTACAAGGTGTAGTTCATCCTGATCAAATTTACCCTGATGGAAAATTCTATAAAGAGACTTTAATACGATGGGCTTCTGAGTTAAATGCAATCATTGATGGTTTAAATGAGATCGGTATAAAAGACATTGTTATTCTAGATTCACATAATCACATGAGGAACTTAGATAGCTCTTTAGTTCCAAAAGCTAGTGTAGTCTTAGGCTGGCAAAGATCCTATTCTATGGTGTCTTGTATTGATAAGGGTTTTGATGCTTGTTTTTTTACTGGTTATCATGCCATGGCCGGATGTTCTTCTACATTAAGTCATACTTATAGGCCAAGAATAATTAAACAAGTTTTTCTAAACAATGTACAAGTAGGTGAAACTGGTTTAAATGCTGCTTTAGCTGGTTTTTTTAAAGTCCCTGTGGTATTTATATCTGGTGATGAGGCTGTTTGTGATGAAGCAAAGAATCTTTTAGGAGAGCAAATTGTTACCATCTCTACAAAAGTTGGTTTAAGTCGATACTCTGCTTTATCTTATCCATTTGAAGAAGTTTTAGATAAACTAAAAAATGGAGCTATAAAAACTATAAAAGAAAAAGAAAAGTGGAAAGTCTTTAAATCAAGTTCACCATATACGGTATCGGTAATATTTAGTGAACCAAACCATGCAGACGCTTGTGAACTTATACCAAAGGTTAAAAGAATTTCTGATAATCAGATTGAATTTACAGATTCTGATTATGCTGTAGTATTTAAGTGCTTTTTAGCTATGGGAGCACTTGCTGCTTCACGTGATGACGTCGTTACATAATAATTCATTGAAAATATGTTAAATTATTTGTTCTGAGTATGAATTATTAGAAATTTCAGTAAATAATTACTCAATGCTCAGTACTTAAGCTCATTACTAATAAAGGAATTGAATTATGGCAGCACCAGTAAAGAAAAAGAAAAAACTACATACACAAATAAAGTTACAAATTGAAGCAGGAAAAGCAAATCCAGCTCCACCCATCGGACCAGCACTTGGTCAGCATGGTGTAAATATCATGGCCTTTTGTAAGGATTACAATGATAAAACCAAGGATAAGCCAGGACAAATCATTCCAGTAGTTATAAATGTTTATGAAGATAGGTCTTTTGACTTCATTATGAAGACACCACCTGTTTCTGATTTAATTAAAAAGAAGATAAAGATTGAAAAGGGTTCAGGTGTTCCAAACAGAGATAAAGTAGGAAAGATAACCTTAATGCAAATAGAAGAAATTGCAAAGGAAAAAATGCCCGATTTAAATGCCCTTGAAATTAAAGCAGCAATGAACATCGTAATGGGCACAGCGCGAAGTATGGGGGTTACTGTAGAAGGGTAAAAACTATGTTTATTTTTGCAATCAATAAAATCAATTTGGTAACTATGGGGACAGGAAGATCTGAGTCATATGATCCTAGGACACCAGAAGAAAAAATAATTGATGCTTTAAAAAAAGCAAAGCTTGAAGAATCTTATGAAAACAAAGATAGATCTGGTACTGGAAGATCTGAGCCATACGATCCTAGAACAACAGAAGAAATAATAATTGATGCTTTAAATAGAGAAAAGGATAGAGAAGCTTACGAACATGATAGACGTTAATAAGAAAGAGCTGTAAGGACTTATCGTGATAAGTTCCAACGAGAGGATAAAAAAGGAGGGTGGGAGATCTCAAAAATCGTTTGTACCACAAAAAATGATGACAACACTAACAAAAAGAAGAAAAAAGATACAAGAGTTATTAGGAAATAAAAAGTCTTATACTCCTAAAGAGGCCATTTCAAAAATCAGAGAAATTGATAGCAAGGTTAAAACAAAGTTTGATCAAACCGTTGAGTTAGCAATTAGGCTTGGTGTAGATCCAAAACAAAGTGACCAGCAGGTAAGAAGCTCTGTATCACTACCTGGTGGTACAGGAAAAAAAATCAGAATTGCTGTAGTAACAAAAGGTGAAAAAGTAAAAGAAGCAGAAGCTGCAGGTGCTGAACATGTAGGTTCTGAAGATTTAGTGGGTAAAATCGAACAAGGGTTTTTAGATTTTGACAAGCTTGTAGCCACACCAGATATGATGGCTGCAATGGCAAAGCTAGGTAAAATCCTTGGTCCTAAAGGTCTAATGCCAAACCCCAAAGATGGTACAGTCAGTAACGATCTTACAAAAACAATTAAAGATCTTAGAGCTGGAAAAGCAAGTTTTAGAGCAGAGAAAGACAGTGGCATTGTACACATACCAATTGGTAAGCTTTCATTTTCTGAGGACAATTTAGTTAAGAACTTTTCAGCCGTAGTCGATGCCATAAACAAGGCAAAACCACCTGGTGCAAAAGGAATTTATTTACGCTCAGTTTATCTAAGTTCTAGCATGGGACCTGGTTTAAAAGTAGATGTTAGTTCATTAGATGAGTTACATGAACATCGTGACTAATTTATGTCACTAAAGCTTTATAAACCAAATCGCTTTCATCAATTCTTAAGTTTATATCCTTACCCCATATATCCAGACAAATTAAGAAATTATACTGAAGCTTTAGATGAGCTAACTTTAAGTAGGATTAAAAGGCTAAGGAAATTTATTTGTCAATCAAGTGACTTTGCTAAGAATGAAGCTTTAAGATGTGCCAAAGCGATAGCAGATTTTAATCCTGGTCCATTTAGCAAATCACATAAAGAAATGCTTTTGTTAAGCATCTACTTACACAATCTGGAAGACAAGCAGTAGTATAAGTAGCAATCCCTCTCCTTAAGAAGACTATAACTTAGCTTCACCAATAACTTCTTTAAATAGGATTATTTTCTTTAATTCTGATGGACTAAAAGCTAAAGATTTTATATCTTCTGCTAATTGATTAAAGTTTAGTTCTTTACAT
Organism: Candidatus Melainabacteria bacterium; assembly: GCA_023250155.1. Classification (GTDB taxonomy): domain Bacteria; phylum Cyanobacteriota; class Vampirovibrionia; order 2-02-FULL-35-15; family 2-02-FULL-35-15; genus JAHFBD01. The sequence goes on from JAHFBG010000009.1 coordinate 5,778, forward strand.
TTTTGTATTAGTGCTTCTCTTAATTCATTTGAGTTTTTAATACCTAGCTTCAAATTTAAAAAGTCATAATTAGGTTTTGTCTTATTGCATAAAAATACTATGTCATAAAAATCTCTACCTTGAATACGCTTACGAGTAAAAACAGCATTTATTTTCATTGAAAGCAAAATATCAATTGGGGTCACATTTATTTGAGTTAAAACATCAAACTTTCTTAAAAGTTTTTTCTCTGACTTATAATCAAAATCTTGTGGTTGCGTATCAACCTTTATTAAAATCTTTTCATTACGATGTGACGATATTTTATTTTCAAAAAGTATATCAGGGAATTTTATATAGTAATGAAAAGTGCTCTTTTCTATAAGAGTCTGGATTTCAACTTTAAATCCCTCTAGTTCTAACTTACTTTTAATCACTTCTGATACCTCAACAAATTCTTCTTTCGATAATTTAAAATTGTCAAAATCAAGATCCAATGAGAATCGCCCTGTATTATATATAATTCTTAAAGCAGTACCACCTATAAATGATATTTTCTTCTCTATTTTTGAATTAAAAATAATGTGTAATATTTTACATTGTATATATTCTCTAAGAATATTTTCTTTAAATCCTTTAACATTTGCAGGAAAATAAGATTCAATATCTTGTAAGCTAAGCATTTTTCATGTACTCCATAAATTTATTTACGCGTTGTGATAAAGCTTTATTGTTGATGATTTTTAGATATTTGTTCATCTTATTTTTACTTACTAGAGTTGAAAAATTTTGTTTATCAATCCGTAACTCTTCAAAATCTTCATTATCATTTAGATGAGGCTTTATATAAAAGTAATCTAAAAAAGCTTTTTCTGGCTCTGCAATTTTAAATACTTGATTTCTATATTGAACAAGCTTATATCCAAACATTAAACTTGATTTCACTGAATGATAATAGAATGTACAAAAAGGTGTTGTAAACTGATTTGTTTTACGAGATGTAATAGATGTAATGGCATAAATACTTTCTGGGATCAAATGGTAATAAGACAATGCCATCTCAAGAGAAACATAAGATGGTTTATAAATTTGATTTGCAATAGTGAAAAGGATTAGCTCATTAAGTTCCAAATCACTGAAAATATAAAATCCTTTAATTACTTTCTTTATATATCCTTTTTCTTTCCATTCATAAATTCTTCTCAAACAATTTGATGACTTGTCAATTTTTTTTACATCATTGACAGAAAAAATAATAAAATCACTTAATTTATTTCTTAACTCTAAATATTTCATTTTGTTTCTCTAATATGCTAACTTTAGCATATATCAGAAATAGAAGTCTATCATTTCATAAGCTTGATTTATTTAACACTTTACTTAAATACTGCCCTGTATAAGACTTGGCACATTTTGCTATATCTTCTGGCATGCCTTCACAAAGCACTTCTCCACCTTCATCCCCACCTTCTGGTCCAAGATCAATTATCCAATCTGCTTGTTTTATTACATCTAAATTATGTTCTATTACTACTACGGTGTTTCCACTATCTACAAGCCTATTTAAAACAGACAATAAATGTTCTACATCATACCAGTGAAGACCTACTGTAGGCTCATCCAGCATATAAATTGTTTTTCCAGTACTACGTCGTGATAACTGTTCAGCTAGTTTTACCCTTTGAGCTTCTCCTCCAGATAGAGTCGTAGCAGGCTGACCAAGTTTTATATAACCAAGTCCTACATCACATAATGTTTGTAGTTTTGTTTTTGCTTTTGGTATTGAATCAAAGAACATAGATGCCTCATCTACCGTCATGTTTAAAACATCACTAATTGAAGCTCCTTTAAACTTTACTTCAACTGTTTCTCTGTTATACCTAGCTCCTTTACACACATCACATGTCACAAAAACTGAAGGTAAAAAACTCATCTCAATTTCATTTAAGCCTTCACCTCTACAAGCCTCACAGCGTCCACCTTTTACATTGAATGAAAATCTACCGGGCTGATAGCCACGTGCTTTTGCTTCATTTGTCATAGAAAATATTTCTCTTATTACATCAAATAAACCTATATAAGTAGCGGGATTACTACGCGGGGTTCTGCCTATTGGGCTTTGGTCTATGACTATTACTTTATCTATATTCTCAGTTCCTAATACTTCATCAATTAGATTTGGCTTTGGTATTGAACCATAAACCTTATGTTGTAAGTGTTGAAATAGTAAATCATTGACTAAACTAGATTTTCCAGAACCACTTACTCCCGTGACACAAACAAATCTACCAAGAGGAACTTTAACATCAATATTTTTTAAGTTGTTTAGTTTTGCGCCAATCAACTCTAAGTACTTTTCATTTCCTTCTCTTCTATGTTTTGGAACAGGAATTTGCCTTTTACCACTAAGATATTCACCTGTAATAGATTTGGGCGTTGAAATTATTTCTTGTAATGTACCACATGCGACTACATCTCCACCATGCAAGCCAGCTTTTGGACCAATGTCAATTATCCAATCACTCTCTTTAATGGTATCTTCATCATGTTCTACTACAAGCAATGTATTTCCAAGGTCTCTCAATTTCTTTAATGTACTTAGTAGTCTTGCATTGTCTCTTTGATGTAATCCAATAGTAGGCTCATCTAAGACATAAAGCACACCGGATAAACCCGAGCCTATTTGAGTAGCCAGTCTTATTCTTTGGGCTTCACCACCAGATAGTGTATTTGCTGCTCTATCAAGAGAGAGATAGTCTAAACCAACATCAATTAAAAACTTTAGTATTGCTTTTATTTCAATTAAAAGTTGATGAGCTATCGTCTTTTCTTTTTCAGACAAAACATTTGACAAGTCAAGAAAAAGATTCATTGCTTGTTTTGTAGATAAAGCACATAGCTTAGATATTGAAAAATCATTTACAGTAACTGATAAAATCTCAGGTTTCAATCTTTCTCCATTACATGAGGTACATGGAGTCTTAGTCATATAATTTTCTAAATCTTCCTTCTGTTTTTCAGATTCTGTTTCTTCATATCTTCGTTTAAGCTGATTTAATACACCTTCAAAGTGATTTTTATAAGACCAGACCTCATCTCCATCCCATGAATCTACTTTAAATTTTATTTCATCCTCACCACTACCATAGAGAATTACTTCTTGAATTTTTTTTGGTAGTTCTTTCCATGGAAGATTTAAAGCAAATTTATAATGCTTAGCAAGAGATTCAAAAAGCTGTTTGTAATAAGGATTGTTAGTTTTTGCCCATGGTAAGACAGCTCCATCATTTAGTGATTTTTTTTGATCAGGAATGACTAAATCCTGATCAAATTCAGCCTTATGACCAAGTCCATGACAAGCTGGACATGCTCCATAAGGACTATTAAAACTAAATGCCCTGGGCGACAATTCAGATATCGAACCATGACCAAAAGGACAAGCTAGTTTTTCACTGAAGACCAAATCACTTTTTTCATCCAAGTTTTCAACAATTGCAATACCATCTCCACGTTTTAATGCAAGAGAAATACTATCTGCAATTCTTGATTTAGATTTTTTATTGACTACAACTCTATCTACTACTAGCTCAATATTATGCTTTAAAGTCTTCTCAAGCTTAATATCTTCCTCAAGAAGATATGTTTTATTGTTTATTCTAACCCTTGCAAATCCTTCGTTTAATAAAGCACGTAATAATGCTTGATGTTCACCTTTTTTACCTTGAATTAAAGGGGCTAAAATATGTGCTTTTGTACCTTCATTTAGAGATAGAATCTGATCTATGATTTGATCTATTGACTGTGTTTTTATTTTTTCACCACAAACATGACAATGAGGAATGCCTATACGTGCATATAAAAGTCTCAAATAATCATAGACCTCAGTAACAGTTGCTACTGTAGATCTTGGGTTATGGCTAGTAGATTTTTGATCTATAGAAATTGCAGGACTTAACCCTTCAATAGATTCAACATCAGGCTTATCCAATTGTCCTAAAAACTGCCTTGCATATGAAGATAAACTCTCTATGTATCTTCTTTGTCCTTCAGCAAAAACTGTATCAAATGCAAAGGAACTTTTACCTGAACCACTAACACCAGTAACTGCTACAAGCTTATTTTTTGGAATGTCAACATCTATGTTTTTTAAGTTATGTTGTCTTGCACCTCTTACTTTTATGTAAGAAGCATTTGTATCAAACATTTTGCCTGTTAGTTTTTCTATTACTTTCTCTGTTGACATAGGTTTTATCCTATAATTAAATCATAAACTTGTAAGCTTTATTAAAATCAATGACTAGAAAATCTACATTCATAGCAATCTTTTTAATCGTAACAATTGTTTTATTTTTTTATTTAAAAACAGACTCTACAGAAATAATTCCACAAGAAGATCCTGCATCTCAAGAAAAGCTTAATAATGCTATTACTATTAGCAAATTAAATATTGATGAAGGTATTAGTACTCTTAATAAACTAAGCAATTTATCTGATTATACTGAATACAAAAAAAAATATGTTCTTGCAAAGTTATATGAGAAAAAGAATGATATTTCTCAAGCTTTATCGATTTTAAAAACTATCGCTGATATAAACTATCCCCTTAAAGAACGTGTACTATTTCGTTGTGCAGAACTAAATACAATACAAGGAAATGACAATACTGCAATTAAAACATTTAATGACTTAATTCACCAATTCCCAAATTCAAAATCAATTCCTCAAGCACAATATTACTTGGCACAAGCACAATTAAGAGTAAGGCTAGTTGAGCAAGCAATAAACACCTTAACTTCTTTAAGAAAAAGCTATCCAAAAACCCAATACGGAATTGCTACCAGTTATTACTTAGGTGAGATTGCCTACAATAAAGGTAATTACAATGAAGCTTTAGGTTTTTGGAGAGCATACTTAAAACAAAGTCCTGATGGTCGTTTTGCTAGTGAAATTGCTGGTTTTCTTTCAGACAAAACAAAATTCCAACTAAAACCTCTTGATTATTCTTTATTGGGAGATGTTTTTTTTCATAAGAAAGATTATCAAAATGCAGGAAAATATTATCGATTTGAAAACAATATAAAAAAATACTATCAGTTAGGTTACTCATTATTTAGAACCAATCAAAAACCAGAAGCAATAAGCTACCTAAAACAATATGCCTATCACTTTCCAAAAGCAAAAAACGTGCGTTGGGCTTTATATTATGCAGCACTTTGTACTCCTTCTTATAGCCGTAAGTTATTCTGGTCTACAGTTTCTAAGGATATTCCAAGTCTTTCTTATTACAGCAAATATAAAGAAGCATTACTTGAGCCTAGCTTTATATTAAAAGAACATAAGCTAAAAGATTTTATGAAACATTATCCAAGCAGTGATTTTTTGCTTGATGCTGTTTGGGAAATAATGTGGCAAAAAATCAAAGACAGAAACTACAATTCTGCAAGAGAAGTTGGTGCTAAATATTTTGAACTTACAAAGAATACAGATCAATCAAGATTTGAAACCCGCGGAAAAATTGGTTTTTGGCTAGGAAAAATAGCAGAGTTTAAAGATGATATAGATGTAGCAAAAAGTTACTATACATCAACTCAAAATATCATTGTTGATAATTATTATTCTCTACGTTCAGCAAATCGATTATTAGAGTTAAACGAGCAAAGTGAAGATCCTAGATGGAATTTGCAATACAATGGAAACTCTTTTAAGAATTTTATTTGGTCAATACCTGGCATTGTAAAGTCTGACACCATAAAAAGACACTATGGAACAGTTATCTCTGAGCTAATAAAACTCCAACAATATGATGAAGCTATGGATTTGATTGGAAAAAACAAGTCTCCATCAAAACAAGTTACTGCATGGCTTAAGGCACTCAATACAGAATATGAAAATTCAATCAATATCTCATCATCACTAATTAACAATTACGGTGGAAATTTAAAAAGACCTATCTGGAAGTTAGCTTATCCTATTCATTTCTGGCAATTTATATTTAACAGTTCTAAAAAATATTCAAATTTAGATCCATTTTTGGTTTGTGGATTAATTAGACAAGAATCTAAATTTGATCAAAATGCTTTATCCACCTCAAATGCCCGTGGACTAATGCAATTTATACCTGAAACAGCAAGATCTGTGGCTAGGGAAATTGGTATTAAAGATTTTTCACAAAACGATTTATATAATCCCGAGATTAACATTGCTTTAGGTACACATTACATAAATAGTCTTATTAATGAGCTAAAAGACCCCTTATATGCAGTTGGTAGCTATAATGCTGGCCCACAAGCCATGAAAAGATGGATTAAGACTATAAGTACTACTGATAATGATTTGTTTTTAGAACAGATACCCTATGATGAAACCAGAAACTATATAAAAAAGGTTTTTGCTAACTACTGGACCTATATAAATCTTTATAAATGAAATATAAATATTTTATTAAAGTAACATGAATTATTATTTATTTCTTAAAATTTATGAAATACATAAATAATTGGAGTACTTTATTTATCATATAGTTTTGACCTTTGACCACAGACCTAAAAACAATTCAATGAAGAAAATGGAGAATTAAATAAATGGCACTAATCATGGAAACAAAAACATTAGATACAAACAATAAAACAATTATTACTTCTGAACTTAATATTGAGCAATTAATTGAATCTGCTCTTAATCCTGATGGAACTATATCTGAGTACAGAGATGAATTAATCAAACGTGGTAACGATAATGTTCACATAAGAATACTTATTAAAAAAACATGCAAAGCATCACTAGCCAACTTAGAAACTTATTTAAGTCACATGAAGTCAGATACTCATAATGAAATATCAAAATCCATTAAGAGCAAGTTTTTAAATCTCGTAAGTATCTTAGATAAATTGCAATTAGAATGGCAAAAATATGATCTTGGCTTGAAAAGATAAGATTATTTCTTAAGCAGTGCTTCTAAATTTTCCTTGCTTACAATATAAACACCATTACAGAAATGACATCTACCTTCTGCAAAGCCTATCTTATCTATTATTTTTTCAATCTCATCTTTTCCAATCGAAGCTAAAGCACTTTCAAACCTATTTTGGCTACAACCACAGTAAAAACATAATCCTTCAAACTCAGTTAAAAATCTCACTTCCAAATCACCAAATGACTTCAGTATGATTTGTTCCAGACTTAATGAAGATCTAAGCAAAATCGAAAATGGATCTAATTTTGAAACTCTTTCTTCAAGCTTACTTATATCTTCTTCACTTGCTTCAGGAAGAGTTTGGATTAATATTCCTCCTGCATGTAAAACCTTTCCACTATCAGGTTCTAAATATACTCCGCAAGATAAAAATGAAGGGATTTGTTCTGATTTTGCCAAGTAGTTGACAACATCTTTAGCAATTTCACCAGAAACCAATTCAACCGAACTTTGGTATGGTAATCCTTTATCGTTGTCATAACTTACATGTATATAGCCTGTTTTTCCAACAGCTTTATCAATGTCTACATACCCTTTTGCATCAAAACATTCAATACTAGAATTTCCAACATAACCACGCACAGTACCTTCAGTACTTGAATCTACAACGATAGTACCTAGCGGGCCTTCACCCTTTAGTTTCAAAGTTAAATGTCCCTTTGATTTTCTCAAAGTGTTGCATAATAATATTCCACAAGCAAAACTTCTTCCTAAAGCAACAGTAGCTGTATGTGAAAGATTATGTCTTTGCCTAGCTTCTTCTGTTAAATTACTTGTTGAAATAGCAATAGCTCGAAATGTGCCATTTTTTGTTATTGCTTTAACTAAATAATCGCTTTCTGGCATAGTTTTAGAGTGATAAAAAGGTACTAAAGTTATCACTTTACCATTGAATATTAGTTTTTTTTATATGATTTTGCCAATACGTTATGTCTTACAAATATTAGAAACAAGAATTGAGTATAATATTTTATTGTATGTTATCAAACAATGAAGACTTTTGCGGAAGTAGTTCAGTGGTAGAATGTCTCCTTGCCAAGGAGAAGGTCGCGGGTTCGAGCCCCGTCTTCCGCTTTTGTTTTTATATAGCTCAAGACAAGCTTGAGCTTCCTTTGATCACATCTCACATTTGATCGGATTTGCTGGATAAACCAGACAAATCCTATAATCGCAATTCATAATATAAATAAGCTTTATATTTAAAAGAAAGGCATCAATAAAATGTCAATTGAAACAAAAGATAAAATTACTGAAGCTTCAAAAATTACTTTTAAAGATGGGAAAATGATTGTTCCAAATAAAGTGGCTATTCCATTTATAGAAGGAGATGGTACTGGACCCGATATATGGAAAGCTACAAAAAAAGTACTTGAAGCTGCAATTAAAAAAACTTATAAAAATGAAAAAGAAATTTTATGGGTAGAGGTTTTAGCTGGTCAAAAAGCATTTGATGAAAAGAAAGATTGGCTACCTAAAGATACACTAGATACAATTCGTGAGTTTAAGGTAGCTATTAAAGGTCCTTTGACCACACCAATTGGTGGTGGGATTAGAAGCTTAAATGTAGCATTAAGACAAATATTTGATCTTTATGCTTGTATTCGTCCTATTAAATATTTTAATGGTATTCCTTCTCCTGTACGAAATCCTGAAAAAGTTAATCTTACAATTTTTAGAGAAAATACAGAAGATGTATATAGTGGAATTGAGTTCAAATCAAATTCTGATGAAGCCAAGAAACTTATAGACTTTTTAAAGTCACTAGGACACACTGTTAGGGCAGGTTCTGGAGTAGGTATTAAGCCTATGTCTGAACTTGGAAGTAAACGACTAGTTAGAAAAGCAATTGAATATGCTATTCAAAACAAAAAGCCATTAGTAACATTGGTTCATAAGGGAAATATTATGAAGTTTACTGAAGGTGCATTTTGTGAATGGGGATATGCTGTTGCAAAATCTGAGTTTAGAGCACAGATAGCAACTGAAGAAGAAACCAATATTAACCCTGCTTTAGGCTCAGAAAAAGTTCTTATAAACGATAGAATTGCAGACAGTATGTTTCAACAATTACTCACAAGACCAGATCAATACTCGGTTTTAGCTACACCAAATTTAAACGGTGACTATTTGTCTGATGCCTGCGCTGCCCAAGTAGGCGGGCTAGGTATTGCACCAGGAGCAAATATTGGTGATGAAATTGCTATCTTTGAAGCCACTCATGGAACTGCTCCAAAATATGCAAACCAAGATAAAGTGAATCCAGGATCATTGATTCTTTCTGGAGTTATGATGTTTGATCACCTTGGTTGGAGTGAAGCTGGAAAGCTCATAGTAGATGCTTTTGCTAAGACTATTACACAAAAAAAAGTTACATATGATTTAGAACGATTAATGACTGATGCAACATTAGTTAAAACCAGTGAGTTTGCCGATATAATAATTCAAAATATGAATTAATTGCTACGCTGGAGAAATCAATCTTCTGCTACTATCTGCTGCTGCTTTATTCAATTTTGCTTTTTCAGCTGCTTCTTCTTCTGCACTATAGCCATATCTAATTAACATTCTTGCTACAAATAAGTTTTGCCTGTTTGCATTTGGATCAAAATCTGGATCTCCATTTATACCATTAAAAGCAGCATTTTCTGCTCTTCTTTCCAATCTTTGTCCAAGACCTGTCATTCCCCATGGACCAGTAGCTCTACTAAACCTATTTAGTCCTAATTGTCCACCATCTATCATTATTTTGCTCCCATTAGTGTTTTTACCTTACATTTAATATGCTAAAGCATCAAGGTTATGGTTTTGTTAACTAAGCTATAAATGTTTTATAGAAAGTTGACGCTTAGTTAATAAGGCAGTTAATGAAGGTGAAGTTTTGTTTTTAGTTAAATAAATTTGATTGTTAGCTAAATATTTTCCCGTCCTATTTGAGACATTTAGTACTTTATTACTAATAATTGTTAATGAAAATATAGCAATAACTGCCAGTGAAATTGCAAAGTTTAGTTCTAATGACTTTCCAATTGACTCTGGGTTTGAATCCATGTTATTAACTTCATTTGATGGTTTATCAACTATCATAAGTTTTGCAATATAAGAATAATAATAAACAGATAAAATTGTTGTAAATAAAGCAATTGAACCTAAAGCTATACCAATCGTTCCTGATTCAAAGCTTGCTTTTAGCAACATAAACTTAGCAATAAATCCCGAAGGTGGAATGGGCAACCCAGCTAAATTAAATAAACATATTGCAAATGCAAGTGCAAGCAAAGGTTTTTTCTTAGCTAAACCACTGTAACTACTTATAGAATCTGAATTAGCTTCATTTCCAAAAGCTATTATGCATAAAAATGCACCAAGGTTCATAATCGAATAAATAACTAAATAAAAAATACTTGCTGATATTGTGGCTTGCTTGGCTAGTGCTAAACCAATTAAGATATAGCCAACTTGTGCAATTGAAGAATATGCCATAAACCTCTTAATAGATGTTTTATTTATCACTTCTCCAAGAGCAACATAATTTCCAACAATCATTGAAAGAATTGAAATCGAAATAATCATTGGCTGCCATATGTTTGATACATTTCCAAACAAATTAAAAATAATTCTTAAAGTTATAGCAAAAGCTGCAATTTTAGAACCTACGGCTAGAAAGGTAGTAGTAGGTGTAGGTGCTCCTTCATATACATCAGGCGACCACATATGAAGTGGGGCACTTGCTAATTTGAAGGCTAATCCACCAATAACCATAACGAGTATGACAGTAATTATTGAATAGTTTAAATCTCCACTACTCGACAAACTCCAAAGCTTAAATTTGATTTCATCAAATTGTGTAGCTGATGTTAATCCATAAATAAGAGATAGTCCAAACAAAAAGATACTAGAGGCACTTGCGCTGCTTAATAAGTATTTTATAGAAGCTTCATTACTTCTATTATCATATTTTGAATAACCTACTAGGAGAATTGAGCTTAGACTTAAGGTTTCTAGCGCAACAAAAAGTGTTATTAGATCATTAGAACCTGAAAGAATCATTACACCTAAAATTGAACTAAGTAAAATAATAATAAATTCATTTTTGTGAGTGAAGCCTTCTGTGTACTTCATCGAACCTAAAGTAATTAACAGCCCAGTAAATAAAGCAAGAAGTCTAAATAAAATACTAAGATTATCTGCAACAAACATTCCATTCAATATTGAAACTGGTGTATTTAAGTGCCATTGGAATTTTATTATGTGTACACAACCAATAAACATTATTAAAGAAGAGAAAATCCACACATATTTGTTTAACTTACTAGTGCTAAAGAATATTGCAACAATTAATGCAAAGAAAACTAAAATTTCAGGGTATAAGATTAAAAGAATGTCTCTTAGCCAATTCATTGAATTCATAATTAAAAATTATAGAACTTTTTAGACTTAATACAAATTAAATACGTCTAAAAGTTATAAATTAGTAGAACCTGAGGTAAAGTTGTATGTTCAAATTAAATTTAATTCTATTTTTATTCTTAGTAATTGTACTTAAAGTAACATCTTTAAGTGTTTTAGCTGAAAAGTCCTTTTCAAAGTATCTACCTAAGACTAAAAGTACAAAGACAGCTGAAAAAGCAACTAAAGAAACTAGTGATGACACTCAAGAACCATCAGACAAAAATTCTACGTCCTCAAGCTCAAGTGGTTCAGTCCAAGATAAGTCTGATGATAATAATGATGATGAAGTTGCTCTTAGTTATAAACTCGTAGCAATTTATTTGATTGGCAGTGAGCCTAGAGCACTTATAAAAAATCTTCAAACCCCTGATGAACAACCAAAAGAATATAAGACAGGTGAATTCATTGATGAGCTACAAAAGTTTTCTATTTCTAAAATATCATTTAATCCTACAGCACGTATTGAGTTGATTGATAGAGATGGTCTTAGTTATTTAATTAAACCTCAAATTGCCGAAGACAAAGTTGATGCAAGTGGAATGAGCAGTGCTAAATCTTTTCCTACATATTCCACTGGAAAATATGCTAAAAAGAGAGATTCGGAAGCAACTACACAGGAAAATCAACCAGCTCCTTCACAGCCTTCTACACCACCAGCTGATTCTTCTACATCAACAAGTCCTACTACACCACCAGCAGGCTCACAAGATTCAAGTTCTCAGACATCTACTTCAGGAGGAGCAGCACAAATAGGAGGTTCATCAGCTCCAGCTAAGGCAGAACCAGCTAAATCTCCAAGCGATAGTTCCGATGGTAATAGACCAGCTAATCCATTTCAATGAAAGGATTCAATTTCGTTTCTACCTACCGCTCGTTTCGCACGAATGCTCAACTCGCTCTTTCTTTACGTCGCTTTTTGATGAATAAATCACACAAAAAGCTTATTTACTCTTTTATACACCAGAGCTAGACAATAACTCAATTTCATTAATAGTTTTGGGAGTACCTTGTGTTAAAACCTTATGTCCTTTTTTAGTCACTAAAACATCATCTTCTATTCTAATTCCTATGCCACGATACATTTCAGGGACATCTAATAAATCATCTGAGATATAAATACCTGGTTCTATTGTTAAAACCATTCCAGAAGACAGTTTTAGAGGATTACCTTTTTCATCATAATATGGACCTGCATCATGAACATCTAAACCTAGCCAATGACCAATTTTATGCATAAAGAATTTTTTATACTCTCCATTTTTTATAATTTTGTCTTTGGTACCTTTTAGTAAACCGATCGACTTTAATCCATCAACTATAACTGACAATGCTTTATCATGACAGTGATTCAAAGTTTTTCCTGGTTTTACTTCTTGGATAGCTTTAAGCTGTGCTTCTAAAACAATACTATAAATATCTTTTTGTGCACTTGTAAATTTTTTATTTTCAGGAAAAGTTCTCGTTAGATCAGAAGCATAGTAATCATATTCACAACCAGCATCAATTAAAATCAAGTCATTTTTCTTTATTTTTTTGTTGTTTTCTATATAATGTAAAATCGTACAATTATTTCCTGATCCAACTATTGATGGATATGCTGGCCCATTTGAACCATTGTGTCTAAATCGATACTCAAGAATGGCTTCTAACTCATATTCATATGATCCCTCTCTGGCATATGTCATAGCTAAGATGTGTGCATTTTTTGATATTTCAGCAGCTTTTTCCATACAAGCTATTTCATACTTATCCTTAATTAATCTCATTTTATGAATAATGTCTCGAGAATCTGAAATCGATTTTGGTGATTTGATTGTAGTTCTATTACTTGTTTTTAACTCATTAAATATGTTTATGACTTTTAAGTCGAGCTCCTTATCTACTCCAAATGTAAAATAAAGAAATTCAATGTCTTTTGTCAATTCTCTAAAAGTTGTTTCAAAGTTAAGAACCGGAAAAGAAAGATCAGCTTTAAATATTGATTTTGCTCTTTCAAGACCAATTTTTTTTCCTGTCCAAATTTCTCTGTTTTTATCTTTCGGTTCAACCAATAAAATAAATTGAAATGATTTTTTTTCTTTTTTTAAAATACAAATTGAATTAGGTTCATCAAGTCCAGTTAGATAGTAGAAATCACTGTTTGGTTTATATTTGTATTCAACATCATTTGATCTGATCGATATAGGTTTGTTTGGTATTACGACCAATGAATAATCTGGTAAATAATTAATAAAAGCTTTTCTTCTTGCTTCAAAATACTTTAGGTTTTCTTTTAGTATCATTCAATCAATTATGAAATATATTTTTTATTTTAGCTGTTAGCTGTTAGCTTTTAGTCTTTGGGTATTCAGCTGATAGTTAATAGCCAATTGCCAATAGCTAAGATAGTACAAATATCTTACTGCAATTGTATTAACCCAATAGGGATATCCATAAGATATATTTATATGGGTGTTTACTTAGCTTCAAAATAGGAATTTTAACCATATATTTTGTCTTTTTTTGATTAAAATGTTATTTTCAGTTTAAGAAACGTTGGTTATCTTATCGTCAACAATTATTTAGAGTTTATAAAATATTGAAATGAATTAGTTTAATAAAAATAAAAAGGGAATAATAATCATATGGTGACTGCAAATCCAGCAAAAATATCATTAGTACAGTTATTAAAAAGTGGCAAAGCAACATTAGATGATGCTTTAAATCTATTGATTGATAATACTGGCACATTAAATTTTGAATATCTAGATAAGAACTTGCTTTCAGCTATGCCATCGGCTTGGCCTGCAGAACAAGCTATACCGCTCCTTTTTTGGAATAACAGATTATTTGTTGGTGTACCTGCAGACAATCCTGAGACTTCATTGAAAGGAAGTCTTTCAGATTTCTTAAATGGTTGTCAAATCGAACTTAGAAATGTTCATGCTGAGAGCTGGAATAAATGGTTTCAGTTAATTGGAAAAACTTCTGCAAATATTCCTGTTCAAAATGTTCAATCATATACTAAAGCTCCTCAAGTTAAACAAGAAGAACAAAAAGCTACAACACAAGCTCAATCTACTCCACAGGCTTCAGCTCCACAAACTAAACTAGGAGCTGAATTAGAAGCTACAATTGAAAAAATTCCCCTTCGTCAAATCATGGCTACTGATGAAGGTGCAATAGCTAATGATGTTAGAGCACTAATGGCAGAAGCACTAAGTCACAGAGCAAGTGATATTCACTTTGAACCTACGACAAAAGGCTTAATCGTAAGATTTAGAGTTGATGGTGTTTTAAAAGATATTTGTAGATATTTTTCTACTGTACAAGATTTACGAAAAGTTGTACTTGCTCGTATAAAAATCATTGCAGACTTAAATATTGCTGAACAAAGGCAACCACAAGATGGACGTGTATCTGAAGTATTAGGTGGTCAAAGAGTAGATCTTCGTGTATCAACACTGCCTACATTACACGGTGAAAAATGTGTTATTAGAATACTTCCTCATGAAAACAATTACAGCAACTTATTAGATTTAGGAATGCCTAAAGGTAGATTAGCTACTTATGAAGAATGGCTTGGTAGGAGCCAAGGAATGATCTTGATTACAGGCCCAACAGGTTCTGGTAAAACAAGCACTCTGTATACAAGCTTAGCCAAACTTGTAGACACTTCAAAAAATGTTGTAACTGTAGAAGATCCTGTTGAATATCAATTAGCCAGAGTAAATCAAGTTCAGGTTAATGTTAAAGCAGGACTTACTTTCTCTGCTGGATTAAGAAGTATTTTGCGTCAAGATCCTGACATTGTTATGATTGGTGAAATTAGAGATACAGAAACTGCTGAAATTGCAATACAAGCAGCGTTAACAGGTCACTTGGTATTAAGCACCCTTCATACAAACGATGCAGCAAGTACAATTGTAAGACTTATGGATATGGGAATTGCACCTTATTTAATAGCTAGTGCATTAATTGGCGTTGTAGCTCAACGATTGGTAAGAAAAGTGTGTCCTTGTCATCAAACATATAAACCTTCTACTGAGGAACTAGAGTTATTACATTTAACGTCTTCAACAGATGAGCTTTTTGCAAAAATAGCTGGTTGTGAAAAGTGTGGAAATTTAGGTTATTCTGGTCGGGAAGGTGTTTTTGAAATTATGCCTGTCAATGATAAGATTCAGCTAATGATACAAGAAAAGTCAAACTTAAATGAGATTAAAGCTGAATTAGTTAGACTAGGAGTGCCTTCCTTAGCACATGCTGGTATTCAAAAAGTAAGAAAACGTAAAACCACACTTGAGGAATTATTAAGAGTAATTCCTATTTCAAAATAAACAGCTGTTTTAAGTAATAAATATAATTTATTTTATGCAGATAGTTTTCTTACTGCTTGTTATCATGAATGGATCAATATAAGTTACTTTTATGATGGATATGGATGTATTTGAACAAAAAGAAGAGGTTTTAGCTAAGTTAAATACTTATCTAGATAAAAACCCTCTTTCAATTTCATATTCTAGCTTTAGTGGTGTTCCAAGAGTAGATTTTAAAAAGCTAAAACTCTCAAAACTGCAAAATTTGGATGGTCACTTAAAAACAAAAAATATAACAAGATTTTTCTTAGATGAGGCTTTTTTACAATTTGGTTTACCAGCTACTTCTAAAGAAACTACAGAAAAAAAGGTTGAAGAACAAAGAACTAATCCTCTTAGAAAAAAATTTGAAAAAGAAGAAAATATTCCAATCATTAGTGACATTGCAGAAGAACCGGCAATAATCATAGAACCTGAAGTTATTGAAGTTGAAAAAGAAATTATAAATCAACCAACGATAGATACTACTGAAGAAGACAAACCAAAGCCAAGTGTTACCTTTAACTTAGAAGCTCAAATTGCTCAAGATGAAGAGTCTGTAATATTTTCACCAAGCATTGTATCCTTACCACCATTAAAAGAGGATGTGATTAGTACATCAGGAGAACAATCTTCTTTTGTTTGGCCACCTCCTGAAGAAATATCAAACAAAGAAAATCTCTCAAGTTCTAAAAAAAGAAAAGAAAAGAAAAAATCTAAAAAACCATATTATATAAATCTTGAACAAAAGGAAGAAAAATCAAAAGAAAAGCTAGAAGAAAAGTCAGAAGTAAAGCCAGAAGAAAAACCGGAAGAAAAAATAGAAGAGAAAAAGGCTAGTCCTAAAACTGACCTTACACCCAAATTCCCTTGGTTAGCATCAGAGCAAAATTACTTAGGGCTTGATGATATTGTACATGATAGTCTTGAAACCGAACTCCTAGGTGAACCAACTGATAATGATGAAATTAAAAATATTTTTGATGTTAGTAAAAAAGAAAAACAAGAAGAAGAATTAATATTTCAAACTAAAGAAGATACAAGTAGTAAATATGAACAAGAAATTACAGATTTTAGTCAACCAAGTTTATTAAAAGCTCTATCCCCAGAAATCCCAGATGACTTATACAAGATAAATATTTTTAATGAGCTTGGTAAACAAGAAATCTCAAAAGTATCTTTTACCGGCTCATTTGAATTACCTAGTAGTACAGAATCTGGTAAAATTTCTAATGATACAAGAAAGGCAAAAACAATGTTTGGTAAATCTCAGGGTAGTGGTAATAAACTTTCACCTATTGGAATAATGCTCTTAGGAGGATTAACAGCAACTCTTAGTTATCTGGCTTGGATTTATGTTTTTCCTGAAGTTGTATCAAGATTAGAAGAGAAAACAAACAACAAGATTGTAGTACGTAATCTATTCAAACAATCTAATGCCTATAAACGAAGAAATATTCTTGCTACACCTAAACCACAAGCCCAACCACAGAAAAAAGACAATAAACCTATACAAGAAGAAGAAAAGAAAAAAGATAGTGAAGATTTGGGATTAAACTTAATTACTGATAAAGATAGAGAAGAGTTGATTCAAAAAGCCAAGGAATCAAGAGAAGAAAGAATTGATCCATTTGGTGAAGATCAAGTTTTACCACCTATCACGGAGGAAACTAAAGAAGTTAAAGAAGAAGATAAGCCCCCTCCAGACATTAGTCTATTAAGAAAACAGGTTGAGTTAGTAGGTATTTTAAGTACCATCGATAAGAATCTTGCTTTAGTAAATATTTATAGTGCTGACTATGCAGTAGCTCCAGGTGACGATAAAGAGGCAAGAGATTCAAAATTAAAAACTGCTTTAAGCATGACTGTTCCAAACAGAATTGAAGTTTCACTACTTGATCCTATTGAGGATTGGTATGTAAAACAAATCATCAAGAGTAAATCTAGGAGTGATGATCCTACTATTGAGCTTGTTAAAGGAGATAAAAAGTTTAAGTTAAAGGTTGGACAAAAGCTTCTACTACCTGAAGAAAGACCTTTTGATGAAGTATTAAACGAGCATTTAGAAAAATATGGACCCGTAGATAAAAAGAAAAGCAAAACAGCTAAATCTGAAGATGAAGCTGTTTCAAAAGATGAAAATAAAATTTAGGCATGATTGATGATTTACTATTAATAGCTTTAAATGAAGATTTGCTTCCTGGTGGAGATGTTACAACTGATTGTTTAATTGATAATAATCACAAATCTGACTTTGAACTTGTAGTAAATGAAAATGCGATTTTAGCCGGTGGCTCATTGTTTGAAGAAATTTTTTATACTCTTGATAAGAATATAAAGATCGTAAACAACTATGCAGATGGAAATAAACTTTCACGCAGTACTGTTGTTGCTAAACTCTCAGGCAGTACTAGAGCAATTTTAAAAGGAGAACGTTCTGCATTAAATCTGATTAGTCATTTATCAGGAATAGCTTCCATAACAAGAGAATTGGTTGAACTTATAAAGCATACAAATGTTATTTTACTTGATACAAGAAAAACAACACCAGGATTAAGAAGTTTTGAAAAAGCAGCTATTCTTGCTGGTGGTGGAAAAAATCATAGGTTTAATCTTAGTGAAATGGTTTTAATAAAAGATAACCACATAAAAAATGTAGGTGGTGTTAAAAAAACTATCTTAAAAGTAAGAGAGTGCTATAAAGACAAATATAAAATCGAAGTTGAAGTTAATGATATTCATGAATTAGAAGAAGCCCTTGAATGCAATCCTGATGTTATTATGCTAGATAACTGGGAAATTCCAGATATAAAAAAAGCTTTAAAGCTTATACCTAAAAACATTCCTATTGAAGTTAGTGGACAAATAAACAAAAAAAATATTTTAGAGTATGCAGAGCTGGGTGTTAATTATATTTCTACAAGCTATATGATTAAGAATACAAAATGGGTGGACTTTTCATTGAATGCTGTTTAAGAATGCTATTTCTCGGTTAGAACATCTTGAAAGAGCTTTTTTAAAGCCTCACTATCAATTTTATGTTGCTTCATGTCTTCATCAAATTTATGTTGCAAAGCCTCATTAGCTTCATAACGTTCATATTGCCTAATAATTTCTAGAGCTCTGTCTAAGTTTTCATGGTCGTTTTGAGCTTTTCTTTGATACCCTTCTTTTAAAACCCTCCACTCTTTTGCCTCTTTCCTATCTAAAGCAATGGCTGCAGCCATGAATCCACCAAATACAGTTAACCCCACTGGTATTGCAGCTTTTGAAAGCTCACTAACAAACATCTCCTTTTCTGTTATTAAGTCAATTGTAGTTGGTATTAAAGCAACAGACAGCATACCAAAGCTTACTCGAAGAAGAATGTCTGTATACAAACTTATCTTTCTAGGAGTCTTATATGGTGCTTCCTCATTCACTTCCTCTTGTAGCTGTTCAAAGCTTTTTGAAATATTTAAAGGAAGAGCTTCGTCCAGATCTTCTGGTATGCGTATTTTTTGTGAATTTTTAGAGTAGAGTGGTATGCCTGGTTTTATTGAGTGAACTTTTATACTCATTTTATTTACTCCTCATATTTTAATGACGGTAATTCTAGCAAAATCCAAGTTTAAGAAGGTTAAATCGAATATTAGCTAAAAACCAAGAGCTAATAGCTAATAACTAATTAATATGTCTTTCTTTTTATATAACACAAAACTTAAAACGTTTTAGTACCGTCATTAAAAGAGTATTTATGTCTAAGAAATTAAAACAATTAGTTTTTTGTTTTACAGTTTTTATTGTTTGTTGTAATTTTTGTTGTGGTAATGATGATATAAATCTTTCAATTTCTCAAAATCCACCAGAGTCAAATATAATCAATGAAAATATTGATACTACTAACAGCATGTTAGAGGATGAACTTTTTAGTGCAATGGATTTTGAGAACAGTTTAGATACCACTATTAAATTAGAAGCAAGAATAGATGTTCCACTAGAACTTAGTTTAGAAAAAGCCTTAAATACAGCTATTACACAAAACTTGGATTTGATTTTTGCAAAATCACAAACTACTGTTGAAAAATGGAAACTTTGGGACAATGTCTCAAACTGGCTACCAGACTACAAAGCAGGCTTCATAGGACAAAGGCTGGATGGAAACTTCTTAGTAGGTGGAGTTTTTCCAATTATGACATTAACTAGTAGTTTTAATGCTTTTATGAGATTTGATTATAGATTTTTTGAAGGGGGTAGTGGTGTTTTTAATACATTAGCCCAAAAGAAAATCTACAATGCATCAAAACAAGATCTTGCAAGTACTTTAAACAATCTTTTGCTAGATGTTAGTCACTCTTATAATCAACTTTTAAGAGAACAAGCTCAATTAAATGTTTATGCAAAATCTATTGAAGAAGCAAATGCGCAAGTTAAATTAAACGAAAACTTAGAAAAACAAGGAGTTGGTACAAAATTTGATGTTCTTCAATCTGAAGCTCAACTTGCTGAACAAGAACAAGAATACATTGTTCAACAAACAAGACTTAGAGAAGCATCAATTGAATTAGCTAAATTGTTGAATATAGATCAAGGAGTTATTATAAAACCAGACAACTCTGATCTTAAAATTAAAGATATAAGTAATTTAAATAAACCTATATTAGATTTAATATCCTTAGCTAAAGAAAACCGTCCTGAGGCAAAATCATTAAAGCTTCGATATTTGGCTCAGAGGAATCATATAGGTACAGCTTTTTCTAGTTATTTACCAAGAGCAAATTTCTTTGGTCAATATGGCGGTACTGGAAATGCAATTTTTCATAGGTCTAAAGTTAAGGGTTTTATACCTGATGCAATTGCTTTAGATGATACTGGAAATCCTGTCATTTCAATGGTTAGTAAAAACCAGGTTAGCTTAAATGATACATCAAATGTTTCAAATATCATTAGAGGTGGTGGTTCACCAAGCATTATAAAATTAGATGATTCATTAATGGCTAGTAAATCACTGGGTGTCCAGTTAGATTGGGATATTGGTGATGGACTTGGTTTAACAACACTTTCTAAAATTAATCAGGCAAGAAACATAACCAAAGCAGCTAAAACTAGCTTTGATATTTTAAATCAAAAAGTAGAACAAGAAGTCAGAATTACATTTTTAAAACTTCAAGCTGCTCAAAAGCTACTATCTGTTTCTGAAAAAAGAATAAGTGCTGCTACTGAAGCTCTTCGCTTAGCAAAATTAAGATTAGAAAATGGTGTGGGAATAAACACTGAGTTATTAAATGCTCAAAAACAATATATAAGTGCTTTAGCCTCTAAAGTAGATGCAATAATTGCCTACAATAATTCCCGTGCTGAGTTTTTACATGGTTTAGGTTTAATCAATATAAAAGAACTGGTGAGGGATTTTTAACTTGCTTTCTTTTGTCTTCTACTTTCATATTTGTGGGTTACACTTTTGTATAAAATAACTTAGCCTAGGTTACAACCTGTTATGTAGATTGTGGTCGCGACCACAATCTACTAATAAGCACATAAACTACTGGAATAACTACTAACGTAAAAATAGTAGAAAAAACAAGACCACCTACTATTGCTAAACCCATTGGATGACGACTTTCAGCACCTGCACCACTTGCAAAGACAAGAGGTAATGCTCCCAGTATCATAGTAGTACTTGTCATAAGAATGGGTCTAAAACGGGTCTTGCATGCATCAGTAACTGCATCTAACAATGTTAACCCTTTTGCTTTGGCTTGGTTTGTATATTCAACAATTAATATTGCATTTTTAGTTACAAGCCCTACTAAAAGTATTATGCCAATTGCACTATAAAGATTTAAAGTATTTCCTGATATTAAAAGTGTAGCTAGTGAACCAAAGACAGCAAGCGGAACACTAATAAGAATGGTTAGTGGATAGATAAAACTCTCAAACAAAGCAGCAAGAACAAAATAAATAAACAATATTGCAATTGCAAAGGTAAAATATATTTCAGTTGATGTTTCAGAGAACTCTCTAGATGCACCAGCAAGCGCTGTAGTATAACCTGGCAACAACTCTTCTTTAGCAATTTTATTTATTTCATCTAAAGCTTTGCCAAGCGGAAAATGAGGTGCAAGACTTGCACTGATCGTTACAGAGCGCTGAAGATTATAGTGATTTACTTGTGCTGGTGCTGTTTTTGTCACTACTTTTATAAAACTACTTAGTGGTATCATGCTCCCATTTCTACCATGTATATAAATGTGGCTTATTTGTTCTGGAATACTTCTATACTTTGGTAAAAGAGCAGTGATTACATCATACTGTTTATTGTGAAGAACAAAATCATTTACTCTTCCTTCTGAAAACAAGGTCTGCAGACTGTTTAAAATATCTGATATGGGGACACCAAGATCACTTGCACGATCTCTGTCAAATACAATATCAATTTGAGGAGTACTAATTAATAAATCACTATCTACATTTATCAGTCCTGGTATTTGACGGACTTTTTCAAGAATTGAATTGCTTATTTTTGCAAGTTCTTCTAAATCATTTGAAGAACCTTTAATAATAAATTGCACATCTTTACTGATAGCACTTTGTCCAAGTGAAGGCGGATTAAGAACAAATACCAATGAACCCGGCAATCCTATAAGTTTTGGAAAAAGTTTTTGAACTATACTTTGCTGTTTTACTTTTCTTTCATACCAATGTTTTAGCCTTGAAAAAACAAGACCGTTACTCGTATTTGGAGGTCCACCTACAGCAAGTCCTATTGCAGAAAAATATCCTTCAACCTCAGGTATCTTAGATATTTCTTTTTCTACTTTTTGCTGAGTGTGATTTGTATAAGCAAGCGTTGAACCTTGTGGAGATTTTATAATAGTGACAAATAAACCTCTGTCTTCAACAGGTATAGAAGTCTTTGGAATAATGATAAATAATCCAACTATTCCAATCAATACAACAAACAAAAAAGACACTATAACAGATGAGTGAGAAAGTACCCATTTTAAGCTTTTTTCATATGCATTATTTAACATGCTAAAAAAAGTCTCAAGAGAAGAATAGATAACTCCATGCTTAGATGTATATTGAAGATACTTTGAACAAAGAACAGGAGTTAAAGTCAATGCAACAAAACCAGATATGGCTACACTAATAGCTATGCTAACAGCAAACTCTTTAAAGAGCCGTCCTGTATATCCTACAAAAAGTGATAAAGGAATAAAAATAGCAATAAGTGAAATAGTAGTAGCAACTACAGGAAAAACAATTTCTCTTGAGCCTATAAGAGCAGCATCTAGCTTGTTTTCTCCATGTTCTTGATGTCTAAAAATATTTTCCAAGACAACAATTGCATCATCTACAACAAGCCCTATAGCAAGGACCAATGCAAGAAGAGTAAGAACATTGATGGAATATCCTAAGATTTGTAATCCTGCAAAATGACCTATTATAGAAGGTGGTATTGCTAAAGCGATGATTATTGTTGGAGAAATAGCTCTTAAAAAAATAAAAGTTACCATTATCACTAATAAAACAGCTATTAACATTGTATTTGTTACTTCTTTAAGTGATTCTTTTACAAACTTTGAATTGTCAACAGCTACCTGAAATGAAATGTCCTTGGGAAGAGCCTCTCTGATTTTTGGTAACATTTCTCTTACTTCATCAGCTACTTTTAATTCATTGGCTTTTGACTGTTTTATAACCCCTACTCCAACTGCAGGTTTTCCTCTATATCTTATGATCGTGTCATAGTTTGCTGAACCAAGCTCTACTCCACCAATATCTTTAATTCTAATTAAAGTCCCATTCTGATTGCGAATAACAAGATTTGAAAATACGTTGGGGTCTGCAATTTGTGCATTTGCATAAATGTTAAACTTTCTTGTTTCTCCTTCTATTTTTCCTGCTGGCAATAATAAATTGCTCATTAAAACTGTGTTTCTTACATCACTTGCATCTACTCCATGTGCTGCCATCTTTTCAGGATCTAACCAAATTCTCATTGCATATTTTCTTTGTCCACCTATGATTACTGAACCAACACCAGGTAGTACTTGTAGTGGAGTTTTTACAATACGATCAGCAATATCACTTAACTTTTCAGGCTTATATGTATCTCCCTGAAGCACAATCCACATAAGCGCTTGAGAGTTTGCAGGAGTTTTTGCAATTATAGGTTTATCTGCAGATTGAGGAATCTTTCCAAGTGCACTTTGAACTACATTGTTTACATCAGTAGCTGCTAGGTCTATATCTCTTGAAGGGACAAATTCTATATTTATAGTACTAATGCCTGTTGAACTAATAGACGAAATAGATTTAATTCCATCTATTCCATTTAGAACTTCTTCTAAAGGTTGTGTAACTGTACTTTCTATTGTCTCAGAACTTGCTCCAGTATAGTTCGTAGTTATTGATACTATTGGAGTTTCAACATCAGGATACTCACGTATAGGAAGTGCTCTATATGCCACAATACCAGCTATTAAGATTAGAATATTTAATACTAATGCTAGTACTGGTCTTTTTATAGATATATCTGAGATCATCTTCTATATCTCATTCCTGGGTTTGTTTTTCTAACATAGGATTGTGAATATCATTAAATGGTTTTGGAATTACTTGACTGCCAGGACGAACTTTTTGATGACCTGCTGTAATAATTACATCATTAATCATAAGACCATCTGAAATTAAAACAAGATCCTTATCCCATCTGCTTACTGTAACATCCTTAAAGATTGCTTTATTATCCTCTGTAACCACTACTACTTGTTTTTTATTTCCATCTTGAATTAAGGCTTCTTCAGGAATGGAGATGGCATTTTTAATATTTGAAACTTGAAGTGCTATATTGGCAAATTGTCCTGGTAATAATTCTCTTTTTGAATTTTGAATAGTTGCTTTTATTTGTACAGAACGAGTAGATGGATCAATATAAGGATCAATTACAGAAACCTTACCTGAATATTCTTTTGTAGAGTTGCTAATTTTAAACTTTATGTTTTGACCAATCTTTGCATCTGATACATATTGTTCAGGAAGATTAAAAATAAGATAGAGTGGATCTAACTGGCTAATTCTAACTATAGAATCACCTGGATCAATATACTGTCCCAAGCTTATTTTCCTTATACTAAGACTTCCACTAAAAGGTGCAGTTATATCTGTCATTGAATAAACAGAACTTACACGATTAAACTCACCTTCAGCTACATGTAAAGTTTCACTTGAATTATCTAAAGACTGCTGGGATACTGCGCCTTCATCTTTAAGAGATTTTATTCTATTAAAATTGGTTTTAGCATTTTCTAACTTTGCTTTTGCCACCTCAATTTCAGCCTGGTTTGTTGTATTGTTTACTTTTGCTAGTACATGTCCACTTTTAACAGACTGTCCTTCTGGTATATCAAGGAAAATAATTTTACCTGCCACCTCAGAAGTTAATTCTGTAGTTTGTGGGCTTTCAAGCGTACCCGTAGCTTTCAGTTCTCTTGCTAAAGTATTTTCTGTAATTTTTATTACCTCAACTTCAACAGGAAAATTCATATTGTGCCTATTAGCCATGTTTTGAGATGAACACCCACAAAGAATTAAAGCTATAAACAATATTGAAAAAGTAGGATCTTTTAGCGGAATTTTTAACCATATTCTTAAAAACTCACGGAGTTGTCCAAATACTCTTACCAGCCTAAACTCAGACCAATAGTATATTTTTTTATTTATCAGACTAATTCCTAAAACAAACATAACTATATAAAAAGGTACATGTAAAAATAATCTCATTAAAAACCTAATCAAATCAAGCAGTGGATACTTCCGGCCACCTTTTCTAACAGTCGATATCCCATTTCTATAGTGCCAGCTTTTTATAAATTCTTTACTCATACGATAAATTGAAACAGGATGATAAACAATTGCTTTTGGATAATAAAATATTTCTTCCTTATTTCTTAACAACCTTGAACAAAACTCAGTATCCTCACAAGGTATACCGCCATATCCTACTCTTCCAAGATCTTCTCTAAAACCTCCATATTTTTTAAACAGTTCTTTATGAAACCACATGTTTGCACCAATTGGATTAGCTTCATCTTTTGTAATAGGATAAAGCCTTGATGTATCGCCATTGTCATGAGCTGGAAAGATTTTTTGATTGAGTGCAAAAAAACCATTTAAGTTTATATATGCTGGCTTATCCTTTTCCCACATGGGTATGACTTTCCCACCAAAAGCTTTGTATTGATACTGGGTTAAGGAAGTTAGTATTTCAGCTAACCAGATTTCATGGAGAATTATGTCATCATCTATAAAAACAATGATATTACCCTTTGCTAGTTCTAGCCCTTTATTCCTAGCTACTGCAAGTCCTTGTTTTGATTCAAAATGATAAGTCAAGAAACTAGCATTTTCTTTATGTTTTAAGACAGTTTCTTTTGTAGCATCGTTTGAATTATTGTCTATTAATAGTATTTCAATATCACTTCTACTAGTATTCTTAACTTGTTTAATAAGTTCAATTAGTAAAGGCTCTAAAAGCTTTGCTCTATTATAAGTACAGAGTAGAATAGTTAGGTATTGAGCGTCTTCCATATGAATAATTCTACATTAATTGAGAAAGTTGAAAAAGTAACCGACAAACTAGAGTTATGGCCTCATAACTTAGATCAGTTTACACCATTAATGAAGCAATATCTTGAGACTAAATATAAATATGACTTAGAAGTTTTATTGTTTTTTAGAGTTGGGGATTTTTATGAGTCATTTTTTGAAGATGCAAAGATAATTGCAAAAGAATTAGAAATAACTCTAACAAGCAGGGCAGAAACCAGTTATTCAGGTGGAAGAATTCCAATGGCTGGTGTACCTGCAAAAGCAGTCACTAATTATGTATCAAGACTATTAGATAAAGGATTTAAAGTAGCAATCTGTGAACAAATGGAAGATCCAGCTTTAGCCAAAGGCATTGTTAAAAGGCAAGTCACAAAGCTTTTAACACCAGGTACAGTTTTAGAAACTGAATGGTTACCACAAACAAAAAACAATTACCTTGTCTCTATATTTAGAGATAAAAAGAAAGAAAAATATGGCTTTGCCTATACTGATGTATCTTGTGGTGAGTTTTATTTTACTGAGCTAACTTACGATGAACTCATCTCAGAAATAAACAGAATCAACCCATCTGAAATAATTGTGCCAAGCACTTATAAAAAGAATGATAAACAAGTTGTTAAAGAAAAAACTCTTGATATTGATGAAACCATTAAGAACACCTGGTTTTGCAGTGGTTTAGAATTTGATTTTTTTAATTTTGATTTTGCATCTAAAAGAATTAAAGATGAGTTAGGAATTCACACACTTGATAGCTTAGGAAATGACTTAGAACTAGGTCTAATTGCTTCTGGAGCAATATTAGCCTACACAGACAAAACACAATTAAGTGAAAAACCTTCATTTCAAATGATTAGACCTTATAATGTTGCTTCTTTTTTATCCCTTGATAAAACCACAAGAAAAAATCTTGAACTTACTGAAACCATGAAGGATAAATCCTATGATGGTTCATTACTGTGGGCTATTGATTATACAAATACTCAGATGGGAAAACGCAGACTGAGAAGCTGGCTTGAGCAACCTCTCTTAGAAATTAGTTCAATAAAAAACCGTCAGGAGTGTATAGAAGAATTAATTAAAAATAAAGATACTTTTGATTCCTTAGCCAATTCACTAGATAAAATCTTTGATCTTGAGAGAATCACCTCACGCTTAAGTGCCAGTGCTATTAATGCACGTGAGTTAATAGCGTTAAAAGATTCACTACAAGAGATACCTTCTTTAGCACTTTTACTTAAAGGTTTTCAATCTTCCTCTTTTCAAGACATAATTAACTACCCAAAAGAAATAATTGCTGTAGTTGAACTTATTGAAAATGCCATTTTTCCTAATCCCCCGATTTTGTTAACTGATGGAAATTTAATTAATTCAAATTTTAATACTGACGTTAAACAGCTAAGGGAAATTATTGAAAATGGAGATAGCTGGCTAAGTACATTTGAAACGATTGAAAGAGAAAGAACAAAAATTAGAAACTTAAAAGTAGGCTTTAATAGAGCATTTGGTTACTTTATAGAAATCAGTAAGGGAAATCTTTCTTTAGCTCCATCTGACTATATTTGCAAACAAACACTTGTAAATGCTTCACGTTTTATCACCCCTGAATTAAAAGACTTTGAGCACAAGGCACTTCACGCTGAACAAAAAATAAAATCCTTAGAGTATGAAATATTTTGTAGGATAAGAGAACAAGCAAAACAATATAGCTCAATCATTAGAGAGTTAGCTTTTAACATTTCTAATCTTGATGCTCTGTTTTCCTTGGCAAAAGCTGCAGTAGTAAACAATTATAAAAAACCTATAATAGACAATTCCTCTGTAATAGATATAAAAGCATCCAGACATCCTGTAGTAGAAAAGAAGGTTGGTTTTAATGATTTTGTTTCTAATGACTGCTGTCTCAATGGTGGCACTGGTTCTACAGAACAACAATTAATTATTCTTACAGGTCCTAATATGGCTGGTAAAAGTACTTATATGAGACAAATTTCCCTAATCGTAATTTTAGCTCAAATAGGCTCTTTTGTTCCATGTGATTATGCACATATTGGTGTAGTAGATCAGGTTTTTACAAGAGTGGGTGCATCTGATGATATTTCAGTTGGTCAATCTACATTTATGGTAGAGATGGTAGAAACAAGTGCCATTTTAAACAAAATGACTGAAAAAAGTTTGGTTCTACTTGATGAAGTAGGGCGTGGTACAAGCACTTATGACGGTGTAGCAATTGCCTGGGCATTAGGTGAGTATTTAGTAAGCAATAAAAAACCAAGAACTATCTTTGCTACTCACTTTCATGAGTTAAATGGTTTAGCTGATTTTTACAAATCAATATCTAACTATCAGGTAACTGTAAAAGAAGAAAGTGGACATGTCATTTTTCTTAGAAAAGTTATCCCAGGTGGTGCTGATAAAAGCTATGGAATAGAAGTAGCAAGAATGGCAGGTCTACCAAAAGAACTTTTAAATAGAGCAAATACTATTATGAATACAATGTACACTAAATCAAAAAACACTATAAAAAAAGAAACTATCAAATCCCAAATTGAATCAGGACAATTGAGCTTGTTTAAGAATTTATAAGATACGCTCAGTCCTTACTAAAAAATCTTTTTTAATCTCATACATTTATACTACAAATTTTCAACAAACCTTAAATCAGCTTTAACTTTTATAGGACTATCCCTACTCAATAACATGGTTCATTTAATCAGTGATTATAGCTTTTTAGAGAGGGAATATCACTAAGTAGCAACCCTATTTTGAGGTGAATTTGTTTTATACAAACAAAAATACTCCTGTAATGCCTAACAGAATGTTAATTCTTGGAGCAGTTGTTTCTTTTTATAATACTGGGCCAAAACTATTTTCATTTAAAAATATCTTTAAAACAATTATTTGTTTGCTTTGTGTATTTTTAACTACTCTTCCTACCCTTGCTTTAGGTTTACAAAAAACTCCTGAAGAGATAATGAGAGCTGAGCTTTTATATGATGCCAGAAACAATGTAAATAAAATGTTTTTTGAAAGGCAAAGGGATTTAAGAAAAGATAAAAGTTTAATAAGTCAACTAGAAACTGTACCAAGCATTCCTGAGTCACCTGTAGAAAAGGCATCAGTAAATCCACCAGATACTACAGCATCTGATCCAGTTGCAGATACTACAAACTGTGAAATAGTTCAAGAAGGATTACTTCTTGATTTAAGTGCCCCTACAACACCAAACACAGAACAAGCACAAGCTCAAGGACTAAACTCAAACAATTTTACACTTGAACTATGGATAAATCCTAGTGCTGAAACAGCAGAAGCAGAAGCACAAGCCCAAAATTCTATAGTAAATGTTTTAAGTATAGGTAATAGCAATAATGTGGTTCTTAAAAATATAACCTCACATGATGCAGCTACTAACACAAATACAAATGATTTTCACCTGACTTATACAAGCAAATCTAATACAAATGAAGGGTTAAATATAAAAACACCATTAGAGCAAAAAGATGAGTGGTCACATTTTGTACTTATAAAAAATGAAAACACTATCATCCATTATTTAGATGGTAGTGAAGTAGCAAGAGGAATAGTTCAAGATAAAGAAATAAATTATGGTAATAACGAAGTAGCAAATTTATATATTTCAGGATGGAGGCAGCTTGATCCTACACAAGCCAATCAAGTATTTAAAGGCTCTATTAACAAAGTTAGAATTTACAATAGAGCATTAGAACTAAATGAAATTCAACAAAACTTTAAGGCTGAATATAACTCTTATTATGATGAGCCTATATATTGTGAATCATCACAAAATACTTCTAGTGAGCCTACTGAAACACAACCAGCAGAACCAGCAGTAGCACCAGTTCAAGATCTCACAAAAGATTCAGATAATGATGGAGTGTTAGACTCAGACGATCCAGATGATGACAATGATGGAACACTTGATGAGAAGGACAATTGTCCACTATTAGCAAGTTATGAACAAACTGATACTGATGGCGACAGCATAGGTAATCCCTGTGATCCTGATGATGACAATGATGGTGTAGATGATGGCAATGATCGCTGTCCACTTGTAAAGAATGAAGATCAAACTGATACTGACAACGATGGACAAGGTGACTTTTGTGACCCAGATGATGACAATGATGGAATACTTGATGAGAAGGACAATTGTCCACTATTAGCAAGTTATGAGCAAACTGATACTGATGGGGACAGCATAGGTGATCCCTGTGATCCTGATGATGACAATGATGGTGTAGATGATGGCAATGATCGCTGTCCACTTGTAAAGAATGAAGATCAAACTGATACTGACAACGATGGACAAGGTGACTTTTGTGACCCAGATGATGACAATGATGGAATACTTGATGAGAAGGACAATTGTCCACTATTAGCAAGTTATGAACAGACTGATACTGATGGGGATGGACAAGGTAATGCTTGTGATCCATGTCCTGATGATCCTAATCCTTCTTGTGGAGTTACCACAACACAGCCAACTACTCCACCAGCACAAGTACCATCGGTACCAGCAGCACCAACAGCTCCAACTACTTCGCCAGCACAAATACCAACAGTTCTACCACCAAGTACTAGTTGTGGTGATGGAACTATACAATCTACATTAGGTGAAGAATGTGATGATGGTAATACTAACAGTAATGATTACTGTGATTCTAAGTGCAAAAAAGAAATCTGTGGTGATAAAGTCATTCAAGATGGCATAGGTGAAAATTGTGATGATGGTAATACTGTAAGCAATGATGGTTGTAACTCAGGTTGTCGAAAAGAATATTGCGGTGATGGAACTATACAATCTACATTAGGTGAAGAATGTGATGATGGTAATACTAACAGTAATGATTACTGTGATTCTAAGTGCAAAAAAGAAATCTGTGGTGATAAAGTCATTCAAGATGGCATAGGTGAAAATTGTGATGATGGTAATACTGTAAGCAATGATGGTTGTAACTCAGGTTGTCGAAAAGAATATTGCGGTGATGGAACTATACAATCTACATTAGGTGAAGAATGTGATGATGGTAATACTAACAGTAATGATGGCTGTTCTGCTTCTTGTACTATTGAGTTAAGTGGTAGTGCAAATCCAACACAACCTACACAGCCATCTGCTCCACCAGCACAAGTTCCATCGACACCAGCAGCTCCATCTATACCACCAACCCCACCAGCACAAGCTCCATCGGCACCAACACCAACTGAAACACCAGTAGTAATTCCACAAGCAGTACCATCTTCAACGCCTACTTCAATTCCACCACCAACTGAAACACCAGTAGCAATCCCACAAGCAGTACCATCTTCTACGCCTACTTCAACAACAACACCAACTGAAACTCCTACAACAACTCCACCAGCACAAGTACCAGCAGCAATCCCACCAAGTGAAATACCTACAGTAGTTCCACCAGCTCAAGTACCTACAACAACTCCACTAGCTCAAATTCCTGCAGCACCTCCACCAACTGAAACACCAGTAGCAATCCCACAAGCAGTACCATCTTCTACGCCTACTTCAACTCCACCACCTACTGAAACTCCTACAATAACTCCACTCGCTCAAGTTCCTGCAGCACCACCACCTACTGAAACACCAGTAGCAATCCCACAAGCAGTACCATCTTCTACGCCTACTTCAACTCCACCACCTACTGAAACTCCTACAATAACTCCACCAGCTCAAGTACCTGCAGCAGCACCACCAGCTGAAACTCCTACAATAACTCCACTCGCTCAAGTTCCTGCAGCACCACCACCTACTGAAACACCAGTAGCAATCCCACAAGTCGGTGGAACAAGACCAACCATAAACCAAGGAGTAGTACCACCAGTAGTGAATCCGGGTGCAGGACCAGCAATACCGTCTTCTACACCTACACCTACTCCCACACCAACTCCGACTCCTACTTGCAATCCTCCTTGTTCAGTGGGACAAGTCTGCACAAATGGTACTTGTACTAATAGTGTAGCCGTATGTGGAAATGGTATTAAAGAAGGGGATGAAGAGTGTGATGATGGGGATAATCCTGATTTCAAATGTCTGAGTGACTGTACTGATAATGTTTGTGGTTTAGGAGGCATTCCTGTCTGCTATGAACTAACTGAATCAGAAAAGAAAGAACTAGACAAAGATGTTGAAGAAAAAGAGAAAGAAGAAGAAGAAAACACTAATGTAGATGAGATTTTATTTGGTGATATTTATGATCAGTCTTGTGAAACAGATCCTCTTATACCAGATGAAGATGATAAGACTACTTGTAATCCTACTCAGGGAGGAAATGGAAATAATCCTATTCTTGGTAGAAATAACCCTGCTCCAGCTGGAAATAATCCTGCTCCTGCTGGAATTGATCCTGTCGTTGGTGGAAACAACCCTGCTGCTTGTGCAGCGAACCTACAAGCAGGACCCATCAATCTACAAAACTTTCCACTTACAGCACGTGATTCATTAAACCCTTCTATACCCAGACTGGCACAAATAGTAAGAAGTGGACTTGAACGTTATCCTTTACCACCTCCTGATCCACGTGGATACTTCTTTAAAATAATAAATAATCTAGATATAGTAGCTATTGCAGAAGGTGGACCTTTTACTGCACTTAGTAGAGTAGTTGCTTTAGATTTGGGTGAAACCGTAACACAGGTAGAAGGACTAGACCCGATAAATCAAAATACTTTCCCTCCAAATGGGGGACTTGCAGGTCCAAGAACAGAATCTGGCAGATATTACTTCACGACTACTGATCTTGTAAATAAAAAACGATCATTGTTAACAGTAGATGAAATTTATACAGTAGCCTATGGAAGAGAGCTTCCTAAAGATCCTCCTCCACTATTACAACAACTTAGAACTGTTTTAGATAGACCATTAATTTTTAAACAAGGGAATAACTGCATTCTTGAAGACAAGGTCAATAACACAACAGTACCACTTAACTGCAATGGTGATAATAGGATAATAACAAGAGCTTCAGCACAACCTTATGGCATCTTAGTAACAGATTATACAAAAGAAGAAAAAGTAATTGGAACTGCAAACGATTTCATTAAAGATATATTAGAGCAAAAAGATTTAAGCGGTAAACCCATTTACACATGGAACAACATTTTATCAAGAACAAATTCAGCACCATTGGAATGTAATCTTGGAAAACTTGAAAAAAGTTTGGATGGGAAATATTTATTTTATGATGGAAGAGACGATGAACTTATAGTAAGACCTTTAAGTTATATCTTCAGTGGCAGGCAAGCTGCAGAACTTCATAGAATATGGTATCTGCCAAAAGAAGAAAGCAGTGATAAAACTCCTGGTGATACTAGAATCTTTGTGCTAACTCCTGAAGAACCATATTATACATTTGTAAGTGGAGATTTGAAAACTCTTATAGTAAGAGATGGAAATTTTTCATTTGAAGCTAGTTTCCCTGATCCAAATGGCTTATACAATGCTTCTTCTGATGAAAAGAAATTTCAGGGAGATATAAATGAATTAAGAAATAATATTGACAATGAGAAAAGAAAAAGATTACTAACTTTATTTAGAAATAAATATGATTTACTAAATGCAAGAGTAGATTCTCTAAAGAAGGTTCAAAACAGTCTTACTGATTTTGAGCAAGTCGAATTAGAAATGCTTGAAAAAAGGAGAGATAGTCTTATTGCAGCAGTAGATGAAATTGCTCCTGATATGAAAGCATATATTGAGAGCCAAAGAGCAATACTTCAGCAACAACCACTTACAAGTGATATAGCAAATGAATTATGGGGGCTTGCAAAAATCGAAGCAGATTTAATGTTTGATGAAGCAGAAAGACAAAGGCTTTTAGGAGTAGTAGTGAATGCTTTAGGTAATGAAGCATTGATGGTACTTCTAATTGAAAGGGGAGTAATAGAAGAGAAAATTTATTATGAAGAACATATTGAACAAATAGAAAAAGACGTAAAGAATTTAGAAACTGAGCTAAAAGATGCACCACAAAAACCAACAAAATCAGACTTAGCAAGACTTAGAAGATTAGCAAATCAATTTAAATCCCAGTTAGAAGCTTTAGAGAGGAGACTAAAACGATGGATACAAAGATTTTCTCAATATAGCTCAAGAATGATGCATTTAATAGACGGTGAGTTGATAGTAATAAATCAAAACCTGGATATATTAAATGATATATTGCATAACATAGAATTAATAGACTCTCCTGATGTGAAATCCATTGCAGATATTTATAGAGCATGGGGAGTTCCAATAGGTGAGGTAAATGACCTTGCTGACCAGACTTTAGAAAGTTTTTCAGAAGAAGATATTCAAAAAGTAGATGCAAACTTAGCAGTACTTGAAAACTTAAACAGAGTCGAAAAAATAGGTTGGACAACTAAGGTTCAAGACGTTTTAGGTTCATCTTTTCTTAATATTAATAAAGTAACATTAGCTCGTCAACTTGCAACATTTGGTACACAATTCATTTTTAGTGATGACTTTGGCTTACTTATTTCTACTAACTTTGCTGATGAGCTTGTAAAACCGCATAGAAGGGGGCTTAATCTTGCGATAGCACTAATTCAAGAAGATATCACAGAGATTAATAGTAGACTGAGGGATGCTCTTATAAGAGCCAACAACAATGGTTCCAGGACTTATGGTATCTGGACAGATATTTTTACGGGGTTTCGCTTGGGCTCTCAAATAGAAGCACAAGACAGACACGCTGTTAATGCAATAGAATCATTTGAAGATGAATTAAAAAGAAAATCTAGTACTCTTCAAAGATTAACAGAACAAATTGTAGAGTTAGAAATGGCTGAGTTTGCATACTATGTAAAACTCTATGAAAACCTTGGACAAAATGAAAAGAAAAACTATGTGCTTATAGGTGAGTGGCTAAAGCTCATGGATGATTTGAAAACCTATGATATAAATACATTTCAACAAGTCCGAGGAGCACTTAATTCTGAAAGTCAAAATTGGAGGACAGCTATAAATTATGTTAATCACTTATATGAAGGTGCAAATGATCCTGTCAATTATACTGAAGCAATAAAGGATGAAATACCAGATAGAAATCACCCCCCTGGAGATCGTGATAGAACTTTTGCAGCGAATTTTTTCCGTTATGCTTATCGTAATATTGACTTGGTTAAAAGTGATTATCCTGATATTCCGTTTGCACGAAATATTGATGATGTACCTGATTTTGTAGGAGGAAAAAGATCATATAGACCAGCATTATTTGCTTATACACAAATACCAGCATTTAAAAAATATAGAGAATTCTATTTAAAACTTCATGTACCCTTATTAAAATTTCAATTACTATCCAAATCCCCATCATATACAAGTGAATCATTAGCAGCTCTTACTAGAAAATCAGTAGCTGAAGTACAGTCTATTTTCAATAATGGACTTAAAGCTTGGGCTAGTGCTGCAACAGAGATTCCAGGTAGAGAAATTCTGGGAGGTAATCTACGTCCTGGTACTGTACTTCCAAATGACTTTTTTGCAGGATTATTTAATTATACAATTGCTAATGAAGTTGTATCATCTCATACACACTCCATCGAACTCCCATTTCCTCCTGTTAATAATAGACCTCAGTCCATACGCTGTACAACGAGGGAGTTCAAATGGTTTGTACGTGAAAATGGGACAATAATTGGAGCTCAACGAGGATATGGCAGCGAAGAAGAAGCTAGAATTTTTGTAAAAGCTGAAGAAATAAGACGTGCACCACTAACTGGTAAACTAATCTTTTCATTAAAGCAACTTCATCAACCATTAAATCCTGAACTTTTTGCAGAATTAGATAAAGCAAGCGGTGTTACAGCAGATACATGGGCAAATTATTTTAAAGGAAAGTTTATAGTCCAGCTCATGGCAGTAATTATTACTACTATCGTTGTTTTCTGTACTGCAGGATTTGCTTTGGGGATTATATTAGGAGCATTGGTAGCAACTGCAGCATTTACAGTTAGCTACCAAGTTATTTCAGAAATGTTATATGTAGTAAGACTAATCTGTGGTGCTGATACATTGGACAGACCCGGGCTTATACAGGGCTATTTGTCTACGTGGTTTATGAGAAATATAATAAGAGGTCCTCCTCAAGATTTCACAACAATAGCCACTACTTTTTTTAGAGAGGTTTATATACCTCATGTAGTAGGTTTTCTGGAAGGTTATGTATTAGCAGTTCTTACAGCCTTTGGAGCAACTGTTGTTTTGACTGCATTAGGAACAATTGCAAGAACTGTAATCAGAATACCTGCTAATGCAATTACTGTAGCTCAAGTTAGAGCAGCAGGAGCTTCTATAGGATCTAGTGTTGGAAGAAATGCAACTCATACATCAATAAGGCAATTATTGGGAGCCATATTTAGAGATACTGCTGAAAATATAGTTCTTATACCAGCTATAGAATCATTGCTTCCTGAACACCTTAAACACTTTGCAGGGTTAATTATAGTTTGTGCAAAACATGTAAGACCAAAACCAAAACTAAAACCAAAACTAAATGGAATCATTCAGGAAAATGCAATTATTCAAGAAGAAACACTTGTTTTTACAGAACGTGCAAGACCTGAGTTAAGAAGACTTTTACAAGGTACAGGATTTACAATAGCAGATGTACCACCTGGTGCAAACACACCAGCAGGCACATTTACAGCAAGCAGAAATAGACCTGGTGGTGGACTAGCAACCTTACGATTTGAACCTGTTCCTACTGTAAGAAATCTTGATCCTGTCACTGGACAGCCAAGATCAACAACACCAAGCTCCAGACCACATTCTTCGACAGCAATTAGTACATTACGAGATATAGTACTTGGAAAAATAAATGCTTTAAATATAGATGCTTTAAATATAAATGGTTTACCTTCTTCAGAATTACCAAACGTAAGAACTAATTTAAGACAAAGACTTCAGAGGATTCGAGAGCTTTGTGATGGACCAACAACTAGAGCACAACTAGAATCTTTAAACGACACCTTAAATTCTCTAAATAATCCTACTTTAAGTAGGATTGATTACACTAGGGTAAGAGATAATCTAGCCTCCTCATATAGACAAATTCTTTCTTATCAGCTTGTAGAAGCTATGCATCCAACCTTGCGAGGAAATCTAAATAGAGATCCTCAATTTAGACAACGACTAGATAGATTTTTAGAAAGGGCAGATACTATAACTGAAGGAATCAATGTTACTAGAGAATTATTTAGTTTACTTAATGAGATATCAAGCCATCCCTCAACCAGTACAGAACTTAGAGGAAATCTAAGAAACGTGCTAAACAACTTCTTAGAACCTCCTAGAAACGGTAGGGATGTAAATATAGGAACTTTGAGAGGCCGTGTAGCTGAACTTAGAATGGCTAGAGACTTTATACAAAGAGGATGGGTTTGTGAATCTATGCCAGATGATGGTGGTCGTATAGACTTCATTGTTAGAGCTCCTGATGGTACAAGGTTGCGTTTTGAAACTAAAGAGACTACAAATACACTATGGAATAAACTTAACACGCATCCACAACAATTAGTTGGACTCTTAAATGCTACCACTACTCCTTCTTCTGAACCTGCACTACAAGCAGGAACAAGGTTCATAAGAATAATTATAGATTCAACTATAAATGCTCCTATATTGTCTGGAACAGTGACAATAGAGGGAGTTACATTTGAGGTACTAAGAGTTCCAAATAGTAATTCAAATCCAGTACCACCAAATGCTCCTAATAGTGGTAACACCACAAGAATTACGGAGTATGTTAGACCAATAACAGACCTGCTTTTCCCCCCTCAAACCCCATAGATAAATATCAAGCTGTAATTAAAAGAACTATTCTTGGGCTAGAGGAAAGTTAATGTCACCAACCACCCATTTAGTTTATCTGCTGACAATTCCCAAGGAGTAGGAATTCAAAACCCTGTTTTTAAATATCAAGAAGTTATAAGAAAATTTTTGTAGGGTGTTTCTGATTGATTTTGTTTTCTACGAAAACATTCAAAGCTTATTTGTGGTGGTTTACAAATAGAAATAAAAACACTTATTCTAAATTATTTCTTTGATTAGTGAGTGGAGATCGATAAATTTTATTTCTAGTTCCCCAAACCTTCTAGTTAAAGTCATATCTACATCATTTGCTACTAAATAATTTTCTCCTTGTGGATATTGCCTTCGAAAAGCCTCTAGCCCTGACAGATTGAAATTATCACTTGACCACTTGCATTCAATAGCTATTGGGTTTCTACCTCTTTTTTTTATAACAAAATCAATCTCATGTCCTCGCTTATCTCTCCAATAATTAATTTGTCTTGTTTGCATATTTGCTTGCAATTCATTTAATACAAAGTGCTCCCAAAGATATCCTAAATCTTCTCTTCTGAGCTTATCCCATTCTTTGTAATAGCAAACAAAACCAGTGTCAAAAGCATATACCTTAGGAGCAGAAATTATTTCTGTAGGTTTATAAGAACTAAAAGGTTTAATTATATGAACTACATAGGTTTCTTCTAATGCCTTTAAATAATTATTTATAGCAGTTCTGCTAACTTCACAGGGTTTTGTAAATCTTGTAGCTTCAAAAATCCCACCACTTTGCATAAATAAAAGCTCTGCAAATTTCTGGAAAGAAGATCTATTCATAAGTCTAAATAGTTCTTGTATATCTTTAGCCCAATAATCATCCATCCATCCTTGAAAGCCGTTCTCAGGAATTTCTTTTGACTGAAAGAATGGTGGAAGACCTCCATATAACAACCTGTGTTCAATATTTTGTCGTTTAAAATTCTCAAGATCTTTTAAAATCATCGGTGTTAACCAAATGTTGATTTTTCTATCTGTTAGTGTATCTTTAAATTTTTTAGATGCACCTAATGAAGATGAACCTGTTGCAATAATTTTTATGTTTGAAAAATAGTCAGCTGCTATCTTAAGCACTTCTGAAGCATTATCTAATCTGTGAACTTCGTCGAGTACTATAATGCTCTTTTCACGTAGACTTTTTAAAAATGCTTCTGGATCTTCTAATCTTTTCTTTACTCTTATAAGCTCACAATCAAAATATTCAACATTATCTATTGATCTGCATAAAAAAGTTTTTCCTGCTCTTCTGACTCCAGAAAGCCAAATCACAGATTTATTTTTCCATGCATTTTTAATATGTTTTATCCAAAATTCTCGATTAATCATATTATTTGTTATATCACACGTTATACTTAATGTACATGCTAATGCATATAGTGCTACCAAAAGCATTTATACATACATTAGGTATACGATTGTCAAGTTCATTAAAGGGGTTATTCTATTCCACCAATACCAAGAAGTTATAAGGAAACTCCTCTATGATATTTCTACTTAACTTGAATTATTCACAAAGCTTTCTTTACCGGCTTTACCAACACTTTAAAAATATTAGATTTTTGATCGTCTGATGCTTGAAGCTGAATAGTATGCTTACCTGGTGAATCAAAAGTAATTACTATTTCAATGTTTTTCGAATTAACAAAAGTACTGCTAATAGTAGACTCTTCACCATCAATAAAAATAATAGAATTTGCGGTGAGATTTAATCCAATAATAGAAAGCTTAGATTCTTGCCCTACCATAAGGCTTACTGGTTTTACACGAATGATTTTCGGTTTTAAAGATTGTGCTAAATCAAACAATTCTGGGAATTTTTGTCTTAGATCATCTGTAATTTTAAATCCATTTGATTGAAAAGCCATACCAAAAGCATTTTCAGGACCACCACCACTAGGTGACACATGACATACACTACACTTGTTCTTCATCGCAGGTCTTGCAAATTTGTCATTGTTATAAATTTGCATTTTACCTGGATCACAAATTCCCTCTTGTGGAATAAATAAAAGCAATATGAATAAGCTTGTTGATAGGACTATTTTTAAGATTTTCACTTTCCCTCCATTACAGTGTTTGCAAATATTCTGTTAAAGGTTTAATCTGGCTATCCTTAACTGGCACTTTATATTTTGTTTTCATTTGATTGATTATTTTTTCTATTTGTTCTGGTGATTTATTTTTTGCCCATCCTTTTATACCAGGTATTTTTTTATCTCCATCATCACTAATTTCCTGCCATTCACTATTCCATCTCCCTGCTGAACCACCATTCACATGACAAGTATTGCATGAGCCATTTGGTCCTTTTACTTTATAAAAGATATCCTTACCTGAGAGCATCTCTTCAGCAGAATAAAAACTGATAGCAAACATTGAAATAAGCAAAAAATAAAAAACAAATATTATTCTTTTCATTCTATCTCTTATTTTTATTTTTCCTTCTCAAGAAAGAATTCTAACGGAAGTTCTGAACTTTTGGGGAGTTTATACTTTATATAAGAAAAACCTGTCGATTTATGACAATCATTACACCCACCAATTGCTGATTTAAAAGAACGATTAAACACGAGAAAGTTCTTTTTATTTATTGCGTCTTGTAATGTTCCTTCTTTGGGATTTTCAGCGCTCCCTAAAAACTCTTCTTCGAAACTAATTAATGCCTCTTTTCTTTTAGGGCGAGTAATTTCACCCACTTCTTGTGCTTCACGTAATTCTTTTAATTCATAATTTGCTAAATCCCAGTTCCCAGCTCTACAAGCAAAGTAAATAGCAGTAAAACGTCTTCCTATCTCCTGCATAATTACTCCAAGCCCTGGTTGAAGGTCTGCTAGTACTTTTAACTTGTCATCATTTAAATTTGGGTCTCCATAACTATTTATCCAGGTTTGAACCTGTGTATAAGTTTCAGCAAAAATTGGTTTTAATTTTAACGATCCAAATAACAATATAACAACAGCAAATACTAAAACAACTCCTTTAATTAACTTATTAAACATTTATTTTCTCCTTCTAAACTTAACAATTTATCTTATTACAGCCTTCTTAATATCCTTCCTTAGGCTTACTTCAAGCACTCTTTGGAACGGAAACAAGTCTAAAGTATAATCAAAAGGATGATTCTAGCTATAATTAATGTCTTCTTTACGATGATGAAATAATCTTAAGATTAAAGGATAATAAGTAAGTGACTGAAAATCAACTAATTATTAACACCATACATAGTGCATTGCCATCAGCTAATGACCAGTTAGTTCATAATGCTTTTATTTCTCATCATGCACATTTCACGAACCCTACTCATCCCTCTATTTCATCACTTGATACCAAGCTAAAAAATCTAGTCTATGCATCAAATTCACTAAAACAAAATATTTCTCCACATTTAAAAAATATCAATGAGCATAATACATTTTATTCACATCATCCACTTATAAGCAATTTTCTTGGAATACCTTCATTAGTAGCTACTATCCTATCAAATCCTACTTTGCTAGATGCCATTCTTGGAAACCCTAATATATTGGCAATCATAGCAGGAAGTCCTTCACTATTAGGTGCAATTGAAAGAAATCCTGCACTACTAACTTTTCTTTCCATCAATTTAGATGTATTAGACAAAGGAATTACTTTTGCTCAAATGGCTTCAATCCTTGGAACTAACACACCATCTATAAATGCACTTTATCACCCAAACTTAATTATACAAAAAGAGTTATCTATAAAAAATCATTTAAGTCAAGTTCACAAAACTCTTGAGAATGAAAAAGCAAAATACAAAAATCAAATTTTACCTCCACATCTAATAGGACATAAACTTGAAACAAGTAAAATTGCTAATGCAAAGGCACTAGCATCTACTCTTCAAAACATAGCTAAGGAAATAGACTTAAGACTACCAGCCTACAATCAAATAAATCCAAACGCAAAATCAAAAACAACTTCAGGATCAAAAGAACTTACAAGCAGCATGTCTAAAACAAATAGCCTATCACAAAATGCTAATTTAAATCATGATGTCTTGTTTGCTAATCCCGCATTATTAGCATTATTAAGTGCAGCTACAATGATTACAAATAAAGGGAAATTATTTACACCCAAAGAGCATGGACTAGAGCAAGAGACACAATCAGAAGCTCAATTAGCTAAATCAAGAAAACAAGAAGGTCCTAAAAAAATATCCAAGCTAGATCCAATAGACAAGCTAGCTGCACAATTATTGGGCTATTGATTTTTCACTAATGATGCTCATGCGGTTTGTGTTCGTGAACCCTTTTCTTTTCACTTGTTATATAGCCAATGACAGCTATTACTACAATAAAAACAGATGATGCTTCTAGCATAGCTAGCAGTTTTGACAACCAACCCACAGGATGTGGAATTCCATACCCAAGAGATATTCCTGTCACCACACTAAAATAAAGTGAATCAAAAAAACTGTCTAAAGCTGGTTTTGTTCCTGCAACTAATGGCAAAAGCGTTCCTAATGCCCTATACAAAATAGCAAAAATAATCATAATTTCTAATGCATTTCCTATTACTAATAAAGTAATTCTATTAACAGATTTCCAGTCTCCTCTTATTTTATAAAAACCTTTTACAAGTATTGATGAAAGAACAAACATAATATCAACAAATCTAAAGCTTACTAAAAATACAAAAACATATGTTCCAAGTCCCATCCAATGAAAGCATTTACTACAAACAACAATACTTATCATTTCCAATAGCCACCATAAACCAAGGTAAATATCAATCACTAAAGCAGAATCTTTTGGAAGCCATAATGATGGGGACCAATATTTATTCGTAGCAAGTAACCGCCAAGCCAAAGGATACCAAATTCCTAAATGATACCCAAATTCAGGCTTCAGTTGAGGTTCTTCACGTGTCATGGTTAAGATTCTATCATTATTTCAATCAGTCTTAAGATAACTATAAACAACAATATCTTCCTACCTTAGAATGATGGAAAGGAAATATAAATTAGAGATTATGTTAGTGAAAGGAATTTAAAATTATGACATTAGCAACAGAAACGCATGTAAACCAAATCATGCAAACTGATTTAGTAACAGTTACATCTAAAACAAATTTATTTGAAGCAGCAAGTTTAATGGAAGAACAAAATGTAGGTACTGTACTTGTAGTAGGTGAACAAAGTAAATTATTAGGTATGGTAACTGATAGACAAATTGTTACAAGAGCAATTGCACATAAAAGAGATTTATATACAACAACATGTGAAGAGATAATGACAAAGTGGCCTATGAGTATATTTCCTGAAACTACCTGTAAGGAAGCATTAGACATAATGGGAGACTATGGTTATAGAAGACTCCCTATAGAAGAAAGTGGAAAGCTTGTAGGAATTATTTCTATAAGTGACCTTGCACCTGTAGTCGAATTTGATGATGAGTGTATAGAAGATATGGTAAAAGAATTAAGCAGTGATGCAAGGTATAAGTAAGAACTAGCGTAGAGCGGATAGTAGAACAGAGGACAGGAGCAAGAGGCATGAGGCAAGAAGCATAAGGCAACGATGAGACGCATGCAACGTCCAACAGAGGTAAAACGAAAAGGAGTTAATTATGATTAAAAGTATTTTAGTGGGTATGGATGAAGCAACTGAAAGTAGCAAATCAGCACTAAATGTTGCTATAGAAATTGCAAAAATATCAAATGCAAAAATTAAAGGATTATACATTGAAAATATTCTCAGACTTCTTGAATGGCAGCCCGTTGAATTAATGGGTGCAGCTATAGGAGTTTCTTCTGGTATTCCAAGTTCTAGACCTACAATAGAACAAGTTGAGGTAGAAAAAGAGTTCATAAAAGAAGCAAACAAATTAAAAGACATTTTTGATACTGAATGTTCAAAAGCTAAGGTCAATGGCACATTTTGTACCAAGAGAGGCCGTGTAGATGAACTAATAGTAGAAGAATCAAGAAAAGTAGATATTGTAGTTATAGGGAAAAGAGGAAAAACATATCCTGAAAATTCACAAGAACCGGGACCAACGACAGAAAGCCTTTTAAGACATACGACAAAACCTGTTGTTGTTGTACCAGAAGGAGCTAAACTGTCTAATAAAATTCTTATTGGATATGACAGTAGTCAAACAGCTCAAAGAGCCTTAAGTATGGGTGCTTTGTTTGGAACATTACAACCATCAGAGATTAGAGTAGTTAGTGTCGGGGATGATATTGATTCTGCTAATAGACCTTTAAATGAAGCAGAAGAGTTTCTAGCTTCTTATGATTTAAAAGCAAATTACATAGTAGATTTTGGACAAAATAAACCTTGGAAAGCAATC
This sequence comes from Candidatus Melainabacteria bacterium, assembly GCA_023250155.1. Taxonomy (GTDB): domain Bacteria; phylum Cyanobacteriota; class Vampirovibrionia; order 2-02-FULL-35-15; family 2-02-FULL-35-15; genus JAHFBD01. The sequence continues at coordinate 50,310 of JAHFBG010000009.1, forward strand.
ATAGATCAAGCCAAGGATTTTCAAACAGGATTAATAGTACTTGGTGCATTTGGTACAAATAAGCTTCTAGAATCAATTTTCGGGAGTACCACAAAAGAAGTCCTGATTAAATCTACCTGCCCAGTTTTGCTTTGCAGATAGATTTTTAATTTGTTAACTTGGTGGATTTTTTTGAAAATATTGAAAAGGATTAGAGTTCGTAAGAAGTTTTTTTGTTTGCTCCAATTGGTTTATTGTATCTGATGTAGCATTATCTTCTTGTTTAATTTGTTCGACTTGCTCAACTTGTTCGACTTGCTCAACTTGTTCGACTTGCTTAACTTGTTCAACTTGCTCGACTTGCTCAACTTGCTCGACTTGCTCAACTTGTTCGACTTGCTCAACTTGTTCGACTTGCTCAACTTGTTCGACTTGTTCGACTTGCTCAACTTGTTCAACTTGTTCAGACTGTTCAGCTTGGTTTATTCTTGACTGAAATGGATTAGACATTCTTTCAGTAACATCTCTTGCTACTATAATCACCTTATCAGGCTGACCATTTTCATTTTTAATACAGCTGCCAACTGATTCAATATACCTAATACTTCCACCCTGCAACACAAATCTATATTCTGCTCTTTGTGGAAGACCCGTAGTAATTACTTCTACAAAAGCTTGTTTAATTTTGTCTTTATCTTCAGGATGAATTTCATTAAATGAATCACTACCTGACTGTAGTCCGTCACCAAAAATCTTTTTATAAGCAGGATTATTATAGACTCTCGTACCATCTAAATTTACCACTGCTACCAGATCATCCATATTGTCAGTAATTAATCTACAAACCTCTTCACTTTTACGTAAAACTTCCTGCGTTTCTTTAAGTTCTTGAAGCTCATTCTGGAGCTCTGTATTTAGCTTAGTTATAGTCAAGGTACGTTCCTGTACTTTTTTCTCTAAGTCTAAGTTTGTAGTTTCTAGTTCTTTAAATGAACTTTGAAAATTCTTTACGATAGGACGAAAGATAAAAAAGCTGGAAATTAAAATAAGCAACATTGTTACAACAAAAATAATATTTTCAAGATTCTTCATGCTTTCTATATCTTGTTTATTCTCAACAATCAACTGATTTACTAAAGCTTTAATACCTTTTTTTATCTTGGCAGGTGTTTTACTTTCTAAAACAGATAATGCCTCTTCATTTTCAGGAGATATTGTTTCATCAGAGATTTCTAATAAAGTCTGAACTTCCTTTGCGTAACCTGAAAGTTCTTTATCAAGACGGTTTGGTTTTTCAAAATAAATTTCATTTATTTTTTGTGATTTATTTGCTGTCGTATGAAGCTTAGTATCTCCATTAACTATAGCCAAATGATAGCAATTAAACTCTTGTAATAAAACCTTTAACTCATCTTTTAGTTTTTTACACTGTTCCAAACTAGGAGTATAAACAATCTCATTTATTATGCGATCTGACTTTTCTAATATTTCTTCTTGCTTAAAAGCAAGTTCTATTTTTTTTACATTAAAATCAGAGGATTTTAATGAACCTTGCAACATTAAATAACCATCAAATATAAGAACAATAAACATTACTAAACCAAAGATATACATGACATTCATGCTTTTAGCCGTTTTAGTAACATCAAAAGCTTCTTTTACTTTTTGTACTTTTTGCTGAACTGCCATGATATACCTCTATCAAGTCTTCTTCCATTGTTCTCTTAACTTATAACAGTTAACTCCTATGGCTATCTCTAAACCTTAATATTTATTTATATTGGCTTGTTTCTGATAATACTTTCTTACATTCAAAACAATTGCCTACAAAATACGTTTTAGTGGAATAACTAGATTAATAGAAGTTATGGAAAAAACAAAAGACGAATATTTAATTAAACTTCTTGAAGCTGCGGCTATTGTAGAATCTTCTTACGATGCAATTATTGGTGAAACATTTGAAGGAATTATAACAAGCTGGAATAAAGCTGCTGAAAGGATTTATGGATATACAGCAGAAGAAGTAATTAATTCAAAACACATATCAATATTAGTTCCATCTGAAAGACCTTTTGAAGTTACACCAATCGTTGAGAAAATCAAACGTGGTGAACGTACTGAATACTATGAAACTACTCATGTTACAAAAGATAAAAAAACCATAAACGTATTATTAACTATTTCCCCATTTAAAAATCAAAATGGTGAAATAGCAGGAATATCAATAATCTCAAAAGATATAACTGAAAAGAAAAAAGCTGAAGCTATACTGATAGAAAAGACAAAAGAACTAGAACGCTCAAACAAAGAGCTAGAACAGTTTGCACATGTAGCATCACATGATTTACAGGAACCGCTAAGAAAAATACTTGCTTTTGGAGATAGGTTAAAGGTACATTGTGAAAATCTCCTTGATGAAGAAGCAAAAGACTATCTCAACAGAATGGAAAAATCTGCTGCAAGAATGAGAGAGCTTATAGAAAACCTATTACAATATTCAACACTAACTTCAAAAGAGCAATTACAAACTGAAGTAGACCTGGAAAGCATTATTAATGAGGTTTTATCAGATTTAGAAATAAGAATTCAAGAAACAAATGCAAAAATTGAGATTTACAATTTGCCTAAAATTATTGCAGATAAGATACAAATGCAAGCATTGTTTCAAAATTTAATTACTAATTCTTTAAAGTTTCGAAAAAAAGATATAACACCTCATATAATTATAAAAAGTGAAATAAAAGATAAAAACATAATAGAAATCACGCTAGAAGACAATGGTATAGGTTTTGATGAAAAATATCTTGATAAAATTTTCAAACCATTTCAGCGTCTCCACACAAAAACTGAATACGAAGGAAGTGGTATAGGACTAACTGTATGTGAAAAAATTGTATTGGTACATGGTGGTAAAATTACAGCTAAAAGTGAGCCTCAAAAAGGAACAAAATTTATAATAACTTTACCTGTATAGTTTTAGAAAGGTTAGAAAATGGATGCACTAAATAAAATAGCAAACATATTAATGGCTGATGATGATGATGATGATTTTTTATTGGTAAAAACTGCTCTTAAAGCTTCTGATCTCCCTCATACTTTACACCATGTGTGTGATGGTGAAAAACTAATGGATTATCTCTTTCGCAAAGAACCATTTACAGACACAAAACAATATCCATTCCCTACAATCATACTTTTAGATTTAAACATGCCTAAAAAAGATGGTCGCGAAGCACTTGCAGAAATCAAATCACATGAAGAACTTTGTAGAATTCCAATAGTTGTTCTTAGTACTTCAAACAATAAAGACGATATTTTTAAATGCTATAAACTTGGAGTTAATTCTTATATTAGAAAACCGACCGACTACAAACATCTTGTAAGTATATTTCAAGCTTTTAAACAGTACTGGTTTGAGGTAGTAGAGCTACCTGAGGATTAACCTTGCAATCATTCTTATGGCTTTGATATTTACTTCCAAATAAGCTATAATTAAGCCTATTACAGTACAGGGAGGTACATATGACAACAAAAACATCTGGTAATCATAAAGTGAAAGATCTTAATATTTTTAAACAAAGAATTGAAAAAGAATTTTTTCAACACCCTGTAATCGTTAATAACCCATACACTAAATGGTTCAAACAAGGTACAGCTAATACTGAACAAGTAAAGGATTTAATCCGACAATTTTCTGTTTTTTCCAATCACTTTATAGTGGTTCAAACAAAACGAATGGTAAATGCAAGAACAATTAAAGGTGAAGAAGCTGCAAGAGCTATCTTATTAAATGAATGTGGGGTGGGAATAAACGTTAAAACAGGAAGCATTGAAGGACAAAGATTTACCACACCAAATGCTCATATTAACTGGCTAAGAAAAATGTCTGAAATATTAGAAATAGATATGAAATTAATTGGTAGATGGGAAACGGGCACAAAAGCTACTCATGATTTTTTAAATGGATTAGACAAAACTTATGGCAGCTATGATGAACAAGTTGGTTCTGGAGCTAGTTTTGCCATAGAAACGTGGGCTGCATTTGGCATTGGACATGGTGAAGGGCAAGAATCTGATAATTTCTGGAAAGAACTTATCGTAGGTTTAGAAAGTTATAATAAACATCACCGAATATCTAAGAACCTAAAACCTGTTCCACTTGGATTTTTTCAATATCACTTTGAAACAGAAGAAGGTCATGGCGCCAACGTCTGGCATGAACTCGAAGAATCATTTCAAGAAGATGATTTTGATGAAGAAAAATATATAAGTGCTGGAAAAATAGCACTAGAATCTATTTATACTTTTTGGTTAGGGTTAGATGAAACAAGAAAAAAACTCTAACAAATGAGAATTTCAAAGCTAACCAAAATCTTATTGGATGAAATAGTAAAAATACAACAATCAAATAACAAAGGAAAAACAGAACCAGAAATTGAAAGAAGATTTTTTGTTAAATCCTTGCCCCCTAATTTAGACAAGTATCCTCATGCAGAGATAACACAAGGATATTTAAAATCAAATGATGGAACCTCAATAAGAATCAGAGAAATAGATGATAAATATTACACCACTACTAAAACTGGTTCAGGAAAGATTAGAATTGAAAAGGAAGCAGAAATTTCAAAAACATTATTTAATTCATTGTGGCACCTGACTAAAGATAGAAGACTTACAAAAACACGTTATGAAATTCCCTACCAAGGACATACGATTCAGCTAGACACCTATCATGGCAAACTAGAAGGATTTGTAACTGTAGAAGTAGAGTTTGAAGATGAGAAAACTTGTGATGAGTTTATACCACTAGATTGGTTTGGAAAAGAAGTTACTGATGATGGAAGATATAGCAATAAAAGCTTAGCTACTCATGGATTGCCTGAATAAGACTACACTTTTGATAGTGATTTTTTCTTCTTAGAATAATCCAGCATTGTTTTTTCAGCATCAGAAATATCACTATCAGTGATTTCCCAAACATGTTTTTTCTCTAATTTTTTTTGTAACTCCAGCATAAGATCATGATCTAAAAATGGTACTACTTTTCCGCCTTGGTATTCTTTTTCTTTTTCACCATAAAGACCTAAGAAAGTTTTATCTCTAAACCATGATTCACGATTGTGTTCTTCTAGTTTTTTAAGAAGTGCTTCAGTTGGGTTTCTTTGGACATATTCAAAGAACATACCACTTGGTTTTCCTCCTGGGAAATACCACTCACCACTAAAGACCTGAATAAGATCTTCATCATCATCTTTAAGAATAGGTGTAATAAAATTAACTCCTCTTTCTAAAGCATACTCATGAAAAGCTAATAAATCAGATGTTCCAAGCGCTACATGTTGCCAGTGTGCACTTGCATTATGCCCCACTAACATCTCTCTCACATGTGATGGCTGACTTTCCGGCTCTGATGGCTGAACCAAAGCAATGATAGTGTTTTGAAGTGTCGTATCTACCTTAGCACCACGTCCTATACATGCTGCAAATGTCATGGATTTTTCACCAAGTCCTTTTTTCCATTCCTTACGTTTTTCATAGATAATGTCGTCTTGTGTACACCCAAAAATTGTTTTAAAAATAACATAAGTTATGTTATACATCTTAGGCTCTACAAGCATAGTCATATGATCTACATGAAAATTTAAAAATGAGTGTTTTTTACTTGGCATAATTTTTCTCCTTTTTCTCTTACCTGCTCCCTATTTTTGATTTTGCCTTATACCAGCTCATGCTATAGTCCTTATCAGAATATTTATAACCATGATCTGTAACTCTTATACTTTCAAAATAAGTATCCACCATGACAGCTAATCTCTTATTCATCTTTCCACGATCATTCATCGATCGTAAAGCTGAGTCCCCATGCGGACTGTGAGGAATAGAGCCTGGATGGAAAGTAATAGAACCTTCTTTAATCACTCCTTCACGAGCACCATAATCAGAGCTTGAAAAGAACATTACCTCATCAGAATCTACATTTGAATGTGCAAATGGTGCAGCTACATCTTTTGGATGCCAACCCTCCATCTGTGAAACAAAAGAACAAATTGAAATGCCATTGAAGGGTACATTTCCAGCTTGAAATGTTTGATGAACCGGTGGCGCAGTATGAATCTCTCTGGCTATTCCATGATGATTTTTTATATCAAAACCAAATGGATACACAGCGCCTTCCCACCCTGCAATATCAAAAGGATGATGATCTAATGTCAGCCTTGTCACATGACCACCATCATGTTTTATATCTATAAAATATTCTCCACTTTTATCTATAGGTTCCTGAAACATAGGTACATCAATTTCAGTTTCTACAACTGGTGCCATTAAAGTAGCTTGTCCAGCTTTATTCATATAGTGAGGGGGAAACTCTACTGGATAGATGGATTCCATAATTAAAAAGTAAGCGTTTTTTGAAGTAAGTTCTATTTGATAAATAGTGCCTTTTGGAATTATGAGATAAAGTCCTTTTCTGAAAGATATACTCCCGTATTCAGTTTTTAATTCACCTGTGCCATCCTGAACATAATATGCTTCATGCTTTTCACCATTTCTAAAAAACGTATTTGGTGACATGCTGTGAACTGGCTTACTAATAGAAATAATTGTACTTGTACCAAATAGAATTGGTTTTCTGCTTTTCATCGGACAAGCTTCAAATGGAACTTCACTCGACAATATATGATATGGCTGTAATACATCAACTAAAGCAACTCTTGAAACAAGGTCATAGTCTGCCTTTACAGGAGGTTGTAATTGTTCTGTAGGATATGCTCTTACATGGAGTTTTCTAGTATATGGTCCTGAAAAACCATAGGTACCATGTATTTCTTCCAAGGCTAAAACTTTTTCTACTGCATAAAACTCTGTATGCGGTATAGCTGATATCTTTCCTTTTTTTACTATAACGCTCATTTTTTACTCCTCATTTTTATTTAAATAACCAATTTTCAATTAATCAAATTTCAATTCTCAATTTTTAATTCTCAATTTCTCCTTTTGAGATTCTTCTTTCTTTTTAAAATTTAACTCTCTTTGTTCTTTTGGATATCCAACAGTATTTCGCAATGTTCCTAATTTAGGTACCTCAAGTTCAATCTTATCTCCTGGTTTTATCCACCTATCTAAATCTAAGCCACAACCCTTATGAAAAGTGCCAGAACCTAAAATATCTCCAGGGTACATAGTCTCTTCCTGTGAAACATAATGAACCATTAGTGGAAATCCCCAGTACTGATCTTTAAAATGTCCTTCTGACCATGTTTCACCATTTACCATAACTTTTAATGAGAAATCTTTTTGTGGATTAACTTCATCACTAGTGACTAAATAAGGTCCAAAAGCATTTGCAAAATCTTTTCCCTTAGCTGGTCCCATTCTAAGTGCCATTTCTTTTTTTTGAATATCCCGAGCAGAAAAGTCATTGAATATCATATAACCAAATACATAATTTTGTGCATCATCCAAAGGGATGTTTTTCCCTTTTTTCCCAATCACACAAGCAATCTCACATTCAAAATCAAGTTTTCTTGTATAAAAAGGCCATGGTATTTCTTCACCTGAACCATAAATCTCTCTGTGATTTCCTTTATAATATGCAGGAATCTCATACCATTCTTTTGGTATCTCTTCATTTCTTCTTCTTGCTCCAGCTTTAGCATGTTCTTCAAATGCAAAAAAATCCTTTAGCGCTGGTGGATTTAGAAGTGGTGCCTTAAGCGCAATTTCACTTAAAGAATAAGTAACTGTTTTTAAATTTTTATTTAACAGTTCTTTAGCTGTATTTAAAAACTCATTCCCACCCTCAATAAAAGAAAGCATATTAGAAGGTAGTTCACCATTTGATGCTTCATTTAAATCTATAACATGATTATCTTTAATAAAACCTAGTCTTGGCTTACTTTCTTTTTCTCTTATATAAGTAACTAACTTCACGAACTCTGACCTCTTGCTTTTTATCCCTGTTCCACAGGGTATCCTGCTTCAAGCCAGGCTTTTATTCCACCTTCAATAACAAATAAATCTTTATAGCCACATGAAGCTAAATGCTCTGCAGCTTTAAGTGCTCTCTTTCCTATCCCACATAAAAAATAAGCTGGAGTATCATTTTTAATTACATTCATCTTTTGTTCAAACTCTGACAATGGAACAAGCTTAGAACCTGAGATACGAACGTATTGATACTCAGGTACCTCACGTACATCAACTATCTGACATGTTGGGTCTTTCTCTCTTAAAAGGTTTAATTCTTCTACTGTTATATGGTTAATAGTATTCATAGGTTAGTTTATATTATACACAATTTCATTTCTATCATCTTTTTATATCTACAGTATAATTAGCCTATAATGAGAGATACACTTCATACAAAACCAAAAACCATCGTATTAGCAGGAAATCCAAACGTTGGCAAATCAGTATTCTTCCATTATTTAAGCACTGTTTATGTAGATGTTAGTAACTATCCTGGAACTACTGTTGAAATTACAAGTGCAAATTTAAATGAGAACTTAGTTATAAAAGATACCCCTGGAATATATGGTGTAAGCAGTTTTAACGATGAAGAAAAAGTAGCAAGAGATGTAATTTTATATGCAGATGATATTTTAAATATAGTCTCTGCTATTAGTCTTGAAAGAGATTTATTTTTAACCAAACAACTAATAGACATGGGAAAGCCTATTATTGTTGCTCTCAATCAAATGGATGAAGCTAAGTCAATTGGTTTAGAAATAAATATTGAAAAGTTAAGTAGTTTACTTGGTGTACCTGTAATTCCTACCATTGCTATAACAGGTGAAGGAATGGAAGAAATAAAAAAAGCAATATTTGAAAGTCACAAGGCTAAAACTGGAAATATAGATCCTGTCTTAAAAAACACTTTAACTGAATTACTCTCCTGTGTATCAAATCAAGCAGAAGCTCTTCTCTTACTAGAAGGAGATTTAGTTATTGCTGAAAGACATAAGATAGAACCAAGAAACCAAAGAAGTGAGATTTATTCCCAAAGAAGAAAAGAAGTAAATGAAATCATAGAAGCTACAATTACATCAAAAACATCAAAAGAAAGATTTTTAACAAAAGTATCAAACTTTTTAATAGAACCTTTTTGGGGCACAATAATAGCCTTGTTTATTGGATTTATATTTTTGTATCAATTTCTAGGAGTAATTGTTGGGAACGATTTGATAAACATAACTGAAAAAAAAATAATGAATGTTTACTATGAACCTTCTATTCGTGAAGCTACAGGACTTTATTTCCCCACAGAAATAGTACTAATAAACAATAGTAAAAAGAAAGATAAAAAAACAACATATAGTTTCCCAAAAGGATTTTTAGCCGAAAAGCAAAAATACAAAGAGCTAAAACAATTATTAAAACAAAACCCAAATATTCAAAAAAAGTATTACTTTAGTCCCAGTGATTATATTGAGACAAGCACAAGTTCTGTAAGGGCAGGTTTCAAACCCACTCCTACGACACTTCCTAACAATCTTGTCAGTGCCATTGGTACCATTCTTTCTGGGGAATATGGCATCCTTACATTGACAGTAACTTATTTATTTGGATTGCTTTTACCACTTGTTATTGCATTTTATGCTGCATTAGCAGTCTTAGAAGATAGTGGTTATCTACCTCGCTTAGCAGTACTTGTAGATGGGCTTTTATCAAGAATTGGTATGAATGGACGTGCAATTATCCCTTTGATTCTTGGTCTTGGCTGTGTCACCATGGCTACAGTTACGACAAGGCTTCTAAGCACTAAACGTGAAAAAATAATTGCCATAACCATTCTAGGCTTTGCTATTCCTTGCTCAGCACAACTTGGAGTCATACAAAGTCTATTAGCAAAAAATGGTGGTATACAAGGTTGGCTTATATGGTTGTCAGTGATTGCTCTTGTACTGGTTATAACTGGATATGTTATGAACAAATTTTTACCAGGAAAAGCTACGCCACTATTGATTGACCTACCACCACTAAGAATTCCAAGACTAAAAAATATTTATCACAAAGCAAAAACAAAAGTTTTTTTCTTCATGTCAGAAGCAATTGGAGCATTCTTCTTAGCTGCTTTTATAGTAGCTGTTTTACAAGTCACAGGACTACTTTCACAAATCATACAGTTCACGGAACCAATGACTCAAAACTTACTTCACTTACCAAAAGAAGTATCTATCTCATTTATACTTGGCATGGTAAGAAGAGATTTTGGTGCCTTTGGACTAACAGAAATACCTCTAACAAGTGCTCAAGTAACTGTTTCTAGTGTGGTACTTACTTTGTTTGTACCATGTATAGCTACTGTTGCTGTTATAGCTAAAGAACAAAGCTGGAAAGTAGCTGTAGGTATATGGTTCAGCTCAATGATATTAGCTATCAGTATAGGCGGAATACTTGCTAGAATACTAGGTGCATAATTTTATGGCAGAATGCAAAACAATTAATTGCCCTATCTGTGGCTGTACCATAAGTGAAACCTTTGTCGAGCAAAAGTGTCCTCGATGCCAAGCACTAATTGAATCAAAGTTCATCTGTGGAAACTGTCATAATTGTAGTGAAACCTCTATAGATAGTGAAGTTACAAACACTGCAAAAAAAAATATATTCGACAAACTCATATCTAAAGTCTTTAGGAAGAATTAATCCTAATCATCAGTTTTTACTCGAACAATTTTAGAATTAAACTTTCCATTTTCAAGCTCTATAACTCTATACCCTCCTGAAACTGTATCCATAGTAAAGACCTCTGTTTTAGGATGTATTTGATAAGCTGTTGATGGAACACTTCCATAAAACGTTCCATTTATATTTGACTCAAAAACCTGATGAATATGCCCATATAAAACAGCTTGTATTTGTGGGTACTTTTCAATAACAGAATTAAATTTTTCATAATTAATAAGCATCATTCCATCCATCCATGGACTAATACTCTTTAGTGGGTGATGATGCATAAAGACTATCGTGTGTTTGTCTTTATTTTTTTTTAATCTATTTTCAAATCTTATAAGCTGCTCTTCTGAGAAAGCTCCTTCATCTCTTTGATATAGTGTTGAATCTATACAACACAAAAGATAATCACCAAGCTCAATACTATAATCAACATTATCAATAATCCATTTAAAATCAAAGACTTTATTTATACTTTCTACGTCATCATGATTTCCAGGCATTAAATAATACTTTATTCCAATCTTATTAAGCAGGTTTGCTATATGCTGATAAGATTCAAAAGTACCATCCTGAGAAAGATCTCCAGTAACCATTAAACAATCAGCTTTTTCAAAAGTGGTTTTTATATGGCTAAGTATTTTATTTAAATTACTATAAGAATTAAAGCCATTTATTCTTCGGCTTTTATCACCAAATAAATGAGTGTCAGATATTTGAATTATTGTATGTTTTGAAGTCATAAGTATATCCAGAACTTAAAAATAATATGCACAACTAATCAAACTCTTAAAACAATATTTTACCCTTGACTTAATAATTTGCTTATAACTGTTTAAAAGTACTATTATCTAGAATAAAATCCCTTTACAAATCATAAAGTAACGTTTAAACCGGATGATTTTGCACAACACTTTGCTACATATTTAGCAAAATCTTTTTCACAGATTGCTTGTGCAATTATAGATATTTTTTGAATCACTTTATTGTGACACCATAAGTCTGGTTGGCTAAGGAGTGAACTATAAATAAATTCATCTTCATAGCTACCTTTTCCACCTTGTTGTAAGACTTTAACTGCTTCTTTTATCAAGATCACAAAACTAAGTGGATCTATTTCTTCATTTTTCGGTAATGTGGCTGCTAAATATTTTCCTACTGAGCACAATGGATCATTTTCTATCCTGCCACTTAAATAATTAGAAGGTATAAATTCCTCTAAAGAGTTTAAACGATCTGCAATTACACCTGAATTAATAACTAATCCATTTTTTTTATACTCTTCATGGCTTTCAAAAGCTGTAGGAATTCCATCTAATATTTTATTTAAATTTAGCGGTACAAAAGCCCAGCTTATTCTATTAGTCGTCATAAAATTACCAAGTATATTTAAAACTTGATACTAAGATACAGCAAAACAGTTTAAAATTCAATGTTTTTAATTGACTTCTTGAGGAGGTTCTTGAAATTCCGGTGCATTACCAGGATTTTCTTCATTATTAACACTGTTAACACCTTTAACAAAAGGCCCACTTACTGCAGCAAACATACCTCTTGATAAGTCTCTAACATCTACTACTACACCTTTTACAAGTCTTTCTAAGATAAAACCTTTTCTTCGTTCTGAATAAGCTAAGCGTTGTTCATGCTCCTCTAGCTTAGTAGCATGCTCTGCAACCTTTCCTTCTAATTCTATCGTTTTAACATCAATGTCTTTAACCTTAGCTTCTAGTTGATCTACTCTTCCTTGAATTGTTTTCATTTCACTAGAAAACTCATCTAGAAGTTTGGCTAGTTTAGCAAGATCATCTCTATCTAATGCAATTTCATCACTAAAATATGTTGCTAAATCATAAACTGCTGCTGCCAACTCAAATCTTGTAGATGGTTTTTTACCACGAAATGTACCATCTGGATACCCTTCTAAAACATCATACTTTTCAACTAACTGCTGCACTGAATTATATGCCCACTCACCACCTTCTAAATCACTTAGTTCATTAACTGCCACTATTGATGCATCTTTTTGCTTGGCTGATGGTTGTGAAATTTCTTCTACTTGTTTTGCAGCTTGTGAATATGCTACATTTTCCAAACATAAAACTAAAATTGTCAACAAAATTAATTTAACTATATTTTTAAGACTCATCAACTAATTCTCCATTTAAATAAGCTACATATAATATGTATGATAGCTCAATTTATAAATATTTTTCATTACAGATTCAAATTAGTAAAAATATGTTATGTTGTGGGCCGAAGCAAAAGCATGAGGTCATTACCAATTAAACGATGGCTAAAAATCTTAAATCTCCTAGCTGTACCTATATTTTCTAATATTTCTAAATTAAAACTTGGAATAGCATCTTTATCTCCAAATATTTTTGGTGCAATAAACAAAAGATATTCATCTAATAAACTACTAGTAATCAATTGACTTCCTAAACCTGGACCAGCTTCTACTAAAACACTTAAAATCTCTCTTTTACCGAGTTCTATAAATAACTGCCTTAGGTTTAACTTACCTTCCTCCGCCTCATCTAATTCCAAAATCTCTATTTCATTATTTAACTTTAAATAGTCATTTAACTTCTCTTTTAAATGTCCTTTTTTTGTAGCCAATAATACCTTAGAATCCTTACAATAAACATTTGATTTTGGATTAGTAGTTAAGTTCATATCTAAAATTACCTTGATTGGGTTCTTACTATTTTCAATCCCTCTAACAGTAAGATAAGGATTGTCAATCGATACAGTGTTTTCACCCACCAAAATAGCATCATAACTATTTCTTATATAATGAACCTTTTTTCTGGCTTCTTCGTCGGTAATCCATTTGCTGTCATTATTTCTTAAAGCAATTTTTCCATCCAATGTTTGAGCTTGCTTTAAAGTGACCCATGGGAGTTTAGTCTTAATCCACTTAAAAAAGAATTTATTTAGTTCTAATCCTTGTTTTTCTAAGACATTAGAAATTACATTTATATTATTTTTTAATAATAATTTTTCACTCTTTGAATCAACCATTGGATTTGGATCATAGTTTGAAAAAATCACTTCTTTTAGTTTGTTTTTTATAATGAGATCAGTACAAGGAGGAGTTTTTCCCTGGTGACAACAGGGTTCTAAATTAACGATTAAAGTTCCACCATTTGCTTTATCTCCTGCTTCTTCTATAGCCACAACCTCTGCATGCTTATCACCTGCTTTTTTATGATAACCTTTTCCAACAGGAATTCCGTCCTTATCCAAAACAATAGCACCTACTATAGGATTAGGAGATGTTCTTCCAAGAGCACGTTCTGCAAGATCAAAACACTCCTGCATATAGTACTCTGCTTGTGTTAAATCATATTCTGTATCATCATTCATTCATGTTAATTAAATTAAGATATACTTTCAAGCTCTTTCCTTGCTCTTTTCTCGCGCCTTTCTTTAGACTTTTTTTCTAGTGAATAAAACAAATAACCCAATCCGCCTATAAAAACAATAAATGCACCTAAATAAACCAACATTCCTATATTCATAATTTATCCTTCCATAATACTACGTCTGCCCCACTGGCTGCAATGGGCTATTCACTCTAATCGTTCTCCTACTAATAACAATTGGATAGTTAACTCCTGGCAATTCACCTAAAACACTAATGAGATAAAGTCCACTCATTCCCTGATAATTTAAATCTATCTTCCCATGAAACTCACCTTTAGAATTGGCTTTAATGCCACCTTTAAAAGGGATTTCTTTAGGTGGTCCATTTTGAATTGATGAAATTAAGGAAGGAGCTAATATTGCTGTAGCACCTCCTGTAAAAGGCGCTCCGCCAATGGCACCTATAACTCCAAGCCCTTTAATAACTTTAATGAAATTGCTTTTTGCAGTGTCTCCATAAGCGATATAATCCTGGGGTGGAAAATAAGGCTTAAGATTTTCATCACTAAATGAACCATCTTCACTGTTTAAATCTGTAAAATCTTTTACATCATAATATGCAAGGGTGACTGCCTTAAATTTGAATGGCGACTTTACTGTTCCACTTATATTGATTTTCTCCCCCCAGTTGATTTGAGGTTTTAAAGGCTCAAAAACTCCTGAACTAATTACAAACTCACAAACAGAAGCAAATTTTCCCTTGCTCTTAGAGAAAGCATAACCAGTACCAAACTGAGTAATATAAGGACTAAATAAAACTTGGGAATCATCTGGATTTGCAATTATCGCTTGTACAAGTTGTTGAGCTAAAAGCTCTGTGAGTTTTATACTTTTACCATTTTCTTCTTCAAATCCTTTTAAAATTTCTACAATAGCTCCAGTTCCACCATGAGTCGTATATCGTTCATCAGGGTTTTGATTTTTTTTATTGTAGTAAGACAAGCTCCCTTTTTCTATCAAATCTAGAGCTTGCTCACCTGCTACTTTTTGTGCAATATCATCTCTAATAAGAGGTAAAAGTCCTCTCAAACTTCTTTCATTGTTTATATTAGTTAATACCAAGTCCAAAAATGCTAGCTCATTAACTTCTTTTGTTTTATTATTTTCATAACCCTGAACTGTTTTCAATGGCTTGCTTTTTTTACTTACTGTTTTGGGCTTGGTTTCACTATCATTAAAATCAGTTATTTCATAATCATTTTGTAATCCATCTTCTAAATCACTATTTCCTAAAACGGCTGATTTTATACGATTTGTTCTATCAAATAAAGACTCACTTTCAAAAGTCTTACCAAAAATATTTTTCTCTGCCTGAGAAAGTCTATCTGCAATCTTTAATTCAGGATTTGCTTTACCAAACAATACAACTTCTACTTTTCCTATAACTGGATAGTTGTCTTGCAGAGAGACGCTTAAACAAGAAATTGTACAAATGAAAAAACATAAAGCTACTGTTGTAAAAAGTAAGAAATTATTTTTTTTTATTCTAATCATTAATTCTCAATCCTCTTCAATCCTTCGGATACATAGAGTCTATTATTTGTTTGTATTTTTCAGATACAAATTTTCGCTTGACCTTCATCGTAGGAGTAATTTCACCTGACTCAATTGTAAATTCTTTAGGCAAAATAGTAAACCTTCTAATCTGTTCATAATCAGCATCTGAAGCAGTTTCCCTCTTTATTTCCTCATCAATTAGCTTTATAACTTCAGGATGTTTACATAATGACTCAATACTATCATCATAAGAAATATTATGTTTTTTTAAATACTCAATAACCGATTGATGCTCTAGAGTTATTAGAGCTGATAAATATTTTTTCTTATCCCCGATTACAACTGCATTACTAATATAAGGTGAGATTTTTAAAGCATTTTCAAGATTTTGTGGGGCTATATTTTTCCCGGCAGAGTTTATAATCAAATCTTTTTTTCTATCAGTAATTATTAAAAAACCATCCTTGTCAAATCTTCCTATATCACCTGTAAGAAACCAACCATCATCAAAGGCTTCTTTTGTTGCTTTTTCATTTTTATAATAACCATTAAATACAGTTGGTCCTTTAACTAATATTTCACCATCATTTGCAATTTTTACTTTTATATTAGACATCGGCTTACCAACTGTTCCAGTTCTCAAAGCAGAAAGGCTATTCACACTTAATGGAGCTGAGGTTTCAGTTAAACCATAACCTTCTAAAACAGGTATTCCAATGATATTAAAAAAATCTGCAATGTCTTTTGATAATGGTGCACCACCTGAAATAAAACATCTCAATGTTGGTGCTAGTTTTTTTCTAATACTAGAAAATACAAGGTTTTGAAAAGCATAATTCTCAATACTTTTCAAAGCAGTTAGTGGCAAAAACTTCCCATTATTGTTTAAAAGGTCTTTTCCATTATCATAAGCAATCTTAAAAATCTTTTTCTTATTTTCAGGTAAAGTTTGTAATTGCGATTGGATTTTTGCATAAAGCTTCTCCAACAACCTTGGTACAACAAGCATTATAGTTGCCCCTGAGTCTTTCAGAGCAAATGCAATTTGATCAACACTAGAACAATAAGTAACAGTACAAGCACAAGAAAGTGCATAATATAATCCACCAACTCTTTCAAAAACATGTGATAACGGTAGAAAAGAAAGGAACTTGTCGGAAGGCTTTATCGGTAAAGAATTTGGTAGTACATCTAAAACACTAAGAATATTTCTATGTGTCAACATAACACCTTTTGGTGGACCTGTTGTTCCTGAAGTATAAATTATTGTAGCTAAATCATCACAGGACACTTCTTTAATATGATTTTGTACCATATAAGGATCAATTGAAAAATTAAGCATTCCCTTATCCTTCAATGACTTTAAACTTAAAATTCTTGAATCATTAACAGGCAAGTCACCTAAATCTTCCATTACAATTGCATATTTCACCTTAGGTAAAGCACCCCATTGTGATCTAATCTTTTGTAACTGTCCTTTATCTTCTAAAATAACAATGCTGCACTCAGAGTTGTTTAAAATATAATTAACTGATTCATCTGGCAAGGTTGGATAAAGAGGTACAACAACTCCTCCACAACTTAAAATTGCTAGATCACAAGCCGTCCACTCATACCTTGTATTTGACAGTATTGCAACATTATCACCTTTTTTTAAGCCAAGTTCTATTAACCCATAGGCTATTTGATGAACAATAGTTCGTAAATGAGTCCACGATATTGTTCTGTAAGGCTCGGTTCGTCTTAACCTATATTCAATAGCAACCTTACTTTTATTTCTTTCTGCTTGCTTTATAAAAAGTTCTGCTAAATTATTTGCCATCATTTTAATGAGCTTTCAGCTTACTGAACGTTGTTTGCTAAATTCAACACAAAACATCATAATGATTATATAATTCTAACTTATAAGCTACACAAAAAGAAAATTTTATGAATGTGATCCTTGACAGTAATGAATTAACAAAAACCTTAAAAAGGTTAGCACATGAGGTTATAGAAAATTATGTTAACTTAGAGAATCTTGTAATTATTGGAATTGTCACTAGAGGTGAGTTCTTAGCAAAAAGATTACAGAACTTAATCTTAGAAATCGAAAAAACTGAAGTATCTTATGGCTACCTTGATGTAACCTTGTATAGAGATGATCTTGATCACCGAAAGTCTTTAAAACCAAGCAAAATCAGTAAAGTACCAAACATTGATCATAAAAATGTCTTATTAGTAGATGATGTACTATTCGAAGGACGAACAGTAAGAGCTGCTATGGATGCCCTGAAAGACTTTGGTAGACCATCTTCCGTAAAACTACTAGTTTTAATTGATAGAGGACATAGAAAATTACCTATAAGTGCTGATTTTACAGGAAAAAAAATATCTACAAGTTTAAATCAAACTGTTAAATTAAATATTACTGAAATTGACAATAAAGATTCAATAGAAGTTGAAGATAAGGTAATGGCATCATAATATATTAAATATAATGAATACCGAAGAATCCAAATCTAATGCTTCTGTCAATTCTCAATTCTCAATTCTTAATTCTCCCGCTCACGAAGTGAGCGAGGCTCGCCCTACAGGGCGGCAATCCTCCATTCTCATTCAAATAAAAAATCTCACAAAACATTTTCCTATCCAACGTGGTTTTTGGTCTAGAACAATAGGTCACGTCAAAGCTCTAAATGGAATAAATTTAAATATTCATCAAAATGAAATCATAGGAATAGTAGGTGAATCTGGCTGTGGAAAATCCACCCTTGGAAAATTGATTTTAAAACTCATAGAACCAACAAGTGGTGAGGTTCTTTATTTAAACAAAAATATTTTTACCATTCCAGAGAAAGAGCTAAGAGCTCTTAGAAAAAAACTCCAAATGGTTTTTCAAAACCCATACTCAAGCTTAAATCCACGAATGAAAGTTTTTGAGATCATTAAAGAACCACTTATCGTACATAAAATTTTCAATGAAAAAGAACAAATCAATAACAGGATTTATGAGTTGTTAAAACTTGTAGGATTAGAAAAAGAACATTCCACTAAATATCCTCACGAACTATCTGGTGGTCAAAGACAAAGAGTAGCTATTGCAAGAACGTTATCACTTAATCCTGAATTTTTAGTTCTGGATGAGCCTGTAAGTGCTTTAGATGTATCAGTACAAGCACAGATACTAAACCTTTTATTAGATCTACATAAAAACTTAAACCTGACTTATCTATTCATCTCACACAATTTATCTGTAGTTAGCTATATAGCAACTCAAATAGCAGTAATGTATTTAGGACATATAGTAGAAATTGGACCGAAGGAAAAAATCATCAATAATCCAAAGCACCCGTATACAGTAGCTTTGCTAAGTGCAGCACCGAGGATAGAACAGAGGCAGGAGGCAAGAGGCAAGAGGCAAGAACAAGCTCAACACAAAAGAATTATCTTAACAGGAGAAATCCCAGATCCATCAAATCCACCAAGTGGCTGTGTGTTTAGAACCAGATGTCCTATCGTTAAAGAAAAATGCTCAATTGAAGAACCAATACTCACAGAATATAATGGACAACTTGTAGCTTGTCATTATGCTGGGGAATTGGTTGGGTAAGAATCTTCCAAGCAATCCAGATCAGTTATTATGGTTAACAATTTATTCAGTCCCTGGTAAGTCATGAATTACTTTATTAATAACCGCTTGATATTCAGCTACTGGACTAGATTCTAGTGAATCATCAGAGTTGTAAGATGATAAACAAAAGGGTTGATCTGTTACAGATATTTCTATATGAGTACCATGATCAATAACAGAGTGTGCTATTCCTTCTAATTTGGTTTTTAAAGCTGTGGCTGTACTTTGATCCTTGGAAATGATTGAGTAGTTAGAATAATATAATGGTTCATTAAAAACAGATTGAAGAGATGTAGGTCCTGGGCTACTATCTGTACCACTAACTGCTACATTGCATTGAAGTACTTCAAAAAGACTAAGAACTATTGCTTTTAAAGATTTTGTATTAAGCTCTGCTTCCTTATTTTCTTCCTGAAGAAGATAATCATCTATTCCTGCACTAGGTGACACAATAAATTGTGGTTTATTACTTAAATTGTTAACTAAAATATGAACCAAAGGTGATTGTAATTGATTACCATTTTCTACAGAACTAGCTTTAATATCAGCGATTCTAACAATTTCATTTTCTTTTAATACTGTATTCTTGTCTACTCTATTAATAACATCAAATTTTATGCTATTTGCTTTTTTGCTTAAGGTTATTGAAAACTTAGTAAGTATAGCTTGTAAGTCTTCAATAGTTTTATTTTGTTGTTTTGAAAGTACGTCCCTAGTAGAACTAAGGGATTGTTCTTTTATTAAATATATTACTGGTGAAATTGACATGTTAATTTCCTCTCTTTTCAAAAATAGTTATTAATCTCTTATGAAATTCAGGGTTAGTGTTATAGTTCTTAGGAACAGTTAGTATATTACCTGTTAATGAAGGTGGATTATTGTTTGATGCCACTTGAATTTCTATAGAATCCCCCCCTATAGATAAAAATGCTTTACCATTATTAGTTTGTGCAGTATGAATCAAGCGTATTAATTGATCTGGCTTTTTACTAATTTTCTCTATCATTGCAGCATTAGTATTCTTAGTTTCAATATAATGTTTTGTGCCATTTGGAGCAATTGCTACAATATCTATTTCACCAGCCCCTCTATTTATCCCATCTATTATAGTATCTTTTAATTTAAGTCCTAAACGCTCAATAGTATAACCCTCTTCTATAAGCAATCTTGCAGCTTTAAGTTCATATGTTAATCCTTGTAAATCCTTACTAGAAGCTCCTGGTTTACCAATAAATCCACCTTTATGACCATTGCCTTGTAAGGCTTGTAATAAATCAGCTCTTGCTTGTTGAGTCATATTTGGGTGTCTAATTAAAGAATTAAATTCACTAAGAAATTCTTGAGCTATATGTAATCCACGATCACTACTTAATGGAGAAGTAACCGGAAGATGATTATCCACCTCTGCTAAAAATCTATTTAATCGTTGCTGGAATTGTGGATCCATATGCAGACCAAGTTGTACAGGTACATTCTGAAGAAAACGTTCAGCTATAATTGTTCTATGTAAATTAGCTAAGTCTGTTTGTATTCTTGAGACACTGTTTAAATTTAACGCTCCTGGTGTTTGTAAATCATTCAAGACAATATTTAGTAGTCCCTCATGTTCTTGAGAAAGTCCTTGTAATTCACGAATAGATTCAAGCCTTCTTCGTAATGTATTTTTAATTTCTTGTGGCATATTAAGTGGTAGCTTATCTATATTAGAAATAGCATTGTTAATAGCTTCACCTAAAGGATTATGATTTCCTATTTGTACTAGAGCTTGAGTCCTTGGATTTCTATTTACATTGTATTGATAGTCAGCTTTAAATCCTTGCATGTAATTTCTAAGACCATTAGCTTCTGCATATTCAATCGCTTCCTTCAACTTGTTTTGCCTAATAAGTTCTTGTATTCTTCTTGAGTGCTCTGCATTAGGTCCATGAGGTGCTTCACCTGGGTTTCGTCTTGCTCTAACATTAAACTCTTCAAGCGCGCGCCTTGCTAAATATTCGGGCTCAGACATTTTCGTGCCATTTTGTCTTACTGGATCAATAATTCCTGTCCTGCGATTAGCATGAGCAATTTCATGCTCAATTATTCTTGAATTGTTTAACGTACCTGCATCTTTTACTCTAATAATAGTTTCTCTAGTACCATTTGGATTCACTCTAACTTCAGCATGAGCTGGACGATTTGCTGGTAGTGTAGGATCTATTTCAAATGTAACTCTTCTTCCATCTCTATTTGCATATTGAAAAGCATTACTATTGCGGACTTCAAGAGGAAGATTTTCATGAGGTATTGATGCTAGCTGGCGTTGCATTTCAGGAGTTATGTTATTCTTTGAATAAAATTCCTGAATCTCTCTTAAGGTTCTATTTCGCACACTAGTTTCAAGAACTTGCTCATGAAGTTGTGGGAGTCCTTTAAGTTTCAATTCTAATAGTCGTAATTGTTGTAATCTTTGTAAATTATTAGCAACAAAATTATTAGGATTATTACCATGACTACTCCTATTTAATAAATCCAGTAAATGTTGAGTTCTTCTATTTAAAACATTTATTTCTAATATTGTGTTACATGCTTGTAGTTCTCTACCTAGAGCTTCAATTATTGGTTTTAATTCAGGCGAAGGATTTCCAACCTCTCGAAGCGTATTTAAATCATTTATAATTCTATCCCTTCTTATTCTTGTAAACTCCTGACGAGCATGATATTCCTCAGGCGTACTAAAATATCTCATGTTTGCTCGTTCATCTATCATTATCATATAATTTTCTCTTACAACAATTCTTTCTCTAAAATTATTTCTGAGAGCTATTCTTGCCGCATCATTTTCTATATTTAGTGGAGGTAAATTGTTAGCTTGAGGAACTCTTCTTTGTAAAATCGCTTGAAAAGCAACATTTTGTGTTTCCAAAGTATTTGTCAGTACTCTACGCATAAGTACTTCCCGAGAAGCAAGGTCAAGGTTAGTAAAATTTCTTTCTAGGATTGCACGATGATTCTTAATAAAGTTTGCAACATCTTGTTCTAGTACATTGCGTGATGAGTTATTTCCAATGTGTTTTTCTACTAATGCTCTTAGATCATTATGACAACTTTCAGGCATATTAATCCTGCCATGAGGAGTTCCTGGTTCTCCTTGACTTATATTTCCTTGTTGAAGTAGGTTAAAAGCTTCTTGTCGTAAGAAATTTTGTACCTGTGCTTCTGGTATTCGCGATAGAAGCATTGCACTTTGTGCATGTCGAGATTCATGAATTATAGTATCTCTAAAGTGTTGATGAAGTATTCCTGCCAACGGGTTTTGATTATTTCCTTTTACAAGATGATTAAAGATATTTCTATTTAATCGTATTGTATGATTCGTAGGATTATAGCTACCGTATGTACTACCAGGTAAATCTACAAATTCAATTTTTGGTCTTGCGGCTACTGGTATATCTTTAAAATACTCATTTAAAACTTGATTTGCACGAGTTTCTATTTCACTGTGGCTTAATCTTTCTCCTGGTACTCCTTCAAAAATTTCTCTTACAGTTCTTCGACTTATATCATGCCCATTTTGATTTGCTCTAGCAACTTCTTGGTATACACTTCTCTCTAAGTTTGCATAAAATTCTCTACTTGGTGTGTTCTGGTGATTTTGGAAAGGTGGTGTTACATGACTATTTCCATTAACCTGGGGGGTATGTGCTTGTATTGAAGAGTGTGGATGTAGTATAAGAGGTGCATTTCCAGCTTGCCAAATAATTATTCTTTCACCTGTTCTTTGTACAAAACAACCTCTTTCTCTTGCAGTATTTAAAAAACGCTCAAGTGCTGTTCTAAGAGCAGGTGTACTTGTATCATAAGTAAATGGCATTGCCCTGTTTGTTTCATTTAACCTTATAGCACCACCAGCAAATCCTGATATACTTTCAGCATGACCTTGTCTTATTCCATGTCTTGTACCCATTATCGTACAGTCTATTATTAATGCTAAATGTCCAGCTTGATGCCCAAACAATTCTTCTAATCCAGCACGAAGTGGTTCTACCCGAGCCATTGTTCCTAACTGACTTATAGTTTCTGCTCTTAGGATATTTAAAAAGGACATGGCTTGTCCATGTAGTGGAGTCCCTCTTGTTCCAGATTCAATTGTTCTAATTCTTGATGCTAGCCTTGTTATTGACTGTCTTATGCTTAGACTTCTTGCAGCAGGTCCTAGAACTAAAGCTCTAGCAAAAGCTCCTGAAGTCTGACTTACTACACCTCCAACAAATGCCATACAAAAATCCTGGTAAAACCTTTCACCATAATGATCTTCCAAACTTTCCAATGTAATTGTGCTAGTAGATCCATTTATACCTAATTCTCTATCAGGAGTATATGTTTGTTCTCCTAATCTCATAATCATTGGAAGTCCATTATAGTTATTGTTATAACTATGTTGGATTTGATGATTAACATAACCACCTAGATCACTGCCTACAATTCCACCTACTGTTCCAGCAAGTGCTGCAACTAATAATGGTGCACCACCACCGCAAGTAGCTATGGTAACTGCCATAGCACCAATGCTACATATAAGTCCTCCAAGCATCTTAAGTCCATCATTTCTAAACCAATCAGCCCAACTGTGAGAGTTAAATTTTGCAGGATCTTTTACAAAATCACAAAACTTTTTAATGCCATCATTGTTTAAAACCTTTAAAATCCCTTCATATGTTTCTATAGATTTCCTAATATCTCTTTTTAATTCTGTGTTTCCAGTTGTTTGTTTTATTTGTTCTTCGAGTTTTTTAAGATCTTCAAGTTGCTGTGTAAGCTTTGTAACATGTCCATTTTTATGTAGTTCACTTCTTAACCTTTCCATTTCTTCCGCTTGTGCACGAACAAAATTTACTACCTCAGTACTTGTATACCTGCCTCCTTTTAGATTTGCTTGTACAAGACCATTTATAGTCATTGCAATGTTATTAATTCTTCCAACAGCATGAGATGTAGTTAAAAGAGTGGGATTTCCATCAGTAATATTTCTAATTGCACAAGAATAAGCAACTGAATGTGTTGGGCGATGATTAGTTGTTGGTTGTAGAAAAGCTAGTGTATTAGTGAATCTAGTGTTTGAATCTTCATTAAATAAATTTCTTGTTAATTCTAATTCTCTTCGTTGTAGTCCTTGTCGTCCTTGACTTTCAATAAGACCACCAGGTCCTATAATCATTCCCCAAATTGTAGGAGACAAGTAACTAAGATGCATTCCATGTCGATTTAATAATTCTCGTAGTTTTACATTAGCCTCAATAGTATCTCCTTTTAATCTCAGTTCAATAATCCTTTGAGTATGAAATGCAATTTCTATAGATAAGCTTTGCCTTTGAGATTCTCCTAATTGAGTTTGTAATTCTTTTATTTTATTTGAGTAGAAATTTAAACCTTGCAATGCTCTGTTTTGATCATGTTGTCGCCAGTAACTATCATTAAAAATGTCAACAATACGCTCACGATTCGCTATACCCCTTTCTAAGTTAGTTAAAGTGTTATTAGATCTTTGTCCCAGTCTCTTTAAAGTTTGATTAAGTTCATTTTCATTATCTCGTCGCTCTCTTAGTAATTCTTGTAATTTCTGTGTTAAGTTATTTCCTAATAAAAAATTATGACTACTATTATTGTTAAACGTACCATTTACTAACTGCCCAGTAATGTTAATGCTGGAAATATTATTTTGATCTCTTAATTGTTGTGCTTGATCTTTTAATTCTTGTGATTTAAGTTGCAGATCATTATATCTTCTTATATTTGCATAAAGTGTTCCACGTTCTGCTTCACTTAATCCGCTAATAACTTGCAGTGCTCTATCAGGTACAGTAATTTCAGTACCTAGAATCTCTATAGTTTTTCCGCTAATAACTTGCAGTGCTCTATCAGGTACAGTAATTTCAGTACCTAGAATCTCTATAATTTTTCCGCTAATAACTTGCAGTGCTCTATCAGGTATAGTAATTTCAGTACCTAGAATTTCTATAGTATTTCTCGTTTTTCTTCTAATGTCGGCTGCAAGGGTGTTCAACTCATTTGTAATACTGTTCGACTCATTTTCTAACCGCTTAATATTATCTGAATTATCTACATATGCTGGATTTATTAATCGTTTTAATTCAGGTGGTAGAGTATTATATGTTTCAATATTTGCATAAAGTTTTCTAAGTTCTTCTTCGCTATACTGGCTAGTAACTTGCTGTGCTATACTCTGCACAGTAATTCCACCAACTTCTATTCCAAATCCTATATTAATCCCACTATTTGGAATATCTCTAAATCCATGGCTATAGAGAATTTGTGCAAATGAAGTAGCTCTTAAATTATTGGCTCTTGATCTTAAAAGATTGATATTACTGCTTAATTGATTTAATTGAGTGATTGTATTATTAGTAAGACCACCATCGTTTTGTCTAATTAGATTAATATTAACTTGTCCATTTACAGTAGGTGGATGATTCTGTTCACCATAGGGATGAACTCCTGGTGCATAATTAGGACTTCTTCTTCTAGCTTCTTGAATCATGCGATTTGATACATAGTTAACCCTCTCTTGAACCAAGTTCCAATTAGGTGCACACATTACCTCTTTAAGAAATGTTTTAAGACTACTTGTATGGTTTATATCTAATAAATTGGTAAGTGTCTC
This sequence comes from Candidatus Melainabacteria bacterium, assembly GCA_023250155.1. GTDB lineage: Bacteria > Cyanobacteriota > Vampirovibrionia > 2-02-FULL-35-15 > 2-02-FULL-35-15 > JAHFBD01. The sequence goes on from JAHFBG010000009.1 coordinate 76,166, forward strand.
TTTTATGTCAAATTTATCCATGCCAAATGTTTCTTTTAGAAAAGCAGGTCTAGACTCAAGAAACTTAATTATTGCAAAGAGTCTTTTTGTCTTTTCTTCATTGTTACCACAAACTTCTGAATGCACTCTTCTTACCAGGGGAGCTATCTCTGTACCTACGGGCTGTAGTGTAGAACCTACCTGTCCAATTACTAAAGAAAGATTATTTCTTATTGCATCTACACTTACACTATTTCTTAAAGCATTAAATCTTGGTGCTACAACTAACCTACGAGCAGCAAAAGAATAACCTAGGCTTATTCCTGGTATTGTTATAGCCTCAATTAAGGTATTACCCGTTATTGAGGTATTTGTATTATTTTCTTCTTGTGTCATTCTATGCTGAATCAGGCTGGAAGTATCTTCTGCCCAATTAGGATTTAAACCAAAGTTGAAGTGACCTACTCTATCTAAAATAAAACTAGCTGCTTGGTTACTTCTGTTGTTAGCTAATATGGCTTGTATGGTTGTATCTATGTTTATTGAAGTTTGTCCTGTTAGTCTATTTAATATTTCTGGGGGCAAATTTTTAAGAGTTCTAATTACTGCTAATATTCTTACTGCTTTTTCTTCACCGATAGAAGGATTATTTTTAAGACTATTAAAGAGATTTCGCAGATTCTGCTGCTCTGGATTAACTGGATTGTTAGGAGGAAGTAGATAAAGACCATAACCATCATTTCTAAAATTACTGAAATATGATTGTAAAGTTGTTCCTATACTAGCTCTAAATCTTTCAATATCTGCTATTTCTGTTGGTGAACCATTTATCTGATCAATACTTTGAGGGACTCTTTGTTGTAGAGCTTGAAAATCAGCCATTAAACGATTTATAGTTTGGGGTGAAATGCTAATTCCATTTCTTCTTTGTCTCTCAAGTTCTTCTAGTCTCTCTTGAAGTTGTTGTGCCTGTCTATTAACTGGAGATATAACTAAGTCTAGCTGTACAGGATATCGATCTAATATGAACTCTGCCATGTCTACGCCTAGTCCAGTTGTAAGTTGTTCTCGTCGTCTTTGAGTAGGATCTGTTATTAAGCTATCCATTCCTCGTTGATATTGCCTATGTAATCTCTCCATAGCAGAACGTAAAGAGGTTTCTAACTCATCTAGATTTTTCCCTCTAAGTTGAACCCCGCAGAGCTGTTCTATTTCTTGTAAAGTACTATCATCAGGTCGTCTTCTATCATCACGTACCAAGTGCCAAGCTTCTCTTACTCTTCCATAAACTCTTCTATGATTTTCTACAAAAGCTATTTTATACCATCTTAGTGTTTGATTTAGAAAAGCAAGCTCAGGATTTGGTGGGGCTTGTGGGTTAGGAGGATTAAGAGTCAGCCGTCCAATTCTATTTACTACTCCTTCCATTGTCCTTAAAAGTTCTCCCTCTTGATGGGTAGTTAGACGTGTGTTAGGTGGAATAGGACGAATAAAGTCCCTAAATGGACTAGTTAAACCAGGATCCCATGAATTAGCCGTTGGACTAACCGTCATTAGTCTTCTGACTAATAAGTGATTGCTACCAGAAAATAGTCTCCAGGTAGTAAATGTTGCCTGCTCCATATGAGTAAGTACTTGTGAATTGGGATCTTGAATATGTTGAAGGTGTTTTTTAATTAGTCTTTTAATTTCTTTTTCATAATCAGTATCATGTATGCTTTCATAATCCGCATAAATTTTCAACTGAGCATCAGTAAGGAATTGTCCGTTGTTCATTGCATTACGAACAGGGGCAAATTGTGCTTCTATTTGTTGGTTCCTTGCTCGATCTGCTCTTATCCTTGCTTGTATAGTTTTATAATTAGTATTATATGTGGTAAGTCCAGCATTAAGTATCGTTCTTTCATCTACCGTTAATTGTTCACCTTGAATATAACTTCTTATATATAGTCGAGCTAAGTGTCTTTGTTCTGGAAGATGAAACCTACGCCAACATTCAGCTTGTGTAAGTATTGTTCCAGGAGGTTCATTAACATTATCTATAACGGCTGGAATGATTGGATTGTTAGGGTTATTGGGATTGTTTAGTACTGTAAATTCAATAGCACACTGTTCAGCTGCTTCTATGTTGTTTCCTCTTAATATAAAATATTTAATCCAGTCACGTGGATGAAGAGTTCGTCCTATATTTATTTGCTGTTGCAAGACAGTTATTTCATCAGAGTGACTATCAAGATTCAGTAATATTAATTCCTGAAGAATTCGAGGCATTGTTTTTTTAGGAGTATTGTCACCATTACCGATAGGAATATTATTTAAGTTAAGTAAAGGAATATTCAAGACGCCTACAGGAGCAGGAAGATTTCCACCAATTGCAGGAGCATCAAATGGCTTTTTATCATAATATCTTGCAATTGATCTTACTAAATCAGGTGATGCATTATTTAAAAGGAGATATTCCAAAAATTCATCCAATGAAAGACCCTGACCTTTATTTCGGTTTTGATTAAATCTTTGTTCGAGAATATTTCTCCTTTCATTTCTTTGATGTTCAGATAAACTAGCCAGTCTGTCCTTAATTTCTTTAAGGTTTTTAGGAAGTGGTTTTGAAACTCCAGTTAAGATATCCACATCTACATCCCACTCATCAGATAGGTCTTGATTCCCATTAACTGGTACAAAAGCATCACCTTGAACTGGTTTAGGTTTATCAATTTGTGGTGGAGGTGGGCTTACAAATAAAGATATTTCTTCTCCATTACTGAATCTTAAGGTATATCTTCCTGCTGCTCTATATGGATCAGCCTCTGGATTAAAGTTAAACTTCCCGTTTTGATCTATGCTAAAACCACTATTATATTCAAATCCTGGTTGTGTAAATGCTGTTGCTCCATGAGAGGTTGCTCTTACTCCAGTGATTGTTACTCCTTGTGGAAGCTGAATAGTTCCTTGTACTCCTACACCTGCTTGTATTGGTGGCAATGTTTCTATTGCTTGAGGTGGTTGTGAATACTGATTTTGTCTAATTGCAGTCATTTATTTTCTTTGCTAATAGGTTAGATACACTAGAATAAAAGTAGTGGTAGAAATTATCTATATAGTAAGTAAGTACTATCTAATAGCAAAGTAAGATTAAATAAAATTTATTTAATCTTACACAAAATAGTACAATAGGCCTATATAGTATGTTTATACTCCTTCCTTTTATACTAGGATAGAAATTCTAGATAGGAGTATTTATGGCAAACATTTTTAGTCTATTTAATATAGCTTCAAGTTCTATATCTACAGTATTAGGGCAAAATCCACCGCCAGTGGGTAATCTGCCAACACCTGTAGTTCCTCAAAATGATCGTTTTGCAAAAAATAACAGACCTCATCCTCAAGTAACAGAAGAACAATTCAATACCTTGATTCAAAATCTAGGCTCTGGTCCATTTGCTACAAGGCAAGCAGCATCAGCACAACTAAGAGAACTTATTAATAACTGTCCATTAAATCAACTCCCTGCTTTCCTTGCAAGGCTTAGTAATGAAAGAACACGCAGTAGTGATTTAGAAGTTAAACGCAGAATTACACTTGCACTTAGAGCTACTAATAATAATCTTATTAATAGAGTAAATATTGAACAGAATGCTGAAACTAAATTAAATTGCATAGCCGCCCTTGCTCAAGTAGGAACATTAGATTTTGGTAATAGAAATCATAGAGAATTATTTAACTTTTTATTTACAAATATAAATGGACTTCCACAAAATACAATAACTTCAGTAAGTCAAGCAATCATTAATCGTATTAGTGGTCCTAATGGTGTAAAAGAAAGAAGACAACTTGCACAACATGAAAATGCTCCTCCACAAATATTAACCATACTAGCTAGTGATCAAGAGCGTGGTGTAAGACTTGATGTTGCAAGACATCGAAATACGCCTGCTCCAGTATTAACAACTCTTGCTGGTGATCAAGATGTTGGAGTAAGAGATAGAGTTGCAAGGAATCCAAATACTCCTGCTCCAACATTAACAACTCTGGCTAGTGATCAAAATATTGACATAAGACGTACTGTTGCAATAAATCCAAATACTCCTGCTCTAGCATTAACCACTCTGGCTAGCGATCAAGATATTGATATAAGGTGTATTGTGGCAGTACATCCAAATACACCTGCTCCAGCATTAACAACTCTTGCAGGTGATCAAGATGTTGACATAAGACGTTCTGTTTCAATACATCAAAACACATCAGCTCCAGCATTAACAACTCTTGCAGGGGATCAAGATGTACTGGTAAGACGTGCTGTTGCATGGAATCCAAATACACCTGCTCTAGCCTTAACCACTCTCGCAGGTGATCAAGATGCCATGGTAAGAAGTAATGTTGCTAGTCATAGGAATACACTTGCTCCAGTATTAATTACTCTCGCTGGCGATCAAAATATTGACATAAGACGTGCTGTTGCAATAAATCCAAATACACCTGCTCCAGCATTAACAACCCTTGCAGGTGATCAAGATGTTCAAATAAGACTTACTGTTGCACAACATCAAAATACACTAGCTCAAATATTAACTAATCTTACTCAAGATCAAGACCCTGCTGTAAGAGCTGCTGCTCAAAGAGCTTTGAATTCTAGGAGATAATGCTACTTATAATTTGTATAAAAATACACTATAATCCTTACCCAAAACTGAATAGTTTATTCTTTTGTTTTGCTGTCTTGATTTTTTCGACAAGCTATATGTGAGGAAATCTAGATAACGTAAAATTCTCAACTTAATCTAATTGCCAGAAAAAGAATCATTACATAACAATAGTTAAGACTTCTTATATTTTTCTGTTGCATTTAATTTTAGAACTCAAGAACTACTAACTTTGATATCTTCTTAAAAATTGTAATTGTCTAGCTTGTGGATTTTCATTTATGAAGTTTTGAAAGAATTGTCTTAAGGCTCGTGAATTAGGATTATTATTAGCATAGTCAAGGAAAGCACTAAGCTGTCCACCTGGGTGACCTTCATATCCTTGAAAGTATTCTCTTGCTTGATTGTAGAGGTTAGTGCGTTCTGTTGCATTTGTAGTTAAAAACATTTGTGCAATTCTTGCAACACCAGCAGTTACTTCATTTGTATGGCGAGGTATGCAATTATCAATGTTAAGTAAAGTTGTTAATGATGATAATATTTCACTCAATTCTCCATTTTGATTTTGACTAAACCTTTCAAGTAAGTCACTTTGTCTAAGTTGTGGAGAGTTATTCCTAAACTGTTGAAAAAAATTTCTAACCGCTTGAGAATCTCGTGCTTCTGTAGACATAGCAAATGTTCTTAATTGTCCTAAAGCAGCTATTTGTTCACGTACTCTTTGTTGAATTCTTTGTTTTTCTTCAGGTGTTCCTGGGAGAGGATTCTCAGGACTATCTTCTACTGATTGTTCTAATTGATTAAGTAGCATGTCAAATTCTTGTTCTAATCTTTGGCGTTTTTGTGAATCTGCCGGAGCAATAGCAGCTTCACTAATTGTTGAAACCATACTTAGTATCATTTCGCTTTCAGTAGGATTTTCTGGACTAAAAGAACCAATTACTCTTCTAAGTGCACCATATAATGCTTGATTTTGATTTTGAGCAAATTGATTCATTAGATTAACTTGTGCTCTTTGAGGTGATTGATTTGAAAACTGTTGAAAAAACGTACGAACACTAGCAGTACTTCTACTTTCCATTGCAGATCTTCTTAAGTTTTGAAGTGCATTATAAAGATTAGGCATATCTTCTTGAATTTCATTTAGCATATTGTCAACTTGTCTGGTTAGTGCGGGGCTTGGATTTAAAACTTCTTCTGCAATTATGTTTAATCTATCTAAGAATTCGTTGGGGTTACTTTGTCCTTGAGTAATTGCTTCTTGAAGTCGTGTACGCATAGCTCGTGGAAGAGTTATAATTTGTGCTTCTTGAGATCTTACTGTCCTAGGTGGATTTGCTGGGGTGGGATTTGCAGCAAAGTGTTGTTGTGGTACTGCTACAACATTCTGTCCTGGATTTGCCTGTTGAAATAGCCATGGTAATTGAATCCTTTGTAATATTTGGGATATCATAAGTTTGTTTCCTTCGTTTTCTTTGCTAATAGACTAGATACACTAGTATAAAAGTATTGGGAAAAATTATCTAAATAGTCCTTATGTACTATTTAGGTTATTAGCAAAATAAAAAAAAATTAATCTACAAAATTTGTCAACTTGTATTTTTAATAATTTCATCACCATCAGTTGTCGGATGTAGAAATCGATTTGAACTTAATTGCATATATCCAGGAGGCAAGCCTCCTAGTTTTATGCTTCTCTTCGTGTGGTATAGATATAAAAGTTGATAGTGTTTAAGATTAAGCAACACCTGTCAAGGCTCTATAAAATGGATCAGTGGCAGTAATAGCTGCTCCACTAAAACAAGAATGAATTAGAATACCTGTGCTGATGTCACTGGTATATCTATTCAGGAGAGCTTTAAAAGCATCTTCATTAAATCCTTCTGGCACTCTGTTTAAACCAAAAACATATCTTCTGCTTCCTTCTAAAATGCGGTTTGCAAGAGTAATTCCACTTTGAAATGTATTATTTGTAGTTATAGGAGAAACTCCAGTTACTCCATCATGAATACCATGCCCTAGGTACATAATATAAAGTCTTCCTCCTCTTCTCCTTACGCTTTCAGCTCTTTCTCTTATTGCTCTAATTAATTCACTACGATTAGGATTATTTAAAATCTGAAAGGTTCTACATCTTCTCCTGTATGTGTCAGTTATTGAGCGCTGTAACATTAAGACATTGAGTTGTTCTCCCAAAGCATCTCTTGCATCTGAAGGAGTCCCTGTAATTACCAGTACTTCAAATGGTTCCGGAACACTTCCAATAGTAGGATCAGCTCCCAGTCTAAACAAAGGAGTATGAAAAGGATCAGGATTTGTACCCCTCGCCATAGCATTTGTTACTGACATAAGATGGCTTTCAAGTGGAACAGACCAGGTGCCATTATCAACAATTGTTTGTGCCAATCGTCTTATATATGGACTACCATATATTGAACTCATATAGTTATTCCCCAAACCATCTAAATATGTTTCGATGTTCAGTGAAACAGGTGGAACGGGCTCTTGAGATAATCTATTTTGAGTATTATTTGTAAAAACACTGTGTAATGCAGGATATCGGATATCTCCGCTTTGTGAAAGCGGAAGTATATTATTGCTTGATGTTAAAGGAGGAAGAGATGGAGTTAATGTTTGAAGCTCTTTAAGAGCTGTTATTTGTCCATCAACTTGATTTGGAGTTAATATTCTTCCACTAAATCCATTTAGATCTGATGTCGTGGGTATACCACAAGCTTTATTTTTTTCTAATATATGTAAGATATGTGTTACTGATGATGAGAAGTCGCTATTACGATTAGCTGCCGCAATAACACTATTATGAAGACCTATCTCTACCCCCAAAGTTTCTACCATATTTTTTAGATTAGCATAATTTGGATTGCTTATATTTTCTCCCAAGGATTCTCTAAGACTCTGTTGCATAGTTAATAAACTTTCTCTTTGTAATTCAGCAAATCTTTTTTGAACAGCTATTCGACTACCACCACCAGCCAATGCTAGAGTTTTATTTATTTGAAATAGGCGACTCCTCATTTGTTCATAGTCTTCTGGAGCAGATCTAAATCTATTGCCACTTTCATTGGCATTAAAAAGTTCCGATGTTCTACATGCAACAAGTCTCCAGAATAAACGACCATGATCTACTATTCTTAGTCGCTCTTGACGTAGTTGCTCAAGAGTTGGTTGTTGTTGAATAACCTGTTGAGGTCCAGCAGGTGGATTTACTGGTAGGGGATTTGCAGCAAAGTGTTGTTGTGGTACTGCTACAACATTCTGTCCTGGATTTGCCTGTTGAAATAGCCATGGTAATTGAATCCTTTGTAATATTTGGGATATCATAAGTTTGTTTCCTTCGTTTTCTTTGCTAATAGACTAGATACACTAGTATAAAAGTATTGGGAAAAATTATCTAAATAGTCCTTATGTACTATTTAGGTTATCAGCAAAATAGAAAAAATTAATCTACAAAATTTGTCAACTTGTATTTTTAATAATTTCATCACTACCAGTTGTCGGATGTAGAAATCGATTTGAACTTAATTGCATATATCCAGGAGGCAAGCCTCCTAGACTTATGCTTCTCTTCGTGTGGTATAGATATAAAAGTTGATAGTGTTTAAGATTAAGCAACACCTGTCAAGGCTCTATAAAACGGATCGGTGGCACTTGCCCCCTGGCTTACTGTTTCGCTATGTTAATTCCCAAATAACCTACCCATAATTGCAATGTTACTTTGAGGAGGTACTGGTCCTTGTCCAATAACACGACCCATAATTGCAATATTACTTTGAGGAGGTACTGGTCCTTGTCCAATAACACGACCCATAATTGCAATATTACTTTGAGGAGGTACTTGTCCTTGTCCTCCAATAACACGACCCATAATTGCAATATTACTAGGTATAGGTCTTGGGACAACTATCAAATTTTGACCTTGTATTAAATTAAGAATTTGTAATATAAACATATTTTATTCTCCTTTTAGTTTTTATTCTATTTAACAATTATATAAAGAATAGAGAGTAGTAATATTTACCTATACAAAGATAAAATTAATTTAATTATTGAACTAGCGAGATGTTAGTGAACTTAATGAAGCGTCTCTGCTATTTTTTTGCAAGGACTCAAGTTCCTATCAGTTACCAGTTCGTTGAAATTTAAGCAAATATGGAAAGGCTTGTAACAGGTGGTGTAGAACTGGTTATAGGTAATTGATTACTTCCTGGGAATTCACCAGTATTAGAAGTAGTTGATGGTGAGAGGGCAGGAGCAACATTATTAGGATTAATGTGTTGTGGAAGTCTAGGAGCACGACCAAGATTATTAGGTCCAATAGGAGTAAAACCAGGACCCTGATTAATAGGTACTCCTCCTATGCCAGGACCAAAACGTGGAAGTCTAGGAACACGACCAGGATTATTAGGTCTAATAGGGGCAAAACCAGGACCCTGATTAATAGGTGCTCCTCCTATGCCAGGACCAAAACTTGGGTGCCTAGGAACACTATTAGCAATTAGATGGGTTAGATGGGTAGTAAGACCTCCTTCAGGAGGTCTTACACCTCTTACAATGATAAATCCCATTAATGCGTGGGGATTATTCAATAATCCTAAAGCTAGATCCGGTGGTATGCCTAGTCGCTCACCAAGTGTTTTAGCTGAAAAAATCCTTACTGCTATTGGGGTTGTATCTATAATTGGAAAGTTCATTAAACCTCTTAATCAATGTTTTTATTCTTTACATTTGTACAAAGCTTTTTTATGAAAATATTTACATCTTGAAATTTCAGAAAGCATGAAAAAGTTATTCTTTTGATTGAAATTTGAGATACATTAAAAAGAATTTATCTTCTACAATTTTTATTTTATAAGGTAAATGATTAATGTAAGATTAAGATTCAATAAGTCTGTTCTTTATCTGCTTTTTCAGCCACGGTATCAAGAGAAGATACCAATTCTAACTGATTTAAATACTCTAATCGTTTTCTTTCTGCTTCTGCAAAATTTGATGCTTCAACTGTAAACATTTTTATAAAGTTTAGTGGGATTAGATTTACTGCATAGTTTCTATAAACGGGAGAGTCATCCATTCCATAGCTCTCAAGCTCTACATAATCTTGTCCTACCCTAATTACTTTTCCAACAATACCACTACCATCATGAAAGTAGACTTTTATCCACTTTTTACCTTCTGCTGTTCTTTCTAATCTGTTTTTAATATTCATAAACTTACAACATTATAACTTAGTTCTTAGCTTGATATTTTAAATCACTTTACCGACAATTTCAAGTCCAATGATTTAGCTTTTTAACGTAAATTTGCTTAATAGTTGCTTTTAAGAGCTTTTTAGCCTTTTTTATAGCTTTATCTTTAGACATTTTTTCTGGTTTTATCTTTATAAGAAAATCTATGTCTTTAGCTTTCCTATTAATATTTTTTTCATAATCACCACATAAAACAATTATCTTTGTTTTTTTATTTATTTTTCTTATCGATTTAATTAACTCACAAACTCCCTTACCCATAAAAGTTTGACTATCTAATCTCCCCTCACCCGTTATAACAACATCTGAAGTTTTTATCATTTTATTTAGTTTCACCAAGTTTTCTAAAAATTGAAAGCCTAAAAATAGTTCTCCTTTTAAAATTGCCTTTAGAGAAAAAGCTACCCCACCAGCAGCACCTACCATAGGTAAATTACTATAATCTTTTTCTCCATAACTTCTAACTAATTTCAAATAAGACTTCATTCCTCTTTCTAATAACAATTGATCTTTTGGACTTGCACCTTTTTGTTTTGAAAAGTTTTTAGTGCCACTTGGACCAATAAGTATATTCTTCACATCACATAAAACATAAATCTTAGTTTTATAAATTCGTTTATCAATATTACTTAAATCAAGTCTAACTATCTGATTTAAAGCTTTTCCACAAGGTTTTAATTTCACATTATTCTTGTCAAACAACTTCACACCAAGAGCACATAAAATACCAAGCCCTCCATCCACAGTAGCACTACCACCCAGTGTAATGATTATCTTCTTACAACCCTTATCCAGTGCATGTTTTATAAGTTCACCTGTACCATAAGTATTTGTTTTTAAAGGGTTTAATTCATTTTCCTCTAGTAATGCAAGCCCAGATGCTTTAGAGAGTTCAATTACAGCAGTGTTCTTATCTAAAAGCAACCATTTTGATTTAATTTTTCTCATCAATGGATCATGAACTGTACAGTATATAAACTTAGAGTCTTTAAAATAATGTTTAATTACATCTATTGTTCCATCTCCACCATCTGCTATTGGTGCAATTTTATAAATCAACTTTTTATCTAAAGATTTAAGAGTAGAGGCAATAATCTCTGCTACCTCTATAGAAGACAGCGAATGTTTAAAAGCATTTGGAGCAATTAATATTTTTTTCAACACAATAGAAATATTATCATTTAAACAAGTTTCATTGAAAAAGTCTTTAACAAAACCCACATGCCTTAAGCGAACCGTATCCCAAGCAAAATGCAGTTAAAATTAATAAACAGCATTTTGTGCAGGGTGAAAGGTGAGCAGAGGTATGTGGGTGATAATATAAAAGACTTTTTCAGTAAACTCTACTCTCAGTTTGTTAATAGACCATGTTAATATTATTCTTACCATGAAATCTAAATCAAAAGGCTATTTTGGTAATTACGGTGGTATGTATGTTCCAGAAACTATCATTCCTGCACTAGAAGAATTAGAGATTGCATTTAACAAATACAAAAACAATAAAGAGTTTAACTCAGAACTAAATCTGCTTTTACAAACATATGCTGGAAGACCCACACCATTATATTTTGCTAAGAGGCTTACTGAGTATTTTGGAAGAGGAAAAATATATTTAAAAAGAGAGGATTTATGCCACACAGGAGCACATAAAATAAACAATTGTATTGGTCAAGCTCTCCTTGCAAAAAGACTTGGTAAAAAAAGAATTATTGCTGAAACAGGCGCTGGGCAGCATGGTTTAGCTACTGCCACTGTCTGTGCTTTATTTGATTTAAAGTGTGATATTTATATGGGAAAAATAGACATACAGAGACAAGAACTAAACGTTTTTAAAATGAAGCTATTAGGTGCAAATGTCATCCCTGTAGAATCTGGTTCACAGACATTAAAAGATGCTACAAGTGAAGCCATAAGAGATTGGATTACAAATATAAAACACACACATTATATTATTGGCTCTACTGTAGGTCCACACCCATATCCTACTATTGTTAGCTATTTCCAGTCAGTCATTGGAAAAGAAGTTCAAAAACAAGTATCTAAAACACCTGATTACATTGTGGCTTGTGTAGGTGGTGGCTCAAATTCAATTGGGATTTTTTATCCCTACGTATGGGGTAACCATGTAAGGAATAGTCGCGACTATTCCCTACGCAATCGTCCACTATTGATTGGCATTGAAGCCGGTGGCACATCATTTAAAAACGGTCATCATGCTGCTACCTTATCACTGGGAAAACCAGGGGTATTGCATGGATCATATAGCTATTTACTTCAGGACAAAAACGGTCAAATCCAAGAAGCTCACAGTATTTCAGCAGGGTTAGATTATCCTGGTGTAGGACCACAACATGCATTTTTAAAAGACAAAAAAATCGTAACTTATAAAACTATTTCAGATAAAGATGCCCTATGGGCTTTTAAGTTTTTATCTAAACTTGAAGGAATAATTCCTGCTCTTGAATCTTCTCATGCAATTGCTTATTTAAAACACTTAATGCCAAAGACAAAGAAAAATGAAACTATCATTGTATGCCTCTCAGGGCGTGGGGATAAGGATATAAATACGGTAAGGGGTAATCACAAATTGTGACCACCTTAATTATTGTATTGGCTATCTGCAAAAACATATGAATAGAACCCTTCTCCATCTTTGTACTCTTCTTTAGCCTTAATTATTTCTTGTTCCATACGCCAAATTTCTAGTTTTTTCTCAAATTCAGTATCTCTATAATATTCTTTCATCCACCTTGCCCTTGCTTCTGCATCACGCTGATTTTTGTCTAATTCCCTTGCTCTTGATTCTCCTTCATTATCATTTTTGCTATCTTTTGAAAGTGGACTCATTTTAAAAAACATAGCGTTAGCGTTTATTATATTTACCATATATAGATACTCCTCTTTAAATTCTATTTTTTACTTCTGTCATAGATCTGTTATAGATATAAAGTACTATATTCAGTACCTTTAATCAATATGAAAACTAAAGAAAAACTTAAATATAAGATTAATTTTTTCTCATCTCTTTTCTTAATTAAATTGCATAACCTAGGTTAAGCAAACGATCACGACTAGCACCTACTGCTTATATTTTTACTTTAAACATCCAACCACCTACCATTACTACATCATCTTTTTGAAGTTCTTTTTCTCCATTAATTCTTTCATTGTTTACATAGGTACCATTCGTAGAACCTAAATCACGAATAATAACTTTTCCATTCTTTACAGATATTTCACAATGTTTTCTACTAAGAACTATGGATCCAGTACCCGTTACAACAATATCTGCACTGGGATTTCTTCCTATAATTAATTTATCTCCTTCTTTTAAAGAAAGGGGGGTATTAATAATCAAGTCTAGATTTGGTGCCTTATATACTGTTTCTATTTCTGGATTAAAATCATATACCTTTGCTGCATTAGGTCCTAGAGGTCCTATAGAACCCAAATTTGATTCTTGTGGTTCTGCATCTAAAGGTCCAAGAGCTCCAGAAAACATTGGATTATATCCTTGCTCTTGTGAAGCTGAATATAGTTCTACATTTCCACTTAAATCTTGTTCACCTTCTAATGCTGCTTTTTCTAATTCGCTCAACAGTCTACTTATATCAATGCTTTGGTTTTGTCCTCTTGCATTAGACTTATCAACTTTATCAATCCTAGAAATATCTGGTCCAAATTGGCTTTGGAAAATTTGTGATTCAAGAGGCCCAATACTTCTATGAGATAGACCTCCTATACTTACTGAGCTAACAATACTTCTTGAAGCCTCTTCATCAAAATCACCTTGAAAAGCATTTTCTGCTTTATCAAGTAATTCTTTTGGAACAATTCCAGCTTTATGTAATGCCTTTAATGCATTAAGATCTCTTTCCTGCATAGTTACTGCAAGAAGCCATTTTAAAAACTCTTTACTAGCTCTGTCTTTATCAGCTGGGAGCAACTCATCCAGGTTAACGATATCCATTGGTTTTCCTAACTCAGATGGTGTCGTGAACTGAAAAGGTTTTCCAGTGTGTATTCTAGTATCATCTTGACCAGCTATTTTAAACTCAAGCCACTCTCTAACTGTTTTAGGAGAAAGTGCTACTAAAGCAGGTTCTGACCAATAACCACCAAAAACAGAATTGTATTTATTCCCATCTGGATAAGTAACCTTTCTTGCTAAGAAACTAAGTTCCTGAACAGATGGGCTAGTAGACCAGATACGATCTGGACCTCTAGTATCAATGCGAATAAAAGTATCATTGCCTTTTAACTCTTTAATTAAACCAGGAATAAATTTTCCAAATACATCTACTTCTGGATTTGTACTTGATGTATGTGCCCAAGCTCCTGAAAGACCACTTCCAGCCATGTTTTTAATCACATCTGTTCTATAATCCGTCCCAACACCAACTACTACAATAGGACAATTTCTTAGCTGAGTTAAGCTCTCTGTTTCTTTATAAATATCATTAACTCTTTTTTCCCCGCCACTGTCAATTCCATCAGTAATAAACAAACATAAAGAACGTCCTGGATTTTTTAAGTCATAACCTGGCTTTTTACTGAACTCTGTATTTGCTTTTGATATACCATCACAAATATTGGTACTATATCCTTTAGCTTCTAATTGATCAACATATTTAACCACCTTATTAAAATCGCCTTCACACTTAAGAGCAGTTCTTGCACTTTCATCAAACAAAACTAAACTTGTCACAGTCTCTTTAGATATATGTGGTTCTAATGCTTTTAACCTCTCTTTTATATGACCAATTTTACTAGGATAGTTCATGCTAGCTGAAGTATCTAGAACGATTACCAGATGATCTAAAGGATAAGTTTTTCCCTCTCCACCTAAATGAGCACTAGAACTAGCTTCAATTCCACGACTACCTAATGGACCTCCACCTTCCTGTAATTCAGCAGGTGCACCTACTAGTTCAAACTCATTTCTACCTTGCAGCATTCCAGGCTGACTTGTAAGCACTACATGAATATCTTGATCTTTTAAGTTTAAATTTCTTCCTATTTTAAAATTCTTTAAATTTCCTATACGAACTACAATACCTTCTGGTGGATTAATTGACATATTATTTTCCTTCTTTAATGATGTTTTAATATAAGTACTCTAATCTTACAAAAATTAAGAAATGAGAGTCAATAAGAGAATCTAAAGAAAGGTTTAAGATTACAGCTTAATCTAGGTTAAAATATACATTATGAAAAATTTATTAATAAAACAAATGGAAGTGGGACCAATGGAAAACTTTGTTTACTTTATTGGAGACAATGAAACAAGAGAAGTTGTAGTAATTGACCCTGCTTGGGATGTGCCTCATTTGATAGATGAAGCTACCAAAAACAATTTAACAATTAAAGGAGCACTAGTAACACATGGACATTTCGATCATACAAATGGTGTTGAAGATCTTTTAAAACACCTTGATATTCCAGTTTATATAAATAAACATGAGGCTGATTTTTTTAAGTTCAACTGGGGAAATGAAAATGTTAGAAAAGCTGAATCTGGTGAAAAAATAAAGGTTGGAGATATTGAAATAGAGCTTGTTCACACACCTGGACATACTCCAGGTTCTCAGTGTTTTCTCGTAAACAATAACCTTGTTGCAGGTGATACATTATTTATAAATGGCTGTGGAAGATGTGATCTACCTGGTGGCAATGTCGAACAAATGTTTGAAACTATTTATAATAAGCTAATGAAAATGAATGATGATACAATTATTTTTCCTGGGCATAATTATGCAGAGAAAAAATCTGACACCTTAAAAAGTCAAAAACTAACAAATCCATATATGCAGTATGAAAACCTTATGGAGTTTGTTGGCAAGCGATTACCAAAGATAAGATAGCAGAAACGCGATTAATCGCATCTCAACAGGTAAGAAGCAAGAAGATAAAAAGATAAAGGATAAAAAATGATTACAACAAATGAAATAGAAAAAAAAATAAAAGAAAATATTCAAACATCACATATTCAAGTTGTTGACTTAAGAGGAGGAGATCATATAATGGCAGTTATTGTTTCATCTGAATTTGAAAACAAGGGCTTAATTGAACAGCATAAAATGATTTATGATATTTTATCTAGCGAAATGAGTTCTAACACAATTCATGCACTAACACTTAAGACATACACACCAAGTCAATGGGAGAAAATAAAACCTACTTTTACGACTGAATTAGAACATAATATTTAATCTATCTTGTAATAATAACTAAATTTTATAATTACGGTTACAATTTAACTATGCAAATTTAGGAGGCATAAACATGACTGATATATTAACTAAGATTGAGAATGAAGTAAAAGCAAATAAAATAATTATTTATATGAAAGGTGATAAGAATGCACCTCAGTGTGGTTTTTCTGCTGCCGTAGTAGATATCTTTAAACTTTTAGATGTACCCTTTGAAACAAGAGATATTTTACAAGACAATGAACTTAGAGAAGGTATAAAAAAATACTCTAACTGGCCTACAATTCCCCAAATATTTATAAATGGTAAGTTTATTGGTGGTTGTGATATCACTAGAGAACTATATCAAACAGGTGAATTACAAAAAATAGTAAAAGAATCTGTTAAGGCTCAGTAAGACAAATATCAGGAACGTTATCATTGTTTCTATCAATTTGTAAAAATGTTTTAATCAAGTTTAATGCACTTTGTAGCTTAGGTAGAAACTCATCAATTATATCTGCACATTTTTTATCTTTAATGCTAGTACAACTAGTTTTAAATAGTTGAATTGACAAATCAAATTTTCCAAGAACTAGAGGAAGTTCTTGTTTACATTTAGTTTCTTCATTTAGTGAATCTTTAATTTTATTTGTATACGAAACAATTCTTTTTATTATAGAACTAAGTTTTTTAAATTTGCTATGTGATGCAGACTTTACTGTACTGGCTTCATCAATAGCATTTAATAACTGAGTTCTTAATTCTCCACATTCATCACAACTAGTAATAGTTGAATCAGAACTTTGAGAATTCCCATCAACTATAATTAAACTAGAAGCAACACCATATTGCTTGTTACGCATAGAGGATATATATATTTTATTTGTTATTGAATTAATTGCAATATCAGTAAAATCACGAAGTTCTTCCTCTATTACCATAGAATTAATTACATTGCTATTACCATCTATAACATAAAGAGCATCATTAATACCTTTTACCAATACAGATTCTACTAATACATATATTTTATTTGTAACTTCATTGACTTCTACTCGCCGAGCATAATAAGCAGGATCATCTGTTAGCTGGATAGAGCGAATTTCTTTTAATGTAATTTCATCTAAAATTGTTAAAAAGTTTTTATTTTCTATATAAAGTTGGTTCGTTTGTAAATTAATTGCTTTTAATTCACCCGGTACAGAATATGCATCCGTATTATTTGTTTCTCCATCTATAACATACAATTTTTTATCACCATTTTTATTTTTTGCACTAATATAAATTTTATTTCTTTTTGGATTAATAAATATTCTGCCATAAGGCTCATCTGGAATTACTATTGTCGCCAGCTCTTGTTCACTAATAGTATCAATAACATGAAGTAAAACTTCTACTCGTCCACCATCAGTTGCATAGAGCTTATTTGTATTTGGATTAATCGCAATATGATAACCAGGCTCCTGTTCTTCTACTTTAAATGGTTTTATATAATATCCTATCTTATCATTAGAATTATCTGTTACAAAAATCATTGGTGATTTGTACCAGCCTATGTCTTTAGTAAATGTAGAATAGAAACTAATATATGTCTTGTTTTTATGAATGACTACACTTTGAGCCTCTATCCCTTTATCGTTATCTGTTAGTCCGTACTTATTCCTCACTGCTTTTTTTGTTGCACCGTCTAAAACACTAAATCCTTTCCCTACTATATAAATTTCATTAGAACTTGAATCGACTGCTAATAATTTTGTAAAACCTATATTTATAATACCTGCATCTGTAGTATTTCCATAACTTATTGGTATAACACTTTCTACACTATCTCCCCACAGAAAATCTTGCCCTGTATAAATCAGTAAGATAAATAAAAATATAATTGTTTTAATTGTTTTTTTTATTTTTTTGTACCTATAACTTCCTGTTTAAAAGGACATAAGCTAGGGGTATTTATTTTAGAGATTCTATCAGCAATAAATATTTTCCCATCATTAAATACACCTCTTAATTTTTCATTTTCTAATTTTAATGTTATGTTTTCTATTTTTCCAAAAGCATCTCTAAATTTAACTATAACTTCAGATTCAGAAATTACAGTATCTATAGTTATTTGATTTCTGGAAGATCTTCCACGATAGTTATATGAACCTGCTACAAGACTATCTTTTGTACAAAGATCAAGTCTTATTGCTGTTGCTTTTTTCTTATTTTTCTCATTAGCAGCTTCTTCTATATTTCCTATCCATATACCCGTAAAATCTGGAGTAACTCTACATGGGTTAATTTCAAAGACCTCCCATCCTGGTATAGTATTTCCATACTCATTAGTTTTAATCTCACCAAATGTATATATTCTATTATAGGCTGAAGCAAATACAGCTGTTGTATAAAAAGGATTACTAGGTAAGCTACTTATCTTAGTCATTATCTTTTCTGACTTTGGATCATATTCAAAAATATTACTGTTTACATTAGTAGTTGAATCTTTTGCCTTACGAATTCCACCAAGGATATAAGCTTTATTACTATTAGAATCCCAAACAGCCTCTGCACGACTAAAATATACAGGAAAGGTTTCTTTTTTTACAAGTACTGAGCCTGTCTGTGGATCATATTCTATAATCGTATCAGCATAAAGTAACCCTTTTTCTCCACTAACAAGCGATCCTTGTTCTCCACCAAAAATATATGCTTTATTTGAAGCTATATCCCAAACAGCGGCTGAATTAGCTAATTCTACAGGCAAAGTTTCAGATTTTATAGTAACTTTATCTTCTTGAGGATCATATTCAAGGATTTGCTTTAAGTAAGTTTCATGTGTAGATGAAGGGGCTGCAAGTCCAGGTATATAGTTAGGCTCAGATCCACCAAAGAAGTAAATCTTATTTTTATTAGGATCACAGACTATAGAACTAGACTTTATACCTTCTGGGAGCTCTGCCTTTTTCTTAGTAATAACACCTGATACAGGATCATATTCAAACACATTAAAAGATTTTGGAGATCTAGCGCTACTGAAAAGATAGAGTTTATTACTATTTGAGTTCCAGGCAGGTCTACCTGTTAAGATTGAGTCCCAGACAGGTATACCTGCTACTAATATTTCATCTTTTCTTATCGTGGATGTATCAGTTAATGGATCGTATTCAACAGATCTTCCTGTATTACTCAACCCTGACTCAGGAAACGAAAACAAATGTGCTTTATTTAAATTTGTATACCAAACAGCTTCCCTTCTAGGATCTATACCTAAACTTTTGAGAGAAGTTTTTTCAAGGACTAATTTACTAGGAAATGTATTAGGATTACATGAGAACTTTGAAACTACACCTGAGCTGGATTCCGTTATTTGTGCAAAAGCATTGTTACTCTTTACACTAAAAGATATTAAAATAAGAACTATTAAAAAAATCAAATTCCTCATTTAATTTGTATCCATATCTGAGGTTTTAAAAGGACAAACTTCTTTAGAATTTAATGCAGAAACTCTTTTTGCAAGAAATGTTGCTCCATCGTTAAATGTACCACTTAGCTTTTCACCATCTAGTTTTAGAGTTATACTTTCTGATTTTCCTGGTATTAAACTTTTTAGTTTGATGATTGCTTCTGTTTCAGATATTAGTGTATCTGTAGAAATCAAATTTTTTCTTATTGTCCCAGGATAACTAACTAACCCTGCAATTAAATTATCTCTGGTACAAAGATCAAGAGTGATTTTTTTTTGCCTTCCAGAAGCTTTAATAATACCTTTCCATATACCAGTAAAACTTGGTGATACAGTACAAGTATTAAACTCTAATACCTTACTTAAATTATCAACACTAGGAGTAATTCCCCAAGATTCTAATACTGAATCTGGAAAAGGATTCTTAGGGGGTCCAATGCCAAATAAATATATTTTATTGTTTAATGTGGCAAATATTGCTGAGCCTGGAAAAATATGATTATAAGCGTTTTGACTTAAGGGATCAAATTTATCAGAAAACTTTAATTTACCTGTCTTAGCTATTAATCTTTGTAATTGAGGATCATATTCATAAATTGTATCTTGTTGACGAGCTTCACCATCGTTCTGAGCAATTCCTCCAAAAATATAAGCTTTATTACGAACTGGATCCCAAACAGCAATTGTACTATCAATATCTAATGGAAACGTTTCTTTTTTTGTAAGTACTGAACCTGTTTGTGGATCATATTCTATAATCGTATTAACACTAACTAAGGATCGGTATTCTTGATTATATGGTCTGATGCCTGTTAAGCCACCAAAAATATATGCCTTATTTAAGTTTGTATCCCATACAGCCGCTGACTTAGTTAATGTTACAGGTAATGTTTCAGTTTTTATCGTAAATTTGTTAGCTAATAGATCATATTCTGAGATTTGATTGAATGCAGTACTATGTCCCTTTCCATTCTCAGATCCACCAAAAAAATAAAGTTTCTTATTGTTTGGGTCCCATGCTTTAGATTCCCCAATTCTAATATTTGGTAAAGGTGCTTGTTGTTTCTGTATAGTTGTACCAAGCACAGGATCATATTCAAAAACTTTAATTGAATTATCACTTATAGTAAAAATCAGTACTTTTTTTTCCTTTGAATCCCAGGTTGTATAAACAATACCTATATCTCCTTTAGCAAGACTAATAATAGTTTCATTAATAATATTGAAAGTAAGTCCTAAAACTTCTTGAGGAAGTTGTTCTTTCTTAATAGTACCCTTGTCAAGAGAAGGATCATATTCAAGAATTGCACCACCAACCCCACTAATCGCACCAAAAATATAAGCTTTATTACGAACTGGATCCCAAACCGCAAATCTTCCTATCATATCAGTTGCTGTTTTTTCAACAACTGCTTCGTTTGGACTACATAAAATATTTGAAACTACACCTGAGCTGCTCGTAGATATAATAATTTGTGCAGAGTTAACTGGTGAATTATGGCTCTTATCATCGCTCCAAGCAGAAATAAAAATAACTTGTGTTAATAAAAATAGTACAAGAGCCCCCACCTTCTTTTTATTAGTCATAAATTTACTCTTCACGAATGATTATTGCACCTGTTAATTGGTCTCTTAAACCAAAACTTGGATGATCTGTATCTAATTTATCTCCTGTAAAAATAATACTTCTTGGTCCTGGTTTAGCATCTGGAGAGGCCGTTATGTCTGCTGTAATTCCAGGTACTTTATCTGGCGAAGCTGCAATTCTACGTGGAGGAGGGCAAAATGGATTTTCTGGACATTTCTCTGGGACAACTTTACCAGTAGTTTCATCTATCTCACAATCCTCACAAATAGGAGGACCAATGAAATTATGTTCGTTCTCTATATTGCTCAGAGTTATACCGTCTCCGGTAATTGAAAGTGTACCAAAGTCTGTACTTATGTTATCCCCCCAAAATCTAACCTTACTAATTCTTTGTCCTGGTCTAATTCTAATGGGTATTGGTGTAACTCCTAACCCACCATCAATAGCTTCTTGTTCTGTAAACACTCCTGGTATAATCTGTGTATTTAAGTTGAAAGCAGATCTGGGTTGCTTTTCAAACTCAAGTCTAATACTTGTAGTCATATTTGCTTTTATAGTAATAGGTTCAGGAAAGACTGCTGTAGCAAAGTCTAACTTTGCATTTGAAGCAAAGGAATTATAAACAAAATCTGTAGGTCTTACTCGCCCATCCAATGGTTCTGTATACACGGAATAGGTTCCTTCTGGAATAGCCCTAATTTCAAAATCTCCTTCTATATCAGTAAATGCACTAGCTACAGGTTCTCCTGAAATAAGGTCTTCAAGTACTACATGAACTCCAATATGGGGTTTTTTGTTTATGACTACCTTACCATTAATGGTTCCTCTTGTTTTATTTATTTCAGCTGTCTTAGGATATAAATTTGCTAAACCAATTTCATCATCATTTGTAAACTTATATTTAGTCATATCTACAGGTGATCTGCTAAATGCAGAAGAAGCTATAGCAGATGACTCAAGACCTAATACTCTTGCTATTCCCCTTACTGCAAAATCACCTACATCTGCATATGCTGGATTTTTACATTCGTCAATAGACTTTCCTTTAGGTTCTAAGCGAACAGCATTAGGATTTCCACCTATTTTATAATCTCCCCCGTGTATCTCGAAGAATAGACAAGGATCATTGTCAGGAGGATCAAAAACCACATCTACATCCAGTAAGGTTCCTGGCTTTACCATTATTTTTTGTCCCATAAAAATAATATTTTCTGTTTTTGCAACATTTATTATGCTTACACTAGCACCACCAGCACCACTAGCAATTCCTTCAACACTTTCTATAGGTCTAAACAAGAGTACATTTCTACCATCATCAGGGCTTGCTGGAGTACTAGTAAACTTTAAAGGTTTAAACATTATATCTGCAATTGGTACATTTTCAAAAAGAGATATAGATTCTTGAACGGCATTTAAAAATCCTTGATTGGAAATGGGAAGTTGTCCATCCATCTTAGATGTTGCTATTAATTGTGAAGTGTTAATTTCTATTTGAATGTTTGTTGGATCAACTTGTCTTCCATGAACTAATGTAATCATTGTAGGTAGTTTATTTCTTTCACCTTTAATTGTTTTATTTGCTTTAATGTTTGCTTTTATGGTTTCAAAAGTTGCTTCAAGATTTCCCACCGTAACAGTAGCTCCACCAAGACTTATGTCAGTAACCCGTGTAAAGGCATATAGATTTGTGGGAAATAATAATAAAAAAAACACTTGCAAAAGAATGAACCAAATTAATTTCATAATTCCAATTCCTTTTTTAAAATCTCAGTCTTCATATTCAAGTCCATTATTATTCCCCCCTTGCTTATAGTAAAAATTTTCTTTTCTTTTTTTATAGTCTTCTCAAGAAAAAAAATTGCTTCTTTATTCATAGGAACATATTCTGGACTAACCGATGATTTTATTATAATTCCTTTTTTAGGTAAATCAGCTCCTAATATTTTTATTTTTATATATTTTGTCTTTTTAATAGCAGTTTTCTTAAAAAGCCATTCTTCTGGCTTTAGTTTATACTCAGTCACATAATAGTTATTTATTTTTTTTACTTTTTGACTAATCATTTTCCCGATAACTATAGCTTCATAGTGCTCTATTGGAATACTTCCTACAGAACTAAAAGATGCAAGTGATAATTGAAATATAAACAAAGGTAGAAAATATTTTAAATATTTAATCATTTATTTTTTACCACTTATTATTGTACTTACTGAATTAATAGTTTTTAATGTTTGGCCATAAGGAGTAAGTACGCTTAATGTAAGCTTCTGTGGAATGGTGTCTATTAGCTTGTATACTGTGGTAATTTTACTTTGTGCATTTATCTTACTTATCTTAGATATTTTAAAACTTTGTAACTCTAACCCATCTCGAGGCAACAATGAAATTGATGTTTGTATAGTTTCTGTTGGTACCGTATTTCCTTCTTTAAATATTTCTTTATTAAAAATATTTGCTCCAACAATTATAAGTTTTAGTGTCTTAATTTTTTTTGTAATGCTAACCAAAGAGATAGAGGGTTTTAATAAGTTTGTTAATGTAGCATTTGCAGCTTTTAAAGGAGGATGAATAATACTAATATTAAATTTTGCTATAGGTTCTTTATCTACTATTAATACTAAAGTAGCCTCACCATCAGAGATTTCATTTGGTATAAGTTTGGTTTGAAAAAGTATTGGTTTAGTTTCTAGCAATGTTAAAACAGGAAAAGTCAACACATCAAATTCTTTTTGATTTTTATCAATAATTCTTACAAGAAGTTTAGCTTGGTTTAATTTTAAAGAAAGAAGATCTTCTGTTATAGGTGCTTCTTTAGGTATTAAAAAAGCATTTTCTGAATTTGCTAAAAGATAATTTATGTTTTCTTGTAACCCTTCTACATAACCAACAGGAAACTTTATAAACTCAGCCTTATCAATCAGTGGAAGATTGTTTAAGTCTTCTTGAGTTACTTCTATAGGAGCTTGACCAGATGATGATAAGCTACCAGATGTTGTACTACTAGTAGTAGAACCACCTCCTGTTGAAGTAGTAGAGCCACCTGTAGATGTAGTAGAACCACCTGTAGTAGATGAAGTGGATGATGTATTTATAACGGTTATAGGTGCTTGCTGAATAGTAAGAGAAATTGGTAAATCAGATGCTGAATTTACTGAAAAGTTGTCTGTGGCTCTAACATTAAAATTAAATGTCATTCCAGCATCATTTGAGATTGCTGTATAAACAAATGATGCATCACCTGTTCCAACAACAGGAGCGAAAACACCTATGCCAGGAGGATTCACTAATGATAATGCCACTGTACTATTTGCATCTGGATCTATTGCATTAAAACCTAAGGTTATCTTTTGTCCTAAACCAATCGTATAAGTTCCATTCTTATCAACGCTTTTATCATCAATAAGAGCTGATGAAATTGTAGGTTTTGTTGGTGGAGTATTATTGTTTACGGAAAAAGAAACCGCTACTGTACCATCTGCCATGGTACCTATATTGTCTGTAGCTTGTACAGCAAATGAATAGTTCATTCCACTATGAGTAGCATTTGGTGTAAAAGTAAAATTCCCTGTTCCAGGGTTAGATGGTGCATTACTAGTAAATGTACCTACTGGTGCAGGATTCACTAGAGATAAGGTTACCGTATTTCCTATATCAGGATCTAAAGAGGTGAAATTTACTGCAAGTGTTTGTCCTATCCCTACAGTATAGCTTCCTGTAAGACCAAGTGATGTAGAACCTACATTAGCACTTAAAACAGTAGGTATAGCAGGTTTTTGATCTCTTAATAAATTGATTGTTTTTGTTTCAGTGCCTGATTGGGTTAGGGAATTGCTTGCTGATGTTGTTAGTGTTTTAGTATTTGAATTCAATGGACCTGGTGGATTTGAACTTGTAATAGTAACATCACAAGTACCAATAGTTCCATCAATAATTCCTGAAACAGTTGAGTCAACTAATGCACTTGTTAATGCAGAACCATAATTGTTCAATGTTCCAGGTCTGCCTGCACTTGAAAAATCTCTAATGTTGTCTAAAACACCATTTAGGTTTGTATCTTCAAGCCTTTCAAATCTCAGCCACTCTTCAAGTTTGAATGCATTAATGACTCTACCAGGAGTATTATACAAACGGGTTGTTTCGTTTTGACTTAAAGAACGTGAATAAAACTGAACATCATCTAACTGTCCTGCGTAATAAGAATTCCCTACCCTTCCAATATTCACACTAGATGCATTTAAGTCTGTATCAGAAACCACAGTGATATATTGCCAAACATTAGCAGTTAAATTGTTTGAAGCAGCTCCATTGACATAAATAATTGGATTTGTAATTCCAGTAGCCATAATGGCTCCAGCACTAGCTGTAATATTTATACTGCTACTTAACTCTAATAAGTTTGTTGTAATACTGCCTGGGTTTGCCCAAAAACTAATTGTTCTTATATTGCTTCCAGCATTTCCAACACTTACATAATCATTTATTCCATCAAATGTAATTGCTTTCTTTAAAGTGGTAAAAGAAGTGATATTGCAAGTCGGGGTAAACGTATTCACATCTACTACAGAGGAAGGTACTGTTGGATTGGTAAACAAGCCTGAAGCTGGACTACTATCCACTGCTGTTATAGTAAAAATATCTGCTAATTTATAAGTAGAATTGTTAACAATATTTGTAAAAACTGTAGGTTGTTTACTTACAAAAACATCTGAAACTTCTTCAGTTACAGTATTTGTAGCTGCATCAGTAAGAGTACAGTTAAACTCTTCAACTTGATTTAAAGTGTCAGCAGGAAATGTCGGTACAGTGAAAACATATTTGTTTATATTGTAGGCATGTTGAAATTGGCTTGCCCAACCATTTGTACTTGTACTGATTAAACCAAAATTTGTAAGTGTACCATTTAAAGTAGCATCAGCAATAACTGCATTTGTAGCGGTGTCCCATTTTTTAGCAGCAAGTGTATTTGTACCTGGATTTGAAGTAGCATCATCAAATTTCCACCAAGCTAATAAATTATGAAAATCAAATGGCTCTAATCGATACCTTGCATTGCGATAAACCTCATCAGAACTTAATGCTCTACTATATATTCGAACATTTGCTATACTTCCTCTAAAAGTTTCAGTGCCAGTGCTGTTTTGACCTATTCTTAGATCACTTGAATTTGTAATAGAGCTTTGTTCAGAAGAAATAGAGTCTGAACCATCTGCCATACCATCTACATAAATGGTTAAGTTTCCTGTTCTTTTAAATACAGCAGCCACATGATGCCATGAATTGTTAGAAATAGCATACTGAGCACCATCTACTTCTATTCTATCTGCACTCCCATCCCCGATAATAGCACCAAAGTAACCGGAAGGATTTTTAAATATTTGAAAACCTGCATTCATACTGCTAGAAATATCTCTCTTGCAAAGAATATTTTCAACAGAAGTATTTCTATATGGCATTTTTACTAATGCTTCAAGAGTAAAATCATTTGTAGTCTGATTTAAAATATTTCCACACTGAATATAATCATCTGTACCATCAAAAGTTAATCCCCCATTATAATTAAGTTCTGTGGGAGTAGGTGTAGTAAGTGAAACACTACCAATCATACAAGATACAGAACTGATTGAGGCAATATCATTATCTCCATAAAATGTTTTATTTGTATCTGAAACATAAACGTTAAAAGTATCACCAGCTTTTTTATGCGTAGCATTTATAAAATTTTCATCACCTTTTATCCCTGGAGGTAATATATCTGCACACTGATATCTATAACCTTCAGCTATATAATTCTGTCTGACTTGTGCATCTGAAAGTGCTGCATTATAAATCCTAAGTCTGCCTATTTGTCCCATAAAATAAACACTATTAGAAATACAACAGAGTCCACCACTGCTTGTAGTAGATGCAGTTAATCCTGGTGCAAGCCCAACAAGAAAATTGTTCGTACTAGTAATGCTTGTAAGTACACCCATTGTAGTAACTGTAGAATCTGGTACTCCATCTAAATAGGTTTTTACATTTGTTCCATCCCATGTTCCCACTATATGATGCCAAGTATTTGGTGCTTTAAATGTACTGCTGCCAGATGCATATGGGATTTGCTGAGGAGTAGTACAGGTCACTGTAGCTGATGGAGAAGAGGGAAAATTAAGAGATGATGTATCAGAATATTGATAAATAGTCCCACTGTCTACAAGTCCAAACCTAACAGTATTAGTTGGCGTTGTAATAGGAGTAATACAAGGACAATAACAACCACCCTCTACGCTTAAGAAATAACCTCTAGTACCAGTTCCTGCTGAGGTATTAAGACTACCATTTCCAGCAACTGTACCACAAATAGCATATGGAGCCGAATTTAAGATGTCACGATTTATCCATGTTTCTACGGAAAAGCTATTTGTTAAAGTAAACTTCAAGGCACTACCTGGATCTGTCCCAGTATCCACATAGTTTAAAGTAGGATATGTTGTCGGAGCAGGAAGTGATACTTCACCAGAAAACTTTAATGCTGAAGGTATACTAACTGAGTTTAATCCATCCCATCCAGAATAGCCATTAGTAGATCCTGTAGGCTGAGGAAAGTTAGTTAAAACCCCATTATTTCCCATACTACTTGTAAGGTCTGTCCAAAGAGCTGTAGTAATAGTATTTGAAGCTGGTGTATTTCCATTGTTTATATTGCTTGCACTAAAGCTTAAAACACCATTTGTAGTAAGGACCATGAGTTGAGCTAAAGTAGGTTCTGACATAACAATGGTTTTAAGCAGTGCTGGTGGTGGGCTTACCTTAACAGTTGGATAAATCTTATAGTAAGTGTTAACTATTCTTTTTTCTGATAAAGCTTGGTGAGTACTTTTAAAGTATGAAATTTGTTCTTTATCATATTTGTCTTTTAAATCAAGAATTAAATCTTTGATTTTTATACTATTTTCTTCTAAAGAAAAAGATTTTATTTTTCTTCCATGATTATAAAAATATATCTTGTGTTTAGCTTGTGAATATTTAACCGTCAAATAATAATCAGCAATTTTAAATCTTTCATCTTTTTTTTTGTTGAGCAATTCAACCCTAGAACCATTGTTTAAAATAATATCTATTATGCCTTTATTTACTGACAAGGTATTAGGACTTTCTGACAAAATATTTTGTCCTGGTGCTAAATATATTTCTACAGTACCATCTTGAATTAAAGATGCAAAAGAATAAGAACCTAATAAAAAAATAGCAATGACAAAAATTATAATTAGTTGATAGTTTTTAATTGTACTAATTTTCACTAACCTTAATTTTATACTCAAACAAGGTTATTTATAAGAATTAGATTTACTTTGGTTCATTATTTTATAAAAGTTTACGTATTGTCGCTTGTTTAACCACCACAATCACTAGTACTGCTAGTAGCACAAACATTTGTAGGTTTTTTATTCCCAACAAATTCAAGCGTTATATCTTTATCACCCATAGAAAAAGATGTACCACAGCCACAAGATTTTTTTGCATTTGGATTGTCAAAGACAAAACCCCTACCAGTTAATCCTCCCTGATAATCCAGCGTAATTCCATTTATATAAAGTGCACTTTTCGGATCCACTAAAATCTTAATTCCATCATATTCATCTACATAGTCATTTTCTTTATGTTTATCAAACTCCATATGATACGAAAGTCCAGAACATCCTCCTGCTAATAAGCTTAAGCGAATGCCATCGGGATTGTTTGCTTCTTTTTGAATAAGCTTTAGTAATTCTTCTTTACCACTATCAGTCAAATTAACTATTTTTGATTTTTCATTATTTGACTTTTGATTAGATGTTTCCATAAACTTACTCCTTGCATTAAGCTAGACACAATTACTTTTTTATAAACTATCATTTATTCAACCCTATTTACTACTATTATACCCAGGTTTCTTAAATCTTGACAAATAGTTCAAGATTAAGTGTATAATTAGATTAAAATCATGAAAATCACAGCACAAGAAGAATACGGATTAAGATGCTTACTACAAGTGGCTCAACTTACCATGAAGGACGAGTTGGCTTCTTTAGAAGGTATTGCTAATGCAGAACATATTACACCTGATTATGCTGCTAAATTGTTATCCACATTACGACAGGGGGATTTCATTGAAAGCGTTCGTGGAAAAAGTGGTGGTTACAAGTTAAAAAGAGCGCCTGAAAATATTTCTCTGGATGATGTTATTCGACACCTTAGCGGAGAATTGTTTGAATCCCAATCCTGCCAACAATTTTCAGGAAATGATTCAAATTGTATTCATATTAGTTGTTGTTCTATAAGATCAGTATGGCTATCGATATCACAAATTCTTTTTAATATTCTTAAACAACTAACTTTAAAAGATTTACTAAATAAAGAAGATGTTTTGACTAAATATTTAAGGAAAGAATTGGTTATTAGTATATAAATAATTAAGGAGAAAATAAAAATTAAAAACAAAAATGTTCTAAATCTTGAAAAGTATGTCAAGTATATTACAATAGAGCATGAAATAAGGAGAAACAAAGAAAATGACGATGCTGCTTAAAATAGAAGACTTACATATAGAAATCAGTGAAAAAGAAATTTTGCACGGAGTAAATCTTGAAATAAACAAAGGTGAAGTTCATGTCCTTATGGGACGAAATGGTTCTGGAAAGAGTACCCTTTCAAACACTTTAATGGGACACCCTGCTTATAAAGTATCCAGTGGCTCTATAACTTTTGATGGACAAGTAATAAACAATCTAAAACCAAATGAAAGAGCTAAGTTGGGCTTGTTTCTAGGATTCCAATATCCCCTTAGTATTCCAGGTGTAACCGTTGCAAATTTTTTAAGACAAGCAAATAAAGCATTAAGAGGAGACTCTACATCACCAAGAGATTTCAGAAAACTCCTTTATGAAAAAATGGATGACTTAGAAATAGATCATGCTTTTGCTACACGATATATAAATGATGGATTTTCAGGCGGAGAAAAAAAACGCATGGAAATCTTACAGATGGCAATGCTTGAACCAAAGTTTGTGATTTTAGATGAGCCTGATTCAGGTTTAGATATTGATTCATTAAAACTTGTAGCTAATAGCATAAACAGATATAAAGAAAAAAATCCACATGTTGGGATATTGCTGGTTACCCACTACCAAAGAATCCTTGACTACATAAAGCCTGATAAAGTGCATGTCTTTGTAGAGGGAAATGTTGTTGAATCCGGAGGACCAGAGCTAGCGTTGGAATTAGAAAAGAAGGGTTATGACTGGCTTACAGTGAGGGAAGAAGAAAAAAGACAATTGGTAGAAGATAAAAGATAAATCTGAAAGGTAAAAAATGTCAACAGAATTAAATCAAGAATATCAATATGGCTTTCACGATGTTGAAAACTATACATTTAAGTCAGGAAGAGGGCTTACTATTGATCTTGTTACAAAAATGTCTAAGATGAAAAAAGAACCTCAATGGATGACTGAGTTTAGACTCAAAGCATTAGATACATTCTTTAAGAAGCCTATGCCTAAATGGGGGAATACTGAACTTTTAAAGGAAATAGATTTTGAAAATATTTTTTACTATGTAAAACCTACTGAAAATCAAGGAAAAACTTGGGATGAAGTACCAAAAGAAATTAAAAATACATTTGATAGATTGGGAATACCTGAAGCAGAAAGAAAATTTTTAGCTGGTGTTTCTGCACAATACGAATCAGAAGTTATTTACCATTCTCTTAGAGAAGATTTAAAAAAGCTTGGTGTAATTTTTCTTGACATGGACAGTGGTTTAAGAGAATATCCTGAAATAGTAAAGAAATACTTTGCGACAATAATTCCACCAGAAGACAATAAATTTGCTGCACTAAACAGTGCTGTGTGGTCAGGAGGATCATTTATATATGTTCCACCTCATACAAACGTAGAAATCCCACTACAAGCATATTTCAGGATAAACACTGAAAATATGGGTCAGTTTGAAAGAACTCTTATCATTGCTGATGAAGGTAGTTCAGTACATTATATAGAAGGTTGTACTGCTCCAACATACAGTTCAGATTCTCTACATTCTGCAGTAGTTGAACTCCTTGCACTTAAAGGAGCAAAGATTAGATACACGACTATTCAAAACTGGTCTAAGAATGTTTTTAATCTTGTAACGAAACGAGCAGTTGCACATGAAGATGCTGTAGTTGAATGGCTTGATGGGAATATGGGTTCAAAACTTACGATGAAATATCCATCTATCTATTTAGTCGGTGAAAGAGCACATGGAGAAGTGGTTTCAGTAGCACTTGCAAGTGGAAAAGATCAGCATCAGGATGCAGGAGCAAAAATCGTTCATGCAGCACCAAATACAACCTCAGTAATTATCTCAAAATCAATTTCACGAAATGGTGGTAGAGCAAGCTATCGAGGGCTTTTAAAAGTACATAAGGGTGCTACAAATGTCAAATCTACAGTTAAATGTGATGCATTAATGCTAGATGAGCATTCTCGTTCAGATACTTATCCCACAATGGAAATTGCTGAAAAAGATGTAAGAATTGAACATGAAGCTACCGTAAGCAAAATCGAAGATGAAAAATTGTTTTATCTTATGAGTCGCGGGATTTCAGAAGAACAAGCAAAGCTTATGATTGTAAATGGTTTTATGGAGGTTTTTGTCAAAGAACTTCCCATGGAATATGCAGTAGAACTAAATCGTTTAATTGAACTTGAAATGGAAGGATCTATAGGATAGAGTTAAAAATTAAACAATGAAGACTGAGGAAAAAACAAAAGACATTAATGAGCCAGCTTGGTTAAAAGAAAAACGACAGTTAGCCTGGGATAATTATATAAATGAGCCATTACCAGATAGAGTTAGTCATTTATGGAAATACTCAGATCCACAATGGTTTGAAATAAATACTGATAGTTATAAGAATAATATTGCTTCAACAAAAGCTGAAATAAGCTTTGAGATAGAGCCTGAAGCAATTAGTAAAGGTGTAATTTTAGGAAAAACTATAGATATTCTTTTAAATAAGAATACAAACAATGACTTTTCAAAATTGTTTGGAAGTTTAGCTTCTAACAAATCCAATAGACTGCTTCTATTAAATGAGTCTCTCTGGTCAAGTGGTTATTGTTTACTTATTCCTAAGGGAGTCAAAGTAACTAAGCCAATCATTTCAAAAATAGGTTTAAGTCCTGAATCAAAGGTTGAAATACTTAGAATATTAATCGTTATGGAAGAAGGTTCATCTACAAGTTTAATTGAAGATATATTTTCGACTGATGATAGTGAACATAAGACTAATATTGTCACTGAAGTATTTTTAGGTAGCAATGCAAAACTTGATTATTTGAATCTACAAATACAAAACAAAAACACTACTCATCATGTCTTTCAAAAAGCATTATTAGAAAGCAATTCAGAGCTAGTTAATTTAATAGTTTCTTTGGGTGGAAAAACTTCTAAAGTAGATTTAGGAGCTGTTTTAAAGGGTGAGAATTCAAGTATATCAACCTATGGAATAGTTTTAGGAGATGGAACACAAAGATTTGATCACCACACTACATTAGAGCATATTGGACCTCATACAAAATCAGAGCTTGACTTTAGAGTAGCATTAAAAGACAAAGCTCAATCAGCTTATACTGGAAATCTAAAAATCAATCACGAAGCTATAAAAAGCAGTGCCCATCAGGAGAATAGAAATCTGTTGCTATCAAATGATGCAAAAGCTGAATCAATTCCAGAATTAGAAATTCTTACCAATGATGTACTTAAGTGTAATCATGGTGTTACTGTTGGACGAGTAGACAAAGACCAAATTTACTATTTAATGTCACGTGGATTAAACGAAAAAGAAGCAGAAAGACTAATCATTGAGGGTTTTCTAGAACCTACCATTTCACGAATCCCAGACGAGAATCAAAAACAAGAAATCGAATTAAAGGTAAAACTAAAACTAGAGAATTTATAAAAATGGTTACAAGTACTAAAATAAAAAAATCCGAAATTCAACCAGGGCTTGCAAAATCATATGTGGTTGGAGATATAAAAATAGTCATTTGTAATATTGGTAATGAATACTATGCCATTGAAGATATTTGTTCTCATGATGATGGAGAATTGGTTTTAGGAGAATCTAAATTAACGGAAACCTGTCAGATCGAATGTCCACGACATGGTGCAAGATTTGATGTTAAAACAGGTGAAGCTAAAAGAATGCCAGCCATTGCACCAATTAGAACACATAACGTTAGGGTATTAAACGATGAGTTGGAAATTGAAATCACGGAATAGAAATAATGCTTGATGTAGAAAAAATCAGAAAAGACTTTAAAATCCTGGGAAGAACAATTTGGGACAATAAATCTTTGGTTTATCTTGACAATGCAGCCACCACTCAAAAACCAAGCAGTGTAATAAATACACTAATTAACTATTATGAAAACTATAATGCAAATATACATAGGGGTGTCCACAAACTAGCTGAAGAAGCAACAACAGCATATGAAGAAGTAAGACAAAAAGTTAAAAACTTTATCGGTGCTTCTTCTAATGAAGAAGTCGTTTTTACAAGGAACACAACAGAATCTATAAACTTACTAGCTTATTCTCTTGGTGAATCATTCTTAAAAAGTGGTGATGAGATTTTGCTTTCAGAGATGGAACATCATTCAAATATTGTTCCTTGGTATATGTTAAGAGATAGAAAAGGTAGTAAAAGCATAAAGATAAAGTATATTCCTATCAATAAAAACTATGAACTTGATTATTCTTCCCTCAAAAAACTTATAAACCGTAAAACTAAAATAATTTCTATCACACATAAATCAAATGTTCTTGGAACTGTAAATGATATTAAAAAAATCTCAAGGATTATTAAATCAAGTAGTCACTCGCCCCTACTAGTTGTGGATGCCGCTCAAAGTGCACCACATATGAAGCTCTCATTTAAAGATTTAAAATGTGACTTTTTAGCATTTTCATCACATAAAATGTGTGGACCTACTGGAGTAGGTGTACTTGTAGGCAAAAAAGACTTGTTTGAAAAAATGTCTCCATTTCTCGGTGGTGGTGAAATGATTAGAAAGGTGACTTTTGAAGGCTTCACTCCAAATGATGTACCCTGGAAGTTTGAAGCAGGCACACCAAATATTGCTGATGTTATTGCTTTTGGCAGTGCCCTTGACTATCTTGAAAAAATTGGATTAGAAAATATTTATGAGCATGAACTCAAACTGACTGAATATACCTTGAACAAACTAAAAAAGTTTAACTTCTTAAAAATATATGGACCAAAAGAACCTGATAAAAGAGTAGGAATTATAACTTTCAGTAATCCTGTCGTTCACCCACATGACATAGCCACTATTCTCGATCAATATGGTGTTGCTATACGTGCTGGACATCACTGTGCTCAACCTCTAATGAAAAAACTAAGTGTCGGTGCTACTGCAAGAGCAAGCTTTTATTTTTATAATACATTTGAAGAAATTGACATTTTTATAGATGCTTTAACAAAAGCATTTGATTATTTTGCTGTTGGGGCATGCAAAGAGTTAAAAAAGGATGAAAGGGAAAAAGATGGGAATGCAAACATTGATGGAAAAAATGCAAAACAATTCACTACCACAATTAGATGAGCTCTACAAAGAAATCATTCTTGAACATTATAGAAAACCTCATGGAAGAGAGCCTTTAGAAAGAGTGGATTACGAAGCTGAAGGAATGAATCCTCTTTGTGGTGATGAGGTAAAACTATGTCTACAATTAAAAAATAAAAAAATTGAAAAGATTCATCTGGATGGACATGGCTGCTCTATAAGCGTGGCATCAGGCTCTATGCTTGCTGATATGTTACGTGGCAAGACTATAAGCGAAGCAAAAGAAATCTCAAAACTTTTAAAAGATATGATGCATAATAAATCTACTGAAGTTAAACCTGACCTTGGTGATTTAGAAGCATTAGAAGGTGTAAAGAAATTTCCTGTTAGAATAAAATGCGCTTTACTACCCTGGACTACTTTTGAAGAAGCACTTGCTGGACATGAACATATTGAAATATCGTAAAATAAAAAGGAGATAAAAATGGAAAGTACAACTATTACTAAAGAACATGTAATGCAAGCTTTAAAACCAATTCAAGACCCAGAGTTAAGTATTAGTATTGTTGATTTAGGACTAATTTATAATGCTGACATTCAAAATGATGGTAAAAAGATAATAGTTGAAATGACATTAACAAGCCCAGGATGTCCTGTAGGACCACAACTAATGGCAATGGTTCATGCAAAATCAGCACAATTACCTGGAGTAGAAGAAGCAGAAGTTAAATTGGTTTGGACACCTAAATGGGATCCAAAAATTATGGCAAGTGAAGAAGCTAAGGATCAATTAGGAATTTTTTGACATTACGTAATATCAATATTATTAGGAACGTTGCATGCAACGTTCCTACAGGTATAATTATTTAGGATTAAAAAATTAGAGTTTAAGATATTAGGATATAGGATTAGTGATTATGGCAAATAAAAATAATGTAATAGTAAGAATTGCAGGTGCAGCTGGTGATGGAATACAGTCAACAGGAGAGTTACTAGGTAAAACTTGTTCAAGAATGGGACTGCATGTTTTAGCATACAATTCATTCCAATCCGCAATTCGTGGTGGTCACGTTTGGTTACAAATGGCAATTGGTCCAGAAAAACAAACAGACCATGGTGAAGAACCTGAAGTCGTTTTGCTTTTTAGTAAAACCTCGCCACCAGTACATGTTCCTGATGTCAAATCTGGCGGTACTGTATTTTATAATGCAGCCACCATAAAAAAAGAAGAAATTGAATCTATTCGTTCTGATGTAAATTACTATGGACTAGATTTGAAAGCTATGGCAGATGCAGCAAAGCTCACTGAAGTAAATTCAGTCATGATAAACGTCATGTTAGCAGGTGCTATGGTCCAAACTTTAAATCTCGATGGAAAGGTTACTCTAGAGTTTATCAAACACAAATTTCTAAAAAAAGGCGAAAAAGTTGTTGAATTAAATCATGCAATATTTAATCTTGGTTTTGAATGGACAAAAGCAAATACAAAACCACTTAATTTAAATCTTAAAGGAAATAATATTCCCAAGCTTTTCATGTCTGGCAATGATGCTATAGGAATGGGACTTGTAGCCGGTGGGCTTAAGTTTTATGCTGCCTACCCAATGAGTCCAGCAACAGGTATTCTCCACTATGTTTCTACTTTGGCACAATCAGATAAGTTAATTATCAAACAAGTAGAAGATGAGCTTGCAGCTATCAATTGGGCTATTGGTGCTGGAACTGCTGGCGTAAGAGCAGCTACTGGAACTGCTGGTGGTGGTTTTTGTCTTATGGTAGAAGCTTTAGGGTTTGCTGGTATGGGAGAGGTCCCTTTAGTTACTGTACTTGTTCAGAGGGGTGGTCCATCGACAGGAGTACCTACTAAAATAGAACAAGCAGATATAAATCTAGCTATGGGTGGAAATGGAGATTTTCCTAGATTTATTGTTGCTCCAAAAGACTTGGAAGATTGTTTCTATCAGTCTGCTCGTGCACTTAACATTGCTGAAAAGTATCAACTACCCGTTATATTAATAAGTGATTTCTTTCTATCTGAGCACTTTGAAACAGTAGATGATTTAGATTTCTCTAAGATTAAAATCGAACGTGGAAAACTACTAACTGAATGGAATAGTAGTGAAAAATATAAACGTTATGCTTATACAGATGATGATATATCACCCAGAGTTCGCCCTGGAACACCTGGTGCAATGCACCTAACAATAAGTGATGAGCATAATGAATATGGACATCTTATGTCTGATATAGAAGCGGGTTTGCCACATGCTCGTGCAGAACGTATAAAAATGCATGCTAAACGTATGCGTAAAGTACAACTCATGATTGACAATGGTGATGTGAAACCACCTACTCTTGAAGGGGACACAAACGCTCAAATTACTTTTGTTACATGGGGTTCTACTTATGGCTATATTAAATCAGCCATGAAATTGCTTGAAAAGGAAGGTACCAAGGCAAATCATTTACATTTTACGGATATTTATCCTATTCCTCGCGAGCAAACACTTGCACTATTTAAAAAGTGTAAACGGATAATCTCTGTAGAAGCAAATATGTGTAATTCATTATGCCGCCAAATCCTTGCTGAAACTGGATTTGAGATTACAGAGCATATTAATCGTTGGGATGGAGAACCATTTACCGGTGAGTACATCGTAAATGAATTAAAAAAAAAGTCTATAGTTGATAAACAATTAGTAAACGCATAAGTAGTTAAGTAGTAAGGATAGGAGAAATTATGACTGCAAATATAATTGACAGAAAAGAAAGACCAGCATTAGATCCTAAAGATTTTAAAGGAGATGTTCATCCTGACTGGTGTCCAGGCTGTGGAGATTTTGGTGTACTAAACTGCCTACAGCGTGTATTTGCTGAGCTTGGTATTCCAAAGCATGAAATAGCAGTTATTTCAGGAATAGGATGTTCTTCAAATCTTCCTGGTTTTATAAATACTTATGGTATGCATACACTGCATGGAAGATCTTTACCAAATGCTCAAGGATTCAAGCTTTCACACCATGATATGACAGTAGTAGCTGTAGGTGGAGATGGAGATGGCTATGGTATAGGAGTAGGTCACTTTATTCATGCATTAAGAAGAAATATGGACCTGACTTACATAGTAATGAACAATTCAATCTATGGACTTACAACCGGTCAAACATCACCTACAAGTGCTATAGGTATGAAAACAAAGTCTACACCATTTGGAAATCCTGAAGCTCCACTTAATCCAATTACATTAGCTTTAGGTTCTGGAGCTAGTTTTGTAGCACGTGCATTTACTGGAAATCCTAAACAAGTAGTAGAGATTTATAAGGCTGCTATTAAGCATAAGGGATTTGCAATAATCGATACATTCTCACCTTGTGTAACATTTAACAAAGTTAATACTGCAAAGTATTACAAAGATAACACTTACGATCTAAATGCAGCCGGTCACGATACCAGCAATATAGAAGCAGCTTTCACACTAGCCATAAAAGATACATATGGTACAGATCGTATTGCTTGTGGTATTTTCTATCAAAGTGAAAGACCTTGCTATGAAGAGTCTGAAAAAAACACTCTTTCAACTCCTGTTGTTGATCACCAGCTTGGCATCTCTCCTGAAAGAGCAAAAGAGCTTAAGGCAACGTTTCAGTAGACTTATAAAGAATAAAGCTTCAAACTCGTGTTTCCGTAATTCTGGCGGCGGTGGCGGTTTTAAGAAAAGAAGATATTAAGTTTTTTTCACTAGATATAAGTACTCTTTTACATGAATAGCTCTCTTAGAGAGGTTTCTACTTGCCCGAAAAGTATTGTATTGGGTCTCTAGTAACTCTACTTTGCCTATTTTATTTAACATAGAAAGCATAGAATTTAAACTGATAAAGCCTTCAGAGTTGAATGAAATTAAAAGATATTTAGCTTTTATTTTTTCTACAAGTTCTCTTAGTGCTTTTTCAGCCAGTTTGATTTTATTATAATTTGATCTTTGCCAATCATTTGGTATTCCAGAGACTTTACTAATAGACTCTGGTTTTAAGTAGTCAACAAGAAGATTAAGCATAAAGTAATTAGAACCGTAGGGATGCTGATTGTAAGGAGGATCTAGATAAACTAAATCTACTTCTTCAATACTCTCAGCAATTTTATTTGAGTCTTCATTGTAGATTTTTACATCACATTCAAAATTACTAAAAATTGGGAATGGTAATTCTATATTACCTTTAATTCTAAACAGAGCATCTCTATTATTTCCTCCAAACTGTCCTATTCCAGTTTTACTATTCTTATAAAACCCCTTAAATACTCCAGAAGTATTTGCATGAATTGAAGCCTCAGACAAAAGTGGAGCTAAAAAAAAGTGTCTTAGATGCTTGGGTATGTCTTCAATGTATAGCCTTACAGTGTCTAAGTACTCTGCATTTCTATTTGTATAAAAAACTCTCTCTCCAAGTCTAATGTCTTTATCATCTTTTGGAGCATAGAGCTTAGTAATCACTCCTTTATTTAATGGCTTATTGTTAAGTTTCTCTAGTAATGAAAAGTGGATTTCTTTTAGTTCTTCAAAATCAATGGCAGACTTATTTGTTAAATAACATTCATTTATAACTTTAGAATATTTTTCAATATCATTTACAATTAATTTGCTTGAATATCTCTTTAAATATCTTGCTACAACACCAGAGCCAGAAAATATGTCAACAATTTTTAACTTTTTTTTGGAAAGCTTTTTTCTAACAACCTCTAACCCATTTCCAATAAAATCTAACAATGCTCTTTTATTACCAATATAGGTTATTAACTGTTCTGTTAGATACTCAGGATTTTCTTGAAATCCTGTTTCATTTGTTTTAGGAAAGGTATTAGGTTTATGACTTTGTTTTTGCATTAAGTATGTGTATTATATGATTTTATATTGTATTTCAGGTTTAAATAAGCTATTTAGGTTATTTAATTATTATTTAACAACAAATTTTTTGTAATTTCTATAAGGACTAGTATAAACTTACTAAGGTGAGATTTCAAGAAAATAAAAAATATATTTAAGAGTTAATAATAATGAATAAAAAAATAAAGATAAAGATAAAGCTACTAAAGCTATTAATAAGTTTTACATTGATTTTTACTTTAAGCTTACAAAACCTAATATTTGATACTAGTAAAAACTGTACTAAAAGTTTTCAAGCTCAGGCAACTTCAAGGCATTATATACAGATAATAACGGATAAAAACTTAACTACTTTTTCAAACAAAACAAGTGAAACAGCCTTTTGTTCAAGTGGTAGTGTATTTTGTACTAGTGGTCAAGTTGCTTCATGTAATAGTAGTGACACCCTTTCTTGTGATGGTTCAAACAGTCCACAATGTTGTGACTCTATGTCAATGTGCGATAGTATGGTAACTTGCTCAGCAAGCACTACATCAAGTTCATCATCAAGTAGTAGCTCATCTAGTGGAAGCTCAACATCAAGTTCATCATCAAGCAGTAGCTCATCTAGTGGAAGCTCAACATCAAGTTCATCATCAAGTAGTAGCTCATCTAGCGGAAGCTCAACATCAAGTTCATCATCGAGTAGTAGCTCATCTAGCGGAAGCTCAACATCAAGTTCATCATCGAGTAGTAGCTCATCTAGCGGAAGCTCAACATCAAGTTCATCATCAAGCAGTAGCTCATCTAGTGGAAGCTCAACATCAAGTTCATCATCAAGTAGTAGCTCATCTAGCGGAAGCTCAACATCAAGTTCATCATCAAGCAGTAGCTCATCTAGCGGAAGCTCAACATCAAGTTCATCATCAAG
Organism: Candidatus Melainabacteria bacterium; assembly: GCA_023250155.1. Taxonomy (GTDB): domain Bacteria; phylum Cyanobacteriota; class Vampirovibrionia; order 2-02-FULL-35-15; family 2-02-FULL-35-15; genus JAHFBD01. Next base: position 116,663 of record JAHFBG010000009.1, read on the forward strand.
CAGTAGTTCATCTAGCGGAAGCTCAACATCAAGTTCATCATCAAGTAGTAGCTCATCTAGTGGAAGCTCAACATCAAGTTCATCATCAAGCAGTAGCTCATCTAGCGGAAGCTCAACATCAAGTTCATCATCAAGCAGTAGCTCATCTAGCGGAAGCTCAACATCAAGTTCATCATCAAGTAGTAGCTCATCTAGTGGAAGCTCAACATCAAGTTCATCATCAAGCAGTAGCTCATCTAGTGGAAGCTCAACATCAAGTTCATCATCAAGCAGTAGCTCATCTAGTGGAAGCTCAACATCAAGTTCATCATCAAGTAGTAGCTCATCTAGTGGAAGCTCAACATCAAGTTCATCATCAAGTAGTAGCTCATCTAGCGGAGTTGTTTTGGAAGTAGTAAACACAAATGGTGGTTGTACTTATTCATTATGTGGTGCTTTATGCTGTATAAATGGTTGTTGTCCAACCAAGTTAGGTACTTGTATTGATTTTCCAGATTGTAATACTTCATCGTCAGGAGGATTAAATATATCTTCATCTGGTGGATCTAGTAGTGGATTTGCTATTTCTTCGTCAGGTGGATTAAGTACATCTTCTTCGTCGAGTGGATTAAGTGTATCTTCATCAGGTGGATTAAAGATTGATAACATTGTTACTCCTGGTAATGAAACGCTTTCAAAGGATTCAACATCTTCAAGTTCTTCTGGATCTAGTGAGCCAGTTTGTTCTGAAAAAAATGGTCCACAATGTCCTCCTCATCAAACCTTTGTTTGTCCAACTGGTACAAGTACTGATTGTTTATATGGATTAGCAATTTGTAAAATAAACAATGAACTTTCTTCTAATTTTCTTAATAGAAGTATATTAGTAACAAATCATTTTGCAAGAAATGGATCACAGTATGTATTAGGTAGCTGTCAAGGAGCTGTTCCTTATTGTCAAAATGGTTTACCTGCATGTACCCTGGGATATCAATTCACTTGTAGTTCTAGTGGAGAACCTACTTGTGAAATCCCCGTATTTCCTTTATGCAAATCTGGAAGTATGTTTAGTTTTCCTACTTGTGAACAGCCAAGCAGTACAAATGAAAATATTAACCCAGTTAATAACCTAGCTACTAATATTAAAATTGTTTCAACTCCCAGGTTGCCTAAAATAATTCAGTTGCCATTAGTTACAGATGAGTTTATTGGAAAAATTGGAATAGCATATATTGGCTCACTACCATCATTTGAAATCATTCTTCCATCCCAATCCAGAGGTACTGAGATTGTTTCTTTGAATCTCACGGACAAAAATGGTAATGTCTTTGACAATATTCCATTTGACATAATGAGTATTCCTAGTTCTTCTGGGAAATATATACTAACTTTAGCTATACCTGAAAAATGCAGTCCAGGGTTAGCTAGCATTGCTTTAAATTTAAGTAATGAAAGTATCTTAAATGGATTGATTGAAATAATTAACTATAACGATAAGTTTATTCTTGATCCACCTTTAATTAAAAGAATTGAGACTTCATCTGTAGGAAGAAAATTTACTTTAATATTAAGAGGAAATTCTCTATATACAAGAGAGCTTTTAGCTAGAAAGTCAAACATCAATGCATTCTTAAAAAATGGAGGAGTTACAAATACAGAAGTAACTATTTATCCAAGTGGAATACTTGATGAGATTGAAGGTATTGTTGTTAGAAAACGCAATGATTTAATACAAATCAAATTCACATTAAATAAATCAATTGAGGAAAGAGTTAATGCAGAGTTAATTCTTGCAACTCCTAGAGGAATTGTATCTGCTCCATTTATAATTGATCCTGTTAGATAAAGAGCTTAATAAATAAGCGCTAAGTTATCAAAACAAATAGCAGACTTGTATTCTCATTTTGTGAAGTCAAATATGATAGCTTATGAATCGAGGAGATTCAAATCAACTTGACTAAGTCCTGTAATAGATTTAACTAATTCTGTTGCAGCTTCTTCAAGAGGATCATAATATTTTTTACGATACCATTCCTCCTTTAAAGCTCTACAGGGTTTCCGCATTTTTTAGCTTACCCTCGCTCCACTTGTACGCTTAGCGCTTCCATCGTTTTGCTTGGGGTACTCTTCCACTTTGCTTAAGTCCTATTCTAATAACTCTTTTAGGCTTTGGTTTGTTGTCTAGCAGACCTAGTGGTTTTATTAATAATTTTCTTGTAAGACACTCAGCTCAAACAATTCAAGTGGTTCATTTAAAATTAAAAAATAAAAAAGAGTGAAGATTTAATTCCCCACTCTTTTTAAGTTTTTATGTATGTGGTTTAAAGTTTAGTTGTACATCTAGAGCCGCCCCATCCGCTGTCACATGTGCATACGTTATTTGGAGCACAAGTTCCATGTCCACCGCAAGTTGGTGAACAAACAGGAGTACTGCATGTAGCACCAGACCAACCACTGTTACAAGAACAAGTGTTTGGTGCTGAACAAGAGCCATTTACACATGCTGGACTACAAGTAGGAGTACTACATGTAGCACCACTCCACCCACTGTTACAAGAACAAGTGTTTGGTGCTGAACAAGAGCCATTTACACATGCTGGACTACAAGTAGGAGTACTGCATGTAGCACCACTCCACCCACTGTTACAAGAACAAGTATTTGGTGCTGAACAAGAGCCATTTACACATGCTGGACTACAAGTAGGAGTACTGCATGTAGCACCAGACCAACCACTGTTACAAGTGCAAGTACCCGTTGTGCAACTTGCATTTGTACCACAAGATGAACCATCAGCTACAGGAGGATTTGAACAAGAACCGGTAGAAGGATCACAAGTACCAGGGGCGTGACATTGATCTTGAGCAGTACAAGTTACTGGACTATCACCAGTACAAGCCCCACTTTGACAAGAGTCAGCTTGGGTACAAGCATTGCCATCATCACAACGTGAACCGTCATCTACTGCTGGATTTGAACAAGAACCGGTAGAAGGATCACAAGTACCAGGAGCATGACATTGATCTTGAGCGGTACAAGTTACTGGACTATCACCAGTACAAGCCCCACTTTGACAAGAGTCAGCTTGAGTACAAGCATTGCCATCGTCACAAGATGAACCGTCAGCTACAGGAGGATTTGAACAAGAACCGGTAGAAGGATCACAAGTACCAGGGGCGTGACATTGATCTTGAGCGGTACAAGTTACTGGACTATCACCAGTACAAGCCCCACTTTGACAAGAGTCAGCTTGAGTACAAGCATTGCCATCGTCACAAGATGAACCGTCAGCTACAGGAGGATTTGAACAAGAACCGGTAGAAGGATCACAAGTACCAGGGGCGTGACATTGATCTTGAGCGGTACAAGTTACTGGACTATCACCAGTACAAGCCCCACTTTGACAAGAGTCAGCTTGGGTACAAGCATTGCCATCATCACAACGTGAACCGTCATCTACTGCTGGATTTGAACAAGAACCGGTAGAAGGATCACAAGTACCAGGAGCATGACATTGATCTTGAGCGGTACAAGTTACTGGACTATCACCAGTACAAGCCCCACTTTGACAAGAGTCAGCTTGGGTACAAGCATTGCCATCATCACAACGTGAACCATCATCTACTGCTGGATTTGAACAAGAACCGGTAGAAGGATCACAAATACCAGGGGCATGACATTGATCTTGAGCAGTACAAGTTACTGGACTATCACCAGTACAAGAACCACTTTGACAAGAGTCAGCTTGGGTACAAGCATTACCATCATCACAACGTGAACCGTCATCTACTGCTGGATTTGAACAAGAACCAGTAGAAGGATCACAAGTACCAGGAGAGTGACATTGATCTTGAGCAGTACAAGTTACTGGACTATCACCAGTACAAGACCCACTTTGACAAGAGTCAGCTTGGGTACAAGCATTACCATCATCACAACGTGAACCGTCATCTACTGCTGGATTTGAACAAGAACCAGTAGAAGGATCACAAGTACCAGGAGCATGACATTGATCTTGAGCGGTACAAGTTACCGGTTTGTTACCAGTACAAGAACCACTTTGACAAGAGTCAGCTTGGGTACAAGCATTGCCATCGTTACAAGATGAACCATCAGCTACAGGAGGATTTGAACAAGAACCGGTAGAAGGATCACAAGTACCAGGGGCGTGACATTGATCTTGAGCAGTACAAGTTACTGGATGTTCACCAGTACAAGCCCCACTTTGACAAGAGTCAGCTTGGGTACAAGCATTACCATCATCACAACGTGAACCGTCATCTACTGCTGGATTTGAACAAGAACCAGTAGAAGGATCACAAGTACCAGGAGCATGACATTGATCTTGAGCGGTACAAGTTACCGGTTTGTTACCAGTACAAGAACCACTTTGACAAGAGTCAGCTTGGGTACAAGCATTGCCATCGTTACAAGATGAACCATCAGCTACAGGAGGATTTGAACAAGAACCGGTAGAAGGATCACAAGTACCAGGGGCGTGACATTGATCTTGAGCAGTACAAGTTACTGGATGTTCACCAGTACAAGCCCCACTTTGACAAGAGTCAGCTTG
>JAHFBG010000010.1 GCA_023250155.1 Candidatus Melainabacteria bacterium
AAATTAAACAGATTTACATTATACTTTTTCATAGTGAGATTCTCCTTTCAGATTCAATGTTTAAGAGAATCTCACGCTAATTTTAGTTTCTTTTTCTTTACCTTTCTTTGATGTAGAACCAAGGTAATTCCCCCCTTTTGTTATAATTACTGCTTGGAGAAAAGAAATGAAATTCACAAACTTCTCAGAATTTAAAGATGATATAGATAAATTTTTAAGCCTGGCTAAAAAGGGTGAAGATGTGATTATCACTAAAGCGGGAAAGCCAATTTTATCTATGGCAGGTATTAATAAGGAAGATGCAGAAGACTATATTCTTGCTAAACATTATAAACTTGATAAAAAAGCAAAAAATGTTCAGGACGGTAAAGTTCTAAGTCATAAACAAGTGAAAAAACGCCTTGGGCTTTGATATTTTTTACAATAAAGATGCATTAAAAGATCTTGAAAATATTAAAAGCAAGGTTTCAAATGATTGCGTGATGATCTTAAAGAAGATAGAAGGCATCTTAACTACTAATCCGTTTCCATTTGGACAAACAATTAAAAAACTTAAGAATATACAGCCTATACTTTACCGACTTAGAGTTAATGCATCAGCAAGTTATAGAATCTTTTACAGGATAATTGGAAGTTCAATTTATATCTTAAAGATTGTACCTAAGAAAGATGTTGATAGAATATTAAAGAACTATTTTTGATAATCTTCAAACTGTGTTGCCCCGATTGGTTTAGTAAATTTGGTTCTAAAATTCGTGTCCTAATTCGTCTCAATTTAACATTATATACACATTAAAAAACTAGGTTTTGTATTGCTCTTTTTTTTGTAAAGCTTGTATGTAAAATATTACTAAAGATTAGTACAAAGGAGAAATACAATGTCAAATACAACTAGTCCAATAAATCTAGGAGTAAGTATCCCAAAAGGCTCTATTAAAGAGCCTCAGCTATCAGAATAAGAAACAAAAATACTTACGTCAAATTCCTAAGCATATCTCAGTTTATCAACAATAAACTGGTTCAAGCTTTTATTTTCATTTTTTGCTTGCAATTTTATTTTTGTTTCAAGAGTTCCTGGTATTCTAAGTGTAATTCTTTTTTCGCTTTCAGTTAATGGTTTAGGAACCTCGTGTCCATCTATTAAAGCTGTTTCTATCCAGTCGTACATAGCATTTTTTATATTCTTTTGAGCTTCAACAGGTGTTTTTCCATGTGATAAACAGCCTGGTAATTCTGCAATCCTACAAACATAATAAGTTTTATTACTGTCTTCCTCTGGAGTAACAATAAACGAATACGGCAAATTTAAATATTCTTCTACTGTTTGTTTTTTATTGTTTTTCATATGTTCCTCACTTTTCTTGTACTATTTTTATGCAATCTTTTACATAAAATGATTTGACTCTTTTGCTTGGGTGATCTACTGCCGCTCCTATCCTCTTTTCTCCTTTGGCAAATATATAATGTCCTCTTGAACCAACTCTATATTTAAATCCGTAATAGTCCATAAATTTTATAAGTTCGTTAATCCTTACATCACTTTGATTGTTTAGTATTTTCTTAACAAGCTTTTCTATGGAAACCATATTAAGGAATTATATCATTGTGACATCAAATCTAATGTCATATTAAATATACCCATTTATCATTAAAGCCTAATTAAATAAGCTATTTAGCCTAAATAGCACTAAATTAAACAATTTCCTCTAACTCAGGAAAAAAATATGACCTTTATATTCCATTAACTTAGTTCCCACTCTTTCAGGGCGAGGCTCGCTCAGCTTTGCTGAGCGGCTGACTTTGTCTCTGAGTCCCGATTTCTTATAAGAGTTTATACATCACATAAGCATCAACATATTCCTTTTGTTTGTAATGAAAAGCTTTTGGTAAAGTACCAATAATTTCAAAACCATACTTCTGACAAATTTTTATTGAGGCTGTATTTGTACATACTACAAGATTGACTTGAATTGCTTTAAATCTAAGTTCTCTTGCTTTATTAATTGCAAATTCCATCATGTGTTTACCAAGCCCTTTCCCTCTATATTTTCTATCAATCATTACACCGGTATTTGCAACATGACTACCTAATCCTACTTTGTTCGGCACTATATACCTAGTAGCAACTGGTTCACCATCTAAATATGCAATATAAACTCGAGCATCTTTTGCAAACCAAAGTTTTTTAGCCTCTTCTTTTTTTATGTTTGGAGGATAGGGATATGAATCTGCATCTTTTACTACATCTTGAAATATAGTCCATATTTCATCAAATTGATTTTCAGAAGCTTCTTTAATAATTATTTCTTCCGGTTGCATTTTTTACGCATATTTTAGTTTATCTTTTTTCCATTTAAAATAAAGTTCATATATAGATTATTATAATAGCAACAAGAATGATAAAATCGAGAAAAATAGAGTAGTTAATATATGCGTAACTTAGTTGTATAAAGTTTCAATTACCTTTTTAAGAGGTTGCGTATGTTGTTTCAGTTCCTTACCTAATGGTTTTATTTCATTTAATAGATCTTCTTTTGAAAGCTCTTTTCCTAAATGAGCTTCTGTGTAGAAAGATTTTTAATTTCATCTATTACAGTTATTATCCACCCCAGGTTGCTATTGGGTTATCTAGTAATGAGTCTTGTGCTGCGTCAACACCTTCTTGTTGGCAGATTGCAGCAAATTCTAAATGAAGCTCTTTTACTATATCTCTATCCTTCGTTTGAAGAATAATGGAACCTACATCACCATCATCACGAGTAAAAGAAAGTCGATAAGCTTGTACTTCTTCAGGAGAAGTTGCAGGTAAACCTCTATAATTAGCTACACCTTTTGTTGTAACTTCAATTCCATCACCGCGAGTAACTATTTCATCTATAAAAAGTTTTTCTGTGTCACTAACCTCAACAACTCCTAGAAATTCTTCTGTTGTTAATCTAGTAGTTTTACCAACCTCATCTCGAACTTGTTTGTATTGATTATATGGTTTTATGCCTTCACCTAATCTGTTAACAATTGTATTTAATATAAACATAATTTCTTATAACCTCCTTAAATAAAATTTGAACTACCTATAAGTTAAAAGCCTACCATCTAGGAAAGTTGATATTTAGGAAGTTTATATTTTTTTAACGTACATTAAGAAAAATTATGAGAAAAATTTAATCTAATATTTAAGATTCCCTTTATTTTCCGCAATTACAAGGACTGCATGTACAGGGTGTTCCACAAGAGCAGTTGTCACCATATGCTAGAGCAATACCTCCGATTAAGAGACTGATTCCTAGTATTGCGGGTAAAATATACTTTTTCATATTGTTCTCCTTTTTTTTGTTTGTACTCTTATTTATTAGGGTACAATTATAATATACACTCTAAAGCTAGCTTTAGAGTCAACAGGGGTAAGTCTATAATATGGAAAGTAATTTAAAAGGACTACTAAAAATTGGTGAAATATCCAAAATTACAAGTACTGCTGTAAGCGCCCTACGATATTATGAAGAAATTGGACTTTTAAAACCTGCTTGGAAATCTGGTGCTAAATACAGATATTATAAAAAAGATGATATTCAATTAATTGTTTTTATTAAAAAAGCACAAAATATTGGATTTACATTAGATGAAATAAAACTTATTCTTTCTGAAAGAAGCTCTGGGAAATCCCCTTGTCCAAAAGTCAGAGACTTGGCACAAAGAAAAATAACAGAGCTTAGAGAAAAAATAAAAGATCTAAAACTGATTGAAAGAGATTTAAAAAGATATATTTTGAATTGCTGCCAAGAAGAAGATAGCAAGCCACATGAAAGTAATGTTTGCAAAATGATTGATAAGGTTAAAATATAACCTTAGTTATATTAATTCTCTCTAAGAATTAGAAAACCATATAAATAACTTTTATATACCTTCTTTTTATAATTTAAGATCTTTATTAATCTGCTACTTAAGGAATTAATTAATGACAAGAATAAATAGTAGAGTTGAGAAAATTATAGATGTGGCTGCTAATCCTGGCCAAAGCACTGATATATCAGAACCTTCTTCTTTAGAAGAAGCACAAACTGCACAACCAATTCCTAATCACATAAGCTCATTTAATCAACTAGAACAAATATTAAATAGACAATCTCTAATAGAAGAAACAACCCAATCCCCACACTCTACTGAACAACAAAAAGAAAAAGATATCTTTGAGATTCAATGTAACGATGCTCTAAAACAGGGGTGGAGTAATAAATTTATTCCAGAACTAGAAAGTTTTTTATCTCTCAATACTGTTGGTAATGCATCTGATAGAACTCTCTTGGAAAAATATAAAACCCTACTAAAAACACTGAATATATCAGCTCTTGCTCCAGAGTATCAAAAAGCAATTGCTGACGCACATTTATATTCTTCCATAGATACTCGAATGGAAGGATATAAAGATCTTTTCTCAAAAGAAGAATTGAAAACTAAAGAAGAAATGCTTCTAAAAGGAGGATTTCAAGGATATAGATTGTACAGCGTAATGCACATACTGGAATGCAAAGCACCATTTCAAAGTGGTTTTATATACTCACAAAATGAGATGGATAAAATGCTAAAGAATTTAGCCCCAACTAGTCAAGTTCAAAACAATCAGAAAACATGGATAGAAAGGCTGAAAATATTAGCTCTTACACCGATAATGAATATTAATTTGTTACGATTAATTAACTCTGTAGGTGATGTTTCTAGGGTATATGCTGATGGAAAGTGGAGGACAGTAGTTACAGGACATATATCTTGCGATCCACGCGATCCAAGTGCTCGTGGAGGAGCTATAGAAGGAAGATATAACCTATGGTTTCAAATATTTAGTGCCATGCAAAAGAAATATGCACTAGAAGGAAAGACACTAAAAGTTATTACTAAAGAAATGATGGAAAGCATTGGTAGTGATACACCAGCAATCAATACATCTTTTTTTATAGGAAAACCCTATATGCTTGACCATCATAGAATACAGGCAGCACTAGAACTTGGACTTGCTATAGAAGTACATGAATCAAGTTCAGAAACATATAACTAAAAGTTAAATCTTAGAAGCAGTTAGTTTTCCAGACATTCGAACTACTTTACTTGGTCTTGATTCTTTTCCATTCATATTGCCTTTGAGAGGATTAGATATTCTTTGAAGAATACCTTTAAACTGAGCACTTACTGAAAAAGTAAACTTGCTTGAATCTCCTGAAAGAATTTTTATTTTTCCAGTTGCAGTTGACTCTTCATCACTTGCAATAAGCTTAGAAGTCCCACTTCTATTTGTAGTTTGATCAGTAAATAGTACATGCACTTGCCCAACTTGTGCATTGTTTGCGACCACATCAAATTCTGCTCCTGGTACAATTTTATCTGCTGTAGCATTGAATAAAAAAACTGATGTTCCAACGCGAGTTCCTACTCTCCCTGCAAAATTAACTGATATGCCATTTCCTATAGTGGAGGCAACCACAGGTCCACTTGGTTTAAAATTCCCTGATCCGATTTTTAATGAATCTGCACAAGAGGCTGACAGTTGTGAAAATATCACTAACAAAGCTACAAACAAAAAAGAACTTACAATTTTACTTTTCATATTTTATCTCCTAGTTTCAAAAGAACAATTGTACTTGCTGATTAACAAGTTTGTCTATAAAATGTTATTTTTATATTTAGTATTTATTAATCTACTATAAATACTCACAAAGGTTCAAATTTCAACTCTCTGGTTTTTCTGTGATCATACAAGTATTTATAAAAAACTTAAAGTAAATATTTTCTAATTGTTCAGCTTGTTCTTTACTTAGCTTGAAGTGTTTTGTCAACAATTCAGTACTTAATCTAAGATTTTTTTTAGCCTTGGAGAAATCATGTGCTTTTACAAGAGCAACAATTGACTGTAATGTCCAAGTCACTTTTTCAGAAAACAGTTTAAGTGCAAAGGCTGGTATTCTATCGTAGTTCAAGCTATCAAATTCACTTTTCCTATCATCAATCATGCTATAAACCTCGCCTTGATTATAGGAATTTTCATTAGCTAGTTTATTAAGTTCTTTTTCAAGAGTATTATTAATTGTTTCTTTTGTTGCTTGAATCTCACTTCTATGTATAATATTTTTTTCTAGAGAAGTTTTTTCTTCTACAACATTCAATACACCAGATATAAATTTATTGAGATCTCCATTACGTGCTTTAAGTGCCGAATCATACATTACTACTTCAATCAATGTACGAAAATCTTTTTTAAATGGTTCAATAAGCTTCACAAATTCGGGATCACTATTGCTTTGTAAAATCTCTTCTTCAACCTTCTTCTGAAGAGCAATGTTAATGTCGGTTGATATAAGCTCTGAGGCAGAAGCAAATAAAATATATGCAACCTCTTTCTTATATTGTTTTAGATGCTCTAAGCTTAATATTACTTTGTCATCAAGTAGGGTATTAATAATTCTAAGCCATTGATCCCTTAAATCATCTGAAATTGATTTGCCAATTATATTCAAGCAATCTTGAAAAAAGGTCTCATGAGGTATATTGAAATCTTCTGATTTTAACCCATGGTTTTGTGCAAACAATTCTTTAAACTTTTGGAAATCACCTTTATAATAAGCCTCTGCTAAAGGAATTATAATTTTCAATTGACTTCTAATAGATAATAAATTTGCCAATGGTATTTTAATACTTATTGAAGTTGGGATGTTAACCTCTGATTCTGTGTTCTTTAATTGTTTTAAAATTTCCCAGACGCCTGAATGAACTATTCTTTTTAATTCTTGATTAGCTGGAATGACTTCTTTAAGGTCATCTCTTGATTCTAATATTCCAGGAATATCCTCAGGCTTGATTGGAGCCTTGAAAGCACCTTTTATAATTTGAGGACCTGCAATACTCCAACATTGATGAATTATTTTAGTTGTTTCACTTACTTGCATAACTTGATTAGTAATTTTGATACAAATTCTGGAATTGCTTAATTTCTTAAGAATGTTTTAAGTATTACTATAAAAATCTAATAATCATAAAGAAATTTTATCTCTTAACAAAAGAATAAAGAATAGATCCAACAGCTTTCAGTCTTGTCTTTAAATCTTTACCATGCATAACATCAATTAAGCTAGCAAATGTTTTACTCTTTCCTTTATATGGAAACCACCATGGATTGTGTGTTCTAATAAGTGGTATAGAACCTTTATCGATACTTATGTGTTTTGGTTTAACAAAATCATAGATTGAAGCTCCACCATAACCGCTTTCTTTATAACCTATCCATGGGCATGCAGGATGAGCTTGTTGGAATAAGGAATTATTTATCCAAACTGTTCCACAGCTTAAGCTTCTTGCAATCTCTTTACCTGTCTTTTTATCAGCGGTCCAGACACTTGCACTAAGTCCATACCTAGTATCATTTGCAAGTTTTATTGCTTCTTCAATCGTATTAAATTTCATAACTGGAATTACTGGAGCAAAACTCTCATCAATCATTATTTTCATTGTATGGTCTACATTGCTTAAAACAGTGGGGGCAAAGAAAAGTCCTTCTCTGGAGAGCCTTTGTCCACCGGTATGTAAAATAGCTCCTTTGCTTAAAGCATCATTTACATGATCTTCAATTATTCTTAGTTGTCTTTCATTTATAACTGGACCCATATCAGTATCATCATCAAACCCATTTCCAATCTTTAATTTTTCTGTTGCCTCTGTTAGTTTTTTTACAAATTCATCATGAATACTTGAGTCAACATATACTCTTTCAATTGATGCACAAGCTTGCCCAGAATTGGTAAGAGCACCCCACCAAATTCCTTTTACAGCATAGTCTATGTTCGTGTCTCTAAGAACAATTGCAGGATCTTTTCCACCAAGTTCAAGACCAACAGGAATAAGTTTTTCTCCACATTTCGCTGCAATTTTTTTTCCTACGTTTACTGAGCCTGTAAAAATGACTTTGTCTATATTTTGGCTTGTAAGAACCTCACCAATTGAACCATCTCCATAAACAACATTTGCAACACCATTAGGAAGTTTAGCTTCAGTAAGTATTTCTTCAATTAGTTTTCCCACTAAAGGAGTATTTTCTGAAGGTTTAAAAACTACAGTATTCCCAGTCAAAAGCCCTTTAGTAATAGCAACCATAGGAAGATAAAATGGATAGTTCCAAGGCTGGATAATTGCAACTGTTCCATAGGGATCTGAATATGATAAAAAGCTTTTTGTCGTTGGGTAAAGAAGTCCAAGAGGAATGGATTTATCTGATAAAAGCTTTGATCCATTTTTTATAAAATAATCCATGATTTGCAGAGTTGCTGCAATGTCAGTCAGGTAAGATTCCGCTAATGGTTTTCCATTGTTTTTTGTAATTATCTCTGCTATGTGATCTTTTCTCTGTACAATAATTTGATAAATGTTTTTTATGTAACCAATCCTTGCTTCTATAGGAAGTTTTGACCACATAGGGAAAGCTTCTTTTGCAAAACCAACTTTGCTTTTAACTTCATCTGGGGTAGAGCATGAAATCTTTTCTAGTATTTCTCCATTGGCAGGATTTATTGCATAAAGAAACTCTTTGTCATTTTGAGTATTGTGAATTTTGACAGGTGATGGATTTTCAGATGTTTGAATTAAAACCTGTTGTGTGGCAGCTCTTGACCTGGCTATATCCTCTATAGAAAGATTTTTAAGTGTTTCTTGAAGCTCAGCTATTTGTTCTTGTGTTATATCTTTAGACTGTAGAAAATCTAACACTTGCAAAGGAAGCTTGCTTTGTATACCAATTGCTTTATTAATAGGAATTGTCATTTATTTTATGCGAATAAGAATTAACTATAATTTTGGTAATAAAGACTCATCAACCTTATGACCTATTCTTGCGAACCGATCTTTTACTCTTGAGCTTATATGTTTAAATAAGTCCTTAGGATCAATTCCCAAAGCTTGAGTAGATCTCATTAAATAATGATCCATTCCAGCTTGTTTCCCATACACTTGTTTAGCAATGCTTCTGAACATTTGCTTGTTTCTAAACTCTTCCCATTTGCTTCCTAAATAGCCTTGATTTTCTTTGTCGTGTAAGGCTTTATATAAAGTTTCACAAATATCCATATGTCTTTCCTCATCTCTAGAGTAGATAGCAGAGCACATTGCTTTAAATAATGGGTCTGGAGTTTTAGGATGGTTTGCAAAGAACTCAAAGAATGCACCACCTACTGTTTCCACGGCAAGACCAAGAAATACTGAACCTGCAGGCATTATAGGAACAATAAGTGAAAACAAATCAAAATCTCTAACAACAGATTTCGAATCTTTTCTTTCGCCACCAAGCTTTTCTGTAAGATAGTCTTGAAAAATATGGGAGTGCCTTCCTTCATCATCGACAAACTGTGATGATAATTCTTGAAATAAAGGTCTAGCCTTAGTAAAAACAATTGCTTTAGACAAAGGAGCTACAGCTAATTGTTCAGCAGTAAGTGCATGATTTGTAATGGTTTTAAAAGCATCAAATTGAATGTCAGCAATAAGTCCTTTTAATTTTTCAAGTTCAGCACCAGTTGGCAGTCCTTTTTCCATTAAGCTATTAATAAGTGAATCTTTTTCTGAACCATCTGATACTGATATAGCCATTATTGCTGTATCACGAAGCTCATATGATGGAAGTGAATTTAAAGTTTGCAATATGTTTTGTTTAACATCATGACTGTCCCAATTAACTTCTTTACGAAATGAATCTCTTGTCCAGTGAGTTCTATCAGAGTTTTCAAGTATTTTTTTTGCAAGCTCATCATATTTTGATTTGATGACAAAATTACAATTACCAAATTCTGTGGCATTAGATTGAAACTTGATTGGAGTATTGTTAGCTATTTGAGTAGGAGGTGTTTTTCCAAACCAGCTTTTTAGTGAACTTAAAAATGGAACTCTCATTGAATATACCTAACTTTCTTATGTAAAACCTAAGTAAATTATATAACAGCTAAAGACTTAAACAATAAAACAATTTTGTTCTATGCTCAAAAAAACTGAAGATAGATACTTCTTAATTTAGTCTAGACTTTTGTATAATTATATCTTTTGAAATTAAAGGAGATATAATAAGTTCTTGATGTTTAGCTAACTCTATAAAATTTTATTGGTGGTAATAGTTAAACAAGTTTCTGATTTCTGACATTACTAACAGTGAAGGTTTTTCTCTAAGTGAAAAACTAAACATTTAAAATGGCAGGTATCGCCAAGTGGTTAAGGCCCCGGGTTGTGGTTCCGGTATTCGCGGGTTCAACTCCCGTTACCTGCCCATAAGTTTAATCTATTGAATTAGGCGCTAAAACTAATAAATATAGAAGAATTACAGTTCGAGCAAAGTTAATTTTACTCAAAGCTAAATTTGGGAATATAATATTTGTATTAAGAGGCATGAGGTTAAATAAAAATGAAACTTAAAATTGTTTTAGAAAAAAGTGACGAAGGTGGTTTTACTGCTTATGTCCCTTCATTGCCAGGATGTATTAGTGAAGGTAACTCAGAAGAAGAAGCTGTAAAAAATATTCAAGAAGCTATTGAGCTTTATCTAGAACCTGTTGATGATGACTGGATTTTTGATAAAACTAAAAATGTTATAAGAGAAATTTCTCTGTGAAGAAAGTCCCAAGTTTAAACTTCTTTAAAGTAATTAGAGCACTTCAAAGAGCTGGATGGATTGTGGTTCGTCAAAAAGGTAGTCATATTAGACTTCACAAGCACAGTAATGATGAAACTTTAAAGTTAACTGTACCTGCTCATAATCCTATTAAAAGATCAACATTAGCTCATATACTAAAACAAGCAAAAATGGATTTAGATGAGTTAGAAAAATATCTGTAACTAAGCCACTTCCCTATAATCCGGAATAAACAAATACTCCTTATAATTAAGGATGCTGATGCGAACATCCTCTACGACGCTGCCCATCTAAATTAACATGTTGTATAATCTTACTTTAGGTAGGCATTTTAATAGTTGAGGAGGTAATAATATGAGTAAAGTTTCAGCCATAAGTGTTCCAGTTTTATCGATTGCAAGTATTTCAAAAGTTAGTGAAGCTCCTTTTCATGATAGAGTTCGGGTTGCTAAGTTTGGATATGATTACTTGTTACAAAGTGGTGATGAAAAGGATGCACAAACCTTGTTAAATGTTTGTAGCCCTGATGTTGTAAAAGCTATTTCTCTATAAACAAATGCCCCTTATAGTTAAGGATTCTGGCTCTAACATCCTCTACGACGCTGCCCAGGTATAAATCTAAAGCTATTGATTAAAAGTTTCATAAATTGATTGGTATAATTAAACTTATCTTTTTAGAGGATACAGGCAATTAATGAGCATCAGTTACAAAAAAGAACTTTCCTTTCTTCTTTTACTATTTTTCATTAGTGCTTCATTCTTTTATAACCATTCAAACTTAGTATTTGCAGATACTACATCAAGCAGTAGTAGTGGTTCTTGTGAGCCTGGAGAGGTTGGAGTATACAGTATCCCTACAGCTGGTAGTGATGCACGTTCTATTGTAAAAGGATCTGATGGAAATTTATGGTTTACTGAAAATCTTAGAAGTAAAATTGGAAAAATTACAACAGATGGAATAATAACTGAATATAATACTCTTTTAAAACCTGTTGATATTACAGCAGGAACAGATGGAAATTTATGGTTTACCAAAGAAGTAGCAGTAGGCTCAAATGGAGATAAGATTGGAAGAATTACAACAAATGGAGAAGTTTCCGATTATAGTATTTCTCCTTCAGGGTTTGCATACAAAATTACAACAGGGTCAGATGGAAACATTTGGTTTACTGAAGAAAGTCAAAATAAACTTGGAAGAATTACAACTGGTGGACTTAATCAGTATGATCTGGCATCAACACTAATCATGCCATCTATTATTGCTGCAGGACCTGATGGAAATATCTGGTTCGGCACTACATTTTTAAGCATAAATCAAATTCAAAAAATTAATAATGATGGAATTGTTTCTACAGTTACTAATATGATTTCTGCTTCTGTATCTCATGCTACATCAGGACCTGATATGGCTCTTTGGTTTATTGAAAGTGGTAATAATACTATTGGTATGGTTTCAACTAGTGCCGATCTGACTGAGTTTAATTTGCTACCTTCTGTTTCCCCCACTCGTATTACAACAGGACCTGATGGAAATCTTTGGTTTACTGCTGGAGATAAAATTGGAAAGATTACAACAGGAGGAGCTGTTAGTACCTATAATCTGCCATCAGGTTCCAGTTCGTATGCTATTGCTTTAGGAATCGATAACAATCTTTGGTTTACAGATCCTGGGAGAAATAGCATTGTAAAATTTTCTCTTTGCAAACCAGTTTCAACCAGTTCATCAAGCAGCTCTTCCTCATCAGGTGCTTCTTCTTCTGGTAGCACAAGTAGTTCCTCATCAAGTACAAACAGCAGTTCTTCCTCATCAGGTGCTTCTTCTTCTGGCAGCACAAGCAGTTCCTCATCAAGTACAAGCAGCAGCTCCTCAAGTAGTGGTAATTCAAATTCAGCAAACAGTTCTTCATCCAGCTCCAGTAGCAGTTCAGGTAGTACTATAAGTCCCACAATAGCAAATTTTAATTTGGATTTTTCAGGACTCTGGAAAGGAGTAATTAAAATAGCTTCTCAAAATAGCAAGAAGCAGTCTAAGTTAGTTACTCTTAAACTCTGTATTAAGGATAGAGAATTAAAAGGTTCTATCAATGTAACAGGAATTATAAATAACAGTGAAATTGTTTCTCAAGATGTGAAATCTGAGAATGAAGTCAATATAAATATTACAGATAAAAATGGTAAAACAAATTCAATAAATCTGAAACTAGTTAACAGACAGTTATCCATAGAAATAAAAGATATTGGAAACTTGTTAGCAAGAAAAATAAAAACAGTAAAACAATGTCAATAAATTGAAAAGATTAAGCCACTCCCCTATAATCAGGAATAAACAAATGCTTTTATACATTTCCTGGTACAAACATCCTTCATGACACGACTTAGCTATGCTAGTATCTTTTTATGAGTCAAGCCGAAAACAAACTTCTTGAATCTTTAGATATTGCACTAAATAATAAATTGGTTGTTCCATTTATAAATGAAGCTATATCAAATGTAACTATTGAACTTACTAAGAGTAACTTCACATCAATAACTAAAAACATTTCAATCGATAAATTTAATGGGTTATTGCCAAATCAAATCAAGCTTTGTAGAATATTTGCTTTAAAGGCAAATATAAAATCAAAAGTTGAAAGACATACAAACAGTCCCCAAAGAACATTTACATATATTGGCGAAGGAGACACAAAGATATTGGAAAATAATATTTGGAAATCAAATGTTAAAAAAAACGTAGGAAGTTCAATTGATGATAGATGGTTATCCGTACCAGAAAATACTTGGCATCAACCCATTGCTCTTTCAAATGATTGGATAACAATTACTTTTCATACTGCTTCTGAAGATGAGATAATTGATGAATATAGAGATTAGCTATGCATGATTGGAATGACAAAAGCTTCAAAGCAGAAAGAGTGCTGTTGCTAATTTAAAAGCTAAACATTGGGAATATGTGCTTTTAAAGTAATTATTCAAGTCATTGTCCAGTTCTTAACCTTGTGATAAAAGATAAAAATATTGCAATATTAGATAGAGGAATCAAGTCTAAAAAAGTAGGTTTAAGATTAAATAAAATTTATTTTTTTACTTGTCAAATATTTATTTTTCAAACTTTATATGTTTATAGCCAGCAAAAATTTTATAAGGAGATTTTAATGTTTATTTTACAAATACCGATTGGACTACCAGAACTTGCACCTGGGCAGATACGACAACGAGCTATAGAAGCTCCACCAGGACTTGCACCTGGACAGATACGACAACGAGCTATAGAAGCTCCACCAGAACTTGCACCTGGGCAGATACGACAACGAGCTATACTTCCACCTGAACCTCAATTTCGGGTAGTACAGGAACACCATTTTGTATTTGGGCCTCCACCACCACGCGCTCGTGGTTTTGTAGGAGATCTAGTTCAGTTTACTCTTAGTGGAGGAATTGCTGGCAATACACAAATAGCTGGTAATGGTAATGGTGGGGTAGTAATACAACCAGGGCGCAATCAAGTTGGAAATGTCGCTCACTCTATTACAACAAATCCAATACTTTCTTTTGTAGGTGCAGTTTTAGACGGACTTACCAGGTAATAAACTTATTTAAAACACACCAACCAAAAAAATTAGTTTGAAATAAGCTTGTAATATTCCTACAAAGGCTTTACATTTATAATATTAGATTTGAAAGCTCTTATAACAAGTTGAATTTCTTTATTTTGAACAAAGTATAATATTCTGCGGCTTAAAGCATAGAGAGCCAGTTCTGGAAAGCTGTTTACCGTCTTTCTATGACATTAAACAAACAATTTAACAGCCCGCCTTCTGGACTCATTTGTTCGCTTCCTATAACTGGGATAATTTCAGCACGATCTCCATAAACTTCTTGATAAGCCTTAATTGCTTTAGTGTCCAGATAATGATTTTTCCCTTGAACAGGAAGATAAATTTCTTTTTTTCCACAAGCTCCTTTATCAGCTATAACATTTGTATAGTTAACTATAGAATTAGTACCCTTACTATTTAATATTTCTCCAAAAGGCAAAGGCTGTATTGCAAACCCCATATTTGTGTATTGGTTATATTCCTTTTCATAAAGATTCTTCCACCATTTTTGACTTTGTTGTAATTGTCTAATTGCTTCTTCTTCGCCTTTCATATTTGTTATTGAGTCTTGAAAATAATCATCATATAAAATAAGTGGCTTACTTATCATAAGTATTGGTTTCCCTTTTTCGTTTTTTATACCAGTTTCAAATATTGCCAGATCAGTATGATAACCAATTCCCTGCCCCATTGGAACTTCTTCCTTTTTCTTTATTGAAATTTGTGGGTGCAAAGAGTTTAACTCTTTTTGTGACATCTTTTGGAAAGCCTGCTCAAAAGTAATACCCTCTGAATTACCACCACGAAATAAAATATTGTGCGGCTGAAATCCATATCGCCCAAATTCGCTTATATATTCATTTAGCGTAAGGACTATGCTTTCAGGAGTTTTACTACCTTTCATTAAACGCCTTGTCAATCCAACAATCAAAACAGGTCCATCAGGACCTTCTATAGCTCTAAAATCTCCTCCATCTATAAGAATATTTTCATTTGCAGGAACAATAACATCAGAAATAATCTTAGATTTTAATAATGTCTCTGCAATAGCACCGTTAGCATTTGATAATGCTATATTTTTACTATTGTTTGAATCTTTTAAAAAGATAATAGGATCTTGCACCCATCGATATGACTGTCCTTCCTGAGTTGCAATAAACTGAACATTATTAAATGCCCCTATTTTTTTCACTGTATCCTTAAGAGTATTCAAATCGATTCTTGGATCATATAGAAGTACTACTTTTGCATTAGTATTTCGATGACAAAATTCTTTCAGGAAATTTTCTTGTAAGTTATAAAATTTTCCATCAGAGTTTAGATCAACACCCATTAAAATAGTTTTGATTTGTTTATGTCCTTGATTTACAAAAGAATAAGAAGAAGGAATTTGCTTTTGAATTGGTAAGCTTTTCTTTTCTGAAATAGGACTGCTTTGTTCTATTGGAGTTGTTGATACTGTGTGTAAATGATTAGAGCCTGTCTGAATTTCTATTGGCAAAACAGATAGTAATAATGGTGCTGTCCGTAGCAATACTGAAGATATTTTAAGCATATTTTTTTCTATCTACCGCCGGTTTTTTCGCTGCGCTCCCAAAACCGGCTTTCCATAGTGCTTCCTGTTTACTACTTATAATATCCTACAGATTTTACTCGCCTCGCTACACTTGGCGGAGCGGGCCGAATAAATCGGATAAAATCTTACCTTGTAAGCTGTTTATTTAGAAATATTATGTTAGGTAAGCCGTAATAATAAAATTAGCTAGAATTATAACATCCTGCATTAGGATTAAGAATCTCTAAGATGCTGCCCAGTTCTTAACCTTTTAGAATCTCTTTATTTGTAGATGAGAGAAATTTAATGTTCAACTATTGATTGCAGAGAGATTCGTCAGCCAACACATTTTGAAGTTAAAAGAACTACTACAGAACAATCATAGGTAATTCCCTATAATCAGATATAAATAAGATATCAACTGTAAAGCATTATTCTAG
This sequence comes from Candidatus Melainabacteria bacterium, assembly GCA_023250155.1. GTDB lineage: Bacteria > Cyanobacteriota > Vampirovibrionia > 2-02-FULL-35-15 > 2-02-FULL-35-15 > JAHFBD01. The sequence goes on from JAHFBG010000010.1 coordinate 16,240, forward strand.
TTCCCGCCTCGCCCAGCAGAGCTGAGTGGCTAACATCCTCTACGACGCTGCCCCAGTTTTAGAAACATAGGATATTCGAACTTTCAAAGCTAAGAAAATGAGTGCTTGACAATATTCCACATTTAGCCGATACTTATGGAGTATGTTCCAACGACTAATTGAACCAATACCATCAAGAAGCTTCTTTCTCTTTGGAGCAAGAGGTACTGGGAAGTCAACCTTCTTGAAGTATTTCTTTGCAAAAAAAAATGTTTTGTGGTTTGATTTGTTAGATCCACAAATAGAAGATGAACTATCAAGACGACCTAATAGTTTAAAAGAGCAGATCTTATCAAAGAAAAAAGTAGATTGGGTTGTTATCGATGAAGTTCAAAAAGTACCTAAACTCTTAGATTTAGTTCATCACCTTATCGAAACAACAAATATAAAATTTGCTTTAACTGGTTCAAGTGCAAGAAAATTAAAATATGGAAGTGCAAATTTATTAGCAGGAAGAGCTTTTGTAAATCATATGTATCCTTTAACATCATCTGAACTAAAGGGAGAATTTGATTTAAATTATTGTTTAAATTGGGGTAGTTTGCCAGAAGTTTTTCAACTAGAAACAGACAAAGAAAAACAAGAATACTTGCGAAGCTATGCACAAACTTACTTAAAGGAAGAAATATGGGCAGAACATATAATTAGAAAGCTAGATCCTTTTAGAAAATTTCTAGAAATTTCAGCACAATCAAATTGTGAAGTTATTAATTTTACTAACATTGCCTGTGATGTTGGAGCTGATACTAAAACAGTCCAATCCTACTACCAAATCTTAGAGGATACATTACTTGGATTTTTATTAGAACCATATAGTAAGTCTGTTAGAAAACAGCAACGTCAAAGTCCTAAATTTTACTTTTTTGATTCTGGTATTAATCGAGCACTGAACAATACCTTAACCCAAAAGGTTCTACCAAATACTTATGCTTATGGAAAAGCCTTTGAGCATTGGGTTATTTGTGAAATCTATAGATTAAATCAATATTTGAAAAAAGATTTTAAACTTTCATATTTGTTAACCAAAGATCATGCTGAAATAGATCTTATTATTGAAAGACCTGGTAGTAAAACTCTGCTTATTGAAATAAAATCTAATGATAATGTTGATGATAGAGCAATTAAAACTTTAAAACAATTTATAAATGATATTCCTAAATCTCAAGCACTTGTTTTATCTAGAGATAAAAAATCCAAGTCAATCAATAATATACAGTGCTACTATTGGCAAGATGGAATAAGCAAAATTTTTAAATAGAAGGTTTTTTAATTGTTTATTGTAAGTGGCACAGATACTATTCCACGTGGAGTTGAGATTACAATAACGGCTTCTGACTGATTGTTTAAGCTATTATTATCATCTAGTTTTATTATTAGGTCTTTTCCATTTCTGGAGATTGATTTTATAGTTGGATTCAATTCAGAATCATTTGAAAAAATAGATACTGTAGTAAAAATGTTGTTTGTACTGTTTACACTGGTTTCAGTATTGTTTTTTAAAATGCGTATTCTATTTGATGCAAAATCATTTCCTTTAATAGTTATTGTTGAGGTATTTCCAACCATACCTGAAACAATTTTGTTGATTGTTGGAGTAGAAGCTAATCTAGACTTGGTTGAACGGTCAGTTCCTATATTTGAAAAATCAACGAAGCTTATTATATTAATCTCTCCAATAAGCTTTAATCCGTTTGAAAGATTTAATGTTAGCTCAGCTTTACCAATAGATGTAAAATCTGGAATGTTAAGTGTAATGATTGCTTTGTTTTTAGTTTTGTTTTGAATTGCTGAATACTTTATACTTTCAACAATATGATTTTTAAAATCTTTTAAACTTACAGAAACTATATCAACATCTTTTGGAAGTTTTATTTGAAATGAAGGATTAGATCCTACATATGTAACTAGTATTGGAAGCTTATCTAAAGATAAACTATTTGTATTTTGAGGTGCCGGTAATTCTAAGCTTTTAATAACTTCAAGTTTTTTGGATTGATTGAAGACCGGTGAAGGCTTAGTTTCACTTATTGGAACTGTTGATGTGTTAGAACTAGTAACAGGTTCTTTAGTCGGTGAAGTTTGTGTTGTAGGAATAAGTGGTTGAGGTGTTTGAATTGGTGTTGGTGTCGGAGTTATAGTTGGAATAATAACAGGCAATGATTCTACAGGTAAAGGTACTGGTAACTGTGGTGGTAAAGACAAAGGTATTTGAGGTGGAGATATTGGTATTGGTGAATAAGTCGTTATTGGAGGAAGCGTTGGTACTGGAGAGACGATCGGTAATATAGCTGGGGCTGAAGTAGGAGGTGTGATTGGAATAGAAACTGGAGAAGATTGAGGCGGAGATGGGAGTGGTAAACCATTACTACCTGAAGAGCTTGATGATGATGAGCTGGGTAATGTAATTGTGCTACCTGATGAGCTTGATGATGATGAACTGGGTAATATAATTGTGCTACCTGATGAGCTTGATGATGATGAACTGGATAATGTAATTATGCTGCCTGAAGAGCTTGATGATGATGAACTGGATAATGTAATTGTACTACCTGAAGAGCTTGATGATGATGAGCTGGGTAATGCAATTGTGCTACCTGAAGAGCTTGATGATGAGCTTGGTAATAAAATTGTGCTACCTGAAGAACTTGATGAGCTTGATGATGATGTATTCAATATTTTCGTTGTAAGAGTTGCAACAATATTAATGTCTTTTATAGTTTGACCTCCTAAAACACTTACTATGAAGGCTTGCTCCTGACTTGAAGTTATAGGCTGATTAGAGCCAGTGTAATATCCCTTTGGAACTGGATTTTGAAAAGAGAGACTATTTGGATCGTTGGAGTATGGACCTACACTAGATCCGCCATAAAAAGTTTGATGTATAGGTTCAATTTCTATTCTATAATCTCCTGGTGGTACAGCAAATAAAGTAAATGAACCTGTTTTGTTTGTTAAAAAATCAGAGACGCAAGATATCGCTTCAGCTGTAGGGTTATTTATGTTTCTTGCAATAACATTTGCTCCTAAAACAGGATCTAAACCATTTTGCTTTAAAACTTTTCCTTGTATTATTCCTAAGTTATTTAATTGATCGGATTTGGGATACAGAAAAGATACTCCTGATATATCATCACGCTTAAGAGAAGACTTGTCGTTTACAGAAAATGGAAACATAAGAGGCACAGAGTCTTTTAACTCCTGACTAGCATCAGGCTTTAATGCTTCTAAGTTGATTTGTGAATGATCAAGTCCTATAGCATGCCCAAATTCGTGTTTGATAGCAGATTTGTAAGCATTAGTACTTAGCTCTGGATTAAATACTGTATCTACTCCATCAATAAATCTTCCATTAAACAAAGCTTGAGATTCAATTATTTTTAACTCTCCATTATCATTTGTAGCAAAGGCAGGAGCAGCAAAGCCAATGACTTGATTTCTTGAACCTAATCCTAAAAGAGCGTCGACTATTGAACCATTGTTATCAAATATAATTGGAGTAAAACCAAGCGGCTTTGGAGTAGCAATAATTGGTAAGAAAGTAATTAGATTTATATCAAAAGGTAGTGAGCCAGGATTATCTCTGGTTAATTGTAATGTAGCCGTAGAAACGTTTTCCCATTCATCTAAAAGTGGTTCTATAAATGCAATTGCTTCCGAATTAGAAAATTTTCCAAGAGCACCAGGATCATATCTATATATTAATGGTGAATTACCATAAGTATAAAAACTGCCAGCATTGTCTAAAAACAATGGTCCACAGGCTTTCCCCTGCCATTGAGAAAGTAGAGTTGAAATCATTAGAATAATTATTGCTATACGTTTCATTGGTTTTTTACCAAATGTCTAACAGCGCTAACAAACTCTTTATACTTAATTGGTTTTCCTTGTTCTGAACATTCACTAATATAGTTATTAAGATAGCTATCAGTTTTTATTGATATTGTTCTTTGAGTTCTTAAGTTTCTATATAGTCCAATATTGTTTACACTGTTTTTAATATAGGTTACGCCTCTGTTGAGACCTTGCTTTTCTACTAAAAATGTACCTTGCTGAAAACCAGCTGGGCTAGTGAGTCCTAGAGTACTATCTGGATATAAAAAGACTATATATTTTTTATTTATGCTAAAACCTGCTGATTTGGTAGTTGGTTTCCATTGCTTAAATGAAATTTGATCTTGACTTCCCACACCCTTTACACCATCTTCAATACTAAATGTATACTTAACAACTTCTAGGTGTGAAATTGGATCATCAATTATTTCTTCAATGCTTATGCAAGTTCCGGAAAATATTCTATCTGCAGAGTCTGTGACTTCTTCAAGGTTCATGGGCAATACATCAAAAACATATTTATTTTGAAGTCTTATTATTGATGAGGGATTTCGTAGTGAGCTATTTGTTTCATCTACCTGAGCAAGGCAAGGTAACTGAAAATTAACAGAAATGATATTGAATAAATAAAAGAGCATATATAACAATGTTTTTGTTGAAATTTGCATGGTTTAAATTAAAGCTTGCAAAGATTAACAAATGCTTAAATATATTACGGTTTGTTACAGGTATTATTTTCTGATAATATTCTTTAAAGAAGCAAAAGCTTTCTCTCATTAGCATTCAGCTCTTTCCATTTTCCTGGTGACAAATTTCTTAATTGAAATTTTCCTATAGCTACACGTATAAGACGAAGTGTTGGAAACTCTACTGCTGCTGTCATTCGTCTGACCTGCCGATTTTTACCTTCTACTAAGCTTATTTCTATCCAGCTTGTAGGTATGGATTTACGAAAACGAATGGGAACACTGCGTGGAGGATAGTCTGGTTCATTGAGTAGAATTGCTTTACAAGGTTTTGTTTTATAGCCTTGAATACTAACACCCTTTCTTAGCTTTTCAATTGCTTGTTCTGTTGCTATACCTTCTACTTGTACATGATATGTTTTTTCATGGGTATTTAATGGGTTGAGAAGTTTGTCATTCCATTCTTTTTCATCACTTAAAAGAAGCAATCCTTCACTGTCTAAATCAAGCCTGCCTATAGGATAAATATCTTTGGGGAATCCAAATTTAGCTAGCGTATAATGCTCTGGTTTTTCTTTTGTAAACTGTGAAAGAACATTATAAGGTTTGTGAAAAACTATAATCATGTATATGATTTTATACTAGAAATGCTAAACTTGTTGTTAATTGAAACAGCTTATAAAACCAGGAGAATCACATGCCATTGAAAGTCACAAGATTAAATACCTTTACTCTAAATGATATTGTAACGGCAAGAGATACATTAAGAAGTAAACTTATTTCTAGCACCATTCAAAAAGATGAACAAGAAGACTTGCAAGTCTTAGAAGGAATCTGTGGAAGAGGAGATCTTATTACCGTCAATGAATTAGCTAAACATAGTTTAATAATTAGAGGACTACTTCAGGAATCTTTAACACCACCTGAGAAAGATGAGTTTCAAGAAATATTTCACCAATGGTGTAAGTTCGGTAGATAGATTTACTGTTCTATATGCAGCTTTATAAATCTAAGTTGCTCTAATTCTTTAGTGAAAAAAGGAAGTGTTACTTCTTGGCTTTCAGTTAAAGGACTTTTAGTACTTACTTCTAACTTCTTTCCACCATCTAGACCTTTAAAAACTAATTCATTTAATTCAATAGATTTTTCAAGTTCTTCAGATTTTGCTGAAGATGGTGTGTCTGACAGAAGCACAGGAGAATATATTTCCCACTTGCTAAAGTCTTTATTCGGTACATATCGTGTATGTCCATGAACAATATATAGCAAACCATCTTTCCCTCTTGTTACTCCCCATTGTAGAGCAAGAGGCAAATTGTTATTTCCATTTTTTAAAATCTCAGGTTGTACAAAAGTATCGTCAGAATATAAGATTGTTTTAGCTTCAATATTACTAGATCCCTGATAATACATTCCTAAAGATTCAAGATCTATTACTGCAGGCTTATTACCAGAAATTGTTGCTGTTAAACCTAGTGTATTTAATTGAGCTAATCTAAACATAGATACTGCAAATTTATTACCACTTAGTACTTGTTGAACTGCTTCATTAGCAAATTGATTAGTTATCATATTTTCTGGTTTCTCAAATATGCTAAGTTTTTCCAACTCATCATCTTCAAACTTTACATCAGGGCTTGCTTTAAGTTTATCAATAGCTTTCCCTTTATTAACTAGTGCTTTAAATACTTGTGTTGCATTAATACCCTGAATTGGATTTAATAAATTTATTGTGGGGACCTGACTCATATTTATCTCCTTATATTTATAGTGGAAACTTATTATAAGAGTTTTTTCATTTATTAATCAAGTCTTGACTGTCTTTGACTATAAGTTAAAACCTTAGATCATCCTTTTGAATATCCTAACGGATGATATATTTCAGCTATAAAAGTTAGAGAATTAAGTTGTGGCTTTAACTTTAATGACTAAATAAGGTGAAACAATGACAAATGAAAGTTTAGTTAAAAATGAAACAAGTATCAAGGCATATTTTGAAGAAGATCATGACAGGCTGGATGAGTTATTTAAGAACTTTCAAAAATTTAAATTGTTAGACTACCCAAAAGCTAAAGAGTATTTTAAAGAGTTTAAGCATGGATTACAAAGGCATATTATTTGGGAGGAAGATATTTTATTTCCTGTATTTGAAAAGAAATCAAATATCCCAAATGGCCCTACACATGTTATGAGAATGGAGCATAGACAAATAAAAGAATCTCTTGAAGCCATTCATGATAAAGTCAAGAAACAAGATCCAAACAGTAATGACGATGAAGAAAAGCTTTTATCGATTTTAAAATCCCACAATATGAAGGAAGAAGGTATTTTATATCCAGCTATTGATAGTTTAATAGATGAAACAGAAAAGAAATCGATATTTCTTTCGATGAGAAATATTCCACAAGAACGTTTTGAAAAGTGTTGTGGATAGTTTAAAATAGCTTAGATAATAATTGCTTGGTATAATTAAAAGCATTATGAAAGAGATCTTAGAAAACATCTGGACGTGGTCAATGTTCTCAGAAGAAAAAGGATATAACTTTAATGGTTACTTAATTTCTGATGGGAAGAAAAATGTTTTAATTGATCCTGTTAGGCAAAATGATGAAGATTTCAATTTTATTAAAAAGAAAGCTCCTTATGAAGCTATTTATTTAACCAATAAAGATCATTTAAGAGATTCAAAAAATCTAAAGACAAAATTAAATACTTCTATATGGATTCATGAAGAAGATAAGCAGTATTTAGAAAATGATGTGGATTGTACATTTAAAGATGGAGATAAACTTACCTGTGAAATAGAAGTAATTCATCTAAATAATCAAAAATCTCCCGGAGAATGTGCTTTTTATCTACCAAGTAGAAAGGTTTTAATTTTAGGTGATGCTTTAATTGGATTTCCATCGGGAAGTTTAAAACTACTACCAAAAGAAAAATATAAGGATATCAAGAACACAATTAAGAGCCTTGAAAGGCTTGTATCACTATCCTTTGATACATTGCTATTAGGCGATGGTGAATCTATTTTAGAAGGTGCTAAAGAGAAGACAATTCACTTTCTACAAAATTATTTGTCCGTAATTTCTAAGTAATATCAATCTGCTGAAATAATATTATATTTTCCTGCCTTTCCGCAGACAAACTTTTCTGTTTGTTTCGCTAAGCTCAACAGCCCAGAAAAGTGTCTGCTGGGCGCGGAACATAGTAAGCTTTATTGCGCAGATTGGTATAATAATGGCATCTATGAAAATTGCAATTATAGGCGGTGGTGCAGCAGGGTTAATGGCAGCAGCAACATTGATTGAAGAAAATATTAATGCAGAGATTTATCTCTTTGAAAAAAATGACGTACTTGGTAAAAAGGTTTCAATTAGTGGTGGTGGAAGGTGCAATGTAACTACAGGAATTACTGATAAAAATGAATTGCTATCAAAATACATAAGAGGTAGCAAGTTTTTAACTCCAGCATTATCAGCTTTTTCTCCTAAAGATGTAATGGATTGGTTCCAAGTAAATAGAGTGCCACTCAAAATTGAAAAAGATTTAAGAGTATTTCCAAAATCAGATATTGGCAGTGATGTGGTAAATCTTTTTTATAATATTTTAATAGAAAGTAATAAGATAAAATTTTGTCTTTCAGAAACCGTAAAAGAGGTAAAGTCTTTAAAAGAACAATTTACAGTAGTAACAAATAAGCAAGAATATGATTTTGATATTGTAGTTATTACAAGTGGTGGAAACGCTTATAAACACACAGGATCTACAGGAGATGGATATGACTTTGCTAAAGCTTGTGGACATACTATTACAAAACTTGGACCTTCTCTAAATAGCTTTGAAGTACAAGAAAATTGGATTAAAAGATTGTCAGGATTAAGCTTTCCTAATGCTAAATTAGCTTTTACATTAGATGGAGAAAAGAAGAATGAAGTTATTGGTCCACTCTTATGTACTCATTTTGGAATCTCAGGTCCTGTTGTTTTTGCACTATCTGCTCACTTAGCTTTTGTAGAAATCTCAAAACAGGTTCCAAAAAAAATAAAACTAAATCCTTTAGCTAATTATAATTTTGATGATTATGAGAAAACGCTTGTGGCTTTAATTTCAAACAATGGTGCTAAGCTCATCCTAAACACTCTTTCAGAATTATTACCAAAGAGCTTTGTTGACGAATTATTAATAATGGCTAATATTCCAAAGGATAAAAAATCTGCAGAAGTTTCAAAGAAAGAAAGAAATAAGATCTGTGATTTACTGTCTTCTAATATTGAACTAACTTTAATATCAAGAAGAAAAGGAGATGAGTTTGTAACTGCAGGAGGTGTTGAGCTATCTGAGATAAACAATAAAACCATGCAATCAAAATTAAATCCTAACCTTTATCTTGCAGGTGAGGTTTTAAATGTAGATGGACTTACAGGAGGCTTTAATCTTCAGTCTGCATGGGCTACTGGCAGATTAGCAGGGATTGGTATAGCAAAAAGATTATAGATTAACGTGATTTCTTCTTCTTTTTCTTAGCTCTTTGCGGAACTTCAATTAGCTTAACAGTTCGTCCATAAGGATTTGTTATAACGAGTACAAATTCTCCTTTTATATTCTTATCTAGAATTGTGAAAAGGACATTTGCTTTTCTTCTACCTTTTCCAATGAATCGTTTTTTAAAGACTAGATTTTCACTTGGAATAATTTCAAATATTGTTTGTGCTACTTTTTTTCTAATTTTCTTGCGCTTATTTACCAGTACTCGTTTAGCTCTAAAGAAGTTGCCTCCTCTCATTTTTACTCTTAGTCTCTTCTTTTTCCTGAATACTTTTATTTGTTCAATTACTGGTTGTAAGGTATTTAATGGTTTATTTACAACGCTTATAGGAGAAGTAGAATCAATTCTTGGTTTAACTACAGAGACAACTGTTTGAGCTACAGGAGCATCACCAACTAGTATAACCAAGTTTAAAAGAGCTGTATCAGTCAGGTCTTCTGGAACTAAATCAGTGATAAGCAGTGGAGAATCTTCTGCCCCAGGTGGTAAGTAAACAGATGCTTGTACTTTATGAATTTTTCCAGCATTATCAGTTATTTGTACAAAGATATTTTGATTTGTATTGGTAATCAAATCTTTAATGTTACCAGTTAGGTTTCTTAAAAATATTGCATTTTCTGATCCAGCTATCAATTGGCTACTATCAAAGGTGCTAACCATTGTGCCATTAACAATATTTGGTACTGATATAGGTTCTGAAGAAACAACAGGAATATTTTCTACTACAGGTGGAGGTGGATTTGGAGCTGGTGGATTTGATATAGGATTAGTTGGTGGAGTAGGATTTACCACTACTGTACCACTACTGCTTGAGACTCCACCTAATGTATTTAAACCTGTACCTCCTCCTGATGAAGTGGTTGAAGTATTGGTGACTGGACCAGGACTTGCTGGTGGACTTAATACTGGGAGCAATGAAACTATAAATGTACCGATACTATCTTTTAACTCTATTATTGTTGAAGGAGTCGTATTAGCACTTGGTATAACTTCATCATCAATGGTAAACCATAAATTTCTATCTGGTCCCGAAGTAATATCATTTGGAGTACTAAATTTCTTGGGGAGATTATAAGTAGTAATATCTCCATTGAGTGAAACCTTTCCTAAGCCATCGTTATTCTTGCCTTTAATAGTAAACCAAATATTCCCATCGGGTCCTACTGTTATACGATTTGGCAAACCAGAATCTATAGGAAGATTAAACTCAATAACACTTCCATCAATTGCAATCTTACCTATTTTTTTAGCACCAGATTCTATAAACCAAAGATTGTTATCTGGTCCAAGAGTAAGATCGCTTGGCAAGCTTGATATTGTAGGAATATCAAATTCTGCAACTCTTCCATCTATTGCAATTTTTCCGATTTTATTTTTGCTTGATTCAGTAAACCAAATATCCCCATCAGGTCCTAGCGAAAGATAAGCAGGCACATCTGGGACATCAAACTCAGTAATTCTCCCATCTATTGCAACCGTTCCAATTTTTTTAGCAGTTTCACCAAACCAAAGATTCCCATCTGACCCTGTTGCAATATCTGTCGTAGTAGAAGAGACATCTAATTCTGTAATCATGCCATCAGAAGAAATCTTTCCAACTTTATTTTTCAACTTTTCAGTAAACCAAATATTTCCATCAAATGCTGTTGTGATATTAAGTGGACCACTATCATTTTGTGGCAGATCATATTCTGTGATTTGTCCATTAATAGAAGCTTGTCCAATTTTATTTTTTCCTACTTCAGTAAACCAAAGGCTGCCATCTAGTCCTTTTGTTATACCAAAGGGATTGCTTGCAACTGTTGGAATATCATGTTTTTGTAGTATTGGACCACTCAATAAGCCTGATGACGATGATGATAAAACAACGACAACAGGTGGAACAAACTTACAAGCAAATGAAGCTCTACCTATAACATTTGTAGAAGGTTCTGTAAACCACAAATCATTGTCAGGTCCAAAAGCAAGTGAAGATGGTTTAGTAAAGTTGGTTGTTGGTGCATATTTAAAGAAGTCCCCATCTGTAGTGAGTCTCCATATCCTGCTCTTATTTTTTTGAGTTTTCTCAGTAAACCAAAGACTACCATCAGGTCCTGTGATTATATTTGCAGGAGAGCAATCAGCAGGAATCTTATACTCAGTAATATTTCCATTATTAGAATCGATTTTTCCAATTCTGTTTCCATCTTTCTCAGTAAACCAAACATTATCATCAAGTCCAAGGGCTATACCATAAGGACTGCTGTCCTGTGTAGGAATTTTATATTCAACAACGCTACCATCTCTTGTAATTCTTCCTATTTTGTTTGCATCAAATTCGGTAAACCATATATCCCCACTGGGTCCAGCTACTATGCCATATGGATTGCTATCTTGTGTAGGTATTTTATATTCTATTATGTCTGAAAAAGTAGGGGCTCCAAGAATGGGTTGCAATGATTGCTGAACAATAATCTTTCCAATCTTATTTCCATCTCTCTCTGTAAACCAAATATTTCCATCAGGTCCACTAGTTATACCTATAGGTTTACTTTTTAGTGTAGGAATTTTATACTCAGTAAAATCACCGTCTTTTGTAATTCTTCCTATTTTGTTTGCATCAAATTCAGTAAACCATATATTGTTATCAGAGCCTACTGTTAAGTTAAACGGATAACTGCCTTGTGTAGGAACTTTATATTCAGTAATATCTCCATTGTCTGCGATTTTCCCGATTTGATTTCTTCCAGCTTCTGTAAACCACAAATTTCCATCAGAACCTAAAATAATATTTAATGGGTTACTTGCAGATTTTAATTCAAATTTCTGAGTTTTATTTATTGGGCATTGTCCAGAAATATCTTCTTCCGGTGAACCTGAAGAGCTTGAAGATGAGCTCGAGGAACTACTTGAGCTTCCTGAAGAAGAAGTACTAATTACACTAACGGCAATACCACCTGATGAACTTGAAGAATTTCCTGACGAGCTTGAGCTAGATGAACTAGATGATGAGCCTGAAGATGAACTGCTACTAGAAGATGATGATGAGACTATAGGAGAAAGGGCTTTACATGAGAATGGAATCTTTCCTACCTTACTACCACTAACAAACCAAAGACCATCAACTCCTGTAATTAAGGCATTACCACCACCACCCAAAGATTCATAAACATAAGTATTGTCTTTAAGAGTATAAAGAGAAATCGTTCCATCCTTTGTGATTTTTCCAACTTTATTGCCAGCAGGAAACCAAACATTTCCATCCCCGCCTAGTGTTAAACTTCTAGCATAAGTACTGTCTGCAATGTTATAAAAAGAAACTGTTCCATCTTTTGTGATCTTTCCAACTTTATTGCCAGCAGGAAACCAGACATTACTATCCCCACCCAGTATTAAACTTCTGGCATAAGTACTGTCTTTAAGAGTATAAAGAGAAACTTCTCCATCTTTTGTAATCTTTCCAACTTTATCACCAGCAGGGAACCAAACATTGCCATCCCCACCTAGTATTAAGCTTCTAGCATAAGTACTGTCTTTAAGAGTATAAAGAGAAACTTCTCCATCTTTTGTAATCTTTCCAATTTTGTCAGTAGCAGCAAACCAGATATTACCATCTCCACCTAACACTAAAGAGTTTCCACTCTCAAGAGAATTGGAAGAAATATAAGCATTGTCTTTAAGAGTATAAATAGTGCTCTCTCCATCTTTTGTAATTTTTCCGATTTTATTGCCAACAGGAAACCAAACATTACCATCCCCACCTAGTACTAAACTTTTGGTAGAAACATTGTCTTTGAGAGTATAAATAGTGCTCTCTCCATCTTTTGTGATTTTTCCGATTTTAGTATCAGCCGCAAACCAGACATTACCATCTCCACCTAGTACTAAAGGGGTTCCACTGTCATAGAGAAAAGAAGAAATATAAGCATTGTCTTTAAGAGTATAAAGAGTGTTTTCACCATCTTTTGTAATCTTCCCAATTTTATTCCCAGAAGGAAACCAAATACTGCCATCCCCTCCTAGCACTAAACTTCTGGCATAAGTATTGTCTTTAAGAGTATAAAGAGAAATATTCTCTGCTTTCAATTCTTCTGATGAACAGCTTGATCCACTTAGAGATGGTATTGTAGGAGAAAGGGCTTTACATGAGAATGGAATCTTTCCTACCTTACTACCACTAACAAACCAAAGACCATCAACTCCTGTAATTAAGGCATTACCACCACCACCCAAAGATTCATAAACATAAGTATTGTCTTTAAGAGTATAAAGAGAAATCGTTCCATCCTTTGTGATTTTTCCAACTTTATTGCCAGCAGGAAACCAAACATTTCCATCCCCGCCTAGTGTTAAACTTCTAGCATAAGTACTGTCTGCAATGTTATAAAAAGAAACTGTTCCATCTTTTGTGATCTTTCCAACTTTATTGCCAGCAGGAAACCAGACATTACTATCCCCACCCAGTATTAAACTTCTGGCATAAGTACTGTCTTTAAGAGTATAAAGAGAAACTTCTCCATCTTTTGTAATCTTTCCAACTTTATCACCAGCAGGGAACCAAACATTGCCATCCCCACCTAGTATTAAGCTTCTAGCATAAGTACTGTCTTTAAGAGTATAAAGAGAAACTTCTCCATCTTTTGTAATCTTTCCAATTTTGTCAGTAGCAGCAAACCAGATATTACCATCTCCACCTAACACTAAAGAGTTTCCACTCTCAAGAGAATTGGAAGAAATATAAGCATTGTCTTTAAGAGTATAAATAGTGCTCTCTCCATCTTTTGTAATTTTTCCGATTTTATTGCCAACAGGAAACCAAACATTACCATCCCCACCTAGTACTAAACTTTTGGTAGAAACATTGTCTTTGAGAGTATAAATAGTGCTCTCTCCATCTTTTGTGATTTTTCCGATTTTAGTATCAGCCGCAAACCAGACATTACCATCTCCACCTAGTACTAAAGGGGTTCCACTGTCATAGAGAAAAGAAGAAATATAAGCATTGTCTTTAAGAGTATAAAGAGTGTTTTCACCATCTTTTGTAATCTTCCCAATTTTATTCCCAGAAGGAAACCAAATACTGCCATCCCCTCCTAGCACTAAACTTCTGGCATAAGTATTGTCTTTAAGAGTATAAAGAGAAATATTCTCTGCTTTCAATTCTTCTGATGAACAGCTTGATAATCCACCTGAAGAACTTGGCGATAAGCCAGAGCTACTAGAAGATCCGCTTGAAGAGCTTGAAGATAGACCAGAGCTACTGGAAGATCCACTTGATGAAGATGCTAGCAATAAACCACCTGATGAACTTGAAGAAGAAACAACACAATCTGCAAAACCAAGACAGCTAGATGGGTTTGTAGGACAACAACCATTTATACAACAAAGGGCTCCACACTGTGTATAAGTACACGAAGTAGTAGATGGTGGTACTGGGATACATGTGTTATTAAGAAGTGCAGAAACTTGAGTGGCACTAAGGGCATTGTCATAGATTCTTACTTCATCAAGTCGCCCATTAAACGAACGATCATATCCTGCCATTGCGCTTTGTCTGGCACCAACAGAAACTATATGTGTATTAGTATCTAAAGCACCTTGAGCAGTACTTGCACTATTATTTTCTGTACCATTAATATATATGCGTGAAGTGATTCCATCATAAGTAGCTGCTAAATGAGTCCATGCAGTTGAAATTCCACCAGTAGCAGTAACACCATATGAAGTTCCACCTTTCCAGAAGAAAAAGCGATATTGATTACCAGTGCAGTCTAAACACCAGACCTCACCACCATTTCCATTTCCTTTACAGGCAATGGCATTGTCATTTGTTTGGGTACTACTATTTGGTTTCACCCATGCAGCAATGGTAACATTAGAAACATTAAACGATGCGTTATTTCCCACGTCTACATAATCATCAGCCCCATCAAGACTCAAACTATAAGAACTACCAAAACACCTATTTGGTATGTCTGTAATTGTTGAATATGTTGGTCCATTAGTTAGTGTCCCTGTATTAGTTCCTTGAGAGTCAGTTGCTGTAGTACCACTACCTTCTTCAAATGAATAATAAGAAACTAGAGCAGCATTAGCTGACATGACTTGCTGAAAAGAAAGAAGCAAACAAAGTATAACTTTAAAAAATACTTTAAATACTTGTGGTTTTAATTTAGAAGAGATTTTTTCTAACATACTGTCAATTTGCTTTTTCGTATCTTAGTATATTAAATAAAATAATATAAGCAATTTGAAACATTTGTTATATGAGATTAGTTATAATAGCTTAATAAAGAATAAAAACTAAATACTTGACTTAATCTTCAAATATTGTAGCTTCTTCTATAAATGCAATAGCTGGAAATAAGTGTTCTTGAGTATTTGGAACCATTTCTTCTATTAATACCCAGGCTTTTTTTTGAGTGGATTCACTAGATTCATCTTTAATAACAAAAGATGGATATTTTTTAGTTGTATCTATTATAGGAATTACCTTTAGATTCATTTTTTAATGGTTGCATATTGTCTTTTGATTGTAAATAGAATTTAAATTCTATAATTATTCTATTTGTCGTCTTGATTAAACAATTCATATGCCATAGATGAAAAATTTCTAAGGATCTCACTGTAATTGTTTTTTGATAACTCCTGAAGTATTTCCAGAAGTTTTGGAATATCATCTTTTTGAAATGCCCACCTTCCACAAAGTACTAAATCTAAAGTGTATTCAGCATAGATTAGATTGTATGCTTGTAGTCGTTCATCAATAAACTTATTAATATCTTTAACTAGGATTGGACTACCTTGCTTTTTAGGAAAGGCTCTTTGTATATATACCTGCTGATTTAGTGATTTTACTTGCATGGATATGATTATCCAATAGTACTTACCAAGAAAGTGAAAACTTTATTTTTGCTTTAGAATTGAATTAGTAAAGATTAGAGTTCATCTAGCTTTACAAGCTTACAAACCTAATTTTAAGTAATAAGAAGTAGTAAGATATAAAAACAATAAAATGCAAATCCCAAAACACTACCAATCACTATTTATAAGATTTATACGATTTGCTTGTGGAATGACAATTTTTGCACTACTTAGTGGAATTCTTTTTCAGGAGTCAACAAAAAAAATACCTTTTAGTGCAACCTATCCACCAGGGATTCATTTGGAGTCAACTTATCATTTAGCACTAGTTCATGGACATGCTTTTTTAATTGGAGTATTAATACCATTAGCAGTAATTGGGATGTTGTATTTTGGACTTTTATTAGGTGGAAAAACTGTCTCTAAAAACCAAACAGAATGGGGTTCATGGCTTTATTTACCTAGTGCATTTTTATCTATAATGCTTATGATTTATAAAGGATATCATTATGTCCTTTCTGTCCGTATGGGGCAATTAGACTTTGTACAAATAGATCATAGTTTTTTCGGGGGCTCACATTTGCTTAGGCAAATAGTTTATGGTTTATCTCATACATCAATGTCAATAGGACTAGGCATTTTAGTCATTGCAATCTGGAGAAGCTTGTCTGGTTTAAAATTTACAGAAACCAAGACTGATTAATTGTTTTTTTCTTAATTTTGTATATATTATTCTAAAAAGTTATAATGCTTTCATGTCAACACTTCGCATAATAGATGGAGCAGATCTCCAATTTCGGGACAAACGAGGACTTCCATTTTACGATAATGCAGATTACTGTGATCAGAAACAAACACAACAAAAAGACGAACTTTTTATTCAAACAGATAGAGAGTTTTCAGCATATAAATCATTCTTTTATTTGAACAAAAATAAACTTGAAGGTAAAAAGATCTTAAATGTAGGTGGTGGTATAAAAGATTTATTTGGTAGAGAAGCTGCACTATATGGTGCAGAGGTATACTCTATTTCTCCTGCATATAAATTAAAAAAATATAGTACTCCTCTACAAAGAGGAGTACGTGGAAAACCAGAATTAAAATATACTGGCAGATGCATTGCTGCTCGTGCACAAAACCTCCCATTTCCTGATGATACTTTTGATTATGTTCTTGCATTTAACTCTATCCCTTGTTATGTGAATCTTCTTGAGGATTTATATCTTGGAATGAAGGAAATGGTAAGAGTCGTTAAACCGAATCATGAAATAATGATTGCATCAATGATGGATTATAGAAATGAACTAGGTCCTGTGATTAGAAAATGGCTTCGAGATATTGAGTGTAAAGTTTATAAAAAAGATATTGAAGTACTTGGTATTAGAAAAAAACATCCAGGAGTTTATCCACCAGGTGTTCTGCCTAAAAGTAATTCCTTAAATCTTTCTACTCATCATGAAAATACTTTTTGGACTAAACAAGGCTTTCTTGCTTAGTAAATTAACAAACCTCTTATTTCATTATTATAGATATAATGTTTTTATAAACCTGGTGAATAAATGGCTTTAACTTATATTGGAAAACAAATAAAAATTAGAAGACACAAACTTTCTGATGCAGATGATATTTATAGAAATATAAGTGACAAAACAATTTATAGATTTACAAGAACAATTCCATACCCATACAAGAAAAGAGATGCAATCGACTTTGTAGAAAGCACTGCCGGACTAAGAAACAAGAAATCAGCATATCAATTTGCAATAGCAGAAAAAATAACTGATAAAGTAATTGGTGGGATTGGTCTTATGAACTTTGATTGGAAGAATAAAAATGCAGAATTGGGTTATTGGATAGGCAAGAAATATCGAGGTAAAGGTTATGCACCAGAGGCAATAAACCTAATCTTAAAGTTTGGGTTTAAAGAACTGAAGCTAAATAGAATTTGGGCTGCTGCATTTGAGACAAATATTTCTTCAATTAAGGTTTTAAAGAAAACTAATTTTAAATATGAAGGCTTGATGCGAAAAACCGTTCTTAAACTTGGTAAATGGCAAAATCAAGTTATGTATTCTATGCTTAGCTCTGAGTTTAAACCATAAGAGATAAGCAATGACTGAAATTGTTAAATACAGACAGTTGCATGAAGATGATTTTGAAGAAATCTATAATGTTGCTTTTGAAGCATGGAGTTATACATACAAAGACATTGTTACATCTTCCTATATAAAAAATTCTATTGATAAATTTTACTCACCTGAAGTACTTCAAAAACATAACCTATTCTACTTAGTCTTGGACTGTTTAGGTTAAAATATCTACGTAATGTAATGTTTTCTGTAAGTCAAAAAATGAGGGATATATGAAAAAACAATTAATAGTTTCTATAGCATTAACAATACTTTTTTTTACAACCAATAAGTCTTTTAGTGAGGTTTTAGTAAACACTGGTGGTAAAAGTAATGGTGCTTCATTAGCAGGAGAAGCTGGACCAAAAGGAATAAATCAAACTGTTACATTAAGAAAATCAGGTGGAAGTATTAAACAAGCAAAAGCAAGAGGACTGTTTTCAAAGACTAATGTAAATCTTGGAAATCAAGTGGTTTCTAGAGGTACGAAAGGTGATCCAAAATTAACTCATGTAGATGCAAATTCTATATTTGCTGGAACAGGTACATTTATGTCAGATGATGGCAATCCAGTAGAAAACTTTACAATCGGACTCGATGTTCATGGAATATTGAAGTGTAAATCAAATGCAATGAGTACCTTTTTTTCAATTGCTCAAACTGGTGTAGAACTAATCATAGATGATGACTCAAAGTTTTCGGGTACAGCTACACAAGATGGTACAGGACCATTCTTTGACTCTGGTGATTTAAAAGGACAGTTTCAAATGGGGGCTAACATAGCAATGATAACTAAACAATTCCCAATAAATCTCGGGACATTGGAAGATGGACAAAAACTGCCTTTCCTTTTTATTGGTACAACACTCGTTTCTTATGGAGAAATGGTTGGGATTAAATTTTGCTCAGCAGATTTTCTTAAAACTTCTTCATTTGAACCTTTAGCTGGGCAAAAAGGGGCATTAGATCTTAAAGCTGGTAAACAAGTCATTGTCATTTATATTGACAGTGATACTTCTATTGTTAGTGGTAATGAAAAACTTTTAATTGAAAGTCAAGATTCCAACTTGATAAGTAATATTAAACCAGGCAGTATTAAAGTTATTTTTCCTACTAATGTAACCTATGATGCCAATACGGGGACTCCAGGAGACCTTAATTCTAATGGTCTTACAGATAGTGAGCTAACTGTAGGTGGCTCATCAACTACTCTTGCAACAACTATTTCTACAAGAGGAATTAATACATTAGTGGTTTATGGACAAACAACAACTGGTGAAACTTTCTATGGATTACTCGATGTAAGTAAATTAAAATAATTAGACTTGAAAAGAAAGTGCTGGTAGTCTTACCCTGCACCATATCACTCCACCTTGACAAGCAATATAAAGAATTGCTAACTCTCCTTTGTTTGGTTCCATGTATTCAATGCTTAGCTCTGAGTTTAAACCATCAGAGATAAATGATGATTTTGAAGAAATCTATAATGTTGCTTTTGCAAGCATGGAATCATACATTATTCTTTCTTATCCAGACACCATGTCACTCCGCCATGACAGGCAATGCAAAGAAAAACAAAGCAATAAAGTGCTGCTAATTCTCCTTTATTAACCGCTGGAAAAAACTCAGATCCTAGTCGAAATTGCCAATGAAACTGAAAATAAGCTACAGCCATGGTACCACTTGCTAAGAAAGCGGCCCATCTGGTTTGTAAGCCTATCATCACAAGCAAGCCACAGATTAGTTCAATAATTCCACCAAACCAATGTTGAGATCCTATAGGAGGCTGAAAGTCAGCTAGAATACCAAAAATTTTCTGAACTCCATGAAACAAGAACATAAATCCTGTTACAATTCGCATTAATGCATAAGCTTGATTACTATATTTAGCAAGCTGTTTCATTTATTCCCTCCTTATGTTTGATTTTTAAATTATAAGCTTTTCAAAACCAAATGATTTGAAGTTGTTATCTTTTATTTGATTGAACATTATTTAAAATGTTTCTATAGGTTCTCCCCTAATTAAAAATAATTAAAATGGGAAAAGTTATTACTAGGTTATAAATATTTATTTCAGAAAGTGAGAGGTTAATTATGTCTGGGCTGAATCGATATAAAATAAAAAAATTCTTTACCGTTAAAAATATTTTTCTACTTATTTTACTTATTGGAGCTATTGTTTTTAATAACAGCATTAAACCAAAGCCTAGCGCCATAGCAAATCAATATAAACAACCCTCAAAACCAATCAATATTGTAGCTGCTATAAAAGCTGCACCCGTTACTATTCCAGCCGCTATAAAATCTGCTCAAAAGAATATAAGTGATATTGCACAATCTCCTGAAAAGGCTAGAAACTTTCTTGGCGATAAAGTTAAAGAAGGTAAACAAAATTTTAAAGATGCAACTTCAGCACTACAACCAAAAAGACGTTAGTATTGTTGTTCTAGAATTTTTAACATCTCAGAAAAGACTAACTCTCTTTGACAAAATCCTGCTTCAAATGCTTTAGCCAATAACTCATAGTCAGAACAAAATGTTCTAAAATGCTGCTGCTCGCTCTTCGTTTGAATCTCTCCCGCCCAAGGCTCGATTAATTCTTCATGGGTCATACGATGTATTTTTAACAACATTAATCTTCTTTTAAATTAAAAGATATATTTTAAATGTTAACAATGCAGTTAGAACAAATTCAATTAAGGAAGAAATATGGGTACAGAAATAAATGGGATTCAAAACGTTATGGCACAAGGGTTAAATCATTCACAAAATTTAGAGACTCTCAATACAGTAACATCAGAAGGAATGCTCTATGACAAATATAATAAGTTGACAGATAAGAGACTAGGTCTTCGCCCACCTGATGCAGATTTTCATGATGATCCTAAACTGATAAATGCTATTTCCCAAGAAGGAGCATCCCTTGCAAAGTACTATAGTGAACATCAAGACATAAACACACAAAAAGAAAAAGAACTCTTTAGAAACCTGGAAATTCTAGTGGGTAGAGGAGGGATAAGGACTTCTAGTCCTGAGCAAATTAAAGCAGTTAGAGAATTTCTAAAAAGTTCTGAGGCATTTAAGCCAAATGGAGAATTTAATTTCGATGGATTAATGCAAGCTTACCAACCAGGATTTCAAATTATGTAGAATTTTAGGCTTTTACTGTGAATGTTTTCCCCGAAAATATATTAAAGACTGCTTTGGGTTCTTCAACAGTTCTTGTACTTGGAAACTTTTTAAGTAGATATGCCATACATAAAGCTTCCCATTTAAGTGTTTCAACTGAAAATGTTTCTCCAACACATCCTCTTATACCTGTTCCAAATTGCCATTTGCCAACTTTATTAAGTGTTTCAAATTTAGCAGGATTAAATACTTCTTTACTATTAAGTGAGCCATCTTCTAAAAGGAGCCCATTTCTCTTAAGTCCCTCTCTACAATAAGCTCCAAGTGGAAAAACTGCTTCTATATTTTGAGGAATATTGAATAAAGGATGAGCAAGATTATGGTTTTTAATTAATTTTTTTAACTCACGATTCGTTAATTCAGTAATTTCTTCTTCTCGGGCTGGATTTCTAAATACAACTCTGGAATTTCTTGAAATAAACAATAGAGCTGGTTCGTATGCTAGAGCAGCCCATGCTGCAGCATGAAAAGGTCTTATTAAATTTTCGTTTTCAAGTGCCTCTTTCATCATGTCAGGAAGATTTGTAGATTTAAATTGGTCTAATGCTTTAATTAGTTCTTGGCGAAAATCGGGATTGGTAAGAGCTATATAATCAAAATTGCTCCTTGAATTTGACCTGTTAAAATAACCAGCACCAATCATTTCAAAAAATATTTTTGATGCTTCAAATGTAACTTCTTCTGGAGCACGATTACCTTCACTTGTTAGTTTTACGGCTCCTAGAGCAAATGCATCAAGTAAGTCTTGTGGTTCACCACCATTTTGCTGAAGTTTTTGAATACGCTCACTCATCATATCAAGCCCAAAAAGATGTAAATCTTTAATTATTTTTTCTTCAGATTGGTTTCTTCCACTAAAAATAGTTATTCCAGGTACAGGACTTAAGACCCTGGTTCTTATTAAATGCATAAATCCTTTATCAATACTATTAACAACAAAATCCATTCGAGCTGGAGAGATATCCCCTACTATAGATTTAAAAAGTGTTTCTTTAATTGATTTATCCCATTCTTCTCTAAGATTAAATTCATTTCCTGATCTCAATAATTGTTCTATGTTAAGGGCATTGTCAAGAATGATTTGTACATTTTTTTCTCTTTTCTTTCCAACAGCCTCACCAAAAAAGTACTTCTCATAATCAACAAGCTTTCTGGCAACTTGATGTCGTGGGCGATCTGGTGCACCAACTGGTCCAAGTCTTCCAAACAATTCTTGCATAACATCATAACGTCCATCTTTTTTAGTGACCCAATACAATTTACCTTTAGTCCCATTATGCTCAACTATAAAGGGACTACCGCTCTTATCTTTTAATAGCATTCCTAATCTAGAATCACCGCTACCTAAACAGTGGTTAGTATCTGGATTAAATTGTTCAAATGGGGTTATATATAAGCCGCCACGTAAAGGAGTATATTCCACCTCTTCAATAGGAACCCTTTTAAGGAGTAGTTCTTCAAAAAGTTTATAATCTCCATTATATATTCGATATTCATCTCGTACTGTTCTAGGATTGAATATAACATGAACTGCAAAAGAAACTAGACCTGTAAAATTTCTTCCAAGTTCACTAAGGGTTTTTTTAATTGTTGGTATTCCAGAGGAAAAATCAAGCCATAATGAGTTATATACTTCTTTAGCTAAAGTTTTTGTTGTTGAAGGAGAACTTTCAACAACTTTTTTTCTTTTAGAAGTAGCTGCACTTGCTACTTGTTCAAAGTGTTGTGGAAGAAGCGGGGAATTAACTTTACTTATTGCTACAGGGGACATATTTAACCTCTCAATATTATTTTTATTACTAAACCAAAACGAGCATCATTTTAACATATAAGTTATTCACTCCATAAACAGTAAATATGTATAATTGATTCCTATCTAACTACCAAATTATTATTAGACAGCATAGATTTTGGACTTCCTTATGTCACGTTATGAAACACCTGAGTAATTAACTTTTCACTCTTGAGCAATGTAAAATAAATAACAATTAAGGAGTTCAAATGAAAATAATAAATACAAGTGTACTAAAGGTGCTTCCAATTTGTTTAATACCATTTGCACTTGATGGACATTTAAATAATACAGAGTTGAATCTAGACAATAAAGCAATTCTTAGATCTCTAGAAAAAGAAAATGTAACTCCACTGAGTTTGAAAGAGCTTCAAGAAAAAGAAAAAAAAGCAATTGCAGATGCAGAAATATTTTTAAAAACCTATACAGGAAATGGGAACTATAATTTTGGTTCAATGAATAGATTTATTGAAGGTTTAAAACTTGATTACAAAACAATACATGAAGAAGCAAAAACTTTAAAAGGGATAGATAAGCTTGCTGCAATGGCATATCCAAAAGATTATTTTCTTCTCCCGGGCTCTGCAAAATTAGTTGCAAAAGAAGTTGAAAAAAGAGGAAGGAAAAGTTTAACATTTTTTCTTGAGGAAGAAATGGGTGTTGATCCAAAGACTGGGAAAATAGAAGACAATAGTGAAATTAAAATTTATGTTACAAGACCAAAACTTGAGGAGTTTGCAAGAAATGCACATATTATAAAAAGTATGGTGAATAGAACATTGCCACCTGGAAAAGAAATGTCTTTTAAAGAAGGCATTAGCATGAAAATACTAAACTCGCTAAAAGAAGGAAAAATTCCTAAAGAAATAGAAGTTGTAAATGAAAGAACTGGGATTAAAAAATAAAAACTCCCCGTGGCGAGTGAGTTTCGAAGGATAATTATACTGGAAACACCTTATATTTTTAGGAAAGCTGCTTGATACTACAGCGTCACATTTTGTTTATTGAGTTCTTCTACTTAGATCAGATGTGGCGGCATGGTCGGCTAGGGTCCATAACTTTACGGGCACTCTCAGCACCAGCAATCGGCAGTCCAGTAGGATCGATCAAGCCAATTTGAGCCAGCACACCTGCCTGATCCCAGTAAATATGCTCATGGGCTATTTTCCCTCCTTCAACTTTGACAATGACAGCTACAGCCATTTCGACTTTTTTGCCAGTGGGTGCTATGCCCGGTAGCATCCAGTCAATGACCTTTGTGTGGGTAAAACGGATAATCACTTCATCGACAATTTGATCGTCTCCAACTGTACGCGACACATTGATCATTTCAACATCGGGTGGGAAAAATTTCCCGACTAAATGATTTGCATAAAAATCTCTGACACCTTTGTAACCAACACCGCCTGTAATCAGTGGGACATTAGTCAGATGCGGCTTATCAGTCATGGTGTCCATGGTTGCTTCAATGTCGCCGTCTAACTCGGCTTTGACGTGTCGGTCAAAAAGGTCGACCATAGCTTGTCGTTTTGGGTCTAAATTACTCATTTTGCAAATCCTTAAACAAATCCGAAAGTAATATTAAAGACTTGCGCTGGTTAAGAAAGTTCGGGCTTGCACATACTAAAGAAAAGCCTTATGTTTTTAGACAGCAAAATCCAATTTGTATCTAGTGAATAAATTTAGATTTACAATAATAAAAACTCTTAAAGTTAATAGCAGCAAGGGTTTTACAGATACGAACCCCCATTGGTTGATGCTCTTAGATTTCAAGAACGAAAATGCAATTTAACTTGTAAAAAATCCATAATTAGTTCATTCAGCATAATAGCCCTAAATTTTCTTAAGCAAATTTAATGTAATTAATTTACCGATTTGCCGATTCTTTAATATTGAACGGTGGTATTACCAGGAGGTATGTATAATGTTTGTATTACAAATAAATAGGATAGGTGACAATTCCGGAATAAATAGACAGAAAAATTCAAATCAAATTCCAGAAGATATTTTGAAAGGTTCTATTGAAAAAGCTATCAATAGCCCAGTATATTCGGAAGATAGAGTAGGAAATGGTAATTCTATAGATCTTGCTGGAAATAGTCTAAATATAGAGGATTACTATAATAAGGACATAGTTGCATTTGAGGAAAATGTGGAATCCGTAACAAAAGGTGATGTTAATGGAGATGGGAAAGTAGATATGGGTGATTCTACTGATCTTTGGTTAAGTATTTCTCACCTAGATATGGATCATCGCGGATGGTTGGATAAAGAAGATTATAGACTTCTAGAAGAACAACTTAAAAGATTAAGTCCTGATGATAAAAGGCCGCGTCTTGAAACTCTTGCACGTATGTTAAGTGAAGGAGATATGAATAATGATGGAAGAGTCGATCAAACCGATTTTCTCACTTTAATGGAGAAAGTAGAGATACCACCAAACCATAAAAAGGAAGACGATCTTGAAACAATTAAACTGTTATCAAATTCTTTGTTAGATACTCCACAATATGTTATAGGTAATCGTATACCAGATATTGCCTTTCTTGGAAAAATATTGGAGAGGTACACAAATACTGAATATGACGCTAGTAAAGCACAGAAATTGGTAGAGTTCTTTCTAGTAAATAAAAGTGATTTAACTGGAGATGGTAAGGTTGATCCTCAGGATGTAATTACTTTCTGGCAGACTCCAAGTAATCCTCCTCAGGATGGTAGAGGTGATGTTAGTGGAGATGGGAAAGCAGACGAATCTAAGTAAATCAAATAGAGCAAATATTAGCAGGCTTAAAGCTGGTGAGCTTTTGGAGATAGCAGCTTATTTGAACCTATTTGTTTTCAGTAAGTTGTAGTAAAGCTAATCTAACAAAACTTCCATGACTGGCATAAAGATTATTTATATTTCCTTCTGTTAATGGCATCCAGGCAACATCTTCTTCACCAGTACCAGCTTTTGGATTTATACGACTGGCTAGGTCATTAGGAAGATATTTGTGAAAAACGCTAGTTTCAAACCAGGCATTGTCAGTATTTCTTGGGTCATCTACATAACCTTGATATAAAAGAACGGCGTCATCCATATTTAATTCAACACCCGATTCTTCTCCCAATTCTCTTGCAGCAGTTTTAGAAATTCTTTCCCCTTCGTCTACTTTCCCACCAGGAATTGCCCATTGTCCATTATCTTTCCTTTTTATAGCAAGCATTTCAAATTGTCCGGTTTTAGTGTTTAATCTGGTAATAATAGGATCAGCTGCAAAATTTGCTCCCCATTTTTCTAAAACTCCTCTTCCACGCAAACCTGTTCGTCCTCTTGGATTCAGCGGGTAACCATTTGAATCCAATCTAATCTCAGCTGATTCATAAGTAGTAAATTTTCTTTTAACATCACGAATATTTTCAGGATCAACTACACGTTCAAAAGTACCAGCCAGGTATTTTTGGTGCTTTTTTATAACTACATCACTTAGATAATATTGCGGATTGTATTCAGGAAAAGATTCTTCAAAAGGCACTTTATCTTCAGGAACTAAAAATCTATCCGGGTAAGAAGAAAACTTCTCTGTTCTAGCTTTTACATGAGGTGTAGCTAAGTAACCATTACTGTTTCTCTGAATAACAATTGTTTTATCAACAGCTCTATTTACTTGAATCATAATTCTATAATTTCCTTAAATAATTTAATTTACTAAACTATACAAACATGTTAGCAAATACAAAAAAAAATACATTTAAGGTTTTTAGAAAAGTGCCAAAAACCCTTTAACCAAGCACATATAAAATAACATTCATAATTATTTAACATTTAGGTTAAGAGATTAACCTAAATTACGCTGAACTAAAGGTTTTTAAGGAGTTAATAATTCTTGGGGTTACTTACTCTTAGTGCTACTCACTATATATTACAGTTGTGAAGTTGCTTTGTTGTTACTCCTTTAAATCTAAAACCCACTCTTGTTGGATGAACCATATGAAGACTTGTTTAATTATGTCCTCTTTGGTCTTGGTAATTAGTTTCTTAATTAGTTCTTGTGTATAGGAAATTCCATACGTTGCTTTTAGTAATCTTAATATCAAGTAATTGAAGCTTGATCTCAAATTCTTTTCTTAAGTTTATTTGTAAAATAATAATAAAAAAAGCTCTTAGTTAAAAGCAAAAGCTAATATCTAAGAGCTATTTAAAAACTCCCGGGAGAGGACTTGAACCTCCGACCAATCGGTTACTATCTGACTCCAATTACTTGGAGAGTCGGACTTTCTCTTCACCTTCAACTTTACGTTAAGGTGGTAGGTGTAAAGTCTCTGCACTCGGATAATTATTTATCCTAGCTCAGGATTGCCCGTTATCTCTCGATACTTGGGTTTCCCTGAATTAGCCTACTTTTTCACCGTAATATTACTACTACGGGCTGCTAACTTTGAATGTAACTCTCTATGGCAATTAGCACATAACATTATGCACTTATCAAGTTCTTCTTTCACTCTGTCCCAACCTCGTGTATATCCTTTACTAGAAATACTAAAGTCTTTTTGTTTTGGATCAAGGTGATGAAATTCAAGAGCCTCAGCACAGCGAAAATAACCACAAGATTCACATTTGCTACCTTTATATTCAATAGCATTAATTCGAATCTGTTTTCTTCTCTTTCTAACAGCATTGATTAAATACTGTTTTCTATCACTGTACTTTCTGGTTTCTTTTTTAACCATAGATTCTTAACATTTATTTTACAGCCGATCGCTCTACCACTGAGCTACCCGGGAATATCAGAGTACAAATTAATTGATAATTAAAAATTGAGAATTGAAAATTAAAGAATTTACTAATCACCAATTTTTCAGTAACCTATACTAGCGCATTTTAAAACTGCTGTCATCTGATTGTTGAGCTTATGATGTTATAAGTCTAAGGATACAAAAATATCAATTATAATTAACCATTAGTAAGACATATGCCAATAAAGAAAAAAAGTATATTCCCAACCATAAAAATTGGTACCGATATTTGTCAAATAAACCGTGTCAAAGCTGCCTATAAACGATTGGGAAAAAGATTCTTAAAGAGAATTTTAACTGAAAGTGAAATTAAGTATGTTACCTCAAGTAAGAAAAATTTAATTTATAGACTTGCAGGGCGATTTGCAGCGAAAGAAGCTATATCAAAGGTCTTAGGTACTGGGCTCAGAGGGGTTTACTTTAAAGAAATTGAGATTTTAAGAGAAAAGTCTGGGGCACCTAAAGTTCTCTTGCATAAGCGAGCTAAAAAAATCTCACAAGAAAAAAAACTATCTAACTTTGAAGTATCTATATCTCATGAGAAAGATTTTTCAATTGCTATTGCTATTGCATTACATAAAAAGTAATTAGTACTACTTAGAAACAGTTGGCTTTAGTTTTAAAGGCATAGCAAAGGCCAATACCTTTTTGGCTATACTTTCATTTACACAAGGGATCTTAATCTTCTTATTGTTAACCTTTTCAATAACAATGTAATAAGGATAAGAAGCTATATTTTGATTAAGAATGTTGTCTTTAGATTGTAATAATAATGTGTCTTCCATAAATACCTTTTCTCTATCCTATAATTTATAAGAATAGAGTATCAATTTCCTAAACTAAAGGCAATTCTTGACAAAGAGGGAACTTTTTGTATCCTAGGATTAACAAGGTTCTTGCAAAGTTACAAATTGTATAATTAAATTTTCATTCAATATACTGACAGGTTCTTGACATATATCTGTTATACAAGGTTACAATATAAGCGCAAGTACGCAGAAAGGAATAGAAACACAATAATGATTTTAGAAGAATTTGTAAGTTTCTACCATAAGAATAAAGGTAAAAAAAAGCAAGTCAAAGAAGTCTTAATTAATTGGCTTAAGTTAGAACTTGGATCTTTACCTAAGAAAAACTACCAAAAAGTTTTACATAATGAGCTAACTATTATTGAAGATGGCAGCATTGTACCGAAAAATAAACAAGGTGAAAATTTGCTTAGCTCACTGATTAGAATGACTAATATTCTTGAAGAAAAAGAATTTGAGTCATGGGCAACGGGTGTTAAACCCAAGGATTTTATGCATGCCTAAGGCTTTAGTTACTGGGTGTAGTGGATTTATTGGAAGTCATTTAACAGAGAAGTTACTAGACTTGAATTATAAAGTAATTGGGATAGATGATTTCAATGACTACTATGATCCTAAGATTAAAGAGAGAAACATAGTTGGATTTAAAAACAATAAAAACTTTTCTCTTAACAAATTTGATATTAGAGATAATGATTCTGTAAGTGACTTGTTTAAAAGAGAAAATCCTGATGTCGTGGTACATTTAGCTGCCCGTGCTGGTGTAAGACCATCCTTGCTTCAACCTATTCTATATGAGGAAGTGAATGTAATAGGTACACTAAACCTTCTTGAAGCTGCAAGAAATAATAATTGTCAAAGGTTTATATTTGGCTCAAGTAGCTCTGTTTATGGAGAGTGTAAAAATATCCCTTTTAAAGAAACTGAACTAGACTTAAAGCCAATATCTCCATATGGAGTGAGCAAACTAACTGGTGAAAACTATTGCAGAACTTATAACCATTTATTTAAATTGCCTATTATTTGTCTTAGATTCTTTACTGTTTATGGACCACGTCAAAGACCTGATCTAGCTATTCATAAATTCACAAAACTAATTGATGAGGGAAAATCAATACCTGTCTTTGGAGATGGGCAGTATAAAAGAGATTTTACATATGTTACTGAAATAGTAGATGGGATAATTTCTTCGATTAGTTATTCTAAAACAAGTTTTGAAATTTTTAATCTTGGTGAGTCACACACTACATCAGTAACTGATTTGGTTAAGATGTTAGAAAATACAATTGGCAAAAAAGTTCTTATAGACTGGCAGCCAGCACAAGCAGGTGATGTACCCCTGACCTATGCAGATGTTAGCAAAGCACAAGAACTGTTAAAATACAGCCCAAAAACAGCACCAGAAGAAGGAATTAAAAAGTTTGTAGATTGGTATTTGAAAGATAAAAGCTCTGTACTTGTCTAGACTCAGGTCTTTTAGACCTTAACCTTAATTTATTAGCTTATAATATTTTAGAGGTTTGCAAAATGAAAATTCAACAAGCTACACAAGCAGATTTAAAAAACATAGTATCGTTAAACAAATTATTTCATCTTAATATACCTGGGTTTAGGTGGGATACAGAACCATGGATCTCTGATGAGATTGAACAAGGGAATTTTCATATTTTAAAACATCAGAAATCTGCTTATGGTGCTGTTTGCTTACACTTAGCTACAGAAGCATATATTGAAACAATAGCAGTAGATAAAGAAAAACAAGGTCAAGGCCATGGGAAAAAACTCATTGATTTTTGTGCAGAAGAAGCCATGAAACATGGAAAGCATAAATTGGTAGTTGAGTCCTTTTGTGAATATAAGCTAGAAGATTTTTATACAAAATGTGGTTTTGAATTAGAATCTATAAAGGGTAATTTGAATGATCATCCGTATAATGTATTTTCTAAAGAGTTTTAATCTACAAAACAGCCTTAGCAAGAATTTCACTTATATCCTGAATGACTGGTGCTTCTCCAGTGGTATCAAGTGTTCTTGCTGTTTCTAACATAACAGTACAGAAAGGACATGCACTAGCAGCAGTTTTTGCGCCAGATTCTTTTATCTCATTTAAACGCATTACGTTTATTTGTTTACCAGGAGCTTCATACCATAGTTGTGCACCACCACCACCACAGCATGTCCCACGCTCTTTTGAGTTTTTCATTTCAGTGTATTCTAATCCAGGGATATTGTCTAAAATGTTTCTTGGTGCATCATACTGACCATTGTGGCGACCTAGATAGCAGGAATCATGATAAGTGATTTGTTCGCTTACATCTTTTGTCATGGTGAGCTTGCCTTGTGTAATTAAATCCCAAAGCACTTCTGTATGATGAAATACCTCAACATCTTTTAAGCCAAACTCTGGATATTCATTCTTGAAAGTATTAAAACAATGTGGGCAATGAGTGATTATTTTTTTTACATTTTTACTGTTAAATGTTTCAATATTTTCAATTGCCAGTTCTTGGAAAAGCCCTTCATCACCAGCACGACGAGCTGTATCACCAGTACACTTTTCTTTCTTTCCTAAAATAGCAAACTTAACTTCTGCTTTTTGAAGCAGCTTAACCATGGTCTTTGCTACATTTTGATTTCTACTGTCATATGCCCCAGCGCATCCAACCCAGTATAAATACTCAAACTCAGGAGTGTTATCGATTTTTGGAACATCTAATCCTTCTGTCCACTTTTCTCTGTCTTCAGGTGGCTGTCCCCATGGATTACTGCGAGAGCGAATATTTTTTAAAGTGTTTAAAAGATTGCTTGGGGCTTTATTGTCAGATATTAGTGTACGCCTAAGCTCAACTATTTTTGTTAGTTGATCGATCCCTACTGGACACACTTCAACACAAGCTCTGCATGTAGTACATGACCACAAGGTTTCTTGACTTATAAAACTAGTCAAAGGCATATCCAAATCCTGCCTCTTGCCTCCTGCCTCTTGCTTCTGTCCTTTAAATCCATGTGGGAATAACGATTTCCCATTCATCACTTGTTTTAAATCTAGAATTAGCCACTTAGGTGATAGTGGTTTTTCTGAATTTGTAGCAGGACATAACTCTTGGCATTTGCCACAAGCTGTACAAGTATCTAAATCCATTAAATCTTTCCAGCTAAAATCATTTATCTTTGTAATACTTTGTGCAAAATCATCGGGTGGATTTTCCATGGCTAAAATATCGATCAGGTTAAATGGTGTAGTTAATGCACCTTTTGGTTTTGAATCATAAAAAAATAAATTTACTGGGGCTAAAAACATATGACTAAATTTTGTAAATGGAATTAATGCAATAAAAGAAAACGTTTGAAATGAATGTAACCACCACAAAAACAAATGAAGAGATTTCTGCAAACTATAAGGTAGCCAACGAAAACAATGTGCAAAATATGCTCCAACAGGTGCATATGGTTCAATCTGGCTTGTAGCAGATTGCCTAAGTCCTTCAATTAAAAATCCAACTATTACAAAAAGCTCTAGATAAATCAGTTGTAGCCAGTCGTTTTGAAAAT
This sequence comes from Candidatus Melainabacteria bacterium, assembly GCA_023250155.1. Lineage (GTDB taxonomy): Bacteria > Cyanobacteriota > Vampirovibrionia > 2-02-FULL-35-15 > 2-02-FULL-35-15 > JAHFBD01. The sequence goes on from JAHFBG010000010.1 coordinate 48,432, forward strand.
TGTCTAAACGAGCAGGCTTCTTAACAAATCTAATATATCCAAACATCATAAGGCCTATTAACATAAGTAATCCAGACAAATCCATAAAAAGTGAGTAAGCCTTATAGAAAGGACCTTGAAAAAAATAAATAGGGAGACGATCTTGAACAGTTAAAATATCAGTGCCAATCCACAGTATAAAAAAACCATAAAACACCCATATATGAGCGATCATGACGATTTTATTATGCTGCCAGCCTTTATGTAAAAAGCTTTTCTCAAACATATATTTAATACGTTTTGGTATGTCGTTAAAATTATTTTTTGGTTTGCCTTGTGACCAGGTTTTAATCTTTAAATAAAATCCATAAATAAAAATTGCAAATGAAATATAAAACAAACTATAAAAAATTGATTTGTAGTGTGGAAAATCATGAATATTCCACCATAGTCCACGTGTTTCCATAACTAAGATATTTTAACGTGCTTGGAGTTTAATTATAAAAAAGCTTATAGAATTGACACTCAAAATAAAGGATTTTTAAGATTAGCAAGATATTCATCATATTTTTTCTTAATCTCTGGGGGCAATTCATCAGGTTCATATTGTGTTGTTTGAGTCCATGGTAGTGAGCTTCTAATTTTAAGACTATCTGGATCATATTCTTGTTCTATGCCTTTACCTGAAGCAAACAAATTCACTAATCTGACAATTTCAGCACTATTAGGATCAGGATTATTTTGTACTAACTCTCTGACTTGCTCTATATCAGAACCACTCAATCCATAATTGTTACTTAAATCTTTTAGCCAGTATTCTGACCAATCTTTAAGATTGTCACCTTGTGGGAGACCATTAGAAATGATTGCAAGCATTGCTAATGCTTTTGGAGCACTGCTAAGTCCGATAGAATTTATTGCAGCTACTCTATAATTAAACTTTTCTGTGCTGTCTGTTGCTACTTCAAGCGGTCTTCTTACACCACCAACTGGTCCTGTTGTATTAATTACTTTTGCCATTAACCCCTCCTGGACTGATAAGTCATCCTGTAAGCTGATTATAAACAAGATGTTTTGTAAAAAGCAAGATAAAAGCACTGATAAATATTAAATATTTCTTAAGCCTGTCCTTGTGGTTTTTGCTTTAATGCACGGAGTTTAGTTGCTCTTTCTAAAAAGGCTTTTGCTTTTTCTTCATCCCCAGTTTTCTTATAAACCTCAGCAATATTGTCTAATACTACTGCAATATCTGGATGCTCTTTTCCTAGTGTTTTCTCTAGTATGGAAAGTGTATTGGTAAAAAGTGGTTCAGCCTCTTTATATTTTCCTTCTAAGAAATATATAGCCGCAAGATCATTTAAAGACTTTGCATAAATAGGATTTGCTTTTCCTTTTGATTTTTCACGAAGTACTAATAGTTTCTTAAAAATACCTTCTGCCTCAGCATATTTAGATTGTGCTTTGTAAAGCTCACCTAAGTTACTAAGTGCTGCATCTAAATTTCCCGCTATATTTGGAGTATCTTTTTGTGGCTGACTTTCATAAATAGTTAAGGCTTGTGCATACAATGGCTCAGCTTCAGAAAATCTTTTTTCCAGGAAATAAAGTGTAGCAAGATTGTTTAGTGATAAAGCATAATCAGGATGTGTTTTTCCTAATGCTTTTTCACGGATAGCAAGTGCTTCTTTATAAGGTTTTTCTGATTCATAAAATCTGCTTTGTATTCTATAGAGTTCAGCTAAATTGTTTAGAGAGGTAGCAACATAAGGGTGTTCTTTTCCAAAAGTTTTTTTTGCAAACTTTAATGACTCTTTAGCAAGGCTTACTGCTTCTTTTGGGTTTCCTTGTTGGTAGTATTGAATTACTCTTCTATTAAGAAGTTTCCAGGCTTCTATTGAATTTTCTCCTGGCTGACCAGGTGTTCCATTTTGTCCACATGAAGCACATTTAACACATGCTGGCTTCATAGCACAACCAGAAAACAGTAACGGTAACGACAAACAAACCATTAAACAAATTACAAATCTTTTTAACATACTAGTTATTAACTCCTTATTGTTACTATCTAATTGTTATTTATTAATTACTAAATGTCAAGGATGGGATTGAAGAAACACGTCACACAGAGCAATTGCTCTATCCTTTCCAAAAACCACATCTGGTCTAAGATTGAACTTACATCTAATACCTGGTCTATAAGGTCTTTGTGGTGAAAAGTACTGACATGTACTGCACAGGTCATAACGAGCTGTTGTTGTGGCCATTCTACGCCAAGGATCATTTGTAATTTCACTATCTATTTCTTCATTTAGCTCTGTCATAGTACTCTTAAAAATATTTATTTGATTGTTAATCGGGCAGAATAAATTCTGCCTCTATTTATTTAAGCGTTTTAGTCAATGCCATTAAACCAAGCAAATAGCTGTCTTTTCCAAATCCAGTTATTTGTCCTATTGCTACAGGTGCAATTAAAGACTTATGTCTAAACTCTTCCCTCTTATAAATATTTGACAAATGTACTTCTACCGTAGGTAGTTTAACTGCTAATAATGCATCTCTAATTGCTACACTTGTATGAGTATAAGCAGCAGGATTTATAAGAATACCACAAGTACCATTTCTAGAGGCTTCTTGAATAAAATTTACAAGTTCTCCTTCTATATTTGATTGATAAATACAAAGCTCTATATTTAATTCTTTAGCAAGTTTTTTAAGATCATTATTTATAACTTCTAAACTTATTTTTCCATAGATATTTTTTTCCCTTTTACCAAGCATGTTTAGATTAGGGCCATGCAGAACTAAGATTTGTTTATGTTTAGCTTTAGATTTTCTTTTCTTTGGCATAATGATTATTATAGCGTTATGTTTTATGTTATCTTATTCAAAAGGAGGATAAATCATATGTCATCAATACTAAAAAATGTTTCTAATGAAGAAAAATTAAAAGCAACAAAAGATATTGTTGTAGCTTATATAACTAGTTCTGTTAAGAAAAAAGGGGAAGATTCTGAACCCACTATGAAACCAGAACAAGTATGTGAGCTCTTAAAAAAAGTATTTAATACCTTGGAAGAAATATTGCCTACGATAGAATCTAAAGTAGGATTACACTAATAGCTTAAATTTATAGCACAGTAGAGTTTGGTTTGTTTTTAAGCTTTGTACCTGGCTTGAATAAAACAGTTGAACCAGGACTGTTTTTTATGTAAGAAAAACTACTATTATGAATTGTGGTTTCAGGACTGTTTTTTACAGTAATGTCTTTTCTAAGATTTCCCCATATTTGCCAATGAATTATTTTATCAAAAGCAAAATTTATAGAACCTACGCAAGCATCAATGATTTCTGAAAATAAATTTGGGTTGTAATTCTCTCTCATATTATTTTCAATTTTTGTTTTTGGACTATCTTCTATTAGTGTTCCTCTCATATATTTGTTTGTATCACTCACTTCTGTGTTTTTACTTCTTATGACAGATACCATAGTACTGTTTGACAATTTGCTATTTGGGCTTTGATACATAGCAATATTTTCACAGTTTTTGATTTGTGAGCATTCGTTCTCTCTAACTAGCATATATGGACTACCACTGGCATGAAGCTCTGGGCTTTTTTCTATGTAGGAGGAATCACAGTTATTGAGTGATGCTCTTGGACTATCTACTATGCTTGTATGTGCAAAATAAATATAAAGCAAAGGAATAAAGTGTGGTAGATTTTGTGTCCGTGAAATATGTGCACCTGGACTTCTTGTGATACGAGAAAATCTGCTTGCCGATAAGCTTGCAGATAGACTATCAACAATTTCTGAAAAAGAACTATCTTTCATATAAGCTTTTGTACTACTGCAGGCTCCTACAAACCAACTGTTATATATATTTGTATATGGGCTATCTATAAGTCCAAAAGATAAACTGTCATAAACTTTCGAATCCTCACTATCCAAAACATTTCCACGCTTACTATTGTCAACTATAGTACCAGGACTATCTTCTATATTTATCTTTTTTGAATCTTGAACAATTGTTCTATCACTATCTATTATATTAATTTTTGAGCTATCTTGAACAAAACAAGAATTACTTTCTAGCCATATACAAGAACTATTGTCTACAAGGTTGCCTTCTGAATCAGGTGCAAATATATTTTCTCCAAGCTTTTCAAGCTGGCGTACGAGTTTTTTTGACATTATGTTTCTTTGTTCATCTGTCAAAATCAATTTGTTTTTTAAATAGTCAACTACTATTTCTTGTATATTTCCTATGTCATCCCATACATCTGTAATTAAAGTATTTAGTCTTATGTCTTCAGGCAATGCAATACCTTCACCAGAAACAGCTTTATATTTTTGACCAGTTTTCATCTGTTCTGAAAAAAGATCAATATAAGGCTTTGGATTAGGGCATAGCCTAGATGATATTTTGGTTAGCATTTAAGAGTGAACTAATTATAGTTAGTTCTTATCTTATAGTCAATAACAATGGTCAGAATATTCTCTTTTATCAGTTAAGATATTCCGTCCTGTATCAATTAAAGTCCCACCTAAAACAAATAGCGTAAAGCTTTGACTATCATATTAGTATCAAATTTGTAACAACCACAAAGAACAAATTGTTATAATATTTCTGTATTGAAAATAAGAAAACTATGCCACCATTTAAAACATCATGGATTCAAGGAACATCACAAAAAGATTTTAATAAAAATCTAAAGTACTACTCAGAGAAAATACAGTCTGCCGCAGAACATGAAGCCAAATTAATTGTGCTTCCTGAGCTTTTTTTATGGGATTATTTCCCGATTTCAGAAGATACAAAACATTTTGACTCTGCTATTAGTATTAGTTCAGATGCTATAAAACACTTTCAACTGCTTGCAAAAGATTTAAAAATAGTTTTGACACTGCCTATTTTCGAAAAAAGAGGAGAAGGCGTTTATCACAATAGTTGTTTGATAATAGAGAACAATGGTGAGATAGTAGGACACTATAGAAAAATGCATATTCCAGATGATCCTGGATTCTATGAGAAATACTATTTTACACCAGGTGATTTAGGATTTACTGTTACTAAAACATCTCTTGGAAATATCGGGGTATTGATTTGTTGGGATCAGTGGTTTCCAGAAGCAGCAAGAATAATGGCTTTAAAGGGTGCTGATATTTTGATTTATCCTACAGCAATAGGATGGGATGACAATGAATCTTGTGAAAATAAATCTCGTCAAGCTTTAAATACAGAACAAGTAGAAGCCTGGACTACTATTATGCGTGGCCATGCCATTGCAAATGGTATTCATGTAATGGCTGTAAATAGAGTAGGGAAAGAAGGACATTTAAACTTTTGGGGACATTCATTTGTAGCTGATCCGTATGGATCTATTATTCATCAAGATAAAACAGATGAGTCTGTTACACAGGTAGAAATAGATTTTTCTAAAACAAAGGAATGTCGCAGAACCTGGCCATTTTTTAGAGACAGAAGAATAGATAACTACCAAACTCTTTTAAAATCATGGGATGGGGAATGATGGAACGTCATTATCCTCCCGAATGGGGAAAGCAATCCTGTACATGGCTTTCATATCCTCATAATGAAAAAGAATGGGGAAAGAAACGATTGCCAAGAATTAGAAAGTTTTATAAAGAATTGATTTCACTTATATTAAATTTTCAGGATGTGAATTTGATTTTGCCGAGTGAGGGTTTTCTCGCAGAGACATGCCATGGCATGTCTCAACAAAGGTACAAACTGAAAGAAATAGTAATCCCAAACAATGATATTTGGATAAGAGATTACGGTCCATTTTTTCTTGAGAAGAAAGTTCGGGGTAAAATAAAACCATTGATTCTTGATTTTGGATTTAATGCTTGGGGAGGAAAATTTTCGCCATGGGATCTTGATGATAACGTGCCTAGAGAAATTGCTCTATACAAAGGGTGTGAAATAGAATCCTATCCCATGATACTGGAAGGTGGTTCACTTGAGTTCTCAGGCTCTGGTCTTATTCTAACCACAGAACAATGCTTATTAAACAAAAATCGAAATCCAAAACTAAACAAAAAAGACATTGAGTCATATTTAAAAACGACATTTAATATTAGTGAGATTCTATGGCTAAAGTGTGGACTAGAAGGAGATCATACAGATGGACATATTGATGATGTAGCACGTTTTATAGATCCAAAAACAATAGTCATTTGTAAAGCAAGTGATAAAAAAGATAAGAACTATGAACACTTAAATAACAGTATTGAATATTTAAAAAAATGGAAGCATCCAAAAGAAGGATATAAACTAAAGATTATAGAACTACCATTGCCACAAAAAATGAAATTAAAAAGTGAAAGATTGCCCAACTCTTATAGCAATTTTATTTTTGTAAACAATGGATTAATAGTTCCAATGTTCAATTGTGCCACTGACAAAAAAGTACTTAGTATATTTAAAAAGTTATTTCCAAAAAGAAAAGTAGTAGGAATAGATTGTTCACTACTTATAGAAGAAGGTGGCGGGTTGCACTGTATGACTAAGCAAGAGTCACTTATTACTTAAAATTTTTACTATTTGTCTAGTATTTTTTCTATTTGAGCTTTTAAAACCGGTAGATGTTTTGCCAGAACCATTTCTACAATACTTAGGTCAACTTTAAAGTATTCATGAACTATTACATGTCTCATACCAATAATATTCTGCCAGTTTATTTCACTATGTTGGGTTTTAAATTCTTCAGGAAGAGTTCTTGCAGCTTCTCCGATAATCTGCAAGCAGTGAACAATTCCATATACTTCAATATCATGACACTCATAAAATTTTCGTTTGTTTAGGTAGCTTTCAACATCATTAATTGTTTTTAAGATATCTTTTAATCTTTGTTGTACTATTTCATTCATATTTTAATGGCTTCATTAAGGGCATTTTCCCTAATTTTTTCTTTTAGTGTATTTGCAGTAAAAACCTCAATCTTTACTTTTAAAAGTTTGTTTAATTCTATCCATAACCCGCCTAAATCCCAGAGGCTTCTATCACCTCTTAAATCTACAAGAAAATCTATATCACTGTCTTCATTAGTTTGATTACGTGCAACAGAACCAAAAATCCTTACATTATAAGCCCCATATTGATCTGCAATCTTAAGTATTTCTTCTCGTTTGTGTTTTATTAATTCATATAGGCTCATATTTATTTCCTTCTATTTATTGTACACGATTTTCTTAATCTAAGAAATACTTTTTTATCCCTATCTGCCAGGGGAATAATTTTACATGTTCAATTTTTTTTTGATAGGGATCATTTGAGAGGCATATGGCTTCGCACCTTCCAAAATCATTTGTAAGTTTAATAAATGAGAGTAAAGATTCTTTAGTGATTTGTTTGGAACTTTTAATCTCAATTAATAAAACTGACTTTCCAGGACGTTCTACAACCAAGTCTATCTCTGCACCATCCTTTGTCATCAAATAGCTAAACTTATACTCTGTCTTATAATATGTAGCTAATTTTATACACTCTAGTATTATAAAGTGTTCGAATGCTTCGCCATACGCTGAAGTCCTTTCTACTAGTGGTACTGATAGTGTTCTATTTAATGCTTTTGTTATACCAGGATCAAAAAAATAAAATTTTGGTTTCGTACTTAATCTTTTTCTAAATGAGTGGTGAAAGCCTTCTAAAAAAAATCCTAATAGCGTATCTTCGAGAATTGTATAATATTTTTTTATAGTTTTATCATCGACCCCTACGTCTCGTGAGATATTGGAAAAATTAATGACTTTAGCATTCATTTGTGCAGCAACTTCTAAAAAACGCCTAAATGGATCTAAGTCTTGTACAAATTGCTCTGCCCATACTTCTTCTTTAAGGTAAGAATGAGCATATGCTTGTAAAAATTGAGTTTTGTATGTTTCACTCTTTAATGAATGAATCTTAGGTAATAACCCCCATCTGAGAGCATCAGACAAGCTAAACTCTTTACCTAACTCTAATGCACTAAATGGGTGTAAATGATAAACAAAAGCTCGCCCTGCAAGCAAATTAGCAAAGCCACGCTTAAGCTTTCTGGCACTTGAACCTGTAAGAATAAACTTTTTGTCAGTAGATTCAATTAAAGAGTGAACAGGGTCCAAAAGTTTTGGAATCTTTTGAATTTCATCAATAACAACATGTTTAAATTTTTTAGGTAGAGCCTTAACGATTTCTATTAGCTCGCCTGGATTTCTTGAAAATCTATCCTCCTGTTCAGGAATCAGTAAATCTATCATAAAACTATTATTTTTAAATCTTTGAAGAATTAAGGTACTTTTTCCTGTTCCTCGTGGGCCAAATAAGAAAAAGCTATGATTAGATGGCAGACTTAAAAATCTATCTATGGATTGTTCAGATTCGGATACCATAGGATAAATTGTACGCCATTTTCGGAATCTTGTCTACGTATGTCAAAAGGGGTATTTAAGCTGAATTTGTCTGCTGGATTGGTGAAATACTAATGCTCTGTTGAATTTGAAGTATTATTAGATTAATTTATGAAATACTAGATACACTTTAAAGATTGAATTCTAAGTACCCATAGTGTAATTTATTTACTATATTTCATGAAAATAATACCTACATTTCTTAGAAACTTTATCGCCAATGTTTGTACCACTAAACATAGACAACTAGTTAATAGTGGTGCAAAGCCTGAACACATAAGTGTCTATAATGAAGCCAAAGATGAATACTATAAAAATAACTGGAAAGTAAAACAATTATTTGATTTAGATAAAGAGTTAATCATAGCCAATGTATCACCAGAACAATTAAAAGCTTGTAATGAAGTTATGATTCAATTTCATAAGAATGAAGTTGATACAAGAAATCTAACTGATGTTTTAGTTAAAACACTTTTACTTAAAGCTACACCTGATCAAATTAAATTGCTTAGTCAAGGCTTGGTCGGTACTTCTAAAGAATATAAACAAGAGTATGATGCTGGAAGGGATATAGCAGGAGGAGATTATATAACGGTAGAACAATCTGTAATAAACAAAAACCAACTTATTTTTTTTAGCTTGGTTAGCGCTAATCCCAATACTGCTCAGTGTGAACTGCTGAAATATGTACATGATATAAAATCACACAATGTCTGGTCTGGATTGGATTGGAAAGGGTTTGTTGAAGCATACATAAAGCTCTTAAATAAAAAACCTACTAATGAACAATTTCAAAGCTTTAAAGAATTTATTAAGGTTTATATGGAGGATTCTAAGAAGCGCGAGCATTTAGTAGAACTAACAAATCATTTTACAGATTTAATCCCAAAATTATATCTAAAAAATGATTGGGAATCCTATGGTAAAGCATTTTCAATTTATACAAACAATAAATGGTATTTAGATGATTTTATACATAATGTAGCTGATTTAGCAGGTAGAAAAAACTTTGATAAACAGTTAGATGTATATATCAGTGCTTTAAAACAAATTCGATATTTAGCAATAGAGAAGAGTGGCGATGGTTTCCCAAGATATGAGCATGTAGTAAAAACTTTTAATGATATTTTTTTTCCTGAAATAGCAAACAAAGATCTCCCGAGCAAATACTGGGATTTATTGTCTACAGTATTAAAAAAAGAAGCCAATGTTGAAAATAAAGTTTTTCGTACAGACTGGGATGTAATTGAGTTTACTAAATCATTTGTAGATCTTATAAAACTTAGTCTAAATAAAGAGCATCTTGAAAACTACCATGACATTATTTCTTTTATATATAAAAATTGTAAAAACATAAGTGAAACTACTCCTATTATTAAGTTTGTTTTAGCAAAACCGAGTAAAGAGCTAATAGAAATATATAAGAAAGCATTGTCTCTTTATACTGTCACTGATCTTCTTAGCTTTCCCGTTTCTCAAGATCGCCTAAAGACCTTATTAATAGGAGAGTTCAATAGATTAGCTAAAGCTAATCCTCCTAAAAAACTACTTGAAATACTTAACGATAACATGACTACTACTAAAAGTTTTATAGGCAAGCAAATTATAAAATGTGCTGCATTGGTCGAACCATTTAATACTTATGAAGCAAACAAAGATAAACTAACTAAGCTTAGTTCTGAGATGAAACAATATTTAGAAGATGAGTGGAAAGAAGAGCTTACTGATGTTAAAAAATTAGATGAACCTAACAAGGTAGATCCCCTACTGAATGAGGTTATTATAAAAAATTTATACCCTCTGTCATTAAGTGATAAAGAATGGGATTTGTATAATCAAGCTATCTTATATGATAAGGGCTCCACCTATTTAAATTTAAAAATAAGTTTAACTAGTGATTTTGTGCGCTTAATTAAATCAAAACCAACTCAAGAAGAATGGTTATTATATGAAGATGTTTTTTCTTATTATAAAACAAACAAACTTAAGTCAGATCGAACAATCTGGAATCTAGCTTATTTATTTGAAGCTAAACCAGAAAAAGAAAAATTAGATAAATACAAAGAGTGGATAGTTTTATTTCAAGAGAAGGATTTAAGTTTAACTGAACTAGTTAAACTTTGTGCACAACTTGCTAAGCCAGGTAATTTCAATAAGTATTTTAATGAGTGCAATAAAGAAATAAAACTTGCTTTAGAAGATGAGGCATTAACTAAGGATTTGGATGTATTTTGCAGGTCACTAACTCAATTAATCGATAATGATTGTCTTCCTGAACATATTAAATTGTGGGTTGAAGTATTTGACTATCACACTAAAAATCATTGGAGTGTACCAGGTGAAATGTTTGTTAGAGCCGTACAAGATAAGGTTCCGATGCAATTACTTAGAAATTATAGAAACTCATTAGTAAATGGAATCATAAAGTCACAAGAGGAATCAAAGAAACTTTTAACTGAGTTTCGATATCACTCTGCTATTTATAGAATTCTTAGACAAGAAGGAGATATTGATGCTGCAAGAACTCTTCTTCAAAATGAAGCAAAAAGCGATGAATTGCCAATTAATTTATATATGTCAAGTTCAAAGCATAAGATTCTTAATCCTGAAGCTATAAAAATACAAACTGAAACGGAAAGAGTTGTTAAAAGATCTTTTGATAAGAGCTATGGTTTCAGTGCACTGACTTTTGATTCTAAAAGATCACCTACGAAAGAACCTGCTCTATTAGCTCGTTTTGGTAATGATGTAGGAGATATAGAGTATATTAATGCTAAAGACATAAGTCTCTTTCCTGGTAAAGGCTTTACAATTTCTGATTTTGATTTAAACAAGATTCTGGTTCCCGATGAAAACAATACAGAAGATCCACATCACCTTTATAAAGAAGCATGGCCATGGGCAAAAGATGTATTTGATGACTTTCCAAAAACTGAGTTTGTTTTTACACGAGGATTTATGGCTGTACTAAACAAGGATAAAAAATATATCTTAAATGGAATACCTTACAGTTATTTAGTAGTAAATAACCATCACCACAATAAAGGCTGTGATACTGCATATTTAGTACCTACAAAAATATTGGAAGAAAAACTTAAAGATACTAAAGTACCATATAAAGACATTATTGGATTTTCTAAAAACCATAAAGATATAAATGAAAATGGTTTAAAAATAGAAGATTTAATTGGGGCTTCAGATGATAATGCGCCCATATTAAATCTAGGATGGGGAACAAACTTTGGTGGTGGCCTATGTAATGCTTATCCACTAGATTCCAAACCTTATTTTGAATGGGAGAAAGAACTAAGACCTCAAATTCATCATACAAAAGACTTTTGGGAAAGGGTCCATAAGTCACATATTACTGGTACATATGAGACCAGTATGTCAAGAGATCCAAAATTCAAAGAACTATTAAAACCTTTACGGCAAGCACATGATGATGTTTATAAGATTACGGATAACTATCAAAATCTTTATGACTTATTTAGATTATATTTTTCTATGTGGAAAAAAGGATTTACAGTAGGTGAAAAAGAAATTACAGAAGAAGATTTATTTCAAGAACTTGAACCACAAAACTTAGAGCAAGATGATAATGATTTTGTCTATAATCCAAACTCACTTAGGATGTTAAATGAAGCCTATAAATGGCATGAAGGAAGAAGCCTTGGAATAGAAGATAAAAATTATTATCCAGTTCTTGTTATAACTGATACCCTTGATTATTGGAGTCAACCTAAGTCACCAATTATGCTGGACACCTATGACATGATGCTTTATACAAATGGTAAAAAAATCCCATTAAATCAAGAAGGAGTGGATGATATAGAAAAAGAAATATGGTATAAATTAGTGATGCCACAAGCCAAAGACTCTATAAAAGATCTAAGGTTTTATGATAGGAGAGATCTCGACTTATTAGGAGGAAATAATCAATGATGACTATTAGAACAGTAAGAAGTGTATTTGCAGCACCAGCGGCACCACCACAAGCTCCACCAAAACAACCAGACACAAAGCCTGATACACAACCAGCTCCATCAAAACCTGCTCCAGCACCACCAAAACCACAGCCAGTAAAACAGCCTACACCTACACCGATTAAAGAACCTTGTCCAAAGCCCAATGGAGAACCTATTCCTGGAATTTGTCCGATCAATGATCCGTAATGACGTTACCCGATCATTGATTTTTTTTAATGCTTAGGTTACTTTAGACACTAATAAAATGAAAATTATCCCAACATTCTTTAGGAAGTTTGTTGCTTCTTTGCCATTTACTAAAACAAGAAGTTTAGTAAAAGCAGGTGCTACCTATGAACATATAAAAGTATTTAATGAAATCTATAATCAATTTTATAAAAACAATTGGAATGCTAAAAAATTAGTTGAGGATGAAAAGAGTTTTATAGCATTAAATGTATCACCTGAACAGCTAAAAGCCTGCAATGAAGTTCTTATTCACTTTCACAAGGAAAAAATATTGACAACACACTTAGTAGATATATTAACTGAAATGCTTTCATTAAAAGCCACACCAGAACAAATATCTTTAGCAAAAAAATACTTGACCATTGGTTCAAAAAAAAGTCTTTATATTAGTCCTGGAATCATTCCAAAAGAACAAAAAAGTTTTTTTAATTTGATAAAAGAAGGTCCATCAAAAGAGTATTGTGCATTGTTTGAATCTATACCATTAAACAATCGTAGAACAGTTGCTTCTAATTTTAGTAGAGTATCAACTGAACTATTAAAAGAAAATTTGAGCACTGATCAATTAAAGCTATATAAGGATACAGTTGATTATCATTTTGAAAACAAGTTTAGCGTTTACGAGTTAATGTGTTTGCTTAATAAGCTGATTAAAGAAAATAAACCACCTGAACAATGGAATGCTTGTGCTAAAGCCCTTAATATCTATAAAGAAAATAAGTGGGAAATAGATGAGTCTACTTTTATGTTGGTTGATATTTTAAAGAATCATAATGTTAATAATAAAGCGAATTTATATATTTTAGGGATCTCTAGGTGTAAAGAACAAAAACTAGATCATGATCAGGCAGCCTTTACAAACAGTTTTAAAGAACTACTAAAAATATATCCTTCAAAAGATGATTTAGATCTATTTGAACAAGGACTACAAAACTGTTCAAATCCTATAGAGTGGACTAATTACTTTACGTATCTTTTAAAATTAAGCCCAAAAGAAAATAAATATAATGTTTATAAAAAATATTGCTCACTTCTTTTAAAAGATGGAGAAGATATTCAAGATGTAACAAGAGTATTTACAAAGTTAATCATGAAAGGACAACCATCAAAAGAAATAGAATCCTGTTTTCAAATATACTTCAATTTAACATCTCATATAAAAACCAATTACAATAATACATTCAATGTAAATAGTGTCATTGACATAGTTTTAGCCAATCCAGATAAAGAACTAATAGAACTATATAAAGAGACTTTGTCAGTCTATTCAAAAGCAAAAACTAAAACACCACTTAATCCACTTGCTAAAGAGTTTTTAGAATATATAAAATCAGATCCAGAACCTATACAACAAGAGCTCTATAAACAAGGACTAGAAGCACATAAAGACAATTATGTCTTAATGGAAAAATTTATATCTATGAGTATCGCTTTAACTAAGGCACATAAAGACTATGAACTATACAAAGACAAACTAAAATATCTTGCACCTGAAATAAAAAAAGACTTAGAAGATGAATGGATCTATGCATTTACGGATACTCATATGCTAGCTAAATATAAAGATATATCGATATCTTACTATCCACCATTAAATAATCAAATCGTCAGATTAAGTTATAAAGATTTTAGAGAAAATAAAGATATATGGGACATCTACAATGAGCTTGCTTTAAGTCAAAGGAAAAAAAATCTGTCTCTAGTAGACTTTACAAGAGACTTTGCTGCATTAACTCTTCTAGAACCAAGCAAAGAATATTGGGACTTATATAAAAAAGCTATTTCTTATCACATAGAACATGATTTTCCTCTTACAGATCTAACTGGACATCTAGCGTCATTAGCATATGCAAAATCATATAGTAAGAATTTAAAGATCTATGATGAAGCCATAAACTATTTTAAAGATCGCAAGCTTCCACTGGATAAATTAATTAGTAGTTTTGTTACATTGGCAAAATACAATGTTCAATATGACTTTTTAAAAGAATTTTATAAGATACAAGCATACTTTCAAGAAAACAATATCGATGCTAATGACTTTAACAAACAAGCTGCTCTCTGGGCTAAAGACAATATAAGTGGAGAACATTTAAAAATCTTCAAGGAATTATATGTAGGTTATCTAAATAAAAAATGGGACCTGAATGAGCTAAAAACAGATTTAATACTTTCTATAGAAGAAGAGTATCCAATACAACTTTTAAGAAATATTAGAAATGAAATTCAAAATGGAAGTATTAAATCGGCAGAAGAAGCAGAACATCTGTTTCAAGACATCAGATTTCATACAGCAATTTACAAAATACTTAGACAAGAAATAAGCAAAGATGAAGCTAAAAAGATTTTATCCATTTTTGGAGGGGCACAAGCAGACTCTCTACCTGTTCATATATATTCAAATTCTACTAGGCACGAATTTAATCCAGAAGCAATAAAAATACAGAATGAAACTGAAAGAGTTTTTACAAGACTTTTTGATTTAAATTATGGTTTTAGTTCTTTAACAGTAGACTGTAAAAGAACACCTACTAAAGAATCTGCTTTATTAGCTAATTTCGGCAATGATGTGGCAAATGTCAACTATATTAATGCCAAAGATATAAGTCTTTTTCCAGGACGTGGTTTTGAGATTTCTAGTTTTGATTTAAATAAAATTTTAATTCCAGATAAAACAAATCCAACAGACCTATACCATCTTTATAAAGAGTCGTGGCCCTGGGCTAAAGAAACACTAGATAATTTTTCGAAAACCAAGTTTATATTTACTCGTGGTTTTGTAGTTATAACTAATCCTGATAAAAAATATATATTAAATGGAACTCATTATAGTTATTTTGTAGTAAACAATCATCATCACAACAAAGGCTGTGACACTGCATATCTTGTGCCTACTGAAATACTAGAAAAAAAATTAAAAGGAACTACAATTCCATTTATGGATTATGTTGGAGTTTCAAAAAACCACAAAGATATCAATGAAGCGGGCTTACAACTTGATGATTTAGTAAAAGATGCTAATGAAAAGGGATTACAAGTGCTAAATCTTGGATGGGGATCTAACTTTAGCGGTGGCTTATGCAATGCTTATCCACTTGATTCAAAGCCTTATTTTAAATGGGAGAAAAAATTACGTGGTAAGCATACAAAAGATTTTTGGGGAAGAGTTCATAAGTCTCACATCACAGGCTCTTGGCAATCTAGAATGTTTGACGATCCAAAGCTCAAGAAATTGTTAGCCCCTTTAAGAAAAGCACATGATGAAATCTATACACTAACAAATGATTATCAAAATCATTTTGACTTGTTTAGATTGTTTTTTTCTATGTGGAAAAAAGGATTGACTGTGGGAGAAAGAGTATTAGAACCTACTAGTGATGACTTGTTCCAAGAACTTGAACCCCAGAATTTAGAACCTGGACAGTTTGATAAAAGTGCTTTTGATAATGAAATAACCAATAGAGAAGCGATTTTAGAATACTCAGAAAATCCAAACTCCCTTAGAATGCTGGTTGAAGCATACAAATGGCATGAAGCTAAAAAACAAGGGATTAGTGGTCCTAATTTTTTCCCTATCTTAGTAGTAACGAATACACTAGACTACTGGAGTCAACCAGAATCAAAGATTATGCTTGATACTTACGATATGACTATTCATGCTGATGGTAAAACTATTCCTTTAAATGAAGAAGAGTTGACTTTTATAGAAAAAGGATTGTGGAATAAGAGCTTCTTACCTTATATGCTTGACTCTACAAAAGATTTAAGGTTTTATGACAGAAGAGATTTGAATATGTAGTGAGCTAAGAATATCTTTTTAATTTGTTTATTTATTTTAATCTGAATTGTCACAAGCTTAAATTTATTTAGTACTCTTAACCTTGGAAAAATTTAATTATTCAAAACAAGAAAAACACTTGACCTTTTTTCTTATATGATCTATTCTATATAGACATATATATGGACATATTTGAATCTAAGCTTTTTACCCCTATTGCCTACCTTTTAGGATGGGCTCCATACCATAAAAGAACAAAGGATTTGGTTAAGGCTGGTGCCACTCCTGAACATCTACAAATCTATAATGAGTGTTTCCCAAAACTAAAATATAAGCACATAAATTATTATGACTCCTATAAATATAGAAAAGGGCAATGGGAGGACTTTAAGTTTCCAGAAACTTTTATAAGCTTAATCACTGCCAAGGTCTCACCAGAAACTATACAAACTTTTAGCAACATACTGGTAAAACTTTTTAACAACAGTAACAACAGTCAGGTTAATCCTGCTTTACTTGACCTAACACTTAAAGGTACAAAACCAGAGTACTTATCATTGTATGATAGGAATTTTGATCATTTAAATTACCATGAGGAGTCATTTGTACAGTTTATACAATTAAACCCTACAACTGAACAGTTTAATTTATACGAAAAATTAATTAATATAGATGATTATGAACTCCGTCAATCTATTATAAAAGAATTTCCTGAGCTTCTAAAATTAAAACCCGACAAAAGCACATGGGATCAGCTTTCTAAACTCTTGGAGGAAAATATAAAGCTTGCAAATTATAAAAAGGCTTATGATTTGCTTCATAGCTATGTTCAATTAACCAATATACAAACTTCAGAAAACGAGGCTGATAAAGATCTCTTTATAAAAGCCAACTCCTACTATGAAGAAAAAGGACTTGTTAAAGATGAGACACTTAATGATTTTGTACAATTACTAAAGAATAATGTAAAAAACCCTTTTCTAGATGATTATAATAATCTCTACAATGCCTGTAACAATAAGAAAATCAATCGAGATCTGTTTCTTAAAGCACATATATTAATAGCAAGCTTATCTCCATCTGAAACACAGTACTCACTTTACAAGAAACAGCTTCAATCTGAATATGAGCTAAATAATATTTCCTGGTTTTCTCAAGCATATGCAGAACTTATAAAAGCTAATCCTACAGATGAACAGTTTGAAATATATCGTGATGTTTCTAATAAATTCATTCAAGATAATTTACCATTACATCGTTTAATTAAAACTTTTGTTTCTTTACTAAATGAAAAAGTACCGAATGAAATTATAGCCTCAAAGCTTGAGACATATTATAAGTTGCTCTCCTTTATAAAAGAATCACTATTCAAAACAATTCCTTCAAAAGACGATTGGGGTGATAGACAAAGCCGAGAATCTATCTTCAAGTATGGGGATTCTGCCTATGGAAATATTAGTGAGTTAACAAACTTAATTAAGCTTAATCTCTCAGATGAGCCGTTAGAAGCATATAAAAAACTAATTTCATCACATACATTTCAAAGTGTCGATCCATTAACAAAGAATTTTATTGATTTATTAAAAACCAATCCATCAAATGAATATTTAACCATTTATAGTAAGGCCATTTCACTTTATCCATCATCATATAATACTGAGCAGTTTTCTAAACATCTTATAGCATTGATAAATGCAAAACCATCAAATGAACAGCTTTTAATGTATATTCTAGCTTTAGAATCATATAGAGATTTATATGATAAAGAAAAGGCAAAATCCCAAAGCCACTATACATCTATAGTTACACTTGATGAAATTGATAAGCTAACACTAAAGCATGCTGAAACAATAAAAGCATTAAATAGTTACCCGGCTTTAAAACCATTTTTAGACAAATTAAACCCAAAAATAAAAAATCAAATTGAGCACATAGTAATAGGTAGCAAAAGTGATAACAATGATAACTGTGCAGATGTTATTAATGCATTGAAAAGCTTTATAGATACTAATCCTACTAATGAACAATGGGATTCATATAATAAGATTACTGGTTATCATCTAGAAAAAGGCTTACCAATTGTTCCGTTAACAAATTCATTTGCAGAGTTTATTTCCAATAACCCAAGCAAGGAAAACAGGGATTTATATAATACTCTTATTGCCTACCACATGGAACATGGATTTGCTTTAGATACACTATCTCAAAGCTTAGTAAACATCTTTAAAACTCAATCTAATAAAGAACAGTTAGCAACAGTTATTCGAACCATTGAAGAAATTAAGAACAAAGAGCGACAGCTTAGTAGTTTTCTACAGTTCGTTTCAACATCAAATATATTAAACTCTTCCGACAAACTTCTTAGTGGAGTTATTGATGTAATTACTTACTTCCCTGAAGAAATTGTAAAAAAATATGATTTGTTTGCTGAGTTACAAACCCTTATAAAAGAAGGGTGCTCTAACGAACACATTAAACTCTATAAAGAACTCTTGGATTTTTGTATAAAAAACAAACAAGACTTTACTGGTTATTACTGCAATCATAAAAATCTTATACATGAATTTGTAAAAGAAAAATATCCAATACAACCATTAATCAATTTTAAAAATAGTTTACTCGATGGGCAGATCAAATCTCAAGAAGATATAACAAAATATCTTACTGAGATAACACATCATTCTGTAATTTATAAGATACTTAGATCAAATGGTGATAATAAAGCTTTAAAAACAAAACTAATGAACAGTGCACAAACAGATGAATTGCCTGTACCTATTTATTCTGACTCTAACCGTAGTTCTTATAATCCTGAAGCTATAAAAATGCAACAAGAAACAGAAAAAACACTTGTAAGACTTCTTGATGTTAATTATGGTTTTAGTGCTTTAACTTTTGACTGTAAGCGCCCTCCGTCAAAAGAACCACCTCTTCTAACTCGCTTTGGAAATGATGTTGGGAAGATAGAGTACATTAATGCTAAGGATATAAATGCTTTTCCAGGAAAAGGATTCTCAATATCAAAATTTAATCTAAATAAAGTATTTGTAGCTGATAAAACAAACTCAACCGATCCTTTTCATACTTATAAAAAAGCTTGGGACTGGTCAAAAGAAATATTTGATGATTTGCCAAACACTGAGTTTGTTTTTACACGTGGCTTTATAGCAATAATTAACAAAGATGAAAAGTTTAAATTAAATGGAGTTCCTTACAGTTATCTTATATTAAACAATCATCATCACAACAAAGGTTGTGATACGGCATATCTAGTCCCAACTGAAGTTTTAGAAAATAAGTTAAAGAATACAAAAGTTCCTTATGAAGACTATACTGGATTTTCTCAAGCTCATAAGGATGCTAATGATATAGGGCTTAAACTAGAAGAGCTAATTCAAGCATCAAATGAAATAAAAGCACCAGTACTGAATCTAGGCTGGGGAAGTAATTTTGCCGGTGGTCTATGTAATGCTTATCCATTAGACTCTGAACCGTTGTTTGCATGGGAAAAGGAATTGAGAGATGGTCATACAAAAGATGTCTGGGGACATGTTCACAAATCACATATTACAGGAGATTATACAAGTTCTTTTACTAGCAAATTAAAAGCAAAGTTAGAACCTTTAAAAAAGGCTCATGACGATATTTATTCTATTACAAATAAATATCAAAACCTATTTGATATTTTTAGAATTTCATTTGCTTTATGGCATAAGGGGCAAACCATTGGTGAAAGAACTCTTGATCCTACTGATGATGAATTATCACAAGGGTTTGAAAATCAAAAATTGGATTTAAATGATATAAATACTACACAAAACCCAAACTCACTTAGAATGCTTGTCGAAGCATACAAATGGCATGAAGCACGAAAGAATGGAATTGATGATCCTAATTACTTCCCAATACTTATAATAAAAGATACTTTTGATTATTGGACTCAGCCTAAATCACCTATTATGCTTGATACTTATGACATGACTTTTCATATGGATGGAAAAAACATCCCATTTAGTACTGAAGAAATAGGTGACATTGAAAAAGAAGTTTGGTCTAAGCTTGTAATACCACAGCTAATAGGAACCACAAAAGATTTAGTCTTCTATGACAGAAGAGATCTACCAAATAATGGAGGTACAAACCAATGAAAACACAATTTTTTTCTGTAAGACCCGTACTATTAAAGACAGCTACAGCTCCACCAATAGCACCACCTGAGCCTGAAGTAGAACCAATTGTAGAGCCAGAAACAGAGCCCGCTGAAAGACCTACACCAACACAACCAATTCCACAACCAGTTCACCAGCCAACTCCAACCGTAGTTCCTGAACCAGGTCCTACACCAGATGGTGAGCCACTCCCTGGAATATGTCCTATTATTAGATAATTTTGGCTACCACTCTAACAGGAGCCCCATCCAGGTTAAATTTTACCGGTAGTGCAATAACTTCAAAATTTTCTATGTTAAATAATTGTTCTAAATTAGTTAGGTTTTCTATGATTAAAATTTCTTTTTCTAATAAAATCTTATGAATCTTAAATGGGGCTCTGTCAGGGCTGGGTGTATCTATTCCTACGATTTTTACATCAAGCTTAACGACCTCTCTTGCAAATGCCTCAGTTATTTCTGGATAATTTTTATAGTAATCTTCACTTCCAAATCTTTTATATAAGCCAGTCATTATGAAAACAATACTGTCTTTTTTAATAGACTTGCCTTCCAATAAATCAATATCAATTTTATCTTTTCCTCTTGCATCAAGCAGAATCCCATTTCCAAAAAAGCGTTCAATATTTATTTCAGAAAGTCTCTTTCCATTTTCTAACATGTGAAAAGGTGCATCAATATGAGTACCAACGTGCATGCTTGTTTTAACCTCATACCTTGTACAACCCTTTCCACACATATCAGAGACTTGTTTAAACTCAGGTTTTGAATCCCCTGGATAAACTGGCATGTTTTCAGTAAAGGTGTGAGTTAGATCTATTAGCATATGTTTAGAGTGATTTAATCGATACAGATTCTACTTCATTAATAACACTTAAAAAGAACTCTTTGTCTTTCTTATGAGTAAGAAGCTCTGATATTTTATTTTTTTCTACCCATCTAGCTTCTGGATTGTCTGGATCAATGGGCTTTAAATCGATTTCTTCTGTAGTAAATAAAAACATATAAATTACTTTTAATTCAGATGTATCATCACCACCATCTAATGAGATTTTATATCGTTCATAAGTAGGAAGTTCTTTTATAAGTTTTAATTTTCTTATTCCTGACTCTTCATAGATTTCTCTTACAGCTGCTTCAAACTTTTCTTCACCTTCATCGATATGACCTTTTGGCAATGACCATGAGTTATTGTTTTGGTTTACCACTAAAACTAAACCATCTTTATTTATTACGACTCCACCTGCACTGTATGTTTGCTTCATAAGTTAAAGGCTTCCTTCATTTTTTCATTCAATTCTCTTTGAAGCTTATTCCCAAGATATCCTAGTTTTCCTAAAATCAAATTTCTATGTAGTGTTACCATTCTATATGTTCTTACTTTACTTGGAACTAAAAGTCCTGTTTGATAAAATTCAGAATGGTTCTTTGAAATTATAAATTCACCCTTTTTTAGAATTTCTAATTCTTTTGAAGTAATCATTATTAGAGTGAAAGTCATGTTGTCTTCTCTTGCCCAAACTACAATAGCAGGACGTTTCTTACTCCTTTTCAAAGTATCAAAAGGAAAATTCACTAAAACAATATCTCCCTTTTTTAGTCCCATTGAATTGGCTTTATATTAACTTTATTGTAAATATCATCATCTTCTAAATCAGAATAGACTCCACCTAATGACTGTATTTTATATAATTCCTTATCTGTGAAGTCAGTATCAATATTTTTTTCCAAGTAGCTTTCAAGCAAATATTTGGCCATATTTGGCAAAGACCTTTTAAGTTTTTTAGCTTCTTTTGCAAGTTTTTTGTAAGACGTATCTTGAAGCCTAATATGAACTATTTTTTCATCTTGTTTTGTCATCTTGGATTTCATATACCCAATAATAGCAAAAAATAACAAAATAGAGCAAGATCATACTGTACCTTATAAAGGATAAAGTCTAAATTGGGTTAAGAAATCTTTCTCTTAACCTGACTATAAGTAATAACAGGTAACTATTCAGGTACTTCACAATATAGCGTAATGCAACCAAATCTATACCAGTTAATAAAGCGAGGTTTGTCCAATTTATTTGGCAAACCGAGCGATCTATGCAAAGGTGGCTCTGAGGAGCAACGTCACCGCAAGAGCCACCTGGGTAAAAACAATAACAGTTCTCTTAAGAAAAAAATGATATATTGTTTAGATTATATGAAACTAAAACTAGAAACCCACAGAATTGTTCCCCAAGCTCCAAAAGTAAATCAGTTTGATGTAGAAGCTTTTAACAAAGCAGCTGAAACACTTTTAGATGAACTAGAAAAAGATTTAAAAGCTAAAAGTCAAACAACTAAGCCAACTACAAAAATAGACAATAAAGATATAGAATCTTGGGATTTTAATTAGCAATTATTTGATTATAATGAACTAAATGAAGTTTACTTTATTTATAATAGGTTTATTACTTACTTCTTTGTTAGTATTGTCAATAAATCTTTCTACATTAGGCAATAATGACAATTCATACTTATATCAGGTTTCATCATCAGGCTGTAGTACAACTCAGATAAATTCATGTAGCATTTGTCCTATCTGTATAGGATTAGATCCTGATACTTGTATGTGTTCTCCTAGTGGTTGCGAAAATCAATGCACATCTAGTTCTTCATCTGGAGGACTTGCTTTACCGTTTGGAAATAGTTGTACTAGTACTCAGACATTAACTTGCAGTAATTGTGATATGTGTAATTCAATAGATCCTGTCACTTGTATGTGTAGTCCACCAGGTTGTGAAATTCAGTGTATATTAGTCCCACCACCACCCACCACGCCAACATGTGGCATTACAACCACTTCATGTAATTGCCCACTCTGTACTTCTGTAGATATCTCCACCTGTACATGTCAACCAAGTGGCTGTGAAGGCTTATGTTCTCCACCTATATCTTCAAGTGGATCACCATCAAATATTCCATTCTGTTCAAATGAAACTCCTACTTGTCTTTCTGGAACTCCTGTTTGTACTAGTGGTTTTGTTGGAGTTGTAGAATGCAGACAGATTGCTCTTGATACACCTTTTATAGTTGGTTGTACAGTTAGTAATTCATTTGTCACAGACAATGCAATTTGTAGTTCTTCTGATGGGAGCTCAAGCACATCCACAGGATCACAAAATTCAAATATCATCACTTATATTATTGTTGATGGTCCTGGAGCAGGAACTCAAATATTTCAAGAATCTGGAACTGGAACATCTATAATAAAGGATTCAAATCCAATTACTGAAGCAGAGGGAATCATTAATTTCCCTAACAAAAAAATATGTCCCGGTCCATTGGCTCGTTTTAATGGAAGATTATTTGGGTTACGAGATCCTAATCTTTTAATGTGTGGATGGGGGCATGTGATTCTTATTAACGATTCATCAAACGAGCTTAAATCTATTTCATCAATAATCATGAAAGAACTAAGCATAAAACAAAGTGTTAACCAAGAGGGTTCTAATATTACCTTAATTCTCAATGATTTAACCAATACAATTGAAGATATAGAAGATCTTCAAAATACTATTACACTAATGAGTAGTATAAAAACATCTAAAGCTAATACTGAAACTATCCTCAACAAACTACAAGAGTCTATTAGCAATAGTAAATCTGCTATTAGTGTCATAAAAAGACTAGAAAAATTTAATTTGCCAAGAGAAAAAAAGAAAAATATTAAAGCAGCAAATAGTAAACTAGACAGCTCTATAGAATTTGCAAAAAGTACGTTACCACTTATATTCAAGAGTACAAGTAGTAAGTAGTTTAACAATATGAAAATAATAAAATATTTTTCTCTTCTCGTTTTAATATGTTTAGTTACTACACAAGTTAGTGCAATCACTCCACCAATCGAAAACAAGGCAATTCACTGGGAAAACTGGTCAGAAACAATCTTTGACAAAGCAAAAGAAGAAAACAAATTAGTTATATTAGATCTTGAAGCAGTCTGGTGTCACTGGTGCCATGTCATGCATGAAAAAACTTATACAGACTCATCAATCACCAAATTAATAAATTCTCATTTTATTGCAGCACGTGTGGATCAAGATTCACGTCCTGACTTATCAAATCGCTATAGAGAGTATGGTTGGCCTGCTACTATTATATTCAATTCACGTGGTGAAGAACTTATAAAGCGAGCAGGATATATTACACCTGATGAACTAGGAATAGAATTAAAGAACGTAATAGAAAATCCCATACCTGAAAAACCAAAATTAAACTTGTTCAACATCAAATATTCAACTGAGCCTTATTTATCAAAAGAACTACAAGAAAAATTAATTGAAATGCATAAAACAAGCTTTGACACTAACCTTGGTGGATTCAAATCTTACCAAAAATACTTAGATAGAGATACAGTAGAATACTCTATTCTATGTGCTAACAATGATAATAAAGAAGAAAAAGAAATGGCTAGGAAAACACTAAACGCTTCACTTATGTTAATTGATCCCATATGGGGAGGTGTATACCAATACTCTACAATGGGAGACTGGAATTATCCTCATTTTGAAAAATTATCAACACTTCAAGGTGAGTACATGAGAATCTATTCACAGGCTTATACCTCATTCAATGATCCAAAATATCTCCAGGCAGCTAAAGACATATATCGATATATAAAAACTTTTTTAACAAGCCAAAAAGGTCCATTTTATGTTAGTCAGGATGCTGATTTAATCCAAGGAGAACATAGTCATGAATATTTTGTATTAGATGATGCCTCCCGTCGCAAATTAGGTATACCAAGAATAGATAAGCATATTTATTCAAGCCACAACGGTTTAATTATTAATGGATTAGTTAGCTTATATAAAGCTACAAATGATGAGCAATATTTAAACGATGCAATCAGTGCAAGCAAATGGATAATTAAACACAGAGCATTTAGAGGAAGTATTTCTAAAACAATAGTATGGATATTTTCCAATCCTGGTTCACTTCATGATATTTTACAAGCCATACAATGGATAGTTATTAATAAAACATGGTCAGAACGCGGATTTAGGCATAGTGAAATGGATGTAGCAGGTCCATACTTAAGTGACACCTTGTATATGGGTCAAGCATTTTTAAGTTTGTATCTTGTCACAAATGATAGAAAGTGGTTAGCTCTAGCTGAACAAACCCTAAGATTTATAAATAAAAATTTTGAAGCTCCTATAGCAGGATACTTAACATCAAAACCATCATGTGAAACCTGTGCAGCAAGAAGACCTGATTCATTGGTCGATGAAAATATTATTTTAACTAGACTTGCAAATAATGTGTTTAAACAAACTCAGAATGATTATTATCATAGTATTGCTAAGCATGGGATGCGTTTTTTAGCTACTGAAGAAATAGCTACTCAAACAATTACAGAACCTGGAATATTGCTTGCTGATATAGAATTGAAAATTTAGTCTTCAGTATAGGGTATTATTTTGGGTTTTTTATCTTCAGGTGGATTAACGATTTTTTCACTTATAGCTAGAGCATGTTCTTTGACAAATCTAAGTACTTTGATAAACTCAAACAATTCTGTTTGAATCTCTGTATCCAATTTTAAAAACCCAACAAGTGCAGCCTGAAACAAGTCAGGCTCGCTAAGTAATTGTCTTTGATTTTCTCTTCTTTGAGAGCGCTTAATATTAGGCTCTTTTCTATCAATATCATAAACCAAATCATTCCCACCAAGATGATCCAAATCTCTTATATCCCTAATTCCTGCACTTACAATTAGATTGAGAAAATCTTTTGTATTAATTAAAGCATTATTGTATCGAGTTATATTTGATTGAGTTTTAAACTCTTCAGGATAAAGCTTTGCACTATCTGCTTCTATAATTAATCTAATCAATTCATCAAGTCCATTTTCTTCAAGCGTTTTAAGGCTTGCTTTAGCTTCTTGAATAAAATGGGGTTGATCATCTTTAAGAATGTCTTGTAGGATAATCTTATGAAATTCTTGTCCTTTTACAGTATGTATACCATTCCTATTATTTAATAGTGATATTGCTCTTTCCCAATAAGGAGATACTGAAAAAGCATAGAGTCGTGCTGGTTTCATAACAATAGATAACATGTATAAATCCTATTGTTTAATTATTTCACCATTGGACACAGCAGCAAAAACAATATCAAATGTTTTATCACTTCCTAAATTGTTTGTAATTCTCCAGCCTTTTTTTGTTTCTTTACACGCAATAGCTTCAGTAATGGTTTTCCCATTTTTATACTTTTGTTCAATTATTAATATCGTATAGTCTTTATAAGTCACTAACCCTTTTAAATAGTTTGCCTTAATGCCTTGTGCTTCTTTTTGACTATCTTTTAAGATTTTTTTATTTTTAAATATGTTTTTGACATTGCTTTTCTCTTCATCAACAAAACTATCTACTATCCATTTAAGATCTCCATTCCTACTTGCAGAAAAATAAGATGCTAAAAACTTTTCCAGAATAGCTGTATCAGCATGTTTTTTTTCTACATCAGGAATAATTCTGGAAGGATTATACAATTCTCCATCTAGAGATACATCGATAGTGTTTTTTTCTTTATTCCCTTCATCGTAAGAAGCTTTAAACCAAAGTGATGATTTTTTAGCACGAAAAGTGATTTTATTAGTTTTATTGGAATTTGTGTCATCAGTAATATTAAGCTCTTTCCCTATATTCAAACTCGCTAGAGATGATTCTACTACTATTAAATTTTTTGCTTTAAGATTTTGACTTGAAGTTAATATTAAAAGAAGCAATACTATTAATGGATACTTTATATTCATATGCTCAGCACTCCTTAATTTTTTTATCATTAAACTGCTTGTATAAACTAATTCAACTATTTTAGCACTAAATTAAACCTTAAATCTTTATAAAAATTGAGCTTTATAACCCTGATTTAAGAAAAAATAGTTACTACTTAGCTACGAGCATAACTAAGCTTTTTGTGTGATTTATTCACCAAAAAGCGACGTGAAAGAAGAGCGAGTTGAGCATTCGTGCGAAACGAGCGGTAGGTAGCAACAAAAAATAAGGGGTAAGAATGTCAAACACTATCTCCAAAACTAGAATAAATGCTCCCCTTCCAAGCAATGGATTAGATAAAAAAAATGAAACATTGTTAAATACACCCTCCAAGCAAACTTTATCAAACAATACTACCTGTAAAAAAAACAAAGAAAAACCTCAACGCTTTTTAAATCAAAAAAATATATTAGAAAGGTTTATTAAAGAAATTGAAGATGCAATAAAAGAAGGTAACTATAATTTAGCAATTGATTTATACACTCTAATCAAACCTTCCATACAGCAAAAAGCAACTAATAAACCTAAGATTAACAATACACAGCCTGACAAACCTCTATCTAATAGACTTCTTGATGCATATGAGCAAATTATAAATCCTAAAATAGAAAATTCGGAATCATTTACACTAGCCTATTTAAACCTGCTTGTTGAATTGGCTATTTTCTTTAAGATGTATGGAGCACACTTCCCAAAACCTTTATATTTTGAAGGTCTTAGTGAGCAAATTTTTCAAAAGCATCAACATAAAACTCCTAATATACTTGCTCCACGAGAAGACCTAGGTATCTGGAATAGAATTAAATACTATTTTAGAAAAACTGAGTCCTTGTTTTTTAAACCCCAACAAACTATTCTTGAAAATCTTGCTTTCAAATTAGCTGGTATTGGAATGCTTATATCATCTCCAATAAATCTAATGATTATTGAGCAAAGAATTGCGATAAATAAATTCGTAAAACAAACATATAACTTAAAGTACAGAGTAGCAGAAATAATCAATTCTTTTCATGAAAGGAATGGCTTAGTAATTGATAATAGGATTAAAAGCTTGTTTCATAGAGAGGATAAAAAGAACATTGAGATTGCAATTCTAAAAGAACCTAGTAACTTTACAAGCCTCATCTTATTAACCAAGTTATTAAAACATGGTTTTCAAATTCCTATTATTGTACAGGAAGAAGAGGTAGTTAAGAATGGTAACAATATAGTGAACATAGCAATAAATGGAACAATTGAGAGTGAAGATGAATTAACACTATTAAAAGCAGGTTCTTCAAGAACCAATGCTAACTTTATTTTACCGTTAACAGATTCTATAAAGTTTATAGAACAAGGAGGAAATAAAATCGCTACTGTGTCTTCTGGATTAATGTTCAAAGAAGACAAGCCCGTATTTGTAAAATTTAACACCCCATTACCACTGCATTATATAGTTAATTATGCTGATGACAACCTGGATAAAAGAATCAAAGAATATGGTATTCCTACTGCTCAGGCTACATTAGCAGAAGAATATATCAATGAAAAAGATATAAGTACTACTATTCTTGCTAGGAATGGAATTAATGTTCCTAAAACTATTTCTATTATTGGACATAATAGTGATCACCATTTTATTAACAAACACCGAACCAATAGTTCTAATTGTTATTTTGTAAATATTAATGAGCCTGAAAAATCAAGAGAAACAGTAAAGCAAATTATTGACAATTTTATAACTTCAAACAATCTCAATACTCCATTTCAATTAATCGTTGTCAAACCAAATAATTTAAGTGGAGGAAGAGGCGTTGAATTTTTTTATTGGCCTGATATCCGTTTCATGACAAGTTCTACAATAAGATTGTTAGAGTCAGGGAATAATGTAGTTATTCAAGAGCGTATTCTGCCACCATTAATGGCGCAAAAAAATAATTCAGAAGATTCTAGTACTGAAAAGAGAGTTCAATATGATTGGAATTTACGTGTATTTGTTTCAAATATCCCTGGAAAAGGACCTGTTGTAAGTGATATATTAGTAAGAATTGCTAAATATGGTACCCCTGTGAATATTTGTCAGGGTGCACAATGTGACTTATTAGAATCCATTGCACTAGAAAGTAATATTTCTAATGATATGTTAATTCACTTACAAAATGACATTGCTGATATTTCAAAACGAGCTTATCTGGCAATTAAAGAATCTATGATCAAAGACAAAAACATTAAACCTAATGAAGATATATCTGATTTTATGGGAATAGATATAATAGTCAAACAAGAGCAAGATAAATTAGTTCCTTATATAATTGAATTAAATGATTTTCATTCTGGTGGTATGTGGGACTTTGATAA
This sequence comes from Candidatus Melainabacteria bacterium, assembly GCA_023250155.1. Classification (GTDB taxonomy): domain Bacteria; phylum Cyanobacteriota; class Vampirovibrionia; order 2-02-FULL-35-15; family 2-02-FULL-35-15; genus JAHFBD01. Next base: position 78,141 of record JAHFBG010000010.1, read on the forward strand.
TTATATTGATAGTATGGATGAAGCTGTATATAGAGAGAGAAAAGGGAAGCCTTGCAAAGACTGGATAGAAACTATGCTTACCAAAGCACAACAATATAAGTCTACAATCCTTCAACAATCTTCATAAACTCATAAAAAAATATTTGTTTTATAGTGTACAATTTTAATAAAGAAATTTTATGTCAAACATTTTAAACTCATTACCTGTTGGAGAAAAAATTGGAATAGCTTTTTCAGGAGGGCTTGATACTTGTAGTGCAATCACCTGGATGAAAGAAAAAGGTGGCATCCCTTATGCTTATACTGCCAACCTCGGTCAACCAGATGAAAAGAATTATGATGACATTCCAAATCGCGCATTAGAACACGGGGCAGAAAAAGCAAGACTTGTAGACTGTAGACTACAACTGGTAAATGAAGGAATTGCTGCACTTATGTGTGGTGCATTTCATATAAGTACTGCGGGAAAATATTATTTTAATACTACACCTTTAGGTAGGGCTGTCACAGGAACTATTCTAGTTCGTGAAATGAAAAAGGATAGCGTGGAAATTTGGGGGGATGGTTCTACTTTTAAAGGAAACGATATAGAAAGATTTTATCGATATGGAAGACTTGTAAACAATAAGCTTAAAATTTACAAACCTTGGTTAGATATGGATTTTGTAAATGAACTTGGCGGCAGAAAAGAAATGTGTGAGTGGCTTTCCAAGCGTGGTTTTGATTATAAAATGAAAACTGAAAAGGCATACTCTACAGATTCAAATCTTCTTGGTGCTACGCATGAAGCTAAAGACTTAGAGTTACTTGATAAAGGAATCAACATTGTTGAACCTATTATGGGAGTTAAGTTTTGGGATTCTAAAGTAACCATTGAACCTGAAGTTATAACTATTACCTTTAAGGAAGGCATTCCTGTTTCGATAAATCACAAAGAATTTAAAAATCCAATTGAACTAATTGAAGAAGCCAACAAAACAGGTGGGCGTCATGGGCTTGGTATGTCCGATCAAATAGAAAATAGAATTATAGAAGCTAAAAGTCGTGGTATTTATGAAGCTCCTGGAATGGCTTTACTGTTTATTGCTTATGAAAGATTGATTACAGCCATTCATAATGAAGGTACAATAGATAATTACAAAACCCTTGGAAGACGCTTGGGAAGACTTCTCTATGAAGGACGCTGGTTTGATCCCCAAGCCCTTATGCTAAGAGATACCCTACAAAAATGGATAGCTAAAACGATTTCTGGTGAAGTGAAGTTGGAGCTTAGACGTGGTGATGACTATTCTATTTTAAATACACAAGGCAAAAACTTTACTTATAAACCTGAGAGATTAAGCATGGAAAAAGAAGATAGTGAGTTTACTCCCCAGGATAGAATAGGACAACTTTCACTTAGAAATCTTGATATCTCAGATTCTAGAGAAAAGTTACAAGCTTATGCAGATAGTGGAGTTTTAAAACTATCACCAGTAAATGAACTTGGACTATTAGAATAAAATATTTAAGGCTTAAACACACAAATCCCATTGTTGCAATCATGTTGAACTGGTGGGCAATCAGCATTGGTTATACAATTTATATTCCAGCACTTACCCTGAAAACAAATTTGATCTTTTCTACAATCAATACTTCTTAAACAAACTAATGGTAGTTTAATACACTTATTATTTATTCCACACTTTTCATTGTTATTGCAGTCATTGTCTAATTGACAAGTCTTTGCAGGTTCACATATACCTTTTTGAGAATTGCATTGCCTATCTCCACACTGAATGTTACTTGTACATTTTGTAAGACATTGACCATTTTCACAAGCCTGATTTATGCCACATACTATATTTGAACAAGTAATAGGAATTACAGCACAATCTCCTCGTGAGCCTTCACATGGACTCGTGCAACGACCACCATTACAAACACTTCCTCTATTACAATCAGTATTGTTATTGCAAGTTTGAGTCCCAGTTCTTGGAATACAGATGCCCTTTTGAGTATCACAGTCCTCATCTAAGTTATCACAATCCTCATTTCTCTGACAAACCTCTGGCATGGGTTTTAAAACACAAATACCTCTTTGTGAATCACAGCTTTGTCCCATTGTGGAATCGCAATCATCATCTCTGTCACATGTTTTAGGTTTTACACAAGTTTTTGTACTGTCATCACAGACTTCCCCTTTTGGTTTATCACAATCATCATCTCTCTTACAAACTTTTGGTATACCTGGTTTTACTACACACTTTCCGTTCTTACATACTCCAATGCTTCCACACTCACTATTCTTTTTACAAAACTTTGGTACACAAATTTTGGTTGGATAATCCTCAGGACAGTTATCTTCAGCTGTCTTTGTACAAACTGATCCTCTTGGTGATTCTATACATAAACCACTTGCACACTCAGAATTATCTGTGCACTCCTTACAGTCAGGGTTCTTGGCATAAGTACACACTCCAGTTACAGCATCACATGTATCATTCGTACAAGAATTTCCATCATCACAAGACTTCTCAGTACCCGTACATTTGCCACTGGTACATCGATCATTAGCTGTGCAAGAATTTCCATCATCACAGCTCTCTCCATTTATACAGCCTGATGAGCTTTGTATATTTTTACATATTCCTTTAAACAAACTACACTGACAAGTAATTGGATTAAAATAAGTCCCTGCTGGACATTTTACTGATGGACACTCACACATGCATGTACTACTATTGAATACTTTTGGTGGATCACATATGCCGTCACAATCAGCGTCTCTTGTACCACTACCACTACTTGAACTTGTACTACTTCCTATACTTCCAAAGACGCCAGAGAATGTTCCACCTGAACTACTACTAGTGCTACTGCTATTACTTCCTGAACTATCACATGTACAAGTAACCGTGTTGAGAATAGTTCCTACCGGACATACTAGTCCACAGTTATCATTGCTACTTCCTGAACTGCCACTTAAACTTCCAGCTACACCAGAAAATGTCCCACCTGAGCTGGCATTACCACTTGAGCTAATGCTCCCAGGGACACCTGAAAATGTCTGATTTAAGGTATTGCTAAAAACACATTTTTCTCCTGAAATACAATCACTGTCAGTATTGCATAAACCGTCTTCACAAATACAATTATTTCCTTGGCATCTAAGCTTTTCACAAACCCTATTTAACGGACATAAACACTCTCCATCATTATTGCAACTGCATTGAGGATCGCTTGAACACATTCCTTCTCTACAAATAGCATTTGGTTTGCAAAAACATCCTTTATAAGTACAAATACACGGATGATTAGAATCCCCAAGAAGCGCTATGCCCACTCTATTCAAACAAATGTTTGTAACCGTTGGGAGAATTCTTTGATCTAATTTGCCATCTTTAAAAATCAAGTTAGAGTTTGCACATAATATTTGCTCTGAACACGAAGCAATAAAATCACTTAATTTATTTTGTATTTTATCTAATCGTTTTTTAGCTTGTTGTTGCTTCAATTCACTCTTATCAATCTTATTTAAATCTGGTATTTTTGATGAAGCTTCTTCTTCTGTTATGTTTAAACGCCCTATGTTCTTTAAAGAGTTTCTTTCATCCTCGCTAAGATAGACACTAAGCGGCCCCATATTACCGCTACTACTAGATGCGTTTTGATTTAGTCTTACAATTGCTTCTTGTAATCCTGCTTCTGCTGCATATAAAGCAAGTTTGCTATCACGACTGGCAGAAACCATTTTAGTTTCAATTTGTGTATCAATAAGATGAGTAAGTCCAAGCATTGAAACTAGAGTTACTGCAAATAAAACAAAAACAAGAGCAAGGTTTCTAAGTTCTTTTTCTACAATACCTTCAGATCTATTAAGAACTTTCTTCTCACTTATACGACAACAATTTTTACTAAACTCACTATTAATAGTTCCTTGATTAAGATCCAAGTTTAATTTGCATTGCTGGGTTTGATTAGGTAATAAATTTGCATTTTCAGTCAAACACACATCTATTATCTCTCCTAATAGCTGTGGTTTAATTAAACCGCTACTGCTTTGGAAATTGTTTTGATTTGAACAAATAGAATTGGAGACACAATTTCCAATTGCTTTTTCAAGATTAATTCGTTTAATATTGGATGAGTTAGGCTTAGTAAAACTGGTGAGCTCTTCTTTTGAAAAAACTTTTCCAGAAAAAGGATCTTTAAAAATAATTTTTCCTGTATTTGGGCTTCTACCTTTATCTACTTCATTATTAGATTTAATTGGTCCACAACTACATACTTTAAGATCTACTTTAGCGTTATCATCACAGCTAATACCAAACTCAGAAAATCCATTTTCACACATACCAAAAGAAAGTAATCTGCCAATGAAAAATCTTGTAGGATCTTGAGCAAATGCATTTGAATAGACTTCTGCTTTTTGGAGCTCAGTAATGCTCAGAATCCCAATCATTAAAATAGCTAATGCAAAATTTGTTTCAATAATAGTGAAATCTTTTATATCTTTTGAGGTAGTAGGTTCTACTTCATTAACTAGTGTTCTTTGAGATGGTAAAGCATCAAAACCCTTACAACAATTCTTATCTATATCTGAAAAATATAAACCTTGTTTTAAGTCAACAACTAGTTTACATTGAAGAGCTTTATCCTGCGTTTTAGTAGCTGCTTGTGCTTGAAACGAAGCATGTGGCAAGTTTACAATTGCTATTGCAAATGCAAGAAAAAGGCTTATTAAAGATTTAATAGCTAGTTTAATTTTAAACACCTTTATCTATTCAACTAGCTAATTATAAGCTAAATATTAGAGATATACAATAATCTACAGCCAGAAAATTAGTATTAATTATCTGCATCATTAGTTTCTGTAACATCAACAGGCACATTTCTAAAACTACACTTTAAGGTTACAGAACCATTTTCTACAGCATCTTTGAGCTCTAGCTGGCCTTCTCCATCTCCATCTAATAATTCTTCTAAAGCCTGTAGGCTTGGGCTATTCAGTGAAAGAGTAACTGTTCTAGGATATGTAACTTCTGCAATTCCTGTAGCTTTATCGTTTCTGATTTTAGTTAGCTTAAGCTTAACAGGTGAGGTTATAAGGCTTCCATTTGTATTTTGATTTAATGCAACTATTGCAACTTGTTGATCTCCCTCATCTATTTTTATAATTAGTTCTGCATCACTAGCATTAGAAGTTAATAACTTATTGATTTTAAAATCATCAGTTGTAACATCATCAACTTCAACTGAGGATATAAGAGATCTTTCTCCTTGTTTAGAAGATATATCTCCTTCAAATTCTACTCCTAAAGTTTCTTCTACATCACTTAGCTCTGCAAAATTATCTCTAACAGTAAACGTTTTTGAGACTCTTTCTTTTCCTCCACTCAGTCTACATACAGCAATACCACCCCTTACCTCAGATTCATCAGAATTAGCATGTGCAATTGTTTTTACAGACACTTGACAACAAACAAATAATAAACAGATGGCAAAGAAATTTGATTTTTTTAGCATAACAATCTCCTATCTAAATCTATGTTTTTAGTATACAAGTCTTCTCAAAATTGTTGATTGATTATAAAACCATGATTTTCTGGAGGCTGTTAATGATTAACAATCATGGCTAAAATTAAAAGACCTGCATAGAAAACTATGCAGGTCTAATCAAAACTGAAGCTAGTTATTATTTTTAATAACGGTTTCTACTTCTGAAACCACCTCTATCATCTGTTTTTTCTTTTGCAACACTTACATTAATGCTTCTTCCTTTTATTTCAGTCCCATTCAATGCATCAATTGCAGCTTGTACACTACCATCAGAACTCATCTCAACAAATCCAAATCCTCTGGAGCGATTAGTATCTCTATCAAGAATTACTTTAGCTGAAAGTACTTCTCCATGTTGTTTGAAAAGATCTTCAAGATCAAAATCCGTGACTTCAAACGATAAATTACCAACAAATATTTTCTTTGACATTATTTTCCTCTTCCTTTTAGGCACTTGACAATTCTTAAAAGAGGATAAAGAAAACTATCTTTAAATAACAACTTAATACTCTTCTCAAGATCACAAACACCAAATTTTACTACTAACATAAAGCTAGACTAAGACAATATACCACAAAGGCTTAAAGAGCATGTGTATATTGAGGGTTAACCTGTAAAAATACTCTATAAAACAAGCATAAAAGTTGAAATTAGTCTGTACTATAGTGTTGGGTTTACAACTATGGCTGTGGTAACAAGCAATTAAATTGTTTACTATTATCACAAGTAACAAGATGAGTATTGTCTTCACTATAAATTCTTGGTGTTTTACAAAGTAGTTTTATAGCCTCAAGCATGGGAATCAGCTGAAAGCGGTTTGGATACAAATCTAAAAGTAGTTTTCTAACTTTTGGATAATGTGCTGAACTCATTGCTGGAAATAGATGGTGTTCTACATGATGAGAAAAATTTGAGAATACTTTATCTACAAGCCAACTGTTTTTTAAGGAAAGTGAATTGATTAAAGGATCATCCACATCTCCTGTAAGTGGCGAAAGAAAGTGATTAGTGTGAATATATAACATTGTTGTGAAGTGTGTTATTAGTACAGGTAAAAGTGAAACAAAAAAATAATTTAAAAAATTACCCTGTGCAATAACGGTAAACAAAAATCCCTGAAATGAAAAGATCAAGAGTAATTCCCCAAAAGCAATAAACATCTCTCTCGTTTTAAAAAGTTTATGTATTCCTTGATATTGATTGGTTTTTTTGAAGTTGGTTTTTCTTTGGAGTAGAGCATAAAATACTGTAGAAAAGTATGAAAGGAATCCTAGAGATAAGCCAATTAAACTTAAGAAGATATTGTATGAATCTCTGGAAAGTCTTGATTTGTAGACAAATGTCTCAAATATATTTTTAGGTCTTTCAGCCCATATGTAGATACGATCGGGATCATCGATATTACCAGTTCTTGCATGGTGGAGGTTATGTGTTCTTTGCCAAACAAGTGGTGCAAAAAAATTCAGCAATCCTATTGATAGTCCAATTAAATAAGTAACTTTCTTTGATTTTGTAATTGCCCCATGCATCAAATCATGCATAAAAAAAGTTAATGAAGCAAGTGATATACCCATAGCAATTGATACAAGTATTTTTACTGGTAAAAAAATTGGAAGACTTATCAAGCTATACATCCCAAGAAAATATACAGACATGAATATAAAATAACGCACTAACTCCTTAGTATCAGGGATAAAATCCTTATTAGACATATATTTTCTTAATACAGAACGATATTCATTTTTAGGAATGAGCTTCAACTCTTCGTTCGAATCAAGATTCTTAAATGTTGTTGTTGACATAGAAGTACTATTCTTAGGACTTTACAGGATTTATATTAATTTAATTGGATTCAGTCAGATTTTGCTGTTTTTAATTATAGCATTTAAAACAAGTTCTGCAAAAGAGTAGAGAAGCACTCGTTGTGACCAGTAAAAATCATCTAAATTCAATCGTTGTGGACATCTCATCAATACTAGTATCTATGCGCTTTTACAAAGCTTACACCAAGACATCAAATATTGTACAAGAATCAATAACTATTTAAATCTTATAGATACTTACTATATTAGAATAAATATTAGCTTTTTTTTGGACTTACAAGGAGAAAATAATGAAAAATCTGAAATCAATTAAAGCAATACTACTGTGTTTTATATTTCTATTTATATTAATAGGTGCATTTAGTAAAAATAATGCAGCTACTTTTGTAGTAACCAATAATGATCCATTCTTTCCAAATGATCCAATAGTTATAGGTCCTGGATTTTTCTCTTTTGCTAATAGCCAGGAGGCTATTACTCTATTTAATCAGCAATGCCCAAATCCTACATTTGTAATAGATGGACCAGATTCACTTTTTGGTGATCTCTTGGAAGTAGGTCCTGCAGCAAATAGTGCTGAAACTGGAAGCAGAACTATTTTAGTTTTTGATATGAATGGAAATGTTTCGTTTAACTTCTCAAGTGCATTTCCACTAGCTAACCCTGAGTCTATGATTGCCTTTGATCCTTCTATGGGTGATATATTAGGACTTTCAATAGTACCAGGTTCAGGATTTCCTCCAAGCGGTACATTTATGATAACGACAAGCTTTAACTGTGATGATGGAATGTCAACATCCACTCCAATCCCATCTACTTCCAGCACTAGTTCATCTTCCGGTTTAATTTCTTCTTCAGGTTCTCCTTCTTCTACTTCAGGTGGTTCAAGCTCAGGCATATCTTTAACTCCTGTACACAGTATTGGAGCTGCTATCGGTGATGAGCGTTTTGCTAAAAGCTCAATCGATTTAAAAAAGCTTATCAATTCTGGAATACCTCCATTCTCAGTTCCAAAAGCAATTAATAACTTAGAGGGTTCAGTTAACGAATTAATGACACTGCAAAATAGATTTACAGATAGTAGTATCATGATAGGAATGAGTACCATTCAGGATACATTAAGTGAAATCATAAACAATGATAATGAAGCTATTATGATCTTGGAACCATTTAAAAATACTGATCCTTCACTAACTGATGGTGAGTTTACTCAAGCTATTACTAAAGCTAAAAAACTAATTAGTGAAGCAATGCGAGCTAAAGAACAGATAAAAGATAAGTTGAAAAAATTAGAAACTAAGGGTAAGTAGAAATCTCTTACAAATGATAAATGTTTTTTCATAATTCTGAGAATTAAGGAGAATTGTTTTTTGAAGAGTATTTATTCCATAAGAGAGTTTATTTATAAACAAATTATCCCAATACTAATCATTGGCTACTTGATGTTTGTTTTTATATTAGTGTTTTTTTGGAACCATATATCACAAGAAACTATAAAGATTGTTGCATTACAAGGAGTAACTGCACGATCTCGACTCCTTGAAGAGTTTAGAACAATTTATACATCAGAGGTTGTTAACAAAGTAATACCATATGGCATCGAAGTAACACATGATTATAAGCTAAAAGAAAAAGCTATACCTCTTCCTGCTACATTTACTATTGAGCTTGGCAAAAGAGTTGCAACACAATATAAAAATGCAGAAGTCAAACTATATAGTGATTATCCATTTCCATGGAGAAAAAAAGAGGGTGGTCCTCAAGATAAATTTGAAAGTGAAGCACTAAGATATTTAAGGAAATATCCTGGTAAAACATTTTTTCGTTTTGAAAACTATAAAGGACAATATTCTCTTAGGTTTGCAAAGGCAGATAAAATGAGAGAAAGTTGTGTCGCTTGTCATAATACTCATCCACAAAGTCCTAAAAAGGATTGGAAAGTAAATGATGTAAGGGGTGTTTTGGAAATATTGTTTCCAATTGAACCTGTTTTACAAAAAACTAGAAGCCTTTTATATAAAACACTTTTTTTATTTGTCGCTATTGGTTTGGTTGGACTAATCATAATAATTTTATTGATTAATCGATTTAGAGATGAAAGGGATATATTAGAAAAAATAGTAAAACAACGCACTCAAGATCTTGAGAAAACAAATCAAGGGTTAAAAGAAACACAAAGTCAATTACTACAAATGGGCAAGTTGACAGCAATGGGTGAATTAGCTGCAGGCATGGCTCATGAGTTAACCCAACCATTGGCTGGAATTAGTGGTTTTACGTCAGCAATGATTTCTGATATTGACTCAGTAGCTGCTAATGAGTCAAATAAACTATTAAAAGATTTTAAAACTGATCTAGAAATAATACTTAAAGAAACAAAAAGGATGACAATCTTGATTGATGATATAAGAGAGTTTGCTCAAATTTCAACAACTACTAAAGAAAAGATTGACATCAATCAATCAATTCTGGCAGCACTTAACCTCTTTACAGAACAATTAAAAATGCATAATATTATCTTAGTTACAAAGCTTAGTTCTGATTTACCTTTAATGCTTGGAAATCTTAATCAACTACAACAAGTATTTATTAACTTGTTTACAAATGCACGAGATGCCATGAGTGAAGTTTCAGAAAAAAGAATCTTAACTGTTTCTAGTAATAAATCAAAAGATCAGAAGTTTATAGAAGTAATTGTAGAAGATAGCGGTGTTGGGATAAAGAATACAGATATGGAGAAAATTTTTGAACCGTTTTTCACTACAAAAAGAGCTCAAAAAGGTACAGGGCTTGGTATGTCTATAATTATGAAAATTATAAAAGGACATAATGGAGAAATAGCCTTAAGCAGCAAGCCTGACCAAGGGACAAAGATTGTTTTATCTTTTCCCATAAAATAAGGACTACCATATTCATAGAATTCAATATGGTTTGTTATTCAGCTACAGGAAGTTCGAACTCAAATTCGGGAATACGAAGGGTATATTAACATACCAGATTTGGCTGTTACATGAATCGTTTTTATAAGTGTGTATACAATTGTAATATGATAAGCTTGGCTATGTGAGGCTTATTAAGTGGAATATACTAAAAAGTGAAAGGCTTAAAAAAGCAAGAGGAGCATCTTTTGAGGAAATCATTCGAGCAAAATTTATTGGAGTTAAAAGACATCCGAAAAAAGAATACCAAGAAATAATGTTGTTTGAATATAAAGGCTATATTTGGGTAGTTCCGTTTGTAAAAAGCAGAGATGAGTTATTTTTAAAGACTTTGTACCCAAGCAGGAAATACACAAAAATTTACAGAAAGGGAAAAGGCAATGAGGAAAATTAAACTAACAAAAGAAGAAAAAGAAATTGAAAATGAGTTAATAAAAGGAAGTTATCTCAATGTAAATAAATCCGAATTTGAAGATATCGCAGAATCTGTTGCTTCAAAGAAAAGAAATGCAATTCTTAATATCAGAGTTAATAAAGATGACATTGAAAGAATAAAAAAGCTTGCAAAAAAATTTGGAGTAGGTTATCAAACCCTTATTTCAGAATTAATTCATAGGGCTGCAAAGAATTCATAAAAGCAGAAAATTATTTGTAAATGGAGCGGGTAGAGGGAATCGAACCCTCGACTAAAGCTTGGAAGGCTTTCGTTTTACCATTAAACTACACCCGCAGATTCAGATGTCAGAAACCAGAAATTAGAGAATCAGAATTCAATAATAAACCAGACTTTTAATTATATCGTAATAAGATAAAAGCTAATAATTTACATAAATTCTTGATAATTGTCCCTAGATCAATGTAATTACCATTGCTTAGAACTACTTTAAATGCTAGGTTATAGAACATAAACAAGAGGAGGTTCTTATGTCAACACAAACACTTACGGAGGCTAAAATGACTCATCATGATTTACTTAAAGACCAAGTAGCTATTGTTACTGGCTCTGGTCGTGGAATTGGCTTAGCTATTGCTAAGAGACTAGCAAATGCTGGTGCTACAGCTATTATCACAGATATAACAGAAGAATTTGCAAGCAGTGGTGCAAAAGAAATTACTGATAGTGGTTTAAAAGCATTTCCTACAGTTTGCAATGTCACAGATGTAAGTAGCATTGAAAAAATGACAGAAGAAGTAATGAATAAATATGGCAAGGTAGATATCCTTGTAAACAATGCTGGTATTACAAAAGATACTTTGTTTATGAGAATGAAACTTGAAGACTGGAGTGCTGTTATTGAAACAAACCTTACAAGTGTTTTTAAAGTTACACAATCTGTTATTAAAAACATGTCAAAGGCAAACTATGGCCGGATTGTAAATATTGCTAGTGTTATTGGTATGCATGGAAATTTTGGACAAGCAAACTATGCTGCTTCAAAAGCAGGCGTAATTGCACTTACAAAAACACTTGCTAAAGAATATGCATCAAAAAATGTTACTTGTAATGCTATTGCACCTGGTTTTATAGATACTGCTATGACTCAAAAATTAAAACCAGAAATGAAAGAACAATACTTAAAATTCATTCCGCTTGGTCGTTTTGGACAACCTGAAGATGTAGCTGAAGCTGCATTTTATTTTTGTACTGGCGGGTCTTATATAACAGGTCAAGTCATTGTAGTTGATGGTGGAATGTTTATGTAAAGTAGTGGTTGGTTTAAAACTAACTACTATCTTGCCCATATTAACAAACGCTCAAATATGTCAATGCGTTTTCTTGGAAATTAATTTATGATATTCTAAACCCTCGTTATATTATAAGTTTAATGGGGGAGATATGACAAAAGTTATGGATCGAGCAGAAGCACTTGAAAGAGTAAAAAAAGTAGTATGTTCACAGTTAAGCGTAGACACAGCTGAAGTTACAGAATCAGCTGGTTTTACTGCTGACCTTGGAGCTGACTCACTTGATACAGTTGAGCTAGTTATGGCATTTGAAGAAGAGTTTGGGGTAGAAATCCCAGATGAAGATGCTGAAAAAATTACCACTGTTGCTCAAGCAGTTGACTATATTGTTTCACATTCTTAAAAGCTGCAAATAACTTATCAAATTAATTTTAGGGACGTGTTCTTAAGCGTCCCTATTTTTGTTTGTTATATAGCTCAAGGCTTTCTATTCAAGCTAATTAAGCTTCTTTTTTATTTCTTCTAAAACTTTTTGTGCCTCTTCTATTTTGAGAGTCAGGGCTAATCCAAAGTAAATAAGAAAACAAAATATAAAACTTGAAGAAATTAAAAGACCCTTTGAAAAGAAGTCATATTTTTCAAGGTGAACAGGAAAAACAAATAAAAATAAAAGACCAAATAAATACATCACTAAAGATGCCACTGCCAGCTTCATAAAAGATTTAATGTGTTTCATCCATCCCAAGCACCCAATTTGTTTTCTTAATATAAATCCTAAAAGAAGAAAATTGAATATTGTTACAAGTGAAGTAGCAAAAGCAATTCCACAAGCATGATATTTTTTGACCAATACAGCATTTAACAATATTTTTAATGTGATTGAAAATAAAGCTACTACTAGTGGGACTTTTGAATCTCCAAGTGAATAAAACACTCTTGTTAATGTATCTCTGGCTACATATGCAATCATAGAAAGCAAAAGTGCTACAAGAATACTACTTGTAAGAACTGTAGATCTTTCATCAAATGCACCTCTTTCAAAAACTAGCTCTATGACTGGTTTTGCAAACAAAAACAAATACACTGCAACAGGCAATGTTAAAAACCAAAGTGATTTAATAACCATTACAGATGTCTTTTTTAATTCATCAAAATTTTTATTGTGTGCTAGTTCTGAAAATCTCGGGAAAAATGGTACAAGAAATGAAGTTAGCAAAACTCCTAGCGGAAGCTGAATTAACCTATTTGCAAAGACAGTTGCAGTCCAGCTTCCTTCTTCTAAGCCAGAACAAAAAAAACTATCTATATAAACAGTTATTTGTCCTATTGTTGTACTAAGTAATGCAGGTCCTAAGAAATGATAAAAATCACTTACAGCTTTTTGATTTTTAACAATTGCAAATTTTAAGTTTTCATAAAGTCCAGCTTTAATCAAGTCCGGAAGCTGAACTAAAAGCTGTAATATAGCACCAATTAATGTCCCAACCCCTAATGCAAGTCCAAGGGTTTTATCCTGAAATGCAAATGTAAAGCCTATTATAGCTATGCTTGGCAGTACTGGGCTAAAAGAAGGCCAAAAATAGTTTCCATATACATTTGAGACACCACATAAAATACCAAGAAGTCCTGAAATCATAATTAAAGGAAACATTGTTTGAAGTTGTAATTCTGTTAAATGCCAAAGTTTTTCTTGATAAACAGGTTCAAGTCCACTAGCAGGGACGATAAAGTGTACTATTTCAGTTTTAAAAAAAAATACTAATACCGTAATTAAAGTAAAAATAACAAAAGTACCAAAACATATTTTTATCAAAAAACTTCCTGATTCTTTTGCATTATCTTTTATCTTAGTCAATGTGCTTATAGTCGCTAAGTGAAATGGACCACCTAAACCACCAAGTAAAATTAATGCATTGCCAGTAAGTAAATAAGCAAAATTATAAGCATCAGCTGTTATGCTTGTTCCATAAACTTTAGCTATAACTAAATCTCTAAGCAATCCAAAGACTTTGCTGACTATAGTAATTAGTCCAACAAAACCTGCAATTTTAAATAACTTACGGTTTGACACGTTATGAATTATAATTGTTTTGTACTATCTAACAAATTAGAAGAATATCTAGAGGTAAGAATGGTTCCTTTTCTACGACCGACCTTAATTTATGACAGTGATGTAACTAAAGTTCACTTAGATGACATTAAAAAACTTAATGTTGAAGGTTTAATACTAGACCTAGATAATACAATTATGGCTCCAAAATCTGGAAAGTTAGAACCTCAGGTTGAATCGTGGTTAAATACAATGAAAGAAAATTTTAAAATAGTAATATTAACAAACAATAAAAAAGCATTTTATCTTGAAGCAGTAAGACAAGTTCTTGAGCTACCCGTAATTGGCTTTGCAAAAAAACCATGGGCAAGTGGAGTAAATGAAGCATTAGACATATTAAAATTACCAAATGATAAGATTGTAGTTATCGGTGATCGTCCATTAACAGATGTTTGGTTAGGACAAAGGTTTGGATTAAAAACAATTTTAGTTAGAGCACTAACAGCACATATAGAACCAAAGTGGAAGTATTTGCTTAGAAAATTAGAGTGGAGCTTTGTGAATCAAAAATGAAAAAGAAAATCTCAATAATCTTAGCTCCTTTTTCAATCGGTGGACCAAACGATGCTGCTAAAGATGGTCCTAAAGCACTTATGAGCAATGATTTAAATGGTGATTTAGAAGAACTAGGCTTTAGTGTAAAAATCATTAAGCCACCATCAAAACTTCTTAGGCTTAAAAAGGTAACAGTTTCTAAAACTCAATCCTCAATCCTCAATCCTCAATCCTTGCAAATTAAAAACATAAATGAAATTATAAAAATAAACGAATGGTTATTAAAAACTGTTTCTAGTGAGATTAAGAGTGGCTCAATTCCTCTAACCATAGGTGGTGATCATAGTCTTGCTATTGGAACTATCGGTGGCACATGTAATGCTTTAGAAAATATTGGTGTTTTATGGATAGACAGACATCTTGATGCACATTCTCCCAAAAACACTCCTTCATGGCGAGCACATGGAATGCCAGTTGCAGTAGCTATTGCAAACAAAACTTATGATCCTCATCCTGATTTTCAAAAACTACTGACTGTGGGTGGGAACAAGAAAATACCAAAAGTAAAACCAGAAAACTTTGTCCAGATTGCAATTGGAGAAAAAAGTCACATTAAGCCAAATACAAAATGGTATTCAATGGAAGACATAGATAACTATGGAATGAAATATATTGTAGATAAAGCACTAGACTATTTAACAAAAAGAGTTAAGCATATTTATATAGCCTGGGACATAGATTCTATGAGTGTTACAGGTACAGGTACAAGTGGTGATGGGCAGTTAACTTTAAGAGAAGGTTTAATTTTAGCAAGAGCTATAAACAATAAAATAAGGTTAAAAGGAAAGCTTGCTGGTTTTGAAATAATGGAAGTAGCACCAGCTCTTGAAAAAAAATATTTAAAAGGACAAACTGTAGACTGGGCATTACAATTAATTACAACTTCATTTGGTGGAAATTTGTTAAACAATTTATCAAGGTTAAAGAAAAACATCCATATATGAAAATCAAAACTCAATCCAAAACAATTACTGACAAAGAAGAAGCTAAGCAGTTTTTAGCAAAGTTTAAAATTTATGCTGATTATTGGATACCTGAAAGTAGTGATGAGAACATATCTGATCCACTTTTAAAATACAAAAAACAAATTCAAAAGCTAAAAGAAAATTTTAGTTACGCATCAGCTGATGTCTGTGCTATGTCTAAAGACACACAAAACTTAGATAAAATGCTAAGTGCATTTGTAAAAGAGCATCATCATACTGATGATGAGGTAAGGTTTGTAGTTAGTGGTGAAGGAATATTTGGAATAAATCCTCTTAATGAACCATCTTTTGAGATTTTTGTAGAAACTGGAGATTTGCTTTTAGTCCCTGCATATACAAGACACTGGTTCAATTTAACTGATAAGAAAAACATTTGTTGTATTAGAGTATTTAAAGAAAATCCTAAGTGGGAGGCAATTTATGATTTAATGCACCCACCAGGTATCAATGTGTCTCTTAATCCATAATTGAAAAAGCATATTTCTGGACTTGTTTATCATATCTTTATCATTTGATAAGACATAAGCAGTTCCTTGTCTAGATGGTTGTCCAGGTTTTATAGTAGGGAGCCACTCTGTATTTGATAATGGACTAATACCTGGAACATAGTCATGTTTATATTCAAAATCATCATTTATTTTTCTGGCTTGCTTAGCTAACAGATTTAAACTTAAAATAAAATCTGTTCTTTTTGTTCTCTCGCCATAGTCATCATCTATTATTTTTGAGCTTAGCATTTCTTTCAATTCATCATTATGTACAGAAAATAATAATTCTCCTCTATAAAACACATGTAGATTTTGTACATCTCTTTTTTCAAGCCCATTACACAAAGCATAAACCAAGTTATGCAAATTATTTGATAGCCCTGATTTACCCAGATCGCCTGAGAGAAAATCCAAATCTACGACAAAGTGCTTAGGGATAGGAGTTACAGAATCACGAGTTTCACTAGTAAGAAGTTTATTATCACCAGTTCTAAAAGAAGCTTTAGCAATACTATTAGCAGGGTCTCCATGCTTTAGTTCTTTGTAACCCATGAACTCTTCACCATGTTGATCAGCTCTTGAATATATTTTAGATTTTCCTGTTCTTTGAATTAAACTTACATTTCCATTTGAGGCTAATGGCTCTACGTTCCACTCATTAGCTGGTTTTGGATTCTTCGCAAGGGATTTAGCATGTATATAATACTCACCTGATGTAGACAAGAAATCTTTTTCTTCTTTTTTTGTCAAACCTAAGACCATCGATGATAATGTCTGTGCCCAGTATGAACTACTCTCACTTGTAGCTACTTTATGAATCAGTCCAACACCACGTTTTGGATATAATATCTTCTTCAGTGTGTAGTACCCTTTATCTTCAACATAAAATTCCTGTTTAATACTATTATTCTCACTTGAGGAAGTTATTATTTCAGGTTCAATTATTGTGTTGGTAGTACCAAATAACAAATAGTCCAGGTTTTTTTCTAAGTCAAAAGCTTTAATCTCATCAATAGACTCCTTACTAAGAACTATTTTATCTTGTGGAACCATTTTTTTAGGTGGTTTAGGTAAAGAAATTGAATTCCAATGATTAAATACATGTTGAGAGTTCTGTAGGTTTGCTTCAGCAATAACTGCTGAAAATACTCTAAGCTCCTGAGGACTTAAGGCTTTTAATTCATTTTTTATTTCTTGCTTAAAAACAAGAGAACAACTATCAGGAAGAAAAGATAAAATTTCTTCTTTTAATCTTTCTTCAAGAGCATCTTCATCTTTAGTCTCTTCAAAAGCTTTATTTAGTTTTTCTTGTAATACTTTAATATCAGCACCAGATTTTTCTAACATATCACTTAACACTGTAAGTCTATAGCGACCAGACTCAGAAATACAATCCCTAACTAGCTCTATTAGAACATTTTGTAAACTGCAAGGATATTCTTGTTTCTTTAACTTTTCTATTACTTTATTTATTATTGCTTCCTTAGCTTCGGGGATTTCTTCAAACAATGAGTTTATGATTTCTCTTCCTTGGCTTTGTGGTAGCTCTAGCTTTGTTCTTTCTAGAAAAGTTTTCAGTAAAGGATTATGCTCTATAACTTTTACAAAATCTTCTTTTGGCAGATTAACTAAAGACAATAAATGGTAATCATCCTTTAACTTTGGTAGTATCTTAGTTTTCCACAGCTCATGTTCATCAACCTTTAACTTATCTGGTAATAGTTCTATCAAATCAATATCAAAATAATCACTAAAGAATGCTATGTTTTCCCCAAAGCTAGAACAACCAGAGACAATTCCATTCCTTTTATGAAAGTTCGCATCAATAAGACTAGCAGGCTTATCTAGATTCAATTCACCACCTGGAGTATATAGTAAAGGATTCTCAGCCTCATAACCGGCTGATATAGAACGTTTTAATAGTGCTTCTCTTACTATGTGCTCTGCTCTCTCTTTTGGAATGACAGTTCTTAAATCTATACCAAGGTTTTCTAAGTTAGGAACTAATTTAGAAAGCTCAAGATTTATAGTACCAATACCTAGAAAATCCCAATGATATTTCTTTTCCATTTCACCTTTTGGGTCCAAAAGGGATTTAAAATGTTTTCCCAATTTTTCTATTGTACTAGGTTTTTCTTGGAAAAATTTCTTAGAGTGATAATTTTCATTATAAGGTCTTCCTGTTGAAAATTCTGGTTTAGGTCTTTCAGTGTATCCATAATAAAGTCTTTCTTCAACCTTCTTTTTTAAATATGGTGTTAAAACCACTTTGTCATTTTCTTTTTGAAAATACTTTGAAAGGGCTTTACTTTCATAAAAAGTGTTCATTGATTTTTGAATACCTTCTGTACTTGATCTTAAGATATCATGCATTATAAAATCCATAAGATGTTCTTCAATAGTACTTTCTAAATCAAACAGTCGTAGTATTTCACATGTTTTAGCAATAGTCTCTTCTGAAGAACGTAGGGGACTTGTTATAAAAATAAATTTTGCTTCGTTTAGATAGTCTTTATGTAGTTCTCCACCTTGTTCTTTTATTTGTTTTGCAATTTCAAGGTTTAAATCTATGGTTAGCTCTGGTGGAAACATTAAATCATCACCAGGAGCAATTACAAAACGTTGCAATCCTGTTAAAGTTTTTAAGTCAAGCCTTGGCAATGGTCTTTCTTTAAGACATTTAATTAGTGCAAGTTCCACTTCACCTAGCCTATACATACCAATAACAGAACTAATTAATTCTAATTGAAGACTATCATTAGTATTATTAGAAGGTGAATTGTACCAGCTTATAAACTCTTCAATGTAATCTTTAGGATTTACGTTTTCAAGGAATTTAGAAACAATAGGATAGGGTTCATTTGCTTTAGAGACTTTTTGTTTAATTTCATTCGTAAGTTCTTCTATAGCTAACAAAGCTTTAAAGATATAATTTAGATTTTCACTATTTAAAAATTCCTTCCATTCCTTAGTTAGAATTTCTAGCTGTGCAGCTTTTGAGTAAATCTCTTCTTTGGTTTTATCTATTACATTATCACTTGTTCTTTCTCTTTCAATTTGTTCTAGGTGTCTTCTAAACTCAGGGGTTCCAAGAGTAGCACTAAAATCATGCTTACTAGAGTCTTTTGAGATAATTCTCCAATCGCGAGCTTTCCCTCTTAAATATTCAAGAGCTTTGTCCTCTTTTACTTTTTCTAGTACTTGTAGGACTTTTGACTTATCCTTTTCTACTTCTTTTTCATTTATGGAATGGTTTTTATCACATAAAGAAGTAGCTTCCTCAATGTATGGTATTCCTTTTTCATCCAGATATAAAACTTGTCTATGCCCTGTATCACTTCTAAAGGTTTTTTCTTTTCCACTTTTTCCTGTAGTTAGACCACCAGCACACACCGCTACAATATTATTTTTTCTTAGTTCATTAACTAAGCATGCACTTTGATGTCTACAGTCTCCTATATATCCTAGTACCTCTTGTGCTTTAAAATAATTTGGGACTTTACTTAAAATTTCTTCCATGGGTTTAAATGTCGTATAAATAGGAGAAGATGTTTTAAGTTTTGCTCTGACTAAATCAACTTTTTCTTTTATCGTTTTAGCCTTTTCTAGAGCTTGGTCAATAATATTGTTTTGTGAGTTATCTTTCTCAAAAACTGTTTTCCAATTCTCAGGAATTTCTGCAATAGGTTTTTGTGGTGTTTTTGTTAGTCTATATCTTACAGTTTCAATGCCTTCTGTGTTTTTTAAATAGGTTATTCCAAAAGCATCTTTTTCAATTATTACATCACTACTATTACCACCCACAAAAGCAATATCTGTCACTGCATACCCAAGACGTGTTGGCAGGGTTATAGCACCATCAGAACTACCTCCTGTTTGTGTTATTGGAAGCTCTATATCAATTTGACCTTTACTTCTTTTTGACAAATCACTAAACTCATTAAAATAATTTGGATTAGAAACTTCAAGTCCTATTGGTTCTATTAATTGATCACCTTGTCCATTTATGGTTGATTTTATTCCTGTAAGGTATAAACCCTCTCCTTCACCTTCATCCCATACCTTCCCAATAAATGTTTTATCTTTTGGAGAACCCTGCACTTCTAATTTTTCTATTCTTTTTATTGGTTTAGAAGTAAGACCTTGTGGAATTGAATCTTGGGGTGGTGTCTGCTCAGTCTTGTCTTTAGTATTTATATCAGTAGTGTTTTTTACAACAGTATCATTGTTTAAAATATCTTCAACTTTTTTATTTTCTTTAAGTATTTCCTCATAACGACTAAACAAATTATTTTTACGTGCTTCTTCATAAGTACTTTCTATATGTTCAAGAGTATAAAGAAGAGATAGTTTAATAAGATTTTTATCCACATCATACTTATCTGCTTCATTAAGTAGTTTTGAAAGTCCACTAAAGTCTTCAATATATTTTTCTAAATCGTCTAATATTTTTCTTTCTTCATCATTAGGTTTTATAGTTTCTCTTAGATTTTTAAACTGGCAAGTTATTTGCTCTTTTAAAAAAGAAATTAACTCACTTTTATTTTCATTATTTGCAAAAGAAGTAGCTGCACTATAAATCCATAAGTCACTAGAATTCTTAATCAAAAGACTACAGAGCGATTGAAGTGTTTTAATACCACTATCCAGTACCGGTGTAATATTTTGAATCTTTGAGATAGCTACATAATCTTCAGGAGTCAGTTCATATGAGTGGCTTGGCAAAAGCTGTAGTTCTTGTGGCTCTACACAGTCATCAAGTGGTTTTGCTCCTGGCGCAATTGGCCTAGAATATGCTGTTTGTGTATTTTTTACATCCATAATAAATATAAGGTCTTAGGCATACTAACCCATTAAATACAAAGTAAAAAATATCTTTAAAGTTAATGTTTTTTAGAAAGCTTAGAATTATTTAATCTTGTTTGTTGTATTTAACCTGGTGTTAACTATAGAATTATTGTTTTTGCGATATTTGTGTATAAGAATATTTAAAGAAAAACTTAAATAGGAAGGGGTTTATGAGATATCTATGACTATAAGTAAGAGCCAAGCAATTTATTTACTAATGGGCAAAGCAACAAAATTACCTTCATTAGATAAATTTATAGGTAGTGCAATTGAAGGAAGTGGTGAAGTAAATGTGTGAGTTCCCTCAATTACTTTATTGCTTTTTAAAGTTCCATTATGAAAGGATAAACCTCGGTATACATAACCGTTATTATCAGCAAGAAAAGGTACTGCAAAAGCAACCCTATTAGTATTTGAATCATCACAAATGACAGTTAATATGTCAATGGTGTTTATGCTCTTTTTAAAAGTTAAAGTTCCACGGCCATATGATCGTATAGGAGCTGAGCTTACTATTCTTACAAGATGCTGTGTATATCTTTCAGATCCAGAAAAACCTCCTGAGTTAATATTTTTTTTAAGTATAATCATCTTAGTCTGTGAAGTTTGTGTTTTAGCTTCTTCTTCATCTTTTATATTTGTGAAAAGAGAGTATTCATTTGATATGTTAACTGGTGTACATTCAGCAATTGCTTGTAATGTACTAAACAAGTGAAATGAAAGAACTAAAAGAATTATAGAAATTATCTTATTAAACATGGATATTTTTCTAGTCATTTTTTCTCCCAAATTGAAAACTATAACTCCTTCACCCTATATTCAAACAAAAACTCAAATATTTCTACATGCCGTTTAGCTTCATGAGGCGTTTTGCCCCAAGCATAAAGCCCATGTCCTCTTAAAACAAATCCTGGTACATCTTCATTTATATAACTTGGGACAATACTTGATAAATACTTCATGTCTTGGCTATTTTCAATAACAGGAATAATTACTTTTACATCATGAGTTTTAAAACCTAGTCCTTTTAACATTTCAAGTCCGCTAAATTCAATGGCTGACGACTTTGACAATAGAGTCGAGTTAGTAGTATGCACATGATAAACTGCTTTTGCTTTTGTATTTTTATATATAGCACTATGAAGAAGGGTTTCTGCAGATGGTTTAAACATTGTTATGTCATCCTGAGGAGCATTAGCGACGAAGGATCTAATTACGTTATGGGATTCTTCGCTTCGCTCAGAATGACATTTATGAGATTGCTTCGTCGCTTCGCTCCTCGCAATGACACCAAGCTCATCTACAAGTAAAAAATCATCTTCAGTTAATTCACCCTTATCTTTTCCACTTGCTGTAATTAAAAAATTCAGTGGTTCATCTTGAACTAAGATAGAAAGATTTCCTGATGTACCAAGCATCCAGCCGCGGTTATAGAAATTTTTACTGGCTTTAATCAGCTCATTTTTTGCTTGATCAAGCTTTATATCTTTATTGATTGTTTTTGTAGTAGTAATTTTCTTCTCCTTTTTATCTACATCTATTCTATCAAAAGTTCTTCTAATTCCTTTTTCACATCATAAAACGTCTTAAAAGGAACATAAGGTATATTTTCTTCTTCTAAATACTTGATTAAATCTGCTCTTGCAAAGACTATATCTGAAACCTTAGATGGTGAAAGGTCTGTCAGGCTATCACCTATTAATACCCTTGTATATCGGTTTTTAGGATACTGTTCAATAACTTCAATTTTACAAAAACCACAATCGCCACAAAGAGTACAGTTTTTAGGCAAAAAACTATAATCAATTTTTATTTTTTCACTTAGAAAATTTCCTTTATTACATAATATTTTTACTTTATCTTTATAATTTTCTAAAACAGTTTCTATAAAAAAATCCAAGCCTCCACTTAAAACATAAAAATCGATTTTTCTACTTTTACAAAACTCTAAAAACTCATCAAAGCCTGCTCTGACTCTAGCTACTTGTTCTATATAAGTTATAATTTCATTTTTTTTACTACTATCAATTAAATTGAAAAGCTTTTCAACACCATCTTTTAAAGTAATTGTTCTTTCATATAAAACTTTGTTTTTAATTTCTACCCACTCTGGTGGTGCAAACTTTTCCATGATAGTTATAATCACATCACGCTCAGTGATAGTGCCATCAAAGTCTGAAAAAATAATTGGTTGTTTGTATTGATTCATTACAGATTTTTCTTATATCTTCTATATGTTATATTATCTCTAATTGTTTGAAAGGTTTTTATAAGGAGAAGGATTATTATGGCAAATCTGGTTACAAAAATAGGAGCAGCAGTTTTAGCAAGCATTCCACTAGTTATAGGATGCCAAGACACAAAGAAAAACATACCTGTTATAAACCAAAAGATAGAATCAAAAGTTAATGTCGATAAATTACCTTTTTGTTTTTTCTGGCAAGGAGATTTAGTAGATAATACAATTAAGCTTGAGCTTTCCACCTTTAATGAAGCAAGATTAGAAAAAGGACTTAAAAAGCAAGGCATTGTTAATCCCCAAGAAGTAAAAGATGCAATTGAATACATAAACAATAAGGTTAAAGAGTTTAATGGATTTATCTCTACAAAAACTATAACCGTTTTAGAGCCAGGACCAGATAAAACTAATACTGAGGTTTTAAAACCTAAAGTATCTCCAGAGGAAGCTTTAAACAAGTACAGTCTCGCTAAATATGGTTATCCTATTAAAATTAATGTAAATTCTGATAAAACTGTAAGTGCTGTTTCTATAAGAGAATATTTAGATCCAAAAGATAATACAGTAAAACCAGGAATTTATTTTGAGATTTTATCCACAGATAAACTTGGAAAGAACAAAATTGAAGAAACTTTTTTAGTGCCTAATTATGCTAACTTTGCAATTGTTAGAAATCAAAATATTTTTCTAACTTCTCATGCAACACCTTTAGCATTCCCTGATGATAACTAAACTAGTACCTTCATCCCAGGTTAAGAAGTTGATTTGGTTAAGATTTTAAAAGATTAAAAAAATTTAACTTTTTTCTTTTTAACCCAGGTTAAGAATTGATTGACTTTAATACCTTAACCTAGGTAGTATCAAATTAAGAAGGGACACATTATGAACCACCTAATCAAACAAGAATCAAAAGAAACATTAAACGAAGTAAAACTACCAGAATCAAAGCAATTAAAGCCATACAAAGAAAATAGTTTAAACAAATGCTTTAGATTTGCTATGGATAGTCTAGTACACAAACTACAAGGTGTTTTAAAATATCTTGAAAATGCTAGCTTAACTTCAGATCAATTTATGAGTGAAGTAAATAATGGAAACTTCGTAGTAGTAGACGAAGGAGATAAACAACTTGCTATAAACCCTAAGTTTAGTGAATTAATAAGCGAGATGGATATAGTAAACACTTCTCTCTCTAAAAACACATTGAAAACAATAAAAGAATATATGGTTGATTATTTATTATCATATAATTCATACTTACATAAAATTAGTGATGATTATATAGATTGTCCTAAACCAGTATCATCACCGGTATTTGCTTATGGATCATTACTAAAACCAATAGATACATTGAATGAATGGTGTTTATGTGATAATTTCGACAGTTTATCATATTCAATTTTTGAAAACAGTTCATCAAAAGTGTTTATAGATTCTTACAACGATCTTGTTCTAAACGGGCTTCCAATGACTATTTATATCTCTCATTATGCTCAGCTAATTTCGGATTCAAATGGTAATGCATTTCAACAAGTTAATTATATTGATTACAAAGACAATATGGTTAAAACAGGAATTAGATTTTCAGTGAATACTGGAAATGGACAAATAAAAGAAGTGCTTGTTGCAGTCCATTTAAACCTTGCAATAGTCAAAGTAGCTTATATTAAAGAAAACTGGGTTCCACTACAATGTTCATTAGTATCTAGATAACCTTGTAGGTACTGGTTGCGACCAGTACCTATAGAATTTGGACCCAATCGGGGTCGAACCGACGACCTATTGCATGCCATGCAAGCGCTCTACCAACTGAGCTATGGGCCCATAGCGTTTATTCATATTTTATTTATCATCAGGATTCAATTAATCTTAGGTAATTATAACGCATTAATCTTTTCACACGTGTAAAAGTTCATTGATATTGTCAAACTTTAAACCATTACTTGTAAATTGATTTACGAGATGTTCTCTTAGCCAATTTCCTTCTTTTCTAAACAAATATTTTTGTATGAATGGTATTAAAACTTTTATGACATTAAATCCAGAATCTAATGAATGGCCTACTCCTTCAAGAGTTAATAATGCACGTATAATAAGAGCAAGTTCAACAGGAATCTTAAATGGATATTTATAAAATATATGTGCTAAGTCTTCAATGATTTGCTTAAAACTTGTAGTTATATCTTCAGAACGCCCAAAGCGCTTATCATAAATAGGTTTTAAAGCATCAGCTAAGTCATCTGGATTTTGGAAATCTTTACTTAAAAGATTTAAAGAAATAAAATCTTCTACAACACCTTTGTAGTCTCTATTTATCAAGTGTAATATTGTGTTTATTAGTTTGATTTGAATCTCTTTTGAAACATATCCCACCATTCCAAAATCAAAAAATGCCAGCCTTCCATCTTCCATTATGCGAAGGTTTCCAGGGTGTGGATCTGCATGAAAAAATCCATCAGTTAATAATTGTTTTAAGTATACATTACAACCCTCTCTAGTAAGCTCTTTTAAATTAAAGCCTGCTTTAAGAATGCTTTCAGTATCTGTAACTTTCCAGCCATGTATGTGTTCAAGAGTAATTACTTTTCTTGTCGTGTGCTGCCAGTAAACTTTTGGAACATAAACTCCATAATATCCTTTAAAGTTTTTTCTGAAAAGATCACAATGTTTTCCTTCTTTTATATAATCAATTTCTTCATAAACTACTCTTAAAAACTCATCTAACAATTCACAATAATTAGTTCCTTTACTTAAGGCAGGATACTGTACTATTTCTTTGGCAATAGCTTTTAGTATAAAAACATCTTCTTCTATTTGCTTTTTTAAGCCCGGTCTTTGTACCTTAATTACAACTTCTTGATTTGAATCTAGTAATTTTGCTTTATAAACCTGACCAAGACTAGCAGAAGCAAGCGGTGCTTTATCAATTTCACTAAAAATGCTTGTTAGCGATCTTTTTAATTCTGAGCGCATAATTTCAAGTGCAACTTCATCATCAAAAGGAGGAACTTCATCTTGAAGCTTAGCAAGCTCTTTCATATAAACCAACGGTATTAAATCAGCTCTGCTTGCTAATATTTGTCCTAGTTTGATAAATGTTGAACCCTGTATAAGTATTTCATTCAAGAGCCACTTAGCTCTTTTAACATCTCTTTCTTCCTTCGGTACAAGCAAGAGAGAATCAAACTTAGTACAAAAATAAAACAAGAGGCTATCATTTCTAAAATCCTTGTGATCTAGCCAAATATAAAAACAAGTTTTTATACCAAGTTGTAAAATTGAGAGTAAACGTTTAATACCTTTAGTACAAAGCTTTGAATATACTTCACAACATATTTTATAAATACTTCTTATAATTTGAAAGATCATTTTTTAATTGCTAACCAAACCAAATCCTGCCTTAGGATGTTTGTATTCAATGGCTTCATATGGACAACCCATCCTACAGGCACCACACTCTAAACAGTTTTCATAGGTTATTATGATTTGCTCATCTACATCAGACCAGGCAAATACATTTGAAGGACAAAACTTTGTACAGTCTTTGTTTTTACAAATTAAACATAAGTCCTGATTTACCTTTATATGTGAATCAATATCTGGACAAAAATCAACAATGTATAACTTCTCTTCAATTGTTGTTATTTGATTTTCTGTTTTTTTTATTTTAGTTTTTGACATATGTTATTTTCTATTCATAATAAGGTTATAAGTATTGTCTAACTTATTTAGTTCTTTCTTATCACTGGATTCTTTAGGTAGAATATTTTCTTTTATAAGTTTTTCATAAGATGAAAGAGTTTTTAATGAATAATCATTCAATTCTTTTGCTTTTATAATAGCTTCACTTGCATATTTAGCTGTAAGTACTGCATTACGAGACAAGTCCCACATAAATGGATCTATTAGACTTGATGCACCACCTATAACCAAACACCCATCTACACATAACCTAGGCAAAGGCTTTCCATAACAAGCACCAATTGGCAGTGTATATGAACTATAACTATTTATAGTACCTCCTAATATTAATGGCTTTATAGCAGGATGTTGTTTTAACTCTTCTAAAAACAAGTTCAAGTTAGTTCCTGCAGAGATTAAATCAGAAAGTAGAATTCCAAGACCAAGTGTAATCGATTTTTTATTCGTATAAAGATATCCAAATCCAGAAACATTAAAAAGCTCATTAATAAACAATCTGATTGCAACACCATCATTGTTTTGAAGATTAAATCGTTCATTAATTGAGTTAGAGGATAAATTGATACTTTCCTCTACAAATAAAAATACTTGATCTTGTGTATATTCTCCTTTTCTAAGACCTTGTCTTTTCGTAAGTAAAGGATTTAAACCCTCAGCGATAACTACTAGATTCGAGTAATATTCTTCACCATTTACTTTTACACCACATACTTTATGATCTCTTACTATTAAATCTGTCACTAATGATTCATACATTATTGTTTTATTTTCCTTAGCTAACCAAGAATAAAACAATTCACTTGAAACTATAAAGTTGTTTTCTTGTGTATGTCTTGAAGTCAATGCATCAAATGAATTTGATTGTAGTGTATAAAATCTTGTTTCACGCACTAGTCTTTCAATCGGCAAATCAATTTTTCCAAAAAGATTTTCATAAGTATCTTGGTTTATAACACCACTATAAAAATTTCTTGAACCTGGTTTTAATGCTTTTTCAAGAACCCTAGTTTTAAATCCTTTATTAGACAAGAGTTTATTTATAGTTAATCCTGCTATACCAGCTCCAATTATTATTACTTCTGCTTTTTCTGTATCAATAGACATAGCTTTATTTTATCTCAAAGTGAATGTAATTTTGGCTTAAAAACGTTACAATAAAGAAATTATGAAAAGTTTTTTCAAAGATTTGTTCTTGAAAAATGAACAGATATCAAGATTGATCATAGGGCTTCTTGTAGCTTCTTTTGGTTTTTCTGTCTTATATTGTGGAGGGTTAGTTTTAAGCAGTGTTTTAGTAATTGTATTTTGGCAGGTTAATACTGAATTTATAAATATTGTTAGAGCAAAAGGTATAAATCCATCAAATAAGTGGATTAGGTTTGTTAGCATACTTTTTTTTCTTGTAGCTTCTTTGCCATCATTTGGATTTTCAAAATCGTTGCCAATTAAATTGTTTATATTTGTTTTTGTTGTCGGTGTAGTTGGTTGTTTATTTCGTTTAGTTTTTAGAGGAAACCAAAATGAACACATTGCAACAACATCTGATATTGGAACTAGTGTATTAGGTTTTGTTTATACAGGACTACTACCAAGCTTTTTAATCTTATTAAGGGAATTAGGATTCGAGTATGCCTTTGTAGCTCTTTTTAGTACTGCTTTTTGTGATATTGGTGCATTTTATGGTGGAAGATTCTTTGGAAAAACTGCACTGAAACCAGAAATAAGCTCTAAGAAAACTCTTGAAGGAGCATTAAGTGGTTTTTTCTCAAGCATGATTATAAGTGTAATTATTATTTATTTTTGCAAGTCTAGTTTTAACTACAATATTTTTCATGGAGTTATGATTGGCTTATTTACAGGAGTATTTAGTCAGCTTGGGGATTTATTTGAATCACTCTTGAAAAGAGATGCAGGGCTAAAAGATTCTGGAACAGTTTTACTTTCACATGGTGGATTATTAGATAGACTTGATAGTTATTTCTTTGTAGTTTGGGCAGTTTATTTTTATGTTAGTTGGTTTGTATTAAATCAATTAATACTGAACTAAAGATAAATTCTTTTTAATCTTTCCTACAGCTTAACCAAACCCCTACTATTTTTATCCGTTTTTTACTGAAAGACCTGGATAGTCACAAATTTTCTCTGTGGTACATAACTACCATTTAACTTTTCTTAGATATTATCACCCTGTCTGGAAGGTTCAGCTACATTAAAAAAGTTTTATCTAAAGAAAAGTGAATTTAAATTTTAGCTGTCCTTTATATTAATGTATTAAAAAACAAATCAATAAGGAGATTAATTTTATGGGATTTTTTGGCAATTTAGTTCAAGGAACTGTTCGTATTGTTACTTATCCATTCATGTCAAATGGAAATAGTGTAGCCGCATCACAAAGAGCAAGAGATGGTGTAGATGGAGTAACCAGACCCGCTGGTGACTATACTAGTGCAGCAAGAGCTATTGACGGACCTACAACACCCACCGTTGGCGGAACAGCAGCTACTGCCCTACAAAGAGGGAGTGGAGGAACTCAACAACAAAACATAAATGATGAGTTTTTTGGACGAGGGAATATAACAGGAGATCCTAACTATAATCCCAGAAGATAAAAGATTAAACCTTTCCAGTGGCAGAAGCCTCTACAAAACTTCCAAGACTCTCTCCAAAAGTCCTTAGTGCTGGTGAAATATCGTGTTCATCTAGTTTTACATCAAGTAGTGTAAAAGTATCATCCACATTTTTAGCTATCTGAAGTGCATTCTTAAAGTCACCTACAGTTTTTACTGGGATTCCTTTTCCACCCATAAGCTCAGCCATTTTTGCATAGTCCATAGTCGGTATCTTATGTCTTTGAGCTGTCTTTGGTGGTTCACAGTAACGCAAAGTTGCATAGATAGTATTGTTAAACAAAATAATTATAGGATTTAGTTTTAGCTTTGCAATTGTCATCAATTCCATTCCAGTCATTTGAAATGCACCATCTCCTACCATTACAAGAGGACGTCTCTTTGGATCTGCCATTTGAGCTCCAATAGCACCTGGAATAGCAAAGCCCATACTAAGGTAATACGCTGGTGATAAGAATGTAGAAGCTCCTCTCATCTGGAGTTCTTGACCAGCAAATAAACAATCCCCGACATCACATATGATTCTATATCCTGTATCCAGGAAGTTATTTGTAAGTGTTAAAAGTGCTTTGACAGTCATTGGATCAGAATCTTTTCCTATGGGATAGTTAGGGATTTCAATTTTAGGATGGTTCAAGCTGTGCTTCTTAATATCTTTGCGTGACAATAATCCTTTCATAAAAGTATCTAAGGTTATTTGAGGATAAAAATGTTTGTTGATTTTCAATCCATCTATGTTTGAGACCACAGCATCATCAGGTGAAAACTTTGCAGTAAACATACCAAGATTGATATCACTTAAAATAACTCCAAGCATTAACCTAAAATCAGAGTTGTGGATATATTCTGCTACTTGTGGATTGCTTAATTGACCAAAATAAACACCCATAGCTAAAGGATGATCCTCAGGAAAAATTGATTTTCCTAATATCGTAGATGCTACAGGTACATTAACCCTTTCAGCAAAAGTAACAAGTTCTTTTTGTAATCCAAGTCTTGCAAGCTCAGCATCAGCAATGATAACTGGGTTCTTTGCACTGTTTAACATATGAATGATTTCATCCAGTACTTCTTTTAACGCTTGTGGATCTTCAGGTTTTTTTAATGATTGTAAAGGCTCTTCTTGAATTTCTATTTCACCCATATCACGTGGTATCTCAATGTATACAGGCTTCTTAAAAGTAACGGCCATGTTTAAAGCTCTATCTATTTCACGTCCTGCTGTTAGAGGATTGTCTACGATGATACTAAGAGCTGTAATTTCACTCATCACTCTTTGGTGGGTTTCATAAGTTCTAATCTTATGGTGTAAATGTGAATATTTTCTTCTTTCTTGTACTCCTGGACCACCACTAATAATTACCATGGGGGAACACTCTGCATATGCCTGACCAACAGCATTTACAAGGTTCAAAGAACCAACACCATAGCTAACAAGTGCAGCTCCTAACCCTCTAATTCTAGAATAGGCATCAGCAGCATATCCTACACAAGGTTCATGTGTCATCAAAACAGGTATTAATGGGCTTTTGTCTAAATAGTGAAAGTGAACATGTACTGATTCACCTGCTATTCCAAACATATGATCAACACCATATGTTTTGAGTCTTCCATATAAAAAATCTAATAATTTTACCATTTAATTTTTAACTATTAACTCCTGCTTCTTCGTAACGTTCTGTTTTATGCCATTTCCCTTTAGTTCTGCTAAACAAGACTTTTCTCACTGTCAATAAAACAATCACAGGCCAAACACTTAAAAAATAAATATTGGTTTCAATTGCACGCTTAATACTGGTTCTCCATGAAAAGCCTCTATATATTCTTATTCCAAAAGCTAAACTTACACATGTTATTAGCCATATAGCAAGTGAAATTAACATTAAGCTTGTCATATGGGTTTCTTGATCTTTTACATAACGTACTATTTCTGAAATAACATCTAAAAACAACCAGATAGGAACAGCAAATTGGCTTAAAAACACAAAAGTATCAAATTGCTGAGATAGTGATGTAGCTTTGCTTGGTCCAAATATTTTTGAGATATTCGATAAATACCTTCTAAGGCTACCTTCTGCCCATCTAAGTCTTTGCAGAAGCAATGCTCGAAAATTAGTAGGAGCTTGTTCAAGTACCATTGTTTCAGGACAAAATCGAACTTGATAACCATTAATAATTAGTCTTGTAGATAGTTCAAGATCCTCCGTTAAAGTGTCTTCATCAAAAAATCCTACTTTTTCTAACAAGTTTCTTTTAAGGATTTGTCCATTTCCTCTTAGTTCAACATTTCCTTCTATCATATCTCTTCCACATTGGAGGTAATTATCTAAACAGTATTCATTCTCTTGAAGCTTTGTTAAATAATTTACGGTAGGATTTGATACTCTTTTTTGGGACTGAACTGCAGCGACTGATTCTCCTGTAAAGTAAGGAACCATCTTTAAAAAGTAGTCTGGTTCTACTTTTGCATCAGCATCAAACACAGCAATCAATTCTCCCCTTGAATACTGTCTTAGTACATGATTTAAAGCTGCTGCTTTACCTCGACTGATATTATTGTCCAGCCTGTGAATTACTTTCAGATTTTTTGGGTAAAGCTGTTCATATTTATCGAGGATTTCTTTTGTAGAGTCAGCAGAATGATCATTGATTAAATAAATTGAATAGTTTGGATAATTTATATTTAATAGGTTTTCTATCGTTGGACCAATTACTTTTTCTTCATTGTGAATGGAAATAAGAATATCAATTGATGGAAAATGCTTACATTCAGGAATTGTTCTTTGTTTTCTTTTTTGTGCAATTGCTAACAGAATCGTATGAATAACCATTGCTACTACAAAAACCAAAATCGCATAAAGAGCAAATGGCTTAGGAAGATAATTTAAGGCCTTTTCAGGCAATAATTCTTCAAAAATTTTTATTGAAGCCCAAACTCCAATAATTAAACTTGTTAAAAATATTCTGTCGTAAAACATCAATCCCTTTTACTCATTGGTATTATTTTATAACTGCCTGCTCTACAATAATGATTTAATTAACTTTTCTTTTAGTTTTATCTTGAAATTTAGCCAAATCATCACCTGCTAAGATTGTAATATCTGCATCAGGAGGACCTAAATTCCCTGTAACTATCTCACCAAAATTGCCAATATCATACTTAACCTGTAAAGCAGTCTCAGAATTTGCTCTTTGTGCATAAATTTTTGTTTTCTTAACATGTGCCTCATAATCCTGAATCAAGCAAATAGTATAGCCATATTGTTGTAGTGCTTTAGATATTTTAGAAGCCAAGAAATGATCTTTGTGTGATCCATTAAAAATAGAGATTTTTATTTCCTTTGGATTAATTCTTTGAAATCTAAATAAACTTTTTTGATCATAAAAAAGCTTGTTTACAACCTTGTTTATTTCCTTATGGTTTGGTAACCAATAACTAATGTTTTTTCTATTTCCAAAATCGCCTGGCAAAATTACAATGTTTTGATTTTGTGAAGGTACATTTCTAACAAAATTTGCAATTTTAATTATGTCTTTTGGTTTAAGATCTGTGTAAATTGTTTTTCTGTAGATAGAAATAAGCTGTGGCAATTTTGTAAACATAACTGGATCAAGTAGTTTTTTTACTAAAGCTCTTGTAAAGGCTTGTTGTCTCTGAATTCTTCCAATATCCCCCAGGCTATCATGTCTAAATCGTAAAAAACCAATTGCTTGTTCTCCATTTAAAACTTGATTTCCTGGATGCAGATTTATATATAGCATCGCTGAACGATCTTGGTATTGCATTCGCTGTGGAACATCAACAACGATTCCATCAATTTCATCAATAGCTTTGTTTAGCCCATGAAGATTGACAACTACAAAATGATCTATTCGAATCCTCAAGAACTTTTCAATATATTTTTTTGTGTATAAAGGTCCACCAACAGGATTTAGAAAATTTATTTTTTCGAATCCATATCTTGGAATTTTTACTTTCGTATCTCTTGGAATATTTAAAATGTTTAGAATATTTTTTCCTGGATTACAACTTAAAACTATAATTGTGTCAGAACGTCCTTTCCAAAGAGCTTCATTATTTACATTTGAAAGCTTTGGAAATACTTCATCAAGTCCTAGAATAAGAATGTTTTGTTTTTTACTTAAAGAGATTATTCTAAGCTCATTTGGCAATAATGTTGGTTTATATATATTTAAACAAATAATTGTGAGAAAAAACCCTATAAAAAAAAGAATGGCATTGAATAAAAAGGAGGATTTATCTTCTTTTTTTGGTTCACGCAAAATTCTTGGGTATCTTCTAAATGTCATGAAATGATTATTATAGTTTAGGTTTATAGTACTATTGGAACTAACTAATTTAGCATAACATCTTTTAGAACAGGATTGAGGATTGAGCGCTTAGGATTGAGAAGAACACTATTTTAATAATACAAAATACTCAATGCTAATAGCTATACAACTATGCAATATAATGTAGCATTTTCAAGTTCTGGTATTCGATTTGCAGCACATGTCGGTGTACTTGCTTACTTACAAGATAAAAAAATTGATGTTAAAAATTTTGCAGGCACATCTGGAGGCGCCATTGTAGCTACCTGGGGTGCAAATAATTTACCTGCTAGAGAACTCTTAAATTTAACTCTTCAATTTGGTTATCCTAAGTTTCTTGTAAAGCCATCCTTCAAGCTGGGTGGGATGTGGGATCACAGTGTTTTTGGTGATATAGTAAGCACTTACTGTAAACCAAAAAACAATCTTTGGGTAGTAACTTTTAATGTTTTAAAAATGCAAAAAGAAATCTGGAACGGAGAAAAATATAATCTTGCAAAAATTTTAACTGCCACTACCTGTATACCAGGCTTATTCAAGCCTGTTGTTTATTCAAACGGATTACATATTGATGGTATCTTTGCACGATTTTGTCCTGATGACTTATGGGATTTTGGTACAACCCTATCTATAAAACTAATATCAAATTTGAAAACAAGAAAACTAAATACAAAATCACGATATCTGTTAGACAAGTTCGTGCAAAGGATAGAACAAGCAACGATAGACTTTTTAGAGGGTACACAAGCTAGAGAACAAAAATCCAACATTGTTAATATAAGCCCTGATGTAAATTTAATTTCCCAGATAGATTTGTTTGCAGTAAATGCAGAAGATCATATGAAGCTTTTTAAAAGTG
The DNA here is from genome assembly GCA_023250155.1 of Candidatus Melainabacteria bacterium. GTDB lineage: Bacteria > Cyanobacteriota > Vampirovibrionia > 2-02-FULL-35-15 > 2-02-FULL-35-15 > JAHFBD01. The sequence goes on from JAHFBG010000010.1 coordinate 112,876, forward strand.
GATATGAAGCTGCTGAACAAGCTGTGGGGGCTAGTTGCGAGCAGTTCCTACCGATGTGTGTTTAGTAAAGGCTTACATAGTAATATCCCTGAGCGCCGAGAAAGAAAAGGAAAAATCTTGTTTGATCCGAGATTTTTCCGTAATATAAAAATAAAAAACCCCGGTGTGTGAGTCGGGGTTTTGGGCTTGGTAACTTATGATTGATACTATATTACTCCTTGGAAATTAAAGTAAGGTAATGATTCTGCCCTTTAATTCTTTATTTGTTTTTAAGTTACAGTATTGATATCCTGGAGAGTTATTTCTATTGATTATTTATTTTTAACTGTCTTTGATTGTGATTGGCTCCTGGGTTTTGTGCTGGTTTTGTTTTAACTTTTGCTTTTACTTGAGCTGGTTTTTCTTGGCTTTGTAATCCAGCTAACAATGATTTCAAGTTTTCATAGGTAAATTTTTGCGCTAGTAATTTGTTTACAAATTCTTTATTGTCTTTTAAATCAGGTCTGTTTATTTCATCTAATGCTCTAAAAAGCATTTCTTGTTTTGTTTCTTGGTCTATTGCATCTGTAAGAACCTCAACCATTCTTGAGTAAGTGGTAACTTGTTTTTGATTTAAATAATTATGAATTTCTTCTGGCTTATCCATTGGTACACCAAAGACTGCTTGATATGCCTTGCTTGCTGCTTTGTCAAATGCTTGTTTGTCATCATGAATGTTATCAACCATTTCAAGATTTACACCATCTAATACTGATCCATATTTTTCTTTTAAGCTTGTAAAGTAAGTTACTAATTCCGTAAACATTTTTGGTTTAGAATCTACCCATTTTTCCAATATTTCTTTACTGTTACTACCTTCACCTACTGCCAATAAAGCTCTTACAACAACTAATCTTTGTTCTTTATATAAAAGTTGATCTTTTAATTCTCTTACTGTAAGTCCTTTATAAACTTCCTTTTCATTGTCAGTTAGTTTTCTACCAAGCACTATATATGCAGGAGATTGTTTATGTTCTTGTATTTTTCTAGCTTGTAAATTTTGATCTGGTGCTTCTGTTTCTGTTTCTTCTTCTTCAGTGGTAGATTCTCCGGCTTGAGCTCCATTCTCTTCATCAGCTTCATCTTCATTATTAGCTTCATCATTTTCAAAAGCTTGTTCTTCAGCACTTTCTTCTTTAGCCTTATCCCCTGGTTGATTTGGCTCTTGCGCATAAAAAGAATTATTGGACGTAAGTGTAAATGATAATAGTCCAATAAAAATTGCTTTGATTAAAAGTGCTTTCTTTATGTATAAGTTCATTGCTTAATTTCCAAAATCACAAGGCCTGTTTTATATATTGTTTTGTGATTTTTTATTACTGTGAAGGAGTGATATTCTGCACAGCCTCTATGTATTACTTGTGAAATTAAGCGGGTTTCATCTAATAGCTGCCCCTATGGGTACCTAATATTCTTTTAAGAAACAGATGACAAGCCCCAAGGGACAGCCCTTTTTTAGCAATGAATAAACCAAATGACGTAGGGGTTGGTTCAATAAAAAATGTACGGGCAGGTTTAAAACCTGCCCGTACATCATGTGAATATTTGAGTTTTTCTATGCTGCGAAATAGTCTTTTAGACCATCACAAGCACCTGGTTGACGGAGTTTTTTAAGGGCCCTAAATTCAAGCTGTCTAACTCTTTCTCTTGTTACACCTAGAACCTTTCCTACCTCTTCCAGTGTTCTTTCTTTTCCACGGTCAAGCCCAAAACGAAGCCTTATAACAGCTGCTTCTTTTAGAGTTAAGCATTTTAGAGCTTTATTAATGTCCATTCCTAATAAAAGCTCATTGACTGAGCACTCTGGTGACATATCACCATCAGGAATAACATCTTCTAAATCTCCTTCTTCTTCAGAATTAACTGGCGTATGAAGCGAAAGCGGCAATTCCATTACCTGAATAATGTCCTTCACTTTATTTATATCCATATCAATTTCTTTTGCAATATCTTCATTGCTTGGCTTATGACCTAATTTTTCACTAAGTCTTCTCATTGTTTTTTTCAGTTTACTTATCAATTCCACCATATGAACAGGAAGCCTTATTGTTCTAGCTTTGTCTGATAGTGCTCTTGTAATGCCTTGTCTAATCCACCAGGTAGCATAGGTAGAGAATTTATAGCCACGTTCGGGATCAAATTTTTCTACAGCTTTCATAAGACCAAGATTTCCTTCTTGAATCAGATCTAAAAAAGACATTCCTCTATTTAAATATCTCTTTGCAATAGAAACAACTAATCGCAAGTTGTGCCTGACCAATTCCTGTTTAGCTTTTTGATCACCTTTTTGTACTCTCCTTGCTAAATCAACTTCAGTCCTAGTATCTAAAACTTTTAATTTACCTATTTCTCGTAAGTAAATTTTTACTAGATCATCCGTAAGCGGTGCAAGTTCTTGCTTTTCACAATGCTCTGCTTCAAAGTCAAAATCTTCATCGACAAATGCAGAATTTTCACCAGGCTCTAAAATAGAATTCACTCTATTAAATTCTTTCTTGTTTTTTATAGCTGCCATTTTTTTCTCCCATGTTTTTATATTTGAGTTTTAAAGTAATAAGCATTGAGTATTAGGCCTAAAGTTACATGGTATGACTTTCAATAGTTTGTTAATTGGTTAAGAATAAACTTAAACCTCAGCACTCACTGCTAATCTATAAAACGAGGTTAAGGAATAAAATTTGATAGCTTGATATATAAATCCCTCTTAACCTTAAAGAAATTTAATAAACAGCCAAATAAATCAATCTAGTACAGTACAAATTACTTATTTATTAGAGCTTCCAAAGCTCCAAAAGCTTTTTTTCTTAGGACTATTATCATTGGTAATAGTATCTGGTTTGTAAGTATCTCTTAACTTTTCAGTTGTTGATTGTTTTATAAATTGATTTAGCAAAGCATCTTTATAATTAGCTTCTTTAGATTTTAAGTCAACTTGTTCTTTTAAATCTTTAATCAAAAGCTCAAATTCTTCAACTTGTTTCTTGAAGTTGTCTCTTTCTGTAGTTAGCTCCTGTTCATTTTGTCTAAAATTAAATTTTTGATCAAGCATTTCTTGTCTTAGCTCTTCTTGAACTTGAACTAATTCAGTAATTCTTTTTTCATAACTATGTACCAATTCATTTGTTTCGTGTTCAGCATTTTCGACTTTACTTATATATTGATTATTTTCCTGTGTTAGTTTTAAGATTTTTTCTTTATATGTCTCCTCTTCCTTCTTAGAAAGAGCTTGTAGTTGATTTAGCTCTTGCTCAAATTTTTTCAATGTTTCTCGTGCACTCTGCAATTCATGAATTACATTTCTATTTGTTTCACGGATTTGTGTGGTTTCAGATTTTAGCTTTTCACACTTTGAAGTTATATTCTCTAAATTAACTTTTAACTCTTCAGCTTCATTTGCCTTATTTACATAGCCTTCCATTAGGGCTTTAAATTCAGGACTTATATCACTATCTAATTTATTAACCAATGTTGTAAGTTGAGTTTGGATTTCACTTACAACTGAACCTAAATCTGTAATTGAAGTAATAGGAATAACATTCCTTTTAGTTGAAAGCTTTACTTCTCCTTTAGTTAACAAGGAATTTATACTTTCATCGGAAGTTATAGAATTTATATCTTTGTTCACATGCTAACAGATTAAAGATAATTGAATTAGTTCCGGGAAATAGCACTTAGCGTATAGCGTATAGCGGATAGAAGGATACAGAGTACTAGAAATTTTAAAGAATTCTCAAAAATTCTACTATACGCTAAGCGCTATCCGCTAGAATAGAAGTATGAAATATAAGATGGATTATCAGTTTAGGTGGCTAATTGTTCTTTTTTTATTGTTTTTGGTATATATCAGTGGTTTAATATTGATTAAACTACCTTTTTTAACAATAAATTATGAAGTAAAAGGAATTAAAGATGGGCTTTTAGTTATGTTACTTAGTTTACTGCCTAAATTTGGGATTGAATTTCATGCTTATAACTTACAAACTATTGTTGTGTGGTTCTGTGGAGCAGTTTTTGGACCAAGAATAGGGCTTATTACACTTTGTATTTATATTATTTTAGGACTTTGTGGACTTCCTATATTTGCTGGTGGTGGTGGTGCTAGTTATTTTCAAGAACCAACCTTTGGATATTTAATCTCATTACCAATAAATGTGTTTTTATGTGGTGTACTCTTTGAAAGAAATAAAAAATTTCTTGCTGTCCTACTTCCCATACTTCTGACACATCTATTTGGAATTATTTATTTAATTTTATTTAATTTTGAATGGTTCAATATCACATGGCATTTGTCATTTAGCATGATTAGCTATGATCTGATTTTTGGATTGATTTTAACACTGTTTGTGCCTTTAATTTCTTTTTTTCTTCGAGAGGTATTTATTCAAGAAGTCCCCGTTCGTACTTTGGTTTATGGAAGTGGTAGCTCTTCTTCCTATCAGGAATAAGAAATGATTTATGAATTTTAAAGGGAAAATATTAAAAATTATAGCCAACTTTTATTATGTACAAGATTTTACAAGCAATAAAATCTGTGAGTGTTTTGCAAGAGGAAGACTACTAAAAGAAGGTAAGCTTCTTATTGTTGGTGATACTGTTGAAGTAGAAGAAGCATCGCCTAGCCAGGGAGTAATTGTTGATTGCTATGAAAGAAAAAATAAAGTTATTAAACCCTCTATAGCCAATGTAGACCAAATACTCATTGTTTTTTCTACACAAGATCCAGATTTTGATTTTTATAATTTAGATCGCTACTTATCTTTTATTAAGTATGAACTGCCAAATGAAAATATTGCCATTTGCATAAATAAAATAGACTTGAAGGAAATAAACATAAATGAAAATTACAAAAATAGTGGGTATAACGTCTTTTATATTTCTGCACTAAAAAAACTAAGCTTACAGGAAATCACTAATTGGTGTATAAACAACACAACCTTAATCGCAGGACCCTCTGGTGTTGGAAAATCTAGTCTAATTAAAGCTTTAATTCCAACTAGCGATGTCGTAATCGGTGATTTAAGTTCTATTAAAACAGGAAAACATATTACACGAAATGTGCAATTAGTTCCTATAAAAACAGATAGCGAACAAGGGTTTTTAGTAGACACACCAGGCTTCACGCAGATTAGCTTTGCTGGACTGGATTCATCAATGTTATTGCAAACATTTAAAGAGTTAATCAATTTAAACTGTAACTTTAATGATTGTCTTCATAATGGTGAAGAAGGTTGCTACTTAAATGAATCCGACTCGTATAAATTTATTTCAGAAACAAGAGTAGAAAGCTATCGCAAAATTTTAAACGAACTACAATCTGAAGTTATATACAGTACAAAAGAAGAAGAAAAAGTAAAATCTATTGGTGGAAATCAAAACAAACATCTTCCAAAAATAGATCAAAAGTCAAGAGCAAAATCAAGAAAAAGCAAAAAGCAAGAACTTTCAAAATTAAAAAAAGAATTTGAAAATTAAAGAAATTAGTTATTACAATAGAGTTTAATACTACTTGAAAAAAATATTTTAGTTGTCAAGGAGTGTAATACAGTCTTCTAAAGATAAATGGTAACTAATCGTAAAGTTAATTCGGAACTTTTTATAAAGAAGCTTTTTCATGAAAAAGGCAAAAAGAGGCCTCAATTCTACATTACAAGGCCAGATAGTTATATTTTTTAAATATAGAAAATAAGTTGTACAAAAAAAACTTAAAATGACACTTGAATTTTTTTTGGCTAGGTCATAGCATATCAAGAATACAGTTCTACAACGTAGACATGGTTTAAATAAAAAGGGGTTAAAAAAAGAATTATGGAAAAACAAAATTTTGATTCGAATCCAAATTTAAATATTTCACTTGCAAATATAAAAGTTTTTGGAATTGGTGGTGCTGGCTGTAATGCAGTAAACAGAATGATTGAAAGCAATTTAAACAATGTTGAATTCTGGACAATCAACACCGATGCCCAAGCACTACAGCTTTGCAAAGCCCCAAATAAAATTCAAATAGGAAACAAACTAACAAAAGGTCTTGGTGCTGGTGGCAATCCAAGTATTGGACTAAAAGCAGCAGAAGAAAGCAGAGATGAAATAGCCACTGCAATTGAAGGTGCAGATATGGTTTTCATAACAAATGGAATGGGTGGAGGTACTGGTACTGGTGCTGCCTCAATTGTTGCTGAAATTGCACGTGACTTAGGAGCTTTAACTATAGGTGTTTGCACAAAACCATTTACGTTTGAAGGAAGAAGAAGAATTACTCAAGCTGATCAAGGAATTGAAGCTTTAAAACAAAAAGTTGATGCTTTAATTACAATACCAAACGATAAATTGTTACAAGTTATAGAAAGAAGAACATCTGTTCATGATGCATTTAAACAAGCCGATGATGTTTTACTCCAAGGTGTTCAAGGCATATCAGACATAATTACAATTCCTGGCTTAATAAATGTAGATTTTGCTGATGTCAGAAATATCATGAGTCTAGCTGGTTCAGCTCTTATGGGAATAGGAAGAGCTAGTGGAGAAGGTAGAGCAACAGAAGCTGCAAGAAAAGCAATTGAAAGCCCATTACTCGAAACCACTATAAATGGAGCCTCAGGAATCATATTCAATGTAACTGGTGGACCTGATCTTACTTTACATGAAGTTCATGAAGCTGCTGGATTGATTTATGAACTTGCACAAGATGATGCAAACATAATTATCGGTGCAGTTATTGATCCGAACTTCCAAAGTGACGTTCAAATAACCGTTATTGCCACTGGTTTTGCAATGCAGCCACACACTGTAGAAAAACAAAGAGCACAAACTAAAGAATTTACAAAAGAATACTTTGGTTCAGTCGGAGTTGCTACAGAAAAGAAGGAAGAAAAAGTTGTTGAAGCTGTTACCACTAAGCCAAGAATCATTATTGATGATAAGGTAAAAAGAATGGCTTCTGATCTACTAGATATTCCTGAATTTTTACGCGGCAAAAAATAAACAGCGCTAAATAACTTTATTAAAAAAACAAGATCTTGAGCCTGTATGACAAGCTGCATTTCCTATTTGTTCTCGCACGTTTGACACTTAACAATTACTTTTTTTCATAGAATGCAGAATTAGGATCAAATAAGGCATTTTAAGTTTGTAAACTAAGATTTTTGTGGGCCCCAAAATCAGCCCTACTTGA